>NZ_CP076563.1:0-1879219 GCF_044357945.1 Christensenella sp. MSJ-20
TCCGAAGGGTGGTGGCGATGAATTTGCCGGAGCCGTCGGGCTCATCACCCCCCGAGAAACCGCCGGGCAGCATGAGGATCTGGGATTGATCCAAAGCGGCCTTCAGCTCCTGAATGCTGCTGAGGATGCCCTGGCTTGTAAGGTTGTTCATAACGACAATTTGAGGTATGGCACCCGCCTCTTGGAACACCCGAGCGGAGTCCACCTCGCAGTTGGTGCCGGGGAAGGCGGGGATTACCACCCGGGGCGCGGCAAATTTCCGTTTACTGATAGCGGGTTTGCCGCGATATAGTTCTCCAGACATAAAGAGGGGAGCAGCGGGGGTCTTGGTGGGGAATACCGGCTCCAGAGTACCCCGGTAGGCCGCTTCCACCTGGGTTAGAGGGATGGAGACCCCGTTGAGCTGAATCTCCGCTTCCAAGATGGTGCTGCCCAATGGAATGTAGGAGAAGGGGATCTCGCAGCCATCCGCCACTTCAAGGATTAGATCGCCGGAGGCAGGAGCGTATAGTTCTCCGGGGGATAGCAGCGCATCGGCGGAAAAGCCGACGCCATTGCCCAGGGCCATACGGCCGATGGCGGCAGCGGCGCCGCCCTCCCGTACCACCGAGGCCGCCAGAACCTGTCCTTTTTCCGCCAGGCTGTGAACGCCCCGGTACAGGTCTTTCAGCTCTTCCCACTGAGGAATGTTGTAGTCATCCACCGGAACAGCCGCCCGAATGACCCGGTGTCCTGCTTCCTTGAAGCTGGCGCTGACGGTACCGGACGCAGTGGTGGTGGCGATGGCAAAGGAGACCAGGCTGGGGGGGACGTCCAGGTCTTCAAAGGAGCCGGACATACTGTCTTTGCCTCCGATGGCGGGAACCCCCAATCCCATCTGGGCCGTAAGCGCACCTAAAAGGGCTCCTGCGGGCTTGCCCCAGCGGAGGGGATCCTGGCGCAGACGCTCAAAATACTCCTGGAGGCTCAACCGAGCGGTGAGGGCGTCTGCTCCTACGGCGCAGAGCTTGCTCATGGATTCTACCACGGCGTAAAGCGCGCCATAGAAGGGGGATTGCTTTACATGGGCTGGGAGGAATCCATAGGCCATAGCGGTGGCGGTATCCGTTTCTCCAGCAAGAATGGGGAGCTTAGCCACCATGGCTTCCTCGGGAGTAAGCTGAGTTTTGCCGCCGAAGGGCATCAGCACCGTGCCCGCTCCAATGGTGGAATCAAACCGCTCCACCAGGCCGTGTTGGCCGCAGACCTCCAGTCGGGCCATGTTTTGCAGGAAGGCCTCCTGACGGGACCGCCCAGCTAGGACGGCGGGAATGGCCTTCCGGTAATCGTCGGCTAGGTCGGGAGCGGTGATGGTGGCCTTGGCCGACTGGGTTACGCCGTTGGTGTCCAGGAACGCCCGAGACAGGCGCACAATGGTTTCTCCACGCCAAACCATGGTAAGATAGCCATCCTCCTCCACCCGGGCGACCACAGCGGCCTCCAGATTTTCCCGTTCCGCGGCGGCCATAAAGGCGGGAGCGTTGGTCTCCGCTACCACTACGGCCATCCGCTCCTGGGATTCGGAGATGGCGAGCTCGGTGCCGTCCAAACCATCGTATTTCTTTTTTACCTGATCCAGGTCGATGTGAAGGCTGGGGGCCAGCTCGCCGATGGCTACCGATACCCCACCCGCGCCAAAATCGTTACAGCGTTTGATCATGGAGCTGACAGCTCCATCCCGGAACAGGCGCTGCAGTTTCCGCTCGGTTGGGGGGTTGCCCTTTTGTACCTCGGCGCCGCAGGTCTCGATGCTGTTTTCGGTATGCTCCTTGCTGCTGCCGGTGGCGCCGCCAATGCCGTCCCGGCCGGTGCGGCCGCCCAGCAGGATGATGACGTCACCCTTTTCCGGGGTTTCTCGAATCACGTTTTCCGCGGGGCAGGCTCCCACCACGGCCCCTACCTCAAAGCGCTTGGCTACGTAGTCGGGATGATATAGCTCCGTTACCTGGCCGGTAGCGATACCGATCTGGTTGCCGTAGCTGGAGTAGCCCTGTGCGGCCTTGGTGGTGATCTGCCGCTGGGGCAGCTTGCCGGCAAGGGTGTTTTCAAAGGGGGTTAGGGGATCGGCGCTGCCGGTGACCCGCATAGCCTGATAGACATAGGCCCGACCGGAGAGGGGGTCCCGGATGGCTCCGCCCAGACAGGTGGCGGCGCCGCCGAAGGGTTCGATCTCGGTGGGGTGGTTGTGGGTCTCGTTTTTAAACTGAACCAGCCAGGGTTCTTCCCGTCCGTTCACCACAGCGGTAATCCGGATGGAGCAGGCGTTGATCTCCTCGGATTCATCCAAATCCTGGAGGCCGCCGGCTTGTCTGATGGCCTTGGCGCCAATGGTGGCCATATCCATGAGGCAGATATCCTTTTCCCGATCTCCATAGACCTTTTTCCTAAGAGAAAGATATTGCTTTAGGGCGGACTCTACCGCCTCCTTGGCGGTGCCTCCTGTGACGGTAAGATCATCCAGCCGGGTTAAAAAGGTGGTGTGGCGGCAATGATCCGACCAATAGGTGTCAATGACTCTGATTTCGGTGATGGTAGGATCCCGATGTTCCTGGTCCCGGAAATACGCCTGGCAAAAGCATAGATCGGCGAGGCTCATGGCCAGTCCCAGGGATTGGTGCAGGGCGAAAAGCGCCGTTTCATCCATGGCGGTGAATCCATCCAATACCGCCACGGACTGGGGTGCTTCGGTGACGAGGGCCAGGGAATTGGGCTTGTCCATGGAGGCGAGACGGCTTTCCACCGGGTTGACACAGTAGCGCTGCACCGCTTCCAGCTCCTCCGGGGTGATCTCCCCCAAAAGGGCGTATACCCGGGCGCTACGGACGGTGGGCATTTCTCCCGCGGTTAAAAGCTGTATGCACTGGGCGGCGGAGTCCGCCCGCTGATCGAACTGCCCGGGCAGATATTCTACGCAAAAAACGGTAGCGCCCTCCATGGCGGGAAGCGCTTCGTCATAGACATCATCGGCATTGGGCTCCGAAAAGATGGTCCCCTTGGCTTTGGTGAATTCCTCCTGGCTGAGCCCTTCCACATCATAGCGGTTAAAGAGCCGCAGCCCCGTGAGATGGGGCAGAGACAGATATTTTAAAAGATCGGCCAAAAGACCCTGGGCTTCTATATCGAATCCAGGACGCTTTTCCACATATACCCGGTTGACCATGGGGATACCTCCGTCGGATGGATTTTTGCTCATTATACCATACATATTCCCAGGAAGGCAGGGCCTAAAAAAATGGTTGCCAAACCGGTAGTAAAGTTGATAGAATGCTATCCATATATAATAAGGATAGAAAAACCCCATTTTTTCATTGCGAAAATGGCCCGCTTGCCTTATCCTAAACGGGTAAAGCTGCCATCAATCAACAGCGGGAATGCCCGCAGAAGGAGGAACCAACTTGGCCAAACGAACCAAAGAGGAGATTATGGAGCTGGTAAAAACCCAAAATGTACGGTTTATCCGCCTCCAATTCACCGATATCCTTGGCACGCTTAAGAATGTTGCCATCACGCCGGCCCAGCTGGAAAAGGCCCTCAACAACGAGATGATGTTCGACGGCTCCTCCATCGAGGGATTTGTCCGCATCGATGAGTCCGATATGTACCTTTGGCCGGATCTGGATACCTATTGCCTCTTGCCCTGGCCCAGCAGCGATGGCAACGTGGCCCGGATGATCTGCGATGTGTATACCACCAAGCGGGAACCCTTTATGGGCTGTCCCCGGAATGTGCTGAAAAAGGTCATCCAGGAGGCCGCCGATATGGGCTATACCTTTAACGTGGGCCCGGAGTGCGAGTTTTTCCTTTTCAATCTGGATGAGGATGGCAAACCCACCATGGTGACCAACGATCAGGCCGCCTACTTTGATCTGGCTCCTATCGATAAGGGGGAAACCCTTCGTCAGGATATCTGCATCACCCTGGAACGCATGGGTTTTGAGATCGAGGCCAGCCATCACGAGAATGCCAAGGGTCAGCACGAGATTGACTTCAAGTACGATGAGGCGGTTGCCGCAGCCGATAATATCCTCACCTTCAAGCTGGTGGTTAAGACGGTGGCCCTCCGCAATGGGATGCACGCCACCTTTATGCCCAAGCCGGTGTTTGGAGCGGCGGGCAACGGCATGCACCTCAATATGTCCTTGAGCCGGGATGGGAAGAACGTGTTCTATGATCCCAACGATCCGCTGAACCTGTCCCAGACCGCCTATCAGTTTATGGCGGGGCTTATGGCCCATGCTAAGGGCATGGCGCTGGTGACCAACCCTCTGATCAACAGCTACAAGCGGCTGGTGCCCGGCTATGAGGCGCCCATGTACATCGCCTGGTCCGCACGGAATCGGAGCCCTCTCATTCGGGTTCCTGACAGCAAAGGAGCCAGTACCCGGTGCGAACTTCGGAATCCCGATCCCTCCGCCAACCCCTATCTGGCTCTGGCCCTGGCTTTGGCCGCTGGCCTGGATGGCATTAAGCGTGGATTGACCCCGCCTCCGCCCGTGGGCTCCAACATCTATGAGATGCCCCGCAACGAGCTTTTGGAAAAGCACATCGATGTGCTGCCCGGTAGCCTGGACGAGGCCATCCTCTGCTTCCAGGCGGATCCCCTCATCCGGGAGACCCTTGGAGAGCATGTCTACGACCGGTACCTGTTTGCCAAAAAGATGGAGTGGGAGGATTATCGTACCCAGGTTCATCAGTGGGAATTGGACCACTATCTTATCACCCATTGACCCAAAGGAGGAGCGCGGCTCCTCCTTTCTGGTTTTGGGCTGTGGCTTTCGAAAAAAAGCCCTATAAATTGCAGGAAATCTATTGATATGCTGCAATTCCAAGGGTATAATGGGAGCGAAAATGGATAATTTGCAATTTTTCCTGCAAATTATGGAAATGGGGCAAAGGAATGCGATTTGCCAAGATGCACGGCTTGGGAAATGATTTTATTATGATCCAGGGGGAGTGGGATGATCCCCGGTATGGGGCGCTGGCGGTTCCCCTTTGCGACCGGTTTACCGGCATCGGCGCCGATGGGATCATCGTCTATGGCCTTGGCCGAGAGGCGGATCTCTATATGCGGATCTATAACAGCGACGGCAGCGAGGCCAAGATGTGCGGCAACGCAACCCGGTGTCTGGGTAAGCTGGCCTACGAAAGCGGCCTTGTAAAAAAGGAGATCATTACCGTGGACACCCAGGGGGGAAGGAAAGCTCTGGAACTTCGGGTGGAGGATGGCGTTGTGTACTCCGTTCGGGTCAATATGGGGGTACCGATTTTAGAATGCGCACGCATTCCCGCTCTCTGCGATGCGCCTCGGTTTGTGGACATGCCCTATACCGCCTCGGGAATGGAGGTGCGGGGCACCCTTGTGAATATGGGAAATCCCCACAGCGTCGTCTTTTTGGAGGACATCGCTGCCCTGGATCTTGGGGCCATCGGGCCGGGGTTTGAGCGGCATCCCATGTTCCCCGATCGGATCAACACGGAGTTTGTGCAGGTGGAGCCGGATGGCAGCCTTACGATGCGGGTGTATGAGCGGGGCGCAGGGGAGACCATGGCCTGCGGCACCGGGGCCTGTGCTGTTATGGTGGCGGCCCGGTTGCTCCAAAAGGTGGGAAATACCGCCCGAATCCATTTGACGAAGGGCGATTTACTTCTTTCCTGGGCCGGGGAAGGGGAACCCGTCTATATGGAAGGTCCTGCCGCTTGGGTTTATGATGGAATTTTGCGGGAGGAATCCCGGTAAACATTGACGATTCCCCGTATGCCGGGGTAAAATATATTTTTCAAATGTCCTATCAATACCATGGAGAACGGAACCGCTTCCGACGGGGCAGCGCCCCGGGCGACGATGAGGAGGAACGCAAGATGAACTATTGTCAGCAACAGGTCGGTCTCAGAGAAAAGTGCGGCGTATATGGCGTCTATAATACCGGGGATATCTCCATGGGCTCAGCGGCCTATTTGGCCCTGTTTTCCATGCAGCATCGGGGTCAAGATGGCGCTGGCATCGCCTCTACCGACGGGAAAACCGTCCGCTATCACAAGGACTTGGGTTTGGTGGGGGATGTGTTTGACGCGCAGACCTTGAAGATGTTCGATAAGCAGAAGATTGCCGTGGGCCATGTGCGGTACGCTACCAGCGCCGACGCCCATGCGGTGCTCTCGGTGCAGCCCATTGTGATGCACAGTAAGGATGGATTCCTGGCCATCTGCCATAACGGCCATATCGTCAATGGCCCGGCTTTAAGCGCTAGTCTTCGGGATAAGGGTGTGCTGCTGCAATCCGATGTGGACAGCGAGATTCTGCTGCATCTCATCGCCCGGCGCATGGAGGTGGGCCTGGAACAGGCCATCATAGGGATGATGCAAGTGGTATATGGCAGCTATGCCCTGACCATCATGAACCGGGAGAAGTTGGTGGGCGTCCGGGATCCCTGGGGCATCCGGCCCCTATGCATCGGGAAGGTGGGCAACAGCTATATGCTGGCCTCTGAGTCCTGTACCTTCGATGCTCTGGGCGGCGTCTTCATTCGGGACGTGGCGCCCGGTGAGATCGTCACCATCGATGAAAGCGGCCTGCATTCCGTCCAGGGCAAGGTGGTGGCCGAGCATATGTGCGTCTTTGAATACGTCTATTTTGCCCGGGCTGACAGCACCATGTGCGGAGCCGGGGTATATGGGGCCCGGTACCGGGCAGGCCAGCTATTGGCCAAAAATCATCCGGTGGAGGCTGATATGGTAGCCGGTGTACCGGAATCCGCTCTGCCCTCTGCCATTGGCTACGCCGACGCCAGTGGGATTCCCTATGGCCAGGCCCTGTTGAAGAACCCCTATGTGGGCAGAACCTTCATCCAGCCCAGCCAGATCGTCCGGGAGAACACCGTGCGGCTGAAATTGACCCCTCTTGCGGAGCAGGTTCGGGGCAAACGCATCGTGCTGGTAGATGATTCCATCGTCCGGGGCACCACCACCATCAAATTGGTGGAGACGCTGCGCCAGGCGGGAGCCAAGGAGGTCCACATGAGGATTAGTTCCCCGCCGGTGAAATATCCCTGCCATTTCGGTATCAACACTCCAAACGCGGGGCAGCTCATCGGCAGCAAGCTGAAGGTTGAGGGCGTCAGAAAGCTTTTGGGCGCCGATTCCTTGGAGTACCTGGATCTGGATATGCTAACCAGCTCGGTATATGATGAGAACGGCAATGGCCCTAAGGGATTCTGTACCGCCTGTTTTGACGGCAATTATCCCATGGATCTTAAAAAGTGTAAACGCAAGGGCTGCTAGGGAAGGAGAAACCCATGCGGGATCGGTATGAGAGCCCCCTGGGGGGGCGGTACGCCAGCGATGAAATGCAGTATCTATTCTCAGCCCAGAAACGAGCGGAGACCTGGCGGGAATTATGGACGGCTTTAGCCGAGGCGGAGATGGAACTGGGGCTTCCCGTTACCCAAGAGCAGGTGGATGAGCTTCGGGCACATCAATCAGATATTGACTTTGATGCTGTCCGCCAACGGGAGGAGGAAGTCCGCCATGACGTTATGGCTCATGTGTACGTCTATGGCCAGGCTGCGCCCAAGGCCGCGGGGATCATCCATCTGGGAGCTACCTCCTGCTTTGTGACGGATAATGGTGATCTCATCATCATGCGGGAAGCGCTTCGGCTCTTACAGGGGAAGCTCCTGGAGGTGCTGCGGCGGCTTCGTGCCTTTGCCTTAGAGTATCGGAACACCCCCTGTCTGGGCTATACCCACTTCCAACCCGCTCAGTTGGTGACGGTGGGAAAACGAGCAACGCTATGGATGCAGGATCTAACCCTGGATCTCGATGATCTCGACCACCTGCTTTCCAGCCTAAAACTTCTGGGGAACAAGGGTACCACCGGCACACAGGCCAGTTTTTTGGATCTGTTTGACGGGGATGAGGAGAAGGTGCGGGAGCTAGAACGCCGTTTTGTCCGGAAGATGGGCTTTTCCGCCGCTTATCCGGTGTCGGGTCAAACCTACTCCCGAAAGGTGGACAGCTCCATCCTGGCGGTGCTGTCGGGGATCGCCCAGAGTGCCAGCAAGTTTGCCACCGATCTTCGGCTGTTGATGCACGAGGGCGAGGTGGAGGAACCCATCGGCAAGAGTCAGATCGGATCCTCCGCCATGGCTTATAAACGGAATCCCATGCGGAGCGAGCGGATGTGCGCCTTGAGCCGCCATGTGCTGGCTCTGTACCAGGATACCGCCATGACGGCCTCTACCCAGTGGCTGGAGCGGACGCTGGACGATAGTGCCAACCGTCGGATTGCCCTTTCGGAAGCGTTTTTATCCACCGACGCCATTCTGGAGCTCTATGCGGATATCGCCCAGGGGATGGTGGTGTACCCCGAGATGGCCCGGCGCCATGTGGAGGAGAACTTGCCCTTTATGGCCACCGAAAATATCCTTATGGAGGCGGTAAAAAAGGGCGGTGACCGCCAGGAGGTTCACGAGCGGATTCGGGTTCACTCCCATGCCGCTGCCCGGGCTATGAAGCTCATGGGAGAGCCCTGTGATCTTCTGATTCGAATTGCCGCAGACCCGGCCTTTGGTTTGACTCTTGACGAACTAAACGGGATGTTGCGGGCCGAGGAATTTACCGGCCGGAGCGGCAGCCAGGTGGAGGAATTTATCAAAGCGGTGGTAGATCCGTTGTTGGCCCAGGCACCGCAGGAGGTTCAAATGGGCGGCGTGCGGGTATAGAGAAAAAATGTGTGGGGGAAAGGCCCCCGGGAGGTACAGCTTGGAGACGAAATATATCTTTATCACGGGAGGCGTGGTATCCTCCCTGGGCAAGGGGGTTACGGGAGCGTCCTTAGGCCGTTTGCTGAAGAGCAGAGGCTATACCGTTGCCATGATGAAATTCGACCCCTATATCAACGTGGATCCCGGTACCATGAATCCTTTTCAGCATGGAGAGGTATTCGTTACCGAGGATGGCCTGGAGACCGACCTGGATCTAGGCCACTATGAGCGCTTTGCCGATGTCACTATGGCGCGGGGGCAGAATATTACCACCGGCAGGATCTACAACGACCTTATAGACCGGGAACGCCAGGGGGTCTATATGGGGGGCACCCTTCAGGTGATTCCCCATGTGACGGGGGCCATCCAAGAGGCCATTTTGGATGTGGCGAAAAAGCAGGGCACCCAGTTTGTTATCGTGGAAATTGGGGGAACGGTGGGGGATATCGAGAGCCTGCCGTTTTTGGAGGCCATCTGCCAGATGGAGCGTACCGTGGGACGCAACAACTGCTTCTATATCCATGTGACCCTGGTACCCTATGTGCGTAGTGCCGGGGAATTGAAGACCAAGCCCACCCAGCACAGCGTCCGGGATCTTTGCGCCGTGGGCATACAGCCCGACGCTCTTATCTGCCGGAGCGACCGTCCTCTGGATCCCGGCATCAAGAACAAGATCGCCTTTTTGTGTAATCTTGATCCGGATTGCGTTATTGAGAACAGCGACGCTCCTACCATCTATCAGGTTCCGCTGATTCTAGAGCGTGAGGGATTGGCCAACCTGGTTCTACGCCATGTGGGCCTTCCCAACCCACCCCCCGACCTTAGCCATTGGGAGGAGATGGTGGACCGGCTGCTTCATCCCCAGGAGACCGTCAACATCGGGGTAGTGGGCAAATATGTTGGACTGAAAGACGCCTATTTTTCCATTGCGGAGTCCTTTATTCATGCGGGATGCTTCCACAAGGCCAAGGTAAACGCTCATTGGATCGAGGCGGAGGAGATCACCGCTGAGAACGCTGGAGAGAAGCTTTCCGGCATGGACGGCATCCTGGTGCCCGGCGGCTTTGGCGAGCGGGGCGTGGAAGGGATGATCCAGGCCATCCGCTATTGCCGCGAGAACGGGGTGCCCTTCTTTGGCATCTGTCTTGGAATGCAGATGGCAGTGGTGGAATACGCCCGGTTTGCCAAGGGCATGGAAAAGGCCCATTCCACCGAGATGAACCCAAATACCCCGGATCCCGTTATCGATTTGATGGAGGAGCAGAACGGTGTTACCCGCATCGGCGGCACCATGCGGCTGGGCCGGTATGATTGCGAAATCGCGCCCAATAGCCTGGCGGCTCGCATTTACGGGGAGACGGCTATTTCTGAGCGCCACCGGCACCGGTACGAGTTCAATCCGTCCTATGTATCGAAAGTTAGCGACGACGACTTCCAGGCAGTGGGATTCAATCCGCAACTGGGATTGTGCGAGATCATAGAGCTGAAGCGGCATCCCTTCTTCCTAGGGGTGCAGTTCCACCCGGAGTTCAAGTCCCGGCCGGACCGGCCCCACCCCCTGTTCCGGGAGTTCATCGGTGCGGCTATCCAACACAGCAGGAATCGCTAGAAATACCATAGAAATGTGAGGGAATACCATGAAACAGGATATGATCGTCATCTTGGACCTAGGCAGCACGGAAAATACCACCATTGCCCGGGCGATCCGCAGCCTCGGGGTATATAGCGAAATCTATCCCCACGACATCACACCGGAGGAGCTGGCTGCTCTGCCTAACGTGCGGGGCGTCATCCTTAACGGCGGCCCCAATCGGGTGGTGGATGGACAGGCCATCGATGTTGCGCCCGGCGTGTACGCCTGCGGCTTGCCGGTGTTGGCAGTAGACCATCCTGCCGCCGCGGAAAACCAGGCTCCCTGGCCGCAGGATGAGGACGCCCTGTTGGATCGCCTGCGTCCCTTTGTCTTTGATGTCTGTAATGCCCAGGCCAACTGGAACATGAAGAATTTTATCGCCGATCAGATCGAGTTGATCCGCCGCCAGGTGGGGGATAAGAAGGTCCTGCTGGCCCTGTCCGGCGGGGTGGATAGCTCGGTGGTAGCAGCTCTTTTGATCCGGGCCATCGGGGATCAGCTTACCTGTGTGCATGTGAATCATGGTCTTCTGCGAAAAGGAGAGCCGGAGCAGGTGGTGGAGGTGTTCCGCAACCAGATGAAGGCAAACCTTGTCTATGTGGACGCGGTAGACCGTTTCCTGGATAAACTTGCCGGGGTTGCCGATCCGGAGCAGAAGCGGAAGATCATCGGTGCTGAGTTCATCCGGGTATTTGAGGAGGAAGCCCGTAAACTCAGCGGCATCGAGTTCCTGGCCCAGGGCACCATCTATCCCGATATCATCGAGAGCGGAACCAAAACCGCCAAGATGGTCAAGTCCCACCACAATGTGGGGGGTCTGCCGGATGACCTGCAGTTTACCCTGGTGGAGCCGCTTCGCCAGCTTTTTAAGGATGAGGTACGGGCCTGCGGTGTGGAGCTGGGTCTGCCGGACAGCATGGTATACCGTCAGCCCTTCCCGGGCCCTGGTTTGGGAGTGCGATGCCTGGGGGCCATTACCCGGGACCGGCTGGAAGCGGTTCGGGAGTCGGACGCCATCCTGCGGGAGGAGTTCCAGAAAGCCGGCTTGGACCAAAAGGTCTGGCAGTATTTTACCGTGGTGCCGGATTTCAAATCCGTCGGCGTTCGGGATGGCGCAAGGAGCTTTGAATATCCTGTGATTTTCCGAGCCATCAATACCATCGACGCAATGGAGGCTACGGTGGAGCCCCTTGATTGGGCGGTTCTTCAAGCCATTACCAACCGCATTCTGGCGGAGGTACCCGGGGTTAACCGGGTCTGCTACGACCTCTCCCCCAAACCCCCGGCCACCATCGAATGGGAATGATGTCCGAAACGCTGTAAACCCGCATAAATACTGGGTTTCTGCTTTGCGAAAACGCTTCGTGACAACAAAATGACAACATTTTAAGATTATTCAAGAATAAAGAGCTATCTGATTTCTGTTAGAGAAGTCAGATAGCTCTTTTTGTTTTGTTCAGATTCAGTCGTTTTTCAAACGGTCTTTGAACGCTTTGGTCATTGTATCATTCAGTTCCTTCGATAGCACCTTTACATATCCTCTTGCTTTCTTTTCATATATCGCAGGCGGCTTCGGTACAAACATAAACAAACAGCTGCAGGCGATTACTAACGAAACAGGCATAAAGGGCAGCGCTATGAATGTGAGCAATATGATTGAATTGATTAAACGATATGACACCTGTAATTACAACCATTCGACCATCAGGGAGATATTCTCAGTCGGAAGACAAATATTGCATTCGGATTTCAAATAATCGAAGCGGTGCATTATGGACAATCATTCAAAAGAAGTACGAAGCTATAATATGTCAAAAATCAGAAGCACAGGAACTAAGCCAGAGGAAATTGTACGCAAGTACCTGTTTTCAAAAGGATTGAGGTACAGGAAGAATGTAAAGACTCTTCCCGGAAAACCTGATATTGTGTTTCCGAAATATAAGACGGTTGTTTTTGTAAACGGGTGCTTTTGGCACGGACATCAAAATTGCAGATATTTTGTAATGCCGAAGTCTAATACGGAATATTGGGAGAACAAGATAAACAACAATATTGCACGTGATAAAATCACCTATGAAAGTTTATCAAAGCACGGCTGGAATGTATTGATTGTATGGGAGTGCGAATTGAAAAAGGTCAAGTGCGAAAATACCCTTGAGTCTTTGTACCACAATATTTTGAGAAATTCAAAAGGTCAACTTAAGAATAAATTAGTTAATTAGTCTTAAAAGGAGAAGTGAAATATGTCGTACAAAAATAAAGTATATGTCTCTATGGATGCAGACAATGATTTGCGGTACTATTACTTAATGAAAGCTTGGAAGCAAAACGATTATACACCCTTTAATTTTTATGACGCGCATGATATCAACAATATTTACGATAAAAGTGAGGCATCCATAAAGGCAGGGCTTCAAGAAAGATTTAGAAATACAAAGGTATTTGTACTTTTAGTAGGGGAACACACAAAATATTTGTATAAATATGTAAGATGGGAAATTGAGCAGGCAATTAAAAGAGAAATTCCGTGTATTGTTGTCAATCTCAAC
Organism: Christensenella sp. MSJ-20; assembly: GCF_044357945.1. Taxonomy (NCBI): domain Bacteria; kingdom Bacillati; phylum Bacillota; class Clostridia; order Christensenellales; family Christensenellaceae; genus Christensenella; species Christensenella sp. MSJ-20. The sequence continues at coordinate 12,984 of NZ_CP076563.1, forward strand.
GGAAAACGAAGTATGGATCAGGATCGTTGTCCAGCCTTAATGAGAGATGCTCTTGCTGTTCATATTAGTTTTAATTCAAAAATATTACAATATGCCTTAGAGAATTGGCCATCTATATTTGAACAATATCATAAAGAAGGCAAAACAGGAGCATATTACTATAATGACGATGTTTATAAAGAACTTGGTATTTAAAGCACTTAACAGTATTGTAATACCAATAAAAAAACAGCCAATTGAGTTTATCTCAAAAATATTGGCATTATTAGGTGGATATTACTCTCTATGCGAAATTGAACAAGCTACATTGAAAACAACAGTTCTACTTGATGTTTTTAGAAATTCTTTTTGGTTTTTTATATTATTTATTATCTTAATCGCCGTTTTGTTACATAAAAAGCCATTAGTACATTCAGATTACTTAGGTACTAAAGATATAATTATGTCGCTTCGAATAGCTAATTTATTTGCATTAAAAGACTCTGCGATTGTTATTCCAACTAATACAACATTTGATACTGCAATGGATAGAGATTTTATTAGTATAAAAAGCATACAAGGGCAATTCCAGAAAAAGTATTATGGTACGGATTTTTCTGAATTGGATGCAGCAATCAAAAGGTCTCTTGATGAATACTTTCCTAATCAATACAAAGTATTAGATGATAGAAACAAAACTAATTGCAAGCGTTATGATATTGGAACCGTAGCAAAAGTTACAATAAAAGGACAGCATTTTTATTTCCTTGCGGTAGCGGATGTTAGTAAAAATGGTAAACCCGAAGATGTAACTATGCAAAGTATAACGAAAGCACTAGTTGGCTTTTGGGATTTCCTTTCAAAAGAAGGACATACTGAACCTATTACAATACCAGTGATAGGCACAGGTAGGGCTGGATTAAAAGACGGAACATTTGAAAATGTTGTTCACGAGACCCTCTTTTCCTTTGCGTCAAAATCGCAAGATGAGTTTGTTTCAAGAAATATGACTATTTGCATATATCCATCATCACTTTCTGAAGCAAACGTTACTTGGGAAAGTCTATGCAATTATATGGATTGGCAGTGTGCCTTTTTTAGTGAAAATCAAAAGCATATTACTACATCAAACACTACAGGTACTCCTATAGGTAAAAAAGAACATGTGACAACAAAATGACAACAGAAATTATGATACACCGTAATTCTTGAATAATCTGAATAATCCCGATAACCTGTGCTAAATGACATATACAAAATCGTTTAAGTTACGGTTTTAGGGAGCGAATGGGAGTAGACCACACGGGCTATGATGTGCCGAAAAACCCAGTATTTATGCGGGTTTGCGAACTTCACCAAAACTCCAAAACTGTTTTTGCAACACGCTATGAACAAAAAGCATTTTGCAACAGATGAAGTAGTTGCAGGCGGCTTTGTGGTAAACTAAATAAAGCCTGATAGGATTTCACCCATTACGGTTGGAATCCTATTTTTATTTGAGCGCACCTTTGCAAATTTTAGAGTGTTTCCTTATATTGAAGATAGTCAGGAGGTACGACAGATGAAACAGAAAGATTATCACATCTATTTAGACGAGCAGGAACTCTCTCAGGTCATGACTGATAATTATGTTTCGAATTTGCTGTGTCATTTTGTTGGGCGTTCGAGAAAAACGGATGATGATCGCTTCGAATTGCTTGTCACAATAATTAAAGGCGGTCGGTTAATTGCAAATCTTACTGAACCAGATAATCCAGAAAGCCTTTTTAATTGTGGCTATCAATGTGAACATGTAGGTGAAGTGTTTGGTAAATGCGATTGCGTGTGTTTCTGCGACATACCAGACGAATCGCTTGCCATTCATACGAATAAGTATAGCAAATTCGGTATGGGATTTGAAAAAACACTCATTGCTGAGCAAGGTGCCCACCCTGTGATGTATGTACCAAAGAACTACCCTGTTGTTGAACGTGGAGATAGCTCAGACAAAGGGCGGTCGTATACACCAAGAAACCCTGAACAATATTTCCCATATCTATTGCAAACTGCGGTTCATCTCCTGCCACTTATGGAGATTGGGTACATAGGAATTAATTTATCTCAACAGGAAGCTTTATTAAAGGCTACGGAATTGGGTAAAGCCTTAAATCTATTTGATGGAGAAATACGAAGGAACTTTTTTGATGGAAAATACCATCCAATGATTTTTAGTATTTTGCAAGGGATTGCACATCAAATGGCTTATGTCAAACTGTATGATGCTACTTTGCCAGATGATCATCCAGACAATTATTACATGGAAAGAGAATGGAGAAGTTTGAAGAATATATCTTTTTCGATTCATGATATCAAAACTGTTTACTTACCGTCGCATACTTACAAGGAACGATTTATGCATGAATTTCCTGAATACACCGGCTCATTCCATATATTTAAAACTACGGTGACCTTGCTAAAATATGATGAATCTTGTACAGATGGCCGCATATGAACTAATAGATTTGTTTAGCAATTTCCAATTTGAAGACATTACCACGAAAAGAGGATGCCAATGAGGAGTGGGAGTAAACGAAATCATACTCAATAAAAAGCACCCTTGGATTGAGAAATCATGCAAGGGTGCTTTTTATATATTCTCTTATATCAACCCGAACCGACGCAATCCCTCTTCCATCTCAATAGGGGACAAGGTGCAGCCCATCTCGCCCAGGTGGACGCTGGGCTTGGTCTTGCCATGGTAATCACTGCCGCAGGTGATGAGTAGCCCATGGCGGCGTCCCGCACCCAGGAAGTGACGGGCGGTGGCTGCATCGTGATAGCTAGAAAAGGCCTCCACTCCCTCAACGCCCGCCGCGATTATGCTGTCAAACAGCTCATACCGTTCCCTAAGGTTGTTGCCTGGATGTGCCAGTACCGGGATCCCACCGGTTTCCTTGATGACCCGTGCCGCATCGGCAAGGGAAGGGAAATCAATTTCGATGTAGCAGGGCTTTCCCTGGGCGTAGTAATCCCAGTAAAAGTTCACGTAGGGATTATCGCTCCGCGGCCCCCCTGGACGATAGGGGGCTAGCAGCGGGTGCCCCTGATACCGGGGATCATGGAGCAGGGCTTCGGCGATGAGCTCTCCGCTGTAAAGACCATCCTGGCCGCCATAGGGAATTAGATCCTGATGGGAGAGATGAAATCCAAGGGCATTGGTAAGGGCTAGCTTCTGTTCCGACGACGTTCTTTCTTGGGAAAGGATGTGTTCCTCTAAGACGCGAAAGATGTCAGCTCCATGCCGGATCCCATATCCCAGCAGGTGAAGATCAACGCCCTGGAATCGACAGTCCAGTTCTACTCCGCTGATACACTGAATGCCCAGCGTTTGGGCAGCCTCTTGAGTCTCATCCACGGCCCGAGTGCTGTTATGATCGGTGACGGCCATTAGGGTGATGCCTGCCGCTTGGCATTGTTCCGCCAGTTGGGCGGGGGAGAATTCTCCATCGTCGCTGTACTGGCTGTGCATGTGAAGATCCAAAGGATAGGGCATGGGAACACCTCGCTTTTTCTTCATTATATCCATATAAAGGGATAAAGGGAACAACTGGAAAAGGTATGGGGGCGCATCCTATCATTTTTGTGAAAAATCTGCTATACTAAATACAACAACGTGCAGTTTGCAGTATGGAACGTAAGTCCAGTTGCGAACTGCGCTTTTTTTCCACGGTGCCGTTTTGCCGGTGGAATCAAAAGAGGTGAAGGTAGTGTATGCGGTAAACGACGTGGTGCTGTATGGTGGAGAAGGGGTCTGCAAAATAGCGGATATTGAGAAGCGGAACTTCCATGGAAAAGAGGTGGAATACTATGTGCTAAAGCCTCTCTATGGCAGCAGCTCTACGGTATATGTACCCACGCAGAATACAACGCTGACCGACCGAATCCGCCGTATTCTTTCCCCGGAGGAAATCTTTCAGTTGATCCAAACCATGCCGGATGAGAAATCCATTTGGATTGAGAACGAAAACCATCGGAAGGAACGCTATCAGCAGATTCTAAAAAAAGGGGATCGGGAGGAGCTGGTGCGGCTCATTAAAACCCTGTACCTTCATCGGGAAGCCCTGGCGGAGAAAGGGAAAAAACTGCATATTGCCGATGAGCAGTTTTTTCGGGAGGCAGAACATATTTTGTACGAGGAGTTTGCCCATGTGCTGAAGATCAGCCAGGATCAGGTGCTGCCCTATATCATGGAGCAAATTGGAACCCCTTTAGAAGAAGAGGGTTGATTGAAACGGTATCTTCCCAAAAAATTGTTGTAATCCATCTGATTCCGTGATAACATACATGATTAGAAATACAAAAAACGTGTGGGGCTAATGGCCTTACCGGATGGGATGATCATGGAAAAAGAGTGCGTTACCGTGGAAAAATCCGGTCCCTTTCGGCCGGTATATGAGGGGAAAATGCGATAGCGCGTCAGTGGCTCTGTGGGTTTGGTGTTTCCGAAACCCGCGGGGCTATTTTTTCGCCCGGAGGGATCCGGCGCCGTGTGGTTGTGGATGCAGTTTGCTAGAGTAGTGTGTGTGATTTTCTTATTGTGGGGATGAAAGAGGGTAAGAGCGCCAATGCCAAAGGGGAATAGGCCCAGCCTGCCGGACGCGGTAGGAAAGTTGCTTTTGCCCATTGCGGGGAAAAAATAAAATAGGAGTACCAATATCATAGCAACAAGGGTGCAGGCCCAGCCTGCCGGACGCGGTAGGAAAGTCGCTTTTGCCCATTGCGGGGAAAAAACAAAATAGGAGTACCAATATCATAGCGACAAGGGTGCAGGCTCAGCCTGCCCGGGAAGGAGAGACAGAGATGAGAAAGAAAGCAACCTTATGCTTGGCGGACGGGTCCCAGTACAGCGGGACCATGTTCGGCGCCTGTCAGGATGTGATCGGAGAGCTGGTGTTTAACACCGGTATGACGGGCTATCAGGAGGTGGTAACGGATCCCTCCTATAAAGGCCAGATGGTGATGCTGACCTACCCCTTGGTGGGCAACTACGGGGTAAACGGTATGGCCAATGAGTCCATGAACAGCCACCCAAATGCCCTCATTATCCAGGAACTATGCGACCTTCCCGTTGACCGAAAAAACGAAATTTCCCTGGAGGAGTTTCTTCAGAGGAACGATATGACGGGCCTGTGCGATGTGGATACCCGGGCCGTTACCCGGAAGATACGGGAAGCGGGAGTGATGAACGCCGCTATCACCAGCGGTCCGGTGTCGGAGGATTTGTTGAGCCGGATTCGCAGCTATGAAATATCCCATCCGGTGGATACCACCACCTGTACCTCTCCCTACTTCATTCCCGGCGGCGACTTCTGCGTGGCGGTGCTGGATATGGGCGCAAAGCAGAGCATCGTCCGCGCTCTGATGGCGCTGGGCGTATCCCTTAAGATCTATCCCGCCCGGACGCCGGCCTACGCTATTCTAAAGGCGGGCTGCGATGGAGTGGTAATTACCAACGGTCCGGGGGACCCCAAGGATAACGACTACGCTTACAGCACCATCCGGGAGCTCATGGCGAAAAAGCCCACCATGGGCATTTGTCTGGGGCACCAGCTCATGGCTTTAAGCCATGGAGGGGACACCTACAAGATGGCCTTTGGCCATCGGGGCGCCAACCACCCTGTAAAGGATATGACCACCGGACGGATCTATATCACCAGTCAAAACCACGGCTACGCGGTAGATGGAAAGAAGCTACCGGAGGGGGCGGAACTCTATTTTACCAGCGTCAACGACGGCACCGTGGAAGGACTACGATATGAAAACGGCTTCTCGGTACAGTTTCATCCGGAGGCTGCTCCTGGCCCTCGGGATAGCCGTTATCTGTTCCAGGAGTTTTTGTCCATGATCGAGAGGAGGAAATAGCCATGCCGAAGCGTCAGGATATTCATAAAGTATTGGTCATTGGGTCGGGGCCCATCGTCATCGGCCAGGCGGCGGAGTTCGATTACGCCGGCACCCAGGCTTGCCGGGTACTCCGGGAGGAAGGCCTTACGGTGGTGTTGGTGAACAGCAACCCCGCCACCATCATGACGGATCAGGACATTGCGGACCGGGTGTACCTGGAACCTCTTACCGTGGATTCCATCGAAAAGATCATCGACCGGGAACGGCCGGATTCCCTTCTGGCTACCCTGGGAGGACAGACCGGCCTTAACCTGGCTATGGAGCTCTATGAAAGCGGCGTGCTGGATCGCTACGGCGTTAAGCTGTTGGGTACCAATGTGGAGAGCATCAAAAAGAGCGAGGATCGGGAAGCCTTTAAGGAGGCGATGATCGCCATCGGGGAGCCTATCATCGATAGTACAGTGGTGGAGAGCCTGCCCGAGGCCATGGCCTACGCGCGGGAAGTGGGATTCCCCCTCATCGTTCGTCCAGCCTATACCTTGGGAGGGACCGGCGGGGGATTCGCCTTTAACGCAGAGGATCTGGCGCAGATTGCCACCACCGGCATGCGGGCCAGCCGTACCGGCCAGGTGCTCATCGAAAAGAGCGTCTTTGGCTGGAAGGAGATCGAGTACGAGGTGATGCGGGATTCCCAGGGGAATTGCATCACGGTCTGCAACATGGAAAACTTCGATCCCGTAGGCATCCATACCGGGGACTCCATCGTGGTGGCCCCCACCCAAACCCTTTCGGATAACGAGCATCAGATGCTCCGGTCCTCGGCCATCAACATTGTGGATGCCCTCAATATCCAGGGCGGATGCAACGTTCAGTATGCCCTTGAGCCCGGCAGCAACCGCTATTATGTCATCGAGGTAAACCCCCGGGTATCCCGATCCTCAGCTCTGGCCAGCAAGGCCACTGGATATCCCATCGCCAAGGTGGCCACCCGGGTGGCAATCGGCTATACGTTGGATGAGATTGTAAACGGTGTTACCGGAGAAACCACCGCCTGTTTTGAGCCTACCCTGGACTATGTGGTGGTGAAATACCCCCGGTGGCCCTTCGATAAGTTCCCCCACGCTGATACCCGCATCGGCACTCAGATGAAGGCCACCGGCGAGGTGATGTCCATCGGCAGCAACTTCCAGTCTGCCCTGTTGAAGGCGGTGCGGAGTCTGGAATTGGGGCAATTTTCCTTGGAGATGCCCTCCCTGCGCCAGTATGGAGAGAATCAGCTTATGGAGATGGTGCGCCATGCCGACCACCAGCGCCTGTTTGTGGTGGCGGAGCTATTCCGCCGGGGGGTGAGCGTGGACGCCGTCTTCGAGGCTACCCAGATCGACCGGTGGTTCTTGGGGCATGTGTCTGGGATGGTGGAGTTGGAGGAGCGGGCCAAGCATATGCCTCTTTCCATGTATGATCACGACACCATGCTGGAGATGAAGCGGTACGGCGTAGCCGATGCCGCCCTGGCCCAATGGAACAACGTGAACGAGGACGAGGTCCGGGCCAAGCGGAAGGAGCTTTCTGTTCTGCCCGCCTATCGGATGGTGGATACCTGCGGCGGTGAATTTGCGGCTGTGAGCCCCTACTACTATTCCTGCTACGGCGCGGAGAACGAGTACGAGGACAACGGCCGGGAGCGGGTCTGCGTTCTGGGGTCCGGGCCCATCCGTATCGGACAGGGCATTGAGTTTGACTACTGCTCCGTCCATTGCGTCTTCTCCCTGGAGCGCATGGGCTATGATACCGTCATCATCAACAACAACCCCGAGACGGTATCCACGGATTTTGATATCTCTACCCGGCTGTATTTCGAGCCCTTGGCCCGGGAGGATGTGCTGAACGTCTTGGAGATGGAGCAGCCCAAGGGAGTTGTGGCTCAGTTTGGCGGCCAGACCGCCATCAAGCTGTCGGGCGCGGTGGAGCGAGCCGGATTCCCCATCCTAGGTACGGGGTTTGACGCCATCGATCGTGCGGAGGACCGGGAGCGGTTTGATGAGATGATGAACGCGCTTTCCATCGACCGGCCCCAGGGGGACACCGTTTTCACCAGCGAGGAGGCGGTGGCTGCCGCCAATCGGCTGGGCTATCCCGTTCTGGTGCGGCCCAGCTATGTGCTGGGAGGCCAGGGGATGGAGATCGCCTATGAGGATCGGGACGTCCGGGAGTTTATGGCCATCATCGGCAACGCCCAGGAGCATCCCATCCTGGTGGATAAATACATCCGGGGTACGGAGATGGAGGTGGACGCCATCTGCGACGGGGAGGACGTCCTGATCCCCGGTCTTATGGAGCATATCGAAAAGGCTGGCGTTCATAGCGGAGACAGCATCAGCGTGTACCCCGCCACCGATACCAACGACGCCGAGGAAGCCCGGATCGTGGACATCACTCGCCGTATCGCAAACGAGCTGGGGGTTCGCGGCCTTATGAACATCCAGTTTATCCGCATGGACGGCAAGCTTTATGTCATCGAGGTGAACCCTCGGAGCAGCCGTACCGTGCCCTATATCAGCAAGGTAACGGGTATCCCCATGGTGGAGCTGGGGGTTCGGGCCAGCTTTGGCGAGCGGGTAGCGGACATGGGCTTTGGCACCGGGATGTACCCCAAGGCCGATGTGTTTGCCATTAAGCAGCCGGTATTTAGCAGCGAAAAGCTGCCCGATGTTGGCGTAACCCTTGGGCCCGAGATGAAGTCCACCGGCGAAGTACTGGGCCTGTCTCGCTCCTATGACGAGGCTCTGTTGAAGGCCATGATCTCCTCCAAGACCCGGATCCCCAAGGAGGGAGGCGTGCTCATCACCGTAAAGGACAGCGATAAACCCGAGGCGGTTGAGGTGGCTCGAGGATTCAGCGACCGGGGCTTTACGGTCTATTCCACCGCGGGTACTGCCCGGCTGCTTCGGGAAAAAGGGGTCCCGGTGGAGCAAGTGGACGAGAGCCAGGGCCGTCTGGGTACCCTACTGACCCAGATTGCCATGGGAAACTTTGGCCTCATCATCAACACGCCTACCAACGGGCGGATGCCCCATAGCGACGGTTTCCAGATTCGCCGCCGGGCGGTGGAATGTGGGATTCCCTGTCTCACCAGCCTGGATACCGCCCGGGTCATGCTGGGTTGCATCGATCTCATCCGGAGCGGCAAGGGTATTACGCCTTTGGGGCTCCATGACATCAAGAGAGGGGAAAAGTAGCCCATGGTTGTGATATTGGACTATGGGGTAGGCAATCTCCACAGCGTAAAAAAAGCCTTTGCCTACATCGGTCAGGAGGCGGTAATCTCCTCCGATTTAGCCGTCATCCGCCGGGCGGATCATCTGATCCTTCCCGGGGTAGGGGCGTTTCACGACGCCAGGCTGCGGCTTCGGGAATCCGGAATGGAGGATGCCGCGCGGGAGGCCATAAAGGCCGGTAAGCCGGTGCTGGGCGTGTGTCTGGGGATGCAGCTTTTGTATGAAAGCAGCCTGGAAAATGGGGAACACCCCGGTATGGGGATTCTGCCCGGCCGGGTGGTACCCTTTACCGGGCCCTTGAAGGTGCCCCATATGGGTTGGAACGCCCTTGCTTTCCATGGAGACAGCCCCCTGTTCCGGGGGATTTCCCAGGGGAGCTACGTGTATTTCGTCCATTCCTATTATGTGCCCTATGGGGGGGATCCCGGCTTTCAGGGAGCTACGGCGGAGTATGGCGTATCCTTTACCGCCGCCGTTCAGAAGGACAACCTCTTCGCTACCCAGTTCCATCCTGAGAAAAGCGGAGAAGTGGGCCTGCAGATGCTCCGCAACTTTGCGGCCATCTAGAAGGGAGATCATATGCTGACAAAGAGAATCATCCCCTGTCTGGACGTCCGGGACGGAAGGGTGGTCAAAGGGGTCAATTTTGTGGATATCATCGATGCCGGGGATCCGGTAGAGGCGGCGAAAGTCTATGATGCCGCCGGCGCCGATGAATTGGTGTTCCTGGACATCATGGCCTCCGCCGACGGGAGAAAGACCATGCTGGATGTGGTGGAGCAGGTGGCTAGCCAGGTGTTTATCCCCTTTACTGTGGGGGGCGGTATTCGCACCATCGAGGCCATCCGAGAGACCCTCTTGGCAGGAGCCGATAAGGTCTCCCTCAATTCCCCAGCGGTGCGTGAGCCCCAGCTCATTGCCCGGGCGGCGGACCGGTTCGGGAGCCAGTGCGTGGTGGTGGCGGTGGACGCCCGGCGAAATGAGGAGAGAAAGAGCTGGGATGTGTACATCAACGGTGGACGGATCAACACCGGCCTGGACGCCATTGAATGGATCCGTGAGGCCGCTCGGCTGGGGGCGGGGGAAATCCTCCTCACCAGCATGGATGGAGACGGCACCAAAGCGGGCTATGATCTCGCTTTAAACCGCGCGGCATCCCAAGCGGTGAGCATTCCCATCATTGCCTCTGGCGGGGCGGGAAAGCTGGAGGATTTCTATGAGGTATTCACGGAGGGAGGCGCGGACGCGGCCCTGGCCGCCTCGCTGTTTCACTTCGGAGAGCTGGAGATCAAAGAGGTCAAGGAATATTTGGCTAGCCGCGGGATTTCCATTCGTTTGTAAGAAAAAAGAGCCTTTCGGCTCTTTTTTCTATCCAATTATTCTTTTCAAAACTGAAGAGAAAAATACATCAAGAAATCATGATTGTTTAATTAGATGAGGGAAAGAGGCGTTCCGTTAAAAAGGGAAATCGTTTGTTGCGCATACCCATCTATACCGAATTTTTGCATAGTATGCCCCTCTTATCGAATACATTGCCTGGAAGGAGATAATCCGGCATAAGGAGGAGAACGATCCCATGTTCCACGCCTGCGGCGGCCTTTATCTGGAGGAATCCTCTTTCGCTGTGCTTGTCGAAGAAACCCGCAAAAAACCCTGGAAAACCGGGGCTTTTTTCTTGCACACCATGAATTTTCGTGTACAATGAAAAGAAAACAAAATCCATGGGAACACTTCCCTGGAGAAAGGATGGGAGCGCCATGGCGAAAACCCCCGGATTCGATACTCTGATGATACATGGAGGCCAGGAGCCCGACCCAACCACCGGGTCCCGCGCCGTGCCCATCTACCAGACCACATCCTATGTTTACCAGAGCGCCCAACACGCCGCGGACATCTTCAATCTTGTGGCTCCCGGCCATATCTATAGCCGTATTGACAACCCAACCGTGGATGTTCTGGAAAAACGAGTGGCCGCTCTAGAGGGCGGCACTGGCGCCCTGGCCACCGCCTCTGGCATGAGCGCCATTCTGTATTCCATCCTCAATATCTGCGGAGTGGGAGACGAGGTGGTGGCGGCTGTGACCCTTTACGGCGGCACCCATACCTTGTTTGCTGACCGGATGGAAAAACAATACGGCATCAAAGTCCATTTGGTGGATCCCGACGATCCCGCGGCCTTTGTGGAAAAATTCAACGAGAGAACCCGGGCGGTCTATTTTGAAAGCCTGGGCAATCCCGGTATCAATATTCCCGACATCCAGGGAATCGCCAAGGCGGCCCATGCCCAGGGCGTCCCCGTTATCTGCGACAATACCTTTGGGACCCCGTATCTTACCAAGTTAAAGGACTGGGGAGTGGATATCATCGTCCATTCCCTCACAAAATATTTGGGAGGGCACGGCACCAGCATGGGCGGCATGGTGGTGGACCTGGGCGTGTTCGACTGGGCCAACGGCAAGTTCCCCATGTTTACCCAGCCCGACGAGACCTATCATGGGGTGGTCTATGGGGACAACATGCCCCTGGCCTACATCACCAAGATGCGGACCCAGCTTTTGCGGGATACCGGCGCTTGCCTATCCCCGTTTAACGCCTTTTTGATTTTGCAGGGGATCGAGACCCTAAGCCTTCGGATGGACCGCCACTGCCAGAACGCCCAGACGATCGCGGAGCGACTGGCAGCCCATCACATGGTGGAGCATGTGAGCTATCCCGGCCTTGTGGGAGACCGCTATTATGACCGGGCGCAGACCTATTTTCAAAAGGGGTGCGGCGCCATCCTCACCTTTACCATCCGGGGAGGGCTTGCCGCCGGCAGAAAGTTTATCGATTCCCTAAATCTGTTCTCGCTGCTGGCCAACGTGGCGGATGCTAAGAGCTTGGTGATCCATCCAGCCAGCACCACCCATGGACAGATGAGCGAGCAGGCGCTTCGGGAGGCGGGCATCGAGCCTGGAATGATCCGGCTGTCCATCGGCCTGGAAGATGTGGAGGATATTTGGGAGGATCTTGCCGCGGGATTGGCTGCGGCCCAGGAGGGATAAACCTATGGTAACCAGAATCGACCGACTTATCGGCAACACGCCCATGCTGCAGCTATTGGCCTTTCCCAAGGCCATGGGGGCGGAAGCCAACCTCTTTGTAAAGCTGGAGAGCAGAAATCCCGGCGGCAGCGTCAAAGACCGCGCCGCCCTCTATATGATCAATCAGGCGGAGGCTACCGGCCTGTTAAAGCCCGGTGGAACCATCGTGGAGCCAACCAGCGGCAATACCGGCATCGGTCTTGCCATGATCGGCACCGCCCGAGGCTACAAGACCATCCTCACTATGCCGGATACCATGAGCGCCGAACGCATGAGCATCCTCCGGGCCTATGGCGCTCAGCTGGAACTGACCCCCGGCGCTTCCGGGATGCCGGGAGCCATCAAACGAGCGCAGGAGATCGTGGATTTAACCCCCGGCGCCGTGATGTTGGGGCAGTTTGAGAATCCTGCCAATGCCGCCGCCCATGAGATGACCACCGCTCCCGAGATCCATGTGCAGATGGAGGGTAAGCTGGATGCCTTCATTGCGGGAATCGGGACCGGCGGTACCGTTACCGGCACTGCTCGAGGCCTAAAGCGCTTGGGGTGCGAGGCCAAGATCATCGGTGTGGAGCCCTATGAATCCCCCTATCTCACCCTGGGCCGGTCTGGCCCCCATGGGATACAGGGGATCGGCGCGGGATTTTGCCCGGCCATCTTCGACCATCGATTGGTGGATGAGATTCTGACCGTCAAGACCGACGACGCCAAGGCCGCCATGAAGGCCCTGTCCCAGACTGAGGCGGTGCTCTGCGGTATCTCGGGTGGCGCCGCCCTATCCGCCGCCGTAGCCCTGTCCCACCGGCCGGAGTTCCAGGGGAAAAACCTGGTGGTGCTGCTGCCGGATTCCGGGGAGCGCTACCTATCCATGGGCATCTTCTAACGAGAGAAGCCCATGGGCGCCTAGTTTGGCGCGAGTTCATCAATGATTCCACCGTCCTGCGGGCGGTGGTTTTTCCCAGGAGGTTTTTATGCCCGTTAAAATTCCCGACGCGCTGCCAGCCGCCCGCGTACTGGCGGAGGAGAATATCTTTGTAATGACGGAGAAGCGCGCCGTCACCCAGGACATCCGACCCCTTCGGATTGCCATCGTTAACCTGATGCCCACAAAAGAGGTAACCGAAACCCAGCTTCTGCGGCTCATCGGCAACAGCCCCCTTCAGGTGGAGGTGGTGCTGCTGACCACTGCTACTTATGCTGGAACGCACACCTCTCCCGCCCATCTCAAGGATTTTTACCGTACCTTTGACGAGGTGAAGCACCAGCGCTTCGACGGCCTGATCATCACCGGCGCCCCGGTGGAGCATCTGGAGTTTGAAGATGTAAAGTATTGGGACGAACTTCGGACCATCATGGACTGGAGCAACGAGAACGTGTTTTCCACCCTTTATATCTGCTGGGCCGCACAGGCGGGATTGTACTTTAACTACGGTATTCCAAAACACGATCTTCCCCAAAAGTGCTTCGGCGTATTTCCCCATCGGGTGATGGAGCCCAAAAGTCAGCTCCTTCGGGGCTTTGACGATATTTTCTACGCGCCCCATAGCCGTCATACCGAGGTGCTCCGAGAGGATATCGAGAAGGTGCCGGAGCTCCGTATTCTGGCGGAATCTCCTTTGGCAGGAGTATATGCCATTGAGAGCCGGGACGGCCGCCAGGTATTTATCACCGGCCATGCGGAGTACGATGTGGATACCCTTTACAAGGAGTATAAACGGGATAAGGATAAGGGCTTGCCCATCCAGATTCCTTACCATTATTTCCCCGACGATGACGATACCCAGCGCCCTATGGTAACGTGGCGAGGCCATGCGAATTTGCTGTTTAACAACTGGCTAAACTACTACGTCTACCAGGAGACGCCCTTCGATCTTACGATGCTGTAAGCCCTCGGTTGAAAAAAACCGGGGAGAGCCATATAATAAATTAATTGGGCGTTGGCCCTTTACGCATGAAATGCGCCTGCGCGCTTAGGAGGTTATTATGGTCAAGATTCCCATGACGACTCCCATCGTGGAGATGGACGGCGATGAGATGACCCGGATCATCTGGAAGATGATCAAGGACGAGCTGCTTCTTCCCTACGTGGATCTGAAAACCGAGTATTACGACCTGGGCCTGCCCCATCGAGACGAGACGGATGACGCCGTGACCCATGAGGCTGCCGCCGCCAACCGCCGGCTGGGGGTGGGGGTAAAATGCGCTACCATCACCGCCAACGCCCAGCGGGTGGAGGAGTACCATCTCAAGCGGATGTACCCCAGCCCCAATGCCACCATCCGGGCGGCCTTGGACGGCACCGTGTTCCGGGCGCCCATCATCGTCAAGGGAATCGAGCCCCTGGTGCCTTCTTGGAAGGCGCCCATTACCGTAGCCCGCCATGCCTATGGTGATATTTACAAAGGGGTGGAGTTCCGGGTACCTGGCCCTGGCAAGGTGACCATGACCATGGAAACCGCCGATGGCGCCACCACTTCCCTAGTTCATGAATATCAGGGCCCCGGCATTGCCCTTGCCACCCATAATACCGTTGCCAGCATCCAGAGCTTTGCCCGGTCCTGCTTTGAATATGCCCTCAGCACCCATCAGGATCTCTGGTTCGCCGCCAAGGACACCATCCTGAAGGTATACGACGGGGAGTTCAAGGAGATATTCCAAAGCATTTTTGACGCCGATTACAAGGATCGGTTTGCCGCGGCGGGCATCGGCTATGAGTACACCCTCATCGACGACGCCATCGCCCGAGTGATGCGGAGCCAGGGTGGGTTTATCTGGGCCTGCAAGAACTATGATGGCGATGTGATGAGCGATATGATCGCCACAGCTTTTGGCAGTCTTGCTATGATGACCAGCGTCTTGGTGTCCCCCGAGGGCAATTACGAGTTTGAAGCGGCTCATGGCACGGTGACCCGGCATTACTACCGGCACCTTAGGGGGGAGGCCACCAGCACCAATGCCGTGGCCACCATCTTTGCCTGGACCGGGGCGCTACACAAGCGGGGAGAATTGGACGGCAACCAAGCGCTTTGCGATTTTGCCAAAAAGCTGGAGCGCGCTACCATTGCTACCATTGAGAGCGGTAGGATGACGGGAGACCTGGCAGCCAGCAGTACGCTGCCCGGCAAAACGGTGTTGAATACCCAAGAATTCATCAAGGCCATCAAAGAAACCTTAGAAACCATGTGAGAAAGGGAGAACGACCGTGGCGATTTATAACGATTGGCAAAACCTTGTAGAGAACCTTACCGAGGAACAGAGCGACTATTTCCGCAGAGAGTATTATGATAAGGAGGAAGCCCTTTATAAGGTGGTTCTTGGGATGTACCCCAAACCCTTGGAGGGCCGGTTCGACCAGCTTTGTGACGAGTACGATTTTGAGCCCGTGATGTTCTGTGGCTTCATCGATGGAATCAATAGCAGTCTCAAGACCCCCTATGAGATGAAGAAGATCCGGATCAACTCCCGGCTGAAGTTTGAGTTGGATTACGAGGCCCTTTATTACAACATGCTGGAGGCTAAGGCCGATTGGCTGTATAATCTTCCCGAGTGGGACGCTATCCTGAGCTCGGAGCAGCGCCGGGCCATCGTCCGGAAGCGGAACGAGGAAAAACGGGCGGTTAGCACCAAGATCGACCGCAATGCGCCCTGTCCTTGCGGCAGCGGAAAAAAATACAAAAAATGCTGCGGCGCCAACGTATAAAGGATTGAATCAAAACGGCCGGTTCCCATGGGAACCGGCCGTTGCATAACCCGGGGAAAAAGGGGCGATACTAAGGCTGTCTCATTCTAGAAGCGAGGTGTGCCATCGTGAAAAAAACGTGCTGTATCATTGCGACCCTATTGTTGATGTCGGCCCTGGTGGTGGGATGTGGCGGTGAGGACACCCCTCAGACCAGCCCCAATCCCACGGCGGTAACAACGCCGCTGCCCTCTCCTAGTCTGCCTCCCGACGCCATTCCGGACGGAGGGCCGGTGGACCAGGATCCCGGCACCAAGGTGAATCCACCCGAAGGCCCCCAGGGCACGCAAATGCCCGAGGACTACACCAATGGGACCTCTCCGGTGGAGGGAAACGACGTTCCCAGCAGCCCCACCCCCAACCCGTAAAGGGCGAAACAAAATCCCGGCAAGAAGAAGCGCTTCTGCCGGGGTTTTGTTTATCTTTTAAAATCCATCGTGAGGGGTAATGCCATCCACCTTCTCCCGATAGGTTTGGCCATCCAGGTAGATGGTCGCTACGCTCTTGAGCATGATCACGAAGAAGGGGGCGTAGACCAGGCCAAAGATGCCAAAGAGTTTCAAGCCAACGTACATGGACAGCATGGTAATGACGGGATTGATGCCGATCTGTTGTCCTACGATCCGCGGCTCCAGGGACTGGCGCATCAGGGCTTGGAGCAGGTAGATGATACCCAGTCCGATGGCGGTTGGGTAACTGCCGGTGAGGGCGGCGATGAGCCCCCAGGGTATGAGAAATACCCCGGCGCCAATGGCGGGAAGCGCGTCCATAAAAGCGATGATGGCCGCCAGCAGGATGGCGTAGGAGAACCCCATCACATGGAAGGATAGGAGAAACATCACAAAGGAGATCACCATCAGGATTCCCTGAGCCTTGATATATCCCAATAGGGCTTTAAGGGTGGTACTGTAAAGCCGTTTGGAGACCCGGGTTACCCGCAGGGGCAAGGAGTTTCGAAAGAAAGCCTTATACCGGGGTTTATCCTTGGCAATGAAGAAGGCGGAAAGGATGGTAAGGAAGAAGAAAACCAGGGCGTTGGGCAGATTCATAGCGTAGTTTAGCACCGCCCGGCCAGCTGTGGATACCACCCCCTCCAATAAAACGCCTAGTTGGCTAGAGAGGTAGTCAAAGGCGGCCCAAAACCGGTCGGGCTGCATCCCCATGCCGGCAAATAACCTTTGGACGGAATCCCGCACTTGGGCCAAAAGGTCGGGCCATAGGGTGGGAAAGCTGTTGGCCAGGGCGACGATCTGGCCGATGAGGCCGGAGATGAGATAGAATAGAGCGGTACCCAGCACCGCTAGAAACAGCACCAGACAGATGAGAGTGGCGGGGGTCCGGGGGATGTGGAGCCCCCTCCGGCGTTTGCCCAGAAAACGGATGATGGGTTCCATCATGGCGGATAGAATTACGCCCAGCACGATGGGAGCCACATAGGGCAGCGCCATCAGCAACAGGAGGAGTACGGCGCCGGTAGCCATGAGCAGGAGGGGCAGCTCCCAAAACCGCCCTTGGTTCATGGAGTTGTTGCGGATATTCATGGGACGTCCCCCTTTCCCTGGCCATTTTTGGCCGGATTTGGCCTAAAAAGGCCGGATTTATCCGGGAAAGAACGCAAATTGCCCGCCCTGGGCGGATTTGGTTCATTGTAATAGTATGCCCAAAGGATCCGGATCATTTGACCCTCTTGTCAAAAAAGTGGGGAACGCGTATAATAAACAAAAATTTGCATGATTGGAAAACAATTCTTGCAAAATATGTGCGAGTTGTCTTTGGCGTACGCCCGGGGACAAAGCTTCGAAAACACTGGGGATTTCCAGGAAAGCGGATGGGGGAAGGATGCTGTGAAACGGAGAATAGCGTGCCTATTTTTGGCTGTGGTTTTGGCGGCTGCTTTATTGGGAGGCTGCACGGATACCGGGGAACCGGCGGTAACCCAGATGGGGGAAGGCACGTATAAAATCGCCATCATTACGGGAACCACCTCTCAGGGGGAGGAGGAATACCGGGCGGCCGAGGGGATGAAACAGATGTATGGGGATCGGATCGTTACCTCGGTATACCCCGATAACGCAGCCCAGGAGACGGAGGTCACCATGCAGCGGGTTCAGGAGCTCATCGCGGACCCAGATGTGAAGGTGTTGATTTTTTGCCAAGCGGTGGTGGGCGCCAAGGCGGCGGTGGAAAAGGCCCGGGAGACTCGGGACGATATCCTTTACCTATGCGGGATTCCGGGGGAGGACCCGGAGCAGATTGCCTCGGCTGCGGATGTGGTTCTGGCCATGGACGTCATCGGCGTGGGCAACGTGCTGATTCAGCAGGCCAAAGCCATGGGGGCGAAAACCTTTGTCCACGTCTCCTTTCCCCGGCACATGGCGGCGGATATGGGAATCCGGCGTCATGACTTGCTGAAGGAGAACGCGGAGCGAGAGGGCTTGGTCTTTGTGGACGTGGAGGTGCCCGATCCCATGGGGGAGGGAGGCCCGGCCGCAACCCAGAAGGCGGTGCGGGAGATGATGCCTCTTTGGGTGGAGGAATACGGAAAGGATACCGCCTTTTTTGCTACCAACTGTTCCATTCAGGAGCCCCTGATTCTGGGAGCGGTGGAGACGGGCGCCATTGTTCCCCTGCAGTGCTGTCCCAGTCCGCTTCACGGATTTCCCGGGGCATTGGGCATTGAGATCCCTCAGGAGCAGCAGGGAAACATGGAGTATGTGATCCAGGAGATCCGCCAAAAGCTGGCGGAAAAGGGGGCGGATGGCAGCCGCTTTGCCACCTGGCCGGTGCCCATGGGCATGGGGTTCATCCAAGCGGGGGTAGAATATGGCATCCGCTATATGGAGGGAGAAACGGAGGGGAAGAACGACGAAGCGGTTCTTCAGCAGTGTCTGGACCGTGGGTTTGGAGCTGGTTCTACCCTTTCCCACTACCCCGCAGCGGATGGATCGAAGCTTCCCAATTTTTATTTGGTGATGTGCGATTTCATCACATTTGAAGAGGAGTGACTTGGGGATCGCCTGGGGGAAATATGGCGTCAGCATGGCTTTCATATGTCGGAAATGATAAATTGATATTGAAACACCATGGGCGTGTGTTGTATAATGGGCATAAATTGCAGGGCCTATGGGGGGAATCCTGCGGAATCCCCTGTATATATGCCGGAAAGGCCGGCGGTTCTGGAATTTTATGGAGCCGGATAGCAAATTGATTGCTATCATTGCATACCTTTATTATCGTAGCCAACAAATAGAAAAAACCCCAATTAAATTGGAGTTTTCTCAAAAAAAGACCGTCTTTTAATGTGATAAAAAAGGTATAGGTTTATAAACATTAGCTCTCTACATCCACATAAGTCTGGGAGCCGTTTTGTGTAAACTGGAGTCCGGACGTGTTGCAGAGGGCGGCTTGTCCGGCGGTAATCCTGGCGTAACCCCCACGCGGGGTGCGATAAAAAAATTGGAGGGACACATCCATGAAGAAACTGCTTTGCATGATCATGGCACTGACCATGGTCCTCGGCCTGGCAGCCTGTGGTGGCAGCGGCGAGCCCGCTGACAATGGTGAAGCCGTCGATTACAAGATCGGCATCATCACCGGTACCACGGCCCAGGGCGAAGAGGAGTTCCGCGCTGCTGAGAATCTCAAGGCTAAGTACGGCGACATGGTCGTAACCGCGACCTATCCCGACAACTTCGCTTCCGAGACCGATGTTACCATGCAGCGGGTTCTGGAGCTGGCCAATGATCCTGACGTAAAGGCGATCGTCTTTGTGCAGGCCGTTGTTGGCGCCAAGGCCGCCATCGACAAGGTGAAAGAGACCCGGGACGACATCCTGTTCGTCTGCGGCGTTCCCGCCGAGAATCCCCCGGATATCGCCGCTTCTGCCGACGTAATCCTGAACAACGACGAGATCGGCATGGGCGACGTGTTGATCCAGCAGGCCAAGAAGATGGGCGCCAAGACCTTCGTGCACATCTCCTTCCCCCGGCACATGGGCATGGAGAACATCTCCCGCCGTCATGCGCTTCTGAAGGAGAACGCCGAGAGGGAAGGCATCAAGTTTGTTGATGTGGAAGCTCCCGATCCCACCTCCGAGGCTGGCGCTACCGGCGCTCAGAAGGCCATCCGTGAGAGCATTCCCCGCTGGGTTGAGGAATATGGCAAGGACACCGCCTTCTATTCCACCAACTGCGGCATGCAGGAAGCTTTGATTGCTACCGTTCTTGAGACCGGTGCCATCTCCCCCTGCCAGTGCTGCCCCAGCCCCCTGCACGGCTATCCCGGAGCCCTCGGCCTGGCCATCACCCCCGAGCAGATGGGTGACATCCCCGCCATCCGTGAGCTGATTGCCCAGACCATCAAGGAGAAGGGCGGCGACGGCAGCCGGTTTGCTACCTGGCCCGTGCCCATCAACATGGTTATGATCCAGGGCGGCTTCGAGTATGCTCGGATGTACATCGAAGGCAAGACCAACGGCAAGAACGATACCGAGGCTCTGACCAAGTGCCTGGAGGATGCAGCTGCTACTTCCGGCGCTACCATCACCGCCACCAAGTATCAGACCGCCGATGGCCAGACCCTTGACAACTTCTATATGTTGATGTGCGATTTCATCGACTTCTCCATCGACGAATAAGAGGTTAAAAGAAACATCATGCGTGGGGAGGTTCGCCTCCCCATTCATGGAGAATTGGGTGGCTTTGGGCTGCTAGCGCGGCCCAAAGCTTTTCCTAATTATTGTGCATTTACTGGTTAGGAGGTATGCCTGTGAGTGAATACGTATTGGAGATGCTGAACATCTCAAAGGAGTATTCGGGAAACCAGGTATTGAAAGACGTTACAATTCGAGTCAAGCCAGGGGAAATTCATGCTCTGCTGGGAGAGAACGGAGCAGGAAAATCCACGCTGATGAACATCCTCTTTGGCATGCCCGTGATTTCCTCTACCGGCGGGTTTGGCGGCCGGGTTCTCATCGATGGGGAAGAATCGAAGATCACCTCTCCCAACGATGCCATCCATGCGGGAATCGGCATGGTGCATCAGGAATTTATGCTGATACCGGGATTTACCGTCACCGAAAATATCAAACTGAATCGGGAAATTGGCCGGCCCAACCTGGCCAGCCGTGTCTTTGGCAAGAGCATGGAGATCCTCGACTTTGAAGCCATGGCCAAGGACGCTGAGGCTGCCCTTCGTAAGGTCGGTATGGATATAGATGCGTATACCATGGTAGCCGGGCTGCCGGTTGGCCATATGCAATTCATCGAGATCGCCCGTGAGGTGGACAAAAAGGGCATCAAGCTCTTGGTGTTCGACGAGCCCACGGCGGTACTAACCGAGCAGGAGGCAGCGACCCTTATCAAAGCCATGAAGGAGCTAGCCGCCTCCGGCATTGCTATTTTGTTCATCACCCACCGGCTGGACGAGGTCATCAACGCCGCGGACCAGATTACCATCCTCCGGGATGGCACCCAGGTTGCCGATTTGGCCGTGGCCGACGCTACGGTGCCCAAGCTGGCGGAGCTGATGATCGGCCGGGAGATGGATCGTTCCGAGCTGGGGGATCCCCGGGATCTAACCCAGGAACCGGTGGTGCTCTCGGTGAAAAATCTCACCGTGGACATGCCAGGGGAGACCGTAAAGGGCGTTAACCTGGAGGTTCATAAGGGAGAAATCTTCGGCATCGGCGGCTTGGCCGGTCAGGGCAAGCTGGGTATTCCCAACGGCATCATGGGCATGTACCCCGCCGAGGGAATGGCTTCCTTTGAAGGGGAGGCCATTGAGCTTAACAACACCAAAGAGGCCCTTCATAGGGGCTTGGCCTTTGTATCCGAGGATCGCCGGGGCGTCGGATTGCTTTTGGAGGAATCCATCGAGGACAACATCGTGTTTTCCGCCATGCAGTCCAAGGGGGAGTACCTGCATCGGTTTGGACCTTTCTCCCTGAAGAATACCGGTAAGATCCGCCGCCATGCCCAGGAGATGATCAAGCTGTTGGATATCCGCTGCACCGGCCCTGGCCAGTACACCGGACGCCTTTCGGGCGGTAACCAGCAGAAGGTCTGCGTGGCCAAGGCCATCACCCTGGGGCCCAAGCTCTTGTTTGTATCCGAGCCCACCCGGGGAATTGACATCGGCGCCAAAAAGCTAGTGCTGGACTTCCTCTCCAGGCTGAACCGGGAGGAGGGCGTTACCGTGGTAATGGTTTCCAGTGAGCTGGTGGAATTAAAGAGCATCTGCGACCGGATCGCCATCATCTGCGAGGGCAAGGTGGAGGCCATTATGAAGCCCACCGACAGCGACGTGGACTTCGGTCTTGCCATGAGCGGCTATCAAATGAAGGAAAAAGGAGGTGCTGAGGGTGGAAAAAATTAAGCGTGGGTTAAAGAGCTTTGGTCTGCCCAGGATCATCATCCTTCTGTTCTTCGTGTTCCTGTGCGTGATGGCCATCGTCCGGGACCTGAACTTCCCTTCCCTTTTGAGCAACGTCATCGCCCGTATGCCCATGGACGGCGTGCTGGTTTTGGCCATGGTGCCCGGCATCCTATGCGGCATCGGCCTGAACTTCGGCGTATCCATTGGCATCATCGCGGGCCTGCTGGGGATGACCATCTCCATGGAGATGGGCGCCACTGGTCTTATGGGATTTGCCGTGGCGATCCTGATCAGCACCGTGTTTTCCAGCCTGTTTGGCTATGGATACGGCGCGGCGCTGAACCGTATGAAGGGCAGCGAGATGACGGTATCCACCTATGTGGGTTTTTCCGTGGTGGCGCTGATGTGCATGGGCTGGGCCCTGCTCCCCTTTAAGAACAACAATATGGTGTACGCCATGGGCGCCGGTCTGCGGCCCACCATCGCCCTTGACGGGTACTACAATAAAATTTTAGATGATTTCGGTGTTTTTACGGTGGGCGGCATCACCATTCCCACCGGTAGCATCCTGTTCCTCTTGGGCATGTGTTTCCTGGTATGGCTGTTCCTTCGGAGCAAGACCGGCATCGCCATGCGGGCCGCGGGCCAGAATCCCCTGTTTGCGGAGGCCAGCGGCATCAGCGTCAACAAGATGCGCATCGTAGGTACCGTTTTGAGCACCGTCATCGGCGGCATCGGCATCATCGTATACTCCCAGAGCTATGGGTTTATGCAGCTTTATAACGCCCCCCGCATGATGGCCTTCTCCGCCATCGCTGCGGTGCTGATCGGCGGCGCCAGCGCCAACAAGGCGTCCATCAGCAACGTGCTGCTGGGTGTGTTCCTCTTCCAGGGTATCCTGGTGCTGGGGCTTCCGGTGGTAAACGATGTGTTTAAGGTGCAGAACCTGTCCGAGATCATGCGGATTATCATCACCAACGGCATCATCATCTATGCCCTGACCAGGGTGAAGGGAGGGACTTCCCGTGGCTAAAAATAGCGAACGTTCGGCTCTGCTGGATTTCTTTTTTCGGAATAAGGTAGCCATCTTGTTTTCCCTGGTGAGCCTGCTCTGTCTGTGGATCTCGGGGATCCAGGTCTCCTTCCTCATCAAGGAGCTGCTGACCCGCTTGGCCAGGAACAGCTTCCTGGTTCTGGCCCTTATCATTCCGGTTATCGCCGGCATGGGCATGAACTTTAGTATCGTCATCGGCGCCATGTCGGCCCAGGCTGCCGTCATTATGGTGACTTACTTCAAACTCAGCGGTGTGGTTGCCCTTTTGGCCACCTTTGCGCTGTCCCTGCCCATCGCCATCTTCTTTGGATGGCTCACCGGCAAGGTGCTGAACCGTGCCGTTGGCCAGGAGATGATCACCGGCATGATGCTGGGGTACTTCGCCAACGGCATCTATCAGCTGATCTTCCTGGTACTGGTGGGAAGCGCCCTCATCCCCATTGTGGATCCCGACCTGCTGCTGTCCAGCGGCGTAGGCGTCCGCAACTCCATCGATCTGACTAACACCATCAAGTACACCATGGACGATATCATCCGGGTGCCCGCCGTGTGGTTCCTAGTGATCATCGGTGTGGCCGGATGCGTATGGTTCATCGTAAAGGCGGTGAAGGCCAAGAAGAAGGGGGAGCCCATGTCGGTAAACCTTCTGCTGGCCATTCTCTGCGCTGCCTTTGTGGGCGTGGTATTGATGCCCGGCGTATACAGCGGCCTGATGACCTCCGGCTCCAACCGGCAGCCTCTGACGGTGCCTCTGTTCACCTTCTTCATCATCTTCCTGCTGTTCCTCTTTAACGGCGTATTCCTGAAAACCCGTTTGGGGCAGAATCTCCGTACCGTAGGCAACAGCATGAGCGTGGCCAACTCCGCCGGAATCAACGTCAATAAGATGCGCATCATCGCCATCATGATTTCCACGGTGCTGGCGGCTTGGGGGCAGATCATCTACCTCCAGAACGTGGGAACCTTGCAGACCATGACCAGCCATGAGAGCGTAGGCCTCTACGCTGTGGCGGCCATCCTGGTAGGCGGCGCTTCCGTGCGGAAGGCCACCAACGCCCAGGCCATCATCGGCGTGGTGCTGTTCCACACCCTGTTCATCGTATCGCCTCAGGCCGGCCAGGCGTTGTTCAACAACGCGCAGCTGGGCGAGTTCTTCCGGGTGTTCCTCTCCTATGGCGTTATCGCCCTGGCCCTTGCGCTCCATGCCTGGGAGCGGGTCAAGAAGAATAAGGAGGATGTGGAGGAAGCAGGGCAGCTGCCTCCGGGCGGCGATGCGGAAGCATCGGCGAAATCCTAACGCAATATCGCAAAAAGGGTTCTCCCATGGGGGAACCCTTTTTCCATATATATCCTATCAATAAAGGCGGATCCTGACGGTTTTTGTTGAAAGGGAACAGGCTAAATGGTAAACTAAAACAAAATGTATTTTGCGGCCGGTGGACGGAAAGCGGGGAATCCAGGCATGCTTTTTCCCGCGGGCCGCATATAGATGGTACGATACAATACCGGTAAGGGGAAATGAAAGATGAATCGAACAAGACGGATTCTGATCCTTGCGGCCTGTTTATTGCTAGCCCTTATGGCGGTTGTGCCCACCGCTCTGGCGGCGCCGGGAGATTTGCTGAAGCCCGATGTGGGAAACTTCAATGATTACAACGGAGGAGGCTCCTCCGGCGACTGGGGCGGCAGTTCCTCCAGCGGCTTTGGCAACCTCATGGGGATGGCGTTTCTCTTTGGGGATGGACCGGTTTTCTGGATCGTTCTGGTGGTCATTGTGGTGGGGGTAATCTTGAGCAAACGGGGAGGCCACAGCAGGGGAACCGCCGCTCCGATGGCCGGAGCGCCAATCGGAGCACTGCCCGTGGTTCCGGATCACACCGAGGAGATTGTGGCGGCGGTGACCCAGATTGATCCGCTGTTTAGCAAGGAAAAATTCCTGGCCTGGAGCAAGGAGGTCTTTGTCACCCTTCAGCAGGCTTGGAACGACCGGGATTGGTCGCGCATCCGGCCCTTTGAGAAGGAGGAGCTTTATCGCCAGCACGAGCTGCAGCTTCGGGATTATATCAACAAGGGCCAGATCAACGTGATTGAGCGGGTGAACGTGAACCAAGCCTATCTGCATCAATACGAGCGGGACGCTGAGCATGAATATCTGAAGGTTTATATGCGGGTCCGGATGGTGGATTATATCATCGATGAGAGGACCAAAAAGGTGCTGAGGGGGGATCCCAGCGTGGACTGCCATTTGCAGTACCTCCTGACGTTTATGCGGAAAAAGGGCGTGCTGACTGATCCTGCCGTCAGCAACAACAGTGTCTTGGCCTGCCCCCATTGCGGTGCGCCCGTCCAGGTGACCAGCGCAGGCAAATGCGAATACTGCGGCTATATGGTGACCACCGGGGAGTGCGACTGGGTGCTGTCCGATATGGAAGGGGTAAAGCCTGGATTCAGTGTGGATAACAGGGGCGTCGTCCTCCGGGACCAGTAGGGTGACGGAGCGCGGGAGGACGGCTCTAGTCCATCGAATGAAGCGCAATCAACAAATTGAAGAAAGTGGTGAATGGTATGGGATTGATCAAAGCGATTAGCGGCGGCATTGGGGGAACCCTGGCTGATCAGTGGAAAGAGTTTATCTATTGTGACGCACTGCCGGCGGATGTGCTGGTCCAGAAGGGCCAGAAGCGGATAACGGGACGCAGTTCCAACACCAAGGGGGAGGAGAACATCATCACCGATGGATCCCGGGTGGCCGTCAACGAGGGCCAGGTGATGCTCATTGTGGAAAACGGCAAGATCGTGGATTTCTGCGCAGAGGCGGGGGAATACACCTACCGGACCGGCACCGAGCCCTCCATGTTGGACAGCGGCTGGAAGGGGCTGCGGGAGAGCTTCCGGGAGGTGGGCAAGCGGTTCACCTTCGGCGGCCAGGCGGAGCATGACCAGCGGGTGTATTACGTCAACACCAAGGAGATCATGAACAACAAAATTGGTTTTGGCGAGGTGCCCTTCCGGGACAGCGAGTTTGGGTTTACCGTGATGCTGCGGGGGTACGGCAACTATTCCTATCGAATTACCAACCCCATCATGTTCTACACCAACGTCTGCGCCAATGTGACCGACCGGTTTACCCGGGGGGAGATTGACGAGCAGCTCAAGAGCGAGGTGCAGCACAACCTGCAGCCCGCCCTTGGAAGGGTGGCACAGCGGGGAATCGCTTATGACCAAATTACCCTTTATACCGACGACATCGCCCAGGGGATCAACGCTGGCCTGGGTCAGGAATGGGTGGAGCACCGGGGGATTTCGGTGGTTTCCATCGCGTTTGCTTCCATTACGCCCGACGAGGAAAGCAGTCAGAAGATCGCCCAGTTCCAGGAGTCCCGGGTGTACAGCAACGCCCAGATGTTGGGGGCCCGGCTGGGGACCGCTCAGGCAACGGCTATGGAACGGGCGGCGGAGAACGACGCCGGCGCTATGACGGGCTTTATGGGTTTGGGATTTGCCCAGCAGGCGGGGGGCGCCAACGCCGCCAGCCTATTGCAGATGGGGCAGGAATCCCAGCCTCAGGGGCCCGCCGCCGCGGCAGCCCCCGGCACCTGGAGCTGTTCTGCCTGCGGCGCCACGGGCCAGCACAGCAAGTTCTGTTCCGAGTGCGGCGCTGCCCGGCCATTGGAGGCTTCTGGCTGGAAGTGCGCCTCCTGCGGCGCGCTGAACAAGGGAAAATTCTGCTCTGAGTGCGGCGCGAAAAAGCCGGAGGGCGCTTTGCTCTATCGGTGCGATAAGTGCGGATGGGAGCCGGACGATCCCGCGAAGCCCCCGAAATTCTGCCCTGAATGCGGAGATCCCTTTGATGAAGGAGACGCACGGAAATAAAGAAGCGCCGTGGCCGCGGAATCTCCGCGGCCACGGGTTTTTTCGGTCCCTCTTGAAAGACGGGGCCATTGGGGTGTATAATGGCAGCGTCCAATCGGAGGGTATATGCAAGGTATGCTGGATAAGATGGGGGACCCCATTTATCCAGCTTTTTTATTGAAGGGGGATCGCTATGGCCGGATATTCGCTGACGGAGGGGAGAATTGGCAGCACGCTGCTGCGGTTTGCCATCCCCTTTCTCATCGCCAACCTGCTCCAATCCCTATATGGAGCGGTGGATCTATTTGTGGTGGGGCAATATGCCGACTCCGCCGCGGTATCGGCGGTGGCGGTGGGCAGCCATGTGATGCAAACGGTGACCTGTTTGGTGACGGGCCTGGCCACCGGGGGAACGGTACTCATCGGCCATCGGGTGGGGGCCAGGGATGAGGAGGGCACCGCCAACGCCATCGGCACGCTGACGGTGCTGTTTCTCATCATCGCCGGGATATTGACCCCTGTAATGCTGCTCTCCTCGGGGCCGTGGATCACGCTGATGCAGACTCCCGCTCCGGCTGTCCACTACGCTTGGCAGTATCTCTTTGCTTGCAGCTGGGGGATGCCCTTTATCATCGGCTACAATGTGGTCAGCGCCATCTACCGGGGGTTGGGGGACAGCCGGACTCCGGTGTATTTCATCGCTCTAGCCTGTGTTGTCAACGTGGCTGCCGACTTCCTCCTGGTGGGAGGGTTCCACATGGGGGCTCTGGGCGCCGCCATCGCTACGGTGGCCGCCCAGGGGATCAGCTTTCTGATGGCCCTCTATTACCTGCGCCGCCGCGGCTTTGCCTTTCCCTTTCACAGGAGCCATATCCGCCTAGATCACCCCTCGGCCCTCCGTATTCTGCGGGTGGGAACGCCCTTGGCGCTTCAGGATTTTCTGGTGAACGTATCCTTTTTGGTGATTACCGCCATCGTCAATACCCTGGGGCTCATCGCATCCGCCGCCGTGGGCGTGGTGGAAAAGATCTTCATGTTTACCCTGCTTCCGCCCTCGGCCTTTTCGGCGGCGGTGGCTCCCATGACCGCGCAGAATATGGGAGCGGAGCAGCCGGAACGGGCAAAACAGGCCCTCTGGTACGGGGTGGGATACTCCTTGGCCTTTGGGGCGTTGGTCTGCGCCTGCGCCCAGCTCTTCCCGGAGCAGCTTGTAGGGATCTTCTCCCGGGATGGGGCGGTCATCGCCGCTGGAGCGGAATATCTTCGGGCCTATTCCCTGGACTGCATTCTGGTGAGCTTTGTATTCAATATGAACGCCTATTTCTCGGGCTGTGGCAAATCCATGGTGGCCATGGTTCACAGCCTATTGGCTACCGCTTTGGTGCGGATTCCGGTCTCCTATTTTTTGAGCCGAGGCGCCCAGGCCTCCCTTTATGGCATCGGCCTTGCCGCGCCGGCGGCATCCCTGTTTTCGCTGATCGTTTGCGCGGGATATTTCCTTTGGCTGCGCCGGCAGCCGGGTGATTCCCTCCGGTAGGGGCGGGGGAGAACCGGCCCTTCTTTTCTGCAAAGATACCACATAGAGATAGAGGGAAGAACGGGAAAAACATTCAATTTCTGAATCCGTAAAAAAGTGGAAGCAATAAGCCCTTGTGTGATTTCTAGAAAAGGGTTAAGATATGTATGTTACATAGGCCCATAAGGGATAGATATCGCCGTCGTTTTTTCGAGAGGCCGGTTTTCGGCCAACGCGAAAAGAGGATGGTCGTATATATCTAGGAACAACGTCTACTATTACTTAGGAGGTAAGACAAATGCCCGATGTATTTCACTTTACGGCAATCATGGAGCCCAAAAGAGCCGAGATGTTCGAGCGGCCTCTCCGGAAGATCACCGACGATGAAGTCCTGGTCAAGATGGAAGCCATCAACATCTGCACCACCGATTACCAGCACTGGATGGGTCTGCGGAACCACCAGGGATTCCCCATGGCGGGCGGCCATGAGTGGTCCGGCTGCATCATCGAGAAGGGCGCCAACGTCCCCGATTACTTCCAGATCGGCGACCGGGTTTGCACCATGCCCCCCTACTGCGGCGTATGCCGTGCTTGCCGTAAGGGCTTGACCAGCGATTGCCTCAACCGGCCCAAGCGGGCTGCGCAGGACGATGAGTTCCTGGGCGGCAAGGCTTTTGCCGATTATCACATCGCTGACTACCGCTACCTGCTGAAGGTTGGCAAGGATGTTCCCGCTGCTGAGGCTGCTTTCCTGGAGCCCGTTTCCACCGCCGTGCAGTGCGTGAAGAAAGCCCGCATTAAGCCCCTGGAGACCGTCGTTGTTATCGGCGCCGGCACCATGGGCCTGGTGAACGCTCAGGTTGCCAAAGCTTTTGGCGCCCGGGTTATCGTCACCGAGGTTGACCCCAAGAAGATCGAGAACGCCAAGAAGATGGGCGGCGTTGAGGTTGTGGACTCCAAGAACAACGATCCCGTTGAGGCCGTAAAGGCTCTCACCGAGGGCCGCGGCGCCGACGTTGTCATCGCTGCTGTTGGTCTTTCCATCGCTTATAAGCAGGGCATGCAGATGCTGTCCCACTATCGTGGCCGGTTCGTGGTGTTCCCCGCTGGCTATCCCAAACCCGAGCTGGAGATCGACCCCAACGAGATGCACTATCGGATGCTCGAGGTCATCGGCACCTTTGCTTCCACCTCCGACGACTGGATGGACGCTGCCGATCTCTTGACCTATGGCATGATCGACATGAAGTACTCTCTGGAGGGCAAGACCTTCCCCCTGTCCAAGATCCAGGAGGCCTTCGAGGCTGCTTCCACCCCCGGTGCTTACCGGATTACCGTGGATCTGGCCAACATCTATTAATCCTGAAAAAAAAGGACCGCTTTGGCGGTCCTTTTTTATTTGGCCCGGCTGGCCTTCTAACCCCTGCGGTTTGGCAATACAATAGCCAAGAGGTGGTTATGATGAACAAGCGGAGGCTGGGATGGATTGGAGTGGGGCTGTGCGCCTGCGCGCTATCCTCCTTTCTGGCGGTTTCCCTCTATATGCGGCCTTACCGGAACCTGATCAAGCTGACGGAAGCGGTGGAGGTTCTGCGGGAGAACTGCATCTATGTGGAGGAGGACTGGGAGCCGGCAGATCTCCTGATGAGCCAGCTCCTGGCCTCGATTGGGGATCGGTACACCTACTACCTGAGCCTTCATGACGCGGAGGACTTCAGCGCCCTCTATGAAACCGGGGGCGTTCATGTGGGACTGGGCATGGAGGTGGTGGCCACCCGTGGCGGCCTTCGGGTTGGAGAGGTGGAGGTGGGATCGCCCGCCATGATGGCGGGGCTGCAGCGGGGGGATATCATCCAGGCTTTGGACGGGAAACAGGTACAGAATCTGGACCAGATCCAGGGCTTTGCGCCGGACCAATTGGTGGAGCTGACGGTCAACCGAGAGGGCCGGCAGGTGGTGCTTCGCGCGCGGGCCCAGGAGGTATCCGACCAGAAGGAGTATGTGATCCATGCCCTGCCGGACGGCCTTGTCTATCTGCGCATCCGCAGTTTTATGCAACAGGGGATGGAGCAGGAGATCTTAACCCATCTTCGGGCCAAGGAAGGGGAGATCAAGGGTCTGCTCATTGACGTCCGGGCCAATCCCGGAGGGCGCTTGGACGCTGCCGTTGCCATCGCCCAGGCCTTTTTGCCGGAGGGGTCGGTCATCGTCTATGGGGAGGAGAAGGGCCGAGAGCGGGAGACCATCACGGGGGGAAGCGAAACGCCCCTTGCCATGCCGGTGGTAATTCTCCAGGACGAGGAGAGCGCATCCGCCGCCGAGGTGCTTTCCGGCGCGCTTCGGTACAACGGGCGGGCTACCATCGTGGGGCAGACCAGCTACGGAAAGGGCACCATGCAACGGGTGCACCGGCTCTCGGACGGTTCCTCCATCCGCTATACCTGCGGCCGGTACTATCTGCCCGACGGACACAGCATCGATAAGACCGGGATTCCTCCCGATGTGCAGGCTCCCCGGGACGCCTCCGCGCCGGGCTGGGCTCTCTCGGAGGAGCGGGATCTACAACAAAAAAAAGCACAGGAGACCTTGCGGTCTCTGTGCCGGCTGGACTAGAGCTTTAGGGGATTATCCCACGCGGGAATCGGGATGGATCTGAAACCGCTCCATCAACTGCCGCTCCAGGATCTCGTCCCGTTCCATGTAGAGGAAGGAGCCCTTTAGGAACAGGCTCATTCGGCGGGCTTCTTCATGGGGAAGGCCGGTGCGCTCCGCAATATCGGAGATGCGGATGATTCCGGATTCCGCTAGGATCACGGGAGGCGCCAGAAGAAAGCGGGCAAAGAGATTCGCTTCCGATTCAAACAGGCCGTACTGGCTCTCCCGCAGTACGCCGCTGGAGGAGACCGCATCGGGATAGCGTTCAAAATGACGGAGCACAATGTGACCGATCTCATGGGCGATGGTCCAGCGAATCTCGGATTTCTCCAAGGCGTCGTTGTATACGATGCAGTATTTATCCCGATCCCGGAAATGGATGGCCGCGCCGTAGTTTGACATCAGCACCCTTTCCAGCATGAATGCAACATCAAAGCCCCTTTTCCGGCAAAACTCTTGGACGGGTAGAACAGCCCATCCGTTGCGGGCACAAAGGGGCTCAAGAGGGAAGTTTAACCCAGAAATCTCTTGGCGCAGCAGAAATTCCAATACCTCTTGGTAGATGTTACAGGGCGATAGTTTCATCATGCATTAAGACGCGCTTCCAAACATTTCCTCGGCGATGGCTTGGAGAATGGCTGCTTGACGGGGCGTAATCTCCCGCGCCCGGCTGGCAAAGCCAATCATGGTGACGGCAGCGTTGTACTCATGGTACTTTTTTTCGATCTCACCATCACCGGTTAAAAGATAATCGGTGGAGGTTCCCAGGGCCCGGGCGATTTTCACGATGATATCCGACATGGGGGTCCGCTGGTTGTTCTCATAGCGGGAAAGGGTTGCCACTGTGATGTTGGCCCGATCGGCCAGATTCTTTTGCGTCATGCCTTTTTGTTCCCGCAGGTTTTTGATGCGAATACCTACGTCTTTCAAAGCTCACACCTCCTATTGATTGGATCATACATTTGTTTCCAATAAGATAACATAAAATCTGGATTAATACAAATATTCCTTGTGAATACAGATTTTTATTAACAAATTAAGTACATTATTACCACATGGAATTTTGGATATTCCATTGCCCTTATGGTAAGCGCGTTCTAGCTCATGGGGGAACGGAAAGGGTTCTGGGCCCGTAAAAGGGGAGATTTCCCCGATTGGTTTCCGTTTCATCATTGACAAGCAAAGCGGTCAAAAGCTATAATTTAACCATGCGTATGGGGCAGGCTTATTTTGCTCTACGCTGGGCAAAGGGGGAAGCTGTGGTGATACATATTTTGGTCGCCGCCCATGCCAAAGTGGGAGTGAATATTCTGCTGGGCGCTGAATTCATTTTGGGGCAGCAGGAGCGGACCCACAGCATTGAATACCAGGTGGGGGACAACCTAAACCTGTTGAAGATGCAGTTTCAGGAGGTCTTTGACGGTTTGGGGGAGGAGGATTCCCTTCTGATCTTTATCGACCTTTATGGCGGATCCCTTTGCAATGTGGCCGCCTCCTTTATGAGCAAGCTTTCCAAGCGGAACGCCGTCCGATGCGAATGCATCAGCGGGGTGAACCTGCCGATGGTGCTCTATGCCCTGGAGAACCGGGACCGGGAGGAGTGCGGGCTGGTGGATCTGAAGGAGGAGTGCCTGAATGTGGGCCTTGGCGGCATTCGGGACATCAAAGCGGAGTTTAGGCTGTAAAGCCTTAGCTAAAAAGAAGCGGGGCAACCCGTTAATATGATCGTAATGGAGGAATTGTCATCATGGTAGAGAAATTGTTCGTGGTCAAGAACGAAACGGGCCTGCATGCTCGTCCTGCTTCTCTGTTTGTACAGAAAGCCGCTAAGTATAAGAGCACCATTAAGGTGAAGAAGGACGGCAAAGAGGCCAATGCCAAGTCCATCATTTCCGTGCTGAGCCTGGGCGCCAGCTTTGGCAGCGAGATCACCATCATCGCCGATGGCCCCGACGCCGAGGAAGCCGTTGCCGGCCTGGTGGAGCTCCTGGATAATCTTGAGGAGTAACGAATTCTTTTGTTAACCTTTTTACACAGATCCTTGGCGCTGCGCCAAGGATTGCGTGTTATTTAATCTAATTTTGAGGTGCATGAAATGAAAGGGATTATTGCTTCTCCTGGCGTTGCCATCGCTAAGGCTTTTGTGCTGGCCCACCCCGAGGTGGTTATCGACGAAAAGCTGGTTGCGGCCCAGGACGTGGAAAAAGAGGTTGAAAAGTTCCGGGAGGCTGTGGCCAAGACCGAGGATCAGCTCAACGGGATCATTGCCATCACCGAGGAACGGCTTTCCGCCAAGGAGGCCGATGTATTCCGGGCTCATCTGATGATGCTGGCCGATCCTATGTTTGAGGAAGCCGTACTGGATAAGATCCAGAACAGCAACTTCAACGCCGGTAAGGCTGTATCCGAGGCTACCGCCGAGGTGGCCGCCATGCTGGCCAGCCTGGACGACGAGTACCTGAAGGAGCGGGCCGCTGATATCAAAGACGTGGGCGGCCGGGTGCTGGACAACGTGCTGGGCATCGTCCGCACCAGCCTCAGCGATTTGAATGAGCCCGTGGTGGTCTTCGCCAACGATTTGACCCCCTCGGATACTGCCACCATGAATTTGGACTATGTGAAGGGTTTTGCTACCGATATTGGCGGCCGGACCTCTCATACCTCGATCCTTGCCCGGATCATCGGTATTCCCGCCATCGTGGGCACCGGGGACATCACCAGCCGGGTGAACCACGGGGATCTGGTGGTGCTGGACGCCATCGACTGCGATGTGATCGTGAACCCCACCGAGGATCAGAAGAAGGTTTACGACGGGAAGTACGAAGCCTTTATGGAGCGGAAGCGGGAGCTGGATAAGATCAAGTTCATGCCCGCCGAGACCCTGGACGGACACCATGTGGAGGTTGTGGCCAACATCGCCTCTCCCAACGACGTCAAGGGCGCGCTGGAGAACGGCGCCGAGGGCTGCGGTTTGTTCCGCACCGAGTTCCTGTATATGAACCGCCCCGATCTCCCCTCCGAGGAGGAGCAGTTTGAGGCCTATAAATCGGTGGTTGCCGGCATGGACGGCAAGCCCGTGGTCATCCGCACCCTGGATATCGGCGGTGACAAGGCGGCCGAGAGCATCCAGTTCCCCCCGGAGATGAACCCCTTCCTGGGATGGCGCGCCATCCGCATGTATTTTGACCGGCTGGACATCATCAAGCCCCAGATGCGGGCTCTGCTCCGGGCTGGCGTGTACGGCAAGCTTCATGTGATGTTCCCCATGGTGATTTCCGCTGAGGAGATCTACAAGATGAAGGAGATCATCGAGGAGTGCAAAGCCGAGCTTCGGGCCGAGGGTGTGGAGTTTGACGAGAACCTCTCCATCGGTATCATGGTGGAAACCCCTGCTGCCGCGCTCAACGCCCATCTGCTGGCGGAGATCGTGGAGTTCTTCAGCATCGGCACCAACGATTTGACCCAGTATGTGCTGGCTGTGGACCGGGGCAACGAGATGATTGCTGACCTGTATCAGCCCCTGCATCCCGCCGTCATTCGGGCCATGAAGATGGTCATCGACGCCTCCCATGGCGCTGGCAAGTGGTCCGGTGTCTGCGGTGAGACCGCCGGCGATGAGAAGGGCGCCCTGGTGCTGCTGGGCCTGGGCCTGGATGAGTTCAGCATGAGCGCTGGCTCCATCCCCGCTGTGAAGAACATGATCCGCAAGGCCAACTATGCTGAGGTGAAGAAGGGCATCGAGGAATGTCTGACCATGTATACCACCGAGGAAGTCAACGCCAAGCTGGATCAGATGCTCAAGGATATTCTGGGCTAACTCCCCATAAAAAAAAGAGAACCGGGTTTTCCGGTTCTCTTTTTTTTATGGGGAGTTACGCCGGCTGTGCTGTGGAAACGAGGATGGGGGGCCTTGAAATTGGGGCTTGTCATACAATGGAGTTCCCGTCTATAATAGGAGCGCTATTCTTTTGTCACCCTGCTGAAAAATGCCTTTCATTGGAATAGAGACAAATCCAAGAACGCCTGCGCCTTAGCGCTGGGTCTTCTTTTTATTTGCCCTGGGGCGGAGTTCCATGCCCCGGGCCATCGAAGGAGTGAGGCAGATGGAACAGATCAAAGAGAATAAGATGGGGACCAATCCCGTCTTCCGGCTCATCATATCCATGTCGCTGCCCGCGATTTTTTCCATGCTGATCCAGTCCATGTACAACATCGTGGACAGCATCTTCGTGGCGAAAATCGGGGAGGACGCATTGGCGGCGGTGTCCCTAGCCAGCCCGGTGCAGTTTCTGTTGATCGCTTTTGGCGTAGGCACCGGTGTGGGCATCAACTCCCTTATCAGCCGGCGGCTGGGGGAGAAGAATCGGGAGGCTGCGGACTCCGCCGCCACCCATGGACTCTTTCTGGCGGTGGTGACCTGGGCGGTATTTGCCGTCCTTGGATTGGTTGCCGTCCGGCCCTTCTTTGCCCTCTTCCATCCCACGGAGCAGGTTATGGGCTTGGGTATCGCCTATACCCAGATCGTAATGGTGTTCTCCATGGGGGTGTTTGTCCAGATCATTTGCGAGCGAATGCTCCAGGCCACGGGCAACATGATCTACCCCATGATCTTTCAGCTCATGGGCGCGGTGATCAATATCATTCTGGATCCAATCCTGATCTTCGGCCTCCTTGGCTTCCCCAAGCTGGGGGTGGCGGGGGCTGCCATTGCCACGGTGCTGGGACAGATCATCGCCTGTATCTTCTCGCTATACATTGTATTGACCAAGGATCATGAGGTATCCATCCAGCTTCGGGGCTTCCGGCCCCAGTGGGAGATCATCAAGCAGATCTATGTGGTGGGCGCGCCGTCCATCGTCATGCAATCGGTGGGATCCTTTCTCCTGATGGCCATCAACGGCATCCTAATCGGCTTCAGCCAGGCCGCGGTATCGGTGATGGGGGTGTACCAGAAGCTCCAGTCCTTTGTGTTTATGCCGGTATTCGGCTTGAACAACGGAGTTATGCCCATCATGGGCTATAACTTTGGGGCCAGGAAAAAGGAACGGCTGCTATCCGCTCTGAAGATTGGCGGATTATTGGCCTTGGGGATCATGTTCCTGGGGCTGTTGATCTTCTGGATTTTCCCCCGGGAGCTGCTGATGATCTTCAGCGCCACCCCCGAGATGCTGGAGATCGGCATCCCGGCCCTGCGTACCATCAGCCTGTGCTTTGTGCCCGCTGCCCTAGGCATTATGGTGTCCACCTTCTTCCAGGGGGTGGGAAACGGAAAATACAGCCTATACATCTCCATGCTGCGGCAGGTGGTGATCATCCTGCCGGTGGCGTATCTGTTTTCCAAGATCGGGCTGAGCTGGGTTTGGTGGGCTTATCCCATTGCGGAGGGGGTTTCCCTCATCGCCAGCCTGCTGCTCTTCCTCAAGCTGTATCGGGCGAAAATCGCCGATCTTTAGGCGAAAGAGGCCATATGCCCCGGGAAATGTCCATTGTTAGGGAAATCTTATGGGAATCTTAAGAATCCGCGGGATGTCTTAACGGGGAATTTATGGTACTATTAGGAAGCATACTGGCATGGTATGGCCCCGGGCCGGTTCCGGGGAAATTACCTGCCGCCGGACGCCGGCGGAGGGACGAAGGCGGCTATGATGACGATCGCTGGATGGAAAGCGGCCCTGAACGACATTGGCCTATTCAAAAAATGCTATCTACTCAACGCGCTGTTTATCACCTTTTATTTTTATAGCTGGGGGAGGATCAGCACCATTACCTCCGTGACGCTGACCCTATGGGGCGCCTATCTGATGCTCCAGGGTTTTTTGCACCGGCAATTTGATCTGCGTCAAAAGGGACTCTGGATGCTGGCGGTCTTCTTTGGGGCGCTCTGCATGTCCTCCCTGGTGAATCTGCCCAACGGCTGGATGAAAAATGCACAGGCCATCGCCCTGGCGGCGGTGACCTTTCTTGTGGTCTATTATTTGGAGCCCCAGGATTCGGCAAAAGAGAAGAAGGATTTTGAGGGATGCCTGAAAATCATCATGGTGTATAGCTGTGTGATGAGCAGCATTTCCCTTTTGATGTATTTTTCCAACATCTGTATCATCAACTATCCCGACCGGTATGCCGGTATCTACCTGAACCCGATTCTTTCCGGCCTGGTGGCCAATGGGGGATTGTTCTGCACCGTATACTTTCTGTGGGGCTGGAAACGCCGTCCCTGGCGCATCAAGGCCCTCTGTATCGCGCAGATGGTGGTACAGACGGTTGTGATGATCATCGGGAACTCACGTTCCGCCTACTGTTGCTTTGTGGCCTTCTTTGTGATCTACATTGGGATGCAGATCGCCAACGGAAAGCTGCTGCAAAATCCCGTGTGGAACCGTGTTCTAAAGGTGGCCATCGCCCTTGTGACGGTGGCGGTCATCGTGGTGGGCAGCAATTTCTTGGCCGAGGGGATCAACCGAGGCGTTTATGAGCTGAACAAGGCCATCTTCTCCCTGCGCTATCCCGACTATGATCCCGATTCCCCCAATTATGGGGATACCGACAACTGGTTTACGCCTCATCCCCTGGAACGCAGCAATGAGGAGGCGTCCAGCAATATCCGGCTGAACATGATCGCCACTGGCTGGGATACCTTTAAGGAGAATCCCATTCTGGGGACCTCTCCCGGGGATTTGATCCGCTCGGTTTTGGATACGGCGGAGCGCCAGGGCCAGCCGGAGGACTCGCTGCAGGGCATCGAGGGCGGGCGGGTACACAACGCCTACCTGGATGTTTTGGTGAGCATGGGGCTTTTGGGATTGATCCCTATGATACTGTTTGCGGTTTACTCGGTGATCAAAGCCTACCAATGCACCTTTGCCTGCCGAAAGGACCGGCCCGCCTATGATCATAACACCTTTGTGGTGAGCGTGATCGGCGCTATGGCCACCTTCTTCTTCATGGAATCCGCCATGCTGTTTACCATGTCCTTCGCAGAGGCGTTTTTCTGGCTTTCCCTGGGGCATCTAGCCCAGCGGGCGAAATTTCAGGGGAAGCGGATCTCCCCTCAGGTTGACAAAAACGGCGTGTGCCATTTATAATGTAGAAAATGTATCCATGGATACCATAGGATGGGGAGTGATCCCCACATTCCGAGTCCCTCTCCCTACGGATGGTTTCTAGGGGAGCCGGGCCAATGGGTTTGGGTGGAAACGCCTTGGCCTCCCGCATTTGGAAAGGAATGAACACCGGCGGCTGATCGCCCTTGTTTGTGATGCAATCTAAAAGCGGGAATCCCCGCTTTTTTGTTTGTTTGGGGGGAAGGATACACCATGCTATCTCTCTCTGCGAAATTGAGATTCCCCTCCCTTTTTCGCAAGAATTGGATAGGGTAGGGCCGTCGCAAGACGGCCCTATCTTTTTTAAAAGGGAAGAGTATTCCAATTTTGAAAGACTACATAAGTAGCATAAATTTTCTTTGACGAGGATGGAGGCGCCTTTTATAATAGGAAATACAAAAAGCATGTGAACGATATCACAATAGGGACAGTTCGATTCCGAGTTGATTCGTCTAAGGGCCTGACGCCTAGGGGGAACCAACCGATGGGTGGGGTAGGAAACGCCCCCGCCTCCCGCTTTGGAAAGGAACGAATTTCGGCCGCGGCGGCGCGGTGGATTTTGTTTTACCCGGCGGGAGGAGAACTCCCGCCGTTTTCTTTTGTATCTATAGCTTTCGCTGGTGGAAGACTAGCGGAAAATAGAAATATGCCATAGGAGTGAAAACAGATGTTGCAGAATTTTGTACAGCAGATCGGAACGAAGTTCATCTTCGGCAAGGATGCTGAAAAGCAGGTGGGCACCGAGCTGAAAGCTTTGGGCGCCACCAAGGTTTTGATCCACCATGACAGCGGTCAATTCCTGTATGACAGCGGGCTGCTGGAGGCCGTAAAGGGGTACCTCACCGATGCTGGCCTTGCCTATGTGGAATTGGGCGGCGTACGGCCCAATCCCCGGCTGAGCAAGGTCCGCGAAGGCATCGAGCTGTGCCGCAAGGAGGGTGTGGACTTTATTCTGGCCATCGGCGGCGGCAGCGCCACCGATTCCGCCAAGGCCATCGCCCTGGGCACCGCCTATGACGGCGACGTGTGGGACTTCTATGCGCACACCGTCAGCATGGAGGACGCCATGAAGG
This sequence comes from Christensenella sp. MSJ-20, assembly GCF_044357945.1. Taxonomy (NCBI): domain Bacteria; kingdom Bacillati; phylum Bacillota; class Clostridia; order Christensenellales; family Christensenellaceae; genus Christensenella; species Christensenella sp. MSJ-20. The sequence goes on from NZ_CP076563.1 coordinate 52,571, forward strand.
TGCAGGCCCTTATGATCGGCTGCCTTCTGACCTATCCCGCTACCGGCACCGAGGTAAGCGGCGGCGGCGTGATCACCAATGACGAAACCCTGGAGAAGCGGCCCTATGGAAACCCCAACGGCAGCACCCGGAGCAGGGTTTCCTTCATGAACCCGGAGCTTTCCTACACCCTGCCTCCCTATCTGACCGCCTGTGGCGTGGTGGATATGTACTCCCATATCATGGAGAAATATTTTACCCCCGATACCGATTTCGGTATTATGGACCGTTTGGCCGAGGCCGGCATGCGGAACATCCTGGTGTATGGTCCCAAAGTGCTGGAGGAGCCCACCAACTACATGTATCGCGCGGAAATCATGTGGTCCGGCTGCGTAGGCGCGGACAACTCCCAGGGCCTGGGCCGCGAGCAGGATTGGGCGCATCACTACATCGGCCATGAGATCAGCGCTCTTTACGATACCGCTCACGGCGCTACCCTGACCATCATGTGTCCTGCCTGGATGAAGTATGTGTATAAGCACAATCTGCCCCGGTTCGTCCGGTACGCTGTGGAGGTGTTTGGCGTGGAGAACGATCCCAGCAATCCCGATTGGGTTGCTCAGGAGGGCATCCGCCTGACCACCGATTTCTTCCGCCGCATGGGTCTGCCCACCTCCTTCGCCGAGGCTGGCCTGCCCACCGACAAGTTTGATCACATCGCCAAGATGGCTCCCATCAGCCAGGGCGATGACCATATCGGCTCCCTGATGCCCCTTTATGAGAAGGAGTGCCGGGAGATCCTGGAGCTGGCCCGGTAACGGACCGGCGAGAGGCTTTTGCAAACAAGAGAACGGCATGGATTCCATGCCGTTCTTTTTTTGTTGAAAAGCGAGCTGGGTCTAGCAGGAGAACCATACCAAAGGTCTGAATCATGGGGGGCGGGCTGCGGCAGATAGGATCCTTTAGGAAAACTTAAGGGTTCCTTTAGATGTTGTGGCGACCACTCGTATATAATGAGATGGAACCATGGAATGGGAAGAAAACGGTGCAAAAGGAAACAATCCCTTGGTTTTTGCGTCCAATCCAAGAAAGAATGCCCAGAAACGGACGGATGCAAATTCATATGGTTTGTGTTAAGATATGTAGTAATTCAAATAAGCCAAACGATCCTCTCCGCCTGGACTGGGCGGGGAGCCATGAGCGGCTTCGGCGGATGAGCCGGGCCGCACAAGCGAAAGAGAGGCAAAAACAGAGATGTCCTTTTTAACGGCTTTGCGTGGCGTGATCAATACCATCAATGTGATCACCATGCTGATCCTGTTATACCAGTTGGTAATCGCGCTATTCTGTCTGAAGGACCGGCCCAAGCGGCAGAACCAGGTGGACCGCAATCATCGGTTTGCGGTGATCATCTCGGCCCGAAACGAGGAAAACGTCATTGGCCATTTGATCGCCAGCCTGATGCGGCAAAACTATCCTCGGGAATGCTTTGACGTGTATGTGGTGGCGGACAACTGCACCGACGCCACCGCCCAGACCTCCCGTGATGCTGGCGCCATCGTCTATGAGCGGTTTGACGAAGCCCATAAGGGCAAGGGCTTTGCGCTGAAGTGGATTTTTGACATCATCCTGGCCCAGCGGCCCGACGACTACGACGCCTTTTGTATCTTTGACGCCGATAACCTGGTGGATCCAAACTACCTGGCGGCCATGAACCGGCAGCTGTGCTGCGGACAAGACATGGCCCAGGGCTATCGGGATATCAAAAACCCGGGGGATACCTGGGTATCGGGCAGCTATGCCATCTACTTCTGGTGTCTATCCCGGTTCTATCTTCGGGCTCGGGATAACGCAGGGCTGTCCTGTTTGGCCAGCGGCACCGGATTTATGTTCCGTTCCGATTTAATCCGCCAAGAGGGCTGGAATACCTCGACCATCACTGAGGACAGCGAATTCTCCATTCAGCAAATTTTGAAGGGGAGGAAGATCGTCTTTGCGGAGGACGCCATCTTTTACGATGAGCAGCCCACCAAGTTTAAACAGTCCATGCGCCAGCGGTATCGCTGGGCGGTGGGGAACGTCCAATGTTTGATTCTTTACCTGCCCCAGATCTTTAAAAAGGGACGGACCAACAACGTGGGCCGTTTTGCGCTCACCGATCTGGTGATCTATCTCATCGCCATGCCGGGAACCGGTCTAGTGGTCATTAACCTGATTTTAACCCTCCTGATGGGGTGGATGGTGGACAGCAGCTGGGTGGAGATCCTGCTCCAGGCGGTGGTGCCCATCCTATGCAGCCTGGGGATTATGTTCATCCATGGGATCATCACCGTGCTGATGGAAAAGAAGGATCTGCGTACCGTGGTCAAGGGTCTGTTTGGATGGCCCATCTTCCTGTACACCTGGATGTACATCAACCTTTCCGCCATCTTATACCGGGATACCACCTGGAAGCCCATTGCCCATACCAAGAGCGTGAGCATCGAGAGCATGGCGGCCGAGAACCAGGGGGAGATCAAATAAGCTTGAAGGGGTCCTCAGCGCTGCGCGTCTATTGAGCGATTGGATCATGCCGACGGTTTGGGCGGAACGCTGTCGGCCAGAAGGCAGATCCTGGGATGGAATTGACGGGAAAGGCCGTATGCGATGGATAAAGGGCGGTTCCTATCCGCCTTTCTGCGGTATCTTGGTTTGAAAAGGATCCGTCATGGGCGGATGTATTGAAGTAACAAAGCAGGAAAAAAGTAGATCGGTCATACTTTTCAAAAGCTGTTGATCTATGTTATAAAATATGTTACCATACAATCGGTTGTAATCACACAACCGATTGTTTTATTTTCTGTTGTTTTGGATGCGTCTCGAGGGATGGTATTGTTTTGAGATGGTTCCTCCTTCGAGTAGAGAAGGAGGGATTTTTGTACAGAGGGGATTTGAAGCGATTTTATTATCATGGGATATATAATGGCGAAAAATGGAAGTATGATCCATATGGTATACATTTTTCACCAGATCAAGAAAATAAAAAAGAATGGCTATTTTTGGAATTTTCTTATACATAGGACGAAAATTAAGCGATGCAAAAATGCATGCTATATTGATATCATAAGTAAAATCTAAAACCAATGAGAAGGAGAGGAACATGAAGCAACGGATTTTTTCTGCACTTCTAGCCGTATGCCTGATCATGGTACTGCTGCCCGGCACGGCATTTGCTGCGGCGGCTGTTCCTTCGGGAAACGGCAACAACTTCTTTGCCAACGGCACGGCCATTACGATTGCTGACCAAAAGCCGGATGATGCGCAGGATGCTACCCTGGATGGCTTCACTGCCACGGGCACCGACGCCTACATCATCTGGGAGGAGAGCGGCGTTAAAAAGACCATCGGTGTGGACGGTACGAAGGTATCGGTTTACGGCGGAAGCGACGGCAGCGCCGCTCCTGTTACGGTATCTAGCACCAGCATCACCATGACCGGCGGCAAGATCCATAATCTTTTTGGCGGCAACCTGGGTATGAAGGACGCCGATGCGGCCCATACCTCCCGGGTTACCGGAAACGTGGACATCTCGGTTTCCGGCAGCGGCTTGGTGCGGAATCTGCTCCATGGCGGCGGAAATTATAACGATGCTGTGGACGGCACCGCTACCATCACCCTTACCGGTGTGGACTTTACCGTACCCGAGGGATATGACTGCTATGTCAACGGCGGCGTTTATGGAAACGGCAACGAGGGCATCCGGGATATCGATAACGGCACCATGACCACCAACGCGGTGGTGAAACGCGCCGTCATCAATGTAACCGATAGTAAGGTCTACTTGATCGCTGGCGGCGGTTCCGGCAGCACCAAGGTGGGCAGCGCTGAGGTGAACATTGCGGACAGCGCGGTGGATTACCTCTACCTGGGCGGCATCAACGGCGTAACCGAGCAGTCCGACCTGACGGTGACGGGCGCCTCCACCATCGGCAGCCTGGCGGGCACCAACCGTGGCTTTGTTGGGAATGCTACGGCTGATATCGGGGGCAGCACCACCATCGATAAGTGGGCAACCGGCGCGGCGGAAGGCTGCTTTAGCTCCGATTCTGGCTCCAAGGACGGCAGTGGCATTACCGGTTCCATTGCCTGGAACCTGGGCAGCGGCGTATCCGTTACCGAGGCAAAGCTTACCCCCAGCGTGATCAACGACAACGGCGATTATAACGCCGAGGTTGGCGGCATTACCATCAACAAGGAGGGGGATCCCGTCCAGCTGGAGGCTGCTGGGTTCTCTCCCAGGGGCGGAACCACCGTTATGGACTTCGGCGTTTCCTCCGATAAATCCCTTGCTTTGAGCGGCGCACAGGTTACCATCCCCGCCGACGTGAGCGTTTCCAACCAGGGCACCATTGCCGTTGGGGAGAACGCGGCTTTGAAGGCTCAGGCCGGCAGCACCCTGACCATCGGCGATGGCGCGACGTTGAGCGTGGAGAAGGGAGGCTCCCTGGATACCCAGGAGGCCACCGTGACCAACAATGGTAAGATCGATGTGCAGCCTGGCGGCAAAGTGGAGGATGATTCCCTTGCCGGAGACGTTACCTATTACATCACCGTGACTGCCGGTGAGGGCGGCAGCATCAGCCCCGCGCCCGACGCTGCGGGTACCGTACCGGCGGCCCTGGGCAGCAGTAAGGCCTTTACCGTTACCCCCAACGAGGGTTATAAGATCGCGGCGGTGAAGGTGGACGGCGTCAGCGTCACCTTGCGCGCGGATAACACCTATACCATCGAGGTGAAGTCCGCCGATCACAGCATCGAAGCGACCTTTGAGAAGGTGGCCGCGGCGGGAACCGAAGATCCCGATGTCGATGAATCTGATATTCCCCAGACGGGCGACGAGGGCAACCTGGCCCTGTGGACCAGCCTGCTGCTCCTGGGCGGCATGGCCGCTGTGGGGATGGTCTTCTTCCTGCGGAGGAAGGCCGTGCGGTAATCCTGAAAAATCCATATGAGAAAAACGGCTCCTGTTTGGAGCCGTTTTTATTTTGGGGCATGGAGCGGGAACCATTCCGGGCCGATACGGGGGAGTGGGGAAACGAAGGGGAAAGTCATATTATTTGGAATATCTTGATCTATACAAGAAATTATGTTACCGTATATGTGATAATCGATGTTATATATCTTGTGATTTGAGGCGGAATGGAGAAAGAGGGAGGAATTTCGATGCAAAGCAGGAGAGCGTATCGGCCGTTGGCCATCTTGTTCGCCTTTGTCCTCATGGCGGTTATGGCGCCGATGACGGTGTTTGCAGGGGGTGAGACGGTACAGATTACTTCGCAGCTGGGCATCACCCAGGATACCGATGACGCCACCTTGCAGGCGCAATCCAGCGGCGCTTTGACCATTGCTGCCAACGGGGATGGAACCCATACGGTGACGGTTCTCAAGGATATTTCCTCAAGCGCCCTTATCCAGTTTGGCGTATTTGATTACACCGGCCAGGGCGGCGAAGGAATCGGAGCGGATCAGCCCTATCTGATTCTGGATTTGAACGGCCATACCATTACCGGTACGAGCATTGTCATAGCAAACCTGGGGAACCTGATCATCCGGGATACCTCTGAGGGCAAGACGGGACGGATTGTTTTTGATAATCCCAGCGGATATCTTGTCGCGATCCAGAACGCGGGCTACAATCTGAAAATTGAGGGCGGTACCTTTGTGTGCAATGGAGCTGGCAGTGCTAGCTACAACGCCGTTGTCAGCACCACAGCGCCGAGCTCTCAGACGGTAATTGACGGAGGGACCTTTGATGGCGGAAACGGTCCGGCCATCAAGGGGTACGGCACCACTGTTATAAACGGAGGCACCCTAAAGGGCGCCTATGGAGCGGTGACCCAGGTTAGTGCCGAGGGACATGAGGGGAGCATCCTGTTCCCCGCGGATTCGGATGCCGTTGTGGAGGCCACCAAATTTGCCTTTGTAGCCACCGGCCATAGCAGCTATCCTGAAAAAACCGGAACCGTTACCGTGGAGGGGGGCTCCTTTGACGCTCCTGTCCTTGTGGGGAGATCCGGGGTTACCGCGGAAGCCAGCGAGATCGCTACGGTAACGGGCGGTACCTATACCATCGATCCTTCGGGCCTTGTGCCCGCTACCCAGGGAACCCCTGTTGCAAAGGTTACGCTGGGGAGCGACAGCGCGTTTGCAGTGGGCCAGAAGGCCATTGAGGAGCAGATGGAACATGCTGGAGAAGGGGATAAGGTTGACGTGCTTTCCGGCGATGTCCAGCTTGGAGGGCTGCCCGATGGAGTGACCGTTACCAATTCCGGCGCCGGGGACGTTACCGTCAATGGGAACCCGGTGACCACGGATCCGGTGATCAGCCATACCCATGCATGGGGGGAGCCGGTCTGGGCTTGGGCGGCGGATCATAGCGGTGCTACCGCCACCTTTACCTGTACAAAGGACAGCAGCCATCAGGAGATTGTAGCGGCCACCATTGGCAGCGAGACCGAGGCTGCCAGCTGTACGGCGGATGGCAAGACCGTTTACACCGCTACCGCGGCGTTTGGCGGCAAAACCTATACCGATGTTCAGACCGTGACCATACCTGCCAAGCATCAGTTTAAGGATGGGGTTTGCGCGGTATGCGGCGCGGCAGATCCCGCCTATGATACGGACATTCCCCAGATGGGCGACGAGGGCAACCTGGCCCTGTGGACCAGCCTGCTGCTCCTGGGCGGCATGGCCGCTGTGGGGATGGCCTTCTTCCTGCGGAGGAAGGCTGCGCGATAACGCGGATTGATATGATCAAGAAAAAACGGCTCCATTTGGAGCCGTTTTTTTGTTCTATCATTGGGGCGGCTGGGGCCCGCCGCCCCAGCGGAGGGAGGTTTCCCAGACGGCTTGACCCGCCGTGAGGGAAGCGGGGACGTTGAGAATCCGTTGGTTTTCGGAGCCTCGGAAGGGCAGGGCCAGATTTCGCCGTTCCCGCAGAAAGGGGCCGTCTACCACCACGTCCAACAGAGCCAGGAGCGCCAGGCGGTGGGGATCCCCTTCTTCCAGCAGCTCCTCCAGGATATAGCCGGTATAGGCGGCAAGCTCATAGCCCTTTTCCCGGAGAGCCCGGCATAGGGGCAAAAGGGCCTCCGCCTGGCAGAAGGGCTCTCCACCCGATAGCGTAACCCCTTTTAAAAGGGGATTGCGCTGGATTTGGGCCAACAGGTCTTCCCAGGCGGTGGGGACGCCTCCATGGAATTCCAGAGCGGTGGGGTTGTGGCAGCCGGGGCAGCGGCGGGGACATCCTTGAACGAACAGGGTAAACCGCAGGCCGGGGCCGTCGGTGATGGAATCCCCCACCGTTCCAGCCACCTGGATGGGCAGGTCAGACATGGTGCTTCACCCGGTCCCGTTCCTCGGCCCGCTTGGCGTCGTTGAAGCGGTCCAGGGTTCCCACCAGATAGCCGGTGATCCGCCGAATCCGCTCGAAGCCAACGCCGCCGGTGAATTCGCGCCGGCCGCAGCCGGGACACTCCTCATCGATGATGCCGTTATAGCCGCAGACGGGGTCCCGATCCACCGGATGGTTGATGGAGCCATAGCCCACCCCGCACTCCGCCATATAGCGTACCACCGTCTCAAAAGCCTCCAGATTGTTGGCGGTGTTGCCGTCCAGCTCCACATAGGTGATGTGGCCGGCATTGGTGAGCGCATGGTAGGGAGCCTCTATGGCGATCTTCTCATAGGCGGGAATATCGTAGTATACCGGCACGTGGAAGCTGTTGGTGTAGTATTCCCGGTCGGTGACGCCCAGGATCACACCGTATTTCTTCTTATCCATCCGGACAAACCGGCCGGACAGCCCTTCGGCAGGGGTGGCCAGCAGGGTGAAATTTAGGCCGGTCTTCTGGGAGAGATTGTCCACATAATCCCGCATGAACCCCACGATCTCCAGGCCCAGGTTCCGGGCCTCGAGGGATTCTCCATGGTGCTTGCCGGTGAGGGCAACAAGGCTCTCAGCCAGGCCGATGAACCCGATGGACAGCGTACCGTGGCGGAGGATCTCGCCCACCTCGTCATCGGGGCCCAGTCCCTTGGAATCCAGCCAGACCCCCTGGCCCATGAGGAAGGGGAAATTGCGGACCCGTTTTTTGCACTGGATGGCGAATCGCTCCAGGAGCTGGCCGGATACCAGTTCCATCTTCCGCTCCAGTTCATCGAAGAACCATTCCAGGTTTTTGTTGCTGTTAATGGCGATCCGGGGCAGGTTGATGGAGGTAAAGCTCAGGTTGCCCCGGCCAAAGGTGATCTCCTGGTTTCTATCATGAACGTTGCCCATGACCCGGGTACGGCAGCCCATGTAGGCCACCTCGCTTTCGGGGTGCCCGGGCTTATAATACTGGAGGTTGAAGGGGGCGTCCAGGAAGGAGAAGTTGGGAAACAACCGCTTTGCGCTGACCCGGCAGGCTAGCTGGAACAGATCGTAGTTGGGATCGCCGGGATCGAAGCTGACTCCTTTCTTCACCTTGAAAATATGGATGGGGAAGATGGGAGTTTCCCCCATACCCAGCCCCGCCTCGGTGGCCAGGAGGACGTTTTTAGTTATCATCCGGCCTTCGGGCGAGGTATCGGTGCCGTAGTTGATGGAGCTAAAAGGGGTTTGGGCGCCGGCCCGGCTGTGCATGGTATTGAGGTTGTGGATCAGGGCCTCCATGGCCTGGTAAGTGCTTTTCTCGGTTTCGGCATAGGCGTTGCTCCGAGCAAAGTCATGGATCCGGCCGTAGACGGCCTCGTCTCCGCCCAGGTGGGGAAGCAGGAAGGCCTCCCGTTCGGCGGCGTCATAGGTGTCGTCCTGGGTCAGGCGGGGGAAGAGACCCGTTTCCTCCCGGATGGCCGTTAAACGGTCTTTGACCTCCTGTGCGGAAAGATCAAAGCTGGCGCATAGGAGGGAAGCGGCCTTGTGGAAGTTGGCGGCATAGTGCTTTCTGTAGGTTTTGGTGACGCCGGGCGCCAGGCCGTAATCGAAGTTGGGGATGCTCTGCCCGCCGTGCTGGTCGTTCTGGTTGGATTGGATGGCGATACAGGCCAGAGCCGCATAGCTCTGGATGTCGTTGGGCTCCCGCAAAAAGCCGTGACCGGTGGAGAAGCCGCCCCGAAAAAGCTCCAGCAGGTCGATCTGGCAGCAGGTGGTGGTAAGGGTATAGAAATCCAAATCGTGGATATGGATATCCCCCTCCTTATGGGCTTTTGCGTATTTGGGCGCCAGGATGTACTTCTCGTAATAGTCCTTGGCCCCTTCGGAGCCATACTTCAGCATGGTGCCCATGGCGGTATCCCCGTCGATGTTGGCGTTATCCCGCTTCATGTCCGAAAGGCTGCTATCCGCAAAGGTAAGCTCGTCGTAGATGCGCATGAGCCGGGTGTTCATCTCCCTGCGGCGGGTCCGGTCGTTGCGGTATAGGATATATTTTTTGGCTACAAATGCGTAGCCGTTGTCCATGAGTACCGTCTCCACCATATCCTGGATATCCTCCACGCCGGGAGGGGAATCGGGGAACCGCTGGGCCAGCCGGGCCTCGCAGTCCTGGGCCAGGGTCAGGCTTTGGCCTTCGTCCCGGCGTCCGCTGGCCGCCATGGCTTTGCTGATGGCGGTGGCGATTTTCTCGATGTCATAGGGGACGCTTCGTCCATCCCGTTTTACGATGGTGTCAAACATGGTGAGCCTCCTTATTCTGCCAGCGGATGGCGCAAAAGAAAACGCCCCGAAGGGCGTAACTCCACAGATGCAGGAGCGGCCCTTCATCCTCACCGATGGCGGCATTGCCTTCGACCGGTCTCCTGGCTTGGGCCGTTGCCTACTTACTCCGCCTTCCCGTTGCCGGTGGCGCGTGGAGCGTTCGTGGCCGATACAGTAAAGTGAGCTGCTGCGGATTCTCACCGCATTCCCATCATCATCGAAAGCCGATATCTTGTTATCGATGGAATAGTATCACACTATATCTAGTGATTTCAAGGGAGTTTTTCTGAAAAATGCCCATTGGAATAAAATTTTCTTGACAGGGACATCTTTTTTGTCTATATTGTATATAAAGTATATATACAATGTTGCAATGGAGTACGCCATGGACATCGTTATCAGCAATGCCTCGGGGAAGCCCATCTATGAGCAGATCACGGGGCAGATCAAAGGTATGATTTTATCAGGGGTTCTTTTGGAGGGGGATGCGTTGCCATCCATGCGGCTATTGGCCAAGGAGCTGCGGATCAGCGTCATCACTACCAAACGGGCCTATGAGGAACTGGAGCGGGAGGGCTTTATTGAGACCGTCATGGGCAAGGGAAGCTTTGTGGCGGGCCGAAATATGGAGCTGATCCGGGAGGAACAGCTGCGGCTGGCGGAGGGTTATCTGGCCCAGGCTATGGAGGTAGCCCGTCAAGGCGGCATCCAGCGGGAGGAGCTTCACCGCATGCTGGACCTACTCTATGAGGAGGAAGAATGATGGAACAAGCACTGAGCGTCCGCGGCCTTAGGAAGCAGTATGATGGATTCTCCCTGAGGGATGTGAGCTTCGATTTGCCAAGGGGCAGTATCATGGGGCTCATCGGGGAGAATGGGGCGGGAAAGACCACCACCATCAGCGCTATCCTGGGGTTGATCAACCCCGATGCTGGCCGGATAGAGATTTTGGGAAAAGGGCCGGATGCTGACGTTCGGGAGGTTCATGAGAAACTGGGCGTGGTACTGGATGAGTTCGGCTTTCACGGTAATTTAACTATCCAAGACATCGACGCCATCATGGCCCGGATGTACCGCGGCTGGAGTCGGGAGGCCTTTCGCGGGTACTGTAAGCGATTTGGCCTGACGAGTTATAAGGCGATCAAGACCTTCAGCCGGGGAATGAAGACCAAGCTGTCCATCGCCGTGGCCATCTCCCATGACGCGGAGCTTTTGATTTTGGATGAAGCCACCAGCGGCCTGGATCCGGTGGTGCGGAACGAGATACTGGATATCTTTCTGGAGTTCATCCAGGATAAGCGCCGGTCTATTTTGATTTCCAGCCAAATCACCAGCGACTTAGAGCGGGTAGCGGATTATATCACTTTCTTCCATAGAGGTGAGGTGGTCCTCAGCCAGAACCGGGATGAGCTTTTGGAGCGGTATGGAGTGCTCCGGTGCGGTCTGGGGGACTTTGGCAAACTGGATCCTGCCCTGGTGGAGGGGGTCCGGAAAAACCAGTTCGGGTACGAGGTCCTGGTGCGGGATCGCAGGGATGCCGTCCGGCGGTATCCTAACTACCCGGTGGATCCGGCCAGCCTGGAGGAGATCGTGGTGTTTTATGTAAGGGGGAAGGAAGCATGACCGGTCTGTTGATGAAAGACCTTTTGCGCTTTAGGTGGAGCATTCTCGGTATGTTGGGAGTGATGGCGACCTGCGGGGTGGTATTTTCCATGAGGGGAGACGGCTCCGTAAGCCTTTTTTGCGGTATGTCCATTGTGTTGGTTCTCATCATTACCGATAGCTCTTTTCTCGACGACGCCTTGGCCCGGTGGGATCGGTACGCCCTGTGCCTACCGGTGCGTCGCCGGGATTTGGTGGCCAGCAAGTACCTTTTTGTAATCACATTGGCGGTGATCGGAGCCGCTCTAGCTTTTGTCATGGGCACAGTTATAGGCTTTTTGTGCCAAGAACTGTTGCTGGAAGAACTGGTCTCATCCATAGCAGCCGCCATCGGCGAGGGATTGCTAATTATGTCTATCCAGCTACCCTTGATCTTTAAATTTGGGATAAAGAAGTTTCGCTTCATAATCTTAGGGGCCATGTTGATTTCGCTGGTGATGATCAGCCTGCTTCCTTTGCTAAACCTCAGCATCCTGATGACCCAGGCTTGGCTGGCGCCCTTGGCCGGGCTCCTCTTTCTGGGACTCTCCTATTTTATATCGGTGGCCATCTTCCAACGGAAAGAGCTTTGATTTTTTGTGCGTACCTCCTATAATAGAGGCATATCACAGGAGGTGAAGAAGATGGCATGGACGCTTTGTGCGGTAACGGATGAAAATCAGGTAAATACCGTGGCTCAGGTGGCGCAAGAGATATGGCACCAGCATTATGGAGATTTATTGGGAAAGGATCAAGTGGACTATATGGTGGACCGGTTTCAATCGGCGCCCGCCATCTCCCGCCAGCTGCGGGAGGAAGGTTACCGGTATTATCTCGTTCTGGTAGATGGGAAGCCCAATGGCTATGTGGGACTGGTTCCAGAGGGTGACCGGCTGTTTTTGAGCAAGCTGTACCTGCGCGCTCAGGTCCGGGGGCAGGGGATTGCCCGTGGAGTGATGGACTTTCTTTGCAATCTATGCAGGCTAGAGGGGTATCAAACCATCTGGCTTACCGTCAACAAACACAATGCCGGGTCCATCGCGGTTTACCAGCATCTGGGCTTTCGGACGGTGGACAGCCAGGTGGCGGATATTGGCGGCGGCTATGTGATGGACGATTACATTATGGAGTTTACCGTGACCAATCCATGTTAAGAAAACGCCTTGGAAGGATCCAAGGCGTTTTTCTAATAAAGGCCGCGTTGCTTGCGGGACTGCGCCATGGCCTCTACAAGATATTCCTCCGGTAGGGCTCTGGGACGTCCCCTGCCTACGGCGGTAAGATAGATTTGGCAGAGGCGCTCTAAGTGGTCGGTCGCTGAAAGGGCGTCTTCTATGGAACGGCCTACCCCCACGCCTCCGTGATTTTGCAGCAGGACTGCCGCGCGATCCCGCAAAGAGGCACCTGTGTTTAGTGCCAGAGGGGCGCTTCCGGGCGGCGCGAAGGGAGCGACGGCGATGGAACCGCCCAGATAGAGAACCGCTTCAATATCCACGGGCGGGATGGTGGCGATCCCCTCCAGGCTGGCGGCGGTTACGGCATAGGGGGAATGGGTGTGGACCACTGCCATGACATCGGGCCGCAGCTCATAGATTCTCCTGTGCAGAGACATTTCGATGGAAGGCGGATAGGGGCCCTGGGCGCCTGAGCCATCCAGCCGCACCAGACAGAGGTCTTCCCGGGTCGTTATGGGGTAAGGCCGTGAGGAGGGCGTGATGACAAAGGCGTCTTCATGGGTCCGGACGCTGACGTTGCCGGACGTTCCCAGGGCATAGCCCCGCTGACAGATGGCCTGGATGGCGGCGATGACCGCGTCTCTGGCCTGATCCTGGGTATACATGGGCAGTCCTCCTATTCAGATGTTGTGTTTTTTTATAGTGTAACATGACGGGATGTTTCCATCCATCCCATTGAGGAATTTTGTGGTATGATAAAGGAAAAGACAAAGGAGGCGACTATGGCCAGAATCCTTGTGACCGGCGGAGCCGGGTATATTGGCAGCCACACCTGTGTGGAACTCCTCAACGCCGGGTATGATGTGACCATTGTGGATAATCTCTGCAACAGCAAACGGACGGTGGTGGACCGCATCCAGCGGATCACCGGCCGGCAGATAACCTTTGTTGAGGCGGACGTACGGGACCGGTCGGCGCTGCTGTCCGCCCTTGCCGGGGTGGACGGGGTGATCCACTTTGCTGGGCTGAAAGCGGTGGGGGAATCGGTAGCCAAGCCCTTGGCCTACTACGACAACAACCTGGGCAGCACCATTGCCCTTTGTGAGTCCATGGCAAAGAGGGGAATCCGCGCCCTAGTGTTCAGTTCCTCGGCCACGGTGTACGGTGATCCCGCTGCCGTCCCCATAAAGGAGGACTTTCCCCTTTCTTGTACCAACCCATACGGCTGGACCAAGCTCATGGGAGAGCAGATCCTGCGGGATACCGCGGCGATCCATGGAGACTGGGGCGTTCTGCTGCTCCGGTACTTTAATCCCATCGGAGCCCATGAGAGCGGGGAAATCGGAGAGGATCCCAATGGGATCCCCAATAACCTCTTGCCCTATATTGCCAAGGTAGCGGTGGGCCTGCTTCCCGCCCTCACCATCTATGGGAACGATTATCCTACCCGGGACGGCACCGGTATCCGGGACTATATCCATGTGGTGGATCTGGCCCGGGGCCATGTAAACGCCATAGAATACGCCCTAAACCATCCTGGTGTGGAGGAGATCAACCTGGGTACCGGAACCGGATCCAGCGTATTGGAGGTGCTTCACGCCTTTGAACGGGCCTGCGGCAGGCCCCTACCCCATGTGATTGGCCCCCGGCGGGCGGGGGATGTTCCCGCCTGTTATGCTGATATCACAAAAGCTGCCCGGCTGCTGCACTGGCGGGCGGAGAAGAACTTGGATCAGATGTGCCGGGATACCTGGAATTGGCAGAGCAAAAATCCCCATGGCTATGGGGACTAACGTAGAGGAGGGACGTTTATGCGGTTGACCTTGATGGGCACGGCCCATGGGTATCAGACCTACTGCCGGTTTGTATCCTCCTCCCTTTTGGAGGTAAACGGCAGAATGTATTTGATTGACGCCGGTCCTCCGGCGGATGGATTGATCATCCGGCAAGGGAAGGATGTAAAACGGCTGAACGGCGTATTTATCACCCATATGCACGAGGATCATGCTGGGAGCCTGCCGGGTATTGTAAAATGCCTCAACCGCCACCCTTATGAGGATCAGCATACCCACTTTGTGCTGCCCCAAGAGGGGGCTTACGAGGCCCTTATGGCTTGGTGCACCATGCTCCATACCAACATGAAGGAGGGGCTTATCTCCCATACCGTAGCTCAGCCTGGCGTATGCTTTGACGACGGCGTGCTGAAGGTAACGGCCATCGGGAACCACCATCTGCCCTGCGATGAGGGGTACCTCTCCTACAGCTATCTGATGGAAGCGCAGGGAAAGAGCATCCTGTTTACAGGAGATCTTTCCTTCGGATGCGCAGACTTTCCCATGATCGGCACGGAGCGGGATATCGATCTCTGCGTCTGCGAGTCCGCCCACATCACCCCGGAGAACACCTTAGATAAACTGATGCGGTGCCGGTTTGGACGGCTGGTGTTTAACCATCTCCATGAAAAATGGCATGGAGAGGGGGAACAAACCCTTTACGACAGCTATAAGAGCGTTCCCTATCCCATCCAGATCGGTCATGACGGGGACGTGCTTGAGCTATAAAAAGCGGCTTACGCCGCCCTGTTTGGAACGGGAGATATGAAAAAGACGACTGCCATTGGCAGTCGTCTTTTTTTAGAATGGACACGGAAAACCGCTATCTACTCCACTCGGAAGAGAAGTTGGCCTGCCGCTACATTATCGCCTTTTTCCACGTAGATGGCGGATATCGTACCCGCCCGGGGGGAGACCACGTTGGTTTCCATTTTCATGGCCTCGATGACGGCTAGAATGGTGTTGGGAGTGACGGCATCGCCTACCTTCACCGGCACCTTGGAGACCATACCGGGGATGGAGGCTCCGATCTGGGTTTGGTCGTTGGAATCCGCCATGGTGGGGGCGTTCCGCTGAGCGGCGTCCTCATCCACCTGGATGGAGACCGCCCGCTGTGCGCCATTGAGTTCGAACAGCACGTTTTGGGTGCCGTCCTGGTTGATCTCTCCAGGGCCGATATATTTGATGATCAGGGTTTTGCCGTCCTCGATGGTCAGCTCAGTGGAATCCCCGGGATCCATGCCACGGAGGAACACATGGGTGTCCATGGAGGAGAGGTCGCTGTATTCCGAAAGGAAGTCCAGATACTCCTCAAAGACCTTGGGATAGAGGCAGGCGCTTAGTACGCTGGCGTCGTCCCTATGGGTCTCGGGAAGGCTGGCTCGGACCGCCTCCAGATCCACGGGGGGCAGGAGCTGTCCCGGGCGGCAGGTGATAGGTTCCTCACCCTTTAGCACGGCCTTTTGCAGGTCCACCGGGAATCCGCCCTTGGGCTGGCCCATCATTCCCTTGAAGTAGGAGATCACGCTGTCGGGGAAGTGAAGGGTGGCGGCTCGCTCCACGATGTTGTCGGGGGTCAGGTTATTTTGCACCATGAAGATGGCAAGATCGCCTACCATCTTGCTGCTGGGAGTCACCTTGATGATATCGCCCAGCATCTGGTTGACGGTGGAATACATGGCCTTGACCTCCTCAAACCGATGGCCGAGGCCCAGGGATTCCACCTGGGGCTTGAAGTTACTGTACTGTCCGCCAGGGATCTCCAGCTGATAGATCTGGGTATCCGGGCTGTTGAGCCCCGCCTCAAATTGGGCGTAGAGAGGGCGCACCTGGGACCAATATTCGCTGAGCCGGCTGAGGGCCTGCTTATCCATACCAGGATCCCGCTCGGTGCCGGCCAGGGCATAGCAGATGGCGTTCAAAGAGGGCTGGCTGGTAAAGCTGCTCATGGAGCTTAACGCGCAATCCACGATATCCACCCCAGCCTCGGCAGCCAGCAGGTAAGCGGCCACCTGGTTTCCGCTGGTGTCATGGGTATGGAGATGAACTGGAATGGAGAGCTCCTCTTTTAGCGCCCGGACCAACCGCTGGGCGGCGTAGGGCTTTAGAAGCCCCGACATATCCTTGATGCACAGCATATGGGCGCCGGCCTTCTCCAACTGTTTTGCTAGATCCACATAATAGGAGAGGGGATACTTATCCCGGGCGGGATCGTCAATATCTCCGGTATAGCAGATGGTGGCTTCGGCGATCTTTCCGGCGCTGGCTACTTCGTCCAGGGCAAACGCCATCCCGGGCAGCCAGTTGAGGCTGTCAAAGACCCGGAATACATCGATACCCCTGCGCGCGCTCTCCCGGATAAAGCCTTTGACCACGTTGTCGGGATAGCTGGTATAGCCTACGGCGTTGGCACCCCGCAACAGCATCTGGAACAGCACGTTGGGGATCCGGGCCCGGAGCTCATCCAGCCGCTTCCAGGGGGATTCGTGAAGGAACCGGTAGGCCACGTCAAAGGTGGCCCCTCCCCACATTTCAAAGGAGAAGGCGTTTGCCATGGTATGGGCCATAGCCCGAGCGGGAAGGAGCATATCCAAGGACCGAACCCTGGTGGCCAAAAGGGACTGGTGGGCGTCCCGCATGGTGGTATCGGTAATTAAAAGGCGCTTTTCCGCCAGCACGGCGTCGGCTACCGCACGGGGGCCCTTTTCATCCAGAAGCTGTTTGTAACCATTGGGAAGGGGGCCATCGGGAACTCTGGGAACCTTGGGCAGCAGCACCGCGGGGCGGGGCTGACGATCGGACTTGATGGATTCCTGAGCGATATACCGGAGGACCTTGGTGGCCCGATCCTGAGGCAGCTCGAAATTGAACAGGGAGGGAGTGTTATCGATGAACCGGGTATCACACTTGCCCATGAGGAATACGGGGTTCTGCAAGACGTTGACCAGGAAGGGGATATTGGTCTTTACCCCTCGGACCCGAATTTCGTTGAGGGAACGGAGGGCTTTGCGGACCGCTCCCTCAAAGGATCGGTCAAAGGTGGTGATCTTTACCAACAGGCTATCGTAGTAGGGGCTGATCACCGCGCCGGCGAAAGCATTGCCGGCGTCCAGCCGAACGCCGTTGCCGCCGCCGCTGCGGTAGACCGTCATCCGCCCGGTATCGGGGGCAAAGTTGTTTCGGGGATCCTCGGTGGTAACCCGACACTGGATGGCGAATCCTCGATGGGAGATATCCTCCTGGCGCAGGTTCAACTCGGGAGAAAACAGGGAATAGCCCTGTGCGATCATAATCTGTGCCTGGACCAGGTCTACCCCGGTAGCCACTTCGGTGACGGTATGCTCCACCTGGATGCGGGGGTTCATCTCAATGAAATAATGGTTGCCATGCTTATCCACCAGGAATTCCACCGTCCCAGCGTTGACATAGCCCACCTCATGGGCGATCTTTAGAGCGTCCGCATACATGGCCTCCAGCTCGGACTTGGCCACCGTAAAAGCGGGGGTGAACTCCACCACTTTTTGATACCGCCGCTGGACGGAGCAATCCCGCTCATACAGGTGCACGATGTTGCCGTAGTTATCCCCCAGTACCTGGATCTCGATATGTTTGGGATCCTCCAGGTATTTTTCAATGAAAATATCGCCGTTGCCAAAGGCCTTTTCCGCCTCGTTCTTTACCAGCTGAAACTCGGAGCGAAGGCTATCGTCATCATAGCAAAGGCGCATGCCGCGCCCGCCGCCGCCTGCCGCTGCTTTGAGCAGAACGGGATAGCCGAACTCCTGAGCCAGACGAACGCCTTCTTCCACCGATTCCACCGGCTTGGTGCTGCCGGGAATGGTGGGAACACCGGCGCGTTTCGCGATGGCCTTGGCGGCCAGTTTATCGCCCATCTGGGCCAGCACATGGCTGGGAGGGCCGATGAAGATGATGCCCTTTTCCTCACAGGCTTTGGCGAATTCAGCATTTTCGCTTAAAAAGCCGTACCCTGGGTGGATGGCGTCCACATGCTTTTCTACCGCCAGGTCCACGATACGGTCGATATCCAGATACGCGGCAACCGGCCCCTGGCCGCGACCGATGAGATAGCTCTCGTCCGCCTTACTGCGGAAGAGGCTGGTGTTGTCCTCCTTCGTATAGATGGAGACCGTCCGAAGGCCGAGGTCGTAGCAGGCTCGAATGATCCGTATGGCGATCTCGCCGCGGTTGGCGACCATCACTTTAGAAATGGAGTGTTCCAAGTTATAACCTCCTAGAATTGAATCTTTCTTATCATATTATAGATGTGGATATTTTGCAATCTTAAAATTAAAAAATTGCAAAATGCGGTGTAGTGGAACGAAAAATGGAGGTGGGGGAGCGAAGGGCGGGAAGCGGAGAAGGACGGGGAGGTCCAAGAGCACGTCAGACCCAAGGAATTTTCCCGAAAACCCGGTTGACGGAAGGGGGGAAAGAACGTATCATAATACCATTCTAAAATGGACGGACAGGCGAAAAAGGCGGCCTCCGGAGGTTGTGGGAAATGGAAAGGATGCAGGATCATAGAGCGCGTATGGGCATGGCGGCAGCCATCCCCATCTGTGTAGGATATGTGCCGCTGGGACTGGCCTGCGGCATTGTGGCCGCAAAAGCAGGGTTGAACCTTTTGCAGGTGGCCCTGCTTTCGGTGTTCCTATACGCTGGCAGCGGCCAGTTTATGATCTCCAGCATGTTCGCTTCGGGAGCGTCGCCTCTGTCCATCGGGGTCTCGGTGGCCATGGTGAATATGCGGCATCTGCTGTATGGGTCGGCTTTGGCAAAGTATTTCTTTGGGGAACGGCGGTTGCATGCCGCGCTCTTTGCCGCGGAGCTCACCGATGAGGCATTTGGGGTCAATATGGGACGGTTTCAGCAGGGAAACTGGACGCCGCATTCCGCCCGTTTTGCCAATACCACTGCCCATCTTACCTGGATTCTCTCCAACTGCCTGGGGGTGGTGGTAGGGGGATTTTTACCCCTGGATACCACCATCATCGGCTTTAGTATGACCGCCATTTTTATCTGCCTTTTGATGATGCAGAAGAAGACGCCGGATCACCTTTGGTCCATGGGAGCTTCCGCTTTAGGGGTCGTGACGGCTAAGCTCATGGGATGGGGTCAGGTGGCCGTACTCCTGGGCGCTCTCCTTGGCGTGGCCGCGGGGATGCTTGCCGGGGAGAAGAGGGGGAAAACGAGATGAGCTGGCAGAGTTTTTGGATCATTTTTGCCATCACCGTGGGGTGCAACCTTCTCTGTCGGCTGACGCCGATGCTGGCTCTTTCCGGCCAGCGGATGGGGGAGAACATTACAAGGGCGCTGTCCTATATTCCAACGGCGGCCTTTGCGGCCCTGGTCATGAGCGACCTGTTCAACCCCGCGGCGCTATCCCTAGGGCTGTGGCCATTTTTGCGGCCCGCCGCGGCGGCGATTCCCGTACTGCTGACGGCCCGCTGGACCAAGTCTCTTGGCGCGTGTATTCTGGTGGGAGTTGGAGGATATTGGCTTTTGACACTTCTATAAAAATGCAAGTGGACAGGCAACGAACTGCAAATTTTGAAGAGAATGGGAGAAAAGAGTACGCCGAAAGGGATTCGACGTACTCTTTTTTGGCCGGGTTTGGCCAGGGATTGGCCGTAAAGGGCCGGTTCATAGGAGAAACGGAGGATGAGAGATGCCCTATTGGCGGCAGAACCCAATTTGTGGGATCAGCGGGTGTTTTCGCCGGCTAGGCGGGGAAGGCTCTCGGAAAAGGGCGGATAGGCCACGCCGTTTTCGGTTATGATGGCGGCAATGAGCTGATGGGGAGTTATATCGAAGGCGGGATTGTACACCGGAACATCCTGAGGAGCGGAGGGCGTTCCACAAAACTCGCGGACCTCCTGGGGATCTCGTTCCTCGATGGGAATCGCGTTGCCGTCGGGACATTGGAAATCCACGGTGGTAAAGGGGGCGGCGATGTAGAGGGGAATTCCATGATAGGCCGCCAGCACCCCCAGGCCATAGGTTCCGATTTTGTTGGCGGTGTCCCCATTGGCGGCGATCCGGTCCGCTCCGACGATCACGGCTTGGACCTTGCCCTGAGCCATGACCCAGGCGGCCATATCGTCACAAATGGTGGTGACGTCCGCGCCGGCGGCCAGCAGTTCATAGGCGGTGAGCCGAGAGCCCTGTAAAAGGGGCCGGGTTTCATCGGAATAGATTTTAGGCCGAATCCCCTCCTCCAAGAGGGTATAGATGGGAGCTAGGGCGGTGCCATAGGCTCCGGTGGCCAGAGCGCCGGCATTGCAGTGGGTAAGGATCCCATTGCAGCGCATCAATAAGGGCGCCCCCTGCCGTCCAATGGCTTTACAGGTTTCAATATCCCGCTCTAGCACCGCCTGCGCTTCTTGAAACAGCGCTTTTAGCATTACGGCTGGGGAGGTGTCCTGAGGCAGCCCATGGGCAAACTCCTCCATATGCCGGATGGCCCAGAAGAGGTTGACCGCCGTAGGGCGGGCGGTGGACAGATATACGCCGGTTTTTTCTAAAAGGGCGATGAGTTTCTGGTGGTCCTGAAAGGATCCGCATTTTGCCCCCAGGTACATGCCGAAGGCCGCCGCGTTCCCTATGGCGGGGGCGCCCCGCACCATAAGGGTACGGATGGCATGATGCATTTGCTCTGGGGTTTCCACCTGCACCACAATCCGCTCCTGGGGAAGCCGGGTCTGGTCTAGGATCAGGATTTTACTGTCTTCCGTCCACAAGGGCATCAGGGGTTGCGTCATGGGGAAGCCGCCTTTCTTTTGGAGTATGAATTTATCATAGCATGGGCGGCTAGCTGGGAAAAGGGAAATATGTTATGCTGAAAAATATAGGATTGCCTGCAGAAGGATATGGAAAAAGGTGGAGAAAAGCGATGGACCTACGGATGGTGGAACGGGTGCGGGAGGACCCGGTTGCGCGAAAAGGGTTCTTTGATTTGGCCCAAGAGGTGTTTGGCCTGTCCTTTGCACCATGGTATGAGGGAGGATATTGGACGGACCGGTACATTCCCTATCTGTTGATGGATGGGGAACGGGCGGCGGCCTGTGCCGCCGTGAACCTCATCTCCACTCGATTGGAGGGAGTTCCCCGGCGCTACGTGCAGATTGGCACCGTGATGACCCGCAGAGAATTTCGCGGCAGGGGATTGGCGCGGCGGCTTCTGGAAAAAATCCTCCATGACTGGCGGGACCGGTGTCATGGCGTCTATCTCCATGCCAATGATAGGGTACTGGACTTCTATCCAAGGTTTGGATTCGTGCCGGAACGGGAGTATCAGCGGATGGGGACGATCCAGCCCCGGCCTGGAAAGGTCAGAAAGCTGGATCTTTCCCATCCCGGCGACCTGGCTCTGCTTCACAGGTGTTACAGGGAGGCGCCCAATCCCTTTTCCGCCCTGCCTATGCTGGATAACCTGGGCTTATTGATGTTCTATTGCGGCGGCCCCTTAAAACACTGCGCCTATTATTTGGAGGATTTGAACGCCGTGGTGCTGTTGGATCATGCGGGTCCGGAAATGATCTGTTATGATGTGTTTGGCGGGCAGGGAAGCGCCCTTGGCGCGGTGTTGGAGGTGGCGGCTCCAGTGGGAGTGGAAACTGTGCGGCTGGGCTTTACCCCTCTGGATGAAACGGGCTGGCGGACAGAACCCTATGTTGAGGAGGACACCACGCTGTTTGTGCTCGAGGGGAAGGAAAACCCCTTTGCCGGCCGAAAAGTGATGATGCCTTTGCTATCCCACGCATAGCGCTGGTGAGATAAAAATAAAAAGGCGGTTCCATTGGAACCGCCTTTTTGAATGAACTCAATCGAAGGCTTCGATGAGCAGATCGTACATTTTAGGATTGGTGAGGTCGGGGCTGGTGGCCTTGTCATAGGCCAGCTCGCCCTCTACGAAGGTGGCGATGGATTCGTATTCATCATCAATCACTGCGAGGTCAGCATCCTTGGTGGGCAAGATAGAGCCCTTGTGCCGCTGGATCCCCATCAGCTCCGCCGGAGTACGGCTGGCCATCTGGATGGCGTCCTCCATGGAGACGCCCAGTTTTTCCACCAGGTTGCCGATGCCATACAGCACATATTTGCTAGAGCTGTTGATGGTGCCATCCTCCAGATGCATCAGGCCGTTTTTTTCGGAGATATTGATGACGCCTTTGATGTTGTACTTTCCGGGCCGCATGGCGCTCATGGCATCGGAGTCGCTCATGAGGAGAATCTTGTGGGTGGGCTTCATCCGCAGAAGGATCTGGATCATCTCAGGACAGACATGGTAAAAATCCGGGATCAACTCGTTGTATACCCGGTTATCCAACAGCACAGCGCCGTAGAGGGATACCTCCCGCTGGTGGATGGGACGCATGGCGTTGAAACTATGGATGCCCACCTTTACGCCTTTGTTGAAGGCGTGCATAGCCTCGGCGTAGGTTGCGTCGCTGTGGCCCATGCCAAGGATCATCCCACGCTCCAGGCAGAAATCGATGACCTCATCGGCTCCCGGTACCTCGCAGGCGATGGTCATGTAGGTGACGTGGCCCCGGCCCGCATCCCAGAATTGTTTCATCAGCTCCAGAGAACAGGGTTTCACATCCTTGGCTGCGGTACCGCCATGGCGTTTCACGTTATAGAAAGGCCCCTCCATGTGGATACCCAGCATCCGGGCGCCTTCATAGCCTTCTTCCATGGCGTCGGCGATGGCGGCGTTATTCTCCACTTGATAATCCCAAGCGCTGTTGGTGGGCTGAAAGGCCGTTACCCCTACACTGGGCAGGGCACGGGCCATGTTTTTGACCTCTTCCTTATCCAAGGTCTTGGCGGCCCAGCCTTTGAAGCCGTGGACGTGGAGGTCGATGATGCCGGGGATGATACGACTGTCGCCATAGTCAAACACCTGGGCGTCCACGTCCGGAATGGCGTCCCGCTGGAAAAGGGATGCGATCTTGCCGCCCTCTACCAGGATGGCGCCGTCCATCAGCCCGCCTTCCCCATAGATGCGACTGGATTTAATGAGTTTTTTCATGGTATCTATCTCCCTTTCTGGCCCTGCGGCCGTGTGGTCGAATGGATTCCTATTAGGATGCCCAGGCTTGGGAGAATCTATCCCAGCCATCAACAGGCGGGGTCAGATGATCTGACCAAATGGGCATGCGTTCCATTCCATACTACTATACTTCTTTCATGGGCTCAAGGGAAAAAAGGAAGGGTTTGGAATGGAAGCGCTTCCTACTATGATAAAATAAAAAACAGAGGAGGCGGGCCATGGGGCAGAGGAAACGGCGCATCTATTTAGGCGGGCTGGCTGCGATCCTTGCGGTTTGTTTTGTGGCGGCTGCGAGAGGCGTTCCGCAGCGTTGGCTGGAACGGCTTTTTGAGCTGGACCGGTTGAAGGAAAGCTATATCAGCGTGATTGGCCGGACACAGGAATACTCCTATGAACGGTGTAAAGCCGATATGGAGGAGTTGCAGAAGCGCTGGCCGGAGCTGGTTCGAGTGGAGAGCATCGGGACGACGGCCTTTGGACGGGATATCATGATGCTAACTTTGGGGAACCCCGATTCTCCCAACCGGATTTGGGTGGATGGAGGAATCCATGGCCGGGAATATATGGGGGCTCAGGTGATCCTCAGCCAGGTGGAATTCATTCTGCAAAATGAAAAGGATGGGAGGTTCCGGGGCTGGGAGATATCCGCTCTTTTGGAAAACTGCGGGGTATATATCGTTCCGATGCTGAATCCCGACGGCGTGATGCTTTCCCAGCAGGGGGTGTTTTCGGCTCCTGAGGCGTTTCGAGAGGAACTGGCGGCCATGAACGGGGGATCCCAGAATTTTTCTCGATGGAAGGCCAATGGGCGGGGAGTGGACCTTGGATGCAACTTTGACGCTCGGTGGGAGTTCATTGAAGGAAAACCGGCTCCGGGACCCATGGGGTATAAGGGAACAGCTCCTTTCTCGGAGGCTGAAAGCCGGGCGGTTCAGGATTATCTGGCGGACCGCCCCATGGGAATCACCCTAAGTTATCATGGGGCGGGGGCGGAAGTGTACTGGTGGTACTATCAAAAGGGGGAACGGCTGGTCCGGGATGAGCGCCTGGCTCGGGAGCTGTCTCGGATCACCGGGTATGACTTGGTCAGCGAGGAGCGGTCCAGGGAGAGCAACGGGGGGCTCAAGGACTGGTATTTATCCACCTATGGGAACCCGGGGTTTACCATCGAAATGCGGAGTCCCGAGCCCTGTCCCATCCCCATTCAGGCGTTTTTGGAGGTATATGAGGAGAACAAGCGGGTGATCCTATGGGCCATGGCTTGGATCGCGAAATAGAAAAAGCGCCGAAGGCGCTTTTTTGTTTTGTACGAGTGGATGGTGCGTTTAGTCGGTTAAATCGTCGTTCGTTGCTGTTCTCGGCGGGACGATGGGATCGTCGGGGGTATGGCCGGAGCGGGCAGCTTCCCGCTGGGATTTGGTTTTAATCCGCTGATTGATGAGCACTGAACAGAGGTTGTAGAGGATGGCCCCTACCGGTACGCTGAGGATCATCCCTAAAAGCCCGAACATGCCGCCGCCCAAAAGGATTACCACCAGGATCCAGAAGGCGGGGAGACCTACCTTGGTGCCCATGATCCGGGGGGTGATAAGGTTGCTCTCCAACTGCTGGGCGACCACCGAGATGATGACCAGCGTGATGATCAGGCTGGGATTTACGGTGAGCAGTAAAAGACCGCACAGTACCGTACCGATGACGGGGCCAAAATAGGGGATGATGTTGGTGACGGTCATAATCACGGCGAACAGCAGGGCATAGGGGAATTGGAAGACCAGGAAGGCGATATACTGGGCAAAGCCTAGGCCGATGCTGGTGAGGATTTTGACGCTGATATAGGCGGTAAAGACCCGGTTGGATTCCCGGAGGGTTTGGGTGGCATCCCGCCAAAGGCCCGTGGGCAGCAGGCAGAATACCAGCTTGCGGAACTGGCGAATGAACATCTCCTTGCTGAACAGCAGGTAGATGGAGATCACCACGCCCAGGAAGAAATCGAAGGTAAAGGTGGTGACCATGATTCCCACCCCGATGATGGAGTTTGCCGCCGTCCCCAGGGAGGACATGACCGCTTGCAGGATGCTTTCCCAGCTTAGGGAGATGCCGGCGATTTCCTGGCTGGATACATGGAACCGCTCCAGAAGGTTGGTTAGCATAGCCTTGAAGTCCTCCACATAGCGGGGAAGCTCCTCCATGACGGTAGCTACGTTGGCGGCCACATCGGGGACGACGTAGTATACCAGCAGTACCAGGGACAGGAACACCAGCAAATAGACCAGGGTGATGGACAGCCCGCGCCGGATGTTTTTATGCCGATCCCCCAGAAAGCGGTTTCGACCCAGCAGACGCTCCATTCGATTCATGGGACGGTTTAACAAAAAAGCGATGGCCACGCCGATGAAAACCGGCTTTAACACCGTCAGGAATTTGCCGATGGCCGCCCGCCATAGATCCCACCTTAGAAGCAGAAACACCAGGAGGATCAACAGGGTGCCGATGAGCAGCGAATATTTGACGATATCCCGCCATTTGTTGTTCTGATCCATGACGCCCCCAGAGAATCCCCATCATATGGGGAGAGTATTTCATACTTTACCATATTCCAGCCAGCCCAGCAAGGCGGAGCCCAAGGGCTTTCGGAAATACGCGTGTCTTTTATGGCAGGATATGGTATACTAAACTTATCTTTTAATTTGGTTACGGAAAGGGGCTATGACATGAAGAAACTCATCAAATCCAGCCGCATTTACAGCCATCGGGGCTTGGTGGACGGCGCCATTCTGGTGGATGGCAAGACCATCGTCCGGGTGATGCCCAAGAACCAGATCCCCCAGAATTTCGATGGGGAAGTGGTGGATTACGGTGATAGCCGGATCATTCCCGGCATCATCGATGTGCACAACCATGGGTTCATGGGCTGGACCGCTGAGACCGTGGATCCCCAGGAGATTACCAACTGCGCCAAGGGCTTGGCGAGCGTGGGCGTTACCGGCTTTTTGAGCACCAACGGCAAATGGGAGGGCGTTTTGGAGAACAACGCCATGGCCCACGAGTATATGAAGGAGTATCATCCCGGGGCTAAGATGCTGGGACTCCACATGGAAGGCCCCTTTATTAACCCCGATCGGCGGGGCGGATTTGGCGACGAGGGCATGACCGCGCCCGATCTTGACACCTGCAAAGCCTATTACGAGTCCAGCAAGGGCGCTCTAAAATACATGACCTTGGCGCCGGAGCTTGCTGGAAATCTGGAGATCATCGATTACCTGGTGGAGAAGGGAGTCATTGTGGGAGTGGCCCACAGCGACGCCACCTATGCCCAGACCGTGGAGGCCATTGACCGGGGGGGGTCCATCGGCATCCACACTAGCAACGCCATGCGGCCCATCCATCAGCGGGAGGTATCCGTGCTGGGCGCCGTGCTGCTGGATCATCGGGTTCGCTGCGAGCTGATCCCGGATTTCTACCATGTTTGCCCCGAGATGATCCAGATTATTCTCAGGATGAAGGGCAAGGAGAACGTGCTGCTGGTATCCGACTCCGGCCTGATGTCCGGCAATCCCGCCGGGAAGTACCGCTATGCCGACGGCCGGTATGTGTTCATTGAGAAATCCGGCCTGGTCCATCTGGAGAACGGCACCATCTCTGGCAGCAGCAAGTATGTGCTGTTTGGCATTGGCAATCTGGTGGAGAAGCTGGGCCTGCCCATGGAGGATGTTATCGTTATGAGCGCTCTGGTCCCCGCCCGGGTTCTGGGCCTGGAGGCCACGAAGGGTTCCATTTTAGAGGGAAAGGACGCCGATTTGGCCGTTATCGATGACAACTATGAATCCATTGCTACCTATGTGGAGGGCTCCTTGGAGTACGACGTGAACCACAAGGAGGATTTGATGAATCCCGAAGCGAAGAAGTATCTGGTGGAAGCCTATTAAAAGAGGGAAAAAACGGCCCGCAGCAAAAGCTGCGGGCCGTTTTTTAGATCCGCCAATTATGGCATGGAAAGCATGGAAAAACGGCATCCTAAGTTGTGTTTCAAAAAAATCGCGGAAGTGATCTCATGAAGGAGACGGCATCCTTTCATGGGAGAAACTCCCTTGGGCAAAATGGAAAAGGAGAGGGATAACCGGACCGCTGCCCGTTAATACTAAGGATGCATCCGCGGCCATGGAAGCCATTTCTAGGCTGGTGCGCCATTAGGGGGAGTTCCTCGCCGCGGACGAAAAATAAAGTCCCCTGGGGACGGAGGTTTTGGTTCTGCCCAGAAGGGCAAGGGAACCTATGCCCCCCGGGCAGGAGGAGGCGCGGTATGAAAAAACGGTTTGTTCCGGAGGGAAATCCCATCATCGTAACCCCCGGTGGGCGGCAGAACAACACCACCAAGCGCATGCTTTTGGGATTTGGGCTGATGCTGCTCTACGGCCTGGTGCTGGGCCCGGTGGTGCGGACTCTTTTGCCCAAGGCCTATCTTTTGGTGTCCATCTCGGCGGCCATGGCCGTGGTGCTTTTGCTGAACGCCACCAACAGGCGTGTGCTATATGTATACCGGGATCGCATCGTGGAAAAACGTACCCTGCGTCCCGCCCATACGTTTTATTTTTATAATGTGACCCAGATCAAAAAACGCCGTGGGCAGAAGTATCACATTCAGTTTGGGCACCGGCGGCTGACCATCCCACTGCATCTTACCAATGCTGAGGCCATTTTAAGCTCCATGGAACGGTACTTCAAGCACAAGGACAATGTGGTGCCCATCAGCCTGCTGCGGATTTTGAAGGAGATACAGGTATCCGCATAGGGAAACTGGGTATAAAGAAAGCATGAAATTACCGGAATGCGCCTAGGCAAGGACCGGGAATCATATTATAATGAATGCAAATCAGGGCATAAGGCCCCAAGGAGGATCATGGCTGGATTGTTTGTAAACCGGAATCGGACCGCAGAGGACTGCGTAGAGATCAAATATCCCCTTCAGGTACGGATCACCGCCCTGTTGCTCACCGCCTTTTCCATGCTTTGCTATGCCATGATTCTTTTGGGCTACATGCCCCTTTATGGCCTTACCCTTTTTGTGGTATCCACCCTGGTGCTGTTTTCCGTCATCATGCTGTGTAACGTCAGCATGAATTACCTCAACTGGCGGATTCAGGTCTATGGGGACCGGCTCATTGCCCGGAAGTGGAACATGGCTGAAAAGGAGCTGCCCTTTTCCGAATTGACCGCGGTTTGGGATCCCGCCATGATGAATGAGCTGCGCCAGATGCAGGGAAAGGCTCCCACGAAAAAGAGCGGCAAGCAGTATTGCGCTCTGGTCTTTGGAGGGGACTTTATCTTTGTGCCCATGGACAATGCCAATTCCCCGGCCCTGGTTCAGCGCATCCGCCGCTACTGCGAGGGAATGGATGGCCCGCAGGCTGAAAAGGTCCGCAGGACGCTGGCCTCCATGGAGGATGGCAATTCCAAGGACTAGCCGCATCTGGCCGCGGAATAGCTGGAGAACGGCGGCGCCAAAGAATAGAAAGAAAAGCCCGGCCATTGGCCGGGCTTTGTTTATGGATCCGCAAGAGGGGGACGCTCCATGATGTGATAAGGAAGTCCGGTTCGGGCGTTGGGAATGACGCGGGAGGTTTGGAACCCTGCCCGGCTGTATACCGTTATGGCGCGCTGGTTAAAAGCGGCCACCGAAAGCCGAAAGGGAAGGGGGCCGTAGAGACGTCTTCCGAAATCCAGCCCCACCCGCAGGAAGGATTCTCCTGCTCCACGGCCGCAGAGGCTGGGATGGAGCCCCAGGCCGATGTCCACCGCTGTAGGGGGATAGACATTGGGCAAGAGGGTAGGAATTTGGGCGGAAGGGCCGTAGCAGTACAGTCCCACGGGACAGGGCTGCTGATCGTCCACCACGGCAAAATAAGCGCCGTTCAACAGATGGGCGATGGTCTCGGGGCTGTTTTGAAAGCTGTATTGAGCATAGATACCGGGATAGGTCCAACGGGCGATCTCCTGAGCCCGTTCCCGGTCCATGGGCTGAACACGGATCATGGACGGACGCCTCCTTTGGCTATAATAGCATGCTCGGGGAGAAAAGACCAGGCGGCCACGCACCCATCGACAGCCCTTTGCGTACTCTGATATGGAGTCTATAAAGGGAGTGATACCATGAGTGCAATCGCGGGATTCTTGTGCTGGGACGCCGGCCGTAAAGAGGATATCCTTCTTCAGATGCTAAAGGCCCTCCGCCAAAGGGGCGTCCATGGCCTGGGAGAGTTTCGGGGGGAGTCGGTGGCCCTGGGCAGCGTCCGCTGCGGAGGAGATGAGATCCAGCCCCTGGTAAAGTCCATCCATGGGCGGCAGCTGGCGGTGGTCTTCAGCGGGGAAATTTACAACGAACAGGAGCTCATCCGGGAGCTGGGAGGCCAAGGACACCGGCTGATCCTAAAGTCCGCTCCTGAGATCGTCTTACATAGCTATATCCAGTGGGGGGAACGGTTTGTTACAAGGCTTCGCGGCGTATTCTCCTTTGCCATCACCGACGGCACCAAGCTGTATTTGGCCCGGGATCAGATGGGAGTTCAGCCTCTGTTCTTCTACCGGTATGGGGGGCAGCTTGCCTTTGCTTCTCAGATCAAAGCGCTGTTTCAGTATCCTGGGGTCAGTACCGTGGTGGATGGGGAGGGCGTAGCGGAGCTCATGGCCATCCTGCCCGCCCGGACACCTGGGTATGGGGTGTTTCGGGATCTGGAGGAGCTGCTTCCCGGCCACTATCTTGTCTACGATGGACGGGAGTGCAGGACGGAGTGCTATTGGCGGATCATGCCCAGGGTCCATGGGGAAAACTATGAGGATACCGTGGCCGCCGTTCGGGAACTGGTACGGGACGCCATCCTTAGCCAGAACGCCGATGGGGCCAATGCCAGCATGTTATCTGGCGGTCTGGATTCCAGCATCGTGACGGGGGTGCTGGCCCGGGAACTGGAGAAAACCGGGGGACGGGTCCACACCTTCTCGGTGGACTTTGAGGAGAATGAGCGCCATTTTAAGAGCAATCTCTTTCAGCCCGAGCGGGACAGCAGTTATGCGGAGCTGATGGTTCTGGAAAAGAAAACCCTTCATGAGGACTGCGTCATCTCCATCGACGCTCTCAGCGAGGCCATCCTTCCGGCCATGGGATTCCGCGATTTGCCCGGTATGGCGGACATCGACGCGTCGCTGTACCTCTTCTGCCGGGAGATCGCCGGGCGAACCCATGCGGTCTTCAGCGGGGAATGTGCCGACGAGGTCTTTGGAGGGTATCCTTGGTTCTATCGGGAGGAGCTCAGAAATACCGGATACTTCCCCTGGAGCCGGGACATGGACTACCGGGAGTCCTTTTTGAAAAAAGGTATCCGCCTGGATCTGCCCGGCCATGTAAAGGCCCGCTACGACGCCTATATGGCCGCGCTGCCGGAGTTTCCGGGGGATCAGGACGCCAAGGAGCTTTGGAAGCTTTTCAACCTGAACCTCTCCTACTTTGGCTCCAACCTGGTGGAACGTACCGAGCGAATGAGTTCTCACGCCGGGCTTATGGTGCGGATGCCTTTTGCGGATCCTGCGCTGGTGGAATACGTGTTCTCCATCCCCTGGGAGATGAAGTTTAAAGACGGACGGGAAAAGGGCCTTTTGCGGGATGCCATGCGGGAATACCTCCCCGAGGCCATCTTTGCCCGAAAGAAGAGCCCCTATCCCAAGACTTACCATCCTCGGTATGAGGAGCGAATGCGGGCCATGCTCGGCCAGGTGCTGGAGGATGGAGACGCCCCCATCTACGAATTGGTGGAGCGGCAGGCCCTGATGGATCTGGCCGAGGGAACCGTGGCGCGGCCCTGGTTTGGCCAGCTGATGGCGGGTCCCCAGCTCATGGCCTATATGGTGCAGCTCAACGGATGGCTGCGGGAGTATGACGTGCGGATTCGGATTTAGGGATGTCGATTGGCTTTAATCCTCTTTGTAGGCGAAGCCGCCGACGGCACGTGGCTGCCGCCGCGCGGCGGGGAGGTCTGCCGCCATGCCCATGGCGCCCTTGAGGAGGGGACGGTATCCGGCGCATGTTTTCAAGGGGTATTCGGGCATACTCTAGGGAGAAGCCTTGAGAAAAAGGAGGAATCCCTATGCTGGTTGTATTGGTGCGCTCCGCCATCCTATACATTACGGTGGTGGTGTTTATGCGCATGATGGGGAAACGGCAGATCAGCCAGATGCAGCCCTTTGAACTGGTTATCACCATCATGGTGGCCGATTTGGTGGCGGGGCCCATGGAAAACATGGGCATCCCGCTCATCGAAGGCGTGATTCCCTTGATCACCCTGCTGGTGATCCATAATCTCTTCGACGTCCTCTGCCAGAAAAGCAAGGTGATGCGGCGCATCATCTGCGGTTCTCCCAGCATTTTGATCGAGAATGGGGTGCTCAACCAGAAGGAGCTCCGCAAGCTCAACATCAACATGAGCGATCTGATGGAAAACCTGCGGAACACGGGCAATATGGATATCAGCCAGATCATGTACTGTATCATCGAGACCAACGGCACCATCAGCGTGATCCCCAAAGCGGCGAACCGGCCCGCCACCAGCCAGGAGGCGGGGGTAAAGGCCCAGGAGACCACCATGACCTATACCGTCATCTACGAGGGAAAGGCCGATAAGCAGAACTTGGCCGTTCTAAACCTTTCGGAGGCGACGCTGGAGCGGAACCTGAAGCGACTTGGCTTTCAGGGGATTTCCGATGTCTATGTGGCTATGCTGGATCTGGAGGACAAGCTTTTTGTTCAGCAGAACAAGACCATGAAGGCGTGCACCGCCAATTTGAAAAGGACGGGTACCCTATGAAGAAGATGGCCATATCCCTTTTGATTTTAGCTGTTTTCTGGGGCGGCTCCCTCCTGTGGCAAAACCATGTGGACGAGCATGTGCTATCCCTATCGGGCAAATGCCAGGAGGCGCTGGATAACATTGCCCTAAAAGAGAGCGACCGCGCCGAGGATGCCATGGCGGAGTTCCATCGGATGTGGAAGGATTCCACCGACCATTGGGCCATGATGATGGACCACGCCACATTGGCGGCCATCGAGGAGCATTTTGTGCTGGCTCAATCCTATTGCGCCGCCGAGGAATTTGGATTGGCCTATGGAGAGCTGGCGGCGCTGCTCAACGATTTGACGGGCATTCCGCGGCTCTATCGCTTGGAATGGAAGAACATCTTATAGCCCTCTGGATACAGAAAAGGTTGAAAATTGATGGGTTCTGTGTCACAATAAATCATGTTTTTACGATTCATGAGACGAGGTTATTAGCGTGAAACGTTGGTGGAAACGACATTGGAAGAAGGTTATGGCGGGGCTTTGCCTGGTGTTGATCGTAGGGCTGACCTGGCTAACCATCTACTTTAAGGATATCTATAACCCGCAGAACCTATTTGGGGATACCAAGCCGCCTTCGGTCGACGAACCCAGCGACTACGATACCCTTTTGAGCCAGGCCGATCTGGATTTCCTGAAAAACCGGGTGAATATCCTGCTGTTGGGCATCGACAGCGACAATACCCGCGCCAACAGCAACGATCTGTTCCGCACCGATACCGTGATGCTGTGTACCATCAACTTTGACACCAAGAAGGTGGATATCATCAGCATCCCCCGGGACAGCTATGTCGTCCTGGCCAGCGGTGGCAAAAACAAGATCAACGCCGCGTTCCCCTTTGGCGGAGGACTTAAGGGGAACGGGTTCCAGTCCACCATGGCTACCGTCCAGAAGCTGGCGGGGGGCATTCCCATCGATTACTATGTGGCTGTGGATATGAACGGCCTTTATACTGTGGTGGAGGGCATCGGCGGCGCCGACGTCAATGTGGAGGCGGAATACGTCCACTGTACCTTTGATAAGGCCCACAACAACTGCGGCACCCAGCACGAGCTGGGGGTTCAGCATTTGGACGGCTATCACTTCCTCTCCTATGTGCGGCAGAGGAAGGGCAGCAGCGACGTGGCCCGGGCGGGCCGCCAGCAGCGGGCCATTGTGGACGTGGTAAAACAGTTGAAAAAGAGCAATATGCTCACCCAGGTGACCACCCTCTACAATACTTTTGTTAACGATGTCTATACCAACCTTGATATTCGGCAGCTGGCGGCTTTGGCCGTCTTTGCCATGGATTTGGATATGGAGAACGGCGTGGCCACCCATACCGTGCCGGGAGACTTTTTAAACCTGAAGAGCGGCTCCACCAACATCAGCTACTGGGGCATCAACCAGACTGCCTGGAAGCAGATGGTTAAGGAGATCTTTGGAGTGGATATCAAGGTGGATATGTCCATGGATGTATCCAACATCAAGAGCGAGCTTCAGCAGAGCCAGCAGGCCCTTTTGAGCCTTATCAGCAGCGCCAACGGGGAGATTGAAAGCGCCAACAGCACGATGAGCAGCTTGGGAGAATATATGACCGCTGAGGAGAAAAGCAGCCTTTCCGGCGCCATTGCCAGCTGTTCCAACGCGGTGGACGGGGAGATTGAAAGCGACATTCGGTCTGCATTGTCCGATCTGCGGTCCATCCACAGCGC
The DNA here is from genome assembly GCF_044357945.1 of Christensenella sp. MSJ-20. Taxonomy (NCBI): domain Bacteria; kingdom Bacillati; phylum Bacillota; class Clostridia; order Christensenellales; family Christensenellaceae; genus Christensenella; species Christensenella sp. MSJ-20. The sequence continues at coordinate 86,568 of NZ_CP076563.1, forward strand.
GGTGAAGACCGCTGCCCAGAACCGGAAGGCGTCCGCTACGCCCACCCCAAGACCCACTACCACGCCATCGGCGGATCCCAGTCCCACGCCGGGCCAGCCCACGCCTACCCCCTCGGCTCAGCCAACCCCTGTGCCGTCTACGGCGCCCACTCCCTCCGCTACCCCTGAGACGGTCCAGGGGGAATGAGTCCGTCATTGTTATGTAAAGGATTTGTGTGATGATTACAATCAAAGAGGTCAAAACCAACCGGGAGCTGAAGCGGTTTATCGAGTTTCCCATGAGCCTATACGGGGAGAACCCCAATTACATTCCGGACTTGGTCTCCGATGAGGTCAACAACCTGCGCAAGGATAAGAACCCTGCTTTTGAGTTCTGTGAAGCGAGGTACTTTATGGCCTATGAGGATGGCAGACCGGTGGGACGCATTGCCGGCATCCTTAGTAAAAAATCCAACGAGAAGTGGAATACCAAGCGATTGCGCTTTTCCCGTATCGACTTTGTGGACGATATGGAGGTTTCCGGCGCTCTCCTTGACGCCGTGGAGGAATGGGCCCGGGAGCTGGGCATGGAGGAAGTCCATGGCCCCATCGGATTTACCGATATGGACAAGGAGGGGATGCTCATCGAGGGGTTTGACCGGATGAGCAACTTCATCACCATCTATAACGCGCCGTATTACAAAGACCATATGGCGGCTCACGGTTACCGGAAGGATGTGGATTGGATTGAGTACCGGGTCAAGGTGCCGGACGCGCTGAACCCCAAGGTGGACCGGCTCAGCAAGTTGGTGCTGGAGCGCTATGGCCTCAGCATCTTTCAACCCAAGAGCATCCGAGAGATACGGCCCTATATGAAGCCCGTTTTCCGGTTGTTGAACGACGCCTATGGGGAGCTTTACGGCATGGTGGAGCTGACCCCGGCCCTTATTAATAAGTACTATAATCAGTTCATCACCATGATCAATCCCCGGTATATCTCGGGGGTGTTGGACCAAGAGGGCAATGTAATGGCCATCGGCATCGTGGTGCCCAGCATGGGGCAGGCCATTAAAAAGAGCAAGGGGAAGCTGTTTCCCCTGGGATGGGCACGCATCCTGCGGGCAACCCGCCAGAAAAATACCGAGCTGGATCTTTTGCTGGTAGCGGTGGATCCCAAATACCAGGGCAAGGGCCTCAATGCAGTGCTGATGAATCAGATGGTGAAGTCCGCCATCGAGGACGGGATGACCTACGCCGAGACCGGTCCCGAGCTGGAAACCAATGAAAAGGTTCAGGCCCTATGGAAATATTTTGACGCGGAGCAGCATCGCCGGCGGCGGTGCTGGATCAAGCGGGTTGACTAGAAAGGCCACCGCTATCATTTTATTGACTGAGGCCGCGCCTTTTTGTTTGGGCGCGGCTTTTTATGGGGAGGAATTGCTTTGATTGAGCAGAGCATACAGGGATTTGTGGAGGGGCTGGCGGCCTGTGAACCCGTGCCCGGCGGCGGCGCCGCAGCTGCTTTGGCAGGCGGAATGGGCGCCGCTTTGGGCGCCATGGCCATCCAGTTTACCGTAGGAAAAAAGAAGTATGCCGACCTGCGGGAGGATCTTGAGCGGGATCTGGCTCTTTTGGAGGAGCTGTCCCAGGGCTTTTTGTCCCTGGTGGAGGAGGATGCCGCCGCGTTTTTGCCCTTAAGCCGGGTATACGCTATGCCCAACGGCACGCAGGAGGAAAAGGAGGCCCGGGAGCTGGCCATGGAAGCCGCCCTGATGGATGCGGTTCAGCCGCCTCTCGGGATGCTGCGGCTTTGCCGCCGTACCGCCGACGCGTTGGAACGGATTGAACGGATGGTGTCCCCCTTGATGATCAGCGATGTGGGTTGCGCGGCGACTTTAACCCAGAGCTGCGCGCAGGCTGCTGCGCTGAACGTATTGGTTAACGCCAAGCTGCTGAGGGACGATACCGTGGCGCAGCGATTGATCCGGGAGACCCAGGAAACCTCCCATCAGGTAGCGGAGATCCTGGGGCCGGTGTATGCTAAGGTGGAGGGCGCCCTATGCCGCAGATATTAAAGGGAGCCCCGGTGGCGCGGGATATCCGAGAGGAGTGCGGCAGACGGGCAGCGGCCTTAAGAGAAAGGGGAATCGTCCCGACCCTTTGCATCCTGCGGGTGGGAGAGCGGCCCGATGATGTTGCCTATGAGGCCAGCGCCATGAAGAAGTGTGAGCAAGCGGGGGTTCGCGCTATCAGCCGGGCGCTGCCTGAGGGTGCGGACACCCAGGGACTGTTGGCAGCCGTGGACCGGTTGAACGAAGACGACAGCGTCCATGGCGTGCTGCTGCTTCGTCCCCTGCCGCGGGGGGTGGACGAAGATGCCGCTAAAGAGCGTCTTTTGCCGCAAAAGGATGTGGATTGCATGGGGGACGGGAACCTGTACCGTGTTCTGGGAGGCGATGAGAGCGGGTTTTTGCCCTGCACGCCTCAGGCTGTGGTGCGCATCCTCGATCACTACGGAATCTCCCTTGAGGGGAAGGAAGCGGTGGTCATCGGCCGGAGCTTGGTGGTGGGGAAGCCTCTATCCATGATGCTTTTGTCCCGGAACGCTACCGTTACTATCTGCCATAGCCGTACCGCCAATCTGGCGGAAGTGTGCCGCCGTGCCGATGTATTGGTTTGCGCCGCCGGTGTTCCCGGTATGGTGGACCGTACCTTCGTAAAGCCCGGCGCCATTGTGGTTGACGTGGGCATCCATCTGGACGGGGATGGGAAGCTCACCGGGGACGCACGATTTGACAGCGTCCAGGAGGTGGCGGGAGGAACCACCCCTGTGCCGGGCGGCGTGGGGAGCGTCACCAGCTGGCTGTTGGTGGAGCATGTGATCCGTGCTTGCGAGACCGCAAAAGCAGAATAGGGAAGAGGGGGAAATCCATGGACCGCTATGAGGAACTGGTAAAGGAGATCGCGCTTTGTAAGAACTGCGTTCTGCATGAGGAACGAAATATGGCGGTGGCCGGTTCCGGCAGCATCGGCGCCGACCTGATGCTCATCGGCGAAGGCCCGGGAGCGGAGGAGGATAAGAATGGCGTTCCCTTTGTGGGAGCTGCCGGCCGGCTTCTGACGGATATGCTGGACGCCGTGGATATTGATCGGAATAAGCTGTATGTTACCAACATCGTAAAGTGCCGGCCGCCCAAGAACCGTACGCCCAAGGACGAGGAGGCTGCTGCCTGCCTGCCCTATCTACAGCGGCAGTTGGAGATCGTCGATCCCAAGGTGATTTTATTGTTGGGGGCCACCGCCCTCCGATATGTTCTCTCGCCCAACCTTAGGATTACCCGGGACCGGGGAACCTGGCATCAGGTGGACGGGCGGTGGATCATGGCCACCTTCCATCCCGCCGCTCTGCTGCGGGATCCCCGGAAGAAGCCGGATTCCTTTGACGATATGGTATCGTTGAAGCTGAAAATCCGAGAGCTGGGGCTAGATGTTTAAGAATATGAATAGTATGAAATAATTCTGTAATATGTTAAATAGCCAAAAAACCATGGTTTTTTGGCTATTTTCTCTTAAATGCTCCGTTTGATGGCGTTTGACGGGGATTTGATTGTGGTATAGAATTGACGAGAAAACGAATGCTAAGGAAAAATCCTTTTTTGGAAATAGGAGGAAGGTTTTGAAGAAACGGATTCTGGGCACATTGGGAGCCGCCGTGGCGGCCATGGCGGTCTTCGTCACGCCGCTTCATAGGGCTGGGGCCGTGGAGCAGAATGCGGCCGCTGGGGAGGATCCCGCCGTTTTGGCGGAGGAGATTGCCCTGGGGAATATCTTCCTGTTTCCGGACGAGCCCGCCGCCGCTTCCGACGTGATCCCGGTGGACAATCCGGAGCCCGCTTCCGAACCCGCCGTTACCGAGGCGCGGGCCAAAGAGGAAGCCCAGGTGCGATCCGGCGCCAGCGATGAGGCGGAGGCGGTCTTTACCATGCATCAGGATGAGACCGTCCAGGTGCTGGAGCAGGCCGACGGCTGGTGCAAGGTGAGCTATGGCATCATTGAAGGCTATCTTCCCGAAGACCAGCTCTTTGTTTTGACCCAGGAAGGATATGACGGCACCGTAATGAAGGACGGCGCTGTGATCCGTCAGGCTGCTGAGGCCGAAGCTGCCGAAGTGGGCAAGCTTTACACCGGCAACGGCGTGCGGGTTATGGACTATCAGAACGGATGTTACAAGGTGTCCTACAAGGACGCAGTGGGATATGTGGAGGCCGCCAGCCTGAAACTGGAGGGAGACTTTACCGCTGAGGCCGAGGTGCGCTATCTTAAGAGCGGCATGAGCGGCGAGGCGGTGGTCAAGATGCAGAAGGAGCTGGCCAGCCGCAATTACTTTACGGGGGAGGCCACCGGAACCTTTGGGGACCTGACCGTAAAGGCGCTGAAGGAATTCCAAACCGACGCCAAGGTAACCGCCTCCGGCGAGGCGGACGCTAAAACTCTGGAACTGTTGTACGCGGACAACGGCATCAAGAAAGTGATTCCCACTCCTACGCCTAAGCCCACTCAAACGCCTAGCACTGGCGGCAGCAGCAATGTGCCCGCTACCCAGGTGAAGGGCAAGGTGCAGCTGGTGGATTGGAGCATCATCAACCGGACCATTCCTCGGGGATATACCGGGCTGCAGGTCATCGATGTGCGGACGGGCATCTCCTTTAACGCCAAGCGCAAGGGCGGCACCGTCCATATGGATACCGAACCCCTGACCGCCGCCGATACCGCCAAGCTGAAGCAGGCATACGGCGGAAGTTGGAGCTGGGCCCGCCGTCCCGTTTGGGTGGTGTATAACGGCAACTACTATGCCGCTTCCATGAATGGCATGCCCCACGCCGATTCCACCATCTCCGACAACAACTTCCCGGGTCATATCTGCATCCATTTCTTAAACAGTGAGACCCATGCGGAGCCAGGCATTCCGCAGAAGGTTGACCCGGCCCATCAGGCTTGCGTTCAGGAAGCCTTTAACGCTGGGAAGTAGAAGCAAGGCATGACGGCCGGCAGCACCCGCTGCCGGCCGTTTTTTGTTTGCTGGGGTTTCCAGGTGGAATTCCATGGGCTATAATCGGAGCAAAGGGGGAACGGGAATGCGTTTTTTGCACTGCGGCGATCTGCATATCGGCGCCGGCCGGGGAGACGGACGGGAGGAGGATTTTGCCACCGCATTTTTGGAGGTGGCTGCCCTTGCCGTCGATCGGCAGGTGGATTTTGTGCTCATTGCCGGCGATTTGTTTGATCGCCGGGAGATCAATCCTCAGGCTTTAGGACAGGCCTCTCGGGGCCTGGGGTTGCTGCGGCGGGCTGGGATCCCGGCCTATGCCATTGAGGGGAACCACGACAAAGCCCTCTATGTGGACCGGGAATCCTGGATGGATTATTTGGACCGGGAGGGGCTGCTCCACCTTTTGCGCCGCCCGGAGGGGGAACGCCTTTATCTGTCCTATGAAGAGGGGGGAAACGTAGCCTACTGCGGGAAAACGCGCATTGTAGGGCTCCCATACGCCGGAACCCGCACCCGGGAATTGGTGGAGCGGCTGACGGAAGAGATCCCCTCTTATGATGGGTTTACCATCGTTATGCTCCATTGCCCGGTGGGCAGCCAAATGGCCATGGATAACGCTTATCTTCCCTCACAGGTGGTGGAAGCCCTGGGGGAAAAAGCGGAGTATATCGCTTTGGGGCATATCCATACCGCTTATCGTCATCTGGACATCGCTTACAATCCTGGGGCCCCGGAAAGCGTTCGCCTTGAAGAGGGCATTGGCGGGGAAAAGGGGGTTTACCTAGGAGAGGTTGGTCCAGAGGGCCTCCGGGTGGAATTGATTCCCATCCGCCGCCGGACTGCCGTCCGGGGGGAAGCGCTGCTGACCCCTTATATGGATGTGCCCGGCGCAGAGACCGCGATCAAAAGAGCCCTTGCGGAGACGGTTCAGGAAGCTGGAGCGCTGGTATGCCTGCGGGTACGGGGAGAGGTATCCTTTGATCCCGCTCACTTGGATCTATTGGATGTGCGGGCCTATGGCCGGGAGCTGGGGATCAAGATGTTAGATCTCCAGATCCGGCTGCAGAACCGGGATTCCCTGGGAAGCGTTGCCATGGACATGGAGGAATTGGAGCGGGAGGTTCTGTCCACTCTTTGGCGGGAGAAGGGGTTTGAGGAGGAACGGCTGGTGGAGATGACCCTTCAGCTTAAGGAACGGATTCTGGAGGATCGCAACGCCTATGCCGAGATCGCCCAGGATGTGGAGCGGTTTGCCATGGAGAGGAGGGAGCAAGCGTGATCATCCAGCGGCTGGCACTGAAAAACGTCAAGAGCTATCGGGAGGGGGTCATCGACTTTGCCCCTGGTGTGAACCTGATCTGCGGGGAGAACGGGGCGGGGAAGAGCACCATCATCGAAGCCATCGGGTTCGCTTTGTTTGGGGTACAGCCCCCCATGAAGAAGGAGGAATTCATCCACAGCGGTCAGAAAAGCTGCCTGGTACAGGTGTGGTTTTCCGCGGGGGGACGGGAATATCGGGTGGACCGCTCCATGCGGGCCAGCGGAGGCGGTGAGCGCTGGGAGGTATATTTTGGGGAGGAGCAGATGGATCTCCATAACCGGGCCGATGTGCTTCCCTTCCTGCGGGAGGCTATGGGGATTGCCCCTAGCATCGATCTGGACGAGCTGTTTTCTCAGATGATCGCCATCGGTCAGAATGAGTTTTTGACCCCCTTTCTCATGACCCCAGCGCGCCGTATCGCGGAATTCAACGGAATCCTGGGGGTGGAATCCTACCGCCGAGCCAGCGACGCCCTGCTGCCTGCCGAGCGGCAGATTGAGGAAAGGGTTCGGGATCTGCGGATGGCGATGGAGTCCCTTCGGGAGAGCCAAGAGCGTCTTTTGGAGTATGAACAGGGTTTGGCGGCGGCTCGGGAAACCCTAACGGCGGCTCAGGCTCAGGGAGAGCGGGCAGCCCAGCGCGCTTCCATTGCAGGGGAGCTGGAAACCCTGACGGAGCGGATTCAAAACCTTGAGGAAAGTCGAAAGAGCCTGCAGGAACGGGTGGAGCGGGCGGAGGACGCCGGTATTCGAACCGGCGCTCTGGAGACGGAATACAGGGAATATCGTACCTTGGAGGAGGAACTGGCTCGGCTGCTGGAGGAAAGCCGGATCCTTACCATCCAATGGAAGGAACAACAGGAGTTGGCCCGACGCCATGGGGAAGCCACCGCCCGGGCTGGAGAGCGCCGAAGCCGGGGGAAATGGCTATTGGAGGAGGCAGAGAAGGAACGCAAGCGGCTGGAGGAGGAAAAGGAGGTCTGTTCTTGTTCCATAGAGGAAGTGGCCTTGGAGGTATCCACCGCTCGGGATATAGCGGAGAAGGAAGCGGAGGCTCACCGGCGCGCTGAGGACGCGGCCGCTGGGGGGAGCGCCATCCGATACGCCGGTCGCCGGGGAGCGGAGCTGCTGGAGGAACGCAGCCGCGCCCGGGCGCTGGCCGGAAAGCGAACGGAGCTGCTGACGCGGCGGGAGGCGCTCCGCTCAGAACAGAGCCGGATGGAGCGGCTGGCCCAACGGGAGCGTATCCTGGGGGAAACCTCTGTACAATTACAGGAGCGGATCGCCTACATGAAGCAGGGCGCGGCACAGATGGCGTCGGGCACTTGCCCGGTGGCGGGGGTTCCATGCCCGCTGGGGGAGGGGACGGAACCCTCCTTTCTGGAAGCCCGTACCGCGGAATTGACCGAGGAGCTGGCGGCCCTACAGGAAGAACGTATGGATGTATCCCAGGCGCTGGCGGAATCCAACCTAACCGAGGCCTTTTTGGCGCTGGAACGGGAACTCACCCAATGCGCCCAAGGAGAAGCCCAGGCGATGGAGCTGACGGAAGCCATGGAGGAATTGATGCTGGGACTGCGGGAATCCTTGGCTCCGGAGGAGCAAGTTGCCCTGGAACGGTTTCTGGACGTCCTACCGGAGGAGGGTTTGCCGGAGTTTGAGGGATGGGCTCAGGAAATTGCCCAGGAACGGGAAAAGGAAGAGCGCCGCCTTAGGGAAGAACTGGATGGAGCACGGCAGATCCTCCGGGATGCTGAAACCCGGCATGAGCGGCTGAAGGAGGAGCTTTCCGCTCTGGACAGCCGTTTAGCCGATTGCCTGAAAAAGCAGGAGGAAGGGGAGCGTCTTTTAGAGGAGGCTGGGGCGCTGGAGTTGGAACTTCAAACGGAGGGGTATCGGGAGGAGGCTCTGAAGTTGGCGGAAGAGGCCTATGCCCAGGTCATGGCGAAACAAAACGCCTGTGCCCAGAGGATGCAGACGCTCCGGCCAGTGTATGAGGAGTACCGAATCCAGCAAAGCCTGGCACAGACGGCGGATTCCCTGAAACGGGAGCGGAAGGCGGCGGATGAGGAACTGGCGGCCTTGGAAGAACGCCGGGGGCGTCTGGTCCATGCGCTGGAGGAGCTGGGATCCCTGGGGGAATCCGCCCAGAAATTGCGGCAAATGGCTCAGGAGGCGGCTCTTGCTGTGGGCCAGGCCCAGGAAGCGGTCAACGGCGCTCAGGCCCGGTATCAAGAGGCGGAGGAGCGGGCCGGCCGGTACCGGATGCTCCAAACCCAAGCGCAGGAGAAGGAACGGGCGCTTTCGTGGATGGGGGATCTTCGGGATGTGCTGAAACGGGCGGGCGGGCCCATGGCTCGGGCCATTCGGGAGCGGGTCTCCGCTCGGGCGGGAGAACTCTACCGCTCCATATCGGGGGAATCGGGACAGCTTAGATGGGAGGAGTCCTTCGACATTTTGATTGGGGATACCTTGGGCGGGATGTACCGCCAGAGGAGGTTTGGACAGTTGTCCGGCGGGGAGAAAATGACCGCCGCCTTGGCGGTTCGCTTGGCGTTGATCCAGACCTTTAGCAGCCTGTCCCTGGCTTTTTTTGATGAGCCTACCAGCAATCTGGACGCCCAACGCCGGGGCCGGCTGGGGGAGATGCTCCCCCGGGCGGTGGAGGGTTTTGACCAGCTTTTTCTCATTAGCCATGACGACGCATTTTACAGTATAACTGAAAATGTTGTGTATTTGGAAAAGACTTCCGGGGGTACCATAGTACGGGAATAGGATTTGTGGTAAAATACAAGGAATGACCAAGGATAAGGGATGAGAACATGAAGAAATCCACAGCCTTTTTGATGGCGCTGGCTTGTTTGTTGATCGGGTGTTTTGGCACCTATTTGATTACCACCGAGGTGCTTAGCGGCGGGGAGGGGGAATCCGGAGCCCTGGCCAAGGGAATGGAAGAACTCTACTGGTATCTGGACACCTCTTATTATCAGGACGCTGATTTGGAGCAGGTGAACGTGGGGGCTTATAAGGGGGCTATCACCGCCTTAGGAGATCCTTACTCCGAATATCTTACCACCGCGGAATACAACAGCATGCTGGAAGAGGAATCGGGGGAGTACAGCGGCATTGGGGTGACCGTATCCATTGATCAGACTACCGGATATCCCTATGCGGTAATCGTCCATAAGGGCTCTCCTGCGGAAGCGGCGGGGGTGCAGGTAAACGACCTCTTTATGGCCATCGATGGGACGCCCATCGACACCACCAAAAGCCTGAGCCAGATTGCCTCGGAGCTCAAGGGGGAGGAGGGTACTAAGATTGTGGTTACCGTCTACCGGGATAATGCTCCCATGGAGATTGAGATTACCCGGGGCCATGTGACCATTGACAAAGTGGAGTACCGTCTGCTACCGGACGACATTGGCTATCTGAAGATCCTGGAGTTCAATGGGAATTGCATAGAGGGCTTTGATCAGGCCATCGCTTTTTTCCAGGCTCAGGGGGTTCGAGGAATCGTCCTCGATCTGCGGGACAACCCTGGCGGCTATGTGGATTACGCTACGGCCATTGCCGATGCGCTTTTGCCGGCTGGGGACATCGTTACCACTCGGGATAAGCAGAGGAGGGAGCAGACCACCCGCAGCGATGCCAAGACTTTGGGGCTGCCCATCTCGGTGCTGATGAACGCCGGATCGGCTTCCTCCAGTGAAATTCTGGCGGGCGCTCTCCACGATAACGAGGTAGGGGAGATTGTTGGGGTAACCAGCTTTGGAAAGGCATTGGTTCAGCGGTATTACCCTCTTCGGGATAGCGATGGATTTTTGAAGATCACCATTGCCAGCTACTTTACCCCCGGAGGAACGGACATCAACGGCAAGGGTATCGAACCCGATTATGAGGTGGAACTGGCGGAAGAGCAGGTGCTGAAGCCCTCCACCCTAACCGATGAAAACGATTTGCAACTGAAGAAGGCCATCGAGGTGCTAAAACCCCGTATGGCCCAGTAAAATGGATGAAAAACAGCGCTTCGGCGCTGTTTTTTTGTATGGAGGGAAAAGGGCGAATGTTTTGTCTTGGATGAGGCTCTCGCTTTACCGGTATGGCGTGGCCCCAGCGGCACGCTGGAGGGGGGCCGTGGGAGAACCCATACCGCGGGCAGGACGATTGGATGTGGGAAAAAGGATGCCAGCGTATGGGTCCAGCGGCACGCTGGAGGATGACTAGTGCCATGGGAGAACCCATACCGCGGGCAGGACGATTGGATCTGGGAAAAGGGGGATGCCAGCGTATGGATCCAGCGGTACGCTGGAGGATGACTAGTGCCATGGGAGAACCCATACCGTGGGCAGGGCGATTGGATGTGGGAAAAAGGATGCCAGCGTGTGGGTCCAGCGGCACGCTGGAGGATGACTAGTGCCATGAGAGAACCCATACCGTGGGCAGGACGATTGGATGTGGGAAAAAGGATGCCAGCGTATGGGTCCAGCGGCACGCTGGTTAGTGGTTACTGGAGCCCATGGATTGCATCAGAAGGGGTAATAAACTTGCCATGCTGTTGCCGCCTCCTTGGTTTTGCCCGCCCATAGCGCTCATCAAGAGAGGCATCATGGCGGCCATGTTGCTGCCCTGGCCTGCCGTTCCCTGGTTTTGCCCACCCATAGCACTCATCAAGAGGGGCATCATGGCAGCCATATTGTTGCCCTGTCCGCCGTTATCTGCCGTCTGCTGGCCCATCATGGACTGCATCAGGAGGGGCATCATAGCAGCCATGGGATCCTGAGCGGCGCCAGAGCTGCTTTGTCCGCCCATGGCCTGAAGGAGAAAGGGCATCATGGCGGAGAGCTGGCTGTTGTTGGTTCCCGTTGGATTGGACGCATCTTGGTTTGTAGGGGGTTGCTGGCCTGCCATAGCCGATAAAAGGCTAGCCATTTGAGCGGCCTGATTGGCCGAATTATCAGGCTGGCCGCTTTGGACAGCCTGGCTTGGGCTAGACGTCTGAGGCGTCTCCATCCTGGGGGATGGGTTAGCGGCCTCGGGCAGAGGGGTTGCCGCAGCCTGGGCGGACAGCTTATGCAAAAGCGCCTCCAGCTCCTGAAGCTGGTCAGCCAAACCAGCCCCTGCGGCGACAGTGCCGGAGGCAGCGGAAGGGTCCTCCTGAGGCCCTCCATGCCGCCGTTCCTCCTGGGCGATGGTGCCCCGGATATAGGCGCTTTGGGCTATCTCCTGAGCGGCCCGTTGAGCAGTGGCGGCGGTATTGATCACCATGCGGCTCTTCTGTGGGAGGTACCGGCCAAAGGTATTGGCGACGCCCTCCAGGGTTCCGTTGAACCGCAGAGGCCGGGCCGGAGACCGGGGAGCTTCCTTGTGGGGAGCCATGGGGTATTTATGATAACGGGTATTCATGGAACCGCCTCCTTTCTAATCATACTATGCAGGGAGGGCTCCATTGGTACCCCCTTGGGCCGTTGTAAACCTTGCCGTTTTCTTCGCATAGGATATGGGACGGAGTGGAGGTGATACGATGGCACGTAGCTTGCGGAATTCACAAAAGCAGCAGGGACAAAAAATCCCCACCAATGTCCCGGGATTTTCTGAGAATGAAGTGATGGCGGCTTATAATTCTGTCCAGGGAAAGTCCCCTAAGGAGATGGAGGAGGAGCTCTTCCGGGTGGCGGCAAAGGAAATGCAGGACGGTACCTTTGATCCCAACCAGATGGACGATTTTTTAAAGGCGGTATCCCCTATGCTCAACCCTCAGCAACGGGAACGCATGGCCAGCCTCATCGCAATGGTAAAGGCACAGGCCAAGGGCTGACCTTAAGGCACAGGGATCGAGATCTTTTGCGAAAATAGCGAAATCATAGTATAATAAGGCTATCTTTTGCGAAAAGAGGGATACCATGGCCTATCAAATGAAGCAGGAAGAGATTGACGCCGTTCTTTCCATCCTGCCCCAGATGTACCCGGACGCTAAGGTGGAGCTGCGGTTTGAGGACGGGTTCACCCTTTTGGTTTCCACCATCCTGGCGGCTCAATGTACCGATAAACAGGTGAACAAAGTAACGCCGGCGCTGTTTGAACGGTTCCCGGATCCCTATGCCTTTGCCGCCGCGACCCCCGAAGAGGTGGAACCATACATTCGCAGCTGCGGGTTTTATTCCACCAAGGCCAAGAACATTGTGGCGGCCAGCAAAATGATCTGTGAGGTGTACGGAGGAGAGGTACCCCGGAGCATCGAGGAGATGCAGAAGCTGCCCGGCGTAGGCCGCAAAACCGCCGATGTGGTGGGAGCCGCTGCATTTGGGCTGGACGCCATTGCTGTGGATACCCATGTGTTCCGGGTCAGCAACCGGATCGGCCTTGCCGACGCCAAAGACGTGCTAAAGACCGAGTACCAGCTGATGGAGAACATCCCCAAGGATAAGTGGAGCGTGGCTCATCTTTGGCTGATCTTCCTGGGGCGGCGCCAATGCAGCGCCCGTAAACCCAAGTGCGAGACCTGTCCTTTGGCGCCCTACTGCCGGTATTACCGGGAGAACCACGGGATGATAGCGGAGAAAGCACAATAGCCGGGAGTTTTCCCGGCTATTTTTATCCGTTTCTAAATAATGGTTAGTTTTTTAACGTATTTTGCGTAATGAGATCCAGCATGGCTTCCCCAATGGAATAGAGAAGCATGCCCAGGACCTCGGATTCCTCCAGGCTCAATCCCTTACAGAAGGAATGGGCTAGGGCTGTGATCAATTCCTGGACATCCTGTTTCATGGGCACCCGGCTCCTAGATGGTCTGTTATCAGAGTACGCGTCGCTGCGCGCTACGGTTCCTCTGCCGGATGGATCTTAAGAATTGGGCCAAGGCCAAGAAAAGGATTGATCTCAGGGGGGATTTGTGGTAAAAAAGAAAAGTGAGCACAACGATACATTAGCGCACTAAATTATCCATAGGGAGTTGATTGTGATGTCCTACGTACAGGAAGCATATGCGAAAGTGGAAGCCCGCAGCGCCGGGGAACCGGAATTTTTGCAAGCGGTAAAAGAGGTTTTCCAGTCCCTGGAGCCCGTCTTTGAAAAACGTCCGGATCTGGCTCAGGCCCGTATCTTGGAGCGGCTGGCCGAGCCGGAGCGGCAGATCATGTTCCGGGTGGTTTGGCAGGATGATGAGGGAAATATCCAGGTAAACCGGGGATTCCGCATCCAGTACAACAGCGCCATCGGCCCCTATAAAGGCGGTCTGCGGTTCCATCCCAGCGTCAACCTTTCCATTATGAAGTTTCTAGCCTTTGAACAGACCTTCAAAAACAGTGGTACCGGCCTTCCCATGGGCGGTGGCAAGGGCGGCAGCGATTTCGATCCCAAGGGAAAATCCGACGACGAGATTATGCGGTTCTGCCAGGCCTTTATGAGTGAGCTGTATCGGCATATCGGTCCAGATACCGACGTTCCCGCTGGGGATATCGGCGTGGGTGCTCGGGAGATTGGATATCTATACGGCCAGTATAAGAAGATCCGAAATGATTTTACCTCCGTTCTTACCGGCAAGGGCCTCACCTATGGCGGCAGCATCGGACGGAAGGAGGCTACCGGCTATGGCTTGGTGTACTTCATGGACAACATGATCGGCGCCAAGGGCAAGTCCTTCCAGGGAGCTAAAGTGGTGATTTCCGGTAGCGGCAATGTAGCGACCTATGCCCTGGATAAGGTCAACCAGCTGGGCGGCATCGTTCTTGCCATGAGCGATTCCGGTGGATATATCTATGATCCTGACGGAGTGGATCTGAAGACCATCCAGAAGATCAAAGAGGTGGAGCGCAAGCGCATCAGCGCCTATGTGTCCTATCGGCCCAAGGCCCAGTATTTTGAAGGCTGCACCGGCATCTGGACCGTACCCTGCGACATTGCTCTGCCCTGCGCTACCCAGAACGAGTTGGATCTTGAAGGGGCCCAGGCGTTGGTGAAGAACGGCTGCTATGCCGTAGGCGAAGGCGCTAATATGCCTACCACCATGGAGGCCACCAATTACTTTATCGAGAAGGGGATCCTGTTTGCTCCCGGCAAGGCGGCCAACGCCGGCGGCGTTGCCTGCAGCGGGTTGGAGATGTCCCAGAACGCCATCCGGCTTTCCTGGACCATGGAGGAAGTAGACGCCCGGTTGAAGGAGATCATGGCGAATATCTATCGGAATGCCGCCAACGCTGCTAAGGAGTTCGGATTTGAGGATAACTTCGTGGTGGGCGCCAACATCGCCGGCTTTATGAAGGTTGCCGAGTCCATGATGGCTCAAGGCTTGGTATAAGAGCGGCATAGAGACATAGCAAATCGGGGCAGACTAGGTCTGCCAGGGAAAAGCCCGGCATATGCCGGGCTTTTTTTGGGCAGCGCGAGCGTCCATCTTAACGCATATTTTTGTCGATGGTTCTGAAATCCTTGCGCTTTACCAGCGTCTTGGAGCACTGAACCGAACAGAACCCATGCAATACGGAACCACCTGTATGAAAACGCAGATGGATTGGAGCAGAACTATATGCCGAAGGCATATAAAAAGGGTGCAGGCTCAGCCTGCTTGCGGGGTGGGGGAGAAACAAGGTATAATGAGGGCCAAGGAGTCGATGATATGTTTGTAGATAAAGCGAGAATTTTCATTAAAGCGGGGGACGGCGGCAACGGCTGCGTTTCCTTTCGGCGAGAGAAGTATATCCCCGCGGGAGGCCCGGACGGCGGGGATGGCGGCCGTGGGGGAGATGTGGTCTTTGTGGCGGATCCAGCCCTCCGCACCCTGATGGATTTCTCCTATAAGCGGAATTTCAAGGCCCAGAACGGCACTCCAGGCCGGGGAGCCAATATGACCGGCCCCAGCGGAGAGACCATGCGTATCCCGGTACCTGTGGGTACCGTGGTATACGATGAGGAGACCGGCGCTGTGATGGCCAATATGGACGAGCCCAATAAGGAGCGCAGAGTGCTGACCGGGGGGCGCGGAGGCAGGGGCAACGCCAAGTTTGCAAAGCCCACCCGCCGAACGCCTCGGTTTGCCCAACCGGGGGAACAGAGGGCGGGCCGCTTTGTGGTGCTGGAGCTGAAATCCATTGCTGACATCGGCCTGGTGGGCTTCCCCAATGTGGGAAAGAGCACGATTCTTTCTATGCTGACCCGGGCCAACCCTAAGATTGGGGACTATCACTTTACCACCATCTCTCCAAACCTTGGGATGTGCAGCGTGGACGGCCGCAGCTATGTGATGGCGGATATTCCCGGATTGATCGAAGGGGCCAGCGAGGGCTTGGGCCTGGGCCATGATTTTCTCCGTCATGTGGAACGGACCCGAATGTTGATCCACGTGCTGGATGTGTCCGGCTTTGAGGGGCGGGATCCGGTGGAGGATTTCGAGATCATCATGGGGGAATTGGAACGGTACAGCGAGGAACTAGCCCGCCGGCCTATGATCGTGGCCGCCAACAAAATGGATATCCCTCCCGCGGAGGAAAATCTTGCGCGGCTGCGGGAGTATCTTGAGGAGAAGGGGATTGAGGTGTTTCCGGTTTCCGCAGCCACCAACCAGGGGCTTTTGCCTCTGATGCGGAAGGCCGCCGCTATGGTGGACGATTTGCCGGAGCCTGATTATATCCTGGAGGATTTTCAGGAGGAGGAGATTCTGGAAGACCGCACTTTCAGCATCGATCAGGTGGAGGAAGGGGTCTTTGAGGTGAACGGTCCCCTGGCCGAGGATATCATGCGACGGGTAAACCTGGGGGATCGGGACAGCCTCAGCTTTTTTGCAAAAATGCTGGAACAGAACGGGATTGTGGACGCTCTGCGCCAGCATGGAGCCAAGGACGGGGACACCGTCATTATGGCCGAAACCGAATTTGACTTTGTGGATTGATAGGGAGAGAGACGAATGATTACGACGAAACAACGGGCCCAGCTGAGAGGAATGGCCAACAACCTTGCGCCGGTGCTCCATGTGGGAAAGGCCGGCATTACGGAGAATTTGATCCAGCAGGCGGATGAGGCCCTTGCGGCCCGGGAGCTCATCAAGGGCGCCTGCTTGGAGACATGCCCCATCACCGCTCGGAAGGCTTTGACCCAACTATGCGAGTTGACCCGTTCTGAGCCGGTCAGCCAGATAGGGCGGCGGTTTGTCCTCTACCGGAAGAACCACAGGGATCCTAAAATCATCCTTTAGGGGAGGTTCTGGTGTGGTAGTGGCTGACAAAAGCCAGCAAAAAGCAGAGCGCTGCCACAAAGGGATAATAAAGGTTGAATCCAGTGAAATAGGTGGTGGCAAGCAACACTAGGCCGCAGAAAAGATACGCCTTGGTCTTGCCGCTATAGAGAGCCTGCATCCTCAGCTTTTGCAGGCTCATCTCGTTTTGGCGAAGAGCCTCCAAAAGGGCGTTTTCGGTGGCGGCGGGGCTGGGGAGTTTTCCCGTCCGCTCGGCGGCTTTCAAGAGGGTGGCGCGGCTCAGTACGCTGAACCGGGTGGGATACAGCTTGTGGAGGAAGGTACGGGTTTCATCCGCCATGGGACAGGTGGCAACCACCACAATATCCTCGATCTCCTTGCTATGGGCCATACGGTACATATCCAAGGCGTCCTGGGGGGAAAGGGAATAGCTTTGGTGATACTGCACCGGGAACACCATGGAGATCTCGCCCTGGTTTTCGCAGATGAGAGCTCCCCGCAGGCGCCCTTTGACGGTATAGCCCATGGAGCCGATTAGCTCCACCACCAGAGAGGAAAACTCCTTGCCATCCATGAGCACCAACTGCTCTAGCCAGTATTCCTGGCTGAGTTCCCTGCGCTTGCGCTGGATAAAGGCGGCCAGCTTCCGTTCCTTTGCCACCTCGATGGCGGCGGATATTGCTAGGGTGGCGATGAGGGCCATCACCGCTCCCTGCCAAAGGCTATGTAGGCTTTGGCCAAAGAGAATCCAGAAGGATAGAAAGAAGACCAGCCGTAGGGCCAAAAAATCCAGGCCGCGAGCAACCGGCCCCCGGTTTTGATAGAGCATTCGTTTGTAGTAGCCTCGCAGGGTTTTGTTCAGCATATACCGTCGCCTCCATAGGAAAAGTGGTTTTTCTTAGTATTGCCACAAATTGGGCCTTTAACCTTTTAAAACCGAGAAAACTCCCGTATAATAGGAGCATCCGAAAGGAGGGGATTCCAGCGAGCGATTTTGTCTGCCATAGGGAGCAGTGTGCTCCCCGGTGCCGCCTTGAAGCGGCTCGGGTGGGGATTATGGGGGGAACCTTTAATCCCATCCACGTGGGACATACCGAGATGGCCCAGGAGGCTTATCGCACTCTGGGGCTTCGGGAGGTGCTGTTTATCCCCGTGGGCACGCCGCCCCACAAGCCGGGAGTTTTTGTGGCCAGCCCCCAGGATCGGCTGGAGATGGTCCGTCTGGCGGTGGAGAATGATCCCCATTTTACGGTAAATACCATGGAGCTTCAGCGAAAAGGGTATACCTACGCGGTGGATACCCTCCATCAGTTGATTGCCGACTACCCCCCGGGAACGGAGTTTTATTACATCCTAGGCGGAGACGCTTTTTTGTATCTGGAGAACTGGTATCGGTTTGAGGAGGCCATTGGCCTGTGCAACTATGTGGTTTTTGAGCGGGCGGGGGTGGAGCCCCGGCTGGTTCAGGAGCTGGCTCAGAAGCTGCGGGATCGGTATGGCGCTCGGATTTTATTGGTGGATTACGAGCCCACTCCGGTATCCTCCACCCTGCTGCGCCGGTGTATTCAGGGGGAGATGGGAACGCTGGGGCTGCTCCATCCCAAGGTTGAGGCTTACATCCGGGAAAAGGGGGTGTACCGCCATGGACCACGATAGCCGGATGGCGCTGGCCCAGGAGCTTTTGCCGCCCGGCCGGGAAAGCCACACCGCGGGGGTAGTGAAGATGGCGGCGGAGCTGGCCCAGCGATATGGTGTAGATGTGGATCGGGCCGAGACGGCGGCGCTGTTCCACGATATCTTTCGCTATTTAGGGGAGCGAGCGGAGGCTTTTCTACCGGAATCCGGCATAAAACCGGAGGATTATCCCAATGCTAATCTATTGCACGGCCCCTTGGCTGCGGCCTATCTCCAGCAGAAGCTGGGGATTACGGATCGGGAGGTATTGGATGCGGTTTGGTACCACACCACCGGCCGGCCTGGCATGGGACTGCTGGAGAAGATCTTGTTTGTAGCGGACAAATGCGAGGAGGGACGGCGCTACCCGGGGGTGGAGACCCTGCGGGAGGCCGTCCGTCAAGACCTGGACCAATGCGTCCTGCTGATTTTGCGCCAAAGCATGGCGCATCTTAAGGAGAAGGGGGAGGCGGCGGATCCTATGACGGAGGCTGCCATCCGCTATTTGGAAAAGAGGAGGAATGAAGGATTGACCAGTGAAAACATGGCCCAGTATGCCGCTCGAGTGCTGTATGACCGGAAGGGCGAGGATATAGACATCATCCATGTGGCCGATATGACCATCATTGCCGACTATCTGGTGCTGGCTACCGGCAATACCACCGTACAGGTCAAGGCCCTTTGTGACGAGCTTATGGAAAAGATGGAGGAGGCCGGCGCCAAGCGCTTCCGGGTGGAGGGCTATGGTCCCGGGCGGTGGATTGTCTGCGATTACGGAGATGTGCTGGTGCATATCTTCCATCGGGAGGAGCGGGAATTCTATAACCTAGAGCGCCTCTGGAGCGATGGGGCCAATCTACGCCACTATGAGGGATAGATCGAGCTTGGACCATGGCGTGTGTGCACTTTTGAACATACGCTGAAAGCTTGCGGGCGCGGCACAAGCGGCCATGGGACTTCGTTTATGGGATGAAGTCCCATGGCTTTTTAAAGGAGAAATCGATATAAAATGCTTGGGCCGTTGCATGGGGGATTCGGCGTTCTCTTTGCTGCGCCGAGGTTTTTTGTATGCCATCTATGAATAGGCCGGATTTGCGTACGGCTATGGGGGAACCGCATGAAATTTGTAATCGAACACCTATCAAAGAAATTTGAGAACAAAGAGGTTTTGAAGGATATAAATTTTACCTTTAAGCAGGGGAAGATCTATGGACTTCTTGGCAGAAACGGCGCGGGAAAAACCACGCTGTTTAATTGTTTGAACCGCGATTTAAAAATGGATAGCGGCAGCTTTTATTTGAAGCAGGACGGCATCCGCCGAGAGGTCGCGGCAAAGGATATCGGCTATGTGCTGTCCACGCCCACCGTTCCGGAGTTTCTCACCGGAAGAGAATTTTTGAAGTTCTTTATGGAGATCAATGAGACGTCTATTGCACATCCAAAGCGGATTGACGAGTATTTTGACGAGATGAGCATTGAGCCAGAGGACAGGGATAAGCTCTTGAAGGATTATTCCCACGGCATGAAAAATAAGATGCAGATGCTCATCAACATCATCGCGCAGCCCAACATTTTGTTGTTGGACGAGCCGCTCACCTCCTTGGACGTAGTTGTAGCGGAGGAGATGAAGCAGCTGCTCCGCTCCATAAAGCAGGATCGCATTACCATTTTTTCCACCCATATTATGGATTTGGCGCTGGATCTTTGCGATGAGATCGTGCTGCTCAGCCACGGGGAGCTGGAGGTTGTGGAAAAGTCCGATCTGGACAGCAGGGAGTTTAAGGAGAAAATCATAGCGGCGCTCAGGGAGGAAGGAAATGAATAGAACCCTGAGACAATCCTTTTCTTTAAAAAATACGTACCGCGTCAATGCTATCCTTTATTCCCTCAAGCAAATCCCCTTGCTCAAAAGGATTCTGCCGGGGACGCTATATCGGGTAAAAGGACTAAAGATTTTTGCCAGCGTCCTTGCCGCCATATGGGAAATCATCTCAATTTTTCTTGGAAAGTTTCTCTATTTTCTTGCCATGGTACAGTTTTCCATGGTTTATAAGAATTTATCGGCAAGTCATGTTTTCTTGCATGCTTTTTTGTTTTTAACCATCATTGGCAGCTTTACCAATACCCATCTGTTTAATCCCACCAAGGACAAATACTATGCCATGTTCCTTCTGAGAATGGATGCGCGGGAATATACGCTGATAAACTATCTCTACTCCCTCATCAAGGTTGTGGTGGGATTCCTTCCATTTACGGTTTTGTATGGACGGAATCAGGATATGCCGCTTTGGTTTTGCTTGCTCATCCCCTTTTGCATCGCGGGAATAAAGCTGTTTGTTTCTGCACTCTCCCTTAGGGATTACGAGAGGAGAGGCTTTGGTTATAACGAAAATAAGCTGTCAAAATATACCTGGTGCTGCGTCGCCTTGCTTCTGGCGGCCGCGTATGGTTTGCCGGCAGTTGGGTTTGTCCTTCCCAATCAAGTCTTGGTGACCGCATTCCTCGTCTGCATTCCTCTGGGGATCTTTGGAATCAGAAGGGTATGGAATTTCCAGGATTACCGCGCCATCAACCAGGAACTGCTGGCGGGGCTAACAACCCAGATGGACGCCGCTGCACAGGCCGTCAAGCGGGCCAACGAGAACAAGATATCCACCGATACCACCATTACAAGCGACCGCAAGGGCTTTGAATACTTAAATGAACTGTTTATCAAGCGCCATAAAAAGATTCTATGGAACGCTACGAAAAAGATCTCCTACGTTTGCTCTTTTCTGGCTGCGGGGGTTCTCTTGATCGTCTACCTAAAACCGGAGGTAAAGCCGGAAATCAATGAAATGATCCTGACCTGGCTTCCGTACTTCGTCTTTGTTATGTATTGCATCAACCGAGGCACGGGCTTTACACAGGCCCTCTTTATGAACTGTGACCACAGTCTGTTGACCTACTCGTTCTATAAGCAGCCGAGGTTTGTATTGAAGCTATTTCAGATACGCCTTCGGGAAATTATGAAGATCAACGCCGTTCCGGCGGGAGTTATTGGCGTTGGACTGGCGCTCATTCTCTTTGCCACCGGAGGGACGGATAACCCGCTGAACTATGCCGTGTTGGTGGTCTCCATCCTCTGCATGAGCCTGTTTTTTTCCATCCATTACCTGACAATCTACTACCTGCTGCAGCCCTATAACGCTGGGACGGAACTCAAAAGCGGAACGTATAGCCTTGTTTTGTCGGCCACCTATCTTGCCTGCTTTTTTATGATGCAGCTGCGTATGCCAACCCTGGTATTTGGAATGATGACGATTGTTTTCTGCGTGCTTTACAGCGTCGTTGCATGTGTTTTGGTCTACCGTTTTGCCCCTAAAACCTTTCGGATCCGGACCTGAGAACACCGGATTTTCAAGAAAGAAGAGCGGCTCCTTGGGAGGATTCCGCTTTTACCAAAGATAGATAAAAAAGGACCGCAGTTGCGGTCCTTTTTTCTTTTATCGCTTTTTGCGCGGGTCGGTGGGAAACTGTCGAACCTGGCCCCGCTCCTGTCCGCTGGGCCGGTTTCTGGAGGATCCATTGTTTGTTCGGGGCGCTGCTGCTGGTCTCCGGGCGGACGATCCGCCGGCAGCGCCGGCTGGAGGACGAGGGGGTGCAGGGCGGCGGGAGGATTGTCCCTGGGGCCGAGGCTGTCTTACCGCGTCTGCCTTTGTGCGCACCGGTCCCCGCTGTCCAGGCCGTGGAGCGCTGGAATCGGTAAGCCGTCCCGCGCCCGTGCGAATGCGGATCCGGGCATCGTTTTGACGGCGATCATTGTTCCAATACACCTTCTCTCGCTTGTCCAAAGGAGAGGGACGCTGATCGTAATAGTCGATGAGATCCAGATCCGACCGGTGCGGGGAGGGCTTTCGAAGCGGCTTTGCCCTGAGGACGCTCTGTTGCCGCCGCTTCCGGCGGATGCTGGGCGTTAGAAGCACTTTAATCAAAAGCGAACCGGATAAAAGCAGACCTACGACGCCCAAGCCGATCATCAGCGGCCGTTTGCCCATGGGATCCGGCTCCACGGGCTCCTCTGTGCCGTCGTCCAAAGGCGGCGGCGTGACCGAAGGGGTAGCGTTGGGGTCGGGGGTGGCGCTCGGGTCGGGCGTAGCGCTGGCTTCAGGAGTAGCGCTGGGATCGGGTTCGGCATAAACGGGGATAGGGCCAAAGCGCAGAGAGCTTGTCCCATCGGGCTGCCCTGGGGATGGACGTATCATAACGCAAAGGATCAGGCAGCAAAGAAACAATGCTGTCCGGGTTATCTTATGACTATGCTGGTTCATGGAGCGATTCTCCTTCCCGCTGAAGCCGTTCTGCGCCGCCGTCTTCCATGGTGTAGATATGCCCACAGCAGGAGCAGCACTCCGAAAATGGCGCCCGCGGTATAGATGATGAGATGATAGGCGTTGGCATGGGACTGGGTGGATAGGACGTCACAGCTGAGAAGCAAGGCTCCGTCAAAGAACACTTCTGCCCGCCCAATGACCTGATCCACTTGGATGGGGGCACGAAGTCCCTCCATGGGGAGCAGGTTTATGGTGACTCCTTCCCGAGCTAGGAAACGATCCCGGTCACTGTTGGTCATCAGAAGCCGGGAAGGAACTTCCTCGCCGATACGCAGCCTGGCGGGGAGCTCCCGGCCCAGGATTCCCGTGTTTTCCGCCTCTAGAGTAAGGGGGATGTCGGCAAGGGTATCCCTTATCTCCACTAAGCTGGTGTGTTCAAACCCGTAACGCAAAAGGGCGGCGGCGCTTTGGTTCCGAAGGCCGATGGTTTTGGCGCCCAATACCACGGCGATCAGGGTTCGCTCCTCCTGGGTTGCGGCGGCGACCAAGCAATAGCCCGCTTCGTCGATAAACCCTGTCTTGATTCCCTGGGTTCCCTCCACATAATAGGGGTTTGCGCTTGGAGCGTCCTGAGAGTTGCTTTCCACGGTGGTTTCATGGAGCAGGGGATTGGAGTTGACGACCGTTCTCCCCTGGGGATATTTGCTGTTGGCGGGCAGGGTGTATTCACGGGTGGATACCACCTCCAGCAGAGTGGGGTTTTTGAGTACCTCCTGGGCCAGAATGGCCAAGTCCTCTGCAGTGGAATAATGTCCAACGCCATAAAGTCCGTGGGGATTTTCAAACTGGGTATGGGACATGCCCAGCTCCTTGGCCCGCTGGTTCATTTGTTCCACAAAAGCCGGAATGGAGCCGGAAACCGCCACGGCGATCACCTGAGCGGCGTCGTTTCCCGAGGGAAGCATCAGGCCGTAAAGCAGATCCTTATAGCTGAGGGTCTGCCCCTTGACCAAGCCGGCCAGAGAGGAGGCGGGATCGCTGACGTAGACCTCGTCTCCACAGGTGACCATGGCGGAAAGATCGGAGACCTGTTCCACCAGCACAAGGGCTGTCATCATTTTGGTGGTACTTGCGATGGAGACTTCTTCCTGGGCATTCTCTGAGAAAATGGCGTCCCCGGTCTCCACATCCAGCAATAGATAGGAGCGGGCCTGGACCAAAGAAAGGGTTTGGGCGGGGTCGTCCGGGTTGCCCGCAAAGGCTTGCGGATCGGACAGCAGGGCCCCCTCCGCTGCGATGGCGTTTGTGGGGAAAACCAGATATAGGGCCGTCAGCAAAAACAGCGCGGCTTTTTGCAAAAAACGGTTGGAACTCATGTTTAATAGTATAGCATAATCGGTCTGGGATATGTACATATGGACAGGTTTAAATGTATAATACTTAGAGACAATTCCGGCGAAAAAGGGGGAAACCGGTATGAAACGGCATCAGAGATATGCCCTTGCGGTTTTGGCGGTGGTGCTGCTTTCCCTGTGCGGCCGGTATTTTCTTTCCCATCTGTTCCATACCCCGCCTTTGGCAGCGGAGGCTGCGGCGCGTTCCCAACCGTCGGCCATACCCGATTCCGAGCCCACCCAGTACACCATACTGGTTACGGTGATGGGGAAGGTGGAGAATCCCGGTGTGGTGTTGATGCCCATGGGCTCCACGGTGATGGACGCCATCCTGCGGGCGGGCGGTCCCCTTGCGGACGGCGATCTTTCGGATCTGGATTTGGAACGGAAGCTCTATGAGGATCAGGGGATATTTGTTCCCTGATTTCCATATCTGAACGGTAAAAAATCAGGAGCCATCGGTTTGGATTCAGTCCCTGGCTATGGTATACTGAACGAGATAATATGACCGACGGGAAACGGAGGATGTGTAAGTGGCTATCCGTATATTGATCGTGGACGACGAACCGTTGATCCTAAAAGGACTGCGTTTTTCCCTGGAACAGGACGGATACCTGGTTCAAGAGGCCTTGGACGGGGAGACCGCCCTAGCTCTTGCCCAGAGCAACCAGTACGATATCATTCTTTTGGACGTGATGCTGCCCAAGATGAGCGGTATGGACGTGCTCCGCGGAATCCGGGAGCGCAGCCAGGTGCCGGTGATCATGCTCACCGCCAAGGGAGACGACATGGACAAGATCCTTGGCCTGGAATACGGTGCGGACGACTATATGGTCAAGCCCTTTAATATTCTGGAGGTAAAGGCCCGCATCCGCTCGGTGCTTCGCCGCATGGGTCAGCAGAGCGCCGGTAGCAGCTCCAAAATCGCCATTCGGGATCTGGAGATCGACCTGTTTTCCCGCAGCGTGGTTCGGGGCGGGGTGGAAATCGCCCTAACGAGCAAGGAGTTCGACCTGCTCCATGTTTTGATGGAGAACCCTGGCCGGGTTTTTGACCGCAAGGCCCTGATGGAGATGCTGAACGCCAAGGATCGGTCGGAGGACTCCATCGCCCGCCATGATCTCCGCACGGTAGATGTCTATGTGCGCCGCCTGAGGGAGAAGGTGGAGAAGAATCCCGCCAATCCCGAGTACATCATGACTCGGTGGGGGGTTGGCTACTACTTTGCGAATAAGTAGGCTGTTTTCTACAATTCGGGCTCGGATCACCGGCCTTTTTACCATCCTATTTCTTGCTTGCATGCTGCTGGTGTATGTGATCATCAGCTCCATGGTGGGACAGTTTTTGGTGGACCAGCGCATCGTGGCGCAAAGCCAACAGGTGGAGAGCTTTGCCGCTACCATGGGCCGTACGGTCTTTGACCGGGATGCCGGCGCCATGTATGATGCCGCGGTTTCCCAGGGGAAGAAGATGTCCGGCCGGGTGTTGATCCTGGATACCGCCGGTACGGTGCTGGCCGATGGGTTTTCCGAGCTCAACGGCCGGGTGCTGCAATACCAGGAGGTTCAGCAGGTGGTTTCGGGACAGGCTACCGCCTCCTATGGGTTTCATCGCATCTCTCCTAAGGAGGAGTCCTTCTTTGCGGCCAGTACCTGGGCCGTCTATTACACCGCCCAGGTGGTGAACGAATCCACCCCCGTGGGTGTGGTTCTGGTGAGCGTTTCCATCCAAGACGTCAGGGATTCCCTCATGACCTCCATGCTGAAAATCGGCCTTGCAGGGGTGGCGGTGGTAACGCTGCTGATCCTTTGCTGCGTCATGATCTCCCGGTGGATCAGCCGTCCCATCGTATCCATGACGGATATTCTGGAAAAGATGAGCCGAGGCCGTTTTGATCTTCGTGTGCAGGTCCCCTCCAGCAGGGAGATTGCCAATATGGCCACCACCATCAATATGATGAGCCAGAAGCTGGAGGACCTGGATAAGACCCGCAGCGATTTTGTGGCCAACGCATCCCATGAGTTAAAGACGCCCCTTAGCTCCATCAAGATCCTGGCGGAATCCCTTTTGTACCAGGATCACGTGCCCGAGGAAACCTACAAGGAGTTCCTGGGGGATATCAACCAACAGATTGACAGGATGGTGGCGCTGCTCAACGATTTGCTTGTGATTTCTCAGACCGAGCAACCCGAATATCAGCTGAATCGGACCAGCGTGGATCTGGATGGGCTCATTGGCCGCGTGATTACGGTGCTGACCCCTTTTGCCGAGGAGAGCGACATCCAGCTTACAGGGGAGAAAAGCGGTGTTACGGCCTATTGTGACGCGAACCTGATGCAGACCGCCGTGGAAAACCTGGTAAACAACGGCATCAAATATACCCCGCAGGGCGGTTTGGTAACGGTATCCGCTCGAGCTGGATCCGATGGGGTGGAGATCGTGGTTCGGGATACCGGCATCGGCATTCCTGAGAAGGATCAGATCCACATTTTTGATCGGTTCTACCGGGTGGATAAGGCCCGGGCCCGTCAGACGGGCGGCACTGGGTTGGGGCTCTCCATCGTGGATACCATCGTAAAGCTCCATGAGGGCAAGGTGACGGTGGAAAGTCAGGAGGGTAAGGGTTCCACCTTTATCATCTGGATTCCTGGAAGGAGGGAAGGGCTATGACGCGAAGATACCTGGCGTTGTGCTGCTGGTTGCTGTGCCTGTTTACCTTGGCCGGATGCGTTTCCCCCTTTAGGGAGGTGGATCGGGTTGGGGAATACACCCCGGAGATCGATCCTCAGGCTGGGAACCGGTCCGGGGGAACCATCACGGCGGATCTCTGGCTGCCGGTAAAATCCAGGGATTATTTTGCGGTAAAGACCTTCTCGGTTGCCGTAGCCTCAGGGGAGCGGCCTGAGATGGCGGTCTTGAAGGAACTTGGCCGCCAGCAGGAGCCGGGGGACATTCTGGTGGCCCCCATGTGGAGCTCCCTTCAGGTGCTGGAGGTTACCGATGACAACCAGACCCTTTATGTGACCCTCAGCAAGGAATTTTTGAGCCCGCCCACCGCCGACGAGAGCCAGCGGGCCGCCATGTGCCGGGCCGCGGTATTGTCCATCTCCAATACCCTGTTGGGGATGGGGGAATACAGTCAGGTTCAGATCTTGGTGGAAATGCCATCCACGGGAAAAGTTCAGCGGCCCACCAGAGGGCAGGCGGGCTTTTTGGGCTCCGATGAAAATACCGTTCTGGGGCTTCTTACCGCCCAGCCTGAGCTGATTCTCACCCCTTGGACGGCTGCCGAAATCGCCATGCGGGCCGTAAGCAATATGGACTCCCTGGTGCTGTACGACATCCTCTATCGTTCTGGCGGCAAGATGCCCGATATCTTTGCTTTCCAGAGCGTTCTTCAGGAGATGCCGGAGAGCATAAAGGAGTATGAGATTGTGGATTACATCCAGGAAGGGGAGAGCCAGGCCACGGTATACGTGGACATCCTTTTTTTGGATGGTCAGGAGCAGGAGCGGCTGGAGACCCGGGTTCCTCTGACGTGCGTGCAGGAAAACGGCATTTGGAAGGTGGAGTACCAAACCTTTGAGAAACTGGTCATACGGTAAAACCATAAAACGACTGGCAGGGCTGATGGGCCTTTGCTTGGCCCTTGCAGGCTGCGGGGGACAGGGGTCTTTCGCGGATCTGCCGGAGGTTATGCCCTATCCCGTCCCCCAGGGCCAGACCATGCGTGCCGATCTCTATTTCTTAGATGAGAGCGGCGCCGGTACCCTGGCGGTGGAGTCCAGGGAGGTGGATCTAAGCTATCGGGAGCAGGGAACCTACTGGCAGGTGATCCAGGAACTGATCCTGGGACCGCAGACCGCTCTTTTGCCCGTTTGCCCAGGAAATACGGCGATCAACAGCGTCATGGTTTTTCGGGGCCTGGCGGTGGTGGATATAGGGGAGACGGATATGGATCCCGCCGCGCTGCAAATCTTTCGGCAGGCCCTTGCCGAAACCCTGTACGCAAACGCCATGGCCCAGTATACCCTCTTGACGGTGAATGGCCGCCTGCCGCAGGTGGAATATCCTCTGGAAAAGGCCGAAGGAGTCTATGCCCAGCAGGAGGTTAACCGGGTGGCCTTGGGATTCTATAAAAGCCGGACGGGGGAATGGGCCATTCTCCGGCCGGTGGAGTTGCCGGAGGACGCCGTGTCCGTTGAGGGAATGGTCACGGCGGTCAGCGGGGAAAACCGGGGAGAATACGCCATCTGTCCGGTGGGGCCCACCGCCCGGCTGGAATCCTATTCCCTGGAGGGAGGAACGGCTCGGTTGAGTCTGCGGGGAGAGAAACAGGATAAGCCCGATGAACTGGGGGTTGCCTGCTTGGCCCTTTGCCTTTTTTACGGCCCCGATTCCTCGGAGATGGAGCGCGTAGAGCTTACATACAATGGGGAAGAGCTTTCCTATCGAGGGAAGACTTCCTTGATTCGGGAGGACGTATACAGCCTTCGCGGGGCGGAGAAGATCCTGTATTTTGCCGATGACGAGGGGGAAAGCCTGATTCCCGTCAGACGGACTGTGCCCATCCAGCGGCCCCTGGATGAATTCTGGATCATACGGCAGATTCTAGCCGGTCCCCTGGAAGGGGAGGACGCGGACGCCCGGCCCCTTATTGCGGATACCCGTTTGACCAGCTCCTTTTTGGGTGGACGGCTCAGCGGCAATTTAGCGGTACTGGACTTTGATAGAAGTTTTTATTCCTATGCCGAGACCCTATCCGATGGGGAAACACGGCTTTTGATCTATGCGTTGGTAAACTCCCTAACGGAGGAGGGCAACATCGAGCAGGTGCTGTTTCTCCGAAATGGGGAAAATATACAGAAGCTGGGTAGCATTTTCTTGTATCAGCCCCTTTTACGAAATCCGGGAATGATTTCCGGAGGCTGACCAGATTCTTGTTAGGAGGAAAACCGTGGATTTTAGTTTATTACGGAGTGCGTTCCATGGAGGATTTTCTGCAAAGGGCCAAACCGTTGTCCGTGCGGCCCTATTCCTGCTCTTGGGCGTGATGCTGGCCCTATGGCCCGGCATCGCCGTGGGGCAAACCCTAGCCATTACCCTTGGAAACGTGGTGCTGTATCTATGTATCTATACCCTGCCCATGGGCTGGGGCGCTGTTTCCGTTTGCGGCGCCGGCTGTATTGCATGGTTGATCCAGGGGAAGGGACTTCTAGCCGTTGCTGTCGTGGTGGTGCGCCTCATGGCGTTTATGGGGGGAAAGGCGCTGTTTGTCTGCTCCACCAGCCAGGGAGCCAATCGCCTGGTGATCCCCGCCATCTGGTGCGGCGTGGCACTGCTGGCAGGGCATTTTTGCTATGACTCCGCCTTTTATGGCGTTTTGACGGGGGCCTTGAATCTGCCCTTCCGGCTGGTGGAATGGATTGTTTGTGCCGCTCTGGGGGTTCTCCTTGTGGCCTTCTTGGAGAGCCGAGGGGAGAGTACGTCCTCCGGGCTGTTGTCCCTTTTGGGGTTCCGGTCATGAAACTCCATATCATCGGGAAGTATGGCCCCTATCCCAAAAGGGGGAAGGGAACCTCCAGCTATCTGGTGGAGGCGGAGGGCAAAAGGATTTTACTGGACTGCGGCGCTGGCGCAGCGTCCTTTCTGGGGGAGGAAGCCGCCGGGCTGGACTGCGTCGTTTTAAGCCACCTGCATCCCGATCACATCTGTGATTTGCTTCTGTTGGATCAGGCCATCCGCATGCAGGCGCCTGGGCGGAGGGTGGATCTGTATTTGCCCCAGGTAGCCGGATCAGTTCATGGGCTGCTGCGGTCCTTGGAGGGATTTTCTCCCATCCCGGTGGAGGGGGAGTGCAGCTTTGATCGGAAGGAGCTGGTCCTCCGTTTCTGGCCTTTGACCCATCCCGTTCCAAGTTATGGAGTGTCACTGGAAGCGGGGGGACGCCGATTGGCCTATACCGGGGATACCACTTTGGATTCCCGCATAGTCAAACTATTGGCTGGGGCGGATGCCGCTCTGATGGACGCCGCTTTTACCAGGGAGACCCTTCCTCCGAACCCCGCCCATCTATGGGCGGAGCAGTGTGGCCGCTATGCCCGGGAGGCGGGGGTAGGAAGGCTCCTTTTGAGCCACATTCATCCCTTGGCCGATGAAGCCGTAGTGGAGGCTGAGGCGGCGGAAGCCTTCCCCGGGGCCCAGGTGGTGCGGGAAGGGGCCTGTTATACCATCTAGGAGGGGCTATGGGGCTGTTTCATAACCGGGCTTTGGTGGGGTATACCGTAGCCTTTTTGGCCGGCATTGTGGCGGCGCGGTACATGGCGCCGCCGGCTTTTTTATACCCTGCGGCCCTAGTTGCCCTGGTCTTTTTGCTGTTGGTCGTGTGGAAGAAAGCCCGGGGTTTTCTGGTGCTCATCGCCCTGCTGGCCGCTATGGCCGGATTTATGCGGGCCTATCCCGCCATCTATCCCAACTACGTTTATCGGGACAATGCGACGGTGGTTTCGGTGGCGGGAACCGTCCGGGAGGTTTGGAAGGAGGAAACTAGCCGGTCGGTGGTGCGCCTGGAGGATGCGGCTTTGTTATCCAACGGCCGGGAGCTGGAGTTGGGAGTCCAGGTATCCCTTCCTAAAAGCGGTGTTTCGCCGGGAGATCGGGTGGAGGTCAGCGGAAAATTGCGCATTCCTGAAAGGGAGGAGCAGAGGATCTCCCTTTTGGAGGAGGGCGTGGGATATCTTATGGATGCCCGGGAAGAGGGCCTGCGGGTGATCCCGCATGAGGGGATGCCCTTTCAGTACTGGCCCCAGTATGCCGCCGGATGGGTGCGGGGCGTCATCCAGGAGCTGTTTCCCGAGACCCATGGAACCGTTACCGGCATCCTCTTAGGGGATAAGAGCCGTATGGAATCCCAGGTGCTGGAGGAGTTTCGTGGGGTGGGCATCGGCCATGTGTTGGCGGTATCCGGCCTTCATGTGGGGTTTCTCACCGGCCTTCTGATGCTGATTTGCCGCTTGATACGGCTTCGGGGGCTGGGCCGGTTTTTGGTGGTATCCCTTTGCCTATGGGCCTATTGTTTTCTGAC
The DNA here is from genome assembly GCF_044357945.1 of Christensenella sp. MSJ-20. Lineage (NCBI taxonomy): Bacteria > Bacillati > Bacillota > Clostridia > Christensenellales > Christensenellaceae > Christensenella > Christensenella sp. MSJ-20. The sequence continues at coordinate 117,565 of NZ_CP076563.1, forward strand.
GGGGCTGCCGCCCTCTTCCATGCGCGCAACCATTATGGCAAACTGTCTGCTTTTGGCGGGGGCTTTGGGCAAGCAGTACGATCTGTTTACCAGCTTGGCTCTATCGGCCCTGGTGGTAACGGGGCTGAACCCCTTGGAGCTGTTCGACGTGGGATTTTTGATGTCCTATGGAGCTGTATTGGGTATCGGTGCCCTATCGGGAGCGCTGTACCGGAGGCTTTACAGGCTGCCTAAATCTTTGGCCGGCAGTATCTCCGTCTCCCTGGGCGCTCAGGCGGGGGTTCTGCCCGTATCCCTCTATGTGTTTCAGAACTGGTACGTGTTTTCCTTAATCAGCAACCTCTTGGCGGTACCGGTGGCAGGAACGGCCACCACGCTTGCATTTTTATCCTGTATGATACATCCGGTGCTGCCCTTTCTTGCCCGGCCCATTGCCTTTCTTTCCGAGGGGCTTATAATGGTGATGGAAGCCATTGCCCGTTTTCTGACGGCCTATTTGCCCGGCACTGTGAACTTGGAGGGGCTAACTCTCTGGGGCGTAGGATGCCTTTATGCCATGCTGCTGTGCATCTCTCCCTGGTTCGGGGGAAGCCGGCGTCTAAAGGGGTGGGTGCTGTTGGCTTTGGCCCTGGGCTTTCTTGCCTCTATCCTGTTTTAGGGAGGGAATCTATGGATTATCTCGCGTTAAATGACGCTATCAAAAAGGGGGAGCTGGGCAACCTCTATTTGTTTCAGGGGGAGGAGAACTTCACCAAGGAACGATCCCTTCGCCGGATTATGGAGCTATGGAAGGACCAGCTTCCGGAGATCAACCTATCGGTATACCAGGATACCGCTGGGGAAGACGAGCTGGTAGCGGCTATAAACGCCCTCCCCATGATGGCGGACCGCCGGCTGGTGGTGGTGAAGGATTGTCCGGCGCTCCAATCACGGGGCGGGGATATGCCGCAGCTGCTGGAAACCGTCAAGGACCTGCCGGAAACCACCATGGCGATCTTTTTCATGCGGGGCAAAGCCGATGGCAAGCGAAGCCTAACGAAGGCCCTTAAGCCTTACGCGGTGGAATTTCCACGGCTGGGGGAGAAGGAGATGCTGCAATACCTCCGGGTGGATGCCCGGCGCAGGGGCCTTGCCTGGGACGGAGGTGCTGCGGAGCGGTTGATCTTTCAGGTAGGAGACGACATGGCCTGCGTGGCCCTGGAGGCGGAAAAGCTGTATGCCGCGGTCCAAGAAGGGCGAATTACCCAGGAGGATGTGGAGCGGTACGGTACTCGGAATATTACCGCCAATGTTTTTCAGATGATGGATCAGGTGCTGCGGGGCCGAATGGGGGAAGCTATGGTACGATTGGAGGAGGTTCTTTCCGAAGGGGAGCAGCCGGTGATGCTCCTGGGAGGCATTGCGTACCGAATCCGGGGTCTCATGGTGGCAAAAGCTGCTGAACTCGGCCGGATGACCCAGGGGGAAGCCATCAAGAAGCTTCGGGGTTCCCGTTACTTTTTTCAAAATGCTTCTCGGGAAGCAAAAAAATATAGTGAAGCGCAAATCTGCCAAGCCATGATGGCGGTAACCGAGGCGGAATTTGCCATTAAATCCGGCCGGATGCGGGACAAGGCGGCGGTGGTTTCCGCCATCTTTTCGGGATTCGGCGTCAGGGGGTAGAGAAAGATGAAGACGAAAAAACTAACCCAAGCCGGAGTGTTGACGGCCGTAACCCTTGTTCTAGGGTTGACGCCTCTGGGCATCATCCCCATCCCTCCGGCCAACGTGACCATTATGCATCTGCCGGTGATCATTGGCACCCTGACCTGCGGGTTGGGGGTGGGGCTGGTGCTGGGCGGAGTATTTGGCCTATCCAGCGTCTACGCCGCCTTTACCCGGCCATCCGCTCTGGTGGCGCCCATTCTGGCTCAAAGCCCCGTTCTGGTGGTGGTCATGTCCCTGGGAGCCCGCTTGCTGGTTCCTCTTTTGACCCATCTGGTCTATCGAGCCATAACCCAGGGCGAAATCCGCCGCCAGCGAACCGGCGTGCTGGTGGCGTCCGTATGCGGCTCTCTTACCAATACCGTCTTCTATTTGGGCCTAATGCTGCTGTTCTATACCTTATTGGGCCTTAACGCTGGGGTGGTGCTGGGGGTGATCGCCGGCGCTGGCGCGCTCAACGGTTCCTGCGAGGCGGTGGCCGCCGCTCTGCTGTGTACGCCCATTGTGCTGGGGGTGCGGAGAGCTTTTGGAGATATCAGGGGATAGGGAAGGGGGTCCTCATGAAGTTGGACGGGAGAGCGTCCCCAATGAAGATGGAGAATACGCCGGAACTGACCACCGAGCGCTTGCTCCTGCGGCGGTTTCGTCCGGGAGACGAGGAGGATCTGTTCGCCATTTACCGGGACTGGGAGGTAAACCGGTTCCTGCCCTGGTTTCCCTTCGAGACCCTATCCCAGGCGGAGGAACAGCTTGCCAAGGAACTGGCCTTTTACCGGAACCCCGCGGGCTACCGCTATGCCATCTGTCTGAAAGAGGAGGATCACCCCATCGGCTATCTGAAGGTGGATGAGGGAGAGAGCCATGACTTTGGCTATGGCCTGCGGAAGGAATACTGGAACCAGGGGATTGTTACCGAGGCTGGGCAGGCACTGCTTTTGCGGCTAAAGGAGGCCGGGTATCGCTATATCACCGCTACCCATGACCGGGAGAACCCCGCCAGTGGACGGGTGATGCAGAAGCTTGGCATGGGCTACCGTTATTCCTACCTGGAACAGTGGATGCCCAAGGACATCCCGGTGACCTTTCGGATGTATCAGCTCAATTTTGATGGATCGGACTGGACCTATCTGGAATATTGGAACCGCTACGAACCGCATTTTATCGAGACGATTTAAGCTAGAAAAACGCTCCCATTAGGGAGCGTTTTTGGTACAAAAAAAGGCCTAAAAAGGCCTTTTAAGTTCTTTCGTTAGTTGATGGAAGCCAGCGTACGGGTCAACTGAGCCTTTTTACGGTCGGACGCATTCTTATGGATTACGCCTTTGGAAGCGGCCTTATCCACCATGCTAACGGCTTCCCGATAGCTGACAACGGCCTCATCCTTGGAACCGGCGGCAACAGCGGCTTCAAACTTCTTAACGCTGCTCTTCATCCGGGACTTGATGATGCGGTTATGCATGTTCTTCTTCTCGCTGACCAGAACCCTCTTCTTAGCGGATTTGATATTGGGCATTGGATTCACCTCCCATGGCGTAATGGACAACGGTTATTCTAGCACAGCCCCCGGTTATTTGCAATAAAAACCTATTTTACCAGGGTATATCTTTTGTTTTGGGGCACAATCTATGAAAAACAAAAGCGCTTATGGGCAAAAAATCGCGGTGGGTTATCCCGGGAAGCCTGTTTATCCGGGGATGGGGAACCAGTGCGATTATGGAAGAGGAGTGCGAAATGGGGGCGGGCAGCGCCCGCCGGGGAGGTATGCAATGAACTTTTTCCGAACGGATATGGCGGTGGAATCGGCCCAGGCGGTTGGTCGGAGCGTCAGAGGACTCCAGGTGGAGGAACGGACCGAGGGCGAGGGCATCAAGGTGACGGTGGTGGACGTAACCGACGCCTATGGGGAAAAGATGGTGAACAAGCCCATGGGCCGATATGTAACCATCGACGTACCGGATATGGCATTGGGGGATATCCCCACCAATAAGGAGGCTGCGCGCATCTTTGCCCAGGAGCTGGAAAAACTTCTTCAGGTGGGCGGAGAGGATGCCCCCTATCTCGTTGTAGGAGTGGGAAATCGGTCGGTGACCGCCGACAGCGTTGGTCCGCTGGCGGCTGAGGGCATCATCGTTACCCGGCATATGTTTGGAGAACTCCGGGAATTTCTTCCGCCCAAAGCCAGAAGCGCCTGTGCCATTGCGCCCGGCGTTCTAGGGGAGACCGGTTTGGAGACGGGAGAAGTGATCAAGTCTTTGGTGGAGGAGATCAAGCCTCGGGCGGTCATCGCCATCGACAGCTTGGCGGCCCAGAAACCCCAGCGGATTGCCGCTTCCATCCAGGTGGCCAACACCGGCATTTCCCCAGGCAGCGGCCTGGGCAATAACCGGCCCCGGCTGGACAAGGCCTATTTGGGGGTGCCTGTTATCGCCGTGGGGGTGCCTATGGTGGTGTACGCCAGCTCCATCGCCTATGAAGCATCCTCCAGCGCGCTAGAGGACGCGGATGTGCCTGAACGGGTTAAGGAACGGCTGGTGGAGATGCTCAATACCTCCTGCGGGGATCTGGTGGTAACGCCCAAGGATGTGGACGCCATTGCGGATAACTGCGCGGCCATCCTTTCCTCGGGGATCAATATGGCGATCCACGATTTAAGCTATGATGAGGCGGCGGAGTACCAGCTCAGCCTTTCATAAATATGACAACTTCTTCATATGCATAGGAAAGCCCGCTGTGTTGCGAGGCATCCCACTGGGGAGTTTCCGAGGTGTTGTCATCTATGAAGAAGCGGTCGATTGGAAAACGGTTTGCCACCCCATACAGGGGTTTGCCCGTCATTTTGGTGGGATTGGCGGTGATCATTGGAGGATTGGCGCTGGGGCAGCAGGCTCTGTTGCCCGTCCTGGGCCAGGAGGGTGCGTCCGGGGGAGCGGAAGCGGCTCAGCCTCAGGAACGGGATCCTGCCCGCGGGATGCTGGCCATGTCCTTTCCCATGGTGAACGGCTACGACCTGGATGAGGACGTGGAGTGGGCCTATGTTCCTCCTGCTGAGTCTGATCCCGCCTCTTCCACCTTTACGCCCAACGTTCAGCCGGGGGATAGCCCACGGATCATGATCTACTCCAGCCATTCCAACGAAGCCTATACGGGGGAGTACGAAGCATCCGGCAACTACCGCACCTTGGACCGTAACAACAATATCATGCGGATTTCAGGGGAGCTGGCCACCCTTTTAAGCAACCAGTACCAGATGCCCGTCTACTTTGAGGAGACGGATCATGAGCAGGGAAAGTATTATAACACCGCCTATAATCGCTCCTTGGAAAGCATGCTGAAACGCAAGGAGGAATACCCTACCCTAGATGTGTTTCTGGACATCCACCGGGACGCCTATTCCGCCGCGTCCACCGATATGGTGGTCATAGACGGCAAGGAATGCGCCCGCATCATGATTGTGGTGGGAACCGGCGAGGGACAGACCGGCGCTGGGTTCAAGGATAAGCCCAACTGGCAGGAAAACAAAAAATTTGCCGACGCCCTGTACAATCGCCTGGAGGCCAACGCCCCCGGCATTGGCCGGAAGGTGCTGGTGAAATCCGGCCGGTACAACCAACATGTCTCCAACATGTGTCTTGCCATCGAGGTGGGGTATACCGGAAACAACCTTCAGCAGGTGCTGAACGCCGTGCCCTATCTGGCCAAATCTCTGTACGAGGTGCTATCCGCCTCCTGACCGCCTTGACAGGAGAAATGGGCTGTGCCAAAATAAGGGCAATCAAGCAAACGAGGCGCTGCCATGAACTTACAGCCCATTGGCGTATTCGACTCCGGCATTGGAGGCATCAGCGTGCTGGCCGAACTGATCCGCCAACTGCCCCAGGAAGACTTTATCTTTTACGGTGATAATCAGAACGCCCCCTATGGGGTGCGGGAAGCCCGGGAAATCCGGGCTCTTTCCACTGTCTGTGTACAGCACCTGGTGGACCAGGGGGTAAAGGCCGTGGTGGTGGCCTGCAATACCGCTTCCTCTGCTGCCATTGACCATCTGCGGAGGGTATTCTCCCTGCCCATTGTGGCGATGGAACCCGCCATTCGCCCAGCCAGCAGGATGCGGCGGCAGGGAAAGATCTTGGTTCTGGCCACCGAGGCTACCTTGGCTCTGGAACGGTATCATAGCCGTATCGCGGAACTGGGGATCGCGGGAGAGGTGATCAGCTTGGCCTGTCCCAAGTTTGTGGAGCTGGTGGAGCGGGGGATCCAAGAGGAAGCGGCCCTTTTGCCGGTAATCCGGGAGACCTTCCTACCCGCCCGCGGCCAGCAGGTGGATGTGGTGGTGCTGGGCTGCACCCATTTTATCCATATCCAGAAGGCCATCGCCAGGGTGGTAGAGGAATTCTTTCCGGGGGCTGCCATTATCGATGGCAACCATGGAACCGCCGTCCAGCTGGATCGGGTGCTGGAACGGGCGGGGCTGGCCAACCACACCCGCAGGATTGGCCGGGTGGTGTTGCAGACTTCGGGGGATCCGGAGGTATACCTGCCTATCATGGAAGAGATGTTAAAAGAACATCGGTAAGCGGAATCTCAATAAAGCCAAAAAGCCAGACAGCGAAAGCTGTCTGGCTTTTTCCTGTTAAGTTTACTCCTGATATTCCAGTACATCTCCAGGTTGGCAGTCCAGCGCTTCACAGATTGCTGCTAGAGTGGAAAATCGAATGGCGGATACCCTGTTGTTTTTGATTTTGGATAGGTTGACGTTGGAGATACCAACCTGCTCCGCCAGTCCATTGAGGGATATCTTCCTTTCAAGCATTATGCGATCCAGTCGCAACACAATTTTACCCATAAGACATCCCTTCCTTTATACCAGGCCATCCACATCCCGCTGGAGTTCTATGCCGTAGGCAAATATCTGAGATAGGCAGAGAACCACAATACCGGTGATAAAGCCGCCCAGGCTCATGCTGGTCTCCAGGGACTCGGCGCCCAGAACCAGACGGGCGATCCAGGAGATGAAGAGGCCCAGTACCGGCACACCGATGTGGAAGATGCCGATCTCCCGCACCATGCGGACAATGTCGTTCTGGAAGGGGGTATCCCCCTTGGCGAACCAGGTCTTGCCCTTGGCGGTTCGGAGGATCAAATAGATGTTGCGAAACACCATCCCCATCAGACTGCAGAAGAAGAACCCGGCTACGGCGAAGGCCCGCACCGCGCCAAAGCTGACCCCTCCGGCGGGGGTGAGCACACCGATGGAGAAGCCGTAGAACTGGAGCTCTCCGTCGCTCAGGGCCACAAGGCCGGTGGCCCAGTCCTTTGCAACAAAACTCAGGATAAAGAGCGCAATTGCCGCCAGGATGCCTAGCCAGTGGAGTACCTCCAATACCTTTGCCGTTGCCATTACAAACCGATTTAGTTTTTCCATATGATACTGCCTCCTAAAGTAATAATTGTTCCTGCAAGAAAAGATAGCACCAATATTATTGAAAGTCAATATATTTTTATTGATAAACATTAAAAATATAGCTTTATTCGTTAAATATTGTAACGGGTGTAGTCCGCGAAATTTGGGGTGGCAGCATTGGTCTTTGATTGCAGCACTTTGGATGGAGGCGGAGGATTGGAGGGAAGAAGGGATAGCCGTAAAATACAACCGACCGGGATGAACCTTCTTTGTAGATACGGTACCGAGAGCACATCGGATATTCATTTGGAACCCAATCACATGATGGCGAATGGGCGGGAACGGGCGCATCATCAGACGGCGTCAACGCTGGTCTATGGGGAGCCAGATGAAAAAAGGGAGTGATAGGGGACTTTGGCAGGATCTTTACCGGAACTTTTTTGGATCAAGAAAAATTGATGGGAAACCATATTGCCTTATAATCCGCCGGATGCTAGAATGTTGCTACAATATCTAGTGAAATACTCTTAGAGAAACACAAAATATATGGTATACCATGGAGGAGGACAAGCAGTTGAAACTATCGGAGAATGCCATTAAAGTGCTGGAACGGCGCTATTTTGCAAAGGATGAGGATGGCACCCTTTTGGAAAACGCGGAGGGGATGTTCCGTCGGGTAGCCAGGAGCATTGCCCAGGCGGATTTGAACTTTGATCCCAATGCCGATGTGAAGGCGCTGGAGGATGCCTTTTACAACCGCATGGTGAATCTGGAGTTCATGCCCAACTCTCCTACTCTGATGAACGCTGGCCGGCCCATGGGCCAGCTTTCCGCCTGCTTTGTGCTTCCGGTGGAGGATTCCATGGAGGGAATCTTTGACGCGGTGAAAAACGCGGCGCTCATCCATAAGAGCGGTGGCGGCACCGGGTTCTCCTTTTCCCGGATCCGTCCGGCAGGTGCCAGCGTACGGTCCACCGGCGGTGTGGCCAGCGGCCCCATCAGCTTTATGAAGGTTTTCAACACCGCCACCGAGGCGGTGAAGCAGGGGGGAACCCGCCGGGGCGCCAATATGGGCATCCTGCGGGTGGACCATCCCAATATTTTGGACTTTATCACCTGTAAGAAGAATCCCGAAGAGATCACCAATTTCAATATCTCCGTGGGCCTTACCGAGGCCTTTATGCGGGCGGTGGAAGCTGGCGAGGAATATGAGCTCATTGATCCCGCCCACGGCGACGTGGTGGGCACCCTCAACGCCAAGATGGTGTTTGACCTCATCGTGGATATGGCTTGGACCAACGGCGAGCCCGGCATCATCTTCCTGGACCGGCTCAACGAGGATAACCCCGTGCCGCAGCTGGGCCAGGTGGAAAGCACCAATCCCTGTGGCGAACAGCCCCTTTTGCCCTATGAAAGCTGCAACCTGGGCAGCATCAACCTAAACGCCGTTATGACGGAACAGAACGGCAAGTATGCCCTGGATTTTGACAAGCTGGGTCAGGTGGTGGACGATGCGGTCCATTTCCTGGACAACGTCATTGAGGTAAACAACTACCCCCTCCCCGAGATTGAGGAGATGACCAAAAAAACCCGGAAGATCGGCCTTGGTATCATGGGCTTTGCGGAGCTGCTGTATAAGCTGAAGATTCCCTACGACTCCGATCAAGCCATTGAGACCGCCGAGATCGTCATGAAGTTTATCGATGACCGGAGCAAGGAGGCCAGCCGGAAGCTGGCTGAGGTGCGAGGAGCTTTTCCGGCTTTTGCTGGCAGCGTATATGACGGCGGTCCGGCCATGCGCAACGCCACCACCACCACCATCGCGCCTACGGGCACCATCAGCATCATCTGTGGAGCCAGCAGCGGAATCGAGCCTTTGTTTGCCCTGGCCTTTGTCCGAAACGTCATGGACAACGACGCGCTGCCCGAGGTGAACCCCTATTTTGAGGAGGTGGCCCGGGAAGAGGGATTCTATTCTCCCCAGGTTATGCGGGATATCGCCGCCCATGGCTCCGTCCGGGGAGTGGACGGGGTGCCGGAGGAGTACCAGCGCATTTTTGCCACCGCCCACGATGTTTCCCCTGAATATCACATCCGCATGCAGGCTGCTTTCCAGAAGTATGTGGATAACGCCGTCAGCAAGACCGTAAACTTCAGCCATGACGCTACCCGGGAGGACGTCCGGGAGGCTTATATGCTGGCCTTTTCCCTGGGCTGCAAGGGCGTGACCATCTATCGGGATGGCAGCCGGGACAGCCAGGTGCTGAACATTGGCACCTCCTTGGACAAGGCGCCGGAAGCTCCGGCGGCGCCGGTGAAGATCGTGCCCCGGCCCCGGCCCGATGTGACCCAGGGCTATACTGAAAAGGTGAAGATGGGCTGTGGAAATCTGTACATCACCGTCAACTACGATGACAAGGGCATTTGCGAGGTGTTTACCAATCTGGGCCGGGCCGGCGGTTGCCCCTCCCAGAGCGAGGCCACCAGCCGCCTGGTGTCCACCGCTCTTAGAAGCGGTATGGATGTGCCCACCATTGTGGAGCAGCTGAAGGGCATTCGCTGCCATTCCACCATGCGGCAGAAGGGGCTGAAGGTGCTGTCCTGTCCTGATGCCATCGGCCGGGCTATTGAGAAGGTATATAAGATGATCCAGGGCCAGGAGGCCATCCGGCCCACCGTGGATTTTGATGCCGACGATGAAAGCCGGGAGTGCACCGGCAACTGCCAAGTATGCCCCAGCCGGAGTTCCTGCGGCGACGCCCAGGTGGACAGCCCCTGTCCCGAGTGCGGAAGCCCTATGGAGCACGAGGGCGGCTGCGTCATCTGCCGGGCCTGTGGATACAGTAAGTGCGGCTGATAACCCATTGGAACATCCTTGCACCGTTTGCGTCTAATTGTTAGAATTAGACGCAAACTTTTTTGGTGATGAGATGAAAGATGAATTTCTTGAACAACTGAATGCCTATGCCGATGGGGAGCTGTCGGAAAAGGATCGACAGCGGGTGGAGGAACATTTGGCCGCCTGTCCGGAATGCCGGGCCGCCTATGAGGAGATTTTGGAGCTGAAAGCGCTGATGGGCGAGGCGAAGACCCCGCAGGGGTTATCGGCTCGGTGGCGTCAGGCGGCGGCGCGATCCCAGGAGCGAAAGGCACGCGGCCGCCGGATGGTGCGCACCGTGGCCTCCTTGGCGGCTGTGGCCTGTGTTGGAATCCTCTGTTTTCGGGCGATGCCCTGGTGGAGCGGAGATCAACCGACGGATCAACCTGCTTCCCCAGCTCTGGAAGCACGGGAGGAGACCGAAGGGGGCTCCACGGATGCCGTCAGCCGAGCAGCCGAACAGGAGAGCATGCTGCAGGATAGCGCCGAAGAGAAGAACGCGCTGTCTGCGCTCCAGAAGCAGGATGGGGCGGTTCTTGCCATGGAGGAGGACGACGCCATGGATATGGTGGCGGATCTTGGTTTAAAAAAAGCCACCAGAGAGGATAATGTGCTTTCCCTTTCCCTCTCCCAGGAGGAGGGGCAACGGGTACTGGCCTGGCTTAATGACCGGGGATATCACCTTGGCTGCCAAGGGCCGCCGTTGCATCTTACCATTACGCTACAATAGGCCGATTTCCACGCCCTTGGAGTAAAATCCGAGGGCGCTTTTTTGTGGCTTTCTGTGGCTTTTCCAGAAAACGCCCTGGGGCGGCTTTGGGACCGTAGGACCCCTTTCGGAATTTGGACGGAAAAACCATCCTATTTCTGGGAAAAAACTTTGTAATTGAGGACATAGTCTGCTAAAATGTAAAAGTAACTGTCGGGAGCAGTAAACGGAAAACAACTTTTGATTTTCATATACCATAACAATGGCAAGGGGGACTACTATGAAGAACTACAACGCCCAATCCCTCCGCAATGTGGCCATCGTCGGCCATGGCAGCGAGGGGAAGACCACGCTGACGGAAGCCATTATGTTCAACGCCGGGCTCATCGACCGGATGGGTAAGGTGGAGGACGGAAACACCGTCTCCGACTACGATGCCGAGGAGATCCGCAGGGGCATTTCTATTTCTGCCTCGTTGGCGCCCGTTGAGCACAAGGACGTGAAAATCAACTTCATCGACGCACCTGGGTATTTTGACTTCGTCGGTGAGATGGTGCAGGCTATGCATCTGGCCGATAGTGCCCTCATCGTCGTAGGAGCCATGAGCGGCATTGCCGTGGGCACCGAGAAGGCCTGGGATATGTGCGAGAAAAAGGGCATGCCTCGGATGATCTTCGTCAACCAGATGGATCGCGAGCATGCCGATTATCAGAAGGTATTCCATGAATTAAAGGAGAAATACGGTACCCATGTGGCGCCCATTGCCTGCCCCATTCTAGAGGGGGGCAAGATCACCGGCTATGTGGACATCGTCTCCATGAAGGCTTACCGGATCAACGGAAAGGCCTATGCTGAGACCGAAATCCCCGGCGACCTGGCGGACTTCATCGAGGAGTGCCGGGAGGCTTTGGTGGAAGCCGCTGCTGAGACCGATGACGCCCTTTTGGAGAAGTTCTTTGGAGGAGAGGAGCTCAGCGAGGAGGAGATCATCTCCGGTCTCCGTACCGGTATCAATCAGGGACAGGTGGCCCCCATGCTGGGCGGTGCCGCTGCACCCAATCTTCTGATTGCTCCCCTGGTGGATGCCATCGTAAAGTTCCTGCCCTCGCCCGCCGATCGGCCGGCGGTGACGGTAACGGACGTAAAATCCGGTGAGGAGATCGCCCTTTCCTGCGACGAATCCGCGCCTTTTGCCGCCCAGGTCATCAAGACTGTGGCCGATCCTTTTGTGGGGAAACTCTCCATTTTCCGGGTATATTCCGGCTCCCTTAAGGGCGGAAGCTCCTTCCTGAACGTCAGCCGGGATAAGACCGAGAAGGTTGGATCCATTTCCTCCATGCGGGGCAAAAAGCAGGTTGAGATGGATCGCATCATCGCTGGGGATATCGGCGCCATCGCCAAGCTCCAGAATACCGGCACCGGAGATTCCATCTGCGATCCCGCCCGGCCGGTACGGTTTGCGGATATGGAGTTCCCGGCCCCCTGCATCTCCATGGCGGTCAACGTCATGAAGGAAGGGGAGGAGGATAAGGTCTTCGGCGGTCTGGTCCGTCTGGAGGAGGAAGATCCTACCTTTGAGCTGGAGAAAACCACCGATACCATTGAAACCTTGATCAAGGGAATGGGCGAGCTCCATCTTGAGGTGATCATCAAGAAGCTGGAGAATAAGTTTGGCGTCAGCGCTAAGTTGAGCGAGCCCAAGGTGGCCTATCGGGAAACCATCCGCAAGGCCGTTAAGGCGGAGGGCCGTCATAAAAAGCAGTCGGGCGGACACGGCCAGTTTGGCCACTGCTGGATTGAGTTTGAGCCCCTTTACGATGGCCAGGACTTTGAGTTTGTGGATAAAGTCGTGGGCGGCGTGGTACCCCGTCAGTTTATTCCCGCGGTGGAAAAGGGCTTGCGGGAGAACCTGAGCCGGGGCGTGCTGGCCGGATATCCCATTGTGGGGATCCGCGCTACCCTTTACGACGGTTCCTATCATGCGGTGGACAGCTCGGAAATGGCCTTTAAAACGGCTGCCCGCCTGGCTCTGCGCAAGGGCTGCTCTGAGGCGAACCCGGTGCTGCTGGAGCCCATCTATAAGGTCAACGTCCAGATCCCCGATGAGTACATGGGGGATATCATCGGCGATATGAACCGCCGCCGGGGTCGGATCATGGGAATGAATCCTCTGGAAGGCGGCTTGCAAGAGGTAATGGCCGAGGTTCCCCAGGCGGAGATGTTCCGCTACGCCACCGACCTGCGCAGCATGACCCAGGCCCGCGGTACCTTCGATATGACCTTCGAGCGGTATGAAGAGGTTCCCAGCAACATTGCCCAGAAGATCATCGAAAACGCCAAGATTGAGGAGGACGAGGACTAACCCTCCTCTCAACAGGACAGCAAGTAAAAAGCTGCAACGCTGTTGCAGCTTTTTCCATGGAGTGAATGAAATGTATCGTATTACCGTTCCGGCCAGCAGCGCAAACCTAGGTCCCGGCTTCGATTGCATGGGAGTAGCGCTGACCCTTTATAACACCGTGACCCTGGCGCCTAGCCCGGCTCTATCCATCCGTGTAACGGGGGAGAGCGCGACCCGCATTGCCCGCAATCAGCGGAACCTGGTCTATGCTACCTATGCCCGGACCATGGAGTGGTGGGGGCTGGAGCCCCAGCCCATCCGCCTTGTGCAGGAAAACCGCGTTCCCAGTACCCGAGGTTTGGGCAGCAGTTCCACCGCCATCGTGGCCGGGATTCTATCGGCCTATGCCATGGCGGGGCGGGAGGTGGACCGGGAGGAAGCGCTAAGCTTGGCCACCCTGGCGGAAGGCCATCCCGATAACGTGGCTCCCGCTATCTTGGGAGGATTTACGGTATCCTTCTTTGACGGGGCCAACACCTATAGCATCCGGCAGGATGTGCCGTCTGAGGTGGTGTTTGTGGCGCTGGTTCCGGATTTTGAGCTATCCACTCGCAAGGCGCGGGAGGTACTCCCCAAAGAGGTATCCCAGGCGGACGCGGTCTTTAACCTGTCTCGGGGGGCATACCTGTCCGCCGCCATGATGGCGGGGGATGTGAAGAAAGCCGCCGCAGCGATGGAGGATCGTCTCCATCAAAACCAGCGCAGTGTGTTGATCCCCGGTTACGGGATCATCGCGGATGCAGCCCGATCGGCGGGAGCCATGGCGGTCTATCTTTCGGGCGCTGGCCCTACCATGATGGCTTTGGTGGAGGGGGAAAGGGTGAAGGGATTCACCGTCCAGATGCGGAGCGCCTTGGAACAGCTATCCAACCACTGGAGGATCTTGCCTCTATCGGTTTGCAACGGAGGAGCGCGGCTGGAGCGGATCTAACGATTATTTTGTTGTGACCTGATCAATCAGGACGGGGAGTCCCTGCCCTTTCTTGAAGGATGTGACGCCGATGAGTCGGCCAATTGGACAGAAGAACAGAAATGGGCACGCTTCCTCCCGTAAAAACCACAGTCAACGCGCCGGGAAAAAGAGGACGCGACGCCGTCCCACCGCACGGACATGGTGGTTTTTCGTGTCGCTGGTACTCGTAGTGGCATGTATCCTTGTGGTCCATCGCGCCATGTTCGGATGGGAGGCACGGCGGCTGCTCCATGTTCCCTATTTGGATCAATCCCTGGAATACCCCACCGGCTGTGAATCCGTTACCACCGTCATGGCCCTGCGCTATGCGGGGGTGGACATCACCGTGGATGAATTCATTCAGAACTACCTGTCCCAGGAGGATCTGGTGACGGAAAATGGCGTTACCTACGGCCCTGACCCCAACGATGCGTTTGTGGGAAGTCCCTATGAGCCAGATGGATTTGGTTGCTATGCCCGTACCATCGCTGTGGCATGCCGGGATATCGTTATAGAGCGTAATCTTACGGATTTTTATGTGGACAATGAGACGGGAAGCGATTTGCAGAAGCTGGTGATCCGGTATGTGGATCGGGATATCCCGGTGATCCTTTGGGCCAGTATGGAAATGAAGGGCGTCCATCCCGGAAAGCAATGGGTGATCCGGGAAACAGGGGAGACTTTCACCTGGAAGGCGGGAGAACACTGTCTTTTGCTGGTGGGTTACGACGACCTATACTACTACTTTAACGATCCCCGCAAAAACAGCGGCACGGTACGGTATCCAAAGGAGCTGGTGGAAACCTGCTATGGGGAAATGGGCAAACAGGCCGTGGTGGTTCGCAAGGAAGAAAGCGAGACGTGGTGGGAGGAAAAGTTGATGCAGTAGAAGGCAGCTTCCCTCCATAGCATAGGGTAAAAATGGTACGCAAATATGGAAAGAGCGCCACGAAATATGGCGCTCTTTTGTGGTTTTTTTGGAATCTTTGTGGACTTGGCCTGCCTGATCTGGGTTTATGGTAAACTGATAAAAAACGAAAAAGGTTGTGATCATATGGAGCGGTCCCGGCAAGAGGGCCAGGTACGGAGCCGCCAGGGGCGCTCTCGAACCAGGCGGGCAGGCTGGCACTGGGTGGTGGTATGCGCCATTCTTCCTGCTATCTGTTTGATGCATGATTATTTGTTTGGGTGGAGCAACGGGCGGCTGTTGGATGTACCCTATGTGGATCAATCCCTATTATATCCCACCGGCTGTGAGTCCGCCAGCGCCGTCATGGTATTGCGGTATACTGGAGTGGACATCTCCATGGATACCTTTATCGACCGCTATCTGCCCCGGGAGGACCTGGTTCAGGTGGGGGATACCCTCTATGGCCCCGATCCCTATGCGGCTTTTGCCGGAGACCCCCGGGATCCTGGCGGGATAGGATGTTACGCTCCGGCCATCGTCACAGCCTGTGAGAGGCTGATCCTGGAGCGCGGGGAGGCGATGCAGGTGGTGGACCTCACCGGGACGGGGCTTCGGACGCTGATCCGGGACTATATTGACCATGATATGCCGGTGATGATCTGGGCCAGTATGGGGATGAACGGCATCCGTCCTGGCAAACAGTGGGTGGTTCGGGACACCGGTGAAACCGTGACCTGGACAGCGGGGGAGCACTGCCTGGTCTTGGTTGGATATGACAAGGACTATTACTATTTTAACGATCCCCAGGATGGAAACGGCGTAGTGCGGTATCCCAAGGGTCAGGTGGAGGCCTGCTATGCGGAGATGGGACGGCAGGCGGTAGCCGTCTGCAAGTGGGAGGACTTGGAGGATTGGAGTACGGAGGAATGGGAAGCGGAGGAGGAACGGCGCGTGCGTTATAAGATGGAAACGGAGATGGGTACCCCTTGGGGATAGAAAAAAGCCCGCGGTCATTCGCGGGCTTTTGATGTTTTGGCGGAAATGAAGCCGGGACAAAAGGCTACTCACAGGGCTCCCAGAACCATCGGGCTTCATCCAAATAGAGCCAGATGGATCGGCCATGCACCAAACAGGTATAGCGTATGCCCCGCCCTCCCGACTTGAGGCTGGCGGCCGGCCGTACATCGGTAACTCGGTCCACTCGGAGCCGCCGATCTTGGATGTTGAGAAAGAGCGGGATAATCTCCCCGGCGGTGTTGAAGCAGGCGATGACGTCGATATATTCCGGCATGCTACATCACCCCTTTAAAGAAACTGGTGGGATGGACGGTATTGTCCTCAATGGGGCTGATGTTGAGGGAGGGGTCCATCAGCAATACACCCCGGGCGACGCAACTCTGCCCAAAACGCTGGCGTAGGCTGTCTATACAATGGTCCAGCCGCTCCTGGCGTTCCAGTCGGGGGGAGGAGAAGGTGGCCTGGCGTCCGCTGGATAAAAAGGAGAGATCGGCCACCCGTACGCCGATGGCTCGAAGGGGCGTGCTACAGCTCCAATTTTGTTCCACCAGCTCCATTGCGAGGTCGGCGATGGGAGAGCAGGCGCAGGTGGGTTCCATCAGAGATGCCTGGCGCTCTATGACACAGAGGCCTGTGTCCTTTAGGGAAATCTGTACCAGCTTGCCTACCATGGATTTTTGCCGCAGCCGCTGGGCTACGCTGTCGGACAGCATGTAGACTACCTGCCGGGCGTCCTCCATGGTGGCGATATCCCTGGGAGTGGTGGTGCTGTTGCCCACGCTCTTGGCGGCATCCACCGCGCCGTCCAGGTGTACGGGGGAATCGTCCAGCCCCATGGCGAAGGCGTAGATGGTGACGCCCCATTTGCCCAATACCGACTGCAGAAAGGCGGGGCCCGCCTGGGCGATTTCCCCAATGGTGCGGATACCCACCCGCAGAAGCTTTTTCTCCGTGACTGGGCCTACATAGAGAAGTTCCCGGCAGGGAAGCGGCCAGATGATCTCCTGGAACCGCTCCCGGGGAATGGGGGTAACGGCATCGGGTTTTTGTAGGTCGCTGCCCAGTTTGGCGAAGATTTTATTAAAGGAAACTCCGATGGAAAGGGTAATGCCCAGCTCCTCACTGACGGTACGACGAATTTCCTGGGCCTTTTGAACCCCTTCCGCAAAGGAGGAGACCCCATGGGTAAGGTCGATCCAGCTTTCGTCGATGCTGAAGGGCTGGATTCGGTCGCTATATCGGCGATAGACGTCGTTCACCAGCCGGGAAAATTTCTGATAGAGGGCCATGTTCGGCCGGATGGTAATTAGCTTGGGGCATTTGTCCATGGCCTGGTAGATGACTTCCCCTGTCTTTACCCCGAAGCTCCGGGCGATCTGGTTTTTAGCCAGTACAATGCCGTGGCGCTGGTCGGTATCGCCGCAGACTGCCACCGGAAATTCCCGGAGCTCCGGGTGGTAGAGGCACTCCACCGAGGCGTAGAAATTGTTGAGGTCGCAGTGCAGAATCACCCGGTCCATAAAACTCACTCCAATAATAAGAACATTTGTTCGTATTTAGTATATCCAGGAAGGACGAAAAAGTAAAGGGGAATGGGGGTGGATTCGGAAGAAAAAATAGTTGTAAAAAAATGAAAAAAGGGCTTGCATTTGGGAAAAAACTGCATATAATATAGATAAAAGTCAAAGAAAGTCAAAGTTAAAGACAGGAGTGGTCAGGATGTCACAGCTAAGCGATACCATCGAGCGGTTCATCATGGAGCTGATGGCCGAGGACGGGGAAGCGGAGCTCCAGCGGAACAAGCTGGCCTCTCAATTCCAATGCGCGCCCTCTCAGATCAACTATGTGATCTCTACCCGGTTTACCTCCCAGCAGGGGTATGTGGTGGAGAGCCGGCGGGGCGGGGGCGGCTATATCCGCATCATTCGGCTGGACGATAGCGATCGGGATCTGATGGCCATGCTAAAGGAGCAAATTGGGGACCGGCTCTCCAAACGGAACGGGACCTTGATCATCCGGCGGCTGCTGGAGAACGGGGCCGTGAGCCCGGAAACCGCCCGGGCCATGGATGCCGCTCTCCTGGATGACAACTTCCCGGGAATTCCCGGGGAGGAACGGGATAGAATAAGAGCGAGGACCTTCCAACACATGGTACTTGCCATCATAGGAAATCAGGGGTGAACGAGATGATCTGTGAACGTTGTAAACAAAAGGAAGCCACCGTCCATATGGCGCAGATGGTCAACGGCGATTATAAGGAGATCCACGTATGCGCCGACTGCGCCCAGAGCCTAGGGGCCTATATGTCCCCCTTCTCCCTCTCGGATATGTTTCAGTCCCTTTCGGGAATTCGGACGGATCGGGGGCAGACCTGCCCCACCTGTGGGATGTCTTACGGGGAGTTTAAGCGCACTGGGATGCTGGGCTGCGCCGATTGCTATAAGGCGTTTTCAGCGGAGCTGATGCCCATGATTTCCGCCATCCACGGCAGTACCGCCCACGTGGGGCGCACCGCTCCGGCGGAGGGTGCTCCAGCTACCCAGCCGGTGGATGAGCTGACCAGCCTTAGGGGAGAGCTGGAAAAAGCCATCCGAGAGGAGCGGTATGAGTATGCCGCTCAGCTGCGGGATAAGATCAAGGAACTAGAAGGGAGGGAGAAGGATGCGTAATGATGAATACCTGGCCGTCTCCTCCAGGGCACGGCTGGCACGGAACCTCTTTGGCATTCCCTTTTCCCGGAAGATGTCGGGCTATGATGAGGAAAAGGTATTGAACCAGGTTCGGGAGGCTCTCTCTGGAACGGATTTTACCCTCTATGCCATGAAGGATCTGGATCCCGACCAGAAGCGGGCGCTGATGGAGAAACACCTTATCAGCCCCGACCTGATGAAGAATCGGCAGGGGGCCGCTATGATCTCCCGGGATGAGCGGATCTCGGTGATGATCGGCGAGGAGGATCACCTTAGGATCCAGAGCTTTTCCGATGGGCTCAGCGTGGAGAAAGCCCTGTCCACCGCCCTTCAGATGGATGAGCTTTTAGGGAAGAAGCTGTCCTATGCCCAGGATCGTCTTTTAGGATACCTCACCGCTTGTCCCACCAATGTGGGCACGGGGCTCCGGGTCAGCGTCATGCTGCATCTGCCCGCCCTTACCATGACGGGACGGATGCGGGAACTGCAGCAGGAGCTCTCCAAGCACGGCATTGCTGTTCGGGGAATGTACGGGGAGGGCAGCGCGGCCTTGGGTCAATTATACCAGCTATCCAACAGCGTTACCCTGGGTATCACCGAGGAGAACATTGCCAAGCAGGTGAAGGAAACCGCTTTGTGGATTATGGAGCGGGAGGAGGAGACCCGAGCTGCCCTGATGCGCTCATCGGGACTGGCCCTTTCGGACCGCATGGGCCGGGCCTACGGCATCCTGCGGTATGCCCGCCGCTTGTCCTATGAGGAATTTATGGGACTGTGGAGCGATTGCATGATGGGGGCCGAGGAACAAGGGCTTTCCGCCCGCGGGATGAAAGAAATTTTGAACGCCGGCCAGCCCTCCCAACTCAACCTGGGGGACTGGAACCAGGAAATGCCGGTGGACGCCAGACGTGCGGAGGCCGTCCGCAATCTATTGGTCTCCATGGAACAGGAAAAACAGAAGTAAGAGGTGAAAGGATATGGAATACGAACGGTTTACCGAGGGCGCCCAGAAAGCTCTTGCGATTGCCCAGGAAGAGGCAAAGAAGCTGGGACATAACTATGTGGGTACGGAGCATGTGCTGCTGGGCCTGGCAAAGGCGGAGGAAGGGGTTACCGCAAAGGTATTTCGCGAAAACGACATCACCCCGGAACGGGTTCAGGATCTGGTCTATCGGCTGGTGGGCCAGGGGGACGGGGTATTTACCCAGGCGTTTGACTATACCCCCCGCACCAAGCGGGTGCTACAGATGAGCGTGGCCTTGGCCCGTTCTCTGGGCCATAGCTATGTGGGGTCGGAGCACATTTTGCTGGCCATCCTGAGGGAGTCAGACGGCATCGCCGCCCGGCTGCTCATGGAGATGGGAGTGAACCTCAACACCATGAATGTACAGATCCTGCAGAACATCGCCCCTACCGCGGGCGGCGCGCCGCAAGGAGAGGCGGGCACCCCTGGCGGCGAGGAGTTTAAGGTTCTAAAGGACTATGGCAAGGATTTCACCCAGATGGCTCGGGAGGGGGCTTTGGATCCCGTCATCGGCCGGGAAAACGAGGTGGAGCGGATCATCCAGATTCTAAGCCGCCGTACCAAGAACAATCCCGTTTTGATCGGCGAACCCGGTGTGGGGAAAAGCGCTGTGGTGGAGGGGTTGGCCCAACGCATCGTAGCGGGCAACATCCCTGAAAGCCTGAAAAACAAGCGGATCATCTCTCTGGATCTGGCCGGCATGCTGGCCGGTGCCAAGTACCGGGGTGAGTTTGAGGAACGCCTTAAGGCCGTCATGGAGGAGGCCACCCGCGCCGGTAACGTGATCCTGTTCATCGATGAGCTGCACAACATCATCGGCGCCGGCTCCGCCGAAGGGGCCATGGACGCCGCCAATATCCTGAAGCCCGCTTTGGCTCGTGGGGAGATGCAATGCATCGGCGCCACCACCTTTGATGAATACCGCAAGCACATTGAGAAGGACGCCGCCCTCCAGCGCCGGTTCCAGCCGGTGACGGTGGGAGAGCCCAGCCGGGAGGAGGCCATCGAGATTCTAAAGGGGATCCGGGACCGGTACGAAGCCCATCATAAGGTAAAGATTCAGGACGACGCCATCGTGGCGGCGGTAGAGCTGTCCGACCGGTATATCACCGATCGTTTTCTGCCCGATAAAGCCATCGACCTGATGGACGAGGCGGCTGCAAAGGTTCGTATCGACGCCTATACCGCTCCCTTGGATATGAAGGAGTTGGAACAGAAGCTGGAATCCATCCGCAAGGAGAAGGAGGAGGCTGTCGTTGGCCAGAACTTTGAAAAAGCCGCCCAGATGCGGGATCAGGAACAGGAACTGAACCGAGAGATGGAGGAGAAGAAAAAGGCCTGGCAGGAGGCGCAGGACAGCCGGGAGCTGGTGGTCACCGAGGAGGAGATCGCCAGTACCGTAGCGGCCTGGACCGGCATCCCGGTGAAAAAGCTCACCGAGGACGAGAGCCAGCGGCTTTTGAATCTGGAGAAGATTCTCCATGAGCGGGTCATCGGTCAAGAGGAGGCCGTAGTGGCGGTATCCCGCGCCATCCGGCGTGCCCGGGCGGGGCTGAAGGAGCCCAATCGTCCCATCGGCAGCTTTATCTTCCTGGGCCCCACAGGCGTGGGCAAGACCGAATTGAGCCGTGCCCTGGCCGAGGCTATGTTCGGAGATGAAAACGCCATGGTGCGCTTGGATATGAGCGAATACATGGAGAAGCACTCCGTCAGCCGGATGATCGGGTCTCCTCCGGGCTATGTGGGCTATGACGAGGGCGGCCAGCTCACCGAGGCGGTTCGCCGTCGGCCTTACAGCGTGGTGCTGTTTGATGAGATTGAAAAGGCCCACCCGGATGTGTTCAACACCCTTCTGCAGATTCTGGAGGATGGCCGGCTTACCGATGGCAAGGGGCGTACGGTGGATTTCCGGAATACCATCATCATTATGACCAGCAACGTGGGCGCTCACTCCATCGGCCGCAACCGCACCATGGGCTTCGGCGCCAACAACGACGCCAAATCCGTGGCTGACTATGACGCCATGAAGGAAAACGTCATGGAGGAATTAAAGCGCACCTTCCGTCCGGAGTTCCTAAACCGGATCGACGATATCATCGTGTTCCATAGCCTTACCGAGGAGGACATCAAGTCCATCGCTGGACTGATGCTGAACAGCCTTGGCAAGCGGCTTCGGGAGCGGAATGTGGAACTCAAATTCGACGATGCCGCCGTGGCCTATTTCGTCAAGGAGGGGTATGATCCCACCTACGGCGCCCGGCCCCTGCGGCGTGCCATCCAGCAGAAGCTGGAGGACCGCCTCAGCGAGGAACTGCTGGCGGGCCATATTTCCCTGGGCGATATAGTGGAGGTATCCGCAGAGGATGGAGAGCTTACGGTGAAGAGAGCCGGAAGGATTCAGGAGGAGGCTCCAGCCTCTGAGGAATAACGACGCCAAAGGCCGGTACAAATTGTACCGGCCTTTTTTATTGGGATTTTCACCTCTGGGGAATTGGACAAGCCCAAAATGAACGGATCACATGCCCAAACGCTGCCTTAGATGGGGAAGCTGTATTGAATTTTCTTGGCAAAGCTGCTTTTTATCGCCGAATATCTGTTATATAATAAAAATAAAAGGGGTGCGGCCATGGAATCCACCAGAAAACAACAGCATACCACCTGCCTTGTGGGCGGGGAGCGGGTGGCAAAGGACCATTCCATCATCGTCTTCCGGGGTGGATTGGACGAATTGTCCGCACTGGCGCAGCTCATCGCGATAAAGTACCCCGATGGCAGCGTCCCAGCCGTTTGCGCGCGGGAGGTGGCTCGCCGGTGTGATGGCATCTTTGCTGCTGAATACAGCGGAACGCCTCTAGACAAGAGCCCATATCCCTTGATTGAGAAGCCCCATGCCATGTCCCATGACCCCATGACGTACTTTGGCGTTCCCCACTTTTTCGGGGCTCGGCTCGCCGATGAGCCCCTTTGCTGGCTGAATCTCCTGCGAACCAAAGTCCGGCAGGCGGAACGGCAGGCAGTGGCGGCCTTCGGGGAAAAGCGGGCAGATCTTGTGGAGGAATTGAATCTTTTAAGCAGCTATGTATACTGCTGTATGTGCCGGTACCGGGCGGAGACGGAGGCCCGGCCGTGAGGTTTGGCGTATCCACCGCTTGCCTGTTTCTCCGGGAGTATACCGAGGACGCCCTTGCCGTACTCAGCCGCATGGGAGTTTTGCGGGTTGAGATCTTCTTGGAAGGGGAGTATGAATACGCGCCGGAGTACGTTCGAGGCCTGCGAAGCATCCTGGACAACCATGGAATGGCCTGCGCGGGGGTTCATGCTCTGCCCACCCAGTTTGAGCCGCAGCTCTTTTCCCGGCATGATCGGCTGTGCCGATCGGCAGAGGAGATATATTGCAGGGTGTTGGAGGCGGCCCGTGTTCTGGGCGCCGGATGCTATGTGATGCACGGAATCGTAAAAGCCCGGCGGGGAAGCCGAATCAATTATGAAGCGGCGGGAAAACGGCTTGGAGACCTGGGCCGGATGGCGGCGGATCATGGGGTGCTTTTAGCCCTGGAAAACGTTCATTGGTGTATGCTGTCCGATCCCTGCGCTCTAGAGGCCCTGGATCCTTATGTGGATGGCGTAACCTTGGGCTATACTCTGGATGTCAAGCAGGCGGTACAATCGGGGTATACGCCGTGGACGTATCTGGAACGGATGGGGAAGAAGCTCCGGCATGTCCATATATGCGGAACCCGGGTTCGGAAAGATGGATCCATCGCCACCTGTATGCCGGAGGAGCAGCCTGGACTCATGGAGGAGCTGCTATCCCGGCTCTGTGCTCAGGAATATGACGGCGATGTGGTTTTGGAAGTTTACAATCAGGACTATGGGGATTACAATGATCTAGCTCGGAGCTGTCGAACTTTGGCGGCCATGGTCGAGCGAAATAAATGATGATATCAATAAAAAGGCAGTACAGGAGGTACGCATATGCGCAAAGAAAAGATTCGTCTGGATTACAACAACATGCTGTCCCAGCGCATCGGGGATAAGGGAATCACCCCCGAGGAGCTTGCGGCGTTTGACGGGGAGCTGGCCGCTGCCGCTCAGCGGATGGCCGAGAAGAAAGCCAATATGGGCTTCCGCAGCCTACCCACCCGCGCTCCTGAGGTAACTGCGGATATCCTTGCTACCGCCAAGAACATCCAGGCGGAGTTCGATACCTTCGTGGTACTGGGCATCGGCGGCAGCGCTCTGGGCCCCCTGTGCGTTCAGACTGCCCTCAACCATCTGCGGTACAATGAGCTGACCCCTGAGGGCCGGAAGTATCCCCGCATCTATGTGGAGGATAACGTGGATCCCGAGCGGATGCTGGCGCTTCTTGACGTGCTGGATCTAAACAAGACCTGTTTCAACGTCATCAGTAAATCCGGTACCACCAGCGAGACCATGAGCCAGTTTATGGTGATTGCCGACGCTCTCAAAAAGGCGGGTGCCGACATCGGCAAGCATGTGGTCATCACAACCGACCAGGAAAAAGGCAACCTTTTGAAGATCGCCCGGCAGTACGGCAACAAGACCTTTGTGATCCCCAACGACATCGGCGGGCGGTTCAGCGAGCTGACCCCCGTGGGCCTGTTGGCCGCGGCGGTGGCCGGTATCGATATCGAAGCCCTTCTGGCCGGCGCTGCCTATATGGAGGAACTGTGCCAGGGTACCGACTATAAGACCAATATGGCCTATATGGACGGCGCGCTCCAGTACATCGCCTATAAAAAGGGCGCCAACGTTTCCGTCATGATGCCCTATGCCGACTCTCTCAAATACTTCGCCGATTGGTATGCGCAGCTGTGGGCGGAGTCCCTGGGCCGTAACAACGGCTACGGCAAGGGAATCAACGTAGGGCAAACCCCCGTCAAAGCTCTGGGCGTTACCGATCAGCATTCCCAGATTCAGCTCTATGTGGAAGGCCCCTATGATAAGGTCATCACCGTCATCGGCGTAGACGACTATCGGGGCGACGTGGTGATTCCCAACTCCTTCCCGGAGATTGAGGATATCGCCTTCCTGGCGGGCCACACCATGGGCGAATTGACCAAAACCGAGCAGTTTGCCACCTGCTATGCTCTCAACCGGGCGGGCCGGATGAATAAGACCATCACCCTGCCGGAGGTCAACGAGTTTACCCTGGGCCAGCTGCTGCAGCTGTTCCTCATCGAGACCGCCTACTTTGGCGAGCTGTGCGGGGTATATCCCTTTGACCAGCCCGGCGTTGAGGAAGGAAAGAACGCCACCTACGCCCTCTTTGGCCGCAAGGGCTATGAGGCCAAACGGGAGGAAATGGAAAATGCTCCCAAAGCCGATGACGCTTACATCCTGTAAAGCGGTTTGAATCTTAAAATACAATCGTAAAAAAGCGGCGGTATGGCTATACCGCCGCTTTTTTGTTGTGCGATGCTGCCGGCGTGGGGCATGATAACAAAGGCCCATATCGCCTAAAAACGGTATTCTAGTAAAACAAAACGCCCTCCCTTGGAAGGCGTTTTTTGCTGTGGACCTAAAGGACGCTTTTGTTCCGTAACGATCGTAAGATAGCCATTCGGGGTTTGTGCTTGGCGTCTCTCTGAGGGATGGGCTGTATGCCTCCGCTCTGCAGAAAACGGTCCACTCGGCCCATGAGCCAATATCCCAGGATGGAAAAGAGCAACAAAGCCATAGCCAGCAGGATATCCCTCATATCCGCCACCTTCTTTCTATCCTTAGAATAGGCGCTTTTTTACAAAGAGGGCATTATGAACGGGAGCGCGCTGCAAAGATTTCATTAAGGGACTGGGCTATATTTATACAATCTTAATGTTCTAGAATGGATTTTGATATTCTCTTAACTGGATGTTCCGTATAGTGAGGTTAATTGAGTATGCCAGAACGGGAGGATGAATGGTGAACCAAATCATTGGGCGGCTGCGCCGTATGTCCCCCATGAAGATCATTTTTCTGGGGTACTGTGTCATCGTTCTCATGGGGACGCTGTTGCTTTCCCTGCCGGCGGCTACCCGAACGGGGCAGCCATCATCGTTTTCCGACGCCTTTTTTACCGCTACCTCTGCCACCTGTGTGACCGGCCTGGTCCGGTTTGACACCTATCTCCATTGGTCCCCCTTTGGGCAGGGGGTCATTTTGTCGTTGATTCAGATTGGCGGGATGGGATTCATGACCTACGCCATCGCCCTCATTGCTCTCATGCGGCGAAAGATAGGACTGGGCACTCGAGTGGTGATGCAAAACTCTATCGCGGCGCCCCATGTAGGGGGAATTGTGCGGATGACCCGATTTATTCTCCTTGGCAGTCTTCTGGTGGAGGGGATCGGGGCGCTGCTGCTGGGATTTTATTTCTGCCCCCGGATCGGTCTGTGGCAAGGGATCTGGTTTGCCGTGTTTCACAGCGTGTCGGCGTTCTGCAACGCAGGGTTTGATTTGATGGGCGATGTCACTGGGCCGTACAGTTCGCTGACCGGCTTTGTGGGCAACTGGTATGTTACAGGCATCATCATGGCGCTGATTGTCATCGGCGGACTGGGCTTTTTTGTCTGGAAGGACCTCCTGGATACCCGGTTTCGGTTTTCCAGGATGCGTCTCCACACCAAGATGGTCCTATCCGTCACCCTGCTGCTCATCCTGATAGGGGCTCTGGGGATCTTTTTGATGGAGCAGGAGAGCGAGGCCTTTGCGGGTAAAACCCTGTCGGAGCAGGCGGCTGGAGCCCTGTTTCAGTCGGTAACCGCCAGAACAGCGGGGTTCAATACCCTGAACCTATCCGCTATGACCCAGTCCAGCCAGTTTTTGCTGATCTGCCTGATGATGATCGGCGGATCTCCCGGATCTACGGCGGGCGGTATCAAAACCACAACCTTTGGCGTAATGGTGATGACCATCTTTTCCATCTTTCGGAAACGAAAAAACATGGAGGCCTTTGGCCGCCGGATGGAGGACGGGGTGGCTCGGTCGGCAAGCTGCGTCTTTATGATGTATCTTACCCTCTCCTTGGTGGCGGCCATGGTGATCTCCCGGGTGGAGGGATTGCCGCTTTTGTCGGCCCTGTTTGAATGCGCCTCCGCCATCGGTACGGTGGGGTTATCCTTTGGCATTACTCCAACGCTTGGGATGCTCTCTAAAGCGCTGCTGGCGGGGCTGATGCTCTTTGGCCGGGTGGGATCCATCACCATCCTCTTGGCCTTTGCCTCCGAGAAAAACCAAGCGGCCAGTAAACTGCCCTTGGAAAAGATTCAGATTGGATAACGGAAGGGGAATGTTGCAATGAAAAATGTGCTTATCATCGGCCTGGGCCGGTTTGGACGCCATATGGCCCAACAGCTCATCGAGGATGGGAACCGGGTCCTGGCGGTGGAAAAGGACGAAGAGCGTGCGGATTCCGCCATCGATATCCTTCAGGATATCCAAATTGGGGACGCTACCAACGAGCATTTTGTACAGTCTCTGGGCGTCAATAATTTTGATCTGTGCGTGGTGGCTATCGGAGATAACTTCCAGCGGGCCCTGGAGATCACGGTGCTGTTAAAGGATCTGGGTGCCAAATACGTTCTGGCTCGGGCATGCCGGGATGTCCACAAAAAGCTGCTGCTGCGCAACGGCGCGGATCACGTGGTCTATGCCGAACGGGAAATGGCGGAACGCCTGGCCATTAAATACGGCAGTAAGAACATCTTTGATTATATCGAATTGACGCCGGAATATGCCATCTATGAAATTGCCGTTCCCGCCTCCTGGATCGGGAAAAGCATCCTGGAAAAGGGGATCCGCACCCGGTATGGCATCAGCATTCTGGCCACCAAAAAGGGGAGCAAGATCTTCCCGCAGCCTCATCCTGACCATATCTTTTCGGCGGATGAAACCCTGATGGTGATGGGAAACCGCCAGGACATCAAGGCCATCACCCGCTGACGGACGCCAGCAAATAGGGAAGCATGAAGGGGAAAAGTCTGAAGGGAATACCTTTAGACTTTTTTTATACCGTCAGAAGCTCCTCTAACGCCATTTTTAACTGGTCTCTGGCATTCTTGTTCCGAAGGAGGGATGCGGCATGCAGGTGATTACTGCCGTCATCGGTCTGGTAGGCGTGGCACTTCTGGCCTACTATTTTGTAATTCTAATGCGGGGTGATAGGCAATGACCCAAGCAATCTTACAGTATGGCATGTACCTGGTCATTCTAGTGCTGTTGGCCATTCCATTGGGCAGGTATATGGGGAAAGTCATGAATGGGGAACGGGTATTTCTTTCCTGCGCACTGGTCCCCTGTGAGCGGTTCATCTACCGGGTAATGCATGTCCGTGTGGATGAGGAGATGAGTTGGAAGAAGTACGCTGCAAGCGTGCTGCTATTCAGCCTAACGGGATTTATCGTCCTATTTTTGATTCAGGTGCTCCAGGGAGTGCTGCCCGGCAATCCACAGGGGATCGAAGGAATGTCCTGGCACCTTTCCTTCAATACGGCTTCCAGCTTTGTGACCAACACCAACTGGCAGGCGTACAGCGGAGAAGCCCAGGCCAGCTACCTGACCCAGGCTCTGGGGCTGACGGTTCAGAACTTCGTTTCTGCGGCCACCGGCATTGCGGTGTTGTTTGCGCTCATCCGGGGCTTCATTCGGGTTAAGACCCAGGGGTTGGGCAGCTTCTGGGTGGATATGACCCGGATTATCCTTTATGTGTTGATCCCGCTTTGCCTGGTCATCTCCGTTTGTCTGGCTTCTCAGGGGGTTTCCCAGAACCTGCGGCCTGCCGATCAAGTGGATCTTCTGGAGCCCGTGGCGGTGGACGCTGAGGGCAACATTCTGGAGGGCGCTGTGGTGGACGCCGATACCGGTACCGTGACCCTGAACGATCAGGTGGTTGCGGATGCGGAGATTGTGACCCAGCAAATCGTGCCTCTAGGGCCAGCGGCCAGCCAGATTGCCATCAAGCAGGCCGGCACCAACGGCGGCGGCTATTATGGCGTCAACTCCGCCCATCCCCTGGAGAATCCCAACGCCTTTACCAACCTGTTGGAGATGATCTCCCTTCTGCTGATTCCCGCAGCCCTCTGCTTTACCTTTGGAAGAAATATCAAGGATAAACGACAGGGCAGGGCCATCTTCATCGCCATGATGATCGTGCTGGTGATCGCCCTTGCGGTGGTGGCTTTCTGCGAACAGGTCGGCACGCCCCAGTTACAGCAGGGCGGTGCTGTGGATCTCACTGTGATGAACCAGCCCGGCGGCAATATGGAGGGCAAGGAAGCGCGGTTTGGCATTGCCACCAGCTCTACCTGGGCGGTATACACTACCGCGGCAAGCAACGGTTCCGTCAACTCCATGCATGATAGCTATACGCCCCTGGGCGGAATGGTCCCCATGCTGCTGATGCAGTTGGGCGAGGTAATCTTCGGCGGCACCGGCTGCGGACTCTATGGAATGCTGGGCTTTGCTATCCTAACGGTGTTCATCGCCGGACTGATGGTAGGCCGTACTCCCGAATATCTTGGCAAGAAGATTGAGCCCTATGAGATGAAATGGGCGGTGCTGGTCTGCTTGACTACCCCCATCGCCATTCTGGTGGGCAGCGGCATTGCGGCGCTGGTCCCCGAGGTGGCAGACAGCCTCAATAACGCCGGTGCCCATGGATTCTCGGAGATGCTGTACGCCTACTCCTCCGCTGGCGGCAACAACGGTTCCGCTTTTGCGGGGTTCAATGCCAACACGGTGTTCCTCAATGTGAGCCTGGGGATCGTAATGCTGTTCGTCCGGTTTATTCCGGTCATTGGGACCCTTGCCATTGCGGGTAGCCTGGCAAAGAAAAAGAAGATCGCTACCACAGCGGGAACCCTCTCTACCTGCAACGCGATGTTTGTATTCCTATTAATCATGGTGGTTTTGCTGGTGGGTGCTCTCAGCTTCTTCCCGGCTCTGTCGCTAGGGCCCATCGCTGAGCATCTGGGCATGCTGTAACCACTAGGAGGCTGATCGATATGTCCAACACGAAAAAAACTGCCTTAGCCGATCGAAAGATGGTGGCGCGGGCCATCAAGGATTCTTTTGTCAAACTGGATCCGCGGATCCAAGTGAAAAACCCGGTGATGCTGCTGGTATACATCGCCGCCATCCTCACTACCGTCCTTTGGGCAATTGCCCTCTTTGGAATTCGGGACGTGATGGCGGGTTATACCCTAGCCATTGCCATCATCCTCTGGTTTACGGTTCTGTTCGCAAACTTTGCCGAGGCCATCGCCGAAGGGCGGGGCAAGGCGCAAGCCGATGCCCTTCGAGCTGCCAGAAAGGATGTGGAGGCCCATGTAATCCCCTCGGTTGAGGAGAAAGAGCGGGTTACCCTAGTCCCCTCGGCCTCCCTGCAAAAGGGCGACATCATCATCGTCCAGGCCGGGGAGCAGATCCCCGCCGATGGGGAGGTCATCGAGGGCGCGGCATCGGTGGACGAAAGCGCCATCACCGGGGAATCTGCCCCGGTAATCCGGGAGAGCGGCGGCGATAGAAGCGCCGTTACCGGCGGCACCATCGTCATTTCGGATTATCTTGTGATCCGGGTTACCAGCCAGGAGGGCGAAAGCTTTCTGGATCAGATGATCGCCATGGTAGAGGGGGCATCAAGAAAGAAAACCCCCAATGAGCTGGCCTTACAGATTTTGTTGGTGGCGTTGTCCATTATTTTCCTCCTGGTAACCCTGGCCCTTTACGGTTACTCCCTGTTTTCCGCAAACCAGGCGGGAATTGCCAACCCCACCTCCATCACCACCCTGGTGGCCCTTCTGGTCTGCCTGGCGCCCACTACCATTGGCGCTCTGCTGTCCGCCATCGGCATCGCCGGCATGAGCCGTTTGAACCAGGCCAATGTCCTGGCCATGAGCGGCCGGGCCATCGAGGCGGCAGGGGATGTGGATATCCTAATGCTGGATAAGACTGGCACCATCACCTTGGGCAACCGCCAGGCCTGTGCCTTTATTCCAGTGGATGGAACCAGCGAGATGGAATTGGCCGACGCCGCCCAGCTGTCCTCCTTGGCGGATGAAACGCCGGAAGGCCGCAGTGTGGTGGTTCTTGCCAAAGAACAGTTTGGCATCCGGGGCCGCAGCCTGTCGGATCAGAATATGACCTTCATTCCCTTTACTGCCACCACCCGCATGAGCGGTGTGGACTTTGGCGGGGACGAGATCAGAAAGGGCGCCGCTGACGCGGTTCGGGCCTATGTGGAAGCCAAGGGCGGCGTTTACAGCGAGGCCTGCGACAAGGCCGTTACCGCCATCGCCAACCAGGGCGGGACGCCCTTAGTGGTGGCCAAGAACAACCGCATCTTAGGGGTAATTCACCTCAAGGATATCATCAAGCAGGGCGTAAAGGAGAAGTTCAGCGATCTTAGGAAGATGGGCATCAAAACCATTATGATCACCGGGGATAACCCCATCACCGCCGCCGCCATTGCCGCCGAAGCCGGGGTGGACGACTTCCTGGCAGAGGCAACCCCCGAGGGGAAACTGGCCTTGATCCGGGAATATCAGAAGCAGGGCCACCTGGTGGCCATGACCGGCGACGGTACCAACGATGCTCCTGCCCTTGCCCAGGCCGATGTGGCCGTGGCCATGAATTCCGGCACGCAGGCCGCAAAAGAGGCGGGCAACATGGTGGACTTGGATTCCTCGCCCACCAAGCTCATCGACATCGTCCGTATCGGAAAACAGCTGTTGATGACCCGGGGAAGTCTGACTACCTTCAGCATCGCCAACGATGTGGCCAAGTATTTTGCCATCATTCCTGCCCTGTTTCTGGGCCTGTATCCAGGATTGGCTGCCCTTAACGTCATGGGGCTGCACAGCCCGCAGAGCGCGGTACTGTCGGCCATCATCTACAACGCGCTGATCATTATCGCCTTGATTCCTCTGGCGCTCCGAGGGGTAAAATACCGGGAGGTGTCGGCAGGGAAGCTGCTGTCCCGCAACCTTCTGGTTTACGGACTGGGCGGCATCGTAGCTCCCTTTCTCTGCATCAAGATCATCGATATGATCCTGGTAGCGCTGGCTTTGGTATAAAAGGAGGAGATTCCCGTGAAAACCACCACAAAGATTATGAAACTGCTGCCCCGGTCCGCCCTGTTCCTCTTGATCTTTATCCTGATCTGCGGGGTGCTGTACACCGGCGTAGTAACCGGCATTGCACAGGTATTCTTCCCCGATAAGGCCAACGGCAGCATCATCGAGGTGGATGGAAAGAAATACGGCAGCGAGCTGCTGGCACAGCAGTATACCGATGATGCCCATATGTGGGGCCGGATTATGAAGCTGGATGTAAGCACCTATACCGATGAGGAGGGGAATAGGCTCCTATACTCCGCCCCCAGCAACCTGTCTCCTGCCAGCCCGGAATATGAGGCTTTGGTAGCGGAACGGGTGGAAAAGATCAAAGCGGCTCATCCCGAAAAGAAGGATACCCCCATCCCGGTGGACCTGGTGACCGGATCGGGCAGCGGCCTGGATCCCCACATCTCGTTGGCGGCGGCGGAATACCAGGTGGAACGCCTGGCTCGGGAGAATGGAATCACCGAGGACGCTGTCCGAGAGATCATCGAGCGCTGTACTCAGCACCGCTTCCTAGGTATCTTTGGAGAGGAGACCGTCAACGTGCTAAAGGTGAACCTGATGCTGGACGGTATCCTATAAGGAGGAAACATCCATGGAGACAAAAATCACGGTATGGAGTGGAAAGGCCCAGATTTCCGGCCTTAGTGAGCCGGCGTGCGCCGACGGGCAGCTTCTGGTTATGGTCCACGGGCTAAGTCAGGAGCTGTCCGAAAATCCCGCCATCTACACCGGCGACGATCACACCCTTTGGATCTATTTTCCCCATTCCTGCTTTGTCTGCGATGATCTCATGGAGGATTATGGAATCCCCGGCGCGCTGATTCTTCGGGAGTTCCCCTTTTCCTTCCGAGGTAATACCGAGGCTCTGGAACCGGGGGAGATCATTTGTAGTTTGGAGAAAGACCGGCTGCGGATGGAGCTGAAAAACGTATCCGGCCGGGAATTTCAAGAGCTATGCGATCTTTGTCTTTGGGTAAAGCTGGATTCTTCTGAGCATTGCCGGGAGCTGGAGGATATGCTGCGGCAGATGGACTGGCGAAATGAGTTTGCCGCTCTCACGCGGACGCGATATGTGGAGCGGGTCATGGGCCCGCTTCCCCAGCTACACGCGGATACCCATTTCCGGTTCCTCCCTCTTTCCCCGGAGGTTCATCTGGGGGACTGCGTTTCCAATCTATCGGTAGAGCGGCAGAAGGAGCTTTGGATGGTGTTCTTCCAGGATGGCATCAGCCCGGTGGAGTTCACCTATATGGCGGATATTCTGGCGGAGGGAACGCCTTTTCCCATGTTCTCTTGGGAGCTATCCTTGCGCCTGGCCCTCCATGAAGCCGGTATCCGTGTGGAATATCCGAATCACGGGGGATTCCAGGTTTGGGATGGAGCGGGAAAACGGCGGCTATTCAATTACGAGAACGGAACCGCCGCTGAAAGGCTTTTCTTAAAACTCCTGTTCCCAGCCCCGGCGGGGCAGGTCTGATCTTTATACAATCTTAATGGAAATCGGGCTTTCCCAGATATGTTTCTAATGACCGCCATGGTATAAAATAAAAAGAAAGAACCTGCGGAGGAGCGGCCATGTCGGAAGAACGATCCAATCCGGAAGTATTTCTGGAGCGGATTCAACGGGAAAATCAGGAGCGCGTAAGAGGGCATTTAAAGATCTTCTTCGGCTATGCCGCAGGGGTAGGGAAAACCTATGCCATGCTGGAGGCCGCCCAAGCGGCAAAGCTCCAGGGCGTCGATGTGGTAGCGGGTTATATTGAGCCCCACACCCGGCCCCAGACCATGGCCCTCTTGCGAGGATTGGAACAGCTGCCTCCCCTGGTGCTGGAGCATAAAGGTCTGCGCTTGGAGGATTTCGATTTGGACGCCGCTATCCGGCGGAAGCCGAGACTGATTCTGGTGGATGAGCTGGCCCATACCAATGCTGAGGGCTGCCGCCACAGGAAGCGGTATCAGGATATCGAAGAGCTGCTCAAGGCGGGCATCGATGTTTATACCACCGTCAACGTGCAGCATATCGAAAGCTTAAACGACATTGTTGCGGCCATTACCGGCATCCTGGTGCGGGAGCGGATCCCCGACCGGATTTTTGATGAAGCGGACCAGGTGGAGCTGGTGGATATTGAGCCGGAGGATCTGATCCGGCGCCTTCAGGCGGGGAAGATCTACCGGCCGGAGCAGGCGGAACGGGCCCTGGGCAACTTCTTCTCGGTGGAGAACCTTACTGCCCTAAGGGAGATCGCGCTCCGGCGCAGCGCGGATCGGGTGAACCGCATCTCCAGTCGAAGCGGAGGCCCTTCCCGGGGAGCCTATACCGATGAACACATCCTGGTGTGCCTTTCCTCCTCGCCCTCCAATGGGAAGATCATCCGCACAGCCGCCCGGATGGCCCGGGCCTTTCAAGGAAAGTTTACCGCCCTTTTTGTGGAAACGTCCGGCTTGGAAAGTATGCCGGAGGAGGATAAAAAACGCCTGCGGGACAACACCCGGCTGGCGGAGCAGCTTGGCGCCAAGGTGGAGGCCGCCTATGGGGACGATATCGCTTTTCAGATCGCGGAATTTGCCCGGCTGAGTCGGGTATCGAAGATCGTCGTTGGCCGCAGCAATACCCGGCGCAGGTTCCGCCTGGGGAAGCAGTCTTTCTCGGAACGGCTGACCATGTTGGCTCCCAATCTAGATATATATATCATCCCAGACGAAACCGGGGTGAGCTATGCCCAGCTAAAGGCCAAACATCGCCGGACGCCGGTTTCGATGGGGGACGTGCTAAAGACCACGTTGATTCTAGTATTGGCTACCCTTATCGGGCTGGGATTTCGAGGAGCCGGTTTCAGCGAAGCCAACATCATCACGGTCTATATCCTGGGGGTGTTGATCACCGCCGTAGTAACCCAGGGCCGAGCCTGCAGCCTGGCTGCATCAGCCATCAGCGTGCTGGTGTTCAATTTCTTTTTCACCTATCCAAGGTTTTCCCTGTTGGCCTATGACGCCAGCTATCCCGTTACCTTCATCATCATGTTTGCCGCCGCATTTTTGACCAGCTCTTTGGCCATCCAGATCAAACGCCAAGCCGCCCAGGCTGCGCGGACGGCTTATCGCACCAAGGTTTTGCTGGAGGCCAACCAGCTCATCCAGCAAGAACGGGATGCGGCGGGTATCATACGGGTGACGGCGGGACAGCTCATCAAGCTTTTGAACTGTGATATCATCCACTACGGGGTAGAGGAAGGAGCGCTTACCGCACCGGTGGTATTCCATACCGACGGCGGGGAAACGGACGTATCCGTCTATACCACTGAGAATGAGCAGGCGGTAGCCTGTTGGGTTTATCAAAACGACAAACACGCCGGAGCATACACCAATACCCTGGGCAGCGCCCGGTGTATGTATCTTGCGGTACGGGGTACTGCGGGAATATACGGGGTCATTGGCGTCGCCCTCCATCAGGAGCTGGATTCTTTTGAGAACAGCCTGATGCTCTCCATCCTGGGGGAATGCGGGCTGGCGCTGGAAAAGGATCTATTTGCCCGGAAGCGGGAGGAGGCGGCTACGCAGGCCAAGAACGAGCAGCTCCGAGCCAACCTGCTGCGCTCCATCTCCCATGACCTTCGGACCCCCCTTACCAGTATCTCTGGCAATGCCGGTGTTTTGATGAACAACGGGGAGACCCTGGACGCGAACAAGAGGCGGGAATTGTACGCCGATATCTACGACGACGCGATGTGGCTGATCAATCTGGTGGAAAATTTGCTTTCGGTGACCCGTATCGAGGAGGGCAGCATGCAGCTGCACCTGGAGGCGGAGCTCATGGAGGAAGTGGTGGCTGAGGCGCTGCGCCATGTAAACCGCCTGAGCGCCCAGCATACCATTCAGGTACGGCAAAGCGAGGACTTTATCCTGGCAAAGATGGATTCCCGGCTGATTATCCAGGTGGTGATCAACTTGGTGGACAACGCCATCAAATACACCCCCCCTGGTTCTACCATCGATATCTCCGTTACCAAACACGATGGAATGGTAGAGGTTAGCGTGGCCGATGACGGCCCTGGGATTCCCGATGAGACCAAACAACGGGTGTTTGATATGTTCTATACCATCAACAACGGCATTGCGGACAGCCGGCGTAGTCTGGGCCTTGGCTTGGCGCTCTGTAAGGCCATTGTAGCGGCCCATGGCGGCACCATCACCGTGGAAAACAACATGCCCAAGGGTACCGTATTCCGTTTTACCCTGCCGGCAGAGGAGGCAAACCTACATGAATAAACCTTTTATTCTGGTGGTGGAGGATGACGCCGCCATCAAGAATCTGATTGCGACCACCCTGGAAACCCAGAATTACCGCTTTCACACGGCCCAGACCGGCGCCCAGGCGGTAATGGAGGCGGTTTCCCAGAATCCGGACATCCTGCTCCTGGATCTGGGTCTGCCGGATATCGACGGAGTGGAGATCATCAAAAAGATTCGCACCTGGTCCAGTATGCCCATCATCGTCATCAGCGCTCGCAGCGAGGATAGCGATAAGATCGAGGCGCTGGACGCCGGCGCCGATGATTATCTCACCAAGCCTTTCTCGGTGGAAGAGCTATTGGCGCGGCTTCGGGCCATCCTCCGGCGATTGAACTATGTAAAGGGAGCTGGGGGGAAGGAGTCGGCGGTGTTCACCAACGGGGAGCTCACCATCGACTATGCTTCAGGCTGCGCCTACCTCAGCGGTGAGGAACTGCATCTGACCCCCATTGAATATAAGCTTCTTTGCCTTCTGGCCAAAAACGTAGGCAAAGTGCTGACCCACACCTACATCACCCGGGAGATCTGGGGAAGCGCCTGGGACAACGATGTGGCCTCCCTCCGAGTGTTTATGGCTACCCTGCGGAAGAAGATCGAGGAAAACACCGCGCAGCCCAAATACATCCAAACCCATGTGGGCGTAGGCTATCGGATGCTCCGAATCGAATAAAAAAACAAAACGCCCTGTAAAGGGCGTTTTGTTTTACTGGCCTACTTGCCAAATACCTGATTGTATTCGTCTATGCAGTCCTGAATGATGCGGACGGCTGCGTCCCGCCGCTCGATGTTCTCGATGGCGGTAACCTTATTCTCCAGGGCCTTATATACCGAGAAGAAGTGGCTCATTTCATCGAAGATATGCTTGGGCAGGTCGCTGATGTCCTTATAGCCGTTGTACATGGGATCGCCAAAGGGAATAGCGATGATCTTCTCGTCGCTGTCTCCGCTGTCCACCATGGAGATCACGCCGATGGGATAGCACTGGACCAGGGACATGGAGATGATCTGCTCGCTGCAGAGGACCAACACGTCCAAGGGGTCCTTATCCTGGGCATAGGTCCGAGGGATAAACCCGTAGTTGGCGGGATAGTGGGTGGAGGTGTACAGGATGCGGTCCATCAGAATGAGACCGGTTTCCTTGTCCAGTTCATACTTTACCTTGCCGCCCTTCTGTATTTCGATGACGGCGTAAAAACTGTCCTTGGTAATCCGCTCCGGGGCGATATCGTGCCAGATGTTCATGGCATATCCTCCTTTTGAGATTGTGCTTATTCTAGGACATCCGATGAAAAAAAGCAACCGCCCCGGGAAGCCGGAGCGGTTCTTTTCTCAGGTTAGGCGCCTTGCCGGAGGGACTTCTCCGCGCCGCCGATAATCTGAAGCATGGCCCGGCGCACCTGGGGAATCAGGAGCAGCACCACGCAGATAACGGTTTCGGGCAGCATATAGGAACCGTTGTAGATGAGGTTGTACATGAAGACGCTCTGGCCTTCGGGCGCATACATGTAGAAGAATACAAATCCTGAGATAAAGTGAACCAGGAACCGGCAGAGCCCGGCTAGAGCCGCTCCCAGGGGCATGAGCTTCTCCTTCTTAAAGAACCCTGCAATGCCCAGAACCGCGAAGGGTAGAACGTAGTCCAGCAGTAATTGGATGGGATGCACCACATAGGCTCCCTGCACCAGCTGCAAGACCCCGTAGATGGTGCCGGCGGCCACTCCGGCGGTGGGACCGTAGGCCATGGAAAAAACCATGATGGGCAGCATGGAGCCGGGGGTGATGGTGCCGCCCTGGGGCATCCGGTACAGCACCAGGCAGGAGAGCAGGAAGGCAACCGCTACCGATAGCGCGCCAGCTGATAGCATCCGGGGGGTAAATTTTTTGCCGGACAGGCAGAGGATCAGCCCCAGCACCCCGATGATGGCGGCAATGGTTCCCCAGAAGATGGGGCTGTATAGAATGGAGGGCGCAGCGCCGTCCAGCTCGGCGGGTTGTCCCATAAGGATGACCGCCACCACAAACCCAACAAAGATGAGGCCAACCAGGCAGAGGGTTACGGGCTTCCCAAGCTTTTTCTTGGCAAAGAGGATCATCACGACGCCCAGGGCGAAAAGCAGTCCTAAAAGGATCCACACCACGGAAGGAAGCTCTACTACGCCTTGAATGAATTCCGAAAACCAGTTCATAAAATAAGACTTCCTTTCCGCCACCACGGAACGAAAGTCGGTTCTTTCCCCAAATAAAAACCACAACCGATGGGTTGTGGGAAAAAGATCACGCAAAAAACTTGCGAAATCCGCTTCCCTTCGATAGGATTAACTATACAGGTTCAGTGGGTTGGGCAAATGCCCTCTCAGCCTTTCAGCACCCCCGCGGTGACGTATTCAAATTTTGCCTTGATTATAGGCCCCTCTCAGTGGCTTGTCAATAAGGAGGATGCACCATGTCCCATTTTTTTGCCTATCTCGCCCGGATGAAGAACATTCGGCGCTGGGGGCTGATGCGCAATACCCAGAGTGAAAACAATCTGGAGCATTCCATGATGTGCTGCTATATCGCCCATGGCCTGGCGGTCATCGGCAACGCTTATTTTGGCCGTTCCTATGATCCGGGAAGGATTATGGAGGCCGCTGCCTACCATGACGCCGCCGAGGTAATCACCGGGGATTTGGCCACCCCAATCAAGTATTTCAACCCCGGCATCCAGGAGGCCTATCGGACGGTGGAAGCGATGGCGGAGAAAAAGCTTATGGATATGCTCCCATCGGAGCTGCGCCCTACCTTTCAGTCCCTCTTTCAGATGGATGAGGAGACCCGCGCCGTCGTCAAGGCGGCGGACAAGCTCTGTGCCTATATCAAATGTCTGGAGGAGGGAAAGGCGGGGAACCAGGAGTTTCAAAAGGCCAAGGAGAATATCGAAGGAGCCCTTCTGGAAAACCCGTTGCCCGAGGTCCGGTATTTTATGGAACATTTTATGGAGAGCTTCTCCCTTACCCTGGACGAATTAAACTAATGCCTCTTGCGGGGCTTCCGCCAGGGTGCTACAATAAAACCATATCTTAGACCCTTTGGTGCCCGGCCCTGCCGGGATAATAGGGAAGACGGTGCAAGGCCGTCGCAGCCCCCGCTACCGTATGGTGGAGGGATTGCC
Source organism: Christensenella sp. MSJ-20 (assembly GCF_044357945.1). Taxonomy (NCBI): domain Bacteria; kingdom Bacillati; phylum Bacillota; class Clostridia; order Christensenellales; family Christensenellaceae; genus Christensenella; species Christensenella sp. MSJ-20. The sequence goes on from NZ_CP076563.1 coordinate 156,814, forward strand.
AAAGCGCCACTGGAGCCAAGCTCTGGGAAGGCGGCAGTCCCTTTGAAGCCGAGCCGGTAAACCTGCCAAGGGTCTGGTCTAATTTCTTCGGAGGGAAGAAATGGCTGCCGGAATCCGGCGCGTACTGGCCCTTTCTTCGGAAAGGGCTCTTCTTTTCCGTGGGGAAAGCGAGGAGAGGAACATGAAACAGAACATGAAACGGTTGTCCGTCCTGCTGCTGGCCGTGGCCCTTATGGCCATGCTGGCCGCCTGTGGAGGAGGAAGCGGACAAGCCGCCGCCGTCACAGACCTTGCGGGCACGGAGATCCCCCTGCCCCAGAAGGTGGAGCGCATCGTCTCCCTGTCCCCCAGCACCACCGAGATTTTGGCGGAGCTGGGTGCTTTGGACAAGGTGGTGGGAACGGATGCTTACAGCAACTATCCCGAGGAGGCCAACGCCATCGACAAGATGGGGGACTATAACGGCGTCAACATCGAGCTGGTGGTAGCGGCTGAACCCGACGTGGTGCTGACCGCCGGCAAGCTTCAGGCGGACGCCATGGAAAAGCTCAGCGAGCTGAACATCCCGGTCATTGCCTGCGAGGCCACCGAGTACGCACAGATCCCAGACTCCATCCGGCTCATCGGCAAAGTGGTGGATAAGGAGAAGGAAGCCGAGGCCCTCATTCAAGACATCAAAGCGGTGGAGGAGGAGAGCGCCCGCGATGGGGAGCCTTTGAAAGTCTACTATGTGATGAGCTATGGGGAGTACGGCAACTGGACCTCCGGCCCCGGCAGCTTCATCAATGAGATGATCAAGATCGCCGGCGGATATCCCATCACTGAGGATGCTAACCCCAGCGCCCCTTGGATGGATTACAGTGTGGAAGCGATGGTGGCGGGCGATCCGGACATCATCCTTATGGCGGAAAGCCTGGGCGATCCCTCGGTATTGTCCAGCACCCCGGGTTATCAGGATATGCGGGCCGTCCAAGAGGGTCGCGTATATACCATTAACGACGACATCATCAGCCGTCCCGGCCCTCGGGTGCAGGAGGCCATCCGCGCCATTGCCAGCATCCTGGACCAGGCCGGGGAGGAGTAATCTTTCATGAACAAAAAAGCGGCTGTAATCATAGCCGTTTCCCTGCTGCTGGCCCTATTGGGCGTCGTGCTTTCGGTATCGGTGGGGGCCAGCGGAATGCCTCTTGACCGGGCCTTGAACGGGGTCCTAGGCAGGGGGAGCGCCGCCGATAACGCCATCATTCAGGGCCTGCGTCTGCCGCGGGCCCTGTTGGCGTATCTGGTGGGCGCCTGCCTAGCGGTGGCGGGCGCCCTTCTGCAGGGGGTGTTTATCAACCCCATGGCCGACCCACAGATCCTGGGGGTATCGGCTGGAGCGGGTTTGGGCGCCGCGGTGGTGATCGCCTATGGAGCCTTTTTGGGACAGATCGGCGTGGGAGTGGGCGCCTTTATCGGCGGCATCGTAGCCGTACTCACCATTCTTTTTGTGACGCGTGGAGGGCGCAGCGCCATGTCCCTGATCTTGAGCGGGCTGGCCCTCACCTCTTTTTTGTCTGCCATCTCCTTTTTCATCATGGTGTTAAACCGAAATAAGATGGACCAGATCATGCTATGGACCATGGGAGGCTTTACCGCCGTCTCCTGGGAAAAGGTACTGTTCCTGGCTCCTGTGGCCATTCTAGGCTTCTTTATCGCCTTGGCTTTTGCCCGCAATTTAAACCTGATCTCCAGCGGCGAGGAGGACGCCTGGCATCTGGGGGTGGATGTGGAACGGGTTCGGAGGAGTCTGCTTTTACTGGTAGCCGCCATGACGGCGGCGGCAGTGTCGGTCAGCGGTATGATTGGATTTGTAGGGTTGATGGTACCCCATATGGTGCGGATCCTGGCAGGACCGGATCACCGAGGACTGATTCCCTGCAGCTTTTGCGTGGGCGGGGTGTTTCTGATGCTCACCGATACCCTGGCCCGGGTGCTGGCTGCGCCGCTGGAGATCCCCGTCGGGGTTATAACCGCCCTATTGGGCACGCCATTTTTCATCTATCTCATCAAAAGGAGGAGCCTATGATTACCGTGGAAGGCCTGGGCTTTTCCTACGGGGAAAAGCCGGTGTTGGAGGATGTCTCCCTATGCGCGGAAGGCGGTACGTTTACGGCGGTGATTGGCCCCAACGGTTCGGGCAAGACCACCCTGTTGCGGCTGATTTCCGGCTATCTAAGGCCCCATAAGGGCCAAATCTGGGCCATGGGACGGGCAGTAGAGGGGATGAGCGTTCGGGACTTGGCCCGTCAGATGGCCTTTGTGCCGGGCACCCTTACCAACCAATTTGATTTTACCGCCTACGAGACGGTGCTGACCGGCCGGAATCCCTACATTCCGGCGTTTCAAAAGGAGGGGCCGGCGGACCGGGAAAAGGCGCGGGCGGCCATGGAACGATTGGAGGTATGGGACCTCAGGGATGCCGTAGCCAGCAACCTATCGGCGGGGGAACGCCAGCGGGTGGCCATTGCCCGGGCGCTCTGCCAGGATACCCCTATCCTCTTGATGGACGAACCGGTCTCCAATCTGGATATCCGCCATAAGGGCCGAGCCCTTCAGGTGGCGAAGGATCTGTCCCGGGAAGGGAAATGCGTGGTCAGCGTTCTTCATGACATGGATTTGGCGGCGGTGTTTGCCGATGCTGTGATCATCATGAAGGCGGGGCGGGTGTTTGCCGCCGGCCCCACCCGGGAGGTACTGACGGAGGAGAACATCCAGGCCGCCTTTGAGGTCTCCGCCCAGGTGGAGATGGAGGACGGCGTACCCCGGGTGCTGATTCGATATTAGTCTAGCCTTTCCACAACTGGGTATGCTATGATAAACGGGATAAGGAGGAGGATGGATGTGATGAAAAAAGCGCTGGCGCTGCTGCTGATGCTTTCCACCCTCATATTGGCCGCCTGCAGCAATCCCATTGTCGGCAAATGGCAGATGGAGAACGACAGCGGAATGATCTATGAGTTTGAGGCGGGAGGCAACTTTTCCATGTATACGCCGGGCAAGGAGGAGTGGGCCATTACCGGCACCTATACCGGCCATGGAGACCAGGTAACCTTGACCATAATGGGTCAGGCAACCACGTTGGATTATCGGATTGATGGGGATGTGCTGACCCTCACGGGGAACAATGTGGATGACGTGCTGCGCCGGGTAACCGGGGCGACCCCTTGAAAAAGCCGGGGTCCTATGTTAAAATTGCCCCATCTATGACGGGAACCACATTCCAGCAATCGGTTCTAAGCGAGCGGAGGACGGGTGAAAGCTCCGCGAAGCGATTGGGATGGCCCAGCCCCGAGATACCAGGGAGGCATTCCCTGCGCCTGCCGGCGTTATCGGCCAATGAGATGGCTTTTGCCAAAGTAAGGTGGTACCGCGGTCCTTCCGCCCTTACAGGGGGAAGGCCCTTTTTTTATCATCAAAACACGGCTGGAGGATGGAATTCATGGCCAAGAAAAATGAGACCTTTGTACAACACATTACCCCCATGGAGGAGGATTTCTCCCGGTGGTATACCGACGTGGTGCTTCGTGCGGAGCTTATGGATTACTCCGAGGTACGGGGCTGTATGGTGATCCGCCCCTATGGCTACGGCATCTGGGAGCTGATCCAGAAGGAGCTGGATCAGCGTTTTCGGGCTACCGGCCATAAGAACGCCTATTTCCCCATGTTCATTCCCGAAAGCCTTTTGAAAAAGGAAGCGGAGCATGTGGAGGGGTTCGCTCCCGAAGTAGCCTGGGTGACCAAGGGAGGCAACGAGGAGCTTGCCGAGCCCCTGGTGGTGCGGCCCACCAGCGAGACCATCATCTGTAGCATGTACGCTAAATGGATTCAGAGCTACCGGGATCTTCCCATGCTTCTAAACCAGTGGTGCAATGTGGTCCGGTGGGAAAAATCCACCCGGCCCTTCCTCCGCACCAGCGAGTTTCTCTGGCAGGAGGGCCATACCGTCCACGCCACCTATGAGGAGGCCCAGGAGGAGACCCTTCAGATGCTGGGGGTTTACCGGGACTTTGCTTTTAACGTGCTGGCCATTCCGGTGTTGACCGGACGGAAGAGCGAAAATGAGAAGTTCGCAGGAGCGGAGGCCACCTATACTATGGAGGCCATCATGCACGATGGGAAAGCCCTCCAGATGGGCACCTCCCATAACCTGGGCCAGCATTTTGCCAAGGTGTTTGACATCCAGTTCCTGGATCGGGATGGCGTCCAGAAGTACGCCTGGCAGACCAGCTGGGGCGTCAGCACCCGGATGATCGGCGGCCTGATCATGGTTCACGGAGACGAGCGCGGGCTTCGGCTGCCTCCCAAACTGGCGCCTATCCAGGCCATTGTAATTCCCATTGCCGCCCATAAGCCGGGGGTTACCGAATGTGCCGCCGAGATGACCCGCCGCCTGATCGCCGCCGGGATCCGGGCGGAATCCGACGACCGGGATCAGAGCCCCGGCTGGAAGTTCAACGAGTGGGAGCTGCGGGGCGTACCTCTTCGGGTGGAGATCGGCCCCCGGGATATGGCCCAGGACCAGCTAACCCTGGTGCGCCGGGATACCCACGAGAAGGCCACCATCCCCATGGAGGGGGCCGAGGAAGCCATTCTGAAGCTGCTGGAGGACATCCATGCCAACATGCTCCGCCAGGCGGGGGAGCGGATGCAAAGCCAGATCACCTCCGTTCAGGATTACGACGCCCTGGTGGAAGCGGTAAACAAGGGTGGATTCGCCTACGCTCCCTGGTGCCGGGAGGGGGACTGCGAGGAGAAGCTCAAGGCCGATACCGGCATTACCACCCGCTGTATGCCCTTCGAGGGTCAGGAGGAGGCGGAGGGGAAGGTCTGCGCCGTCTGCGGCCGGCCCGCCAAGGCCATGACGTATTTCGCAAAATCCTATTGAGGAAGGCAGGGGGGATCCCGGCTCGACTTTTGCGGCTGGATTCTTTTGCCCTTGGCTTTTGTTTCTGGATAATAAAAAAAGGACGCTTATGCGCGTCCTTTTTCTTTTTTGCCAGGGGGATTATCGGCCGGGGTTGAAATCGATGCTCTGGGGATAGACATAGGGGGTGATGGTGGGCGCGGCACTGTCCATGGGCGCGCTGGCGCCGCCCGGAGCTGCCGCGTTTCCGGTGCTCGGCTGCTGGGGAAACTCGAAGTTTTCGATGGGCCCCCGCTGCTGAAGCTCGGCGGGAACAGGGAAGGTGACGAATTTCACGGAGAATACGTCGCAGACGATGTATTCCTGGTTGTCGTGGTTATACAGCACAAGGAAGGAGCGCCCTACGTTGTAGATATAGCCTTCCCGAAGGGTCATGTTCTGGGTGCCGATGAGGAATTCCACCACCACATAGGCGCCTATGTTCTCGGACAGAATCTGCTGCATAGAACCCTGGAAGGCCTCGGTGTTCATGTCGGTTTCGGGCGGGGTGTTGATGGTGCCATCGGGGCTGGGAATTCCCTGGTTGCGGTGCATGGGCATCCCGCTGTTCTGATTGCCGGGATTGTTGGGATAGTAGTTCATGAAAAACCTCCTGATTATGTTTGTGCGTAGGCCGCGGTGGGGTTGTAAAAACAATGATCTCCGATGCGAATCACAAAGGAGCCCACCGCCGACGGGAAATTGGGTCTGCAGTTGGGACTATACGGGTTGAAAAACCAGAGCGCCTGGCCCAAGTTGGTGAGCCGGTTTCCGGCCATTGCCCAGAGTGCGATGTCATAATGGATCTGGTCTGGGCGCATGTTGTAGATGTTCTGGGGGTTATAGGAACCGCCGATCACCTCCTGTACGCAGGAGAACTGGCCAGGCTGGTATACCACCTCTTGGATGGTATCCAGGCGGCCGTACTCCCCGTACGATACTTCAACCCGATTCATCACAACGCAGGCCACGGCTTTCATGCCATTGTCCCCCTCGCCGCCGGCTTCGCACTGAATCAAGCGGGCGAGGAGATCTACGTTCGAATATGCCATGCGATTGTTACCTCCCTGTCAAAGTCTTGCGCAGAAGAGGGCGTATTTGCCCCCTTCAGGCGGGATGGAATCAAGGCTACTATATCCTATTGCGCCGGGGAAAAAGTGTGACATCCAATCCAGCTCCGGGGGCCTTGCGCTTGGAGCGGGAATTGGGTAGGATAAGGGGAGCGACTAAGATAAAAGGTGAGTAGAATGGAACAACATCCCGTGGATGACCGCATCCATAAGCTTTATATCGAATCCTCCACCCTCTGTAACCTCAAGTGCACCATGTGCATGCGGAACACCTGGAAGGACGAGGAAATGGGGCATATGGATTTTGACATGTATCAGAGGATTATTCGGGAGGTGTCCCGGGAGGACAGCATCGAGACCGTCTTCTTTGGCGGCATCGGAGAGCCCACCTTCCATCCCCAGTTCCTGGAGATGGTACGCCTTGCAAAGCAGGCGGGCAAACGGGTGGAATGCGTCACCAACGGCACCCTTTTGACGCCGGACGCCATCCGGGAACTCATCGCCGCCGGGCTGGATATGGCCTGGATTTCCATCGACGGTCTGGACGAGGATCATTACGAGGCCATCCGCAAGAACGGTAAATTTTCGGTGGTATACAATAACCTCATCGCCATGCGGGATCTGCGGATGACGGAATTTGGCAAGCATTTTGGTGTGGGTCTGACGTTTGTGGCCATGCGGGAAAACATCAACGAGCTGCCCAAGCTCGTCAATCTGGCGGCCCAGGTTCACGCCAGCGACGTGAAGATCACCAACCTCATCCCCTATACCGAGGAAGCCAGCCAGAGCTCCCTTATCTGGCAGACCGTAAACAACAGCAAGTTCAGCGACCGGCTTACCACCACCCCCGATTCCATGGGGGATCCGCCCTGCGCCCACATCGATTTCCCGGTGATGGATATCGACGAGGACACAATCGGCCCTCTGGCCTATATGCTCAACAGCCTCAACACCTTTTCCGTCATGGGAGAGCCCCTGCGCCGCCGGACCCGGTACTGTAAGTTTGTCATGGAGGGCAACGTGTTTGTCCGCTGGGATGGAGAGGTGACCCAATGCATGGGGCTGCTGCACAACACCGAGGCCTATATCTATAAGCAAAACGGCTTTACCCGCCAGATCAAGGAAAAGAGCTTTGGCAACGCCCATGAGAAGCCCTTGTTGGAGATCTGGAACGGGGAGGAGTTCGCGGCGTTCCGCCAGCGGGTTCGGGATTTTGATTTTTCCCCCTGTCATATTTGTGGAGGGTGCAGCTATATCTATTCCAACGAGCAGGATTGCTTTTTGAACGACCATCCCACCTGCGGCGCCTGCCTGTGGGCGCAGGGGTTGGTGCAGTGTCCCTGAGGCGCCCGAGGAATTTTCAAAAAAAATGACTTTACAATTGCCAAGCTGTGTGATAATATAACCTTCGCACGGGGCATTAGCTCAGTTGGCTAGAGTGCAACACTGGCAGTGTTGAAGTCATCGGTTCGAATCCGATATGCTCCACCAGCGGCACGTTGCTGCTTCCAAATTCGCAAACTGCTTTGGTAGTTTGCGAATTTTTTATTGCTCGAAATAAGCGTAAGCTTTTTGCACCAAAAGAAAAAGAAATGCCCTACATTTATCCCGGCATTTCTTTTTGAGTATCTTAATATTCTGGCATTCCTACATTTTGCGTCTTATTTTTTTGATCCAGCAGTTCAAATCATAGCCCAACTTGCCTTCACGGTAAATTACTATTACATGCTTGTACGCTCCGCACCCTTCACAAAGGTCTAAATCCTTGGGAAGAATCACATCGCGCTCTGTTAGATGAATGCCATTGATCCTGCTCCAGCATTCCAAGCAAAATTCTGCCATACATATCACCAATACCATTGCAATGCGAATTCATTTTGATATCAATATGAATTCGTATGCTTTTTGCTAAATTCGATATAATTTTGACATCAAAGTGAATTGAGTTGGTGAAATATGGGCAATTATTATCCTCCTTACTCGTTGAGAGTGTCCGAGGAATTGATGGATAAAATTAAGCAAATAGCTAAGGAGAATAAACGATCTGCCAATAAAGAAATTGAATACGCTTTGGAGCAATATGTAAAAGCATATGAGCAATCCAAGGAAAAGCAATCGTGAGTAAAGCCGCAAAACATGCGGCTTTTTCTTTTTCTACCTCCCAGCCTCTCCCATTGCTCCCAATCTAAAACCCTGCTATCATGATTCCATGAGCAACGGGAATATCAACCTATCGAAAATCGTCCGGCCCCTTATAGATTGGTATCGGATCAACGCCCGGGACCTCCCCTGGCGGAAAATCCCCGAACCCTACCGGGTGTGGGTGTCCGAGATCATGCTCCAGCAGACCAGGGTGGAAGCGGTAAAACCCTACTATGAGCGGTTTTTGACAGCTCTGCCCACGGTGGCCTGCCTGGCGGCCGCGCCTGAGGAACAGCTTTTGAAACTCTGGGAGGGCTTGGGCTACTATAGTCGGGTTCGCAATATGCAAAAGGCCGCCCGTATGATAATGGAGGAATACGGAGGCGTCCTACCGGGGACCTATCAAGAGCTGCTCCGATTGCCGGGCATCGGCAGCTATACGGCGGGAGCCATCGCCTCCATTGCCTTTGGCGAACCGGTACCGGTGGTGGATGGCAACGTTCTGCGGGTGATTTCCCGGATCACCGCCAGCCGGGAGGACATCGGCCTTGCCGCCACCCGCAAGGCCATGGAAGCGCGGTTGATGGACGTGGTGCCTGTGGACTGCCCCGGCGACTTCAACCAGGCAGTGATGGAGCTGGGCGCTACCATCTGCCTGCCCAACGGAAAGCCCCTATGCTTGGATTGCCCCCTGTGGGGCCTATGCTTGGCCCGAAGGGAGGGACGCACCGGCGAGATCCCCGTAAAGGCGCCTAAATCCCCCCGGCGGGTGGAGAAAAAAACGGTGTTGGTTCTGGTGGATGAGTTGGGCCGCGTTGCCCTCCGCAAGCGCCCGGGAAGGGGATTGCTGGCCGGCCTGTGGGAGCTGCCCGCTTTAGAGGGAAATCTGGATGAAAAGAGCATCGCCAAAGCGCTGGCCGACTGGGGACTGACGGCTGGCCAGGCCGTCTTTCTGGGCCCAGCAAAGCATATTTTTACCCACGTGGAGTGGCGGATGACGGGCTATCGCGTTCCCGTCCATGGAGCGGGCCGGGGGTTGGCCTGGGTTACCAAGGAACAGCTGGAGGAGGAGTACGCTCTGCCATCGGCTTTTCGGGCCTACCGTCAGGCTCTGGAGGTCCCGTAAGGGAATTCCGTTCTGTTTGAGAATGGGGGAAAGAGGCTTTTCCTTCCGTTCCCGCCTTGACACTCCCAGATAAAATGGAGTAGAATTTATCTGTATTTCTATGCCATGTCATCCTGCCCCACCAGCGGGATGTTCTGATATGGAATCTTTAAAGGAAGGGTTGAAACAAGCATGCCTTATGGTTACAACGGAAAGATCCTGAAGGTAAACCTCACAACCCGGGAAATCACGGTGGATGAGCACGACGAGAAATGGTACCGCCAGTATCTGGGCGGAACCGGAATCGGCGTGTATTATGCCATGACGGAGATTCCCGCAGGGGCTGATCCCCTGGGCCCGGACAACGTCCTGACCCTCTCTGCCAGCGTTATCGTTGGCGCCCCCTTGCCGGCTTTGTCCCGGGTGTCCTGCAACATGAAATCCCCTCTGACGGGCGGAATTGGCGATGCCCAGGGAGGCGGCTATTGGGCGCCGGAACTGAAGTACGCCGGGTTTGACGCGGTGGTACTGAAGGGCCGTTCGGAGACCCCCGTATATCTGTGGATCCACGACGGCCAGTGCGAGATCCGCGACGCCAGCCATCTGTGGGGCAAGGATATGGGCGAGAGCGAGGCCATGGTTCGGGAAGAGCTGGGCGACAACCTCATCCGCGTGGCGGGCATTGGCCCCGCGGGAGAGAATATGGTGCGGTACGCCTGTGTCATCAACGAGCGGAAGCACAGCGCGGGCCGTACCGGTGCCGGCGCGGTCATGGGCAGCAAGAATGTAAAGCTTCTGGCCTGCCGCGGAAAGAGCACCGAGACCGCCTATGAGTATGCCGATCCCGAGGGTCTCAAGGAGTTTATGCGGAACCGGGTCGTGCCTCTGACCAAGACTCCTGCGGTTCAGGGTCAGGCCTACGGCACCCATCCCGTCATCATTGGCTCTCAGAACATCGGCCAGCTGCCCACCCGTAACTTCAGCGAGGGCGTGTATGACCATTACATGGACATCAGCCATGAGCGGTTCATGGAGATCATGGAGGTCACCAACGAAACCTGCTATATGTGTCCCATCCGCTGCAAGCGGGCGGTAAAGGGCACCAGCCCCGACGGTAAGATCACCCTGGATCCCCGGTTCGGCGGTCCCGAATATGAAAGCGCTTCCACCCTGGGCAGCTATGTGATGGTGGATGATCCCTTTGTCATGGCCAAGGCCAACGAGCTTTGCAACCGCTATTCCGTGGATACCATCACCATCGGCGCTACCATCGCCTTTGCTATGGAGTGCTACGAGCATGGCATTCTCAAGCCCGAGATGTGCGACGGCCTGGAGGTTCGCTTCGGCAACAACGACGTGCTGATCCCCCTGATCGAGAAGATCTGCCATCGGGAGGGTTATCTGGGCAACCTTCTGGCCGACGGTCCCAAGATGGCGGCCAAGGTGCTGGGCAACGGCGCTGAGAAGTTCTCCATCGAGGTAAAGGGAAATCCCATGCCGGCCCATATGCCTCAGGTGAAGAAATGCCTGGCTATCCATTACGCCACCAACGCCTATGGCGCGGACCACTGCTCCGCCACCCATGACGGCGCTCTGGATCTGGCTAACTTCGAGAGCCAGGCCGGCCGGGATAACAGCTACGGCATCAACGTCTACGACGGCTGCGAGAATTGGGATGTCATGGACGTCACCAAGGCCCATGCCGTAAAGGAGTACAACGCTGCGGCCACCCTGCGGGATATGCTGGGCACCTGCAGCATGGGCTGGGGCTGGACCAGCGGCGTGTTGAACGTGTTCGATATGCAGAAGGTCATCGAGATGGTCACCGGCTGGAAGATGACCCAGTACGAGATGATGATGTGCGGCTACCGGGTGGTCAACCTGGAGCGGGTGTTCAACCAGAGGGAAGGCTTCACCAAGGCCGACGATTGGCTTCCCGACCGGATGTTCGAGCCCTTCAAGGCCGAGGGCCCCAGCAAGGGCAAGTGCGTAGACCCCGTCAAACTGCGGGAGATGATCGACATCTACTACGATATGCAGGGCTGGGATGTTGAGACCGGCTTTGTCCGGGATGGCACCCTTTATAACCTGGATATCAAGTGGGCCCGTCCCTAAGTAGAATCCATCAGAGAAAGAGGAGTGACAATGGCGGCAATCACCGTAAAGTACATCGGCCTGTATAGCGATCTTGCGGGAACCACCCAGGAGACCGTGGAAATTCCGGAGGAAGGGATCACCACAAAGGATCTCGCCATCCAGCTGTGTGAGAAATACGGCCCTGACTTCGAGCATGTGATGTTTGAAGATAACCGTACCGGCTGGGCGGCCGCCCTGTTTGTTGACGGCCGTGCCGCCGCCATGAGAACCATGATCCAGGACGGCAACGTGCTGACCATCACCTACCGCCTGGAGGGGGGCTGAAAAGCGCCAACCAAGAATCAAAGCGCCGCCAAAGCGGCGCTTTTTCTTTTATGAAACGGGCTAGGGTTATGCCCAAAAACTTCTTTCTATGCGATAAAAAAGCATAAACAAAAAGAGAAAGGGGGCGGGGAGCGCGGCTATTGACTTTTGCCTTCTTGGCAGGATACACTGAATTTATAAAAGTGTGCCTTCCGGCTGCCACCATCGGCCAGCAGGCGCCGGTTCATTTTAAATTTCATTAGGAAGGGTTGAAACAAGCATGCCTTACGGTTACAACGGAAAGATCCTAAAGGTAAACCTCACAACCCGGGAAATCACGGTGGATGAGCACGATGAGAAATGGTACCGCCAGTATCTGGGCGGAACCGGAATCGGCGTGTATTATGCCATGACGGAGATTCCCGCAGGGGCTGATCCCCTGGGCCCGGACAACGTCCTGACCCTGTCCGCCAGCGTGCTGACGGGCGCCCCTCTGCCAGCCATCTCCCGGGTGTCCTGCAACATGAAATCCCCTCTGACGGGCGGCATTGGCGATGCCCAGGGAGGCGGCTATTGGGCGCCGGAGTTGAAGTACGCCGGGTTTGACGCGGTGGTACTGAAGGGCCGTTCGGAGACCCCCGTATATCTGTGGATCCACGACGGCCAGTGCGAGATCCGCGACGCCAGCCATCTGTGGGGCAAGGATACCGGCGAGAGCGAGGCCATGGTTCGGGAAGAGCTGGGCGACAACCTCATCCGCGTGGCGGGCATTGGCCCCGCGGGAGAAAATATGGTGCGGTACGCCTGTGTCATCAACGAGCGGAAGCACAGTGCGGGCCGTACCGGTGCCGGCGCGGTTATGGGCAGCAAGAATGTAAAGCTCATCGCCTGCCGCGGAAAGAATACCGAGCTTGCCTATGAGTATGCCGATCCCCAGGCTTTGAAGGACTTTATGAAGCGCATGCCGGAGATTGTAAAATCCCCCGGCGTTACCGGTATGGCCTATGGCACCCATCCCGTCATCATTGGCTCCCAGGAGATGGGGCAGCTGCCCACTCACAACTTCAGCGAGGGCGTGTACGACCATTACATGGACATCAGCCACGTGCGGTTCATGGAGGTCATGGAGGTCACCAACGAAACCTGCTATATGTGCCCTGTACGGTGCAAGCGGGCGGTAAAGGGCACCAGCCCCGACGGTAAGATCACCCTGGATCCCCGGTTCGGCGGTCCCGAATATGAAAGCGCTTCCACCCTGGGCAGCTATGTGATGGTGGACGATCCCTTCGTTATGGCCAAGGCCAACGAGCTTTGCAACCGCTATTCCTGCGACACCATCTCTGTGGGCGCGGTAATCGCTTTTGCCATGGATTGCTATGAGCATGGCATTCTCAAGCCCGAGATGTGCGACGGCCTGGAGCTTCGCTTCGGCAACAACGACGTGCTGATCCCCTTGATCGAGAAGATCTGCCATCGGGAGGGTTATCTGGGCAACCTTCTGGCCGAGGGAAGCAAGAAAGCGGCTGAGATTCTGGGCAACGGCGCCGAGAAGTTCTCCATCGAGGTAAAGGGAAATCCGCTGCCGGCCCATATGCCTCAGGTAAAGAAGATCCTGGCCCTGCATTATGCGGTGAACGGCTACGGTGCGGACCACTGTTCCTGCACCGGTGACGGTACTCTGGATGAAGCCACCTATGAGAGCAAGGCAGGCCGGGACGGCAACTTTGGCCAGACCATCTACAATAGCTGCGAAAGCTGGGATACCCTTGACTGGGTCAAGACTCAGGCGGCGGTACAGGGCAACCGCGGTTCTACCCTTACCGACATGCTGGGCTGCTGCGGCATGGCCTGGGGCATCACCGGCACCTTCGACTTCTTCGATATGCAGTACTGTGTCAACGCCGTTACCGGTTGGAAGATGACCCAGTATGAGATGATGCGGTCCGGTCAGCGGGTGGTGAACCTTATGCGGGTATTCAACCAGCGGGAAGGCTTTACCAAGGCCGATGATTGGCTCCCGGAGCGGATGTTTGAGCCCTTCCAGGCCGAAGGCCCCAGCAAGGGCAAATGTGTCAGCAGAGAGGATCTCAGAAAGTGCATCGATCTCTATTACGATATGCAGGGCTGGGATGAGAACGGCTTTGTCCGGGATGGCACCCTCTACGATCTGGATATCAAATGGGCTCGTCCCTAGTCAACTGGATGAAACGAAAAAAAGACCGGCGTTTAGCCGGTCTTTTTTTGTCCATCTTTGTCCAGGATTGGCCAAATACGGCCTTCTAGGGCTGGTTCAATTCCCCTAGGGTCCGTTCCAATTTTCCAAATCGTCTGAGACAGCCGATATACTCCGCCACCAAATAGTAGTTTTCCAGATCCATGGCGTCCAGCCCTCGGAAGGCAAAGAGCTGATCGCATAGAAGGCTGCACCCCCCTTCCACCTGGAAATATCCCGTGATGAGATCCATCCCCACATAGATGGGACTTCCCGTGTTACCCTCCTCCTGGGATTGGTAGAGGGAAGCCCCCGTCCCGCTGTTTTTTACCCGAAAGGCCACGGGTAAGGGAAAGGCGCCGGGAGGCAGTTTTTCCCATTCAAAGGGGTTTTCCAGCACGTTGCCCCGAATGGCCTCCTCCCAGCAATGGTCGGTGCATACCGATAGGGGATAACACTCCATCAAAAAGGAGGCCAATAGGGAGGCCGGCTTTCGGTTGGGGCGCAGCAGGGGACGGTACTTTTGAAACAGGGCCTTCCATTGGGCAATCAGTTCCGGTGTGACAGCTTGGGTCAGCATGGTATTCTCCTTTATCGCCAAGACTCAGCGGTCCTGGGAAGGGGAATGGCGGCGGAATAGGGGAAGCGGAGCCTTTTGCTTTAGGACCTTTTCCCCAAACGCATAGGAACCCAGAAAGACCACGATCCATAGGACGGCACATCCCAGGCCGATGAGGAACATGGACCGAACGCCTAAGGCGTCGATGACAGCGCCCCCCGCCAGCATGGCGATCATGCCCGCCACTTGGCCGCCGGAAAGCCACACCGACACGGCGGTAGACTGCATTCCCCGAGGGCTCAGCTGATTGACATAGTTGATAGCGGTGCAAAGCACCAGCCCATAGGCGGCGCCGCCAAAACAACAGCTGAGGGTAGCGTTAACAACGCTACCTGCGAACTGGTACCCCAGCATTTCCAAGCAAAAGCACCCGGCGGAGGCCAGCATTAGCATGGGGGTGGGGAATCGGGCTTTGAGCCAGGGAGAAACCAATAGCGTCAGGACTTCGCCAGTAACCCGACAGGCGATGACGATGCCCACTAAAGAGGTATCGGCGTTTATTTCCTCCAACAGATATACCATGAAGGAGGAGCAGTTGGAGGGAATACAGATCAAAATATTGATGATTAAAAACACCATAAGGTAATAATTTTGAAACAGTCGAGAGAACCGCACTTTTTCCATGGGTGCTTCCTCGGCGTCCACCCGTTCCCTTGGCGGCTCCTCATATTGCTTGATGACGTTGCCGGAAAATAGGAGCAAAAGAGCAAAGCCGGTGGAGGCAAAAAAGGGAATGCTGGAGCCCCAGGAGGCCACCAGAGGAGTCATAGCCAGATTGCCAGCGGTATAACCGATGGACATCCACATCCTTAGACGGCTGTATTCCACACCGGGGATGGTAACGCTGGCCGATACCGAAGAAGCGTCTACGATGCTCTGGGAGGGGATGAAAAAGGCATTGGTCAACGGGATGATGGCGGAGGCCAGCAACAGACCGCCGATACGGACGGGACCCAAGGTGGGAACCAGCGCGCAGGTAAGGGACACCCCTAGAACGGTTAGGACAAAGACCCGGTATTTAGAACGCATACTGTCGGCCAACATGCCCCATAGAGGAGGGGTGATGGTGCCCATGACCATGGTAAGGCACATAACAATGCCGCTTTGCGTTGCGGTTAGGCCGATGCCGGAAAGATATAGCACCCGAAAGTTCATTACCGAGGAGGCAAGGCCATGTAAAAAGTTTACCGCACGCAACTGCAGGACCTGCTTGCGCAGGTCCATAGACTGGATTTCCATGGGTACTCCTGACTCTCCGCCAAGACGGAATAAAAATTTTGTTGAAAACAGTATATCGCCCCCCGAGAGAGGGAGGCAAGGGAAGAAACACTTTTTTTCCATAGAACCGGAAATAGAAACGCTTTTTGCGGAGAAATGCCGGATGGGGCCTTTTACTTGCGGGGCGGTATCCCTTGTGATAGAGTAATAACATCTAAAGGAGTATGCCATGAGACGGTACTTTGCCGCCCTTGCGGGGGCTTTATTATTGATGGGATCCCTTGGAGGCTGTGGAAACGGCCGGCAGGAGCGGGTGGATCAATCCCACTTTGCGATGGATACCTATATCAACATCAGCGTATATCGAGCCGAGGATAAGGCCGCTGCCGCTGCCTGCTTTGATTTGATGGATCGATGGGATCAAATGCTTTCCGTCACCAGTGAAACAGGGGAGATTGCAGTTCTCAATCGGGATGGACATGCCCGGCTTTCCCATGATACCATCGCTTTGGTGGAAAAGGCCTTGGAATGTGCCGATCTGACCAACGGCGCCTTTGATCCCACGCTCCTGCCTTTGAAGAACCTATGGCGTATCGGTGAGCGAAGCGCAGATGAGCCGCTTCCCTCTCGGGAGGAGATCGCTGCTGCCCAAGGGGCTACCGGTTACGGAAAGGTTGCGCTTTCGGGGGATGCTATCACCCTGTCCCCTGGGATGGGATTGGATCTAGGCGCCATTGCCAAGGGGTATGTGGCGGATCTCTGCGCCCAGTATCTTTTGGATCATGGGGTTAGCATGGGCATCATCAACATGGGAGGCAACGTACGTCTGCTGGGTGGCAAGGACTACAACGTTGGGGTTCGGGATCCGCGGGGAAGCGAAAACCAACTGCTTCTCACCATCAATACCCGGGATTGCAGCATCGTGACTTCGGGGGACTATGAGCGGTATTTTGAAAAGGACGGAGTTCGATATCACCACATTTTTGATCCCAAACGGGGTTATCCGGCCGATACGGATCTTATGGCCGTGACGGTGATTGGTTCCGATGGCGCCCTGTGCGACGCGTTGTCCACCGCCTTCTTTGTCATCGGGCTGGATGGCAGCGTGACGCTCATGGAGCATAAAGGCCTGGATGTGGATGTGATTTTTGTTACAACCGATCAACGGGTTTTGGTTACCCCGGGGATTCGGGACCGGATTACTATGGTGAACAACACCTATACCCTGGAGACCCTTCCATGAAGAAGTTGGACTATCTGGCCCTGGCATTGATCCTTCTTGTGGGGATTGGAAGCATTCTTGTTTTTACCCTGGGTAGGGAACCGGGAAGCAGGGCCCTCATTGTTACCCGGGAAGGGGAATGGGAGGTCTCCCTTTCTCAAAATCTGACTATCCGGATGGAAACCGGAGAAGGATACAATCTGGTCGAGATAATGGATGGAGGAATCCGGGTATTGGAGGCCGATTGTCGGGATCAGCTCTGTGTGCATCAAGGGGAGGCAAGAGACGCTGGCCAAACCATCGTTTGCTTGCCCCATGAGCTGGTGATCCGAGTTCAGGGTACGGCGGGGGATGTGGACACCATTGCGGAGTAAAGGACGATGAAAGAGGATACCAAACGGCTGGCGACCCTGGCTATGATTGTAGCCATGGCATCGGCAGTGCATTATCTGGAGGGGCTGCTGCCCCCTATCCTGCCTGCGGTACCGGGCACCAAGCTGGGATTGGCCAATATCTTCAGTCTATTTGCGCTTGTCACCATGGGGGTAAAGGAAGGCTATGCCGTGGTGGTGCTCCGCTGCTTGGTGGGGACGCTGATCGGCGGGTCGGTGACGGGTCTCCTTTATGCTGTTTCCGGCGGGCTGCTTAGCTACACCGTTATGGCTCTATGCCGCCGCTTGCTGAAGGGCCGTTTGAGCCTTTATGGCCTCAGCGCCATGGGAGCCTTCTTTCATAATCTGGGTCAAATTTTGGCCGCTTGCCTTGTGATGGGCAACACCTATGTGCTGTACTATTTTCCCTATCTTGCCCTAGTGGCGATCCCAACTGGACTGTTGACGGGATTTGCCACAAACCTATGTATCAAGAGTCTAAAAAGGGGAGGGGTGCTCCATTAACCGATCCGATCAATTTTATATGGCGAAAGCCCTATGCCAGGCCCAGGCTGCGGCGCGGAAGGGAGAAGTGCCGGTAGGAGCCGTGGTAGTTCGGGAAGGAAGTATTGTTGCCCGAGCGCATAATTTGCGGGAGACCCGGAGAGATCCCGCTGCGCATGCGGAACTCATCGCTCTGCAGCGGGCGGCAAAAAAACTGGGGGGATGGCGCCTTATGGACTGTACGGTTTACGTTACTTTGGAACCCTGCCCTATGTGCGCAGGAGCCATGATCAATGCCCGGGTAGCCCGGGTGGTGTTTGGGGCTTTTGATCCCAAGGCGGGTTGCTGTGGCACCCTATACCAGTTGATTCAAGATGGGCGATTTAATCATACGTGCCCGGTTACAGGCGGTGTTTTAGAGGCGGAGTGCGCCGGAATTTTAAAAGAGTTTTTCGCACGGAAGCGGAGAAACAATAGAGATACGAGGAGAGATGATCCATGAAGCAGATTGTACACACTGAAAAAGCCCCTGGAGCCATCGGCCCTTATTCCCAGGCCAACTGCGGCAACGGCATGGTCTTTGTTTCGGGCCAGCTTGGTCTGGATCCTGCCTCCGGTGAGCTGGCAGAAGGGGTGGAGAAACAGGCCGTTCAGGCGTTGGAGAATCTGAAAGCCATTCTTACAGAGGCTGGCAGTTCCCTGGAGCGCGTGGTAAAAACGGTGGTATACCTTCAGAGCATGGAGGATTTTGCCGCTGTTAATCAGGTATATGCCACGTATTTTACGCAAAATTATCCCGCCCGTTCCTGCTTTGCTGTAGCGGGATTGCCCAAAGGCGGCTTGGTGGAAATTGAGGCTATCGCCCTCCAAGACTGATCAAAACAATCCCCCGGAGCAATAGCTTCGGGGGATTGTTTTTCCGGGGAAATTATTCCGTTATCGTAACGATATATCCGTCCACGTTGTTTCCTGAGACGGCGTAGCCTTTTCCATTGGGGATGGGGATGCCGTTTTTTGCAACATCCTCTTTTATAAAATAAACTTGATAGGTTTTACCATCGCTGGCGGAATAAACAAGGGGATTCTCGGGAGAGAAGCTTCTCAGGGAATCGATATATTCCTCTAAGCAGTATCCCTTTTCCACCATGATCTCTGCGTGGGGAAGGCCCACATAGCGAAAATGCCAGGGTTCATGGTTCACGTTGGTGATGTTGGCTTTGTCCTCAGGATATCGGACCACAAAACCGTACTTCTGGCAATTCTGGTTGATCCAACTATAAATTCCCGTGCCGTCATAATCATCTGATAGGCCGGTATCCACATAAAAGATGGTGAAATCCAGGGCGAGCCCGGTGTGGTGTTCGCTATAACCCGGCCGACTTACCCACATGGCGCCGGCGCTGCCCAAAGCCGCTATTTCATCCTTATAGAGCTGGTTTTGCTTGATTAGATCCCGATAGGCGCTAGCGATCAGAAGATCGCTGGGCCCCTTGGCGCGATGAAAATCCTGGAGCATTTGGTTGAGTAGATCCACGATGCGTTTTTCGATGGTAAGGTTTTTATCCTTTACATTATAGGAATCCTGTTTGTAATCATAAAGGCTTACCAGGTTTTGGTTGGGATCCTCCTGATAGGGGGCCTCTCGATTGACCAATACCAGATCCCCCTGATGAATGGTAATATCGGGAATGATGGTATTGCCATCCTGGGCGACGGGCGCTCCAGCCTGTATCGACGGGTTGTCCGCTTTGGTAGGGCCATCATGATGAAATAGGAACTTGAATCCAACGCAGCCTAGGGCAAAGATGGCACAAAGAAAAAATATGGCGCGCCCAAGCCCTCTTTTTCTAGCTGGGCTGCCATAATATCCTGATCTTCCTTGAAAAGGCTGTCGTTGATTGACGGCTGGTCGGTTCGTTGAGCGAATGGTTTGCCTGTTCTGATTCTGAATAGGCTGTCTCCTTTGTGTGGAGGCTCTGCCTTTCTGGGGCGCAAACCCGCCCTTTCTGTTGGTAGAATATTTAGAATTGCGATACCGCATATAAGCAGCTCCCTTTACGCTCATCGATTTTTCTTAGCTTATACAAAAACATAGCAAAATATAATTGCGATTCAATGACTATATTATTACAATTATATAATATTCTAGCATAAAAGCCCCTCTTGTACAACCTGGGAAAATAGGCTATACTACCCTCACAAGCCAGCTAGCCTTCACTTGGAGTGGTATCGAAGTGGTCATAACGGGGCGCACTCGAAATCTTGCGGGGAGTTGTCCGTTTCGTCCAGCCGGAACCTTGTAACCATGCGGGTTTTACCCGGTTCGAAAATTGAATAAGTTTGCTGTTCTTTCCGTCAGTTCTTTCCAAAGCCCTTTTTCACCGGAAAAAGGCGGGAAAAAACGACGGCTGAGCATATAGGGAGCGGTATCGAAGTGGTCATAACGGGCCTGACTCGAAATCAGGTAGTCCTCACGGGCTCGTGGGTTCGAATCCCACCCGCTCCGCCATCGAAAAATCCAGTAACCATGCGGGTTTCTGGATTTTTTCTTTTTTGTACCCGCTCTAAAAATCACCCGGTTTTAGGCTGTTCTTTCCATAATTTTGGAAAGAACAGCTTTTTGCTTTATTCCCCGCTTTTTTCTGCGCTTTGCTCCCATCTGCTGCCGAAATCTCCCGCTTCGGGAAGGGGCATACCGCTCACCATCGCCTGCGCCGAGGAGAGTTTCGAACTGTAATCCAGATGGGCGTAAATGTTTGCCGTGGTGGAAAAATCCGAATGCCCCAGCCAGTCCTGAATCTGCTTAAGCGGTACGCCGTTGGCAAGCAAGAGGGAGGCGCAGCTAAGAGTAGCCGTTTGGAACAATGGGGATTTATTGCGGAGGTCGAACAAAGTGGCAGATTGCGCACATATGCAAAATCACAGGAATATAGCGGAGATAGCTTTGAAGCACAGAGTGATATAATAGATCAAAGACGGGATGACTATGAAGAAGATCTGAATAGGAATGGCTATAAAGTAGTGGGCATGGCCTTCTACCATACCCATATTTCCGATGAGATAGGAGGAATCTGTGCCATTTGTGGGCAGCCAATCTATCCCTCCAAAAAGGACGCAGGATTTTACTACGACCATAGAAAGACGTATTCAACCCAGTATGTTATCATTCCGAATGGGGGAAGGGTGCTTGTACAGAGGGCAGATATGTCCACCTATGCAGGAGGAAAAGCGACCTATAAGGAAAGCACCGATCCAGATTATCAAACCAATGAGGACATCTATTTGGGTGAGTTTGGACACCATGTTCAAACGATTATGAAGTAAAGGGGTGAAGACCATGAAAAAATGGATGCTGATGATTCTATTGCTGCTTTTAGTCCTGCCATTCCAGATGGCGTATGCTGCACCAGTCAATGAAGAGGAAGATCTACCTTTGATCTTATACGAGATAGAAATGGCAATCGTGGCACGAACGGCGGAGATGCATGGGCAATATGTCTCTGTTGCAGGAACTGCAAACGAACTCACGAAAGAAGGCATGTGCCTATACTTTGATAACCCTGACTTTATCTTTGATATTAAGGAGAACGCGGTTTGGCTGGACAGGTCCTTTATCGACGCTGGGGGAGTGGACGTCCCAATTTCAGAAGGAGAAGAGACGCTTTCCAGGACATTTTTAGCAGAAGGCTATGTGAACCTAAATAACCGAGGGCCAGGAGGAAGATATGCTGCAACGATTCAAGCGGAGCCTGTAACGGAGCCGTTTCTGGGCGACGCCACCAGAACAGGAGGATTGGGAGGAGACCAACGGGAGGATGCGGTGGAGGTTTCCATCTTCCGTCTGATGGCAAATATATGGGAATACCAGGGGAAGTGGGTTAAAACACAGGGAATATGGCGACTAAGTTCACAATCAACGGAAAGTTATGATGTTACGTATTGTTTCAAGCCCTTTATTAGCTCTGGGGTCCCGAGCATAGAGTTTTTACGAGATACCCAGGAAAGCACGCCCATTTTCTATGATCTGCTTCCCTTTATAGAGAACCGTGATGAGCGCCTGATGTCAAAGATAGCCCCTATTGCGGCGGAGGTAACTGGGAAAGTGGTATTGGCAGAGTATCCTTGGAAAAAGCAAATAGAATTTGAAGAAATCATGAGGATCCGGCTGCATCCATTGCGGAAGCAGGAGTTACAGCAAGAGAAAAAAGGAGGCGTCCAATGAAACAGAAAACGCTGATTTTGATTATTATAGCGGTATTCTGCGGGTGCCTTGCGGGGTGTACGGTGGAACCGGTTAAGTTGGAGGCAACGCCGGTTTCGTTTGTCGAAGTGATTGCGCATCCTGAGCGGCATTCGGGAGAGAGTATTGCGGTAAAAGGAGTGTTGAGGAAAGAAGCCGGAGGATATTGTTTGTACTATTCCAGATTAAGCGCGAAGTACAGCAACCCCTTGGATGGTATTTGGCTGGGAGATCTCTCGGATATTGCAACACCAGAAGAATTAGAGGCATGGGATACCTGGTATGTAGAAGTAATAGGAATTGCGGATCATCAAGAACAGGGGCCTGACGGAGTCTATAGCAGTGGAATTCGAGTGAATAAGGTGGACAAACTAGAGCAGATAAACAAAGTAAATTATGAGAATCCCTTAGGGGAGGACATTGTGTTTGAATAAAGAAGTGAGTGCACCGTTTTATAAGCCAAAGTATCCTGTCACTCACCCAGTGACAGGATACTTTGGCTTATATAGACCCTACAATCTAACTTCTCTTTTTTTATATTCCGCAGTCTGTACAGCAATGCTCGTTAAAACGATCTTCATGAACGCTCTCATAAAAGCGATAGCCGCCTGCAAAGTTATAGCATTGAAATCCCTCTTGGGTAAGAATACGACAGGCGAGGTAACTGCGAAGGCCGGATTGACACATGACATAGATGGGTTTTTCCCGATCCAACTCCCCAATCCGCTCCCGCAAATCGTCTAGGGGGATGTGGGTGGTAAAGCCCTGAGCGTGGCCGGATTGATATTCCCAATCGGTGCGGGTGTCCAAAAGGATGACGCTTCCGTCCTGGGGAAGGCCATCGATATCCTCGTAGAAAAACTGCCGAACCTTTCCGCTCAGTACGTTTTCCGCGATAAACCCAGCCATATTGACCGGATCCTTGGCGGAAGAATAGGGCGGCGCATAGGCGAGATCCAAGTCCCGCAAGTCCGTCACCTTCATGCCGGCCTGCATGGCGGTGGAGATGACGTCCAGCCGTTTGTCCACCCCATCAAAGCCAACGATCTGCGCTCCTAGGATTTGCTCGCTTTGCGGATTAAACAACAGTTTTATGGTCATCACCCTGCCGCCGGGATAGTAGGAGGCATGGGAAGCGGGGGAAAGGATGACCTTATCATAGGCGAGCCCCGCTGCTTGAGCTCCTTGCTCGTTGATACCAACAAAAGCGGCAGTCATATCAAAGACCTTCAAAACGGAAGCGCCGGGGGAACCCTTATAACGGCTAGGGATTCCCGCAATGTTGTCAGCCGCGATTCGGCCCTGCTTGTTGGCGGGCCCTGCTAGAGCAATGACCGCCTTATGCTCCGTTACAAGATTGGAGATGGATACCGCATCTCCAACGGCGTAGATGTCCGGATCAGAGGTCTGCATGTGTTCGTTTACCATAATGCTTCCCTTCACGCCAAGCTCCAGCCCTGCTTCCTTTGCCAGAGTGGATTCCGGCAGAACGCCTACCGCGAGAATTCCCATATCCACCTCTATGGGTTCTTGGCCGCTCAAGAGGATCCTGAGCCCATCCGCCGTTTCTTCAAATCCCGCTACATCCTTTTGCAGCAGCAACTCTACGCCGTTTGCCCGCATATGTGCGTGTAAAAAGCTGGCCATATCCCTATCCATAGGAGGGAGGATATGATCCCCTCGTTGGATAAGGTGCACCTGGATACCAAGCTCCCGGAGGTTTTCTGCGGCTTCCACGCCAATGAATCCTCCGCCAATGACGGCTGCCGATTTGACATTTTCCTTGACCGCTTCTTCCCGGATGCGAAGGGTATCCTCCACCGTACGGAGGGTGTGGATTTTGCGGCAATCGATACCGGGCAGGCTGGGCTTTATTGGCAGGGCCCCGGGAGAGAGAAGAAGCTTGTCGTAGCTCTCCTCATAAACGCGCTGAGAGGCAAGGTCTCGGACGGTGACCGTTTTTCGATCCCGGTTGACGGCGGTGACCTCATGGCGCACGCGGGCGTCAATGCGAAAACGCTCCCAGAATCCTTGGGGGGATTGGAGCGTTAAGCTGTTTTTATCCTCTATAACGCCGCCGATATAATAGGGAAGGCCGCAGTTGGCGTAGGAGATATATCCGGAACGCTCAAAGATGATGATCTGCGCCTTTTCATCAAGTCTACGGAGCCTTGCGGCTGCGGTAGCGCCGCCTGCCACTCCGCCAACGATAACAACTTTCATCTGGGGAACCACCTTTCCAATTTCATTTGCCGCAGCGATCCACCTTTTTCCATGCTTTTCAACCAATGGAACCGCCTGCGCTTTCAAAAAGTATGGGCTAACCCTCCAGCATGGCGGTGATCTGCTCTTTGGGTCTGTAACCTACGCTGGCTTTGACCACCTTGCCGCCCTGGACTACCATCACAGACGGGATGCTGACCACCCGGAAAGCCGATGCCAATTCCGGCTCCTCCTCCACATTGATTTTACCAACCTTTGCCTTGCCTTCATATTCCTTTTCGATTTCTTCAATAATGGGGGAAAGCATGCGGCAGGGTCCGCACCAGGCCGCCCAGAAATCCAATAGTACGGGCAGATCAGACTGCAATACTTCCGCTTCAAAATTCTGCTTTGTAATTTTCATATGGTTTCTCCTTTCAAGTACCTTGTACCGATATCATAGGGGAAACGCAGGGTCTTTACCGTGACCAAGTCACAATTCAAAAAGTTTTTGGATGAAGAGTGTAAGGAAGAGATCAGATGTTCCGTAACCCGTCTATATCCTTCAGTAGAACGGAACCCCGCTTGGACTGCACCAGGCCATCGGCGGAAAAACGTTTCAGCATTCGAGCGACGACCTCCCGGGCGGAATTGATCCGTATGGCGATCTGCTCGTGCGTCATGGGAACTTCCAATTTCCCCGTTCGGTCATATTCGCTTAATAGGAAGCGGGAAAGTCGCTGATCCATCTTTGCGAATAGGATCTGTTGCATCGTCCACATCACCGAGGAAAAGCGTTCCGTAGCAAGCTCATAGAGAAAACACCTAACATGAATATTTTCCTGGACCATCTGATGAAACATGGCGGAGTGAATGACCAGAAGATCGCAATCACTTTCCGCCACCATCTGGGTATCAAAGGTAATCTGACGGATGACGCAGGAAGCTGAGAGAACACAGAGTTCCCCCTGGGTTAGTCGGAACAGCGTGATCTCCCGTCCCTCCTCTGAGAGCAAATAGGTCCGAATATCCCCCGCAAGGAGAAGCACCATTCCAAGACAGGCACTTTCGCTGCCAAAGATGACGGCGCCCTTTTGGTAGTGAAGGACAACAGCGCTGTTGGATAGACACTCCTTTTGATCTGGATCGAGATGCTCCCAAAATGGGAGCTTTAAAAGGTGGCTCTTTACGTCGTGCATGGCGTCACTTCCTTACCGATTGTTGTCCTCCGTAAAGCGGCGACGAAACCGCTCGCCGCCACATGGAGATACTGGTTAAACTATTTAAAGAATATTATATATCAAATTATACACCAAAACTCTTTCCGCAAGAATAGGCGTGCCAAGGATGCAACTGGGCGTGGGAAGGGAAACCCAGCATAGAAAAAAACCACCGATCGCTTGTATTTGCTAAAGATAGGCAATATAATGCCGCTCAGAATGGATGGATGTGTGTCGATTCGCGGGGAGGACAGAATGAAGCCAGAAAGACAGACGACGAGCGAACAGAAGGAGCAGGAGAATGCCGCCATTTATGCGAGGCGATGGGAACTGGATCTTTTGGGAAGGGTAACCTATGCTTCCCAGGTGGGTAGTTTGTTTTGGTGCCGGTCTCCCCGATATGGGGAATGTGTGCTGAAAATCGGCAAGGCTCCCGAGGAAACATGGACGGAATACTATGCCCTTTCGGCGGACCGGGAAGGGATCTTCTGCCGGGTATATGAGGCGGATTGTCCCAATGGAGCGCTGCTTTTAGAGCGTATCTCGCCGGGAACACCCCTACGACAGGAGCCGGATCCTTGCCGGCGGATGGATCGCTACTGCACGCTGATCTCCTCTTTGCACCGCCCCTGCAGGCATCCGGAGCGCTTCCCGACCTATACCCAATGGATCCGGCGAGCAGCCCGATCCATAGAGCGGATCAAGGAGTATGGGGAACTGTCCCACCACATGCGGATGGCTCGAGCGCACTATCTGGGGCTGCGGCGGCGATACCGAAGAAACCTTTTGCTGCACGGCGATCTGCACCACGACAACATCCTTCTTGGGGAGAGCGGCTATCGGCTCATCGATCCCAAAGGCGTGATAGGGGATCCGATTTTTGAGATCGGACGGTTTTTGATCAACGAGCCCTATTCGCCATCCGCCGATCCTACCGGGGAAGCTCTGCGGCTGGTTCAGGGCATATCCCGCCGGCTGGCCATTCCTGCCGTCCACGTCCTGGAGGTGTTTTATGTGGAGCTTTGCATGACTACCTGCTGGTTTGTGGAGGACGGCCAAACGCAACAATACGAGGAACGTCTGAAACACATCGATTTTTTGCGGTCCCTTTTGGACGGCCAAAGTAACTGGTCCTAAAGGCTAAGTTGCCTTAAATGGAGCAGAACCATTGCCCCGGTGGAAAGAAGGGAATGGGAGGTTCCTCAACACCATGCTTTGATCAAAGCATGGTGTTTTTTATGAAATCCCCAGGGGAGCTACATATTAATTTATTATTAATTCATAAAATTTCTGTTGACAAAACTATGAGGGACGACTATTCTACTAACAATATTAGCAAAATGCCTAGGAGGTAGGGGATGGAGTATACGGAGCTGGCCGCTCAATTCATGGAGCAGATGGCTGTGCTGGGGCCGGGCCGGCCTCATAAACGGATCAACGAATCCATGCGGGGAGAAGCCTTTGTTTTGCAGTATCTGGATACCCACCAGGGCCCCATTCCGCCTGGGGAGATCAGCGGCGCTATGGGCATCAGTTCAGCTCGGATGGCCACCGCCCTCAATAGCTTGGAACGAAAGGAACTGGTGATCCGAAAGGAGGATCCCAGGGATCGCAGGAGGATCCTGGTGTATATGACGGCCAAGGGGAAAGCTCTTGCGGAGGAACGGTATCGGGAGGTTCTGCAGCTTACGGCGGAGATGCTTTCCCTTTTGGGTGAGGAGGACGCCAAAGAGCTGGTGCGTATTATGGGCAGACTGGTAAACCTTTTGCCGCTGCCCGGAAAGGAAGGGCGTTTTTGATGGGAATCTGGTAATCCTATTTTTACGCCCTGTCTTTCACCGGTCATGAATGGAGGAAATTTGATATGCTAAAAATTCTAAAGCGCCTAAACGCAAAGGAATGGGCGCAGGTGGGGATCAGTTTGATCTTCATCGTTCTGCAGGTCTGGCTGGATCTGAAGCTGCCGGACTATATGTCTGAGATCACCCAGTTAACCCAAACCCCGGGCAGCGCCCTAGGGGAGATCTGGACGGCGGGAGGCAAGATGCTGCTATGCGCCTTAGGGAGCCTAGCTTCGGCCATTGCCGTGGGATTTCTCGCTTCCCGGATCGCGGCGTCCCTGTCCCGACGGCTGCGGAGCATGCTGTTCAATCAGGTGGATTCCTTCTCCATGGAGGAGATCAACCGGTTTTCCACCGCCAGCCTCATCACCCGCTCCACCAATGATGTCACCCAGATTCAGATGCTGGTAACCCTGGGCCTTCAGATGATCGTAAAGGCCCCCATCATGGCGGTTTGGGCGGTGACCAAGATCGCTGGCAAAGGGATGGAGTGGACCATCACCACCGGAATCACCCTGGCGCTTTTAATGGGGCTTATCGCGCTTGTGATGATCTTCGTGATGCCAAAATTTCGGAAGATGCAGGTCTTGACCGACAACCTCAACCGGGTAACCCGGGAAAACCTCACCGGGCTGCGGGTGGTCCACGCCTACAACGCCGAGGGCTACCAGGAGGAAAAGTTTGAAAAGGCCAATCAGGAGTTGACCGCCACCCATCTGTTCACCAGCCGGGGAATGGCTATCCTGATGCCGGTGATGACCACCATGATGAGCGGCCTGTCCCTGGCCATCGACTGGATCGGCGCCTATCTCATCAACGCGGCGGCTATGACCGAGAAACTGACTCTGTTTTCCAACATGGTGGTGTTCTCCTCCTATGCCATGCAGGTGATTATGGCCTTTGTGATGATGGTGATGATCTTCATTATGCTGCCCCGGGCCGCGGTATCCGCCCGCCGGATCAACGAGGTTTTGGATACCGAGCCCACCATCCGGGATGGCCATGCAACGGAGGGCAAACCGGGGATGGAGGGGGAGATCGCTTTTCGCCATGTGAGCTTCCGGTACCCAGGCGCGGCGGACTATGTTCTCCACGATGTGAGCTTTCAGGTTCATCAAGGGGAGACGGTGGCCTTCATCGGCTCTACCGGCAGCGGAAAAAGCACCCTTATCAACCTGGTACCCCGATTCTTTGACGTTACCGAGGGCGAAGTTCTTGTGGATGGTGTAAACGTTAAGGACTATAAGGAAGAAGCCCTATACAATAAGATTGGCTATGTACCGCAGAAGGCGGTGCTGTTCAAAGGAACGGTTGCATCCAATGTTGGTTATGGAGACAATGGCCGGGAGGAGCCCACGGAGGAGGATATCCGCACCGCGGTGCGGATCGCACAGGGCGCGGACTTTGTAGAAAAGATGGAGGGCCAGTATCACGCAGATATCTCCCAGGGAGGCACCAACGTGTCGGGCGGGCAGAAGCAACGCCTGGCCATCGCCCGGGCGGTCTGCCGAAAGCCGGAAATCTATATCTTTGACGATAGCTTTTCCGCTCTGGATTATAAGACCGACCGGATCCTGCGCTCGGTTTTAAAGCAGGAAACCGCCGGAGTTACCAGCATGATCGTGGCCCAGCGTATCGGAACGATTATGGATGCCGATCAGATTATCGTGCTGGATGAAGGCAGGGTAGTGGGAAAGGGGACCCATCGGGAGCTGCTGGATACCTGCGATGTCTATCGGGAGATTGCCATGTCCCAGCTAAGCGAGGAGGAACTTGTATCATGAGCGAGCGGAAAGAAAGACGGCATGGAAGGGGACCCATGGGCGGAGGGCCGCCCCATATGCGGGGACCTGGAGAAAAGCCGAAGAATTTTAAGAAAACAATGGGGAAATTGATCCGCCACTGCAGAAAATACCTTCCAGCCATGCTGATCGCACTGGTGGCGGCCGCTGCGGGCACGGTGCTGCAGATCATTGGTCCCGACTGGATTAAGAGCCTGACCAATGAGATCAGCAAGGGATTACCGGCTTTGGTGAACGGCGTACCGGTGGCAAACAGCATCGATATGACCGCCGTGGCCAATATCTGCTGGACGCTAGTGTTCTTCTATGCTGGCGCTATGTTGCTAAACTTTATCCAGAGTTTTATCATGGCGACGGTGACCCAGAAGGTAAGCCGTGGTCTGCGCACCGACATCTCCAAGAAGATCAACAGATTGCCCCTTCGGTACTTTGATCAAACCAGCTACGGTGACGTGCTGAGCCGTGTGACCAACGACGTGGACACCATCGGCCAGACCATGAACCAGAGCGTCAGTACCCTGGTGACCTCCGTTACCATGTTCTTTGGCGCCCTCTTTATGATGTTCTACAATAGCTGGATTCTGGCGCTGACGGCGGTGGGAGCCAGCCTCATTGGATTCGTGCTGATGATGATCATCATGCGGAGGTCTCAGAAGTACTTTGTGGCACAGCAAAACGAGTTGGGGAACATCAACGGCCATATAGAGGAAATCTACTCCGGGCACAGCGTGGTTAAGGTATACAACGGCAGCAGAGAGGCCCGGAAGACCTTTGAGGAGATCAACAGCAAACTCTATAACAGCGCTTGGAAGTCCCAGTTCCTATCCGGCCTTATGATGCCTCTGATGAACTTCGTAGGCAATTTGGGATATGTGGCGGTATGTGTGGTGGGTGCGACCTTGGCTATGAACGGAGCCATCTCCTTTGGCGTGATCGTAGCGTTTATGATCTATATCCGCCTGTTCACCCAGCCTTTGAGCCAGATCGCCCAAGCCTTCAACAACCTGCAGCGGACGGCCGCCGCCGGCGAGCGGGTATTTGCCTTTTTAGGAGAGGAGGAACTATCGGACGAGAGCGGCAAGGCCCAGCGGCTAACGGACGTAAAGGGCGCCGTGGAATTCCGCCACATGAAGTTTGGATACACCCCTTATAAGACCGTAATCCACGACTTCTCCGCCAAGGTGGAGCCCGGCCAGAAGATCGCCATCGTGGGGCCCACCGGAGCCGGAAAGACCACCATTGTCAACCTGTTGATGCGGTTTTATGAACTGGACGACGGCGAGATTCTCCTGGATGGGGTTCCCACCAACCGAGTCCCAAGGGAGAACGTGCATGAGCAGTTCGGCATGGTGCTTCAGGATACCTGGTTGTTTGAAGGAACCATCCGGGAGAACATCGTCTACTGCAAACCCGGTGTAACCGATCAAGAGGTGGAGGATGCCTGCAAGACGGTTGGATTGCATCATTTCATCATGACCCTGCCCGACGGCTATGACACTGTTCTAAACGACAAGGCCAGCCTATCCGAGGGACAGAAACAGCTCATTACCATTGCGCGTGCCATGATCCAGAACGCCCCCCTTCTGATCCTGGATGAAGCCACCAGCTCGGTAGATACCCGGACGGAGCGGATCGTTCAGGCGGCCATGGATCAGTTGACGGTTGGACGCACCTCCTTTGTTATCGCGCACCGGCTGTCCACCATTAAAAACGCCGATTTGATCCTGGTCATGCGGGATGGCGATATCATCGAGAGCGGCAGCCATGAGGAACTGCTGCAAAAGGGCGGCTTCTATGCCGAACTCTATAACAGTCAATTTGAGGACGCGGCATAACGGCCGTTCAGCAAACGAAAAGCCACGGGTTATAGGGCCGTGGCTTTTTCCATTTTCCCCGCTGTACATATTTCTTCTCCTGGGATAGACACTAGCAAAAACGAGATTCCAAGGAGTGTAATATGGAGCAAAAGCAATCCCTGTACCGCTACGCGGTGCTGGCGGGCAGTTTCTTTCTTATGGCGGTGCCCTTCAGTATTGTAAACACCATCCACAGCCTGTTTATCGTTCCGGTCACCGAGGCCATGGGCATTTCCACGGGGACGTTTTCCCTGCTGTTTACCATCGGCTCTTTGACGGTAGCGGCAACCTCTCCCTTCATCGGGAAACTGCTGGACCGAGTCAATGTGAAGCTGATCATGGGAGCGGGCGCCCTTTTTACCGGTCTGGGCTTTCTGGGCTACGGATACGCCGTGGCCTTATGGCAGATCTATCTTCTTTCGGCGGTCATCGCCCTGGGGCTGACGGCGCTTACCACCATTCCAATTTCCACCCTGTTGACGGACTGGTTTCCCGAAAAGCGGGGAACCGCCATGGGATTCGCTTTTTCGGGAGCGGGGACCGGCACCTTCCTTTGGATGCAGATGGTAAGCCGGATGTTGAGCGGCAGAGGATACCGGTACAGCTATATCACCCTGGGAATCATTATTCTGGCGGTTTCCCTTCCCATTGCCATCCTACTGATGAAACGACGCAGGGGGAATCTGACCAATTCCAAGCTTATGCCGGATCGAAAAGGCGTCCGAAGCATATTTCAGGACCAAACCTTTTTTCGGTTTTCGCTGGGCCTGTTACTGCTGGGGCTGACCATAGCGGGTACCCAGATCCATATCCAGCCCTATCTGTCGGCCAGCGGCTATCCCCTGTCATATAACGCCAACGTAGGTTCCGCTCTGGCCGCCTTTGCGCTGATGGGCAGCCTTGTGGGAGGATTTCTGTTCGACAAGCTGAAGAGCGCCAAGTCGGTGCTCATATTGGGAGGGCTCGCCATAATCAGCTATGTCCTGCTGATGGTATTCCATATCCCGTATGTACCCTTTCTTTTTGCCGGAGTTTACGGTCTCTGTCTGTGCATGCCCTCCCTGCTGCCCTCCTATGGGGTAGGAGAGCTGTATGGCCAGGAGGCATACGCCCAGCGGCTGGGGATGGTCAACCTGGTCTTCACCCTGGGTGGGGCGGGGGGGCCTTTGCTATCGGGGGTTTTAGCGGACAATCTGGGTTACTCCGCGGTATGGATTGTGTATCTGATCCTGGCCGCCGCGTATCTTTTCCTCTTCCAAAGGGCCTTTGAAGGAAATGCAGGAAAAACTGCAAGTTGATTGCAGGATCGGGCAAAAAACCGGAAAAATCCCTGGGACAAGGGGATGATTTTTTTGTTTCATGTAGGATGAAAAATATAAAATTGCAAAAGGCTGTTGCATTCTATGTGGAAGAGGACTAGAATACATATTTAGACCGGGACGCAGTCCAGAAAAGGAGGGAGCAATATGCTGGGATTTGCCATGGGTTTGGTTTGCGGCGTGATAGAATTCCTCCTTCTCCGGCGGTTTGTAGCCGGGATCTCCCAAGGCACGATGCCTCTGTCTTTGATTGCGTACAAATTATTGGTCCTCGCGGTGACGCTGACGGCCTGTGTGCTGCTGGCTCGGGATCAGTTGATCTGGGCGGCCTGCGGAATCGCGGCGCCTTTGATCATCGGCTCCATCGGTCAGATGGTGGTGTCCATTGCGAGCAAGAAAAAAGAGGACCTGGAAAGGGATGTAGAACATGACGGGTAGCGAAACCGTGACCCTGGCCATTGTGCTGGGGTCCCTTGTATTGGCGGTTCTGTGCTTTTTCTGGCGGCGGAAGCTGGTACAAAAGCTGAATGCCCAAGAGGAACCCGATAAGAAGACCAAGCGGAAGAAGCTGTGGGCCACCATTCTGATGGTAGCCATGGGTTGGCTGTTTGCCACCCAGCTCTTGACCTTCCTGTTTGGTCCCGCCGAGGGCGAAGGACTCCATGTGGAGATCGCCGCCAGCCGGGTGGAATTGTTGGGTTTTAGCGTCAGCTCTACGGTAATCACCACTTGGATTGCCATGGGCGGTATTCTGTTGGGGGCGCTGGCCATTCGGCTATTCCTGATTCCACGGATGAAGGATCAGCCTCGGGGACTCCAAAATGTGCTGGAGATCGCCGTGGAAAGCGTGTCCAAATATACCGATGAAAAGAGCGGTCATCTGGGGGAAAACCTGGCTGCCTATATCTTCTCGGTAGCGACGCTGATGATCGGTTGTGCCGTCATCGAGCTCTTTGGCGTGCGGGCACCCACGGCGGATATCACCATGACTTTCGCCATGGCTCTGATTACCTTTATTCTCATCAACTATTACGGCATCAAGAAGAAGGGGGTAGGCGGCC
This sequence comes from Christensenella sp. MSJ-20, assembly GCF_044357945.1. Taxonomy (NCBI): domain Bacteria; kingdom Bacillati; phylum Bacillota; class Clostridia; order Christensenellales; family Christensenellaceae; genus Christensenella; species Christensenella sp. MSJ-20. The sequence goes on from NZ_CP076563.1 coordinate 190,163, forward strand.
GGATCAAGAGCCTGGCGGATCCCACGCCGGTGGTATTGCCCCTGCGGATGATTTCGGACATCGCGGTGCCGGTTTCTCTGGCTTGCCGGCTGTTTGGCAACATGCTGGGCGGCATGATCGTCATGGATCTGCTGTACAGCGCCATGGGCAATTTGGCGGTGGGCGTTCCCAGCCTGGTTGGGCTGTATTTTAACGCCTTCCACCCTCTGATTCAGGCCTATATCTTTGTTACCCTCACCCTCACATTTATCAATGAGGCTGTGGAATAAAACCATTGAAATTTATTTTAGGAGGCATTTGATATGAATATTGGACTTGTTGCCATCGGAGCCGCTCTCTGTCTGCTTTCCTGCGCCGCCGCCGGTCTTTCCATGGGTCTGGCTACCGGTAAAGCGGTGGATGCCGTTGCTCGCCAGCCGGAAGCGTCCGGCAAGATCAACTCCATCCTTCTGCTGGGCTTGGCGTTGACGGAATCCACCGCCATCTACGGCTTTGTAAGCGCGTTGATCATGATGTTTACCCTGGGCGCATAACCCGAAGGAGTTGTTATAATGGATATTAACCCTGTGGATATTCTCATCCATATCATCAATATCCTGGTGCTGTTTGTGCTGCTTCGGCTTTTGATCTATAAGCCGGTGAAGAAGTTCATGGACGAGAGAAGCCAGCGGATCCAGAAGGAGATGGACCACGCCAGCGAGATCTCCGCCCAGGCCGAGGAGCTTCACGCCCAGTACCAGGCGGATCTTGCTGACGCCGACGCCACCGCGCAGCAGGTGGTGCGGGAGGCCGCTCAGAAGGCCAACGAAACGGCCCAGGAAATCCTTCGCGATGCGAAAGCCCAGGCTGGGCAGATGGTGGAGGACGCCCGGGTAAAGGCCGAGGCCGAGCGCGCCCGTGCCCTTTCGGATATGGAGGACCAGATCGCCGACCTGGCGGTGGATATGGCCGGCCACATTCTGCAGCGTGAGGTCAAGCTGGAGGACAACAAGGCCGTTGTCAAGGATTTCTTCCAGAAGGTAGGGTGATGGTATGCTGACTGGAACCCTGAAAATCGCGCCGCCCTATGATGAGGCGGAGCTCCAGTCCATCCAGGAGGGTTTTGAAACGCTCCTGGGGACGGCCATCCAATTCCGGGTGGTGGAGGATCCATCCTTGATCGGCGGGTTCTCCGCGTTTATCGACGGCAAGGTGTACGATGGCAGCCTGTCCGCCCAGCTGGGCGGCATGCGCCGGCATCTGGCCCACTGAGGACGGTGAAACTATGCTGGATTTTAATCCCGGTTCCATCGGCTCCTTTTTGAAGGAGCGGATCGACCGGTTTGAGGTTGCGCCCCAGATTTACGAATATGGCACGGTAAACCGCAGCGCGGACGGCGTCGTCCACGTGGACGGCCTAAGCCATAGCCGTTACGGGGAGTTGCTTGAGTTTGAGAACAACGCCTATGGTCTGGCTTTGGATCTGGATCTAAACGGCGTGGCGGCGGTATTGCTGTCGGGGAGCACCGGGGTTACGGCAGGCTCCACGGTAAAGGGTACCGGCCATGTGGTGGATATCTGCGTGGGCCCGGAACTACTGGGCCGGGTGGTGGATCCCATCGGCCGTCCCCTGGACGGTAAACCGCTGGACGTGAAGAAATTCCGCCCGGTGGAAAACCATGCTCCGGCCATCATGGACCGGGCTCCCGTGAACCAGCCCTTGGCCACTGGCGTGCTGTCCATCGATGGCATGATTCCCATCGGCCGGGGCCAGCGGGAATTGATCATCGGGGATCGGCAGACGGGGAAGACCGCCATCGCTCTGTCCGCCATGCTGAACCAGAAGGATACCGGTGTAATCTGCGTTTACTGCGCCATCGGCCAGAAGGCGTCCACCATAGCACAGCTGGTGGAGACCCTGACGGAAAACAACGCTATGGAGCATTCGGTGGTGGTGGCTTCCACCGCCAGCGATTGTGCCGCCATGCAGTATATCGCCCCCTATGCCGCCTGTTCCATTGCCGAGGAGTTCATGTATGCTGGCAAGGACGTTTTGGTGGTGTACGATGATCTCAGCAAGCATGCGGTGGCCTATCGAGCCATGTCTTTGCTGCTTCGGCGGCCGCCGGGACGGGAAGCGTACCCGGGCGACGTGTTCTACCTCCACAGCCGTTTGCTGGAGCGGGCCGCTAAGCTGAGCCCCGAGCTGGGAGGAGGCTCTATGACGGCGCTGCCCATCGTGGAGACCATGGCAGGGGACATCTCCGCCTATATTCCCACCAACGTGATCTCCATCACCGATGGTCAGATCTATCTGGAGTCCGAATTGTTCCATGCCGGCGTACGTCCTGCGGTTAACGTGGGCCTGTCGGTATCCCGCGTGGGTCGGAGCGCCCAGCACGATGCCATGAAAAAGGTATCGGGCAGCCTTCGTTTGGAGCTGGCCCAGTACCGGGAGATGGCGGTATTTGCCCAATTTGGGTCGGATATCGATGCCTCTACCGCGGCTCAGCTTCGCCGGGGCGAGCGGCTTACCGAGCTGCTCAAACAGACCCAGAGCAATATCATGCCTCTATCCCGTGAGGTGGCTACCCTGATCGCCTTCCTGGACGACGCGTTCCTCAATATTCCGGTGGGGAGGATTCGGGAGTGCAGAAACCGGATGCTGGAATACCTTTCGGCAAATGCCGGGGCCACCATGGCCAGTATCGATAACACCGGCAAGCTGATGGATGGAGACCGGGAGGAGCTTTCGGCCTGTATTCAGCGCTTTGTGCGTCAGGAATGCGGTGAATTGACAAATGGCTAACGTAGCTGAGATCCGCCAACACATCCGCGCGGTGGATCAAACCCGGAAGATTACCCATGCCATGCATCTGGTGGCCAGCAGCCGTATGAGCCGGGTGATGAGCCATATCGAGTATAACAACGCCTATTTTTCCAGGGTACAGTCCACCATGAAGGACATCCTTCTGGGCTCCGAGGCCATCTCCCATCCCTATCTGACCGAGCGCCAGGGGGATCGGAGAACCTTTGTCGTGGTATCGGGGGATAAGGGCATGGCGGGAGGCTATAACAACAACCTTACCCGTTTTGCCATGGAGCAGATTCGAGGGCATGAGAATTACCACCTGATCACGGTAGGGATGGTGGCCAGCCATTTCTTTCTGGAAAATGGCATCAAACCGGATATCGAGCTGGCGGGAGCCTCCCAGGATCCATCCTTGGTCAACGCCCGGGAGCTGGCCTTTGATATTTTCGACCTCTTTAACGAAGATGAGACCAATGACGTCTACATCATCTATACCAGCTTTTTGGGCGATACCAAGGCTCAGCCGGTGATGCGGCGGCTGCTGCCCATCCATTTGGATGATTACGATCATGTGGAGCCAGGGGATCCTAGCCGGGAGATTCTATATGAGCCCTCCCCCCAGGAGGTGTTCAACGTCCTGGTACCCCAGTATACCAGCGGCATCATCTTTGGCGCCTTGATGCAGGCCTATGCCAGCGAGCATTATGCACGGATGAACGCCATGGAGAGCGCGACCCGCAACGCCGATGAGATGCTGAAGAAGCTCCAAACCCAATACAACATCGCCCGTCAAGCCGCGATTACCCAGGAGATCACCGAGATCGCCGGCGCGGCGGAAGTTCTGCTTGGAGATACCGACTATGCAAAATGACATCATATCCCATGGGATTATCATCAAAATCAATGGTCCAGTGCTGGACGTCCGGTTTGAGGAAAATGAACCGGAAATCAACCACCTTCTGGTAACGGACGACGGCGTCCATATGGAGGTGGCGGCCCACAGCGCCCCCGGAGTGGTGCGCTGTATTGCCCTGGAATCCACCGACGGCCTCTGTTGCGGTACCCATGTGACGGGTACCGGCCATGGCATCCAGGTAACGGTGGGGAAAAACGCCCTGGGACGCGTGGTGGATGTTCTGGGCCGCCCCATCGACGGCCTGGGCCCCATCGAGGGGGAAAAGTGGGAAATCCACCGGGATCCTCCGGCACTGAGCCAGGTGCACCCCGCTACCCAGCTGTTTGAAACGGGAATCAAGGTTATCGACCTTCTGGCCCCCTATGCCAAGGGCGGTAAAATCGGCCTGTTTGGCGGCGCTGGCGTGGGTAAGACGGTGCTGATCATGGAGCTGATCCACAACATCGCCGTGAACCACGGCGGCTATTCGGTGTTTACCGGTGTGGGCGAGCGAAGCCGTGAGGGAAACGACCTGATGCACGATATGCAGGAGTCTGGCGCCATCGAGAAAACGGCCCTGGCCTTTGGCCAGATGAACGAGCCTCCGGGAAGCCGGATGCGGGTGGCGCTTACGGGGCTGACTATGGCGGAATACCTTCGGGACGAGAGCCATCAGGACGTTCTGCTGTTCATCGATAACATCTACCGATACGTTCAAGCGGGCAACGAGGTATCGGCCCTTTTGGGGCGGATGCCCTCTGCGGTGGGCTATCAACCCACTCTGGCCACCGAACTGGGAGAGCTTCAGGAGCGGATCACCTCCACCGAGAAGGGCTCCATCACCTCGGTTCAGGCCATCTACGTCCCCGCGGACGATCTGACCGACCCGGCCCCCGCCACCATCTTCTCCCATCTGGACGCCACAACGGTGCTGTCCCGTCAGATTTCCGAAATGGGCATCTATCCAGCGGTGGATCCCCTGGGCTCCTCCAGCCGGATCCTGGATCCCCAAATCGTGGGGGAGGACCATTACAACACCGCCCGCCAGGTGCAGGAGTGCCTCCAGCGGTATAGCGAGCTGCGGGATATCATCGCCATTTTAGGCATGGATGAGCTGACCGAGGAGGATAAACTCATCGTACTGCGAGCCCGGAGGATCCAGCGGTTTTTGTCCCAGCCTCTCCATGTAGCAGAGGCCTTCACCGGTATGCCGGGCCGCTTTGTTCCCATCGGGGAGACCATTGAGAGCTTCAAAGCCATCGTAAACGGAGAAGTGGACGATCTGCCTGAAAGCGCCTTCTTTATGGTGGGAAATATTGAGGAGGCCCGGAAACAGGCGAAGGAGATGAACTAGCCCATGGCCAAAACCTTTCAACTGGATGTGCTGACCCCTGAGCGGCTGTTCTATTCCGGTCCCGCGGAGGCCATCACCATCCAGGGGCTCAACGGAGAACTGACGGTTCTGGCGGATCATATCCATATGGTGGCTCCCCTTCAGGTAGGCTCAATCCGCATCAAGAAGGATGGAGCATGGCGGGAGGCCTTCAACTCCGAGGGGTTCCTGGAGGTTATGAAGCAGGGCGTTGTGGTATATGTCCAGGCCTGCGAGTGGCCGGAGGATATCGATGTGGTCCGGGCAGAAGCCGCCCTTCGCCGGGCAGAGGAACGCCTTCGCCAGAGGCGGAGCATCAACGAATATAAGGGAAGCAGGATCGCCGTGGCTCGCGCCATGGCGCGTCTGCGGGTGACTCACCAAAAACTCAACTTGGATTGAAAAACCGTCCGCTCACGCGGACGGTTTTTTCCTAGGCGTGACCTTTCCCATTGCCGGGTCATATGATGTACCGAGATCGTTCAGCCTGCCTGTTACCGGTGGGGATGAAGAAGGGAAGGGAAGAAACTTGGAAATTTTGGAGAAACACTACCCATTTCAGTGCGATGAGCTATCCTTTGGATACATAGATATGGAACCCCATTTGGATGCCGATACCATGTATATCCACCATCAGCAGGTTTATCAGAGGGAATGCGAGGCCCTCAATGCCCTTTTGGACGATTGGGAGAAGCTGCAGAGCTTTACCCTTTTAGACTTGATTCAGAAGGATCTTCAGGTCCCCACGGTTCAGGAGCAATGGATCAAACATAGTGCGGGAGGCGTCTTCAGCCATTCCGCCTACTTTGCCGGTATGGGGATACCGGGGCAGCGGCTGCCGGATGGTCCGCTGGGCCAGGTGATTCAGGCTACTTACGGGAGCTTGGAAAACTTCATGAACTTATTTACCCAGGCCTGTCAGAGCGTAAAGGGCGTGGGCTGGGTTTGGTTGGTGGCAGATCCCGAGGGCGGCGTCCACATGGTGATGACCAAGGATAACCAGGTCCCCCGCCTAGAGCTGGTGAGGCCGCTATTGGTAAATGATCTTTGGGAGCATAGTTATTTTCTCAAATACGGGGTGGATGTGGTTCAGTATTGCAAAAACTGGTTTCAGCTGGTGGACTGGGCCGGCGCAGAGCGGCGATACCGGGAATATTTGATCCATGGAACGGAACTGCCCCACCAGGGAAGCTCCCGTGAATAGAGCGTGGAAAGAAAAACGCCCCCGCAACAGTGGGAGCGTTTTTTATGTTGCTTTATGCCGGTTCCGTTTGATTCGCTTTGCCCATTTCCAAGCGCCTGTGCTGCCTTTTCAGCGCGATATACCCGATGACCGATACCACGAGAGCGCCTAAAGCGTCCACAATCAGATCCTTCATGGTGTCATAGAGAGCCGCCCGGCCCATGAGCGGGGTACCGTCCACCAGATGGTAGTGCTGCATATTGAGGCCCATGAGGCCGTCCAGGGTGTATTCATAGATTTCCCAGATAGCGCCAGCGGCCAGGGCAAAGCACATGGAGAACATGGCGATGAAGAAAGGGCTCAGGGTCATGGGAACCTTCTCGTTGTCGTTTAGGATGCTCACCAGGGAGAACCCCATGGCGCCCAGCATACCGCCGCTGAAGGTGTGAAGATAGGTATCCCAGTGGGGTACCACAAAATAAAACCGGCGAATTTCCCCCAGGTAAATGGCGCAGTATAGGAAAATAAAGTAGGTGATGTAGGCGTAGTTGGGAATATCAATTCGCCAACGACGCTCCAGGAAAGAGGGGACAAACATGACGATCACGCCGCCAATGCATTGGATCAGCATGAGGGTGTAGTCGCTCTTCACCCGTTGAAACTCCACCACGGCCTCCCCTTCGGAAGGCGCGGTAAAGAGGCTTACAGCGGAATAGACGATGGAAAGGATTAGGGTGACAAACAGAATCACGCCAATGATCTGCTTCCAGCTATACCGTTTTTTTTCTTTACGCATAGGAGTAGATCCTCCAAACTTTGATGAATCCATTATAGCAATTTCTGATGGTTTTGTGTAGTATTGGAAGAAAGAGAGGGGTTTTATTCCCATTATGGAGAAAGGAGCGGTAGCCATGAGCGTCAAATTCATCTGCTATCCCAAGTGTTCCACCTGTAAAAAAGCCAGAGAATGGCTGGTGCAAAATAACGTATCCTTTGAAGAGCGGGATATCGTAACGGATCGTCCATCCGCCCAGGAGCTGGCGCAGTGGTATCGGCAAAGCGGTCTTCCCTTAAAGCGGTTCTTCAATACCAGCGGACTTGCTTACCGAGGCCTGGGGCTCAAGGATAAGCTTCCCGGCATGGCAGAGGAGGAACAGCTAGCGCTGCTGGCGACCGACGGCATGTTGGTCAAACGTCCCATCCTCGTTACGGAAAAGGGAGTCTGCCCCGGATTCCAGACCAAGGTTTGGGAAACCCTGTTATAGTCCCATGACTTCCGGCGCAGGCACAGCCCTCGCCGGCCAAAGAGAGGTGCTTTATGAAATACTGGAGAAAAGGGCTATCCCTAGCCATGGCTTTCGCTGTCTGCCTATCCCTTGCCGCCTGCCAGACAGAGGCCCCTCAAAGCGAGTCCCAGGCATTTGACGCCTTTTTGGATCGCCTCTTTGTGGAGGAGATGTCCAATACGGATCTCCTATCCCAACACTATAAACTTAAGGATCCAGAAGCCCTGGGCATTACGCCGTCGGAACCCACCCTTGGAACCATCAGCCTTGCTCAGATGGAGGAGGATGGCGAGGAGATTGCACAGACCTTGGCGGAGCTGGAGGCCTTCCAATACGATAGCCTAACGGAGACCCAGCAGGAGACCTACGATATTCTGAAATGGTATTTGGAGCTGGGGATCCAAGGCAACCGGTTTGATCTGTACGCCGAACCAAATAGTCCCACCCTGGGGGTTCAGAGCCAGCTACCCACTACCCTCATGGAATATGCCTTCTACGATGAGACGGATATCCAGGAGTATCTCGCTCTTGTGAACGACGTAGGCCGTTATCTGGATCAATGCTTGGCTTTTCAGCGGGAGAAATCCAAGGCGGGCTTCTTTATGCCGGATAGCCTTGCGCAGCAGGTCATCGATAATTGCAAGACCTTTGTGGAGAACCCCGAGAGCAACTATATGCTGGAGGTGTTCGACGATAAGCTGGAGGGTATCGCCTGGCTGACCCCGGAAAAACGGGAGGAGTACAGCGCTCAAAATAGAAAAGCGGTGCTGGATTCCATGGTTCCGGGCTACCAGCGGTTTATCCAGGGCTTTGAGGAGCTGCTGGGCACCGGACGGGCCCGGGGCGGGGCGTGCGATCTGCCGGACGGCCAGGAGTACTATGCTTACCTGGCCAAATCCGCCACGGGATCGGAAAAAACGCCTTTGGAGATGGCTCAGGCCATCGACGATAGAATCGACGACATCTGGCGGGGGCTGATCAGCCTGGCTCTTATGGACGAAGATATTCTGGACCGGGTCTATGATTCCAGCAACGCTCCCGATGTAACGGAGCCGGAGGCCATTCTTACCGCGCTATCCCAGCGGATTCAGACGGATTATCCTGCCATCGGTCAGGTGGCGTATCAGATCAACTACGTCCACGAATCCCTTCAGGAGAGCATGAGCCCCGCTTTTTACTTTATTCCGCCCATCGACGCGGCCAATGAAAACAAAATCTATCTGAATCCCGCCCATATGGACGATCCCATCTATGTCTTTACCACTCTGGCCCATGAGGGGTATCCTGGGCATCTCTATCAGACCAACTATGCCCTGGGGCTGGATCTTCCCAATATCCGCAGGATTCTCAGCTTTAACGGCTATTCCGAGGGCTGGGCCACCTATGTGGAATACGATTCCTATTCCATGACGGGCTTGGATGGCAACCTGGCTGCCGCCATCCGTCTGCTCAATGAACTAAGCCTAGCCGTCCAGGCCCGGGTGGATATCGGTATCAACTATGAGGGCTGGAATGATGAGAAGACCGGCGTCTTCCTCTCGGAGTTTTTCCAGGTGGACGACGACCTGATCAACAGCGTTACCGACAGCGTCACCGCAGATCCCGCCAACGCCCTGTCCTACTACATCGGGTATCTGGAATTCCAGGAGCTTCGGGAGTATGCTGAGGAGGAATTGGGGGACGCCTTTTCCGCCCAAGCGTTCCACAAAGCGGTTTTGGATGTAGGCGAAGCCCCATTCCAGGTGGTGCGCGAGGCGGTGGAAGCCTACGCTGGAGGCCAGGAAAAGGATCGGTAGAAGGGGGAGGGGATGCTCCCCCTTCCTTTTATAGGAGAACGGGGGAGCATTGTACGGACAAAGGTACAGCGGTGCCGGTATAATGGGGACGAACCAAGAAAAAGGGGGTATGGATCGTGTCCAAAACCGTGATTGCCGCCGTCACCTGTCCCCACTGTGGCGGGACGGGACGGATGGAGGTGTGGGAGAGCATCAACACCACTATGAGTCCCGAAGCCCGGGAACGGATGCTCCGCGGAACCCTGTTTTCCCACCGGTGCCAGGCTTGTGGCCGTTCGTTTCAGGTGCTTTATGAGTGCCTGTATCATGATATGGAGCGGCAGTTCATGGCATTTTTTCTGCCGGAGCGGCCGGAGGATCCCTTTGCCATGCTGGAACGCCGGGTGGGGGAACCCATTTTGGCGGGGTATCAGACCCGGATCGTCCACGATGTTCCGTCCTTGATCGAAAAGGTGCGGATTCAGGAGGATGGCCGGGACGACCGGGCCATTGAGCTGTGCAAATACGTTCTGCGCTGCCAGATGGGCCGCCCGGATGGCGGGGAGGAGCTGCGCTACCTGTGCGCCCAGGAGGGCGGGCTTCAATTCTATCTTCGGTCGGAAGGTGAGAGCAGCCGTCTTGCCGCGCGGGAGGGGCTTTACCGGGATGTCCTCGCCCGGGCGGGGGACAGGCTCTCGGCTTTGGGGGAGTGCCGCCGGGTGGACCGGAGCTGGGCGGAGGCTGTGATCGCCGATGGGATTCTTGCATAGGGGGAAAGAATCATGAACCAATCCAAGCTGAAGCTGCTGTATCTCCTGGAGATCCTTTGGAAAGATACCGATGAGGAGCATACCCTTACGGTACCGCAGCTCATCAGTCGCCTGGAGCAGAGGGGTATTTCGGCAGAGCGGCGCAGCGTCTATGACGACATCCAGAGCCTGCGGGACTGGGGTTTGGATATTCTGGAGCGCAGAACCCGTACCCACGGCTACTATCTGGCCAGCCGCACCTTTGAACTGCCGGAACTCAAGCTTCTGGTGGATGCGGTCCAATCCAGCCGGTTCATCACTGTAAAAAAATCCCAGCAGCTGATCAAAAAGATTGGGAGCTTGACAAGTCGGCAGGAGGCGGGGCAGCTGTCCCGTCAGGTGTATGTGGCCAACCGGGTCAAAACCGGTAATGAGGGGATTTACTATAACGTGGATGAAATCCACAAGGCCATCTCCCAGAACCGCCAAATCTCCTTTCAATACGCCGAGTATACCCTTACAAAGGGGGTTCGGCACCGCCGAGGCGGCGAGCGGTATCTGGTCAGCCCCTATATCCTCTCCTGGGACGATGAGAACTACTACCTAATCGCCTATCATCCAAGGTATGAGGGCCTTGCCCATTTTCGGGTGGATAAGATGGTTGGTATCAAGGTGGAGGAAGAGGAAAGGGTACCTCTTGACAGCCGCCTGGATCCCGCTGATTACGCAAAGCGCACCTTTGGCATGTTTGCTGGCCAGGTGGCTCGGGTGCAGATGCGGTTTCACCGCTCCCTGTTGGATGCTGTAATCGATCGGTTCGGCCGGGAGGTATCGATTGCGCCCCAGGGGGAAGAATGGTTTACGGCGAACCTCAGCGTGGCGGTGAGCCCCGCCTTTCTGTCCTGGGTGTTCCAGTTTGGAGAAAAGGCGGAGATCCTGGGTCCCGCCCAGGTGCGGGAGGGCATGGCAAAGCATCTTAGCCGGGTAGCGGCCTATTATGGGAGGAATGGGGAAGAAAATGGTTGACATCTCCCTCATTCCGATGTAAACTAATTCCATAAATGAGAATAATTCTCAATCAAAAGGAGATGGAGCACATGAATCCAGCGGCACTGTTTCAATTGAGCTATGGCTTGTATATCCTCACAGCTCGGGAGGGAGAGAAACGGGGCGGGTGCGTGGTCAATACCCTGAGCCAGGTCACTTCCGATCCCCAGCGGCTGTCGGTAGCCGTCAATAAGGACAACTACACCTGCGGGATGATTCAGCGCTCCGGCCGGTTTTCAGCAACGGTACTGACCCAGGAGGCGCCTATGGAGCTGATCCGTGCCTTTGGGTTCCAGTCCAGCAAGGACGTGGATAAATTCCTGGGCTTTGAGGCCGCCCAGGATGGGGCAGGGGTGGACTACGTTGCCCAGTACGCCGCCGCCCGGTTTAGCTGTGCGGTGGAGCAGACTCTGGATTTGGGCAGTCATATGCTGTTCATCGGCAGGCTGGAGGAGGCCGAGGTGCTGGATGACGCCCACGAGGTTATGACGTATAGCTATTACCACCAGGTAAAGAAGGGGAGCACTCCCAAGAATGCTCCCTCCTACCAAGCAAAAACCGAGAAAAAAGGATTCCGGTGCACTATCTGCGGCTATATCGCGGAGATGGATGAACTGCCGGAGGACTTTATCTGCCCTGTCTGTGGTGCGTCGGCTACCGCCTTTGAACCCATTGGATAATAGCACGGCATATAAAAAAGACGCGGATTTCCGCGTCTTTTTTATATGCCCATTGGTTAAATGACCCCTTGCATGGCCAACACCAGCAGAATGCAGGTAGCCAGCAGAAGAGCGGCAACGAGGGCGATGCCCACAAAGTGTCCCTTATTTGTGCTTTCCTCTCGGGGTACCAGTCCGGACTTTTGCAGCGCTCCTGAGAGAGGCCGGTACAGGAGGAAGGTTCCGGCGGCGTTGAGACCGCCCTTGAGGAGGTTGAAGGGCAGGAACGCCGGCAGCAGCAGGGCCGCCACCGCTTCCCGGGGATAGCCCATGTACAGGGGCGTGATGAGGTAATTCCAGAGAAGCATCACCCCAGTCATGACAAGACAGCCCACCAGCAGTCCCATGAACGCGCCCATAGGGGTGCGCTTTTTGCGGTACAGATAGGAAGCTACACATACAAAGCTGCAGGTGGAAAGGATGTTCATAATGCAGCCGATGAATCCGGTGCCGCTGACGGTAACCATCTCCAGAAGGGAGACCACCACCGAGATGCCCATGGCCGAAAGCGGTCCGTAGAGAAATCCGCCAATGGCGATGATGATGTCCTTGGGGTCGTAGCTTAAAAACAGTACCACCGGAATCCGTCCGATGGCCATGACGACATAGGCCGCCGCGGCCAGCATGGCGCAGACCGTCAGTCTTTTTGTGGTTTGGTTCATAGAAATCCCTCCGAAAAAAATGTAACACCTGAAAGGGTATGATCCGTCTTTCAGGTGTTAAAATCGAAGGCTCGCATCCAATATGGGATGGATTCTAACACGTCTTCTTTCATCCAGACTATCACTGTTGGTCCTGGAATCACACCAGATCTGCGCGCGCGCTCGCGGACTTTACCGCCAATCGGGAATTACACCCTGCCCTGAAGACATCTCATGATTCAGTTGTTCTCCATCATTTTACACCAGGTGTCCTCCGGTGTCAAAGAAAAATCCCCCGCCATAGCGGGGGATTTTTTTGCTAGTTCAGTCCAAGCTTTCGCCGGATGAAGGGAAGCTTTAGCATCAGCTTCTGGACGGCCCAGATAAAGGGAACGGAGGCCGCTCCTAGGATCAGGAATAGGGGAAGGGTACCGCTGGTCAGATATCCCAGGCTCAGGATGTCAGGGAACAGGAGAAAGCTTAGGAACAGCCCCGCCGTCATGGTCAGCCATAGACCCAGGCGCAAAGGCGTCAGAGGCAGGCATACTTTCAGAAGCAGCTGAACCCAGATAAAGCTGGTGAGGTATACCGTAAGGGTAGAAATATCCAGCGCGCCCAGGCCTGCGCCGGGGGCAATGAGGTCGATGGCCAGAATGGCTACGGTGATGGCCAAAGCCGTGGGCAGAGCCTGAACCATAACCCGGGATAAAAAGCCCTTTTTCACCCGGTTGGTATTGGGCTCAAAGGTCAGGAAGAAGGAGGGAATGCCCTCCACCATTGTGGAGATGACGCTGAGCTGAATGGGGATAAAAGGATAGGGCATGGCAAAGAACAGCGCCATAAAGGACAGGAGAAAGGAGAAAATGGTCTTTACCAAATACAGTGCTGCCGTCCGGGTGATATTGTTGATGACCCGCCTCCCTTCCATCACCACATGGGGCAGCGCGGAGAAATTGTTGTTTAAAAGCACCAGCTGAGCGATTTGCTTGGCGGCGTCGCTGCCGGCGGCCATGGCAATGCTGCAATCGGCGTCTTTCAGAGCCAACACATCGTTGACCCCATCGCCCACCATGGCCACGGTATGATCCCGTTTCTGGAGCGCCGCCACCATTTTCTGCTTTTGCTGGGGGGTGACCCGTCCAAAGACGGAGTAGCGTTCCATGGCCTCCTCAAGGGCCTCGTCGGTGGTAAGGGTGGAAGCGTCGATATAGGAGCAGTCCATCAGGCCTGCCCGGCGTGCAATGGCGGAAACCGTGGCAGGGTTATCCCCTGAGATGATCTTCAAGCTCAGTCCTTGGTCGCGGAAGAAATCCAAGATTTCACGAGCGTCCGGCCGGATGGGATCCAGAAGAACCAGAGCGCAAAGGGGAGTGATCTTCTGGGGCAGCTCCCCCCGGACCTCCTCTTGGCTGTGGGCCAATAGAACCACCCGGGCGCCCTGTCGTTCCTCCTCCAAAACTTCTGGAGGAAGCTGGATGTCCCGACCCCGCAGCAGAATATCTGGAGCGCCTAAAAGTACGGTGCCCTTTTCACCAAAGGAGGCGGAACTCCATTTCCGCTCCGAGGAGAAGGGGGTAAGGGCGGTATATAGGGGGTTCTCCGCCGCGCCAAAGAAATCCTTTAGCGCTAGGAAGGTGGAGTTGTTTTCCATGAGGGCTCCCACAAAAGCGGATCCCGCCTCCATGATGCGCGCTTCCTCCACAAAGGGGATCATGTGGTCCACCCGCATGTTGCCCTGGGTGATGGTGCCGGTTTTATCCAGGCACAGCACATCCACCCGAGAGAGGGTTTCAATGCAAAACAGCTCCTGAACCAGAGTCCGTTCCTTGGCCAGTTTGATGACCCCCACCACCAGGGATAGGGTGGTGAGGAGTACCAGCCCCTTGGGCATCATACCAAGGAGGGCGGCGGCAACCGAAATGATGGCCTCTTCCATGGGAACATGGAGCAGAAAGATAGAGTTTAAAAATAGGAGCGCGCCCAGAGGCAGGATGAAGATGCTGGTGAACTTGACGATCCGGTCCAGGGAGGATAACAGCTCGGAGTGGACCTTTTTAAAGCGGCGGGCAGCCGCGGCGATTCCGGAAGCGTAGTTGTCGGCGCCCACATGCTCCACCCGGGCCATGCATCGGCCGCTGACCACAAAGCTGCCGGAGAGCAGTGCGTCTCCTGGATGCTTCTGCACCGGCTCGGATTCCCCGGTCAAAAGGGATTCGTTGACCTCAATCTCTCCCTCCAGCACCGTGGCGTCGGCGCAGATCTGCTGGCCGGGAAGCAATACTGAAACGTCGTCCAGCACCAGTTTTTCAGGGGAAATCTCCAGGGCAACGCCGTCCCGGATGACCCGGGCTTTGGGGGCGGAGATCAGGGACAGCTCCTCCACCATTTTCTTGCTGCGAAACTCCTGTACGATCCCGATCACCATATTGCTGATGATGATGCAGAGATAGAGAAGGTTTTCGTAGGCTCCCACCGAGGCGATGGCCACGCCCACGCCAAAGTTGAAGGCGTTAAAGAGGGTAAAGACGTTGTCCCGAATGATCTGCCAGGAGGATTTGGTGATGGGATCGGGCTGTGTATTGCCCAGCCCCGCCCGCGTCCGTTCCTTTACCTGCTCTGCGGTGAGGCCTATCGATGGGTCGGGTTCAAACCGTTGGATGTTCTCATAGTCAGCCATGGAGTTACCTGCCTTTAAAAAGTAACGGTATCATACCGCAAAAATCTTAAGAAGCAATAAATTATAGCATACGAAATCCATAATTGTCCTCTTACGCAGGGATTTCCATGGAAAATGCCGCCGTTAAACCACCTATCCCCGATGGCGCCGCCGAAGCTGCCGCCATACCCAAAGGGCGTCCAGTAGCCCCAGGACGGCGGCCCCCAGGATGGGATGGAGTGGAATGGCCTGTCCGCTTGCCCGTAGAAATCCCATCAGGGAGAACAGCGCCACCAGGATCAGGCAGAACAGAAAAAGCCCGGTGCGCAGGTCTCGAACGGCATTTTCTCGTCCCTTTTCCGGTATCTTGGCCAGGGTCTTTGCGGGTAGGAAGAGGGAAAGGGTGATCCCAAGCTCCAGAAAGATCACCGAAAGAAGGGGAAACAGCAGAAGGGAAAACCGGCTGAAGTAGCGCCCGCCAATAAACAACCGCTCCGGGATGCCGTTCCAGCCAAAGGCCAGGTGTATCATGGAGGCCAGCAGCACAAGTGCGGTGATCCCCAGAATGCCAAGCTGGGGCTTGGTATAGGGTACTCGAGCCTTTCCTCCCAGGCCGACGAGGGGAATCACCCCCTGAGGCTGTTTGACCGCCAGGCCGGTGGTCTCTAAAATGGGCAGCGTCATGCGGAAAAACAGCACGATGAGCACCACCTCCGGAACCAGAAGCAGGAGGTTTTTCCCCAGGCTTCTGGCCAGATAGAAGAGGTATCCCTTGCCGTATAGGATGGCGCTCCAAAGAGATCCCAGCCCCACGTTGATCAAAAGGTTGATGGAAAGCTTACAAAAAAAGATGCGGAGCACCGAGAGCTTTGCCCGGTAAAGAAACAGGGCAAAAAACAGGGATCCCAGCATGGTGGATAGGGTATAGCCTGGAAAGAAAGCACCGCTGGGGAATAGCAAGTACCCCAGGATATCGCTGGCGAATCCAGAGATCAGCGCCAGAATGGGGCCTGAGATGTAGCAGGATAGGGCGTTGATGAAAAAACTAAAGTAGATGCGCAGGTTTTCCCCCACCGGGATGAACAGGGCGGCTAGAACCACCCGAAGCCCTACAAACAGGGCGGTAAGGGCCAGAACCCGCAGGTTTTTCAGCTCCCCTGCGGCACAGCGCCAGTAGGCGGGGGAAAAAGGCGTTTGGAACAGGACGGGGCTGTTCTCTTTTTGAGACATAAAAAAGACCTCCTCAAAGACAACGGGCACCACACATGCAGATACATCGAGAAGGACTTGACGTATGAACAGCGGGATGCGGACTCTGCACCGCAAGCGGTTGCTTTTCGTCCTCCGGGCAACTCCCCGTCCCAGAGGCACTTTACGCGCAGAATCCTACTCTGTGTTGTAAGATGCATTCAGTATACGGCGGCCTATGGCCGGTGTCAATCCTTCCAGAACAAATCAAAAGCGCCGGTTTTCCGGCGCTAGGGCAATGGATGGAGACGGTCCGCCAAGAGGTATAGTCGGCCTTGGCGGACGCCGTCTTGGTCGTATTCCGTCCAGGTACAGAGGCTTCCCCAAACCCGGACCCATAGCCCCCGTTCCGGACGGCTTTTTTCCACGATGGAAAGGGGAAGGGCCAGGGGCAGATGATCCGTCCTTCCCCAGCGGCCCGCGGTGCAGGGCCGGGGGATCGAAAGGGTACAGGCGAGGATCGGGCCAAGGGGGGAACCCCTGGGGAAAAGGGGGGAGGAGATCACCCCCTGGTAGAACCCGACGTTGCGGGGGCCTCCTCCTGGGGCCGGCGGTTTGGGAGCATACGGTATAGCGTGGCGCTGCGCTGACATTCCAGGAGGCAAAGCTTGTGCCACTGCTCCTCCCGGAAGCGGGATCGGGTGAGATCCTCTTTTAAAAGCAAAACCTGGTGCTCTAGCTCCCGTACTCGCTGCTGAAGATCGGAAAATTCCTTCATGCCGCCGCCTCCTATTGGACATCCTGGGCAGCCTTCCGATCCAAGCGATCCGCCCGGCGTCGGGCGGCCGAGAGCCGGGCCTTGCTGGCGGGGGTACCCATATATGGATCAAAGACCCGGATATCGATTCCAGCGGCCGTGAGGGCATTGTCCAAAGAGGTCAGCGCCGCGTCCCGCCAGCGTCCCAGGGTATTGGGAGAGATGAACAGCCGCTGGCTGGCGTTCTCCCAAGAGAGATGATAGCGGTAAAGGCAGGTTAGGGCTTTGCCCTTAGGGCCCAGTTCCTCTAAGGTTTCGTCGATGAAATCCAGATGTCGAAGAAGGGACTGGGTTTCCTGGGTGGGGGAAACAAACTCCAAAGTGCGGCGAATGCGCTTGCTTTCCCGGAGAAATTCGGCGATCATTTTCTTGTTTTTCGTCATTGGTAGGCGCTCCTTTTGTATAATATTGTCAAATTTGGAAAGAATCACCATACCTTGATCAAGGATTTTTTGTTGTTCATAGGACACCGGTGTGATATATTGATAATAACTGATTCTATGGACATTATATTTTAGATAATTCTAAAAGTCAAGTATTATTTTAAGAATTATCCAATAAGGCGGTGGTGTAATGGGGACCAGCGAAATCCTGTATCATCGGATTAAGGGAATGGTGGCGGAGCGTCATACCTCCATCAATAAGATGCTTAACGCATGCGGGCTGAATACCAGCTTGATGACGGATGTCAAGAACAAGGGGACCATCCCCTCGGCTGAAAAGATTGGCAAGATGGCAGACTACCTGGGCGTATCGGTGGATTATCTTTTGGGCCGTACTGAGGATAAGGACGGGTTTACCGTGGTGGCCGCTCATCCCAATGGTTATGACTTCGGCCCTCTTACCCCGGAGGAGATGGAGGAGATGAACCAATATCTCCGGCAGCTGCGCAAGGAGCGCAGGGAGTAATCCGGCACCGAGCGGCGTGGAATCCACGCCGCTTTTTTATTCTTCGCGGAATATGGGAAATCATCTGGAATGTTAGCGTCTGGTGGTGGTATAATTCCCCTATGATAATCATCACCCCCTTTGGGGAGTGGGAGGAAAATATGCTGGAACTTCGCAATATCAGTTTCCAGGTGCAGGAGGCAGGCGGCAGCAAGGAGATTGTGGACGACGTCAGCTTTACCCTGGAAGATGGCAAATTGATGGTGGTTACCGGCCCCAACGGCGGGGGAAAATCCACCATCGCCCGGTTGATTATGGGCATTGAAACACCCAGCCGGGGACAAATTCTATTGGATGGACAGGATGTTACCGGCCTTTCGGTATCGGAGCGGGCCAAGCTGGGAATCGGCTATGCCTTTCAGCAGCCTCCCCGGTTCAAGGGCCTGACGGTCTACCGTCTGCTGTGCCTGGCCAAGGGCAGCCCGATGAATCGGGAGACCTGCTGCGAATACCTGACGGGGGTGGGCCTCTGCGCCCGGGATTATTTGGATCGCGAGGTGGACGCTTCCCTGTCGGGGGGCGAGATGAAGCGCATCGAGATTGCCTCCCTTATGGTGCGGAATCCCAAGGTATCCATCTATGACGAACCCGAGGCGGGCATCGATCTGTGGAGCTTTTCCATGCTGGTGGACAGCTTCAACAAGATGATCCGAGGCCGTCATGAAAGCATGCTGATCATCTCCCACCAGGAGCGGATCATGGAGCTGGCGGATGAGATCATGGTGGTGGCCGGAGGCAAAATCACCCAGCGGGGCAGCCGGGAGGAGATTCTGCCCGGCCTCCTTCGGAACTTTCAGTCGGGATGCGCGTATCGGAGAGGGGAGGCGGCGTTATGAGCGGTAAGGAATCTGCGGAGCGGGAGCTGCTCCGAGCGGTAGCGGATCTCGATTCCCTTCCTCAGGGCGCGTATAGCTTGCGCCGCAACGGGGCGGGGGCTGCCCTTCACTCCTCGGAATGCGTCACCATCACCCGGAAGGAGGACAAGCCCGGTATCGATATCCATGTTCGTTCTGCCGCCCGCGGGGAGAAGGTCTATATCCCGGTGGTGATTACCGATACCGGCGTGGAGGACTTGGTCTACAACGATTTCTATATTGAGGCAGGCGCTCAGGTGGAGATCATTGCCGGCTGTGGGATTCACAATGATGGCGGCCGGGAAAGCCGCCACGACGGCATCCATACCTTCCATGTGGGAAAGGACGCCAGTCTGATCTACACCGAAAAGCATTACGGTCAAGGGGACGGCAATGGGAAGCGGGTACTGAATCCCACCACCGTGCTGCATTTGGAGGAAGGAGCCCAGTGTACCCTGGACACCACTCAGATCAAGGGGGTGGACTCCACCATCCGCAAGACCGAGGCTTATCTGCATAAGAACGCCAAGTTGATGGTGTTGGAGAAACTCATGACCCATGGCCAGCAAACCGCCCATTCCGATATGGACGTGTTTTTGGAGGGGGAGAACGCCGTAGCTCAGATCATCTCCCGTTCCGTGGCTCGAGAGGATTCCATCCAGGTATTCCACCCCAGAGCCATCGGCAGCGCGGCCTGTAAAGCCCATATCCAATGTGATTCCATTATTATGGACCGGGCCCAGGTGCGTTCCATTCCGGAGATCGGCGCTCTGCATGTGGATGCCCAGATCATCCACGAAGCAGCCATCGGCAGAATCAACAACGACCAGCTCATCAAACTCATGACCTTCGGCCTCAGCGAGGAGGAAGCCGAAGAGGTGATCATCAACACCTTTTTACAATGATAAAAAAAACCCGGAAATTCCGGGTTTTTTTTATTGTCCTTTCTATTCGTCGATGATCGCCCCTTCGGGGATGGGCCCCACCGGTGGAAAGATGGCATCGATGCGGCGGAGTGCCTCTTCGTCCAATTCCACCTCCACCGACTGAAGGGCACTGTGGAGCTGCTCCAGGGTGCGAGGTCCCGTGATGGGGCAGGTGACGGACTTCTGATGCATCAACCAGCTAAGGCCCACATCGGCTTCCCCATGTCCCAGCTCCCTGCAAAGAGCGGCGTAATCGGTGAGTTGGCGGCGTAGTTCCTCTGTAAGAGGAGCGGCTTGGCCGGTGCGGCTCCGCGCTTCCGCCCGAGCAAGAGCACCACCGCCCAGCATCCCACCTGCAAGGGGACTCCAGCAGATGATGCCGATGCCCAGCTCCTCACAAGCGGGAAGAAGCTGGCTTTCACACCCCCGATATAGGAGGTTGTATCGGTGTTGCTCTGATACCATCCCCAAGAAATTTCGTTTGTCGGCAGCCCATTGAGCCTTAGCCAGATCGTAGGGCTGGAAATTGCTGGCCCCGATATACCCCAGCTTTCCCTGGTTTACCGCATTTTCGAATGCACCCCAAAGCTCCACCCAAGAGGTACGCCGTTCGGCCCGGTGCATCTGATATAGATCGATATGATCGGTCTGCAGCCGTCGGAGGGATCCTTCCAAATTAACCCGGATTTTGTGGGCGGACAGGCCGTTTTCATCGTTGGGGCCAAGGCCCTTGTCGTTCATGGGCAGGTATAGCTTGGTGGCTAGGATAACCCGCTCCCGGCGTCCGCCGCCCTGGCGGAACCATCTGCCGATGATCTCCTCGGTCCAGCCGTGATGGCCGTTGTCGCAAAGGAAGGAACCATACATATCGGCGGTATCAAAGAAGTTGATCCCCGCGTCCAAGGCCTCATCCATAATGCGGAAGGCGTCCGTTTCATCGGTGAGGGGTCCAAAGTTCATGGTACCCAAGCAAAGACGGCTTACCTTCAGGCCGGTGCGCCCCAAGTAGGTATATTTCATAAAACGTCTCCTTTCAAAATTCAAGACAAAGCGAGTGGTGATGACTGGAGAATTTCATCGGCAAAACGGAAAACCATCCATTCTGCTCATTTTCCATCTTTTACCCTTTGAACTGTACCATAGCAGAGAGAAAGAAACAAGCAAAATGAGTAAAAACACATTAATAATTGTTTCTTCTCCTGAAAACAGCCGGAAGATTGAAGAAAAAAGAAAAATTTGCTATGATGCTGGGGTTAAGAAACGGAGGAATCCATGAACCTATTGTCGGCACGGGATCTTGCGAAATCCTACGGAGAGCGGAGCCTGTTTACAAATGTGGGATTCACCATAGAGGAAGGGGAAAAGGTGGGCCTTGTTGGCGTCAACGGCTGCGGCAAGACCACCTTATTCCGTATCATCGCAGGGATGGAACGGGCGGACAGCGGCACGGTATCGGTCAACCGTCTGACCACCATCGGCTATATGGAGCAGCATGGCTTTGACGATCTCTCCCGAGGCCTCTATGAGGAGGTTCACCGGGTATTTGCCCATCTTACCCGGATGGAGGCGGAACTGGAGGACATCGCCCGCCGGATCGAGGAAGGAGAGCTGGATCTGATCCATCGCCAGCACACGCTGAATGAAGCCTATTTGGAGGGAGGCGGGCTCACCACCCGCAGCCGGACCCGAGCGGCCCTGCTGGGATTCGGCTTCCGGGAGGAGGACTTTTCCCTTCCGCTGTCCGCCCTGTCTGGAGGGCAGCGGGCAAAGGCGCAGCTTGCAAAGCTGATCCTCAGCGGCCCCAGCCTTTTGATGCTGGATGAGCCCACCAACCATCTGGACATTGAGGCCGCCACCTGGCTGGAGGATTACCTGCGGGATTACCGGGGCGCGGTGCTGGTTATCTCCCATGACCGCTATTTTCTGGATCGGGTAACTGGCCGTACCCTGGAGCTGGAGCATGGGAAACTCACCTCCTATCAGGGAGGCTACTCCCAGTACATGGATAAAAAGGAGGAGGATGGCCTCATTGCCCAGCGGCACTATGCCAATGTGCGCCGGGAAGCCAAGCGTATCGAAGGGATCATCGCTCAGCAGAAGCAATGGAACCGGGAGCGGAACATCCGCACCGCCGAGAGTAAGCAAAAGCAGCTGGACCGGCTGCTTTCCGGAGTAACGCCCCCCGATAAAGCCCCTCAGCGGCTGCGGTTTCACTTTGACACCGCGCCCTTTGGAGGCCAGGATGTATTGGTAGCCAAGGGCCTGTCCAAGAGCTATCCCGAAAAGCCTCTGTTTCGGGAGTTGGATCTGACCATCCGTAAGGGGGAAAAAGTGGCGGTGCTAGGTCCGAATAGCGCGGGCAAAACCACCTTGCTCAACATCATTATGGGAAAGCTCCTACCCGATACCGGCATGGTGATGCTGGGGGCCAACATCAAAACGGCCTATTACGATCAGACCCAGTCCACCCTTCATCCGCAGAACACCATCCTGCAAGAACTGCAAAACGCCTTTCCCCGGATGACCGATACCCAGCTTCGCACTGCGCTTGGGGTATTTCTGTTCCGGGGGGACGATGTATTCGCCACCATCGATCGACTGAGCGGCGGGGAGAAAGCCCGGGTTGCGCTTTTAAAGATGATGCTGTCGGGAGCCAATTTCCTTCTGTTGGATGAGCCCACCAACCACCTGGACATCGCTTCTCGGGAGGCATTGGAACAGGCCCTATTGGATTACGACGGCACCATCCTTATGGTGTCCCATGACCGATATTTCGTGAACCGGTTGGCGGATCGAGTGTTGGCGTTCACCCCAAAGGGAGTGACCTCCATCCTGGGAGGCTATGATGATTACCTGGCCGCCCTGGAGGCCGGGGAAGCCGCTCCGCAAAAAGGGGAGCGGCCGGAGCGGGGCGCCGATTACCGGGCCAAAAAGGAGGAGGACCGGGCAAGGCGCAAGCTGCAAAACCGCGTAACCCGGTTGGAGGAGAGCATCGGTCGGATGGAGGAGTGCATCGAGGCGCTGCGACAGGAGCTGGCCGACCCTCAGGTGGCCACCCAATACCAGCGGGCTATGGAGCTTAGCGACGTCCTGCGGGAAAAGGAAGCGGAGCTGCAGCGTCTGTACCAGGAATGGGAGGAGGCCAGCACGTTCCTTATTGAGATGGAGAAATGACCTTCGCAAGAGCCGGCGCGTATGGAGGAGAAGGATGAAAAAATGGTATGCGGAAGAATACGAATGGGAAATTGAGGTAATTGGGTTCCTCCGTGGCTCCAGTACGGAACGGTATTGTAGAAACGGCGAGGAGATCGGGGATCGATATACCTGTACCTATGGATGTCCGGTTAATGCCGACGGGCAGGGGATCTGCTCCAAGACCATGCTGATGATGTTCCCGGCCATGGAAGCCGTCCGAAGCGGCGGGGATCTTGAGAATGTGGGCGGAGATGGCAGATACAGCAAAACCATTGTGTGTCCGGACGGCAACGTGATCTTTAAAATGACGGCAAAAAAGCGCCACAACGGGAATTTCTATAAGGACAAGTCTTTCGATTGAGTGGACCTATGCCTCCTATGGATTCATAAAAGAAAAGCGTCTCACCTGTTCCAAGGGTGAGGCGCTTTCGCTTTTTATGGGATACTGTGCCGGTAGGCGAACCGCTTCAGCCGGGCCAGCTCCTGGGGCGCGGTATGCTGGTAGTAATCCATTGCCTGGCCCATCATCTCCTCTGTGATGCCAAAGTATTCGGCACAGTCCCAAGGGGTCCAGATATGGGCCCGCACGGCCTTTTCCAGTCCGCGAAAAGGCACCAGCCACTGGATGGCCCGTTCCATGGCCAGCCGCTCCTGGAATGCGATCTGATAGCGGCTGCAGTACCGCATATCCATGGTGGCGGTCTCAAAGTGGCCGATCTCCTCCGCCAGCACACAGAGCTTCTCCCGGCCATCCATATCGGGCCGCAGGATAATCAAAGGCTGCTTTTCGTCCCAGAGGTAAAGGCCTTTTACCGACCGGGGAAGCCGGCGATCCTCCAATACTACAACCTGCTTATCCTCCATCTGCTGCAGCATTTCCTCCAGTTTGGTCATGATGTGTCCTCCCAATAGAAAAGAAATACGAACTTGTGTTCGTATTATTAGTATACACCCAACGGCAGAAATAGGAAAGATATGGATGAAAATAAGCGCATATCATCTTGGTAAACCAGAAAGAAGAAAAAAATTGCCGTTAACATACGAGAACGGCGGTTTTTTCCTGCAATTTGGAAAGACTGATAGAGACGCCATTCTCCTAGGCAGACTGGTCGGGGAAAGGCAAAATCCAATTTTGCGCTTGCTGCTAAAACCATATGAAAAAGCTCCCCCAAGTGGGGGAGCTCTGGATCAGCGCTTGGATTTGCGCGCCACCTCCGATAGGGACCGGCGGCGGGGAAAGGGAGATGCATTCTCCTCCTGGGTTCCATGGAAACTGGGCGTCTCGGTGGGCCGATCCCCCCAGCTGGGAGCCTGCGGCGTGGAATCGCTGGACTGCTGCTCCAGGGTGGAACTGCGGGGCGGGGCGTATTCCTGCCCGTCCGGCCGTTGATAATGGGAGACGGGGGACGGAGCGCCATAATCCATCTCCTCTCGGTGGCTGGAACGCTCGCCAGCGCTCAAACTCCGGCTGTAGCTGGCGGCAAAATCGTCATAGGTTTCCTGGCGGCGAGGCCGTTCTCCGCGCTCCTGTCCCCTAGGCCGTGGTTCCCGGCTGCCGCTCTCCCTGCGAACCCGTTCCGGCCGCTGTGCGGGCCTGCGCGCCGGACTACCGGCTTTCGGGGCCTCCCGGAGGCCGCCTTTCGCTGCGGCCTGCTTGGAGCGGAATTCGGATTGCAAAAGGGTGAACAGCAGGCCCATAAAGAGACAGATGGCCAGGATCAAAAGCTGAATGATGGTATTAAACCCGATAAAGGCGTCCTTGATGGAGGTGATCCACCCAGAGAAGGAGGCGAAGGGGGAGACGATCTCAATGGTCCCGCCGCTGCTTCCCACCAAAATGGCCATCATCACGGAGATCGCCACCAGGTATCCTCCAACAAAGGAAGTGGACAAAAGTAGTGCCATTCTATTTTTGAAGGAGAAAAGGGCCGCAAATATGGCCATTGCAAGGAAGCAGGCTATTGAAATGCCGATGGGTGGTATGGCATAATGTAGCAAAACATTTACAATATGTAATACTGTGATGCCAACAATGCCGCCAAAGACCAAGCCGCTGGCCCCATAGGCCAAACGCCGGATCTTAAGAGCGGCCATTCCCGCAATGAGTCCAATTGCGATGGAAGCGTATAGGATGATGCCGGAGGAGCGGGGCAGGTTAAAAAGATAACCGATCCACAGCACCACGGCGGAGCCGGCCATGAGGCCTAAGAACCCCAGGGCAAGCTTTCCGCTCCTGTGGCCCAAAAGGCCGATGAGCGCTCCTATGATGGCAACGATGGCAAACACGACGATGGTAATGGTGGTTCCGCTCAATAGAATACACCTCGTATCTTAGCTTGTGGAAAAACCGTTATCTACAATATTACACAAAAAGCGACATAGAAGCAATAAGGAGTACCCATTGCAATGGACGCTTTTTGCCAATGGATTTCATTTTTCACCCCATTTGGGGCAAGATTGGAGGATGGGCATTGCAACTCTATCGATTCAAGCGGGGCGGGGTTACCCCTCTGCACCGGCGCCATGAGGGCAAGACCCTGTCGTCGGGCGCGTCCATTGAACGGATGCCTGCGCCCGAGAAGGTCTGTATCTCCATGGTGCAGGGTGCTGGGGCTCCCGCGAAGCCCGTAGTAAAACCGTCGGATCTGGTGACGGTGGGCCAGCTAATCGCGGAGCCGGCCGGGTTTATCGGCACCCGGATTCACGCCAGCGTCAGCGGCGTGGTTAAGGGCATCGTGGAGATGCCGACGGTGGCGGGGGGCGTAGCGCCCCATATCGTCATCGAGAACGATGGCCAGGATACCGGCTATGATTTTCCCGAGACGGGACGCCGTCTTACCGGCCCGGAAATCCTGTCCGCCATCCAGGAGGCGGGCCTCGCCGGCATGGGCGGGGCAGGCTTTCCCACCCATGTTAAGATGACCATCCCCGAGGGCAAGCGGTGCGAGCTGCTCCTCATCAACGGTGCTGAGTGCGAGCCCTTCTTGACGGCGGATCAGCGCCTGATGGAGGAGGATCCTGATCGGATTCTCCGAGGCGTGGGCTACGCCATGGAGGCTCTTGGGGTAAAGGAAGCTCGGGTGGGAATTGAAAACAACAAGCCCGCCGCCATTGCCGCCATGGAGAAATCCGCTCAGGGATTTGCCGGCGTATCGATTTGCCCCATGCGGACCCGTTACCCTCAGGGATCGGAAAAACAGTTGATCCAAGCCCTGGCGCGTCTGGAGGTGCCCCAGGGGGGGCTTCCCATCGACTGCGGGGTGGTGGTGCTCAACGTAGGCACCTGTGCTGCCATCGCGGACGCCGTGGAGCGGAACAAGCCGCTGATCGAGCGGGTGGTGACCGTCACCGGCGCCGTGGGTCGGCCATCCAACCTGCTGTGCCGCATCGGAACCAGCTTTGCCGACGCCGTAGCGTATTGCGGCGGCTATGGCGATCACATCGAAAAGCTCATCTCCGGCGGCCCCATGATGGGCTTTGCCCAGTTTACCGATGAAGTTACGGTAGGGAAGGGCACCTCGGGGATCCTGGCCCTGGATCACGATCACGCCAAGCAGTTTGAGGAGTGGCCCTGCACCCATTGCGGCAAATGCGTCCAAGTGTGTCCCGTGGGCTTGATGCCTTTGATGATCGACGCCTATTCCAGGGCCGGAAAGATGGATATGGCTGACGAATACAACGCCATGGACTGCATGGAATGCGGCTGTTGTTCCTATATCTGCCCCAGCCGCCGGCATCTAACCCAGTCCATCCGGGCCGCCAAGCGGGAGATCCTCGCCGCCCGGAATGCCAAGAAGGGAGGGAAATAAGCCGTGATTGAAGGATTAAGAGCCAGTTCCTCCCCCCATCTCCGACAGCCCCGGTCCATCTCCGGCATCATGGTGGACGTATGTATCGCCCTTTTGCCCGCCGCTCTGTATGGAGTGTTTCAGTTTGGTTGGAATGCCGCCATGGTGATGGCGGTATCGGTGTTTACCGCCGTGGCCACCGAGGTGGCCATCGAGCTGATTTTCCACAAGCCCCGGACCATCCACGATTTCTCCGCCGTGGTTACCGGCATGCTGGTGGGCATGAGCTGCCCGCCCACCGTCCCCTTTTGGATTCCCATGATCGGTAGCTTTTTTGCCATCGCCGTGGTAAAGATGCTGTTCGGAGGGTTGGGCTATAACTTTATGAACCCTGCGGTTACCGCTCGGGCGGTGCTGCTGGCCTCCTGGCCGGGACTCATGACCAACTGGCAGTTTTTGACCCCTGCAGAGGCAGTGGCTTCCGCTACCACCACCAGCCAGGCCACCCCCATCGCCGCCCTTCATTACGGCACCGCCAGCACCTATGGCGATCTGTTCCTGGGGAATGTGGCGGGCTGCATCGGCGAGGTGAGCAAGCTGTTGCTGCTTCTGGGCGCCGCCTATCTTGTGATCCGGGGCGTGATTCGCCTCTATACCCCTGTGGCCCTGTTGGGGACCTTGTTCCTATTAACCTGGGCTTTTGGCGGCGACGCCGGCCTCTTTACCGGGGACGGCCTTTACGCCATCCTGTCGGGCTCCGCCATCATCTGCGCCTTTTTCATGGCGACCGATTACACCACCTCTCCCGTAACGGGAGCGGGGCAGGCCATCATGGGCTTTGGCGTGGGATTGATCATCTTCATTATCCGAACCTTCGGGGCCTACCCCGAAGGGGTAACCTACGCTCTGATGTTCATGAACATTCTGACGCCGCTCATCGACCGGTTCGTGCGGCCCAAAGTCTATGGGGAGGTGAAACAGCATGGGTGATAACACCGTAAAGATCGCCTTAAAGCTGCTCCTGATCACCCTTGTGGCCGGCCTGGCTCTGGGCCTTACCAACGCCGTTACAAAGGATCCCATCCAGGAGCAGGAATTGGCAGCGGCCGAGGCCGCCCGGCGAGAGGTGCTGACGGCGGATTCCTTTTATGAGGTGCCGCTGGATACCCTTAAAGCCAATTCCTCGATCCAATGGGCGGCCGGAAACGACACCGTTACCGCCGTCTACGGCGCCAAGGCCGCCGACGGTTCCTTTGCGGGCACGGTGGTGGAGATCACCGGCAAGGGCTACGGCGGCTCCATCGCCATCACGGTGGGGGTGGATCAGCACAAGCAGGTCAGCGGTGTGAAGATCGGAACCCATAGCGAGACGCCTGGCCTGGGCGCCAAAACTGCCAATCCCGATTTCTATGGCCAGTATGCTGGCATGGACGCCCAGAAGGAGATTGCCATCGGCGCCGGGGAAAACGGCGTGGTGGCCATATCCGGCGCTACCGTATCCAGTAAAGCGGTGACCAGCGCGGTGAACATCGCCGCGACGCTGGCTGTGGAATACCAAACCGTCATAGAGGAGGCGGCACAATGAACAAACTGTTAAAGCCGCTGAAGAACGGCATTCTAGATGAAAACCCCACCCTGCGGCTGGTGCTGGGCACCTGCCCTACCATCGCCATTACCACCGCTGTCTCCAACGGCGTCGGCATGGGCCTGGCGGCCACCTTCGTTCTGGTGGGCAGCAATCTTGTGATCTCCCTTTTGCGGAACTTCATTCCGGAAAAAGCCCGGATTCCCGCCTATGTGGTGGTCATTGCAACCTTTGTGACCATGGTGGATCTTCTGATGAAGGCCTATTTGCCCGCTCTCAACCAATCCTTGGGTATCTTCATCCCGCTTATCGTGGTAAACTGCATCATTCTGGCCAGGGCCGAGGCCTTTGCCAGCAAAAATGGCGTGATGCCCTCCATCATGGACGGTGTGGGCATGGGCCTGGGCTTTACCTTGGCCATCACCATCATCTCGGTATTCCGGGAGGTGCTGGGCAACGGAACCTTCCTGGGAACTCCCCTCTTTGGGGATGGCTTCCAGCCCGCCCTTATAATGGTGCTGGCCCCCGGCGGTTTCCTGACCTTCGGCCTGGTGCTGGGCGCGTTCAACCTTTTCAGCAACGCCCGGAAAAAGAGAAAGGGGGCCCGGTAAACCATGGGTAGCAATACGGTTTCCATTGCGGTCATTCTGCTGAACTCCATCCTGGTGCAGAACATCGTTCTGGGCAAGTTCCTGGGCATCTGTCCCTTTGTTGGGGTATCCAAAAAGCTGGACACCGCCTTGGGCATGGGGATGGCGGTCACCTTCGTTATCGCCCTCTCCAGCGTCATCACCTATCTGGTGCAGTACGCCATTCTGGTGCCGCTCCATATCGAGTATATGCAGACCATCGCCTTCATCCTGGTGATAGCGGGCCTGGTACAGCTGGTGGAGATGTTTATCCAGAAATCCAGCCCGGCGCTCTATCAGTCCCTGGGCATCTATCTGCCCCTCATTACCACCAACTGCGCGGTGCTGGGGGCGGCGATTCTCAACATCACCAGCAACTATAACCTGATACAGACCTTGGTCAACGGCATCGCTACCGGCCTGTCCTTCACCTTTGCCATCGTGCTGTTTGCCGGTGTGCGGGAACGGATGGCGCTGGCGCCCATTCCCAAGTCCATGGACGGGTTCCCCATTGCACTGGTGTCGGCAGGCCTTATGGCCATGGCATTTCTGGGCTTTTCCGGCCTGGTGTCCATTTGATAGGGGGGCTGTGAGATGGATTGGTTGGCAATTATAAGCCCGGCTGCGGTGCTGGGCGTATTGGGAGTGCTCTTCGGCGGCCTCTTGGGGGTTGCATCCAAGAAGTTCGCCGTAGAGGTGGACGAAACGGTGGCAAATCTACGGCAGTATCTGCCGGGAGCAAATTGTAGCGGCTGCGGCTATCCCAGCTGCGACGCCTTTGCCGAGGCGGTGGTACATAACGGTGTGGATGTATCGGGCTGCGCCGTCATCAGCGCCGAGAACCTTGTAAAGGCGGGAAAGGCCGTGGGGCAGGAGGTCAAGGTCAGCGGCCAGAAGAAGGCAGTGGTTCTCTGCCAGGGCACCCGCGAGAACAGCCCGCCCCGCTATGAATACGAGGGGATTCATTCCTGTAAAGCCGCTGCCATGGTATCGGGCGGAAACAAGGGCTGCAGGTATGCCTGTCTGGGCAACGGGGACTGTATCTCCGCCTGCGCTTTTGGGGCCATCTCCATGGGTCCCGGCAACATCCCGGTCATCGATTTTGAAAAATGCACCGGTTGCGGCGCCTGTTCCAGAAAATGTCCCCGGAACGTCATCGGTATGGTACCTATGGAGGCCAAGGTAGTGGTGCTGTGCCGAACCCAGGAGCGGGGGCGGACGGTGCGCCAGGCCTGCAGCCGGGGATGCATCACCTGCCGCCTGTGCGAGCGGGCTTGTCCCACGGGAGCCATCAACTGCGACAGCGGCGTGGCGGTGGTGGATTATACAAAATGCATCGGCTGCCTGGAGTGTACCAAGAAGTGCCCCAGCCCCTGTATCGATCTGTTCGGGCCGGAGACCATCGTTTAAAGCTGAAAAAGAAAAGCCATCCCAGGGATGGCTTTTCTTTTTTTTCTCCCTTTGCTATATTGGTGCAGGAAAAGGAGAGAGATCCTATGAAACACATCGTATTGGCGTCAGCCTCCCCCCGGAGGCAGGAATATCTGGCTCTATTGGGCTATCCCTATACCTGTAAAGTGGCGGATGTGGACGAATCCAGCATTCAAAAGACGGAGCCCGCCTGCCTTGCCATGGCCACAGCCCGGCTGAAGGCACGGGCGGTGGCGGCGGAGGAACGGGATGCCATCATCATCGGTGCGGATACCGTGGTATCGGTGGAGGGAGCCATCTTGGGAAAGCCGCGGGACGCGGCCAATGCCCAACGGATGCTAGCTCTTCTGTCCGGCCGGGCGCACCAGGTCTATACCGGTCTCTGTCTCATTGACACTGAGAGCGGCCGGGAGATCTGCGACTACCGGGAAACCACCGTTTGGATGCAGCACATCTCCCGTGAGGAGATCGAGGCCTATGTGGCCACCCAGGAGCCCATGGACAAAGCGGGAGCCTATGCCATCCAGGGAGGCGCCAGCCGGTTTGTGGAAGCCATCGAGGGCTGTTATTTCAATGTTTTAGGGCTGCCCATCAATCTGCTGTACAACCTGCTTACGCCGATGCTGAAGGCTTGAGCTGCGCCAGCGGGGGGATTTTGATTGTGAACAACCGGAACGAAAAAACCGAAGGGACGTCTTTGGGCGCGACCTGCTGGAGAATCGGATACTATCTTGTGGGGCTCGTTCTCCTGGCAATCGGGCTGACCCTTAATACCAAAACTGGGCTAGGGGTTTCACCCATTATAGCGGTTCCATTTTCAATTTCTAATATCTGGAACCTTAACTTTGCACTGATGACCTTTTGCCTCTATACGCTGTTTGTGTTTTTGCAGATGCTGCTCGATGGAAAGGAGCGGCGGTGGAGCACCCTTCTGCAGATTCCCTTCAGCCTGGTGTTCAGCGTCCTTTTGGATTGGTTCGGCAGGCTGCCCATTGCCCTTTGCGCCCTATGGCAAAATCTGCTGCTGCTTCTGGCCGCCATGGTTCTTACCGCGGTAGGAGTAACCTTGATGGTCAATATGCGGCTGGTTCCAAATCCAGCGGACGGCATGGCTGACGCCCTGGGTAAGCGGCTCAATCGAGGGATGGGCTTTGGGAAAAACCTTCTGGATCTAACCTGTGTGGCCGTCACCTGCGTCATCAGCCTGGCATGCGGTGGAAGGATCACCGCCATCGGCCTCGGTACCCTCATCGCCATGGTCTGTGTGGGACGGCTCATTGCCCTTTGTCAGCGGCTATTCCAAAAGCCAATGCTCCGCCGGGCGGGTTTAACGGAGGCCTGCGTCGGCGAGGAGGAGTAGCTGGTCTGTCCATCATGAAAGGACGTCGAGATTTCCTCGAATCGCATACCTAAAAAACGAACCATCGTTTATTTGTAGGGAGAAAGGGAAGATTCCTCCTTTCTCTCTTTTTCTTTTTTCAGTTGTCCGCGCTGTTTCTCTCAATAAAGCGGGAAAGGATAGGCGCCTGGATAGGTCAATCATAAAAGGTGGGGTGCTCCCCGCCCTTTGCTTTGCCAAAATGGGGCAATGGCGGCCAAATCCGGCCAAAACGGGTATGAATTGGCCGGTCTGTACCACCCTTTCAGCGTCGGATTTCTTACGGCACAACATCAAATCCATCTCAGGTCATTCCCAAAGCGGCGGGGAAGAGATGATGCAAAAAAATACGCGTGGAGGATCAAAAACGGTGAGGATAAAAGAAAGATTTGTATGAAAATTGATGCCCTCGTCAATAATGAGGATACGAAGAAATGCCCAATACTTGGGGGAGGTAGAAGAATCTCATGATGTCAAGGGATTTAGGAATTGATTTGGGTACCGCCAATACGCTGGTATATATGCGGGGCAAGGGGATCGTCATCCGGGAGCCTTCCGTGGTAGCAGTACGGTCGGGGGACCGCCGTCAGGTGTTGGCGGTAGGTCAGGAGGCAAGGGAGATGATCGGCCGCACTCCCGGCAACATCGTGGCCATCCGGC
The DNA here is from genome assembly GCF_044357945.1 of Christensenella sp. MSJ-20. Lineage (NCBI taxonomy): Bacteria > Bacillati > Bacillota > Clostridia > Christensenellales > Christensenellaceae > Christensenella > Christensenella sp. MSJ-20. The sequence goes on from NZ_CP076563.1 coordinate 222,676, forward strand.
CCATGAAGGACGGGGTCATCGCTGACTTCAACATCACCGAGGTGATGCTCAAGTATTTCATCCAAAAAGCGGTGCCGAAAGGAATTGGTTTTATGAATCCCCGGGTGGTGATCTGTGTGCCCTGCGGGATTACAGAGGTGGAAAAACGGGCGGTGGAGGAAGCCGCTAAAAGCGCCGGCGCTAAGGAAACCTTTCTCATGGAGGAGCCCATGGCGGCTGCCATTGGCGCGGGATTGCCTATCGAGGAGGCTCGGGGCTGCATGATCGTGGACATCGGCGGGGGAACCACCGAGGTGGCGGTGATCTCCCTAGGGGGAATCGTGGCCAGCCGGTCCGTCCGGGTGGGTGGAAACCACATTGACGATGCCATTATCGACTACATCAAACGGGAATATAATATGATGATCGGGGAGCGGACTGCGGAGGATATTAAGATTCAGATTGGATCGGTATTCGATGGAGAAGTGGACGGAGTGATGGATGTTCGGGGCAGGGATCTATTAAACGGTCTGCCCTGTACCGCTACCGTTACGGCACAAGAGATCACCGAAGCGCTCCGGGAACCTGCCGCCGCCATTGTTGGCGCGGTCCGCTACACGCTGGAGCGCACGCCTCCGGAGCTGGCGGGGGATATCATCCATAGCGGCATCGTCCTTTCGGGGGGTACCGCCGCCCTGCGCGGGCTGGATAAGCTCATCGCCCTAGAGACCGGCATGAGCGTCGCCGTGGCCCAGGACCCCTTGGATTGCGTGGTCAACGGGGCTAGTATGGCCCTGGAACAGATGGCGCCGGCCCGCCGCCGGGGATTTCGTCTGCGCCCTTCAGCCACATAATCTTCAGAATTGCGGGGCCCTTGGCCCGTGGCGCTGGAGAGGAATCTATGCTATAATATCGGGAATATAAAGGGATTCCCGATATTTTTTATGGAGTAGATCATGGGTTTTAGAAACAAGCCTCTTGTTATAGTAATCGCCATCGCGGTGCTGCTGGTGTCCCTGATGGTCTTCCTGCCGGGTACCGGTAAGGTGGACGGGCCCCAGGGCATCGTGGGGAATATCGTATCGGGAGCCACCGGGGTGTTTGACGCCATTGGGGGCTTCTTTTCCCGTCTGTTTACCAGCGTGTTCCGGCCGGGTACTTTGGAGGACGAAAACCAGGCCCTGAAGGAACAAATCGCTATATACGAGTATAAAATCAATGGTATGAGCGAGATGGAACAGGAGAATCAGCGCCTAAAGCAGATGCTCAATTATATCGAGCAGGCGCCGGAATACGATTATATCATCGGCCGGGTTATCATGAAAGAACCTGGCTATTGGTTCGATGTATTTGATATCAACGTTGGGATCAACCAGGGAGTGGAAGAGGGGGACGCCGTGATTACCCCCGATGGCCTTGCCGGCCGGGTACTGAAGGTTGGAGGCAATTACAGTACGGTGGTTGCCATCATCGACAGCCGGGTTTCGGTGAGCGCCGTGATCGAGCGGACCCGGGATAACGGCATCGTCAAAGGCGGCATGCAGCTTTCCGATGAAGGAGGGCTCTGCTCCATGTCCTTTTTGCCCCTGGACGCCGATCTTCAGGTGGGGGACCGAGTGGTCACCAGCGGTCTGGGCGGTGTGTTTCCCAAGGGGCTCTATGTGGGCCAGGTAAGTCAGGTGGGTACCGGTACCGATAAGCAGGTGGTGGTAAAGCCCGCCGTGGACTTCCTCCACTTGGAGGAAGTCATGGTGGTAAAGGAGAAAGCCGGATCCGCTGGAGGGGATACCGGAGCGGGGGATGGACAATGAAGCAGTTGCTATGCGGCGTCATGACGTTCCTTGCGATGGTGCTGGATTGCTCCTTTATGATTTGGGTGATGCCCTTTGGCATTCATCCGTCCCTCACCGTTTGTGTGGCGCTGGCCTTTGGTATTGCCGACGCCCCCTTTACTGGGGCCATGGCCGGATTGTTCGCCGGCTTGATGATGGACGTAATGTACGGCCCTGTATTTGGTTATTATTCCTTGATCTTTCTCATCACCGCCTATGGGGGCAGCGCCCTATACCGGCGGGCGTTCAGCGAGAATACCCTGTTTCCCGCCATATGTATGGCGGGAGCTTATGTGGTCAAGGAACTGCTTTCCTATCTCTTGGCCTTGACCATGGGGATCAAGACCGAAAATATCCTGTTGCTGCTGTTGAGATATATTCTGCCGTCAGCTCTTTTGACGGGTGTAATTGGGCTGTTTCTGTATGCCGGAATCCACCGGCTGTTCCGTTGCAGCTTTATGCAGGTTTCCCGGTATCGGGACCTGGATTAACCGATGTGATCGTTCAGGGGGAAAAACGTGAGAAAACTGACAATGGGCTCCTTGCGGCTGGTAGGGGTGTTCGCCCTTCTTCTTTTGGTACTGGCCGGGACGCTATTCAATATGACGGTGTTGCAGGGCAGCAAAAATGCCGACGAGGCCTCCAAGGTGACGGCGCGGACCATGAAGGTTACCAGCAAACGGGGGCAGATTTTAGATGTCAATGGCACGCCGCTGGCCTATGACCGGTCTAGCTATGATATCCAAATTTACCGGGATCCTACGCAGATTGGGGAAAAATGGCGGGCGCTCTATACGGAATCCATCATTAAAACGGTGGAGATTATTGAGCGCAATGGTGGAGAGGTAATCGATCCCTTTGTGATCAAACGGGATGAGCATGGCCGTATGTATTTTGACTTTGGCCAGGTGGACAATCCCGACATCAGCCAAAAAACCTTGGAAAGCCGCGAAAAGCTATGGCGGCAAAACCTGTATTTTGACGCCGATGTGGGCCCTCGCGACGCCTATAATGAGTTGCGGGTCCGCTATATGATCCCAGAGGAGATGGGGTATGAGGACGCGGTGAAGATTCTGGGAATCTGGCAGGAGATTCAGTATAACATGTATCGGTCTTATGCCTCTGTTACCATTTCCGAGGACGTGGATATGAACACCGTCTCCGAGATCGAAGCCAGCACCGATCTTCTGGGGGTAAACGCGGTGGAAAGCACCGTACGGGTGTATCCCAAGAACAGCACTGCCGCCCATATCATCGGCTATATGAGCAAGACATACGATGAAGATCGCCTCCAGTGGATGGAGGAAAACGGGTATAACAGCGAGGATAAAATCGGTGTCTATGGGGTGGAGGCCACCATGGAGGAGTATCTATCCGCTAATATTGGTTCCCGTGCGGGGAAGCGAGTGGTGGAGGTGAACAGCACCAGTAAGGTGGTGCGGGAGCTGGAGTATGAGGCGCCGGAGCCCGGATATAATGTGGTGCTTACCATCGATTATGACCTCCAGGTAAAGCTGGACGAAGCTCTTGAAAAGACCATACAGGAATGCTACGCTGCTCAGCAGGAAGAATACAGTAAAAATTATAGCAAGTATGCCGCCCTGGAGGCGGCTCGGGGCGGCACCAAGACCAAATTCGCCAAGACGGGCGCTGCGGTGGTTATCGATGTGCGGAATGGGGATATTCTGGCCATGAGCAGCTATCCCTCTTTCGATTTAAACCTTTTTACTGGAGGGATCAGCGAGGAGGACTACGCTGCCATCAACGATGAAGAGACTACGCCCATGTTCAACAAGGCCATCTCTTCCCGGGCAGAACCCGGCTCCACCTTTAAAATGGTGACGGGTTACGCCGCTCTTCAGGAGGGCGTGATCACCCCCAACACCACCATTAGCTGTGAAGGGGAATATCGGGAGAACGTGGTACGGGGCAAGGGCCCCAAATGCTGGACGAAAAACCCCAGCTCCCACAGCAACCAGACCGTTGTGGAAGGACTTAAGAACAGCTGCAACTATTTCTTCTACTATGTGGCCACCCGGCTGGGCATCGATGATCTCAACAAATGGGCGGATATGTTTGGCCTGAGTTCCAAAACAAATGTGGAGCTGACAGGGGAAGTTACCAGCCATGTGGCCAACCAAAAGGTGTTGTATGACAACACCAAGGATATCGACAGCGGACAGCTGACCTATAAGGCCTATCTGGTGAAAAAACAGATCATTGAGCAGCTGAAGTATTACGGCGTAGTCCGGAACGAGACCTACACGGATGAACAGCTGGATCGCTGCGCCAGCCAGATCATCGCGCTGGTGGGCAGCGGCGATGAATTGGGGGACGGGATCCGGGTGATAATGAGAAAAGAGCTGGGTATCCCCGAGAGCATCAGCTATGCGCGCCGCTGGGATTCCCAGATATCGGGGTATCTCTATGAGATCACCTGGAACTCCATTCAGACGGCTATTACCGGCATCGGCCAGAGCGTTACCGCCGTGACGCCCATCGCGTTGGCCCGGTATATTGCGGCCATCGCCAACGGCGGCACGGTATACGACTGCACCGTCATCGATAAGGTGGTGGACCAGGATGGCAATGTGGTGATGGATCAGGAGCCCAAGGTGTTTGGAACCATCACCGACGTCAACAACTACATGGATTATATTGTAGAAGGCATGCGGGAGGTGTTCTCTCTGGAGGACGGCGGAACAGGCGCAAACTCCCTCCGGGGGTTTAAGTACGCTGACGATATGGCGGGAAAGACCGGCACTGCCCAGGTATCCACCATCGGCTTGGAGGATACCGCCTGGCTGGTAACCTTTACCCCCATCGAGAACGCGGAGATCGCCATTGTGGTGTACATCCCCAACGGGTATCAGAGCGGATTGGCCGCTACCTGCGCCAAAGAGGTGATCCAGTTCTACCGAGATCGGCAGGCCGGCACCGATGAACCCGACATCACTGGCCCTGGCGGCCTGGTGCAGTAGGGTAGGGGAAGAGATATATGGATAGATTGATGGAAGCAAAACCCTGGAAAAAAGTGGACTGGTGGCTGCTAGGCGCGGTGGTCGCTCTATGTGTGGTGGGCTTTATTGCCATCACCTATGCTACTGCTGATCCCTTTACCGGGGGAGAAGCCACTTTCTCCGAAAAGCTTGCCAACTTGAACTTGGATACCGTGAAAAAGCAGGTGCTATGGTTCGGAGTAGGACTTGTGGCCATGGCCTTTATGGCACTGCTGGATTATACTGCGTTAAAGGATATATCCGTATGGATCTACGGCGTCAATGCTGTGATCCTGCTGGCGCTGTTTTCTTTGGCCACCGTGACCCGACAGACCGTGAGCTGGTATAAGTTTGGCAACATCGGGTTCCAGCCATCGGAGATCTGCAAGCTTTCTCTCATTTTATACCTGGGGAAAATCCTATGTGACAACATTCGGGGGGAACGGGGAATCCAATATTTTACCGACGCGCTAAAACCCCTGGTGGTGACCGGTATTGTGTTTGTCCTGGTGATGCTCCAGCCCGATATGGGAACCGCCGCGGTTTATGTGAGCATCTGCATCGGAATGATGTTTGTGGTGGGAGTCGGCTGGAAAATTGTGGCCACGCTGGGGGCATCCGCTCTTGCCATTGCGCCCCTTATGTGGTTTTTTGTGTTGGACGACCGCCAGCGAAACCGAATCATCACAACGCTGAATCCCAGCGCGGATATTGGTAACACCGGCTATAACGTGCATTATAGCAAGATGGCCATCGGCAGCGGCGGCGTTACCGGGAAGGGAATGTTCAGCGAGGGAGCCCTCAGCCAGTTAAACTGGGTGCCGGAAAAGCATACCGATTTTATCTTCTCCGCCATTGGAGAGGCCTTTGGGCTCATCGGCGGATTGACGGTTATCCTTTTGTATGGATTGCTGATTTGGCGGATTATCTATATTGGGATGAACGCCCAGAACCAATATGGAACCCTGATTTGCGCCGGCGTTGCCTCCATGTTTATGTTCCATATCTTTGAGAATATCGGCATGACCATGGGGATTATGCCCGTTACGGGCATTCCGTTGCCCTTCATCAGCTATGGTGGCAGCAGCATGCTTACCAATATGTTGGCCGTCGGCCTTGTGATGGGGGTAAAAGCGCGAACACGAAAAATCTATTGATTGAACACTTGGGGGATGCGAAGGCATCCCCCTTTTTGTTGGGATTTTTATGGACATCCACGCATATAGATAATCGAACAACTATGGGGTTGAGGTGGATGCCATGGATGAGGAAAAGGGCTTTGTGTCCAGGGAGATCAACAACGACTGGCACCGGCCGGATCGGCATAAGCGCAGTGGGAGGAAACGGCGGAACTACCGCTTTTATGGCGCTTCCCGGCAGCGCTCCCATTACCGCAGAAACGAGCCTCGGAGCGGAATGGCCTGGGGAAAACGGCTTGGGATCAAGACGGGGATTTGCGCGGGTCTGGTGGCTCTCTGCTTATTTTTAAAGTTTTCTGGCTTGCCGGCAGCTGAGAAAGCCATGGGATATTTAGAGGGCGTTATCACCTATGATATGGACTTTTCCCAACCCTTTGGCGAGCTGAAATTTGTGGAGAACATCTTTCCCCAGGCGGGAGAGGTGTTTGGCGGGGAGACCAAGACCTATGCCATGCCTTTCATTGGGGAGGTTGTCCAGGGATTTGGCCAAGAGAACTCCATGGGTTTGGTCATCGCATCGGGGATGGAAAAACAGCAGGTGACGGCTTGCGGGCCGGGTCAGGTGGCAAAGCGGGGGACCAGCAGCACCCTGGGGAATTACGTCCGTATTACCCATCCCGATGGAATGGAAACCAGTTACTATGGCCTGGCGGAATCCCCGTTAAAGGAAGGGGATACCGTGGAAAAAGGGGCCGTGGTGGGAACGCTTCAGGAAAAGGAGCTATACCTGGAATTTACCAAGAATTCCATTCCAAAGGATCCTATGAACTACATTGCGGTGGAATAGATGAAGCTGTTTGCCTTCCGTGGGATCCGCGTTTTGGTGGATCCCATTTTAATTGTATTGTTGGCAGTGGCCGCCCTTCTTGGAGTGGGAAGGGATATGGTGCTGATGTTTGCTTTTGTCTTTGGGCATGAGCTTTGCCATACCCTAATGGCCATAGCGCTTGGGGTGGAGATCGATGAGATTGAGCTGCTGCCCTTCGGCGGGGTAGCCCGGGCCAGGGGCATGGATCGGGTGGTGGGATGGCGGGAGGTTCTCATTGCTCTGGTAGGGCCGCTTTTTAACTTCTTATGCGCCTGGTGCTGTCTTATGGCAGCGAAGCTATGGCCGCAATTTGCACCCTCTCTTTTGACTCCGGTGTATCTTAATCTAACTATGGGCTGTTTTAACCTGCTGCCCGCTTTCCCGCTGGACGGCGGTCGGATCCTGCGCAGTCTGCTCAGCAGCTTTCTGGGCAGGGAACGGGCAACCGATGTTTGCGCCGTGATTGGAGTTGCCCTAGGGGCGGGGTTGAGCTGTTTTGGAATCTGGGGAGTGCTGTCTGTGGGCCGGGTAAATCCGCTTCTGATCTCCATTGGGGTATTTATCATCCTGAACGCCCTTCGGGAAAAACGACGCTGGGCCCTGGGCGCGGTGACCAACCTGGAGGAGAAACGGCAGATTATCCGGCGGGGCGCCATGGAGGAGAGCTGGATTACAGCGGGAAAGGAGGTCAGCCTATGGGAAATCGCACGGCGGTTTCATAAAAACCGGTACACCGTAGTCCGGGTGGTGGATGAAAGAATGCGGCCCTTAGGTACGGTGTATGAGGATCGCATCTTGGACTGTATCCTTCGCGGAGAGCGGGAAAAGACCCTGGGAGAGCTGGTGCGCAGCGGTTGAAATTTCTTCTGGTTTAGGGTACTATTGTCCAGATAAACTAGAAGAAACTTGAAAGAGGTAAAGCGTTTTTGACGAGAGATCTTTCCTGGCTGGCCCGAGTGGAAAAGCCCTCCCGGTACACCGGCGGCGAACTGAATATGATCCGAAAGGACCCTTCCAACAGGGTCCGTTTTGCGTTGTCCTTTCCCGATACCTACGAGATTGGCATGTCCCATATGGGGTCTCGAATCCTCTATCACATTTTGAACGATCGGGAGGATTGCTACTGCGAACGGTGCTATACTCCATGGCCCGACGCCATGGCAGAGCTGAAACATGCGGGGCAAAAGCTGTTTTCCCTGGAAACCTATACCGATTTGGATCAATTCGATATCGTGGGATTTTCCCTTCTATATGAATTGACCTACTCCAACGTCCTTGCGATGCTGAAGCTGGCGGGTATCCCCCTTTGTGGGAAAGACCGCGGGGAGGACATGCCCCTTATTGCTGCGGGAGGCCCCTGCGCCGTGAATCCGGAGCCCATGGCGGATTTTATCGATGTGTTCATGATCGGGGATGGGGAGGAGACTATCGGCATTTTGGTGGATGAATACAAACGAGCCAAGGCGGAAGGGGTGGATCGGAAGGAGCTGCTCCGTCGGCTCAGCCGGCTGGAGGGATTCTATGTGCCCTCCCTCTATGCGGTCTCCTATCTGCCCGACGGCCGGGTGGAGCGGGTCGCTCCCATGGATGGGGCGCCAGAGCGAGTGAAGAAGGCTATTGTCCGGAATTTGGATAAGGCGCCTTTTCCCACCTGTCCTCTAGTGCCCTATACCTCCATCATTCATGACCGGGCGGGGATTGAGCTGTTCCGGGGCTGCACCCGGGGCTGTCGCTTCTGCCAGGCGGGGTACCTTTACCGACCCATGCGTCTTCGGAAAAAGGAGACCCTATTGGAGCAGGCCAGGGAGACCATCCGCACCACCGGTTACGAGGAGGTTTCTTTGACCTCTCTTTCCTCGGGAGACTATCCTCAGCTCACGGAGCTGATCCATGAGCTGGATCGTGAGCTGCGCCCTCAAAGGGTAAGCCTTTCTTTGCCGTCTCTTAGGATCGACAGCTTTTTGAAGGATTACGCAGAGGGTACCGCCAGCGTACGGAAGAGTTCTCTTACCTTTGCTCCTGAGGCGGGGACCCAGCGGCTTCGGGATGTGATCAATAAGGGGGTTGACGAGGAAGACCTTATGAGCAGCGTCCGGGACGCCTTTTCCGAGGGGTACAGTAGCATCAAGCTGTATTTTATGCTGGGATTGCCCACCGAGACCGATGAGGATCTCCTGGGAATTGGGGAGCTGGCAAAGAAGGTGGTGGCGGAGTTCTACCGCCAGCCCAAGGAAAATCGGCCGAAACCCGTTTCCGTAACGGTATCCGCGTCCACCTTTGTTCCCAAGCCCTTTACTCCTTTTGGCTGGGCTCCCCAGATCCCCTTGGAGGAGATCGTGCGGCGGCAGAAACTGCTGCGTGACAGCTTGGCGGGGGAAAAGCGCATCCGGGTACAGACCCATGATCCCTATACCAGCGTGCTGGAGGCGGTGTTCTCCCGGGGGGACCGCCGTCTGGGGAAGGCCATTGCGCTGGCTTGTGAGCGGGGAGCTATGTTGGATGGATGGCGGGAATGGATGGACTATGATCGCTGGGTCCAGGCTATCCGGGACGCCGGCCTGGAGGTGGATTTCTATGCCCACCGCCAGCGGGAGCTGGCTGAGACGTTGCCCTACGACCATATTGACATCGGTGTGACCAAGGGGTACTTGGTTCGGGAACTCCATCGAGCGGAGGCAGCGGAAACCACCCCCTATTGCCAGGGGAATTGTCAGGGTTGCGGGCTAATGAAGGAATGTGGGGTGACGGCGTGAGGATTCTGGTACAGTTTGAAAAGACCGGCCCCGCCCGGTATATTTCCCATTTGGACCTGCTGCGCTGTGTTCAGCGAACCTTAAAGCTCATGGACGCTCCCATGGCCTATACCGCGGGATTCAACCCCCATCCCAAGCTTTCCTTTGCCCAGGCTCTGCCCATGTATATGGAGAGCATAGGGGAATACTTTGTGTTGGAATTGACCCAGCCGGTGGATTTTTCCTCCTTTGTTGAGGATTTTAACCGGCGAGGCTATGCGGGGATCAAGGCGGTGGCAGCCCGGGAAATGCCTCGGGAGGAGGGGAACCCCATGGCCATGGTGCGGGCGGCCCGGTATCTTTATCCTATGGCGGGGGATTCTGGGAAAATCCGACAGGCAGTTGCTGGCATTTTAGGGGAAAAAGAGGTATTATTTGATAAGAAGGGTAAGGGCGGCATCCGCCAAGTGAATCTGCGGGAGCGGATCTTTGAGCTTGCGTACCGGGACGGGGTTTTGCATTTGCTGTTGGGGTGCGGAGAACAGAATCTGGTTCCGGCGGAAGTGATCAACCGGCTGTATGAGCGGATGGGGGAGGAGACCCGCATCGAGAACCGGGATGTCCTACGGACCCAGCTCTACTATTATGATGAAGAAAAGGGGCTTGTACCCTTTCTATAAATTTATTCTATAAACTGGTGGATCAAATCGAATGAGAAGCAATATTTATTTGGACGCGAATCCCTATGAGGTGCGGGTTGCGGTGGTGGAGGATGGCAACCTGGCTGAACTCTATGTGGAACGCAAGGGCAGCGAACGCATCGTGGGGAATATTTACAAAGGCGTGGTAAAGAATGTCCTGCCCGGTATGCAGGCCGCCTTTGTGGATGTTGGCATCGAACGAAACGCCTTTCTTTATGCCGGGGACATCAGCGTGGACGCCGTGGACGAGGAGTTGCCCGAGGAGGATGAGAGGGCCAAGTGCATCCCCGACATCCGGAAGCTGGTTCGGGTGGGGCAGTCCATCATGGTACAGGTGTTAAAGGAGCCCTTTGGCACCAAAGGGGCCAGGGTTACCACCAATATCACCCTGCCGGGATACAAAGTGGTGCTGCTGCCCAAGGCCAATTATGTGGGCATCTCCCGGAAGATCGAGGACGAGGAGGAACGGACCCGGCTTAAGGCCATCCTGGAGGAGATCAAACCCAGCCACCGAGGGGTCATCGCCCGGACCAGCGCCCTGGGGGCTGACCGGGAGGAGCTGGCCCAGCAGATTCAGGCTCAGATGGATACCTACCAGGAGATTCACGCAATCTATGATTGCTGCAAGGCGCCGAAGCTGATCCATAGTGAGGAGAACATCTACTACCGTACCGTTCGGGATGCCTTCAACCAGGACATCAGCGGGTTTTATATCAGCGATCCTCAGGCATATGAGTACGTCCGGTCTTTGGTAGAAGCGGTAAACCCCGACCTGCTGGACCGGGTGAGCTTTTTTGATAAGCATTATGATATGTTTGAGTACCATGGGCTGGAGAGTAAGATTGATAAGGCGCTTGCTCGGAAGGTATGGCTGAAAAGCGGTGGGTATTTGATCTTTGATTCCGCCGAAGCCCTTACCGTTATCGATGTGAACACCGGAAAATTTGTGGGGACCAATTCCCTGCAGGATACCATCCTGAAGACCAATATAGAGGCGGCGGAGGAGATCGCCCGCCAGATTCGGCTTCGGGATATCTCTGGCATCATCGTGGTGGATTTCATCGATATGGAGGAGCCCTGTAACCGTCAGAAGATCCTGGATGTACTCCGGGAAGCCGTCAAGCGGGATCGGACTCGCACCATTATATTGGGCATTACGGATTTGGGCATCGTGGAGCTGACCCGAAAGAAAACCAAACAGTCCTTGGGATCGGTGTTCTATGCGCCCTGCCCTTATTGCGAGGGGGAGGGGATCATTCTGTCCTCTGAGTCCATGGCCATGAAAGCCCGAAAAGAGGTGCTGCACCGGTTTTATCGGGATGGGTATGACAACGTGGTGATCATGGCCCATCCGGCGGTCTGCATGGAGATCAACGCTAAAATGCGGCCCGGCGCCCAGCTGATTCCCAGCCCGCCGGGAAAGCGGGTGTTTTTGCTCTCCAACACCAATATGCACATCGAGCATATGGAGGTGGAAGGGGTAGAAAATCCCCAGGAGGCCTTGGAAATGGGAGCCGTCCCCCTGGAATGCCGGGGTTAAGGCATTGCTTCATTGACAAGCCCCTTCCGCTATGTTATCATCTATTGATGTTACCGCTCATAACGGGCTATAAGCGCAGAGATGCCGCCCGGGTTGGCGAGTCCCAATTATAATACGGGGAGGTGCAACAATCATGTATGCCATCATCAAAACCGGCGGCAAGCAGTACAAGGTGCAGGAAGGCGATACCATTTTTGTGGAGAAGCTGAATGTAGAAAACGGTGCCGAAGTGGAGTTTGACGCGTTGCTGGTCGGCGACGGGGAGTCCGTAAAGGTGGGCGCTCCTATCGTGGACGGCGTAAAGGTGAAGGCCAAGGTGGATTCCGTGGTCAAGGGCAAGAAGATCATCGTCTATAAGTTCAAGCCCAAGAAGAACTACCGGAAGAAGACCGGCCACAGGCAGCCCTATTCCAAGGTTGAGATCGTTTCCATTGGATAAGGCCAAGCGATTTTAGTAAAGAGAGGTGTTTGACTTTGGCACATAAAAAAGGTGTAGGTAGCTCTCGGAACGGCCGCGACAGCAACAGCAAGCGGCTGGGCGTAAAGCGGGGCGACGGCCAGTTTGTACTGGCGGGTAATATCCTGGTTCGGCAGCGGGGCACCAAGATCCATCCTGGCAACAACGTGGGCCGCGGCAGCGACGATACCCTCTTTGCCCTGGTGGACGGCAAGGTGAAGTTCGAGCGCAAGGGCAGGGATAAGAAATTGGTTTCCGTATATGAGGAGATCGCTCAGTAAATGAATGGAGGACCGCAGCAATGCTGCGGTCTTTTTGTTTTTTCAAAGCAGGAAAGGAGGCGAAAGCCTTGGAGTTTGCGGAGCTGCTTTATATGGCTCAGGAGGTATTGAACCCAAGAAACCTTTCAGAAAGCGCCGCGGCGGGATCGGTGGCAGCGGCTCTTTTTGCGGGGGATGGGAAGGTTTACCGAGGCGTATGCATCGACATGCCCTGTGGTATGGGATTCTGTGCCGAACATAGCGCGGCAGCAGCCATGGTCACTGCGGGGGAGAGCAGGGTGATTCAGATGGTAGCGGTTGGAGAGGATGGACGTGTGGTGCCTCCCTGTGGCCGGTGCCGGGAATTCATCCGACAGCTGCATCGGGAGAACGGCGAATGCCTGGTGCTGATAGGCGAAGGAGAGGTAAAATCCCTTTCCGAGCTGCTACCCTTTGGCTGGGAAGGGTGAGTTGCGCTTTTAATTCGCCTAGAAACCTTTTTGGACAAATGGACGTTGCTTTTTTTGTGTAGTATAATAAAACAAACTGAAAGGGTGATGGCGCCATGGTGCAGGCATGGGAATGGAGCGGGGGCGTGCGGTTCCGGCTGGACGAGCCTTTTTCCCTCCAGGATACCTTCACCTGCGGCCAGGCGTTTCGGTTTTATCCTGTGGAAGGCGGAGGATATGCCGGAATCGCGTTGGAGCGGGCCGTTGTCATTGCGCCCATGGAGGATGGAAGCTTTTTCCTTTCTCCCTGCACCCTGGGGGAGTTTCAAAATCTATGGCGGTCCTATTTGGATCTGGACCGGAGCTATGCGAAGATTATAGAGGCTTTATGGGGGGATCCCCATGTGCGGCGGGGGATGGAATACGCTCCGGGCATCCGCATTTTAAACCAGGATCCCTTTGAGACCACTATTTCCTTTGTCATATCTGCCAACAACAATATGAAGCGCATTATGTCCCTAATTGCGGCGTTGTCCCGCGGATGGGGCCGGGAGCTGTCTTATGGGGGGTATGCTTTTCCTACTCCCGAAGCGTTGGCATCCATAGACCCTATGGAGCTGAGGCGCATCGGTATGGGGTATCGGGCTGAATATATCGTGGGGACGGCCCGAATGGTGGCCGATGGGTTTGATCTACAGCGTTCGATGGGCATGGATCTTTCGGAAGCCCGGAAGCATCTCTGCCGTTTGCCGGGAGTGGGTCCCAAGGTGGCGGATTGTATTTTGATGTTTTCCCTACATCATCGGGATGCCTTCCCAGTGGATACCTGGGTAAAAAAAGTGCTTTTACGGCTATATCCGCAATGTGACCCACGGCACCCTTTGCCCTTTGCAAAGGCCCAATATGGAGCGTTAGCGGGTTATGCGAATCAATACCTCTTTCACTGCATTCGGTCTGTGGGGGAGGAGGTCTTCTGCGGGGCTTTGGCACATCCAGTGGGCAACGGGGGATGATGCCCCCATATCTGCTGTTTTTTTGCAGGCAAAGTTGCGGGATTTCCTTGACAGCGGAGGAAAACTGCCATATATTATGTCTAATTATATTTCTGAAAGTACAAAAAAGCGGAAGAGGGGGATGGAAATGGCAAAGATTTTGAAAGAGGGCCTGACCTTTGACGACGTCCTTTTGGTGCCTGCCAAAAGCGATGTAATTCCCAAGGACGTGAACCTCGGCGTGGAGTTGATCCCGGGCATCCGTCTGCTGACGCCCTTGATGAGCGCTGCCATGGATACCGTTACTGAGTCCCGTCTGGCCATTGCTATGGCCCGCGAAGGCGGCATGGGGGTTATCCACAAGAACATGAGCATTGAGCAGCAGGCACAAGAGGTGGATCGGGTAAAGCGCTCGGAGCATGGCGTGATCACGGATCCATTTTTTCTTTCTCCCGACCATACCATTGATGACGCCAACCGGCTAATGGCCCACTACCGGATTTCCGGTGTGCCCATCACTGTGGAGGGCAAGCTGGTGGGCATTCTCACCAACCGGGATTTGAGCTTTGAGGACGATTATTCCCAGAAGATTAGAGACGTGATGACCAAGGATCGCTTGGTGACTGCTCCCGAGGGAACCACTTTGGATCAGGCTCGGGAGATTCTCCGCAAGCATAAAGTGGAGAAGCTGCCAATCGTGGACGACAACTACATGCTCAAGGGCCTCATTACCAAGAAGGATATCGACAAGCTGCTGCAATATCCCAACAGCGCAAAGGACGATAAGGGCCGCCTGCTGGTGGCCGCAGCCGTAGGCATTGCCAAGGATACCCCCGACCGGGCGAAGGCCTTGGTGGAGGCTGGCGTGGATGTGTTGGTTATCGATACCGCACATGGCCATAGCCGCAACGTCATTGAAATGGTGAGAACCATTAAGGGGATGTTTGATATACCCGTCATTGCGGGGAATGTGGCTACTCCGGAAGCGGTACGGGATCTGGCGGCTGCCGGTGCAGACTGCGTCAAGGTGGGCATCGGACCCGGCTCCATTTGCACCACTCGCGTGGTGGCCGGCGTGGGGGTTCCCCAGGTGACCGCCATCATGGATTGCGCCGAGGAGGCCGATAAGCGGGGCATCCGGATCATTGCCGACGGCGGAATCAAGTATAGCGGCGATATCGTAAAATCCATTGCTGCCGGCGCCAGCGCCGTTATGCTGGGCAGCCTTTTGGCTGGAACCGAGGAGAGCCCTGGAGAGATGGAAATCTATCAGGGCCGCAGCTATAAAGTGTATCGGGGTATGGGCAGCCTGGGCGCCATGGCCAAGGGCAGCAGCGATCGGTATTTCCAGGACGCCAACCAGAAGTTTGTACCGGAGGGCGTAGAGGGGCGAGTACCCTTCCGAGGAGCTCTTTCCGAGACCATCTACCAGTTGGTGGGCGGCCTTCGTTCCGGCATGGGCTACTGCGGCGCTCCTGATATTGAGACTCTGCGTACCAAGAGCACCATGGTGAAGATCACCGGAGCGGGATTGCAGGAGAGCCATCCCCACGATGTGTATATCACCAAGGAAGCGCCCAATTATTCCACCAACCGCTAACGAGAAAACAAGCCTGCTTACCCAGGCTTGTTTTTCCTATTTTTTATTGAAGGGGGAACCAATATGACCAAAGTTGCGGTAATCATGGGAAGCGATTCGGACTGGTCCGTGATGGAAAAAGCCGTGTCCACTTTGAAATCCTTCGGCGTGGCCCCCACGGTGCGGGTGTTGTCCGCCCACCGTACTCCCGACGAGGCCGCAGCCTTTGCGGCATCAGCCCGGGAAGAGGGATACTGCGCTATTATTGCCGCCGCGGGCAAGGCTGCGCATCTGGCGGGAGCAATGGCCGCGCACAGCCAGCTACCTGTCATCGGCGTACCCATCGCATCTGGAGGCCTGGGAGGGCTGGACGCCCTCTTGTCTACCGTCCAGATGCCGCCGGGGCTGCCCGTAGCCACCGTGGCCATTGACGGCGCCGCCAACGCCGCCATCCTGGCGGTACAGATCGGCGCCTTGAGCGATCCACAGCTGGCGGAGCGCCTGTCCGTCTATCGCAAGGAGATGGGGGATAAGGTTTTACAGAAGGACGCGGCCATCGGGAAGTTGGCCGAGAAGCTATAAGGAGGACCCAATGGCAGAGCATTATAAGGATGCTGGCGTGGATGTTCACGCTGGATATGACACGGTCAGACGCATCAAAAGCCACACCGCCAGCACCTTTAACGAGGATGTGCTGAGCGGCATTGGCAGTTTTGGAGCCTTCTATTCCATTGGCCGGTATGGAGATATGAAGGAACCGGTTCTGATCTCTGGTACCGATGGCGTTGGTACCAAGCTGAAACTGGCAATGGAGCTGGATATCCATAACACCGTGGGCCAGGACTGCGTTGCCATGTGCGTCAACGACGTGGTGTGTCACGGAGCCAAGCCTCTATTTTTTCTGGATTATTTGGCGGTGGGTAAGCTGTTTCCACATGTGGCGGAGCAGATCGTTGCCGGAGTGGCCGCCGGCTGCCGTATGGCGGGTTGTGCCCTCATCGGCGGAGAGACCGCTGAGATGCCGGGCTTCTATCCCGTGGGGGAATACGATCTAGCTGGATTTACCGTGGGCATCGTGGATAGAAAACGGGTCATTGACGGTAGCGCCATCCAGGAGGGGGATGTGATTCTGGGATTGGCCTCCTCGGGGGTGCATAGCAATGGATTCAGTTTGGTACGGAAGATCATGGGGGATGATAAAGCCAGCCTTTCTGCCTATAGTCAGGAGCTGGGCGCCAGAGTGGGAGAGGCCTTGTTGACCCCGACCCGTATCTATGTGAAACCCGTTCTATCGGCCATTGAGAAGGTGGAGGTTCACGGCATTGCCCATATCACGGGCGGTGGGTTCATCGAGAATATTCCACGTGTGATTCCCGATGGGCTTTGCGCTAAGATCGATCTTAAGAGCATCCCCATGCCGCCTATTTTCCAGATTCTGCGGCGCAAGGGGGAGATTCCTCTGATGGAGATGTATAACATCTTTAACATGGGAGTGGGGATGGCAATGGTGCTTCCCCCGGATCAGGTCGATGGGGCCGTGGCGACTTTGTCCGAGAATGGCCAGGAGGCCTTCCCCGTGGGCGTTATCGCCCGAGGCCAGGAGAAGGTGGAGCTGCTTCCATGAAAAATATCGTGGTATTGATCTCGGGTGGAGGAACCAATCTCCAGGCCCTTTTGGACGCTGTGGCGGAGGGACGTCTTTTGGCCCGGATCAGTGGAGTGATCAGCAGCACTAAGCACGCCTATGGCCTGGTACGGGCTGAACATGCCGGTATCCCAACCCGGGTGATCAGCAAGCGGGCCTATCCCGACCCTGTGGAGCGGGACGCCGCCATGCTGACCGCCTTACGGGCTTTGGAAGCGGATTATATTGTGCTGGCGGGGTATATGTCCATTTTATCCCCTGAGATCATTGGTCTATATAAAAACCGGATTGTGAACATCCACCCCTCCTTGATCCCTTCCTTCTGCGGCAAGGGATACTATGGGTTGCATGTTCACGAAAAGGTGCTGGAATACGGCGCCAAGGTGACGGGTGCTACCGTGCATTTTGTGGATGAGGGGACGGATACCGGCCCCATTATCCTGCAAAAAGCGGTTTCCGTTTTGGACGACGATACCCCGGAGATCCTGCAGCAGCGGGTACTTCGGGTAGAACATGAATTGCTGCCGCTGGCGGTAGCCCACCTGGTGGAGGGCCGCATCCGCGTAGAGGGGCGCAAGGTTACCATGGAAAGGATGACGGACTGAGATGAAAAAGAGAGCGTTTTTGAGTGTATCCGATAAGACCGGAATCGTGGAATTCGCCAAAGATCTGGTGGACTTGGGCTATGAGGTCATCAGCACGGGGGGGACCCAGCGGGCCATTGGTGAGGCAGGGGTGCCTGTTACCAACGTCAGCGATATCACTGGTTTTCCGGAGTGCTTGGATGGCCGGGTTAAGACCCTGCATCCTGCCGTCCATGCGGGCATCCTGTTTATGCGGGACAACCCCAGCCATGTAAAGCAGATGGAGGAGCTGGGAATCGCGCCCATCGACATTGTGGCGGTAAATCTCTACCCCTTCCTGGAGACCATCAAAAAAACCGGGGTTTCGTTTGAAGAGGCCATTGAAAACATCGATATCGGAGGACCCACCATGCTTCGCGCTGCCGCGAAGAACCATAAGGATGTGGCGGTCATTGTGGATGCATCCGACTATGCCCGGGTGATCGGCTGTCTCCGGGAGGAGGGAGAGGTGTCCTATGAGGTAAAGCGGGATCTGTGCAAAAAGGTCTTTGAGCATACCGCCGCCTATGATGCGCTCATTGCCCAATACCTCCGCGGTGTGACCGGCGCGGGGCTGCCAGACGACTTTACCATGACCTATCAGAAGGTTCAGGAGATGCGCTACGGCGAGAATCCCCACCAATCCGCCGTGTTCTATAAGGAGCCACTGACTCCCGCTGGATCCCTTGCCATGGCAGAGCAGCTCAACGGCAAGGAGCTAAGCTTTAACAACATCAACGATACCAACGGCGCGCTGGATCTGCTCCGGGAGTTCCGGGAGGAGAAGAAGGCGGTTGTGGTGGCTGTAAAGCACGCGAATCCCTGCGGCGTGGGCATTCGGGATACCTTGGCTGACGCCTACAATACTGCTTATGAGGCGGATCCCGTGTCCATCTTTGGGGGCATTGTAGCCTGCAATAGGAAGGTAGACGCTGAGACGGCCGCTGCCATGGCAAAGACCTTTTTGGAGATCATCGTTGCGCCTGACTATGAGGAGGAAGCCCTTGGGATCCTGCGGAAGAAGAAGAACCTCCGGGTACTGAAGCTCCCGGCCATCTGCGATCCTCTTCCGGCTGGCGCTCTTGATATGAAGAAGGTGCTGGGAGGCCTTCTGGTGCAGGATATGGATCGGGAGCTGTATCCCGAGCTTAGGGTGGTTACCCGCCGCCAGCCTACGGAAAAAGAGTTGGCCGACCTGGAGCTGGCGTGGCGTATTGTGAAGCATACCAAGAGCAATGGCATTGCCATTGCCAAGGATGGCCAGAGCCTGGGCATTGGGCCTGGCCAGGTAAACCGGGTTTGGGCGGTGGAACAATCCATCCAGCGGAGTGGGGATAAGGTCAAAGGCGCCGCCTTGGCATCCGACGCCTATTTCCCCTTTGATGACAGCGTACGAGCCGCAGCCGCTGCGGGCATTACCGCCATCATCCAGCCTGGCGGAAGCATCCGGGACGAGGATAGCGTAAAAGCCTGTGACGAGCTGGGTATTGCCATGGTGTATACCGGCATGCGGCACTTTAAACACTGATCATCTGGAGGTCAGATATGAAGATATTGGTCATTGGCGGCGGGGGACGGGAACACGCCGTAGTGCGGCAGCTTTATGCGGAGGGGGGCCACGAGCTTTACTGTGCGCCGGGAAACGGCGGCATTGGGGCTCTGGCAACCTGCGTGGATATCGCTGCCACCGATGTGGACGCCATGGTGGCCTTTGCACAGGTAAAGGAAATGGATCTGGTGGTGGTCACGCCGGATGATCCCCTGGCGTTGGGTATGGTGGATCGATTGAATGCCGTTGGGATTAAGGCATTTGGCCCCACCCAGGCCGCCGCACGGATTGAATCCAGCAAAGCCTTTAGCAAGGCGCTGATGAAGAAATACGGCATTCCGACCGCCCAGTTCCGGGTATTTGACGAGCCTCAGGCCGCCAAGGACTATATCGGAGAGATGGGGGCGCCCATCGTGGTGAAGGCCGATGGCCTCGCTCTTGGAAAAGGGGTCTTTGTTTGCGGTACCGAAGAGGAGGCCGAGGATGCCGTAGACGAGATCATGGTGAAACGGGCCTTTGGCGCCTCCGGAAGCCGGGTGCTCATAGAGGAGTGCCTTTTCGGACCGGAAGCCTCCCTCCTATGTTTTACCGATGGCAAGGCAGTGGTCCCCATGCCGGCGGCTCAGGATCATAAGCGGGCCTACGATGGGGATCGTGGTCCCAATACCGGAGGGATGGGGGCCTTTGCGCCTACGCCAAAGATGACGCCCTCCCTTTTGGATCGGGTGATGCAGGAGATCGTTTATCCAACCGTCCAGGCCATGGCTGCGGAGGGATGTCCTTTTAAGGGCGTGCTGTACTTCGGCTTGATGCTGACGGAACGCGGCCCCATGGTCATCGAATACAACAGCCGGTTTGGGGATCCCGAAACCCAGGCGATCCTGCCGCTGTTGAAGACGCCGCTGTCGCAGGTGATGCTGGCTGTCATTGAGGAACGGTTGGGAGAGATGGAGGTCGCCTTTTCCCAGGAGAGCGCCGTCTGCGTGGTGCTGGCCTCGGGAGGGTATCCTGGGCCCTATGAAAAGGGAAAAACCATCCATGGAATCCAAGAGGCTTTGGCGGAAGGAGCCATCGTCTACCACGCAGGAACGGCTCTTTGCAAGGACGGATACGCTACCGCGGGAGGCCGGGTGCTGGGGGTTACGGCGGTGGAGCCCTCCCTGGAGCAGGCCATACACAGAGCCTATGAGTATGTGGATTTGATCTCCTTTGCGGGAATGGAATACCGAAAGGATATCGGTAGAAAATAGGTCCATAAAAAATATGCCCGGCATCTGCCGGGCATATTTTTTATGCAAATGGTTGAGATGATAAAAGCTACTCATGCCGCGTCAATGATTTAAGATGGGGGAGAGGATGGCGGAGTAGGCTGCGGAGGCGGCATTCTGCCAATTTTTGCAGACCACATCGGCTTGGGCGGAGCTGGCTAATTCGATCTCCACGCGGAAGATGGTATGTCCGTTTTCCACAATGGATAGCTCAGCCAGATAGCGGTCTTCACCAATCTTATGATAATCGGTGATGTATTCCGACTCCTTTCGGGCCATAAGACGAATGGAGTCACGAACGCTATCCAGATCCTGGCGCATGGAAAGAGGAATTTCCTTTTCAAAATGGGCGAGGGTACTAAGTCCGGTCTGGGAAATCTCATAGGTATTTCTGCCCTGCCCGTTAAGTTCCAGCACCAGACCGCTCTCTAGCAGATCAGAAAGGGCCTCTGAAAGGATAAACTGATTGATCCACGGAAGGACATCCAAGGCCAAAATCACTGCATCCCGGCTTAGGGGAAGAGCGACTGCCCGAAATAGATATAAGAGACAAAGCTTTGCGCGGGTGAGTTCGTCTACCACAAAGGGCATGGGTATTCCTCCATGTGGGAGCGCGTGGCGCGATCCCGGTAATCGATAGGAAAATGATACACCACCGGGAACCGGAACGCAAATCAAAGAAAAGTTAAACTTGCATTCTCCTTGGTTTTATGTATAATTAACTTTGCGTGCGGGCGGTTAGCTCAGTTGGTAGAGCATCACGTTGACATCGTGGAGGTCGCTGGTTCGAGTCCAGTATCGCCCACCAACGGCTGGAATCGCAACCCATTTTGAGGGTTGCGATTTTTTGTTGCCCGGAAGGCAGGGAATCCTAAGGGTGTCTGGGATGAGACCGCTGTTTAAATGGGCCCGTCTTGGGATTTATCCACAGCCGGGATATTTTTGGGATACTGCTTTTATCGGTTGAAAAATTTTTGTTATATTCTATTGGCGGTTGGATACAATAGGTTTTGTCGCCATAGGGGAGACGCACGTGGCGTCGGGGAAGCCGAGAACGTAAAACTGGCTTTTCAAAATCCGAGACTTTTCCAACGAAAATGGTGTTGACAAGAAAAGTCCCTTTGCATATACTAAGAGATGCTCAGCGGGAAATCGCTGGAGCATGGGTGAGTAAAAATTCCTTGGGTGTTTGTTACGCTCCTTTTTTAAACCCACATCGTTACATTGGGAGCCCGGAGTCCAGCCATCAAGTACGGCATGCGCGCTGCGAGCGTGAAGGCGGAACGAGGCGGCAGGGCACCCACCTGCCAGAGCGGCGGGTTGTAATCTGGGAGCGGACGGCACCTAGGGTATTTTATGAGGACAACCATAGCGGAATGGTGTAACGGTAGCACCTACGACTCTGACTCGTATTGTTAAGGTTCGAATCCTTATTCCGCTGCCATAGCGGCCAAGCGCCGCAGATTAATTCGCAAACTGCTGTTGCGGTTTGCGAATTTTTTTGTTTTCCATCCAACATTTTTCAAGGGTCATTCCATGTTCCTAAGCCATGCGTTGGTTGCGACAATCCTTTCGGATCCGTTTTACCAGGATATCTAGGGTACCGGGACTTCTGTATCCATCCGCAGATATGAGTAAATCTGCGGTCCTAGGAAAAAATAGGGATTGAAGGGTGGTGCGCCATGAATCGCAAAACTGCGGAAGTGAGGGAAAGAGAGGGTGAAACCAACGCAGGCTGTGGGGAGCGCGTGTCCAAAATGGTTTTTGTTAGTCTCTCCTTTGGGGTGTCGTTACGCAATGTACAGCGGCTGGTAAAAAAAATGCGGCGCGAAAACCGACGGATTACGATGGCAGAAGGGATGCTCTTTCGTAATGGTCCGGAATTGCTGTCAATTCTGCGGAAACAAAAGGGGGCGGGCAAGCGCCCGCTGCGTCGGATCGAAAGCGGCGAGGAAGCCGGAAAAATACGCATCCATGCCCTGACAGAACGATTGGTATCCGAAACGCCGGAGCTGACACAGGAGCGGGTGTTGGAATACTTTACAGCTTATATAAAACGGGGAGGCACGCTGGATTACTGGGAGTGGAGAAGCATCCCTATGGCATTGACCGCCGTATTGCTGGCCAGGATCGATTCAATGGCATCCCAGTTACAGCAGATCTCCGCCGAGGAACAAGCCATGAAGCTGGAGGAGCCCCTTCGGGTTCATCTGAGATCCCTTGCATGGGCGAACGGATGGGACGTTATTCCCATGATGGAGGCGCTTTATCGCGTAGCATGCCTCTATGAGACGGATATGATCTATCCTCGGATGGAACGGGATACCCGAATAAAATACCTGGAGATCACCGCTGAGATGGCGCGGTGGTCCGGCAGCTCGGAGGAGAAAGTGGCGGCCATGGCGCTGGAAGGAGGAAAGCTAGGGGACAGGTTGTTGGGAGAGGAGGCAAAGGATTTTTGCCGCCGTATTGGCTCCCCCTGGTGGCCCAACAGGCAGCGCAGGCGTTGGAATCTTGTCCTTGCGGTGGTTCCATTGCTCGGCCTGTGTTGTTCCGCGGTTCTGACTGGATACGCCATATGGAAAGGAGGAAACCTCCTTGAGGTGCTTGCCGCTTTTTTCCTAGGCGGCGTGCTCTTTTTCTGTCTCTTAAACCGCTTGGCCGGATGGATACAGTCCTTTGTGTTATCTCCAGCTTTTGTGCCAAGGATGGCGGAAGTAGCTCCCACCGCCCGGGACCGACTGTTGGTGGTGGTTCCAATCCAGGGGGAAACCCCGCAGGAGGCGGAACGGGGCTACCAAGCCCTTTGCAGTCACTACCACAGGCTGGGATCCCAGAATGTGGATTATCTCCTGCTATGGGACGTGCCGCCTGACGACCGGATTGTGACGGAACGGGATGAGGAGGCGTTTACCAGGGCGCTTGACGTCATGGAAGAATGCAACCAGAAATACAGCCCTTGCTTTTATCTTGCGGTACGGTACCGAGAATACAACCGGAGGGAAGCGCGATGGCAGTGCTTTGACGGCCGCTTAGGGGCGGTTTCCGACTTAAACCGGTATTTGTTGGGCGAGCGGCGAGAAGGGATCCGTTTATTGGGACCAAAGCTTTTGACGTCTCCCCGCTATGTGATGCTGCTGGAGTCTGATGTCCGTATGAAACGGGAGGGGTATCTGGCGCTTTATAATGCCATGAAGCATCCGGTCAATCAACGGATGGGATATTTGGTTGTAGAGCCGCGTATGGCGGCTCGAAATACCGAAAGAGGCCCCAGATTGGCTCGTATCCTAAGCGGAAAATCGATGCTTCCTTCCGCCGCTGGACGGGATATGGATCGGATGGGTCGAAGTTTGGAATTTTCCGGAAACGGCATCTATGACCTGGAAAAATTCCATGAAGCCACCTTTGGCGCCATCCGCCCCGATACCCTGATTAGCCCTCGTCTGGTCTATCCGCTTTTCTGTAAAACCGCGTTTCTTAGCGATGTGACGGCGTATGGCGGATTTCCTGGTCGGTATTCCCTTTGGCTCAACCGGCTCCACCGTAGGATGCGGGAAGCTTATTTACAGCTTCCCTATGTATTTGGAAGACGGGGCGCTCATCCCAATTTTGCTGTGAAAGCAAAAGCGGTTTGGGACGTGGCGGAAAGTCTTTTGCCATTGGCGGCTTCCCAGTTTTTTGTGGTTTCCACCTATTCGGCGGGGAATCCATGGCTATATGCCGCGGTCTCCTTTGCTCCTTACTGGATTCCGGCGCTGATTCAGGGGGTTAGCCTGCTGCTGTGGCCCTTCCTTTCCTGGAGAAATGGGAGCGGCTCCTCAAAAGGACTTTGGTATGGCATTCAGCGAGAGGGGATTGCTTTTATACTCTGCGCCTTTGAAACTGCGCTTTCTCTGGACGCTGCATGGCGAACGATCTATGGCATGGCAGTGCATAAACCGGGCACGGTACGCTGGATCACCTTGGAACAGGCGGGAAAAGGCAACGCTTTTACGCTGGGGGGATACTTCCGTCTGATGTGGGCTGGTATTGCCTTTAACGCTATCCTGGTGGTGGGAGCGCTGTATAATGGACGATTGTTTCCTGCCCTCACCGTGGCTATTTTATGGAGTTTTGCCCCCTTAGTAGCTATATATTTGGACGGCGGAGCAAAAGGATAGCTGGATTGCGGTGTTCGCATTGTGCTGGGGAGCATTCTCCTGTATAATCCAACCGGGGGTGTTTGGATGGTTACACTGCAAACGCTGCAGCGCGGCGGAATGGCCAGCTTAAAGTCCGTATTAAAGATGGCAAAATATCTGGTTCCTTCCATCTTTGTGGTTCGTTTGCTGGTAAATCTGGGCGGTATGGATTTGATCGCTCGGTTCATGTCCCCGGTGATGGGATTGTTTGGCATGCCGGGAGAAGCCGCTTTGGCGCTGATCTTGGGGCAGGTAAGCCTGGCCTCTGGCATTGGCGCGGCAGTGGGCATGGGCCTTACGGTAAAGCAGCTGACGGTGCTCAGCGTTTTTTATAGCTTTTGTCACAGCTTGATTATGGAAACCGGCGCGCTGGGAGGAACGGGCTGTAAACCCTGGATGATCGCCATCATTCGGGTGCTGACGGCTTCTATCATGGCGCTGTTGACCAATCTGATACTCTAGAAAGGGGAAGCGATGGAGATACTTTGGATCAGTCTTCAGGAAACCCTGACCATGTCAGTGAGCACCCTTTGGAAGGTTTCCATCATTTTGGTTCCTCTGACCATTGGTGTGGAGATCCTAAGAGACCTGGGATGGCTGCCCAAGATTGCAAAATGCCTGACTCCGGCCACCAAACTGCTGGATCTGCCGGGAGAGGCGGCCATCGGTATCCTGGTGGGCATGCTCAGCGGAGTGATTCATACCGCTTCCTTTGTGGACGCGCAGAAGGCCACGCTAAAGCTGTCTCAGGTGCAGGCCAATACCATCTTCATTTGGATGGGCTTAACCCATGCTCTATTTAACGAGGCCGCTTATTATACCGGATTGGGCATCAACATTCCCTATGTAATGATCCAACGTTTTTTGGTGGGGACCGCAATTGCTTATTGCTATATGCTGGTGATCCGCGTTCGGAAAAAACAGCGCATGGAGGAGCAGGAATCCACCGCGGCCTAAGGACCTTTATAAAAGGCGAACATAAGGCGAAAATCGGATGCGCAGGCCGCTTGCGAACCGGGAACAATTGTTATATAATACATTATTGTCTAAAATTGTATATAAAACTTGGAGGTATCGATAGATATGGCATCCACCGTTGAGAAATTGGCAAAGAGCCGCGTCCGCATTGAAGCTACCGTAGAAGCCCAGGATTTTATGAAGGCCATTGAGACGGCCTATCAGAAGACCAGAGGGCGTTATGCCGTGCAGGGGTTCCGTCGCGGCCGTGCCCCCAGGGCCATTATCGAGCGGTTCTACGGCAAAGAGGTGTTTTACGAGGACGCCATTGAGGAGCTTTGGCGGGATGCTTTTGAGAGCGCCATTGCGGAGCATGATTTGAGCGTTGTATCCGCTCCTACCGTCAATGTACGCCATGCGGTGGAGGGAGAACCCGTTACCCTCATCATGGAGTGCGCCGTCTATCCTGAAGTAAAACTGGGCCAGTATAAGGGCGTGGAGGTTGTGAACATCGTGCCCGAGGTTACCGATGAGCAGGTAGAAGCAGTCATTGAGCGGGAGCGAAACAACTTGGTTCGTTATATCGAGGCGGACAGGCCCATCGAAAACGGCGATCGGATCACCTTCGATTATAAGGGCCGGGTCGGAGAGGAATACTTCGAGGGCGGCGAAGCCAAAGGGGCTCAGCTGGACATTGGCTCCGGCCGGTTTATCCCCGGATTTGAGGAAGCGATGATTGGCATTCCCAAGGAGGAAGAGCGGGAGATCTCCGTTACATTCCCCGAGGAATATCATGCGGAGGATCTGGCGGGGAAAAAGGCGGTCTTTGAAGTTTTGGTTCACGAGATCCGGTATCCCGAATATCCTGATGTGGACGATGAATTCGCCAAAGATGTCAGCGATTTTGATACCCTGGCTGAATGGAAAGCCGATATTAAGGAAAACATGCTAAAGGACGCTCAGCGCCGTGCCACCGCGACCATGCAGAACGAGGCTTTGGGCAAGATCGCCGACGGCTGCGAGATGGAGATCCCCGAGATCATGATTGAGGGACAGATCGACCGCCTTTTAGAGAATCTGCAGAACCGGCTGGCCTATAACGGCCTGACCCTGGAGATGTACTGCCAGTACGCCGGCGTGACCCTGGATGATCTTCGGGAGCAGAACCGGGAGGAAGCCCAGCGCCGGGTGAAGAACCAGGTTGCTCTGGACGAGGTCACCAAGGTGGAGAACATCACCGCTACTCCCGAGGAGATCGCGGCCAAGACCGCGGAGTATGCCCAGTATGTGGGCAAGAGCGTAGAGGAGTTTGAAGCTTCCGCCAGCGAGGATGAGAAGAAGTACCTGGAGGAGGATGTAATCATCGATAAGACCCTGGATTTCATCCTGGAAAATGCCGTTAAGGTGGACGCTCCCCAGGAGCCCGTCCAGGAGGAAGACAAGAAATAAGTTCTCTGGTATAATCCATAGGTCAAAAATTTGATACTATATCATAAGGGAGGTACGGGGAAATGGCATACGTGCCCATCGTTGTGGAACAAACCAACCGGGGGGAGAGAAGCTACGACATCTACTCCCGCCTTTTACGGGATCGTATCGTATTTTTAGATGGAGAGATTGACGACCATGTGGCCAGCGTTATCGTAGCACAGCTGCTGTTCTTGGAAGCGGAGGATCCCGATAAGGACGTGATGCTGTACATCGATAGCCCCGGTGGATCGGTAACCGCCGGCATGGCCATCTACGATACCATGCAGTATCTGAAGTGCGATGTGTCCACCATCTGCATCGGCATGGCCGCCTCCATGGGGGCATTTCTTCTGGCGTCTGGCGCCAAAGGCAAGCGGAAGATCCTTCCCAATGCCGAGGTGATGATCCATCAGCCCCTGGGAGGGACCCAGGGCCAGACCACCGATATCGCGATCCACGCGGAGCGGATGATCCGGATTAAAAACCGCATGAATGAAATTTTAGCACAGCGTACCGGGCAGCCTTTGGAGAAGATCCAGTCCGATGTGGAGCGGGATCATTTCCTAGAGGCGGAAGAGGCCAAAGAATATGGCCTGGTGGATGAGATCATCCCCCCGCGGCGCTAAGGAGGATAAGGGATTGTCCAAAATCGAGGACGTAAACAAGATTAAATGCAGCTTCTGCGGAAAGGCCCAGGAGCAGGTGCGCCGGATTATCGCGGGACCAGGAGCCTACATCTGCGATGAATGCATTGAGCTTTGCGTGCAGATCATCAACGAGGACTTCGCGGATCACGTGGACTTTGATCTTACAGAGGTCATGAAGCCCAAAGAGATCCTGGAGCACCTGAATGAATATATCATTGGCCAGGACGCCGCCAAGAAGAGCCTCTCGGTGGCGGTTTATAACCATTATAAACGCATTGGCGCGGACACCGATAAGGACGTAGAGCTTCAAAAGAGCAACGTCATCATGCTGGGGCCCACCGGCTGCGGCAAAACCATGTTTGCGCAAACCCTGGCTCGTATTTTAAACGTACCCATCGCCATTGCCGATGCGACCAGCCTTACGGAAGCTGGCTATGTGGGTGAGGACGTGGAGAATATTCTGCTAAAGCTGATCCAGGCTGCCGATTACGATATCGAGCGGGCGGAGCGGGGAATTATTTATATCGATGAGATCGATAAGATCACCCGGAAATCCAGCAATCCCAGCATCACCCGGGATGTTTCCGGGGAGGGAGTACAGCAGGCTCTTTTGAAGATCCTGGAGGGTACCGTTGCCAGCGTACCGCCTCAAGGCGGGCGGAAGCATCCACATCAGGAGTTCATCCAAATTGATACCAGTAATATCCTGTTTATTTGCGGCGGCGCCTTTGACGGAATCGATACCATCATCGAGAACCGGCTAGGGAAAAAGACCATTGGCTTTGGAGCCGATGTGAAGTCTACCGAGAAAAAGGATATCGGCGAACTGCTGCGGCATATTCTACCGGAGGATCTGCTGAAATACGGGCTGATTCCCGAGTTTGTGGGCCGCTTGCCCGTCATCGTTACCCTGGATGCACTCTCGGAGGAGGCTTTGGTCGATATCCTTGTTAAGCCCAAGAATGCGCTTGTGAAGCAGTACAAGAAGCTTTTGGATATGGACGGTGTGCAGCTGTCCTTTGAGGATGACGCGCTGCCTGCCATTGCCCATATGGCCATGGAGCGGAAGACCGGTGCCCGGGGGTTGCGCGCCATCATGGAGAACATTATGATGGACGTGATGTTTGACATTCCCTCTCAGGAGGACATCGGGCAATGCATCATTACCAAGGATGTGGTGGATGGCAAGGGCAAACCCACCCTTTTGCCCAAAACTCATCAGGTTCGCCAGGCAGCTCTGCCCAAACGGGCGGTAGGAGACCTGGATTCCTAAGCTAACCTGTATAAAAAAGAGGCCAACGGGCCTCTTTTTCAGCGGATGTCATTCCAAGCCGCGGAGGGTCGCAGATTAATTCCTCCGCGCCCCAGGAATGACATTTTGATAGACGGCCGGTTTGACCGGAACCGAATTTTTCGGAGGTGAAAGAATGGAAGCGATCACCTATCCATTGATTCCATTGCGGGGAATCTGTATTTTTCCCCATATATCCGTTCCATTTGATGTGGGCCGGGAGAAGTCCCTGGCGGCCCTTAGTGATGTCATGGGTCGGGATCAGTACGTGGTCCTCTGTACCCAGAAGGATATTCGGGATATGGACCCGGGGCTGGACGATCTCTATGAAGTGGGCACCTTGGCGAAAATCATGCAGGTTCTGGCGTTGCCAGGAGACAATATCCGCGTTATGGCCGAGGGGATCAGCCGGGTACGGATCCAGCGCCTTGCGTCTGAGGAGCCTTTTCTAACCGCCGAGGTAACGTTACTGGAGGAAACCGACCGGGAACCGACTCTGGAGGAAGAGGCCATCATGCGCTCCATCACCGAGCAGGTCCAGGAATACAGCCGGGTTTCCAGCCGAGCCAATAACGATACCCTTTTGAATATGGCCGGCATTACTTCGCCGGGCTGGTTTGCGGATTTGATTGCCTATGACCTGATCCATCGGACGGAGGATAAGCAGGAGATTTTAGGGGAGTTGGACGTCCCTTCCCGGCTGATGCTGCTAATGGATATCCTCAAGCGGGAGACGGATATCCAGCGCATTGAAAAGCGGATCAGCAACCGGGTGCGGGGCCAGTTGGACCGTTCACAGAAGGAATACTATCTGCGGGAACAGATCAAGGCCATCCAGACGGAGCTCGGGGACAAGGACGCCGCCGGGGAGGTAGAGGAGCTGCGGGAACGGGCAAAGGCGCTGCCGCTTTCCGAGGAAGCCCAGAAAAAGGTGCAGAAGGAGCTGGATAAGCTAGCCCGGATGCAGCCCGGTTCCCCTGACGCTTCGGTGAGCCGCAACTATGTGGATTGGATCCTGGATCTGCCCTGGGGAAATTATACCCAGGACAATCTGGATCTGGGAAATGCCGAGGCCATCCTAAATGAGGATCATTTCGGCCTGGAGAAGGTGAAAAACAGGGTACTGGAATATCTGGCTGTACGCACCTTAAAGCAGGATATGAAAGGCCCTATTCTGTGCTTCGTGGGCCCGCCCGGCACCGGGAAGACCAGCATCGCCCGGAGCATTGCCCGGGCAATCGGCCGGGCATTTGTGCGGACCTCTTTGGGGGGACTCCGGGATGAAGCAGAGATTCGCGGTCATCGCCGTACCTATATCGGGGCGATTCCCGGGGCTATCATCTATAACATGAAACAAGCGGGGACCATGAATCCGGTCTTTCTCTTTGATGAGATTGATAAGATGAGTTCGGATTTTCGCGGCGATCCCGCCAGCGCTATGCTGGAGGTACTGGATCCGGAGCAGAACAGCACCTTCCGGGATCATTACCTGGAGCTGGAATTCGACCTCAGCAAGGTGATGTTCCTGGCCACCGCCAACAGCGTGGACACCATCCCGCGGCCCCTTTTGGATCGGATGGAGATCATCGAGGTCAGTAGTTATACCGAGGAGGAAAAGGTGGAGATCGCCCAGCGCCATCTGGTAAAAAAACAGTCGCAGGAGCACGGTATCCAGCCCGGTCAGCTGACCATCAGTAAAAAAGCTCTGACCGATATTGTGCGCTACTATACCGCTGAAAGCGGTGTGCGGAACTTGGAGCGGACCATTGCCCGAGTCTGTCGGAAGGCTGCTCGGGAGATTGTAGACGGCGCCGCAACCCCTGTTCGAGTTACCGGAAGAAACCTGGGGAACTATCTGGGCGTTCGCCGCTATCTTTCGGATGAGCAGAAGCGAAAGGCCGAAATCGGAGTCGCCACGGGTTTGGCTTGGACCAGCATCGGCGGTACGACGCTGTCCATCGAGGTGAGCGCCATCCCAGGGAGCGGGAAGCTTCAGCTCACGGGCCAGCTGGGCGGGGTAATGAAGGAATCCGCCCAGGCGGGCTTAAGCTATATCCGCTCCCGGACGGAAGAACTTGATTTGCCTCAGGATTTTGCTGAAAAGACCGATATTCATATTCATATTCCAGAGGGGGCGGTCCCCAAAGACGGCCCCAGTGCAGGTATCACCATGGTGACGGCGATGGTATCGGCTCTCAGCCGTCAGCCGGTTCGAGGGGATCTTGCCATGACAGGGGAGGTAACCCTCCGGGGTCGGGTGTTGCCGGTGGGCGGCATCAAAGAAAAGATGCTGGCCGCCCACCGTATGGGGATTGAGGACATCCTATTGCCCAAGGAAAACCTGAAGGATTTGGAGGAGTTGCCTGCCGCCATCCGGGATGCCATGTCCTTTACCGGAGTGGAGCATATGGATCAGGTGCTCAAGCGGGCCATCATAAGGCCATAGCGGGGGAAGAGTATGCGCATCACCAAAGCGAAGCTGGCGAAGACGGTCTATCAAACCAGTCAATACGAGGATTTTTCCATGGCGGAGATCGCTGTGGTGGGACGAAGCAATGCCGGAAAAAGCAGCCTCATCAATAAGCTTTGTAACAATGGCAAATTGGCACGGGTATCCTCGGAGCCCGGAAAGACCCGCAGCATCAACTTTTTTCTCATCAATGAGGAGCTGATGCTGGTGGATCTCCCGGGGTATGGATTTGCGCGCCGTAGCGCTGGGGAGCGTCAAAGCTGGCAGCAGCTGGTGGAAGGTTATTTTACGGTGACCCAGCGCTTGCGCCACCTTTTCCTGCTCTGTGATATCCGCCATGCACCCAGCGCTGGGGATCTTCAAATGGTGGAGTATTTGAGGTTTTATCGTATTCCCTTTACCTTGGTGGCCACCAAAGCCGATAAAATTGCCAAGAGCAAGCGCAAACAGGCGGCGCGAAGTGTGGCCTCTGCCATTGGCACGGAGGACTTTGTGGCATTCTCCGCAATGGATGGGTATGGGATGGAAGAGCTCTTGGATCGAATCGGGAAGATATCTGAAAATGAAACGGCTTTTTATGGCCTACAAAATACTGTTGACAAATAAGGAAAAAAAGCATATTTATTTAGAAGAATCTTCTTGCGGGAGTGTTGAAAAAGTCCATGAAATTGATGAGATGCCCCAGATGTGAGCTGAACTACATGCGCTCGGACGCCCAGTACTGTGATATCTGCCTTGCTGAGCTGAAAAGCCTTAAGAAAAAGACGGCAGTGGTGGAGGAGCCGACGGTGGAGATCTGCCCGGAGTGCAATGAGAATCCGGTGGTTCCTGGGCAGGAGCTTTGCAAGCTCTGTTTATTGGAGAAGAAACGTCTGGAGCTGGCGGAACGCCGCAAGGAGAAGGCTGCCGACGAGGATGCGGCTATGGAGGATGACGTCCTGGACGATGAGCTTATGGAGGAGGAGATTCCCGTTCCCGATGATGATCTTCCCCTGGATGAGGAGATGGAGGAAGAGCTGGAGTTTGATGAGGATGAGGACGAGGAATTTGAGGATGAGGAATTCGACGATGGATATGGAGAGGATGAGTTCGGCGAAGAAGAGCTGGACTGATCTCGTGCTGCGATATGGCTGTTTATGCGATCGCTGACCTGCATCTGTCGGATTCTATGGATAAGTCCATGGACATCTTCGGCAAGCATTGGGAGAACCATGCAGACAAAATCGAAGCGGCTTGGAGAGAGTTGATTTCCTCCCATGATACGGTTTTGATTCCGGGAGACATCAGTTGGGCCATGAAGCTGTCGGAGGCACAACCCGACCTGGACCGCATCGGCCGTCTACCGGGGGAAAAGTACATGATCCGCGGCAATCATGACTACTGGTGGAGCTCCATCAATAAAGTGCGGAGCGTCCTTGCGCCGGGGCTTCATGCTATTCAGAACGACAGCTTCCTTTTAGCGGATGGAACTGCCATCTGCGGTACCCGGGGATGGATTGTTCCGGGAGCGGCTGCCTATGAACAGGATGATGAGAAGATATATCTACGGGAGGTCGGACGGCTGAAGCTTTCCCTGGATCACGCAAGGGACCGGGGTGCAGAGCGGATTATTGCTATGACCCACTATCCGCCCTTTAACGACCGTCAGGAGCCCAATGAGTTTACTCGCCTTTTTACCCAGTATGGGGTGGAACAGGTGGTTTACGGCCATCTCCACGGCGTTGGGGGCGTGTCCTATCGCGTAAAGGAGTTGGATGGAGTTCAATATAAGCTGACCAGCTGCGACTATCTACGTTTCGTGCCGGCTTTAATTCGGGAAGAATAGATGGATATGAAAAAAGCCCAATCCTTAGGGATTGGGCTTTTTTCTTTTGCATAGATATAAAGTGGAGAATGCCCAGGAGAATCATTGGGATGAAAATACCGGCGTACATATTTTCTCTTCGGAGTACATAGATATCTACTGTTAGCCGGAGTTGAATGGAGGAATCATGATGGAACGATATGACATCTACAAGGATATTGCATCCCGGACCCAGGGCGATATCTATATCTCTGTGGTGGGTCCCGTGCGCACCGGCAAGAGTACCTTTATCAAGCGGTTTATGGAGTTGATGGTGTTGCCCAAGGTGGATAATACCTTCATCCGCCAACGGGTGACCGATGAAATGCCCCAGTCGGGCGCAGGAAAAACCATCATGACCACCCAGCCCAACTTTGTGCCCAATGAAGCGGTGGAGCTGGAACTGGCCGACGGGGGTACCGCCAAGGTGCGTCTGGTGGATTGCGTGGGCTATATGGTGGAGGGCGCTATGGGTCATATGGAAAACGATGCTGTCCGTATGGTACGCACTCCCTGGCTGGATTATGATATTCCCTTTGAGGAAGCCGCGGAGATTGGCACCCGAAAGGTGATTACCGAACACAGCACCATCGGTATTGTAATGACCACCGACGGCAGCATTACCGAGATTCCCCGGGAGAATTATCTTCCTATGGAGGAACGGGTGGTCAAGGAGCTGCAGGAACTGGGCAAACCCTTTGTGGTGGTGCTCAACACCAAGGCGCCTCGGGCGGCGGAGACCCAGACCCTGTGCCGAGAGCTCACCGACCAATATGGCGTACCGGTAATGCCATACGACGTTCTCAACATGGATGAAGGGGAAATTGAGGATTTATTGAAAAGCGTCCTATATGAATTTCCGCTTCGCGAGGTTCATCTGGATATTCCCGACTGGATTCTGGCTTTGTCGGGGGATCATTGGCTTATGGAAAGCATCATCCAGAATGTCCAGGAGGGCTGCAAGGACGTCCATAAGGTGTCCGATTATCGAATGGTTCTGGAGAAGCTTGCGGAAAACGAGTTCATGGAAGAGGTCCGCAGGGGACAGATCGACTTGGGCACCGGCCGGGCGGTTATCAAGGCGGCGCCGCGGCAGGAGCTGTTCTATCAGATCATCGGGGACGAGTGTGGATATCCCATCGAAGGGGAGTATCATCTGGTCTCCATCTTAAAGGAATTGGTGGCGGCGAAGAAGGAGTACGACCGGGTAAAGGACGCTCTGGATAGCGTCAGGGCGACCGGCTATGGTATGGTGAAGCCTACCATGGATGAGCTGGATCTGGAAGCCCCCGAAATCGTAAGACAGGGGAACCGGTATGGCGTGAAGCTCAAAGCAAGCGCACCCAGTTTGCATTTGCTGCGGGTGGATATCGAAACCGAGGTATCACCCATTGTGGGTTCAGAAAAACAGAGCGAAGAGCTGCTCAACTACCTGCTGTCGGAGTTTGAGAACGATCCTGCTGAGATCTGGAATACCAACATATTTGGGAAATCCCTTAACGATTTGGTAAAGGAAGGGCTTTCCAATAAATTGACCCGGATGCCCGACGAGATTCAGAATAAGGTTCAAATGACGCTTCAGAGGATCATCAATGAAGGGCGCCATAATCTAATCTGCATTGTATTCTAGGAATAGAAAGAACCCGGAATGCCGGGTTCTTTTTATTCCTCTTGCTCCCCTGAGCGTTTTGCATAGTCAAAATGGACTTGGGTGAGGCGGCAATGACCGCCGGGATTCTTTTCCAGATAGTTTTGTTGATATTCTCGAGCAGGCACAAAATACCGGATCGGTCCGTATTCGATGGCCAGAGGTGCCTCATACTGTTTTTGTAGTTCTGCCAGGGAGTTAAAAACCGTCTTCTCTATGGCGGCATCCTCATATAAGATGCAGGAACGGTATTGAACGCCGATATCCGGCCCCTGTCCGTCGCTTTTGGTAGGGTCTATAACGGCAAAGTACATCTCTAAAAGATGCGGAAGTGCAAGGACCTGGGGATCATAGGCGACTCTAACCGCTTCCGCGGCGCCCACCGCTTCCGCTTCTGCGCCTCGATCGCTTCTCATAGCCTCTCTGCCGTTGGCATATCCCACTGTGGTTTCCACTACGCCGGGAATGCAAGAAAAATATTTTTCCATGCCCCAGAAGCAACCGCCTGAAAGATATATGATCTGATTCATAAGTGACCTCCTATTCGACTCCATTCTATCCCGATTTTTGCCAGCTTACAAGGTAATTACGAATCCGCCGATTTATTTGTTGATATTCACCCAATTTATATTAGAAGAGAAATAAAAAAACCACCGAAAACATTTTGTTTTCAGTGGTTTTTCCTGGTCTGGGTGAGAGGATTCGAACCTCCGGCCTCTTGAACCCCATTCAAGCACGCTACCAAACTGCGCCACACCCAGACGCCTATGCACAAGCGATATGTTACCATCTTCGGGTTAAAATGTCAACAAAAAAACCGATGCGAAAGGCGGGGGATTTCAGCGGGGAAAGCTGAATTTATAAGGAAGCTACAAAAGGGTTGACGCATCCTGTTGCCTATGCGATCTGCTGCGTGTCTTGGGAAAAGAACCGTTGAAGCCACTGTTTGACCTCGCTTGTGATGAGCTGGTGTCCCTCTTCGTTGGGATGGATACCATCATCGCAGAGATATTGGCGATAATCCTGTTTTTGTAGGAAGAGCCGACGCAAATCCAGAACCGGACAGCCCATCTCCTTGGCCACTTGGTAGGACAATTGGGAGTAAAGCTCCTGCCAAGTGTAGATACGGTGTTCCGTTACCAGAAAGGAGAGAATAGCAGCCTGGTCCAGCCCCCGGCTGATCCACTGAAAATAGCGGTGGGCGTCGATGGGGGGAAGGGTACAGATGATGGGGGAAACGTTACGGCTGCGCAAATATTCCACCGCCTGACGATAAAGCGATAGGAACCGTTCCGGCGGAACTTTGCACTTTTGCGTTTTAAAGTCCGGGTTGCTGGCTACCTGATCCCAGAAAAAGTCGCAATCGTTTCCGCCATACTCCAAAATGGCGTATCCTTCCTGGGAGGTTTTTTGACGCATGATGGATAGCCCTTTTTCAATGGTAAGGCCGAGCTTGCTGCAATTTACAATGTTGTACTGGCAGTCTGTGGCAAGCGAGGAAGAAAAACTGGCTTTGGTAAGACGGTATTTTCCGGTAGCTTTATCGAGAACTACGCCACGTGTTAGGGAATCGCCAAACAAATAGAGTGTTTTATCCATGAATATCCCTCCAACCGTAATATCTATACTCTATTATATAGTTTTTAATACTAGTTTATACAACATGATAATAACATCGTCGGATTTATTTGTAAAGTATAACAGGAGGGGAACCTATGCAATTTTTTTGTTTTGTGCTATTATGATGCTCAAATGGACGGGATGGAGGGATGATAATGGAAATCTATCATGAGGTTGCCCCCTTGCTGGAAGAATTCTCCCGAATGGGGTTGGGGGATTCCAAAGAGCTGCCTCAGATCGATCTATATATGGATCAGGTAATCACCCTTTTGGAACGGAATCTCAAGGATTTCCGTCGCGGCGAGAAGGATCCCCTTATCACCGGAACCATGGTCAATAACTATGCAAAGGCAAAGCTGCTGCCGGCTCATAATAAAAAGAAATATACCGGGGATCATGTGCTATATCTCCAGGTGATTTATTTGCTCAAGCAGGTATTGTCCACAAAGGACATCGGAGTTCTGATGGGACAGGTGGAACGGGAGACCTTTGAGGGCTTATATGAGGCCACAAGAAAAGTTCAGCATCGGGCCTTTGTCCAACTGGAGGATGAGGTGCGGGATCTTTGCCAGCAGATGGAGGAGGATTCAGAGAGGGATCCGATGCTGATGTTGATCCTGGGCTTGGCTTCCGAGGCTTGGGCGCGCAAGCTATTGATTGAGCGACTATTGGATTCCCACTATGCATCGGCTGAAGGGGAAAAAGAGAAAGAGAATACGAAAAGATGATAAAACCCGGCGGGAAAAGAGATTCCCGCCGGGTTTTTGATCTTTGCATCGGCTATTTTTTTATGGATTGAACGGCAACGCAGCCCGGGCCACCATGGGTAATAAAAAGAGGGCTTAGGGCCAGCACTTCCAATTCTGCATCGGGGAAGTGCTGGGAGAGAAGGGATAAGGCCTCCTGGGCCTTCTCGGGTGCACAGGC
This sequence comes from Christensenella sp. MSJ-20, assembly GCF_044357945.1. Lineage (NCBI taxonomy): Bacteria > Bacillati > Bacillota > Clostridia > Christensenellales > Christensenellaceae > Christensenella > Christensenella sp. MSJ-20. The sequence goes on from NZ_CP076563.1 coordinate 260,342, forward strand.
ATGGCTGATGGAGATACGGTAGCCAGAACCGCCTTTTGGGAGGCTGAGTGCTCCTACGATGGCCTTGAGCGCTCCTTGATAGGTGCGCTTGATACCAAATTTCTCCAGGGTTAGCCCATCCAAGCTATGGCATACCAATGGAACCACGTGGAGCATTCCGCCCAAGGTTGCAGAGACCGAGCTGATGCGTCCCCCCCGCTTAAGAAATCCAAAGTCCTGGGGAATAAGAAAGGAACGAGCACTGTTTTGGCTCGCCTGGAGGGCCTGAATGATCTCTAAGGGGCTTTTTCCGTGCTGTGCTAGTACTATGGCCTTTTCCACCAAATAACGCTGTGGGCCGCATAAAGTGCGAGAATTTAAGATATGGATGGCGTCGGGACACTCCATCATCTTCCGGGCAGCGCGAGCGTTCTGATAGGTACCGGAGATGCCATCCGCCATGGTGATATAAAAGATCTCCTCATGAGCATATTTTTGAAATACCTCCAGAGTTTCTCCTACCGATGGTTGGGAGGTGGTGGGGAAGTGTCCTTGGTTGATGATCTCGATTAAGGAAGGCCCATCCAGCTCTTCCAGATCCAGGTAGCTGTGCCCGTTGACGATAACGCTTAGAGGAATCACATCCACCCCCATGGTAATGCCCTCCTGGCGGCTTAAGAGGGCTGCACTATCGGTGATAATCTGCATGGTAATAAGCTCCTTTTAATCTAGTAATAAATACTAAATTATCATGTTATAAAATCAATGTCAACCATTTAATGATGATAGGTTGTTTGACTTTAAAAGCGAATTATGGTATCTTTTTTCATTGAGGAGGCGTTATTATGGAAGAGGGCCTGGAGAAGAAAGGTCTGGCGTTTGGAGGGGAAGTGCTGGCGTTTCACTGTCCCCGCTGGTCGGAGTTGCCCGATTTAGACCTCTATATGGATCAGGTGGTAACCTTTTTAGAACAGAGCCTTTCGGTGTTTTCCGAGGGAGAAAAGCCCATTACCGCTACGATGATCAACAACTATGTGAAGCAGCGAGTGGTGACGCCGCCGGTACGAAAGCGGTATGCGCGGGAGCATGTGGCTTATCTGATGGTGGTATTTCTGCTGAAAAAAGTGCTGAGCATTCCGGAAATCATCCAGTTGATCTCCATGCAAAGCCACGCCTATGATACGGAACTCGCCTATGATTACTTCTGCGAGGAGTTGGAGCGGGCTTTGCGGACGATGTTTTGGCAGAGTGATGATTTTCTTATCTCCACTGCTAGCAAAACGACTTATGAATCCGAAACACTGCGAGCCGCGGTACTGGCTTTTGCCAGCAAGGTTTATATTCAGAAATCCATTGCCTATGTAGAGCGTATCCGGGAAGAAGGGGTGGAAACGCCGTTGGCGTTTCCGTTGGAGAGTAAGGACTCCGGTACGGACGGATATTCTAGATAAGAGGCGTATAGGAGAAATACAATATTAAAAAGGGCTTTGACAAAATCGTCAAAGCCCTTTTTGATGCTCTTAAAACCAGTCGCGTTTTTTAAAATAACGGATGCAGCCGATGACCACCACAAGACAAAGCAGAATCACTGCTGGATAGCCCAAAGTCCAGTGGTATTCCGGCATCTGAAGATTCATCCCATACCAGCCTACGATAAGGGTCAGGGGCAGAAATATGATATTGATGACGGTTAACACCTTCATAATGCCATTGAGCCGAATATCCACCTGGGATTGATAGGCCTCTCGTAGTTCGGCGACATACTCCATAATGCTGGACACCTTGGAATACAGGCGATCCAGCCGTCCCAGAAGAATGCGGATGGATCGAACCGCCTGCCGGTCTAAAAAACCGTTTTCATTGCGTTCCATATCCTGAAAAACATCAATGCCCTTCTCGTAATACTGTTTGATGGCTCTTAGATTTTTCCGAAGGGATACGATCTGCCGGGTGTAGTCCCGGCGTGTCTTTCCCTCTAGGATGTCGTCCTCGATGCTGGCGATCCCATTTTCCAGGTCGTTTAGCGACTGATAATCTCCATCGTAAAGGCCGGCAACCAGAGCATAGAGGAAGCGGTCAAAGCTACGATCAAGAATATCGTCCTGGGCCAAGGATTGGATCAATGCTTCCACTGGTTCCAGATGGTCGGTAAATACCTGAATCCGGTCTTTTTGTAAAAAAAGATGAACCCGATAGCTGGAGAAGGGCAGCTCCGCCCTTTTGTCCCAGACCTCCAGGCAGATAACATCCAGCCCCTCCCGGCTCTCAAACCGGGTGGCGGGATTGGCCAGGGATTTTTCAAACAGGTCCGAAGGCAGGGAGCAGGGGAAGAGGGGAGAGGAAGCCTCCAAACTGCCCAATCCAATATAGCGCCCATCGGGGGCGAGAGGAGCTTCCCCATGGGGCAGTATTTTACCATCCTGTAATCGGTAAATCATAGAGCGCATCCTTTAATCCTCGTCCTCTTGGACCGGTGGCCGCGCCTGAACCTTGAGCTTAGTGATTCGCAGGTCGTCCATCTCGGTAACGGTCACGGTGAGATTCTGATAGTCGAAGGCGTCTCCCACCTGGGGATATCCGCCCAACTGATCGATAGCCCAGCCGCCAACGGTGGTGTATTCGCCATCAAAACGATCCTCATCGATGTCCAAATACTCGAACAGATCATAGATGCTCAAATCACCGCTGACCTCATAGAGATCGGGGCCAACGCTGACAAACTCATTTTTGATCTCATCGGTTTCATCCCAGATTTCGCCTACAAGCTGCTCTAAGACGTCTTCCATGGTAAGGATGCCCATGGTGCCTCCGTATTCATCGGTGACCACTGCCAGATGAAGCTTTCGGCGTTTTAGCTCCGCCAGCACCGCGGGAAGCTTCATGGTTTTATGGATGAAACAAACCTCCATAAGCAGGGGACGAATGTTGAGGTCATGCTGATCCACCACCTGCTTTAGGAAATGGTTTAGATAGAGAACACCGATAATATTATCGATACTGTCCTCGTAGACGGGGATGCGGGAATAGGGGGATCCCAGCGCCAGCTCGATGATAGCATCCATGCTGTCGTCGATGTCGATGGCCAGCATATCCACCCGAGGCGTTAAGACCTCCTGAGCTGCGATATCGCTGAATTCCAGGGCGGACTGTAAAAGCTCGCTGCGCTCTTCGTCAATAACCCCCTCGTCCTCAACGGTTTCAATGATGGCGGCAAGCTCCTCCTCGGTCATGGAGGGGGATTGCGCGTCGCCACGGCTCCACAACCGGGAGATCAAATTCACAAACCCCATGATAACGATGACCAGAGGCTTTGTCAGATACATCAAAAAGCGGAGGGGAAGAGCAACCGCACGGGAAAATCCATCGCAGTTTTCCTTGGCCACGATCTTGGGCATAATCTCCCCAAAGGTGAGAATCAATACCGTCATGATGGCGGTAGCGTATCCCACTGCGCTCTCGCCGCCTAGGTTAATGGCGATGACGGTGGCCACCGAAGAGGCGGCGATGTTTACCAAGTTGTTGCCTATTAAAATGGTGGAGAGAGCGCTCGCGTAGTTTTCATAGATAAAATAGGCGATTTTATCCTTGGCGCGGCCGGATTCCGCTGCTTTTTTCAGCCGCATTTTATTGGCGGAAGCGTAGGCGATTTCAGATCCGGAAAAAAAGGCGGAAAGGGCAATGAGAACGATGATAAACACATATGGCCAGTAACTACTGCCCATGCTTCAAATCAACTCCAATTAAGTTTGCTTTTATGGATTCCTGGGGCTCCGGGGAGACGGGCGGTGTCCATTTGATCAGCAGCTTTACGATGCGTTGATGGTCCATTTTGGTGATGGTGACCATGAGGTCGTTGTAGACAAAGTGGTCTCCTTCATGGGGAATAAACTCAAAATGATCCAAAGCCCAGCCGCCCATGGTCTTGTGGGAAAAGGCCTCTTCATCGTAATTTTCATATTCCATTTCCTCGAAGGCGTCCTCCACCAGAAGATCACCGGACACTTCAAAGCGATTGCCTCCGATTTTGACGAATTCCTCCACCACTTCGTCATCCTCATCCCAGATCTCGCCTACCAGCTCCTCAAGAATATCCTCTACGGTAACGATCCCCATGGTTCCGCCGTAGTCGTCCGTCACGATGGCTAGATGCAGCTTTTTACGGCTCATCTCCTCCAAAAGATCGTCGATGCGGGTGGATTTATGGACAAAATGGGGTTCATCCAATAGATCTTTCAGATGGACATTCCCTTGAAAGCGCACATAGTTTTTTAGGTATTTACGGATCTGAAGAATGCCGATGATATTATCGATGGTGTCCTCATACACCGGCAAGCGAGAGTACTTCTGGGCTTTGATGAGGGAGAGGATTTCTCCTTCCGCCATATCCGCGTCGATGGAGACAAGGTCCACCCGGGAGGTCAGCACATCCTGAACCGTGATATCCGCAAACTCCAAGGCTGAGCGTACCAGATCGCTCTTATCCTCGCTAAGGCTGCCTTCCTCCTCGATGGTATCGATGATTTCATAGAGCTCCTCCTCGGTGACGGTGGGCTCGCTCTTCTTTCCAAAGAGCTTGCTTGCAAGCTTGCTGATGGAGGTGAAAAGGAAGGTGATGGGGGTGAGGATTTTCATTAAAAAGTATAGGGAACCGGAAACCGAAAGGGCAAACCGTTCGCTATACGCTTTGGCAAAGCTCTTGGGAATCATCTCGCTGATCAAAAAAACAACCACCGTGATGACAACGGTGGAATAGGCCACCGCGCCAACACCCCAAAGGCGGGTGGCAATCAAAGTGGCCAAAGAAGCGCATCCAATATGCATGAGATTGTTCCCAATCAAGAGGGTGGTCAGCGCTTTATCGAAATGATTGGAGATGTAAAGAGCTTTTTTTGCCCGGCGATCCCCGCCCTCGGCATAGTTGCGTAGGCGTATCTTGTTGAAGGATGCAAAGGATATTTCCGCACCGGCGAAGTATCCTCCGCCAAGAATCAATAGGACCAAAAGAATGTATGGCAACCAACTGCCACCGTCCATCCGGACACCAACTCCTTACATACAAAAAAATGGCCAGAGCCATATAAAGATATAACAATGATACCCGATTTTTCAGGAATTATCAAGGAACCAAACGCTTCTCCGGCTTCTTCCAGGCGTTTGACACAGAATCACAGCAAGAGTGGAAGGGGAGTTCGCTTTATTTCGGCTCATTTGGGCAAAACCGCCGGAATTCCCGGGTTTTCTGCATCTGTTTTAAATTATGGTGTCCCGGAGAGATTAACTACCAATAGATCGTTTTCCTCGATGACGGTATCCCCTTTGGGAATAATGGTTTGATCCCCGCGGATCACCATGATGACCAGCTCTCCGGATTTCGGGGAAAAATCGTGGACGGTCTTTCCGATCCATTTGCTTTCCGGTAAAATGCGATGCTCCTGAAGGGAGATTGCGCTGCCTCCTTGGTATTCATGGGCGCTTAAAACCGCCACATCTCCCTCGTGGAGGAGGGTACCGCCATGGGGGATCATGGGGATATCCTTTTGAATTACCAGTATCATGAGGGTATCCGGCGGCAAAACAATATCCTGTATGGCATGGCCTGCCCAAGGATGCCCCTCACGGATGGTGAGCTTCATCAGGTGTAGATCGGTTTCATCGGTGTAATCACTGAAGGTGCGCATAACATCGATATCTTTGTCGCTCATGCCCAGCCATCTTGCAAAGGGGGATAGTAGAGAGCCTTGAAAGAGGATGGAAAGCAGAACAATGCAGAAAACAATGTGAAAAAGATCGTTATTCTGAGTGGTCTCTCCGGCTACCGCCATGATGGCAAATACGATGGATGCGGCGCCCCGAAGACCTGCAAAGGATACCAGAATCGTTTGCCGGAGACGGCACCGGAAGGGGGAAAGGCAGGCAAAAACCGCAATGGGACGCGCTGCCAGGGTGAGGAACAGCATGACCCCCAAAGCAGGCAATAAAATCTGTGGGATGCGGGAAGGGGTGGCCAATAGACCCAGCAAAAAGAAGATAAGCATTTGCATTAAGCTGGTAATGCCGTTGAAAAAATGGACCAGGGCCTTTTTGTTTTGAAACCGCGCGTTTCCTAGAATGATGCCGCAAAGATAGGTGCTTAGATAACCATTGCCCCCCAGCACCGCCGCCAGGGAATAGGAGATTAGCGCTACGCCGATGACGAAAGCCATGTCAAATCCAGCTACGGAAAAGGAGGCTCGTTTGAGAATCCACACGGCAATCAGCGCTACCAGAACGACCACCAGTATGCTGAAAAAGAACTGGGAGAATACCATGGCTAGGATGGAACCCGCTGAGGTTTTGCCCTCCATAATGGACAACACGATTACGGTAAGCATGTAGGAGCAGGGATCGTTGCTGCCGCTCTCCAGCTCCAGCATGGAGTCGGTATGGTATCGGAGGCCCATTTTATTTGAGCGAAGGATGGCAAACACCGATGCGGCGTCGGTGGAGCTGATTACTGCGCCGATAAGGAGGCTTTCCAGCAGCTCCATTCCGAGAATAAAATAACAGAATAATCCCGTAAGGGCGGCGGTGAGCGCCACGCCCAGGGTGGATAGTAAAGCGGATTTTATGGCGACCGGCCGCGCCTGGCTCCAGTTGGTACCAAAACCGCCGTAGAACATGATGAAAATCAGCGCTACAGAACAGATCTGCTCAGCAAAACGATAGTTTTCAAATGGAATTTTCAGAATGCCATCGGTGCCAAAAGCCACACCCAGCAGGATAAACGTAAGCAGCATAGGAATCCCGATTCTCTGAGATAGCCGGTTTAGCAGGACGCAAAACAGGATTACGATGGAAACAATCAGGATACCAAACGCCATATCATTTCTCCTATGGTTATGAATCTATAAAATAGTATACGGGAAACGCTGATAGAATGCAAAATGATGAACAAGGAATGTGGGGGGAGGCTGACTCTCCAATGGAAATTAAAAAAATTCGCAAACCATTTGGTTTGCGAATTCTTTGGTAGCCCGTAGGGGAATCGAACCCCTGTTACCGCCTTGAGAGGGCGATGTCTTAACCGCTTGACCAACGGGCCACGTGATTGCTTGTATATTCTATCCGATAAGCTGAGATTTTTCAACCCCTTTTTTCAAGAAAAATACGGAAGAAAGAAACCGGGAAAAAAGACGGCATTGGCCACTGTTATGGACGAATTTATTGAAAAGAGCCAGCGCATCAGAACCGCTGCGAGAAAGCAGGGAATTGCCATGATTATAAAACCATATAAAATAGAATGAATTTCACTGGAAAAGAGGATATTTGCGGATATTTCGGGAAAAAGCGGTTGCAACCACGGGGGAAAAGCAATATACTGTGTTAGGATAAAAAGGAGGTGCAGACGTGGATAGCGACAGTTACGGTACCATGGACCATATACCAATAAGAACCGCCAGGGTATCTGGACTGCTGCGCTGCGCCTTTTAGCATAGTGCTCCACCTGCCTTGGCACCATAGTCAAGGGAGGGATTCCAATGAATGTAGAACTCTTGCGCGAACTTCTAGCGGAAAAGCGCTATTTGGAGTTAAAATCCGCACTTACCCATCTGCCCGAGATTGACATCGCTGAGTTTATCGATGAGCTGGAGGAGGAGCGGCACGTTTTGATCGTGTTCCGGCTTCTATCCAAGGAGATTGCGGCCGATGTGTTCTCCAACCTTTCGGTAGAAAAACAAACCATCATCTGCGACCTGATCCAGGATGAGGAGCTGGAGGAGATTCTCAGCGACCTCTATTTTGACGATATGATTGACCTTCTGGAGGAGGTTCCGGCCTATCTGGTCAAGCGGATTATGAAACATCGTGGCGAGAAAGAGCGCCGCTTGATCAACCAATTCCTGAATTATAAAGAGAATAGCGCTGGGAGCTTGATGACCATCGAATTCGTGGATCTACACCGAGACATGACGGTGCAGGAGGCCATGATGCGCATCCGGCGGGACGCAGAGGACAAGGAGACCATCTATACCTGCTATGTCATTGATGACGCCCGGCGGCTGGATGGCATTGTGTCCTTAAAGGATATCGTACTGGCCCAGCCAGAGGATATCATCGAGGACATCATGGAGGATGAGTTCGTATTTGTCACCACCGATGAGGACCAGGAGGAGGTAGCAGATCTGTTCCATCGGTATGATTTGCTTGCTCTGCCGGTGGTGGACCGGGAAAAGCGCCTAGTGGGCATCATCACCGTCGACGATATTATGGATGTTTTGGAGGAAGAGAGCACCGAGGATATCCTGGTTATGGGCGCTGTTACGCCCAGTACCGAGCCCTATATGGAGCAAGGCGTTTGGGCTCTGGCCAAAAAGCGCGCTCCATGGCTGTTGATCCTCATGATCTCCGCTACCCTTTCTGGCTTGATCATCCGGGCCTTTGAGGCTACGCTGGCCACCTATGTGGTGCTGACGGCCTTTGTGCCCATGCTAATGGATACCGGAGGAAACGCGGGATCTCAGTCCTCTACCACGGTTATTCGGGCAATCACCCTGGGGGAGATCGAATTCAAAGATATCCTGAAAGTGGTGTTTAAGGAGATGCGTGTCAGCCTTTTGGTGGGCCTGATGCTGGCGGGAATCAACTTTCTTCGGATCGTGTTTCTGGAGCATTATTCCGTCTCTGTGGCTCTTGTGGTTTGCGGCACCCTGATCTTTACCGTGATCTTCGCAAAGACCCTGGGGGGCTTTCTGCCCTTATTGGCTAAGAAGATTGGGTTTGATCCGGCGCTGATGGCCAGCCCCATGATCACTACCATCGTGGACGCGGTGTCCCTGGTAATCTACTTCAGTATGGCGACCTGCATCCTGGGCCTATAAAAAAACCGGCGGAAGTTCCGCCGGTTTTTTTATCGTAATCTTACATGCCGCTCAGATTGTTTGCCATGGAGAGGATGCTCATAAGTCCCTGCATGAGGGGCATTTTTTCCATGATTTCCTCTTCATCAGTGAGGGGAGTGGCGTTGGCGGTACCGGCGGGAAGGGAAATGTCTTTCTCGTCGTAATGTACGGTTGCATCCACGGAAAGGTTGATTCCGTCTACCATGGCCAGGTTCTCCTCGTCAGCGCCTTGAGCTACCATAAAGGCTTTGTAGGCTTCCTTATCCAGCGTAACGCTTGTTCCGGCAAAACGGGAGGTATCGGCCTCTACATAGATATGAATTTTGATCATATCCATCACCTGCTGCACGGCCTCCGCAGCTTCGTTAAGATCCTCTTGATCCAGGCCCTCCATATCGATGCCGCTCAAAGAACCCTCCAACATTTTGTTGCCGTCTAGAACCAGCTGGATCTTATAGACGCTGCGGCCGTCAAGGGTCTCCTTGCCAATGGTTTTGATCTCGGAGCATAGGGAAGGGAACATGCTGAGCATCTGGCTGTTGCCCATGGCGCTGAGACTGTTGAGGCTGCTCAAGCTATCCTCCATTTCTCCCTCGATGGAGTACCAGGCGCCGTCGGTGCCCTCAAAATAGATCTGAGGGCTGGTGGCGCTAACATCCATATAAAGGGTGTCCTTAGCCGAAGAGCCCAGGAGATTGAAATCACAGTCGAGGATCATGGTATTTTCGGTGCCCTGTCCCTCCATGAGCATGGCCATGCCCAAGCCAGTGCCGGTGAGATCCTCGATGGAAAGATCCATCTTCATCGTGGTATAGGTAACGGGATCGGTGTTGGCAGCCGCTTTTTTCAAAAGCTCTTTTCCATCAGGGTTGCCGCCACAGGCGGTGAGGGCCAGGAGCGTTAGGATAGCCGTCAGCCCCGCAAAAATACGTTTTTTCATTGAAAGAAACCTCCAATCTAATTCGCTGCACATAGCAACATCATTATATCATAAGGGGGGAAAAGTAAAAGCCAACTTTTTTTAAAAAGGTGGTTGACAAAGCTTGGGAAGGGACATATAATATCAAAAAATAAAGCACCGCAAAGACTGCGATGGGGAATAAGTACCGTAGAGCGCAACTTTAGAGAGCCGTTGGGTGGTGAAAAACGGCGTTGCAGCAACGGGAAACTCGCCCCGGAGTTCCTGGCTGAAAGCATGCGAGTAGGTTCAGGCGGAGGCCCACCGTTACAGGGGTAAGGCGTGTTGGCGCCTGTAGAGGGGGAGCGCAAGCTCAACCAAGGTGGTACCGCGGATGATTCGATCCGTCCTTGATAAGAGGACGGATCTTTTTATTTATTCTGAGAGTTGGAGGAACGTACAATGCCGGATTTGATCAACGTGACGCTGGGACAGTTGCTGGAAGAACAGGCACGGGTCAACCCCGATGTGGAGGCGGTGGTCTCGCCTTACCGTAACGTGCGGTATACCTACCGGGAGTTTAACGCCATCTGCGATCAGGTAGCAAAGGGATTTATGGCTATGGGCGTCCAGAAAGGGGATCATGTGGCGATGTGGGCGACCAACTATCCCCAGTGGGTGATCTCCATGTTTGCCGCCGCTAAAATCGGCGCGGCCCTGGTGACGGTTAATACCAACTATAAGAAATTTGAGCTGGAATACCTGATGAAGCAGTCGGATTCCATGACCCTTATTATGATCGACGGCTATAAAGACTGCGATTATGTGGCCTATATCCAGGAGCTGTGTCCTGAAATCTACCAGTGTGCGCCGGGACAGCTTAAGAGCGAGGCGTTCCCGTATCTTAAGAATGTCATCTATATCCATGACGACAACGATGACCGCAAGGAGGGAATGTATAACTGGGAGGATCTCTATACCTTGGGCGATATGGTGTCCGATCGGGCGCTCCAGGCGAGGAAGGACCAGTGCGATCCTGACGACGTGGTGATGATGCAGTATACCTCGGGCACCACCGGATTCCCCAAGGGCGTTATGCTGACCCACTATAATATTGTCAATAACGGCCGCGCCATTGGGGAATGCATGCGGTTGTCTGAAAAGGATCGTCTGCTGATCCATGTTCCCCTGTTCCACTGCTTTGGTTGTGTGCTAGGGGTCATGGCCTGCGTTAACTTCTCTACTTCTATGATTTTCTTGGATTATTTTCATCCCATTCGTTCCATGCAGATCCTACAGGACGAGAACTGCACCGCCGTCCATGGGGTTCCCACCATGTTTATCGCCATGCTGGAACATGAGCGGTTCCCAGAGTTTTCCTTCCCCCATCTGCGAACGGGGATTATGGCGGGTTCGCCATGTCCCATTGAAATCATGAAGCGTGTGGTCAATGAAATGGGCATGAAGGAGATCACCATTTCCTATGGTCAAACGGAATCCTCCCCCGTGATTACCATGACCCGGGCGGATGATCCGTTGAATCTGCGGGTATCCACGGTGGGCCGCTGTCAGCCTCATATGGAGGTCAAGATCGTGGATATGGAGACCGGTGAAGACGTCCCCTGCGGCGTTCAGGGAGAGATCGTGACCCGAGGCTATCAGGTGATGAAGGGCTACTATAAGATGCCGGAGGCCACCGCCGCCGCCATCGATAGCGAAGGCTGGCTGCATACCGGAGACCTGGGTACCATGGATAAAAACGGCTATTTTAAGGTGACGGGACGCCTTAAGGATATGATCATCCGGGGTGGAGAAAACATCTATCCCCGGGAGATCGAGGAGTATCTCTACACCCACCCCAGCGTACAGGATGTCCAGGTGATCGGCGTACCCGATCTGCGCTATGGTGAGGAGGTAGCCGCCTATATCATTCTGAAGGAAGGGGAGTCCGGTAAAGTGACGGGGGAGGATATGATCACCTATGTCAGAGAAGGGCTGTCCCGCTTTAAGACCCCGCGGTATGTGGTGTTTGTGGATAGTTTCCCCATGACCACCAGCGGAAAGATTCAGAAGTTTAAGATGCGGGAAATGGCCATCGAGGATCTGGGACTCCAGGATGCCGCCAACGTGGCCACGGCATAAGTAAAATAACCGGCGGAGGTGTGGATCCGCCGTTTCAATAGAGAAGCGGTTCTTCCCATGTGTGGTAGGAAGAACCGCTTTTTGCGATAAAGGGCCGGCCTAGTAATAGGAAAGAAGTAGCAGTTATAGCAGAATTTCATACCGCTCTTCCTCAAGAATTTTTCCACGTGCCGTTATGATTTCTTTGGGGCCGGATACCAGCTTTCCCCCATAATAAAGCGGAATCTTTTTGCTGGGGGTATTCCTGCGGTCTACGGGATAGCACAGCCTTTTGATTCCCATGCTCCTTGCGAGATGGAGGATCCCGCCTATGGCCTCTCTGCCAAAATGATTTCCGTGATAGGGGGCCGCAATCCAGATGCCCAATTCTGGAATTGGATCCGGGATATGGTCCAGGCTCGCGATTCCCATGAACGCTCCATGGAGCGTTCCGGTAACGGCATAAACATAATTGGCACCGCATTCCCGCTGTGTGATAAACCGCTGGACTACGGCGGCTGTTTCATCGATCCCGGCAGCGGCTAGCGGTACCATATAGCGGGCGATTTCCGGTGTAAAATGATGGAAAATATCCTGAATATGGGCTTGTGAAACGGGGATTAGGTTTAGCCGCTCCGTTTCAACCGAGCGATCCTTCCATGACGCGATACGATGCATTTTTGATCCTCTAGAACTCCTCTTTGATGCTGCGCATAAAGAGATTAGAGAGCACCGTACCGGCGTCTTCTTTTCGCTGCAGGATCTGATAGACGCCGGTACAGATGGGCAGATCCACTCCGTACCGCTGGGCGAGAAGCACCATAGCGGCGGAAGTGGAAACGCCTTCAGCCAGCTCATGGTAAGGCTCCCGCCGGATGAACTTTTCCCCGAATGCCCGATTGTGGCTGTATGGAGAGAATACGGTGGCAGCATAATCCCCCAGGTGTCCCAGACCATAGGCGGTTATCGGGTTTCCGCCCATTGCACCGATGAGACGGGAGATCTCCCGAGTGCCCCGGGAAATGAGAGCGCCTTTCAGAGAGGTCAGATTGGCTCCGTCCAGCATCCCGGCGGCAATGCCGATGACGTTTTTGCTGGCGGCGCCCACCTCGTTGCCCAAAAGGTCGCTGCCGTAATAAAAACGGATGAGATCGCCGCCAAAAGCGTCCACCAACCGGTATTTCAGGCATCGGTCTTTGGAATCGATGACCATACAGTTGGGAATACCCGCTGTAAAATCCTGGACGTGGCCAGGACCCACCCAGACGGCTACCGGAGCTTCTGGGCCCAATACCGCTTCTACCACCTGGCTGAGCCGGAGCCCCGTGTCCTCCTCGATTCCCTTCATACAGAGGATCAAGGGAATGGTGTGGGGGAGCTGTGCGGATTTGAGTTCTGCTAAAAGAGAACGGAGGCCCTGGGCGCCGATGGAGATGACCAATACCTCTCCGTGCTGAACGGCATCGGATAGCTGGGTGGACAAGCGGACGCTGTCGGGCAGATGAACCATGCCGTTGGTACGGCTGGATTGGAAAGCAGCCATGGAGCGGCTGGAAGGCCGCCCGTAGAGTGTGATATCGTGGCCGATGTGATCAAGATACCAGGCGATAAAGGAGCCCCATCGGCCGCAGCCCAATACAGAAATCCGCATACTGAACTTCCCCTCTCAGTCTTGGCGAGGTTCGCCAATCGCTGCCATCAGTATAACATGGAACGGGCAGGAGACAAGCCATCCTCTTTCCATAATAGAATTGATGGACCACTCTCCACGATTGACACCCAATTTCCTTGGGGACTATAATAAAACGATTGCAAAAAATACCGGAAAAGAGAGAATGTTGGAATAAGATGGATAGCAATATCGCTTTTACCATATTTGGCGTCCATATCTATTGGTATAGCCTGATTATCATGAGTGGGGTTCTCCTGGGATTTTGGATTTCCACCAGATTGACCCGAAGACGGGGGTATAACAGCAATCTCATCATGGATGTGCTGCTGCTGGGTATTCCTTTGGGAATCATCGGGGCCCGGCTGTACTTTGTAGCGTTTTCCTGGGATATGTTCAAAAATAATCTGGATCAGATTTTTACCCTTCAAATGGAGGGGTTGGCCATCTATGGCGCTGTCATTGGCGGTCTTTTGGCCGTGTTTATCCTATCTAAATGGAAGAAGATCAGTTTCTGGGATGTAACCGATGCCGCCGTACCCTCTTTGATCCTGGCCCAAGCTCTGGGGCGGTGGGGAAACTTTTTTAACCAGGAGGTCTATGGCGCGGCATTGACCAGCGTTGGAGGACAGGTGGGGAGCCATCTTGCCCTGTTTCCGCCGGCGGTGTTCATCGATGCCACCCAAACCTGGCATGTGGCTTTGTTCCTATATGAATCGGTGTTTAACCTATGCATTTTTGGGGTTTTACTGGCTTTTTACCTAAAAAAGCCCAATTATCGCGGTTGTACCACCTGGCTGTATTTTACCCTTTATTGCTTGGTGCGAGCCATTTTGGAGGGAATGCGGCTGCCGGAATATATCCTGTATTTCCTGGGGATTCCCGTATCCCAGCTGGTCAGCGGGATCATGTGCGTCATCGCCTTTATCTGCTTCTGGCGGGCGTACCGAAAGGGAGGATATGCTGCGAAAGAGATCCCCAGCAGCTATCGCTTAAAGCCGGCGGCTGATGGGGAAGAGGCATAATAAAGACTTCATTTTAACCGATGGGAGATAGAAAAATGGAACGTAATTTGACTATGATGACCGACCTATACCAGCTTACCATGATGTATGGCTACTACAAGAACAACATGACGGGCGAAGCGGTATTTGACCTTTTTTACCGTAAGCCAACCGACAACATCTCCTACGCCATTATGGCGGGGCTGGAGCAGGCGGTCGAGTACATTCAAAACCTGGGATTTACCGACGAGGACATCGAGTACCTGCGCTCCCTATCCCTTTTCGACGAAGGCTTCTTGAAGATGCTTCGGGATTTCAAGTTCACGGGGGATATCTATGCGATTAAAGAGGGACGTCCGGTGTTTCCCGGGGAACCGTTGCTGCGGGTAAAAGCGCCCATTATGGAGGCGCAGCTGGTGGAGACCACGCTCTTAACCATTGTCAACCATCAGACGCTTATCGCAACCAAGGCCAACCGCATCTGCCAAGCCGCGGGGAGCGGGGATGTGGTGATGGAGTTTGGGTTGCGTCGGGCCCAGGGGCCGGATGCCGGCATCTATGGCGCTCGAGCGGCGATCATCGGCGGATGTGTGGGTACCAGCAATGTATTGACCGGCAAGCTGTATGAGATTCCCGTTAAGGGCACGCACAGCCATAGCTGGGTTATGAGCTTCCCCACTGAAATAGACGCTTTTAGAGCCTATGCCGATGCTTTTCCGGATGCCTGCTTACTGCTGGTGGATACCTATGATACCCTCAACAGCGGTATGCCCAATGCCATTACCGTATTTCAGGAACTGCGGTCCCGGGGGCATGAGCCCCTTGGCATCCGTCTGGACTCCGGGGATTTGGCCTATTTGAGCAAACAGTGCCGCCAGATGTTGGATGACGCGGGGTTCCCCAACGCCAAGATCACTGCCTCTGGGGATTTGGATGAGACGCTGATTGCCGATCTGATCCACCAGGGGGCTAGAATCGATAATTGGGGCGTAGGCACCAAGCTGATCACCAGCGAGGACGCTCCCTCCTTGGGCGGCGTGTATAAGATGTCCGCTATGGAGGAGGATGGGGTGCTGGTGCCGAAAATCAAGGTGTCTGACAACCCTGCTAAAGTGACCAATCCCGGTTATAAAAAGGTAGTTCGTATTTACAATAAGCACAAGCATCGCGCCCTTGCGGATCTCATTATGCTAGAGGATGAGGTCATCGATACCACCAAGCCCTTGACCATCTTTGATCCCAACGCTACCTGGAAGCGGATGACCATCACCTCCTTTGAATTGGAGGAGCTGTTGATACCGGTGTTCTTGCGGGGGAAATTGGTCTATGACCTTCCCAGCCTCAGCGAAATCAAGGAGTTCGCCGAGCAGCAGATGGAGACCCTTTGGGATGAATACACCCGTCCGCGGAACCCCCAAATTTATAAGGTGGATCTCTCCCAGAAGCTCTATGATCTCAAGGGCGAAATGATTGCAAAGTTCCGCCCATCCGCCGAGGTATAAGATGAGGAAAAAACGGTTTCGTACCGCGCTGTTCGGCTATAACAAACGAGAGGTAGAGGCCCATGTCCTGACCATGGAGATGGAGATGCAAAAGCGCTCCGACGTGGAGGACCGCCTGGAGACCCTGGCTAAGGAGAACGTAAACCTGGCGGTGGAGCTAAAGATTGCCCGCTCGGGATTTGTGGACGCCGCTGAATTGATGCAGGCGGCCAATGATAAGGTCCGGGATCTGGAGGGAGAACTGAAACAGAGCCAGGAGCGGATGAGCGAGCTATCCCTGAAGTTGGAGGAAGCGCTGGCAGCACAGCCTCAGGATCCTGCTACCGTGGAACTGATGGAGTTGCTTAACCGACAAATTGAGGCCTTGGGAGGAGAGAGCTTATCCATCCTCCGCAAGGTATTGGGGGATGCGGATCTTTTGCGCAGAGCAGCGGAGGGAGAACCGGTTCAAGGTGGAGAGGAAATGGGCTTTCGGTTTCCGGAGGGCTTTAGCCGGGAGTTGGAAACCCAGGTGGACAGCGCTCGGAGCTTGATGCACAAGATCTATCTTCTGCGGCAGCAGGAGTCGGAATAAAATGGAGTATCGGCAGGTGGTGGCGGGGAAGTTCCTTCGCCGCCCCAATCGTTTTGTGGCCTTTTGTGCGGTGGAAGGGCAGGAGGTTAAGTGCCATGTGCCCAATACCGGACGCTGTCGTGAACTCCTAATTCCTGGCCGAAGGGTTTATCTGGCGGTTTCGGACAATCCCAACCGGGCAACCAGGTATTCCTTGGTCGCGGTGGATAAGGAAGGGCTGCTGGTGAACATGGATTCCGGTGCCCCCAACCGCGCGGTGGAGGAGACAATCCTAAGCCTTGCGCTACCAGGGATGGCGCCTTTGGCAGGTTATCGGAGGGAGGCTCGGTTCCGTCAGAGCAGATTCGATTTTTTTCTGTGGGATGAAGCGGGTAGAGAAGCATATCTTGAGGTTAAGGGCGTTACCTTGTTTGAAGGCGCCGCCGCTCGGTTTCCCGATGCGCCCACAGAGCGGGGAATCCGTCATATCCATGAGCTGATGGCAGCCAGGGAAGAAGGTTATCAGGCCTATTTGCTCTTTGTAGTCCAAGCGCGGGGACTGGAGTACGTTGCGCCCAATGATCCGGGTGGCACGGAGTTTGGGGACGCGCTTCGCTTGGGCGTGGCCCATGGCGTTGTTCCGCTAGCCTATGACTGCACCGTTGCACCCCAGGGCATGTGGCTTCACGAACCCCTTCCTGTGTGCTTGATAGAAAGGGATTTGAATCTAGAAGGAGGTTGTGAACATTGAAAGTAGTTGCAGTAAACGGAAGTCCTAGATTCCAGGGAAACACCTATACGGCTATTCGTATGATGACCGATGTGCTGGAGAGCCAGGGAATTGAGACGGAAATCCTCCAGCTGGGCAATCAGCCCATCAGCGGCTGCACCGTATGCGGCGGTTGCCGGAAAGATCCGGAGGGGATGTGCGTGCTGCCGGGGGATCACCTTCGGGATTATGTGAAAAAGATGCTGGAAGCGGATGGCATTATTCTAGGGTCTCCGGTGTATTACGGTGCCATTGCCGGCGGGATGAAGTGCTTTTTGGATCGCGCGTTCTATGCGAGCGCCGGTCAGTTCCGACATAAGGTGGGATATGCGGTTACCGCCGTGCGCCGGGCGGGAGGAGTTGCTGCTTTCCAGCAGCTCTGCAGCTATTTCAACCTTGCAGAAATGATCATTGCGCCCACTACCTATTGGGGAATTGGTTATGGAGCTTTGCCTGGCCAGGTTCAGCAGGATACCGAAGGCGAGGATACTATGAGGTTAGCTGCCATGAATATGGCATGGCTCCTTCGCATGCAGGAAACCACTCGGGATTCCCTCCCTGCCCCTCAAAGAATTGATAAACGGGGAATGAATTTTATTCGTTAAGAAATACCCTCCAGGGCTGCTGCTCTGGAGGGTATGTTTTTTGTTGCTTCCATGAGCCGATGGAATGTCTCCGTTTTTAATCAACGGGCATCATCGGCAGGGAAATGGATTCCTGTTTGCTGCCGGGCTTCCTCCATGACAGCGGCTTCGTCCAGGGATGCTTGGTCGGATTTTGCTGTATCCAGTCGGCCTGCGATGGCGTCCAAAAATGCTCTTACCTGGTGATACATGCCGTCCTCTTCCTGGGGAATGGGCAAGGGCTCCTGGGTGCCATCATTGTATTGGATGTAGGATCCGGCTAAGCGGGTAATATGGGGCATGATGATGGAACCTTTCTCGCCCTGGATTTCACTGGGGAGGGCCGAGTTGACAATCTTGCTGTATAGCGCCACTCCCTGCTTGTCGCGGTAGTTCAATATCACCGTTCCCGCGCCCTCAAATCCGGTATGAAGAAGGGTACTGGTCGCCGTTACGGAATCCGGCATGCCCAGAAGTTTTACCATCGGATGGATGCAGTATACGCCGATATCCATCAAAGCGCTATTGGAGAGTTCGGTACGGAAGGCATTTAGCAGAGTGCCATTCTTGTAGGCGTCATACCGGGAGGAGTACTTACAATAGATCGCCACCATCCGGCGCACGGCGCCGATCTTATGAAGGTTGTTTCGGATGATCTCATACCCTGGCTGATAGACGTTTCGGATGGCTTCCATGAAGATCAGGCCATGGGATTTTGCGGTATCCACCATGGCCCGTACCTCCCGCAGATTGGAACCGGCAGGTTTTTCCACCAGGACATGTTTGCCTCCTGACAGCATGGTTAAGGCCTGGGGTGCGTGAACGTAGTTGGTGCTGCCGATATAGATGGCGTCCACCTGGGGGCAGGCGGCCAACTCTTTCAGACTGTCAAAAAGCAGAGGAGCTCCATAGGCTTGGTTGAATGCCTGCGCCTTTTCTACGGAACGAGAGTAAACGGCTTGTAGTCGAAATTCCGGATGCTTCGCAGCCGCGGATAGAAATTCATGGGTGATGATGTTGGTTCCGATGGTGGCAAACCGTACCATGTTGTTACGCCTCCTTGGTTGGTCTAACGGGATGCCCGGTAGCCGGTGGAACGATCCACACCCTGGATGGGTTCCCCGGCAAGATAGCGGCGGAAGTTTTCAGCGCAGATATCAAAGAGACGCGCCTTGGATTCCGCGGTGCTGCCACCGGTATTATGGGGGGTGATGGTTAGGTTTTCAAAATCCCAAAGGGGATGATCCGGGGGCAAAGGTTCTGGATCGGTAACGTCCAGGGCAGCGCCGCCCATGGGTCCGTTTTTCAAGGCTGCCATAAGATCATCGGTGACTACGGCACTCCCGCGCCCCACATTGATCAGAAGGGAATCCGGCGCCATAAGCGCCAAGCGCCGGCCGTCCATGATCCCGGTGGTCGCTGGGGTGTTGGGAAGGGAGAGCGCGACGACATTGGCGCGAGGAATCTGCGCATCCAGGTGCTCCATGGAATAGAGTTCGTCAAAGCAATCGGGCTTGTCGTTGGGGCCGGAGGTCCGCCGGATCCCGATGGTATGGCTGCCCAGAGCCTTCATGCGCCGGGCGTAGTTCCCGCCAATGTCCCCAGCGCCTACCACCAAAATGGTGGCGCTTTCCGCCGACTGGCTTCGGCCAAGGTTGTTCCAGAGATGAGCCTTTTGCTGGTCCCGGTAAAAATGGAGCTTTCGGAAGTGCATGAGGGTTACGGCAACCATGTATTCCCCGATGCTGGGACCATAGGTGCCGGTGGCGTTGGCCAAAATGATACGTTCGCTTAAAACGCCATCCTTAACATAGTTTTCACATCCTGCGCTGGATAGCTGTAGGAATTCCAGATTTTCCGAGCCCTTTACCGCTTCACTGCTTGGATTGCCGATGATCGCCTGAGCCCATCGAACTTCCTCCAACGACACTTCCTCCCGGCTGGAAAACCGAAATTCCCCCTGGGGATCTAGATCCATCAGATCTTTTTTCTGTTTATCGGTAACGGGGAGGAGCACTAACACGCGTTTTGCCATTTCACATCCATCCTTTCCAATTGTTAAGGGTAATTTTGGAAAATTTCTATCTTCATTGTAACTGATCCTTTCAGGCTATGCAAAGTGTAAAAATTTGTATAACATATAGTAGATGTTGTAAAGATGCAATATGGAAAGGGTGGAACCGATTATTATGCAAAGCTGCTGTATCTGTGGAAACGTGATTCGGGACAGCGGGACGAAGATCATCAGAGAGGCGCCCCAGTATGTGGTTTGTAAATCATGTGTGCGCCCACTGAAAACCCTGATGGATCCTGAGGCTGCCAGTGAACGCTTTGAAAACGCCATGGGAAACTTGAAGGAACGCGCAATGGAAACGCTGGAGCCGGAGGTAAAAGCTCTTTTAAAACAAAGATTTCAAACGGCTCGCGAGATCATCGCGCAAAGGGAAGCCGAGCACCTTAACCGGCTGGACTATGCAAAAAAGATACTGGAGGAGTATCGCAATAACCGCTTCTTAATGACAACGGGATTTGAGTTTCAGGGATACCGTATTTTACAATATCACAAGGTGGTCTGTGCGGAAGTCGTCCTTGGCACGGGATTTTTCAGCGAATACTTAGCCGGCTGGTCCGATACGATGGGGGAGAAGAGCGGGGCTTTTTCCAACAAAATGCGGGAAGCACGGGAAGAGGTTATGGCAGACTTGGTGAAAGAGTGCGGTATTCTTGGAGGAAACGGGATCATAGGAATCGCTTTCAACTATGCTATGTTTGCCAATAACATGATTGGCGTTGTAGCTTCTGGAACCGCGGTTACAGTTGAAAAGGCGTAAGAAAAAGGCCCGGCATTTGCCGGGCCTTTTTTAGCCTCTTAATACATCATATCGGGATTGCCGGCGGCGACGGGAGCCGGAGGCTCGGGGATATCGCAAACCAGGCTTTCGGTGGTGAGAAGCATCGCGGCGATGCTGGAGGCGTTCTGCAGGGCAGAGCGGGCAACCTTGGTGGGATCCAGTACGCCGATATCAGCCATCATGCAGTACTCGTCGCTATAAGCGTTGTAACCGTAGCCGACCTTGCCCTCGCGGAGGATCTTCTCCACAACCACGGAGCCCTCTACGCCGGCATTGGTAGCGATCTGGCGAATCGGCTCTTCCATGGCGCGGGCTACGATCATCATGCCGGTGCGCTTGTCACCCTCCTCTTTTTCAGCGGCGGTTTTCACGGCGCCGATAGTGGACAGAAGGGCGGTACCGCCGCCAGGAACGATGCCCTCTTCCACGGCGGCGCGGGTGGCGTTAAGCGCATCCTCGATGCGAAGCTTGGCTTCCTTCATCTCCACCTCGGTAGCGGCGCCCACCTGGATGACGGCCACGCCGCCAGACAGTTTGGCGAGCCGCTCCTGGAGCTTCTCGATGTCATACTCGGAGATGGTATCCTCAATGGTAGCCTTGATGGACCGGCAACGAGCGTCGATTTCCTCGGGGGAACCAGCGCCATCCACGATGGTGGTGTTCTCCTTGTCGACCTTTACCTGACGAGCCTCGCCCAGCATGGAAAGATCAGCTTCCTTGAGATCCATGCCCAGCTCGTCGCTGATGACAACACCGCCAGTCAGGGTGGCGATATCGCCCAGGATGGCCTTCCTCCGATCGCCAAAGCCAGGAGCCTTTACGGCAACGCAGGTGAAGGCGCCACGGAGCTTGTTGACCACCAAAGCGGCCAGGGCTTCGCCATCCACATCCTCGGCGATGATCAGAAGTTTCCGGCCCTGCTGTGCGACCTTCTCCAGAATGGGAAGAATGTCGGCCAGCATGCTGATCTTCTTCTCGGTGATGAGGATCAGGGGGTTATCCAGAACGGCCTCCATCTTATCGGTATCGGTGACCATGTAAGCGGAAAGGAAGCCGCGGTCAAACTGCATGCCTTCCACGAAGTTGAGCTCGGTCTTCATGGTCCGGGACTCTTCCACGGTGATGACGCCGTCGTTGCCCACTTTCTCCATAGCGTCGGCGATCAATTCGCCGATGGATTCATCCCCAGCGGAGATGGCGGCCACGTTGGCGATGGATTTCCGGCCCTCGATGGGGTTGCTGATGCCACGAAGGGAATCCACAGCCACTTCCACGGCGGACTCGATACCCCGTTTAATCAGCATGGGGTTGGCGCCGGCGGCTACGTTCTTAAGGCCCTCCCGGATCATGGCCTGAGCCAGCACGGTAGCGGTGGTGGTGCCGTCGCCAGCCACATCGTTGGTCTTGGTGGCCACTTCCTTCACCAGCTGGGCGCCCATGTTCTCAAAGGGATCTTCCAAAGAAATCTCCTTTGCGATGGTCACGCCGTCGTTGGTGATGAGGGGAGCGCCGTACTGCTTCTCCAAAACCACGTTGCGGCCCTTGGGTCCAAGGGTGATTTTAACGGTATCGGCCAGGGCGTTTACGCCGCGCTCCAGGGAACGGCGGGCTTCCTCGCCATATTTCAGCTGTTTTGCCATGATAAACTACCTCCTTAATTCTCGACGATGCCGATGATGTCGCTCTGACGGACCAGGATCAGGTCCTCATTCTCAAACTTGATATCGGTGCCGGCGTAGCGGCGATAGATCACCTCATCGCCCTCTTTGACGCACATCACGATTTCCTTGCCGTCCACATTGCCGCCAGGGCCCGCGGCGATGACGGTGCCAAACATGGGCTTTTCCTTAGCGGTGTCGGGGATGATGATCCCGCCAACGCTCTTTCTTTCCTGGTCCTTGGCTTTGAGCAAAACCATGTCACCAATGGGTTTGATTTTCATGTTGGATCCTCCTTGTAAATAAGATGCTTTTGATGTCTAAACTGGGTGTTAGCACTCGTCGAGATCGAGTGCTAACACCATTTAATATAGTCAAATCTACCAAAATAGGCAAATCGGTTTATGCATAAAATTACTGAAATCAGCCCAATTATCCATTGTTTTGATTTAAAATCTTTTGTTATCTATTGTTTTCGCTTATTTTCTTTGATTAAAGCTGATATGCAAAGTGCAGCACGATTCCTATAATATTGAATAGGACATGGCGTCCGGAAAGGAAAGGTGGATCCATGCTGGAATTCAAATATGACGTGCAGATGCTGCTTGAGGGAAAAGGCTTGGACGAGGACCAGATCAACGCTTATTTTCGGGAGAATCTCGAAGGAGACAGCCTTCTTGCGGTGGGCGATGATACGCTGATCAAAATCCATTTTCATACCAACGAGCCCTGGGATGTTTTGGCGTATTGCGCTTCACTGGGGGAGATCTATGATATTGTTGTAGAGGATATGGATCGGCAGTCCAGGGGGCTTCAAGGATAAGGCTTCTGAGGGAACTCTCTGGCGCCAACAGAATCGGAGGAATATGACCAATGGAATTTACAAAATGGGATCATCGTTTTATGGAGATGGCAAAGCTTGTGGCCACCTGGTCCTCCTGCTTTAAGCAGGATCGAAAGGTGGGGGCGGTTATCGTTCGGGACAAGCGCGTTTTGACCACCGGCTATAATGGCGCTCCTGCCAATACCCCTACCTGTATGGAAAAGGGAGAGTGCTTGCGGCAAAAACTGGGGATTGAGAGCGGTACCCGGCAGGAGATCTGCTATGCAATTCACGCGGAACAAAACGCGATCATCCAGGCGGCTAAGATTGGAGTTAGCATCGAGGGAGCCACTCTTTATTGCACCCACCAGCCCTGTGTCATCTGCGCTAAGATGATCGTCAATAGCGGCATCCGGCGAGTGATCTATGGAGAAGGATATCCGGATGATTTTTCCCTGGAGTTTTTCAAGGTATCGGGAGTGGAATTAATCCGATACCACGGTTGATGTCAGAACCGTCTCGTTTAAATGCGCCGCCCTGCGGGGCGGCTTTTTTGATGCCGCTTTTTGTGTAGCTGTCATAGCCATCCTTCCATGCTCATAGAGTAAGAGAGAAACCGAGGAAGGGGGGGAAAGGGTTGATGAAGCGAAAAAAACGGCCCATGGGGCGGGGATACGTCAGGGGAACGGGTCTGAAAAGCGCCCGAAGCGCCCTTGCGACCCTTTTGCTGGCGGCGCTGTTGTTCTTTACAGCCGCGGGCTTTACCGGATCGTTTCTGGCAAAAAACGTAGTAGTGCCCGTCATGGGCTTTTTGGGGGTATACGAGATGCCGTCGCCCAGCCCTGGGGGTGGGGCAGCCGCGTTGCCCGAGGGAGAGACGGTGGCCGTCACTCTGCCGGGATATAGCGTTCATTATCTACAGACCGGCGCCTATGGGGTGGAAGCCAACGCCGCAGAGGCTGCGGGCCGGGTGGTCAAAGTGGGGGGAGCGGGATATACGCTGAAAGATGGCAGCACGATCCGGGTGATTCTTCAGGCCTACACCGATGAAGAGTCAGCCAAAAGCGTGCAGGCTCGTCTGCGTGAGGAGCAGGAGATGGATTCCAGCGTCTTCAGCGAAAGCAAACCGGAAACCACCGTAAACGTACAGGGGGAGGAGCCCCAGAAAGAAGCTATGGATGCGGCGGTATCCGCCATCCTGGAAGGCCAGGCGCTTTTGAACCAGGCGGTTCTGGCTGATGATGAGGATGCCGCCCGGGAAGGACTCGCTCAGGGGATGGAGAAGCTTGTCGCTGCACGCCAGGCCCTGGAGGAGGGGTTTGGCACCCCGGAGGATGGAACTCCGCCTGGGAAGCTGTATACCTATCTAAATGATTGTATCCTTCAGTGCCAAGGTGCCGACAAGGAATCGGGTACGGTCTTTCTAAGCAAGCTGCGGTATGCTCAGGTGATGTTATATCACGGATACGGTACATTTTTGTCCTCCCTATGATTGCGGGGGAAAGCATGTTATAATAAGTAACAAATATTGACATGGGAGCGTGGCGTTCATGACCTTAAGGGAGATTCAATCCTGCCTAGAGGCCCAGGTTTGCTGTTGCGAGGATTCCCTGGATCGCAAGGTTTGCAGCGGCTGCGGAGCCGACCTAATGAGCGATGTACTGGCCTTCGTCAAAGACGATACCCTTCTGCTATCCGGCATGAACAACACCCATGTGGTGCGGACCGCCGAGATGTTGGACGTGCCCTGCATCGTTATGGTTCGGGGGAAGGTGCCCCACGAGGACGTGTTGGAGATGGCCCGGGAGGCGGGGGTGGTCATCATGTATACCCAGCTTTCCATGTTTACTGCTTGCGGTATTCTCTACGAAAAAGGGCTCCGGGGCTGCGCTCCGGCGGAATCCGGGGGAAGCCATGGATAATCACATTTTTTCTGGGTGCTTTCCCATCGAAAAGGGGGATTTTGTCCGGGCGGGGGAGGCCAGCAGCGCCATTAAGCGCACCCTTCGGCAGCTGGGCGTCAGCAGTAGCATTATGCGGCGAGTGGCGGTAGCAGCCTATGAGGCGGAGATGAACCTCATCATTCATAGCCTGGGAGGCCAGATGGAGTTCCAGGTATCCCAGGACGGGGTATTGCTGGTATCCCGAGATGTGGGGCCGGGCATTCCCGACATCTCCATGGCCATGAAGGAGGGCTATTCCACCGCCAGTGAGGAGATTCGTATGATGGGCTTTGGCGCCGGTATGGGCCTACCCAATATGCAGCGCAACTGCGACCGTTTTGATATTCAAAGCAGGATGGGGGAGGGGACCGTCATCTCCATGGAGTTTAAGCTTCAGTAGGGAAATAGGGTGCCTCTTTGCCATGGATATAGAATAGAAATGATGTTTACTGGGGGGTTGATTGATTTGGACGAGTATACCCATTCGGTGCGTTTGGAGCGGGATAACTGCAAGGGATGCACCAACTGTATCAAAAACTGCCCCACCGAAGCCATCCGTGTGCGGGATGGCAAAGCGTGGATCAATAGCCAGCGCTGCATTGATTGCGGCGAGTGCATCCGCAAATGTCCGTATTTTGCAAAGGTGGCGGTGACGGATTCCCTGGAGGATCTAAAGAGATTCCGCTATCGCATTGCGGTGCCTGCGCCCACCCTTTATGGCCAGTATAAGAACATCCGGAGCCTGCCCGCTTTACTGGGGGCGCTTCGTGCCGTAGGGTTCGATGACGTGTTTGACGTAGCCCGCGCAGCCGATGTAATTACCCGGACTTCCCGGGATTATTTGCTCCGCCATGAGATGCCAAAACCCATCATTAGCAGCGCATGTCCAGCGGTGGTGCGCCTGATTCAGGTGCGCTTCCCAGAGCTCTTGGACCATGTCTTGCCGGTGATTCCGCCTAACGAGGCGGCGGCGCGAATCGCAAAGGACGAGTTTTCGCGGATAAACGGCGTGCCCAAAGAGGAGATCGGGGTATTCTTCATTACGCCCTGTGCCGCCAAGATGACCGCCAAGATGAATCCGATTGGATTTGAAAAAAGCGCCATTGACGGCTGTATTTCCATGATCGACCTCTATGGAGAGATCAACCGCAATCTGGGGGAGGCTGGTTCCGAGGGCTTTTCCCCCGATAAGATGGCCAGCAAATACGGCATCGGCTGGTCGGTGACGGGCGGCGAGGCCATCGCTATGGGCAAGGAGAGCTATCTTGCGGTAGACGGAATTGCCAACGTCATCCAGGTATTGGAGGAGATCGAGAACGGCAAGTTTACCGATCTAGAATTTTTTGAAGGCCTATCCTGTATTGGCGGATGCGTGGGCGGCCCATTGACCTTTGAAAACAAATATGTGGCAAAGGATCGAATCCGACGGATTACCGAGTCCATGGAGGAACCCAAGGAGAGCCCGGAGGATGTAAAGCGCTGGGCCCGCCGCCATGACCTCTACTTTACCCGGGAGCTGGAACCCAAGAGCGTTTTACAGCTGGACGACGATATCGCCGAAGCCATCCGGAAGATGGAAGAGATGGAGGAAATCTATGAAAGGCTGCCGGATCTGGACTGCGGCTCCTGTGGCGCTCCCACCTGTCATGCTCTGGCGGAGGACATCGTCCAGGGTGAGGCATCGGAGATGGATTGTATTTTCATTTTACGGGATCGCCTACGCCAGGTGGCCCAGGATCTGGTAAACATTGCGGATAACAACAGCCGCTAATGCGAAAAGAGAGAAAGGACTGTAACCAAATGACGGTAGGAGAGATTAGCCGGGAACTGAATCTAACCCCTCTTACAAAGGGAGACCCCGACGCTCCGGTACTGGGAGGCTGTTGCTGCGATCTTCTCAGCTGGGTCATGGCCCACGGCGTTCACCAGGGGGCTTGGATTACCGTGCAGACCCATATGAATACCATCGCCGTGGCCACCCTATTGGATTTAAGCTGTCTGATCATTCCGGAGAGCATTCCCGTGGAGGAGGATGTTCTGAATAAAGCGGAGGAGGAGGGCATCGCCGTGCTGCAAAGTCCCATGACGGCCTATGAGATCTGTGGCCGGTTGTATCGCTTAGGGATTGGCGCCTCCGCCCGGACATGAAGATTGCCGCCGATCTCCACATCCATTCCTGCGCCTCTCCCTGCGGGGATGACGATATGACGCCCAATAACATCGCGGGTATGGCGGCAGTAAAGGGATTGGAGATGATTGCGGTCGCGGACCACAACACGGCGGCCAATTTGCCGGCGCTGGCCTCCTGCTGTCTCCAATATGGCATTACCTTGGTACCGGCCCTGGAGGTGCAGACCATCGAGGACGTCCATATTCTCTGCTATCTTCCAAATTTGGAGGCGGCCCATCGGTTGGACCGGGAGGTGTATGGGCGGCTGCCGGATATCCCCAACAATAGGGAGATCTTTGGCAATCAGTGGATCCTGGATCAGCAGGATCAAAAAATAGGGGAGATTGAAAAGCTTCTGCTGCAGAGTACCCAGATGGATATCGAGGAACTCTATGATTTGGTTTGGGAGATGGAGGGCATTTGCGTGCCCGCCCATATCAACCGCAATGCCAACGGTATGCTCTACTCCTTGGGGTTTATGCCCATAAAGCCATCGTTTCCATCGGTGGAAATCTATCGGTACTGCGCGGCGCCGGAGCTGGATACCTCCGGCTATCATGTGTTGTATAGTTCGGACGCCCATTATTTGTGGGATATCTTTGAACGGGATAGCTTTATTGATCTTAGGGAGAATACACCGCAGGCTTTGATCCAAAAACTGCGGACTAGAAAATAGGGCGGTACCCTTCCGTATTTTCCAGATATAGGTATACAATAGACCCAAGGAAATCAAATCCCGAAAAAAAGCGGGAAATGAGAAAAAATAAGATGCAAATTACCGACATGTGTGCTAAAATCTTGTAGGATATTGACAAAAAAATAACGATACATTCCGTGCGTTTCTGTGTAAACAAAGGGATGATCATACAACTTCTTTAGAACAATGGAGGGGGTTTTATTATGTCCAACAACGAGTTGTCCCAGGAGAAGTTCGAGGAGCTGCGTGGGTTTATTCAGGCCCATAAGGATGATAAGGGCGCTTTGATGCCCATCATGCAGAAGGCTCAGGAGATCTTCGGCTACCTCGGCGAGCCCATTCAGCAGTTTATCGCGGATGAAATGGGCATTCTGGTGTCCGAAGTCTACGGTGTTTCCACGTTCTACTCCCAGTTTGCCTTGGAGCCCAAGGGTCAGCACATCGTCAGCGTTTGCCTGGGAACCGCCTGCTATGTGCGCGGCGCTCAGAAGGTGCTGGATAAGCTGGCGGAGGAACTGGATATCGAGCCCGGCCGCACCACGCCTGACGGTCTCTTTACCCTGCAGGCCACCCGTTGTCTGGGTTGCTGCGGCTTAGCCCCGGTGATGACCATCGGCGAGGAGGTCTATGGCCGCCTTACTGAAAATGAAATCCCCGGCATCGTGGCCAAATATCGCGCGTAACCTCCGGCCATGAAGGATATTTCCCTCCATGTGATGGACATTCTCCAAAACAGCATTGCGGCAAAAGCCAGGCTGATGGAGATATGCGTCCTGGCGGATACTTCGGCTAATTGGCTGACGGTTTCCATCCGGGATGATGGTAAGGGCATGGATGCGGAACTGGTACGGCGGGTTACCAGCCCCTTTACCACCAGCCGGACTACCCGGAAGGTGGGACTAGGGATTCCGCTCTTTCAAGCGGGAGCGGAGCAGACCGGCGGCAGCTTTTCCATCCAGAGCCAGGTGGGAAAGGGCACTTTGGTGAAAGCCGTCTATGTGATGGATTCCATCGACCGTCCCCCTAGGGGGGATATTGCCGGCGTGGTGTATACCGCTATCATCTGCAACCCTGAGCTGGATTTCATCTACCGGGTCGGGAAGGATGGAAGGGAATTTATCGCGGATACAAGGGAATTGAAGGCCGTTTTAAACGGCGTTCCCCTTGACGATATCGAAGTCGGCCCCTGGCTGGCCGAATACCTCAAACAAGGCGAAAATGATGTAATTGGAGGGGTTTTATAAAATGAAGTCGCTAAAAGAATTGGAAGAGATCAGAAACAGGGCTATGAGTCGTGTAAACATGCGGCATGACCGGGATACCGGAACCCGTATCGTGGTGGGCATGGCTACCTGTGGCATTGCTGCCGGCGCTCGTCCCGTGCTGAACGCCTTTGTGGAAGAGGTTCAGAAGCGGGGCCTCAGCGATGTAGTGGTGTCCCAGACGGGTTGTATTGGCGTATGCCGCCTGGAGCCCATGGCTGAGGTGTACACTCCCGGCAATGAGAAGGTTACCTATGTGAAGCTTACTGCGGACATGGTTCCCAATATCATTAACCAGCACATCGTAAACGGCCAGCCTGTGATTGAGCAGACCATCGGCTATTACGAAGAGCATAACAAATAAAATCACATCGTTTACTTGGGTTTATTGAGGAGGAAATCGACATGAATTTTTATCGCTCCCATGTGCTGGTCTGCGGTGGTACGGGCTGTACCTCTTCCGGATCCGCACAGATCATCGAGGAATTTAATAAGCAGATTCAGGCTGCTGGCCTGGAGAAAGAGGTTCAGGTTGTCCGTACCGGTTGTTTTGGACTGTGCGAGCTGGGCCCCGTGGTCATCGTTTATCCCGAAGGCTCCTTTTATAGCCGGGTAAAGGTAGAAGATGTAGCGGAGATCACCACCGAGCATCTGCTCAAAGGCCGCATTGTCCGCAGACTGCTCTATTCCGAGAGCGTAGTGGATGAGAACACCATCAAGAGCCTGGATAATGTGGACTTCTATAAAAAGCAGGAGCGGGTAGCCCTTCGGAACTGCGGCGTCATCGACCCTGAAAACATCGAAGAGTACATTGCTTTTGACGGCTACAAGGCCCTGGGTACCGTTTTGACCGAGAAGACCCCCCAGGAGGTTATCGACACCATCAAAGCCAGCGGCCTCCGCGGCCGGGGCGGTGCCGGATTCCCCACCGGCCTTAAGTGGCAGTTCGCGTCCGGCTACCAGGACGATCAGAAATATGTCCTTTGTAACGCTGATGAGGGCGATCCCGGCGCGTTCATGGATCGTTCCATCTTGGAAGGCGATCCCCATGTGGTCATCGAGGCCATGGCTATCGCAGGCTACGCCATCGGCGCCACCCAAGGCTATATCTACGTTCGGGCAGAGTATCCCATCGCGGTGCACCGCCTGGAGGTTGCCATCGGCCAGGCTCGGGAATACGGCATGCTGGGCAAGAACATCTTTGGCAGCGGGTTCGATTTCGATCTGGAGATCCGTCTGGGCGCCGGCGCTTTCGTGTGTGGCGAGGAAACCGCTCTGATGCGCTCGGTAGAGGGCAAGCGGGGCGAACCTACCCCTCGGCCTCCTTTCCCGGCGGAGAAGGGCCTTTTTGCCAAGCCTTCGGTTTTGAACAACGTTGAGACCTATGCCAACGTACCCCGCATCATCCTCAATGGGCCCGAGTGGTTCTCCGCTATGGGCACCGAGAAGAGCAAGGGCACCAAGGTATTTGCGCTGGGCGGCAAGATCAACAATACTGGATTGGTTGAGGTTCCCATGGGCACTACCCTCCGGGAGATCATCTACGAAATCGGCGGAGGCATTCCCAACGGCAAAAAGTTTAAGGCTGCTCAGACTGGTGGTCCTTCCGGCGGATGTATCCCTGCGGAGCACCTGGACACCCCCATCGACTACGATAACCTTATGGCCATCGGCAGCATGATGGGTTCCGGCGGTTTGATCGTTATGGACGAGGACAACTGCATGGTGGACATTGCCCGGTTCTTCCTGGACTTCATCGTGGATGAGAGCTGCGGCAAATGCACCCCCTGCCGGGTTGGCACCAAGAAAATGATGGAGATCCTGGACCGTATCGTCGCTGGCAAGGGTGAGGAAGGGGACATCGAGCGCCTAGAGGAACTGGGCAATGAGATCAAAGCAACCGCCTTGTGCGGCCTTGGCCAGACTGCGCCAAACCCTGTGCTGTCCACCATCCATTATTTCCGGGATGAGTATGAAGCCCATATCAAGGAAAAGCGGTGTCCCGCTGGGCATTGCCGGTCTTTGCTTTCCTATAAGATCGATCCTGAAAAGTGCAAAGGCTGCAGCCTTTGCGCCCGTAACTGCCCTGCTGATGCCATCTCCGGCACCGTGGGCAAGCCGTACAGTATCGATACCACCAAGTGCATCAAGTGCGGAGCTTGTGAGAGCGCCTGTAAGTTCAGCGCAATCTCCAAATCCTAACAAACCGTTTTTAAAAAAGGTCTGGCAGATGCCGGGCCTTTTTTTGTGTCTGCCACGGTATCCATGTGCCGGTGCGAATAGGAACTCTATGTGGGTGCAAGCTTAAAAGGGGAATTTTGGACAATACCAAGTATTGGGTGTTTCTTTACAATTCCCAAATAATTGATAGAATATATAGTATTACCAGAAAAGGAAGGTAACACGATGCCTTTTTCCAATCCAATGCTTTGGGGTGTTCTAGTCCTGATGCTTTTGCCCATCATCGGCACCATCCTTTGGCTGCTGAAGCGGGTGCTGAAACTATCTTTCTCCGTAGGGAAGATTCTTCTATTGCTGTTTGCCATCTGGTTTGTCTTTACGGCTGTAACTGGCGGGCTGAGCGATGTGTTTGGGAATATCAGCAAACCGAAGATCAGCCAGGAGGACGGAAAGCTGACCTATATCTCCGCCTTTTCTAAAACCAATCTGGATCTTGCGGACTATCAGGAACAAAACCAAGAATACAGCGTTAACACCGCTTTTGGCTCGGTAACGGTAACGGTGCCACAGGGGACTGTGGTTAAGCTGACCGTCCAGGGCTTTGCCTCCACCATCCACGATGGGGAGGATAAGACGACCCTAGCCTTTGGGGAAAAAGAATTGGTGGTCGGTAGTGGGAGCAACATCGTGGAGATGCGGGTCAACGCCGCCTTTATGCGGTTGAATTTCATACGAGGGGAATAGGGAAGCTATGGCCAAGACGACATACGGAGCCAGTGAGATCAGGGTGTTGGAGGGACTGGAAGCGGTACGAGTCCGCCCCGGCATGTATATTGGCACCACTGAAACCAGGGGATTGCACCATCTTTTATGGGAGATCGTGGACAACGCAATCGATGAAGCTGCCAACGGCTTTGCCGACCGGGTTTCCATCACCCTTAACCGGGATGGCTCCGCTACGGTGGAGGACAACGGCAGGGGCATTCCAGTGGACGAGCATCCTCAGCTGAAGGTGCCTGCTGTCCAGGTTGTATTTACCCAGCTTCATGCAGGCGGTAAGTTCGATAATAAGAGCTATCAGTACTCCGGCGGTCTTCACGGGGTGGGAGCCAGCGTGGTCAACGCTCTTTCCCGCAAACTTACGGTGGAGGTCGCGGTAGGAGGGATGCTCTACCGCCAGGAATACGCGTCGGAGTATGATGATGCCCAGAAGAAGGTCATTGCTGGGAAGCCGGTTACCGACCTCATGGAACTGGGGCGTACCCGGCGAAAGGGAAGTCGGATCACCTTTTGGCCCGATGACCGAATCTTTGACGACATTCGCTTCAACCGAGAGGTCATCGCCCGTCGCGTCCGAGAACTGGCATTTTTGAACCCCGGGATCACCTTGATCCTTACCGACGACCGCCTCAACCGAGAGGATGAGAACCGGGAGGTATCCTTCTGCTACCATGGCGGAATCGCCGACTACGTCAAATACGTCAATAGCGATAAAACCGTCCTGTTTGATAGCCCTATTTACTTGAAGGGAAAGCAGGATGGTGTTCTCATCGAGATTGCCATTCAGTACAACGATACCGATGGGGAAAACATCTATTCCTTTGTTAACAATATTCCCACTCCGGAAGGCGGTACCCACGAGATGGGATTCAAGGCCGCCTATACCAAGTGCTTCAACGACTATTCCCGAAGGGCTGGCATCTTAAAAGAGAAGGAAGCAAACCGGGCGGGAGAGGATTACCGTGCCGGCATGAGCGCCATTATCTCCATCAAGATGCAAAACGCACAGTTTGAGGGACAGACCAAGAGCAAGCTGGGAAATACCGAAGCGCGGACGGCGGTGGACGGGTTTGTCAGCGAGCATCTGCCGGATTTTCTTTCCGATCTGCGGAACGCCAAGGTGGTATCGGCCATTGCGGAAAAGGCGGCTCAGGCAGCTCGGGAGCGGGAAGCCGCGAAAAAGGCAAAAACCCTTGCCCGGGAAAGAAGTAAGCTGGAAAGCGCGCCACTGGTAGGGAAGTTGGCTAGCTGCACGGGCAGAAACCCCAAAGAAAACGAATTGTTTCTGGTGGAAGGTGATTCCGCCGGCGGTACGGCCAAACAGGGCCGAGACCGGCGGTTCCAGGCGATCTTGCCTCTCCGCGGCAAGCCCCTCAACAGCGAAAAGCGCAAGATCGACCAGGTGCTGGCCAACGAGGAGATTCGCACCATCATCACGGCCCTAGGCACCGGGATCGACAACAACTTCGATCTTTCCAGCCTCAAGTACGACAGGGTCATCATCCTCTCGGATGCGGATCAGGACGGCGCCCATATTCGTGCCATTCTTTTGACCTTTTTCTTCCGGTTTATGCGGCCTCTTATCAACGAGGGACACGTCTATATCGGCATGCCCCCCCTGTATAAGATCACAAAGGGAAATAAATCGGAGTATGCCTATGACGATGAGACCATGGAGCGGATGGTGAAGAAGCTGGAGCGCAACTATACCCTTCAGCGCTATAAGGGATTGGGAGAGATGAATCCAGAACAGCTGTGGGACACCACGCTAAACCCCGAGACCCGGACCATGATGCGGGTATCGGTGGAGGACGCTATTGAGGCGGATCGCCGTATTTCGGTGCTGATGGGGGATAAGGCGGAGCCCCGGCGGGATTATATCTACCAATACGCCAATTTCAACAAAGAGGACGCCCTCTATAAGATGGAGGTGAACCGCATTGGCCAGTAAAAAGCAGTCTGCCGCACCCAAAACGCTGGGACGGATCATCGAGCGTCCCTTGGAGGAGGTGATGCACACCTCCATGATTCCCTACGCGGAGTATGTCATTTTGGAGCGGGCTCTGCCTCGGGTGGAGGATGGGCTAAAGCCGGTGCAAAGGCGCATCCTCTATTCCATGATGGAGTTGGGCATTACCCCCGATAAACCCCACCGCAAATGCGCTCGGATTGTAGGGGATACCCTGGGAAAATACCATCCCCATGGGGATTCCTCGGTATACAACGCCCTGGTTCGTATGGCCCAGGATTTTAATATGAGCGTGCCCCTGGTGGATGGTCACGGCAATTTTGGCAGCATCGACGGAGATCCTGCTGCCGCTATGCGGTATACCGAGGCCCGCCTTACCCCAGCTGCTTTGGAACTGCTACGGGATATTGAAAAGGAGACGGTCTCCTTCTCTTTAAATTTTGATGACAGCCAGAAGGAGCCGGATATGCTCCCTGGCCGTTTTCCCAATCTCTTGGTCAATGGAGCCCAGGGGATCGCTGTGGGCCTCAGCACCAGTATTCCGCCCCACAACATGGGGGAGGCCATTGACGGCGTCATTGCCATGCTGCGCAAGCCTAGGATTTCCCTGGATGAGTTAATGGAGCATATCAAGGGCCCGGATTTCCCGACGGGGGGCTTTTGTACCTGTGGGGATGACCTGAAAAAGGCCTATGAGACCGGCAAAGGATCGGTAAGCCTTCGGGCCAAGACTGAGATTGAACGGGATAAGAACGGGAAAAGCAGAATCGTCATAACGGAATTGCCCTATCAGGTGGAAAAAGCGGGCCTTTTGGGCAAAATATTGAAGCTGTGTGAGGATAGAAAGGGCATCCTCTCTGCAATTTCCGACATCCGGGACGAATCCGATAAAACCGGTATGCGGGCTGTTATCGAGATCAAAAAGGACGGGGACGCCGATAAAATCCTCAACTACCTCTATAAGCACAGCGATCTCCAGATTAACTTTAGTTTCAATATGGTGGCCATTGTAGCCGGCAAGCCCCGGCTATTAGGGCTTATGGAGATGTGCCGCCATTATGCGGACTACCAGAAGGAGATCCTCTTAAAGCGTACCAACTATGAGCTTTTTGAGGCGGAACGGCGGGAGCATATCCTGTCGGGATTGATCCTGGCGGCCCTTAACATCGATGAGGTAATCCGCATCATTCGGGCCAGCGAGAACGCCCAAGCCGCCCGAATCGCTCTGATGGACATCTTTGCGCTCACCAGCGAACAGGCCCAGGCCATCCTGGACATGCGCCTGCGCCGGCTTACCTCACTGGAGGTTATTGCGCTTCGCAAAGAGCATGCTGAGGTAACGGCTCTCATTGAGGAGCTGCGGGGCATTGTAGAGGATGAGCGGAAGCTGGTCAATCTTCTGGTCAAGGAACTGCGGGAGATCAAATCCAAATATGCCGGACCCCGCCGGACGGTGCTTCAGGAAAAGCTGGCCATTCGTACGGTGGAGGTAAAGGAGGCGGCTGCAAGCGAGCCATGCGATGTGATCTATACCCGGAAGGGTTACCTCAAACGCATGGATAAGCGGATCGCCCAGAAAGCCGATGAATCCTATGCCGAGGACGCCTTTGTCATTCCAACTCGAACCGATGATAAACTGCTGCTGTTTACCAATTTAGGGAATATGTTGGTGCTGCCGGTATCCGCGGTGCCTCAGGGAAAGCTGCGGGATCGGGGCAGCAGCGTACATTCTTTGGTCTCTGGTATGGAGAAGGAGGAGTCCCCGGTGGCCATTCTACCCCAGGGAGATGGGCAGGGCGAGCTTCTTTTCCTAACCCGGATGGGAATGGTAAAACGCACGGCTATGGCGGAATACCGCACCAGCCGCAACAGGCTTGCGGCCTGTGGCCTCAAGGGTGAGGATAGGCTGTTTACCGTACTGCCTGCGGGGGAAGGGGACCTGACCCTCATCAGCCGCAATGGGTTTGCTATTCGCTTTGATGCCGCATCGGTGCCCACGCAGGGACGGACGGCAGGTGGTGTGAAGTGCATCAATTTGGCGCCTGGAGACGCCGTCCTGTCGGCAGGCCAATGGCTGGGAGAGGAAACCTTGATCCTGGTGAGCGACCGGGGCTATGGAAAGCGGATGCAGGTACAGGAGATCGAGGTTCAAAACCGTAACGGAAAGGGCCAGAGGATCTTTGGGTTTGACCGGGAGGGTGTATACGGAGCCATACTTGCGGGGGCGGAGATTGCAGAGCTTGGAGAAACCGTTTTGCTACACCAGGAGGGGGGAGAAACCACCCCGGTTGCGGTATCCGAGATGCCCCTTGAGACCAAGCAGGGGAAAGGGGTCCCCCTGGTGTTGGCCCTGTTCGAT
Organism: Christensenella sp. MSJ-20; assembly: GCF_044357945.1. Lineage (NCBI taxonomy): Bacteria > Bacillati > Bacillota > Clostridia > Christensenellales > Christensenellaceae > Christensenella > Christensenella sp. MSJ-20. The sequence continues at coordinate 297,033 of NZ_CP076563.1, forward strand.
AATATTGTGAATAAAATATCAAAACAACTATTGAATCAGTAAAAATAAAGGATATAATGGAACCGAAATACGGTAAATATCGTCTTATTTCGCAAACGACAGATCCTTGGTGAAGACATGAAAAAAATGCTGCAAAAAATATCGATATTGGGAATGGCCCTTCTTTTGATGCTCTGCGTTGCCTGCGGTGGGAACAACGCTCGCGTATTTACGGTAGAGTCCATGGCAAAGGACTTTCAGGCGGTTGGGGAAAACACGACTCAGACAATCGAAGGCCCCTTGGGATATCTTGCTTCCGTTACCTCCACGGAGCGGAGCGATAACCATGAGATCCACCTGTCCTATCCCAAAAGTGAAAACGAGTATTTCAATCGCAGCATGCGGCAATTGGCCTCCCAGGAGATGAAGATGTTCCATGCCTTTCGGAAGGACAAAGAGGGAAAGTTCACCTTGACGATGAATTATCAGGTGGCCAATCTGGATGACAGCGTGCTCAGCATTTTGCTGCTTTCCAATATGTCCTGGCCGGACGGTTCCTATCTGCACCTGTCCTCTCGGAACTTCAGTGTGAAAACGGGATACCCTTTGGTGCTGGACGATCTTTTCCTGGCGGACAGCGGCTACGATGAAGCGCTTGCCCAGCTGGTGACTGGAGAACTGATGGCTATGAACGGCCGCGACCGGCTGGTGGCCAACGCCGGAAGCGCTGAGGAAGGAGCCCTCAGCGAGGGCTTTTCCCTTTCCCTTGCGGATCTATCCGATTTCTATCTTGAAGGGGACAGCGTCTGCTTTATTCTGGATCGAGACCGTGTGGCCGTAAAAGATGAAGGCGCTGTGGTGGTGAAGGTGGAGAAAGCCAAACTGGCCCAGTACTTGGCTGAACCGGGAGATGTTAACGGGGTGGAGCCTACGCCCATTCCCACGCCTGTTCCGACCCCTGCGCCCCATGATCCCCAGAAAAAGTACGTGGCCCTAACCTTTGATGATGGCCCCAACCCAAAAACGACCCCGATGTTGCTGGATATTCTAAAGGAGAAGAACGTGAAAGCCACCTTCTTCTGCCTGGGCAGCAATGTGGACAAGTACCCCGAAATTGCGAAACGCGCGGCCGACGAAGGGCATCTGGTGTGCAGCCATACCTATTCCCACAAGAACCTCAATAAGCTTTCCGCCGACGAAATCAAAAACGAAATGGAGCGCGCAGATCAGGCTATCCAAGCGGCTACGGGTCAGCGTCCTAAATACATTCGGCCGCCCTATGGCAACGCGAACGATACCGTAAAGCAGACCATAGACCGGCCGTTGGTAAACTGGTCGGTGGATCCTGAGGATTGGAAGATCCGCAATGCCGCCCAGATCACCAGCCGGGTGGTAGCGGCGACGGAGGAGGGGGATATCATCCTCAGCCACGATATTTATAGCGAAACGGTCAACTCCGTGGCGGGCACCATCGATCAGCTTCGGGCCCAAGGCTATGAATTTGTGACGGTAGATCAGCTCTTTGCCATCTATGAGACTAATCCCCAGCCCGGAAACAAGGTATTTGAGGCAAAATAAATAAAAAGGCGGCAGCAGCCGCCTTTTTTGTTTTGGTCTTATTTCGCCTCGTAGAAAATCTGTCCGTCTATGATGGTCTTTTCCACGTGGAGCCCCTCATCCATGATGACGATATCGCCCTTCCTGCCCAGGGCGATTTTTCCTCGGTCGGTAATCCCCATGGAGATGGCGGGATTCTCCGCATACATGCGGCCAACCTCTTCCAAGGTCAGCCCCATGGAAAGCGCGGTCCGCATAACGGAATCAAAGGTATGGGTTCCCGCAAGAAGCATGCCGGTAAGATCCCGCGCCATGCCGTCCTTGATCTCGTACTCCTCGCCGGTTTTGCCGATATACCGTCCTTCGGGTTTGCCCATGTATTCCGAGCCGTCGGTGATGCCCAGCACATGGTCGATGCCCTTGTTTTTGATGGCAAGACGGATAAATGGGGGCAGTACATGGACGCCGTCTACCGTAAGCTGGGCATAAAGGCGATCCTCCAGCAAGCAACCTACCACGGCGCCGTCCACCCGGTGATTCATCTTGGGAAAGCCGTTGAACAGGTGGGAAATCTGAGTGGCTCCCCGGTCAGCTGCCTCCTTGATCTGGCCGCTGGTAGCAAGGGTATACCCCAGCTCAATGATGATCCCATGGCTCCGGGCCCAGGAAATATACTCCATGGCGCCGGGGAGTTCGGGAGCGACGCACACCATGGAGATGATGTCTAAATCCCCATCTACCATGGCGGTGGTATGCTCCGGAGAGGGATTTGTGGCGGCGGGCCCATAGTGGCTGGCATGGTTATGCGGGCTAAAATACGGCCCCTCAAAGTGGATGCCTACGATGTCCGTGCCGGGGCATCCCATCGCATCCTTGACCCCCTGTACGGATCTCTGCGCCATCTCCACATTATGTGGCGCCAGGGTAGGGAAAAAGGACGTAACGCCGTTCTCGGGATACCGGGCGCAGATTTTTCGCATGGCGTCAGCGCCGTCGCCGCAGGATACCTCAAAACCGCCATGGCAGTGCACGTCGATGAATCCGGGGAAGACCAGCTTGCCGGCAGCGTCGATCACCTGGCCGTCATAGGAAAGACCAAGGCCGATGGAGCGGATCTTGCCGTCCTCAAGGATCACGTCGGCGGAGCGAAATTGGCCGTCCATAAAGACCCTTCCATTTTTGATGAGCATAGGGCAGACCTCCTTATTATGAATTGTCCATTTTCTTCATTATAACAGGAGCGCCAGAAAAAGGAAGGAAAATGAAAAACCGCAAAATCGTGGACGAATTTGGAAGTCTGCCAAGAGGAAAATACCATTTTGCAGGGTTCGACAATATATGCTATAATTCACTAATAAACATCTAGATTGAATCGGGTGCAATGATGAATCGAGGACCAAGACGCAGAAGGGTACGGCGTAGGCCCACCAAGCGGTTTTATATTACCATAGGGATACTGGCGGCAGTTGTGGTACTGGTGCTGTTTTTTGCCCTGCGGCGTCCCAGCTATGGAGAGTTGCAGGAAGCCACCATGACCTTTGAGCAGACCTATCCCGTGGTGCTCATTCGGGATGAAACGGTATACAGCGCCACCAACTATGGACAGGCGGTGTTTTACGCTTCGGAAGGGGAGCGGGTCAGCAAAGGCAGCAAGATTGCCGAGGTTTACCGCTGGGGCTATAACGAAAGCCTTTTTAAAGACCTGATCGCCGTTCAGCAGCAGATACGGGATTACCAGGAGAATACCGTTTGGCGCGATGTGGTGGACACAGGGCTCAATACCTTAAATAGTCAGATTGCCACCAAATTGGAGGAAGTGGCCGCCGCTGTCTCGGGGGATTCCGCTACCGACGTCATTGCTCTGGAGCGGGGGCTCAGTGAGCTGCTTAACCAGAAGAGAAACTACCTGAAGAACAACGTCAAAGCCGACGATGAGCTGAATCGCCTGTATGCCAGTGAAACCCAATTGCAGGAAAAGCTTGCCTCCTGGCGTGAGGACGTCATGGCCGAGGAAGCGGGGATGGTTAGTTTTAATTTGGATGGGCATGAACAGACGCTCAATCCGCTCAACATGGATAAGCTCACCCGAAAGGACATTGAAAACGCCAAATCCGGCACCTCTACCATCGCCTATAACAAGGATAGCACCACGCGTGCCCTTTACCGGTTGGTGAATAACTATACCTGGTATTGCGTCATCTTAGCGGACGATTCCATCAAGGAGATGAAAAAGGACGAGAAGTTCATGATGACCTTTGAGGGTTACATGGATCGTCCCCATGAGGGAAAGATCATCGGTACCCGAAAGCCCGAAGATGGAGGAATTCTCTATTTCGTGGAGATTCAGGAGGATATTGGGCCTTTGATCAGCGTGCGGAATGCAGTTACCACCATGAAGAAGGATTATACCGGTATCAAGGTCAGCAAGAAGGCGTTGTTTACCGAGGATACCGTTCTTGGAATTAAGGTGGTTGAGGGCAACACCACCGAGTTTGTGCCGGTAACGGTGGTCTATGAGGACGGAACCGATGCCATCATCCAGGCTGCCGAGGAGGGAACCACCCTCATGGCAGGCTCCAAGGTGGTCTTAAAATGACGGAGATGGCACAAAGGCTCCAGGCTGTTCATGAGGCAATAGCCGATGCAGCCCGGAAAGCAGGCAGGGAAGAAAAGGAAATCGCGCTGTTATGCGTCAGCAAGAACTTCGGCCCGGAAGCCGTTCTGGAAGCGGCGAGCCTGGGAGAAACCTCCTTTGGGGAAAATAGGGTTGACGAATTCCTTACCAAGCGTGATAATATAAACTTAAGTGTCCAGTGGCACTTGATCGGTCAATTGCAGACCAATAAGGTAAAGAAGATCATTGGGAAAACCGCGCTCATTCAGTCGGTGGACAGGCCCTCGCTGGCGGAGGAATTAAGCCGTCGGAGCATGGCCGCAGGCGTTGTAACGGATGTATTGCTCCAGGTGGATCTCAAAAAGCGCGAGGGAAGGGGCGGCGCTACCGAGGAGGATGCCAAGGCCCTTTTGGATGGGGTGCTCTCCCTGCCCGGCATTCGGTTACGGGGATTGATGAACGTGGCGCCTCTGGGAGCTTCTTCTCGGGAGACCAGTGAGAACTTTGCCCGGATTAAAGAACTGTTTGACCGTTTTTCACAGGATGTGCGGTCCGCGGATTTTTCCATCCTCTCTATGGGGATGAGCGGCGATTTTGAGCTGGCCATCGCACAAGGGTCCACCATGGTGCGGATCGGCTCGGCGATCTTTGGGGCGAGGCGGTAGTTTTGCCCGTTTGGAGGTTACAGCGTGGCTGGTAAATTTTTTGGCAAGGTATTCGATTTTATTGGGCTGGAGGAGTCCACCCTGGACGAAGAGGAATACGGCTACGACGACGGCTATAACGATGGCTACGACGATTATGCCGACGATTATGACGACGGATATGATAATAGCCGTAGCCGCAGCGATTATTATGAGGACGACGGCTATGAGGACGACTATGAAGACGATTACGCTTCCTCTGGCAAGAAGTCCGGAAGATTGCAAGGTGGTAAGGTGAGAACCATAGGGAAGAAGCGGGATCGGGAGCCGGTGGCTGCTGCTCAGAACTTCGACAGCATGCGTGGACTCTCCGGCGCCAACAGCGGCAAAATGAAGATGGTTGTCTATCAGCCCATGACCTATGATGATACCCAGAGCATCATAGACAACCTGAAGAACCGCAAACCCATTGTGGTGAATCTGGAGAATCTGGAGATCGACATTGCCCAGCGGGTATTGGATTTCATGTCGGGCGCAGTCTATGCCCTGAACGGCAACATCCATAAGGTTACCAAAGGGATTTTCATCCTGGTGCCCACCAACGTGGACATTTCTGGAAACGTCCCTGATGAGCTTCAGGGCGCCGGCAGCTTCTATACCCTTGGCGGAAGCGGCAACCGGCGGCAGTATTAGGGCCAGGCCCGGGCCCCGAGGGCCGGGTTGTTAATAAAAAAGAAAATGATTTAGAAAGTTTAAGGGGGAATACGCAATGGTCACACCGAAGGACATACACGAGAAGAACTTTGGCGAGGAAAAGCGCGGCTATATCAAGGACGAGGTGGACGATTTTCTCGATGAAATCATCGTGGACTATGATAAAGTCCTTCGGGAGAACAAGGAGCTCCTTGCCCGGATTGACGCCCTAAACGCCCAAGTCGAGTCCTATCGGGGGATGGAAAATTCCTTGATGCACACCATGGTTACTGCCCATAAGGCTGCGGATGATATCACCGAAAAGGCCAAGCGGGAATCCGAGGAGATGATTGAGAACGCGCAAAAAGAGGCGTCCAACATCCTCAATACCGCTGATATCCGCGCTCGCGCCAAGATGGAAAACTATGAGAAAGAGATGGCCGATGTTGAGGGCAAGATCCTTGGCATCCGCAACGTGCTGAACGAGTTTAAGGCCACGGTTCTGGATTACTCCAAGGAGCTGGTGGAAGTGGTGGAGGACCTCTCCATCCCCGAGAGCGTTCGCCGTACCATTGATGAGCTGGAGCCTCAGGCTGCTGAGGAACCCGCTATGGAGGAAATTCCCGCTTTTTCCGGCAATGCTATTCCTCTTGAGGACTGATAGATGCCAAAAAGGGCCCCTGGGGCCCTTTTTTTGTGCCGTTTGATCCCAGGCTTTTGATGTTCCATCGCCCTTTTCCTGTGCTATACTAAAAAGGAAAAACTAGGAAAGCAGGAGAAGCGCTATGAGAACAGTGGTGCCGCTGAAAAAACAGATTGAAATCATAGACAACACCCTGGCGGCTCGGATCCCCGCCATTATCCCGGGAATCATGGCGGAGTATGGCTTTGATATGTGGATCATCCTTTGCCGGGAATACAACGAGGATCCCATCTATCCCACCATGGTACCTTATCTGTGCTTGACTGCCCGCCGCCTGTCCTGTCTGGTCTTTACCCTGGAAAAAGGGGTGTTCCATGCCTATCACTTTGGCCGCCCCGATAGCAAAATCGCCAGGCTTTATGAACAGGCCTATACGGATATCACCCGGGATCAACTCCAGGAGTTGGCGGATTTTATCCAGCGAAAAGATCCCCGGAAGATTGGAGTGAATCTTTCCAAACTTAGCGGCATGAGCGATGGCCTCAGCCACCAGCTTTATGAGGATCTCTGCGCCTGCCTTGCGCCGGGATATGCCGAACGGCTGGCATCGGCTTACGAGCTTTCCACCCATTGGATTGAGACCCGGCTGCCGGAGGAACTATCCCGTTATTATAGCGTCTATGCCCTCGCTATGGATATTTGCTTGGAGGCCTATTCCCGTAAGGTGATCATTCCGGGGGTAACCACCACCACCGAGGTCGAGGAGTGGATCGCACAGGAGATCAATCGGCTGGGCCTTACCTTCTGGTTTAGCCCTCATGTGGATGTGCAGCGCAAGGGCATTCATAAGACTGGAAGCACCGGCCTTGTGATCCAACAGGGGGATCTGCTCCATTACGATGTGGGAATCAAATACTTTGGCTTGTGTACCGATAGCCAGCGTATGGGCTATGTGCTCCGGGATGGAGAGCGGGAAGTGCCGGAGTACCTCCGAACAGCCTTTGCCAAGACCTGCCGCTTCCAGGATATTGTGGCGGAGGAGCATATCGCCGGCCGAACCGGTAACGATATCCTTCGTCGCTGTTTGGATCGGGCCAAAGCCGAAGGGATTCAAGCCGCTCTTTATAACCATCCCATTGGGTTTTTCGGCCATAGTGCTGGCACCATCGTAGGGTTATGGGATATGCAGGACGGTATCGGGCCCATGGGGGATTTTCCCCTGCATTACAACACCTGCTATGCCTTGGAACTCAATACCGAGAGCGAGCTCGCGGAGTGGGATGGCCAGCGGGTGCGCTTCTCCGCAGAGGAAAGCGTAGCTTTTACTCAGGATGGAAAGCTATCCTATCTGTTTCCAGGACGGGAGACAATCATTGCCATCTGATTTTATTAAGCGCTCCAGATTGGAGCGCTTAAATATTTGGGCATACTGTGTGATGAAAGGAGGGGATTCCATGGCAACTGTCAATTTGATTTGTGCGGGATTCTTCCTTGTCTTGGCCTATTTAATATGGCGTTTCCACCTGGTTTGGCTCATTGGTGGCCACTATATTCGGGATCAGGAGCAGCGGAAACAATATGATATGGAAGCTATTTTAAGGGAGGGAGCTCGGATCAAGCTTTATATGGCTTTGTGTCTTTTGGGATCCAGTCTCTTGATTTACTATGGCGGCATGAATCCCTTTCAAGGTGGAATGATTGGCTGGGGGCTGGCGGGAACGGTATCCTCCCTGGGCGCCCTTCGCTTTCGGGACTGGAGCCGCTATCGAAAATAGCTTCGGCATGGATTGCTTCCATCGGATAGTTTTCCCATTCATAGGGGCATGATAGTAGAAAATGGGTCATATGAAAAGGGAAGAGGTGGTCGCCATGTTGGAGGAGGAGAAAAAGCGGGAGGAATATCTGCTGGAAGAACGGCTCACCCTCTTAGAACGGCAGATAGAGCGGTTGAGCCAGAGCCTGGAGCGGACCCGGTTCTATGATTATGTGGAGCATCTTGACAGCCCCCGGCGTATGCTATGGGGTAATCTAATGGGCGGGATTGCGAAAGGATTGGGGATGGCGGTAGGCTTTGCGGTACTGGGCGCCCTTTTGATGGCGCTTCTTACCTGGCTTGCAAATGCGAATTTGCCCATCATCGGCCAGTTTATCGCCAACATTGTGGAGATGGTTAAGGTATACAGCCAATAAAGCCGCTGACGGAAGGCAAAGTATGCTATAATAAACTGATATTTTTTCTTAAAGGGGTAGGGTATGCTGGAAATACTGCTAGCAGGCGGCGCAATCCTATTGGATCGGATCTCCAAACTCTGGTGCCTGGGATCTCTTAAGCAGATGCCTGGAATGAAGATGGACGTGATTCCGGGAATTGTGGAATTTCGCTATGTCGAGAACCGGGGCGCGGCCTTTTCCATTCTATCGGGACGCACAGGACTTTTAACGGTGGTCACCGCGCTCATCATCGCGGGATTGATATTCTATCTGGTGAAATATGGCCGGACAGAATCCCTTTTGGTCCGGATTCTATTGTCCCTGATCATCGGAGGCGCGTTGGGCAACTTCATCGATAGGATTGTCTATGGTTTTGTCATCGACTTTATCAATCCCACCTTTATTCGGTTTGCGGTGTTCAATGTGGCCGATATTTTCGTTACCTGCGGCGCCATTCTGCTGGTGTTTGCGGTACTGTTCCTTCGGCCTAGCAAGAAACAAAATGGATGACTTGATTCTTACCATATCAAATACCCTTCATGGAAAACGCCTGGATGCGGCATTGAGTCAGCTTGCAGCCCTTTCTCGCTCCCAGATCGCGCAGCTGCTGTCCCAGGGCTGCGTTACATCCAACGGCGTTATGGTGGACAAGCCCAGTCGGAAAGTGAAGGAAGGCGAGACCTACATCCTCCGGCTGCCGGAGCCTAAAGTTGCGGACGCTGTACCGCAGAATCTGCCTCTTCCCATCCTGTATCAGGATGAAGATCTGGCGGTGGTCAATAAGCCAAGAGGTATGGCGGTACATCCTTCCCACGGCATTCCAGACGGCACGGTGGTCAATGCCTGCCTCTACCACCTGGACCATCTTTCCGCCATAGGGGATACCATCCGCCCAGGGATCGTACACCGGTTGGATAAGGACACTACCGGACTGCTGGTGGTGGCTAAGAACAACGCCGCCCATGAAAACCTGTCGGCTCAGCTCAAGGCCCGTACGGTAAAGCGCACCTATCTTGCCCTGGTTCAAGGGAATATAAAGGAGGACGAGGGAGAGATAGAAGCTCCCATCGGCCGGCATCCGGTTCATCGAAAGAAGATGGCGGTGGTACGGGAAGGAGGCCGGTATGCAAAAACGCTCTATCGGGTGGTGGCTAGGCTCAACGGAAAAACCCTTGTGCGCTGCTCTCTTACCACCGGCCGTACCCATCAGATTCGGGTACATATGGCTTTTATCGGTCATCCTGTGGTGGGCGATCCGCTCTATGGCGTTCGGAAGGATCCGGGAAGGGGGCAAATGCTCCACGCCTATCGGCTGAGCCTTATCCATCCCAGAACCGGGATGCCCCTGTCTTTTTATGCGCCTCCGCCAGAGGATTTCATCAAAGCCGTCCGCGCGGCCGGCGGAGAGATGAAATTGCAAAAAAATGGTGTACAGATAGGGGATGTTATGCTATAATATCAAAAATTTGTGAGAAGGGGGCCGGCGCGATGAAATACCGTGAGATGATCCACGCTGAGGGCCGTCCCGCTACCGCTGTTTTTGTTTCAGGAAGCTGAACGCTTCCTTTTTTTATGCCCGTACCCACGGAAGGAGTGAGGCCATGTTTTCCAATCAACACAAGGATCTGCTGGGCCTGCGTACCGCCACTCGGGAGGAGATTACCCGGGTGCTGGACCTGGCGGAGGAGATGCGCCAGGTGCTTTTGAGCGATCATAAAAAAACATCGGATCTAGCAGGTAAAAGCGTGGTAACCCTATTCTACGAGAACAGCACCAGGACCCGCATGTCCTTTGAGCTTGCCAGCAAATATATGGGGGCCAGCAGCGCCAATATGACGGCGACTGCCAGCAGCGTGCAAAAGGGGGAGACCCTTTTGGATACCGGCGCTACCCTGGATCAGATGGGGGTGGATGTTATCATCATCCGCCACGCCATGAGCGGCGCGCCCCATCTACTGGCGAAGCATGTCAAGGCTTCTGTGATCAATGCGGGGGACGGGGTTAACGAGCACCCCACGCAGGCCCTGCTTGATCTCTTTACTTTGCGCCGCCACCTGGGGGATTTATCGGGCAAGAAGGTGGCCATCGTGGGGGATGTCCTCCATAGCCGTGTGGCTCGGAGCAATGCCTATGGACTCCATGCCATGGGAGCCCAGGTGGTGTTTGCCGGTCCTACCACCCTGATGCCTGGCGAGGATCTGAGCCCACTTCATGCCCAAGTGGCCGGAAGCGTAGAGGAGGCCGTCCGAGATGCCGACGCCGTCATGGGACTGCGCATTCAGCGGGAGCGTCAGCACGCAGGATTATTTCCCTCGGTGCGGGAGTATAGCCGTTTCTTTGGCGTAGGGGAGGAAGTCCTTTCCTTAGCCAAGCCCGGCGCGCTTCTGATGCATCCCGGACCGGTCAACCGAGGGGTGGAACTGACCACCCAGGTGGCTGACGGGGAACAGAGCGTGATTCGGGAGCAGGTGCAAAACGGCGTTGCTGTTCGGATGGCGCTCTTACAGCTATTGATTCGGAGGGAAGCCCTATGAGAACCATCATCCAAAATGGAACCATCGTAAATCCCCTTGGGAAAAGCGGTAGATTGGATCTTGTGATCCGGGATGGAAAGGTGGAAGCCATTGCTCCCAGCGTCCAATCCCAGGCCGGGGACGAATTGATCGACGCTGCGGGTAAGCTGGTATTTCCCGGTTTTGTGGACATGCACTGCCATCTTCGGGATCCTGGCTTCGAATATAAGGAGGATTTGACCTCTGGCACCCGCTCGGCGGTCATGGGAGGGTTTACATCGGTGGCCTGTATGCCCAATACCGACCCGGTCCTGGATCATCCCGCTCTCATACGGGACCTAATTGCTCGCAGCCGGGAGCTGGGATATGCCAAGGTCTATCCCATCGCCAGCGTCACCAAGGGGCAGAAGGGAAAGGAGCTCAGCGAGTTCGGCTTGCTACAGGAGGCGGGAGCAGTGGCTTTTTCGGATGACGGCCGGCCGGTATCCAGCAGCCTCACCATGCGAAACGCCCTCAACTACGCCAAGAACTTCGGCGCCCTTCTCATCTGCCATGAGGAGGATCTGGATCTCTTGGAGGAGGGGGTCATGAACCAGGGGGCCGTCAGTGTGGCCTGCGGATTGAAGGGGATTCCCGCCTCGGCGGAGGAGATCATGTTGATCCGGGATATCATTCTGGCCCGGGAACTCCATACCAAGGTACATATCGCCCATGTGTCCACCGCCCTGGGAGTGGAACTGGTACGGTTTGGCAAAGGCCTGGGCGTGGAGGTCACTGCGGAAACCTGCCCCCAGTACTTTTCCCTGACGGACGAACTCCTTATGGATTACGATACCAACGCCAAGATCAACCCTCCCCTGCGGACCCAGGCTGATGTAGACGCGATCATCGAAGGGCTTCGGGACGGCACGCTAGACGCCATCGTTACCGATCATGCGCCCCATCATGTGGATGATAAGGCGGTGGAGTTCAACCTGGCGGCAAACGGTATGTCGGGATTTGAGACGGCCCTCCCCTTGATTCAAAAAAATCTAGTGGAGCCGGGGTACCTTTGCTGGGAGGATGTGGTTCGGGCGATGTCCGTCGCTCCCGCCAAGCTTCTGGGAATTCCGGGCGGCGTATTGCAGCCGGGCGTTGCAGCCGATGTGGTGGTGTACGACCCTAAGATGCCATGGACCGTCACGGCGGATCGGCTATACACCAAGGGAAAGAATACCCCTCTTCTGGGAAGAGAGCTCGTAGGCCGGGTGGCCTGCGCCTTTACCGATGGCCGGAAAAATGTATGGGAATATGAGGTGGCAAGATGATCATAGACCGTTTGAACCGCCGTGTGGCGGAATTGCGCAACCCCTCCATCGTAGGATTGGATACTCATCTAATGCTGTTGCCCGCCGCTATGGCGGAGCGGGTGGATCATGCGGATCCTATGGGCTCCGCTGCCGCGCTGATTCTGGAATTCAACAAAGGCCTTGTGGATGCCATCGCTGACATCGTGCCCTGTGTTAAGGTTCAGGTGGCCTATTACGAGCAATATGGCTGGCAGGGGATGAAAGCCTTTTGCGAAACTCTCGCCTATGCCAGGCAAAAAGGTCTGATTACCATCGCGGACTGTAAGCGAAACGACATCGGTAGCACCGCATCGGCTTATGCCAACGCCTATTTGGGTCGTACGCCTTTCCCCCAAGGGAAAATCGCTTCCATGGATGCGGATTTTCTTACGGTAAATGGATATTTGGGCTCTGACGGTGTTCTTCCCTTTGTGGAGGCGTGTAAAGCCTATGATAAAGGTATCTTTGTCCTAGTAAAGACCAGCAATCCTGGATCTGGAGAGCTTCAGGACCGTTCTTTGGGAGAGACCACCGTCTTTGAAACCATGGGTGATCTGGTCCAGGCTTGGGGCCGCGAGACGCTTGGAGAGACGGGCTACGCCGCTGTGGGAGCAGTGGTGGGGGCGACCCATCCCAAGCAGGGGGAGATCCTTCGAAAACGCCTTCCGGAGGTGCCTTTCCTGGTGCCGGGCTACGGCGCGCAGGGAGCTACGGCGGCAGACCTTTCCGGCCTGTTTGACGCCCGTGGCTTTGGAGCCTATGTGAACTCCAGCCGGGGCATCATTGGCGCCCACAAGAAGAGTGGTCTGCCCTATGCTGATGCTGCCCGTGATGCGGCCCTTGCCATGGCGGAGGATCTGCGGGGCGCCCTTTCCGCTGTCGGCCGGATGGACTATTAGGAGGGAGATCATATGATGCAGCAGGGAAGCTATCCAGTGGTCTTCAACCATGGGGTTGCCCAGGATACCATGCATATGGGCCTTTTGGTGGGTAAAAATCTGGGGGAGGAGATTACCCCCGGTCGGTTTGTGAACCTAAAAGCTCCTGGCCGTCCGGATTTGATCCTCCGTCGGCCCATCAGCGTCAATAATTATGACGGTGAAACCGGTATTCTGGAGTTGGTTTACCAGGTAAAGGGCCAGGGGACTCAGGCTCTTGCTGGATGCCGAGAGGGTGAACTCGTGGATGCCTTGGGGCCTTTGGGCCATGGTTTTACTCCAAAGGGGGAGCGGAACATCTGGCTGGTGGGAGGCGGCATCGGCGTGGCGCCTCTGCGATATCTGCCCCTATACTATAAAACCGTTCGGTTTTCCGGGATCTTTGGCTATCGCACGAAGGATTGCATCTACCAACAGGATGATTTATCCGCGTCCCTGGCCTTTGCCGATTTCTATACCGATGATGGCAGCAATGGAAACCAGGGATTTGTGACCCAGGGCCTTATAAAGCGGCTGGAAAGCCAGCCCGCTCCCGACGCCATCTACGCTTGTGGCCCGGTTCCCATGCTGCGGGCCCTAAAGGAACTGGTCTTGCCCACCAACATTCCCTGTATGGTATCCATGGAGGAACGGATGGGGTGTGGCACGGGAGTCTGTGTTGCCTGTACCTGTCTCATTCAAAAAGATGGGCTGGAAACCCGAAAACGGGTCTGTACTGACGGCCCTGTATTTGGCATTGAGGAGGTGGCGCTCCATGGCTGACCTTTCCGTAAATCTTTGCGGCGTTTCCTTGAAGAATCCCATCATCGCCGCCTCTGGAACCTTCGGGTTTGGCCGGGAGATGGCGGGATATTTCGATCTTTCCCGTATGGGAGGGATCAGTAGCAAAGGGATTACCCGCCAGCCCCGTCTGGGGAATCCTACGCCTCGCATAGCGGAAACCCCCAGCGGGTGCATCAATAGCGTAGGGCTGGAGAATCCTGGGGTGGAGGCGTTTTTGAGGAAAGAGCTTCCCTATATGAAAACCCTTCAAACCGCCGTCATCGTTAACGTTTCCGGCAGCAGCCTTGGGGAATACCGGGAGACGGTGGCCATGGTATCGGAGGCCGGCGCCGATATGATCGAACTAAATATCTCTTGCCCCAATATCAAGGGGGGAGGGATGGCTTTTGGCACCACGCCCCAATCCGCCGCCGAGGTGGTGCGGGAAGTGCGACCCCTTTGTAAGACGCCCCTGATGGTGAAACTGAGCCCGAATGTGGCGGACATCGCCGCCATTGCCCGAGCGGTGGAAGGGGAGGGGGCGGACGCTATTTCCCTTATCAACACCCTTTCGGCCATGGCGGTGGATCCCTATACCCGCCGGCCTATTCTGGCTAGCGTCATGGGGGGACTGTCCGGTCCGGCAGTCAAACCGATTGCCCTTCGGATGGTATATCAGGTAAGCCAAGCGGTTTCCATACCCGTTGTAGGGTTGGGAGGCGTAACCACCGGCTTGGATGCGGCAGAATTTATGCTTTGTGGAGCCACTGCGGTGATGGTTGGAACGGCAAGCTTGATGGATCCGTATTCTTGCGATAGAATAATAGCTGAGCTGAACGATTATCTGGATGGGATGGGCATCGCCACGGCGGCGGAGCTCACCGGCAGCCTGATGGTCTAAAGAAGGAGGTAAGGACGATGAATATCGAACGGGTTTTTGAGATTTTCCGGGAGACGGGTGTGATGCTGGACGGCCACTTCCTGTTTACCAGCGGCCGGCATGGGGATAAATATATGCAGTGCGCCCAGCTATTCCGGTTTCCCCAATACACCGATGAGATTCTAGAGGATCTTGCAAAGCGGTTTGAAGGGGAGCAGATTGATCTTGTGATCGGGCCCGCCGTTGGCGCTGTTCAGATGTCCTTTGCCATGGCCAGGATTCTGGGGTGCGAGAACATCTTTGCCGAGCGTGAAAACGGAGTGATGACCCTGCGCCGTGGATTCCACATTGAGCCGGGCCAGAAGGTGCTGGTGGTGGAGGATGTAGTGACCACCGGCGGCAGCGTTCAGGAGGTCTTGGAGCTGGTCCACAAGGCTGGCGGAGATGTGGTAGGGGTCTGCGTGGTGGTGGATCGTACCAACGGCCAGATTGATCTTGGGGAGCGCCTAGAGAGCGTGGTTTCCCTGGATCTGAAGTCCTATGCTCCCGATGAGTGCCCTCTTTGCAAGGAAGGGATCCCCTTG
Organism: Christensenella sp. MSJ-20; assembly: GCF_044357945.1. Lineage (NCBI taxonomy): Bacteria > Bacillati > Bacillota > Clostridia > Christensenellales > Christensenellaceae > Christensenella > Christensenella sp. MSJ-20. The sequence goes on from NZ_CP076563.1 coordinate 312,379, forward strand.
GTAAAGCCGGGCAGCCGCAATTTGCCCATCAAATAGTAGGCCACCATTAGCCCGAATTGGCCGGATTTGGCCGGAAAGAGCCGGTTTGGGGCTGCAAAAAAGGCAATCAATGAAAAAAGCAGGGCGGACATCGCCCTGTTTTTTGTTTCTTAATTGTAAACCTAATTATAATATATATTGACAATTCTATTAAAGGCCGGTATTCTAAGAAAAACTGGGAAGGGGAATCAACATGCGACATGAAACCATCCGTAGTCTGGTCCTCTGCGGTCTCTTCGCCGCCCTCTGCTGCGTCGGCGGCTGGATCACCCTGCCGCTGCCCCAGTTATCCATCACCTTGCAGACCCTCTTTACCACCCTGAGCGGCCTTGCACTTGGAGGGAAGAGAGGAGCCGCGTCGGTAGCGGCGTACGTGGCGCTGGGCCTTGCGGGTTTGCCGGTGTTTTCCGGAGGAGGGGGAGGCGTGGCCTATGTCATGAGACCTTCCTTTGGCTATTTGCTTGGAATGATCCTAGGGGCCTATGTGGCAGGCAGCCTCTATTCTCGCTGGCGGCTTCGTCCCTGGGGCCCGGCCGCGGCCAGTGGATTGGGATTCCTAGCGGTTTATCTACCGGGCCTGCCATACTTCTGGCTGATGAGCCGGGCTGTGGGCATACCCATGACGGCGGACGCCGCTCTGATGACGGGATGCCTCCTTACATTACCGGGCGATATTGTGAAATGGGCGCTCTGTCTGGTGGCGGAACGGGGGCTGCGGCGGATTCTAGAAAACGAAAGGACGGCATAGCGCCGTCCTTTTTGCTGTGTTGTGGATGCTATTCCTGTCGATCCGCTAAAAGGGATTTCACCAGCTTTTCATCGGGGGTGATGAAATAGGTCTTTTGTTGGGTAAAGATCACATAGCCCGGCTTGCTGCCCGCCGGCTTGCGAACGTTTTTGATGGCGGTTACATCCACCGGCACGTTGCTGGAATTCCGCCCCCTGCTGTAGTAGGCGGCGATGTTGAGGGCCGCCACCATGGTATCGCTGGGGAGAGGCGCCCGATGGCGAACCACCACATGGCTTCCCGGCATTCCCTGGACGTGAAGCCAGATGTCGGTGCTCCGGGCGATACGTGTGGCCAGAAGATCGTTCTGGCGGTTGTTGCGTCCCACCAGGATTTCGATCCCATCGGGGGAGCGAAAGCGTACCGGCTGGGACTGCTGCTGTTTTTCCCCTTTCTTGCTGCCGGGGGATTGGCGGAGATAGCCTGCCTCCCGCAGCTCCTCCCGAATCTCTCCCAGCTCAGTGGAGGTACCCGCGGTGTCGATGGAAAGCAGCACCGACTGGAGATACGCCACCTGGGGCTCGATCTCCCCCTTCTGGGCTTGGGCCGCCTTGGCGGCGGCCTTCTTCCGGGCGGAACGCTTAAAGTACCGCTGGGCGTTCTCCTGGGGGGTCTGAGTAGGGTCCAGTTTCAATGCTCGATCCTCCCCCGTCAGGTAATCGTTTACCACCCATCGATCCGCTCCCCGGGGAATCTCGTGCAGATAGGCCAGAATCAATTCCCCAAGGTGCTGCTCCTCCTCTTGGTTTTGGGAGGAGAGCAGAACATCGTTTTGGATGGATAGGCGTTTATAGAGCCGGTCCAGATGGTCGGATACCGAAGCGGTGAGCGCGGCTTTGGAGGAAACAAGCTGCTTTTGGGCCAAGCATTGGGTATAATAGGCGTCATAGGCCTGGCTTAAGGTGGGATAGGGAAGAAAACCGTAGTCTGGCACCGGCTGGGGAAATACCGCCAGCCATTCCTCCCCGTGAGTTAGGATGCCAGGTTCCAGTTGGCTCTCCCGAAGACGGGAGAAGAAGGCTGTGCAAGCGGCAGAAAGGGCGCCGGCATCCCCGGGGGAAAGGGGAAGGGAGGCATCGGGCGACAGGCCGGCCAGCTGGCAAAGCATCCGGGCGGTGTGTGGGGATACCCCTAGGCAGCCGGCGGTTAAGGCTGCTGCGGCCCGCTTGCCCCATTGGGAATGCGCTGCCAGGTAGGCGGAGAAGTCCAGGGTGAGGGGAGAGTCCTTCTCCTGAGAGGGCGGGGGCAGGTAATCGTCCCCCGGGAGCACCGTCCGTACCCGGGACATATCGGCGTAGACCCGTTTTGCGGCGTCGATGACCGTTCCCTTCTCGTCCACCAGGATGAGATTGCTGTGCTTGCCCATCACCTCTAAAATCAGACGATATGGGCAGAGGTCTCCCAGCTCGTTGGCGGAAAGCACCTCAAGCGTGACCACCCGGTCCAGGGTGTCCATGGCGATGGAGGTGATCCGTCCTTTGGCCAGATGCTTGCGGAGCAGCATCAAAAAGGGCGGAGGCGTTTGCTCCCGGTTTTCCGCTCCTTTTTCGGTGAGATGAAGCCGGGCGGATTCGGGATCGGCGGAAAGCAGCAGCCGATGATTTTTGTTGTTGGCCCGAACCACCAGGGTATACTCGTATTTGCCGGAGCGGGAGATGCGTTCGATCCGGCCGTTGTCCAGGGTCTTCATCAGCTCCTGGGTCATGGCGTAGAGAGCTACGCCGTCCATATGGGTCATAGGATTCCTCCAAAGAAAAGCATTGCCTTGTATTCCACATGGATTATAATATAAGAATCACAAAAAAACAAAAGAATGGGAGAATGCTCGTGGAAGCCTTACAGATGCGTCCAATCGCCTTTACCATGGATTACCTGAAAAACGCCCACGCCAGCTGCCTGGCGTCCTTTGGGAATACCCGGGTTCTGGTGTCCGCCATGGCGGAAGAGGGAGTCCCGGAGTTTCGGATGGGAAAGGGCGGATGGATCACGGCGGAATACGCCATGCTGCCCGCTTCCACCCCTCGGCGCAAGCAGCGGGATGGCCTGCGCAAGGACGGACGGGGCGTGGAGATCTCCCGGCTCATCGGCCGGAGCCTTCGGAGTGGATTTGACCTTTCCGCTTTGGGGGAGTATACCATCCGGGTGGACTGCGACGTTTTGGACGCCGACGGCGGCACCCGCACCGCAGCCATATCGGGGGCCTATTGCGCCGTGTATGATCTTTTGCGGAAGCTTCATGAGGCGGACAAGCTGCCTCTGCCGCCCAACGACCGGAACATTGGAGCCGTCAGCGTTGGGATGGTGCAAGGCGGTTATGTTTTGGATCTCTGCTACGCGGAGGACAGCAACGCTGAGGTGGACCTTAACGTGGTTATGACCCGGGACGGGGGGATTGCGGAGGTTCAGGGGACAGGGGAGCAGCATCCCTTTACCTTTGTGCAGATGACCGAGATGCTAGCCCTTGCTAAGGGCGGCATCTTTGAGATTTTTGAAGCCCAGGACCGCGCGCTGGGCAAAGTGGGGGGAGCAAAATGAGAAAAATATTCATAGCCAGCAACAATCAGGGCAAAATAAGGGAGATCAAAGCCATACTGGGTGATTTTTACGATGAGTTCTACACCCCACGGGATATGGATCATCCCTTTGAAGTGGTGGAGGATGGGGATACCTTCGAGGCCAACGCCGTCAAAAAGGCGGTGGCGGGCCGCATGTCTTTTGGCATGGACGCCCTCGCCGATGACTCCGGCCTCTGCGTGGACGCCCTGGACGGGGCGCCTGGGGTGTATTCCGCCCGGTATTCCGAGGAGGGTACCGATGAAGCGAACAACAAAAAACTACTGGAAGCTCTTGAACGCGTACCTGTCGACCAACGTCAGGCTCGGTTTGTTTCGGCAGTGGCTCTCGCGCAAAAGGGAGGACGATTGATCGTGGTACGGGGAGAGTCCCCCGGCGTCATCCTGACGGAGCCCCGGGGAGCGGGCGGTTTTGGGTACGATCCCCTTTTCTATGATGAAACCTACCGGCAGACCTATGGCGAAATGGACGAGGAGACCAAAAACGCCATTAGCCACCGGAGCCGCGCGCTTCTAGCTCTGCGCGAGGAGCTGATGAAATAATGGGAGCTACCTACGGGGTTGTCCTGGTTTCCGATAGCCACGGAGATGAAAAAGCCCTGCAAAAGCTGTTATCCCGCATCGCCGAGATGGAGCGCCGGCCTGACGCTATCTTTCACATGGGGGATTTTGTTACCGATGGCCGTTATTTGGAGGAGGAAAGCGGCATCCCCGTCGTTTCTGTCCGGGGGAACTGCGATCTTTGGGCTGCCGAAGAACCGGAGGACCGGCTTTTGAACATCAACGGATGCCGCGTGTTTTTAACCCATGGACATCGCTATCGGGTGAAGGCCGGGTACCTTCAGCTGACCCTGGCGGCCCAGGAGCGGGAAGCGCGGGTCTGCTGTTTTGGCCATACCCATCGCGCGGATTGCTTTGTTGACGGCGGCTGTCTGTTTTTGAATCCCGGCAGCCTTTTATCCCCCCGGCAGGGGAATCCCGGCTATCTTTTGCTGACGGTGGACCGGGAGGGAAACCCATCCGCGGATTTTTATGAGATATAGCCCATAAATTTCATTGACAGGTTACCGGGTTTGTTTTATACTAACGTGCGTAGCTTGTGCGCCTGTAGCTCAGTGGATAGAGCAACGGCCTTCTAAGCCGTGGGTCCGGGGTTCAAATCCCTGCAGGCGCGCCAATTTGCACATGGTGGGTATAGCTCAGCTGGTTAGAGTGCCAGGTTGTGGCCCTGGAGGTCGTGGGTTCGAACCCCACTACTCACCCCATTTTTTCTTTGGCAGACAAGCTTCCAAGATGTGCCGCTGGTGGCGGGTATCTCTTGAAACCCCAGGCCGCTAGAATCCTTCCCTCACCGTGGGGTGTAGCCAAGCGGTAAGGCACGGGACTTTGACTCCCGCATGCGTTGGTTCGAATCCAGCCACCCCAGCCATGGGATCCATTAGCTCAGTTGGTAGAGCACCTGACTTTTAATCAGGGTGTCCGGGGTTCGAGTCCCCGATGGATCACCACCCCAAAACCCCCGAGAATAAAGGCTTCTCGGGGTTTTTTTGTTTTTAATTTTAGGAACAGAAATATCATAAAATATTGTAAAATCTTATTCCATTACACCCCGTGTTACACTCTCAAAGGGCGTCAGTGATGCGTCGCAGATCGGAGAGGGAGACGTCCTGGTAATACCGCAGCATCTCCTCCGAGGTATGCCCGATAAGTTCCAGTTTATCCCGATCGGGAGCGGACACGGATTTCAAAAGAGTGGCGAAGGTGTGCCGGCAGGAGTGGGGCGTGATCCTGTGTCGCCCGTATTCGTCCGTAGGATTCGATATGCCGATTTGTTCAAGGGCCTCATAGAAATACCCGCGGTACTCCTTCAAAGCCAACTGGGAGCCGTCTGGAGCGCAGAACAGGGGCCCTGCAATCCTATCGCAGGTCAGGCGGTCGATGATAGGCTGGATTTTGGGGGATATGGTCACAGTACGGTTGATGCCGGCCTCGGTTTTGATCCCCCCTGTAATGGCTTTTTCTTTCCGGTTGTAGTTGGCTACATCCAACTTGAGGAAGGCGCTAGGGCGGAAACCCAGGTAGCAGGCGCAATAGATATAGTCCGCATAGGGGACCCGGTCTATGTTGGCTTTTATTTGCTCCAACTCTTTGCTGTTGAATCCCACTTTTGTGGAGGTCTCCCCGGTCCTCACCTTGAGGAATTTTGCAAGGTTAGCTTCTCCAGCCAGATTGGCGGGGACATAACCCCGGGGGATACCGTATTTATACACCAGGCCAAGGCAGGTTTTTGCGATCTGTCGGGTGCGTTTGCCCGATGTTCCTTTCTTGGGCGCGAAATCATCCAGGCACTCCTGGAGGTCGTCTATGTCCATGTTCTCCATGCTGTTCTGCCAGATAGGCTTGAACACCGAGAACGCCGCCCGGTATCCCTCCAGCGTTTTAGGGGAAGCCTGGTGCGTGGGCAGCCATAGGTCGTAAAGCTCTTTGAGAGGAATCTGGGTGGACTTTCGCCGTATGGGTTTTAGGATGCGCGGGTCCTGGAGTTTTGGAAGGTACTCCAGGGCTTCTCTTTTGGTTTTAAAGCCAGCCTTTTTTGCCATGACCCGGCCCGTGGGGGTATAACCGAAGGTCCGCTCGCAACACCAGCTCGCTCCCCGTTTATAGACGGTGCCTTCGCCGTTTCCACGCCGGCGTTTCTGCCGGACCGGCTCTTGCCGGACGCCGCAGGCGAAACAGAAGACCGCCTTCGGGGGCAGCTCGACACCACATTTCTTACAAACCATTGTGTTTTCACCCCTAAATATGCTATATTCAGGGTATAGCAAAGCTCACCCGCCCAAAGGTGCTTTTGCTATACCCTGACCGTTCTCCTGTTGCAGCAGGAGGCGGTCCCTTTTTTTTCAGTTCAAATACATAGAGACCATAGTCGCTGTAGACAAGGGTGTGATGATAATCGTCGCCTCGTCCCAATCAATAGAACAAATTGGGGAGCAATCCATATTTTCCCTGTATGCGAGTATGTATGATAAAAGATCAGCTTCTTCGAGTGTATTACTTTTAGTCCAACCGGGATACCTCATACTAACTTCATAATTACCAAAATGATCAGCGGTTGCCTCAATAATTTCCATACAATAAAAAGCGGTTTCGCTTGCGCTTTCATCCGAGCAGAGAACAGAGTATCCGGCGCGGGCTATTTCGTGACCATCTAATGCGATTATGGCGTTTCCGGGTTTTTCAAAATATGTGACCGTGCCATCATAGTATAGATATTCCGGGTCGTCCTCAACAAATTTGGAGTTAAACTTCTTAACCTCGTTAATACTCATGTCAGATACATTATTGGACAAGAAACCAAGCGGGTCGATGTCTGCGTACTTGTTAACCGCAGTTGAAGCTCCTCCTGAACACCCAACACCGAGCAGAACCAACAGTGAGACTACGAGCGCAGCAAATCTATCAGCCCCGTATGAACAACATCAGCGTGTATGAGTTGCCCGCTGCGGAGCTGTTGAGTTGGGCGGAGAAGACCGTTAAACCAACCGCGGCTAAGGCCGCTAAGGGTAAGGGGGCTTATAAAGAGGGGGAGCATTGCCGGTTTTGTCCACATGCTGGGCGATGCCGGAAACTAACCAAGGCCTGTACTGAGTATGTGCGTACCTACACCGGGAGGTTAGGGGTAAAGGTGCTGGCGCCGTATGAGGTAGCAGACATTCTTGCCATGGAGCCCATGATCACCCTCTGGCTGAAACGGGTCAAAGCCCAGGCTATGGATACTCTGATCCAGGGCGGCGAGATTCCGGGGTACAAGGTGGTAGAGGGCAAGATGGGCAACCGTAAATGGTCCGACGAGTTGGCCGTGGCTGAGAAGCTGAAGGCCGAAGGGTACAGCCTGGAGGACTACACCGAGACCAAACTGCTGAGCCCTGCTGCACTGGACAAGGCGATTGGAAAGAAAAAGACCGCGGAGCTGTTAGCCGATCTAGTTACCCGGACACCAGGATCACCGATTATTGCACCTGAGACTGATAAACGGCCCGCATATAACCGGGTGGCCGAAGCAGTAAAAGACTTTGAGGAGGAGACCAAGCGGTGATCAATCTAAAAGATTTCACGGAGGGATCTTTAATACGCCTAAAAAAATAGGTGCCAAAGAACCCTGTGATCTGATTTTGCTTTCAACTACAAAAGAAGCTATAGACCTCATCCGTGACTTACTCCACGCAAATGCGTATCAAATAACCCCAGAACCACTTTGGACTACAAATAAAGGAGACAACGAATAATGGCAACTAAAGTAGTGACCGGAAAAGTTAGGTTTTCGTATGTACAGATTTTTGAGCCCAAGGAGCCTATCTCCGGAGGTGATCCTAAGTATAGTATTACCCTCTTAATTCCCAAAAGTGACACTGCCACTGTTGGCAAGATCAAAGAAGCGATGAAGGAGGCCAGGGAGAACTTCTGTAAGCGTAACGGGGCTAACGCCCTACCCATGAACCCGGTAAATCCATTGCACGATGGCGATGGGGTGAAAGACAATGGCGATCCCTACGGCCCCGAATGCGCCGGGTGTTGGGTGCTTTCGGCTTCTGCCCGGGAAACTCAGAGGCCTGTTATTGTTGATGCCTTCCGCAACGAAATCACTGATCCTGGGGAGGTGTACAGCGGATGCTATGGCCGGGCAGCCATTAACTTCTACGGATACAGCAACGTGAAAAAGGGTATCGGTTGTGGCCTGTTGTCTGTACAAAAGCTCCATGACGGAGAGCCGTTTGGCACTGTGGGTAGTGCGTCCGATTTTAACCTCTTTGATCGAACAGACAGCCGAAGCAATCCGGACAGAAGTCTCCGAGAGCGCTGTGACCCAAGATCAGGTAACTGAGCTTGTCAGCACCAGTATGACCCAGCTTTCGGATAGCTTCACCTTTCAGTTTACGGAGCTGCGGGCTATGGTGGACGCCAATGACGCGGATACGCGGGAACAGTTTCAACTCTTTGAGGAATACATCCGGTTTGAAAACGGCAATATCATTCTGGGTGAGAAGGGAAGCGAGCTGGTTCTACGGCAAGAGAATGACCGAATCAGTTTTCTGGATGGAGGCGCCGAGGTAGCCTATTTCTCCAACAAACAGCTAGTGGTCCTTGACGGCCATTTTCTGCACTCTCTGCGGATAGGGCCCGTGGCCTTTATCCCGCGGGAAAATGGCAATATTTCTTTGACGAAGGTGGGGTGAGTAGCGATGGCAACGATTACAGGCAGTACGTCTAGTAGTGTCTGGACCCACAGGCTGGTGGTAACGGAGGGTTCTGCCGATATCGCGAACAACACCAGTCCACTGACGGTGGAGGTTTATATCGGCCGAGTATCCTCCAGTGGGTCGTATATGTACGGCGCCAAGATATGCAGGGCAACCTAAAGCTGGGGGGATTCCACGCTGCTGTTGACGACAAGGAGATCATCCGATGTTCACCTTTTGACCGCAACACCTGGAACGCCACCGATGGGAATGGCCCGGGGAACCGGCAGGGAATTGCCATTGAAATCTGTTATAGCAAGAGCGGCGGCGAACGGTTCATCCAAGCGGAGAAGAACGCAGCGGAGTATATTGCCAAATTACTGAAAGAGCGCAACTGGGGCCTTGATAGGGTGACACGGCACTATGATTACTTCCCGGAGAAGGGATGCCCGCACCGTACTATGGCCATGGGCTGGCAGCGATTCCTGGACATGGTAGCTGCATATATGGGGGGAGAAGCTCCCCGGCCTGTCCCTACTCCTGTCCCCAGTACAAAGGAGATTGATGCATTCTATCGGGTCCGCACCCGAAAGCATGGCTGGCTACCGGAGGTATGTAACCTTGCAGACTACGCTGGGTGGGAGGATAGTCCCATTACCGATGTGGCCATCGGGGTGTCCCATGGGTCGGTAAAGTACCGGGTGCATGTGATGGGTGGCGACTGGCTCCCCTGGGTAACTGGATACAACATCAACGATATCGTGAACGGTTACGCCGGGAATGGAAAGGTGATCGACGCCATCCAAGTGTATTTCTATACCCCCGATGATATTCGACCCTTTAAAAAAGCCGAGTACCGGGTGGCTCCTGTGGGCGGCGGGTATTATTCCTTCCAGCATGACAACGAGACTACGAATGGCCAGGATGGATATGCTGGGCTGTTTGGCAAGGCCATTGGCAAATTCCAGCTAACCATCGAATAGGGGGTGATTAGATGTGGAAGTAGCGTTGTCGATTCTCTCGGTTCTTGGGATCAATGGTATTTTGCTGTTCTTCATCAAGCGGTTCTTTGATAAAAAGGACGGCGAGGCGAAGGAGGAAAAAGCAGACAGGGACGCACTGATCAAAGAGGTGCGGACAGGCCTTGGCACCATTCGATTATTGGCTTATGCCAGGCTATCCGAGGAAATCGAGAGGTTGTTGAACAAGGGATACGCCACCCCATCGGAGCGGCGGATTCTGGAAGAGATGTATTTGAATTACAAGGCCCATGGGTGGAATGGAGATATGGATTCTAGGATAGAGAAGGTTCATACCCTCCCCACCAAGGACTTGAAACATTAAGGAGGAATTTGTGATGGAAATTCTGAACGACTACATTGTGGTATTGGTAATGGCGATCTGCCTGGCGGTAGGATATATCATCAAGCATTTCCTGCCTATGGACAACAAATGGATTCCCCTTATTATGGGGTGTCTAGGGGTACTAATCAATGTGTGGGTGAACACCTGGGTATTTACCCCCGAGGTTCTTCTGGGCGGCCTAGCAAGTGGCCTGGCCGCAACTGGTGCCTTTGAGATGGTGCGGAACCTTGTAGGCAATGAAAATATGGACGTATAACCTATAGGTTATATCAATGAAAGCCCCTGGTTTATCCGGGGGCTTTTTTATTATACGTGTAAAAAATACGTAAAAAAATATTGACATACGTGCGTTATACACGTATAATATAAGCGTAAGGAGGGAACGATGTGAAATACCGGGAAGTAATGAAACTACTCCGTGATGATGGCTGGAGGGAGATTCCAGAGCGAACGAGAGGATCACATATCCAGCTAAGGCATCCGACCAAGCCCGGAAAGGTTACGGTGCCAAGTCACACGGGGGATATCCCACCTGGAACATTGAACTCCATCCTAAAGCAGGCAGGGCTCAAATGAGAGCCCTTTGCCTGATATGACAAGAAAGGGGATAAGGATATGCGAAAAGCGACCTATTTTGCAGTGTTTGAGCCTTCCGAAGATGGCGGGTATAGCGTTTACTTTCCGGACCTCCCGGGCTGCGTAAGCTTTGGGGAGGATTTCAAAGCAGCCATGAAAGGGGCGGAGGAGGCCTTGGGGCTTCATTTGTATGGAATGGAGAAGGACGGGGAAGAAATACCGGTTCCCGCCGAGGCGCCTATGGTTGATCCCGATACGGCAGCGGGATACCTGGTAGCGCCTGTCTCAGTATTTCCTGATATGGTAAAGGATGAGCTGGATAATAAGAGGGTAAAGACAACCCTCACCCTCCCGGCATGGCTCAAAGAAGCGGCGGAGCATAGCGCCATGGGGATCAATTATTCTAGGGTACTTGAAACAGCTCTAAAGGATATCTTAGGGATTGCTCAGAGGTAGTATAACGTAAAAAAATAAAACACTACTACATCCCCGTTACTCTCCAGAGGCCCTAAAACCTTTATTTAAGGGGATTTAGAGCCCGAAAAATACCGACTTTTAATCAGGGTGTCCGGGGTTCGAGTCCCCGATGGATCACCAGCGGCAACTTGCCGCTCCCAATTCGCAAACCGCTTTTTTGCGGTTTGCGAATTTTTTTCGGTGGGAAGGAAGGACGGCATTCCGTGAAAAGGGCTGCCAGAGGGATTGGATTTACAATGGGGCTTTTCTTTTTCATAATGTATGATAAAATAAAGTGATATTTTTGCCAAATGAGTTGGGAGATTTTCAATCGGATGAAATGCCCGCAATGTAAGCAAAAAGTGCCCAAAGACGTGGATCGGTGTCCCGGCTGCGGTGCTGAAATAGTGAAAAAGTCCCATTTACGGAAGTTTATCGTTTTGGGCGTTGTGCTGACGCTGTTGGTGGCCGGCGTTATTTTGATCACCTCTTTGGACAATCCTGTGGACGCCTGTATGGATGCTTTTTTAAACAATCGCTTTGAAGAGGCTACGGCCATCTATCAGCGGGATATTGAGAAGAGCAGCCGGCGGGTAAACGAAATTACGCCGTTGATCCAGCAGCGCCTGGAGGAGCTTGTTTCCGCCTATCGCACGGATGAAACCAGGTATGAGGAGATCAAAACCATTTTGTCTGACATGCAGGGATTTCCACTGTTGAATGATCAGATTCAGCAGGCCCTTTATTTTGTGGAGTCTCTCCACAGCTCTCGCGCAGCTTATACCGAGGCGCAGACCCTGTATGGGGAAGGATATTATGCTTTAGCGATTCTGGAACTGCAGAAGATGATTCCCGAGGACGAGAATTATCAGCAGGCCCAGAAGGATGTTGCTGACTACCAGGAGAAGCAAAACCAGTATGAGGCGGAAGCTGCCGCCGCGGCGGAGCAGCAGCTGGCTGCCGTTACGGACGCGTTGATCGTGACTCCTGATGAGGAGAGCGCGGGGCCGGTTCTGCGGATCGTTTGCAAAAATCAGGATCCTGAACGGACCATCCAGGCTGTGACGTTTGCATATACTTTGACCGACGAGAAGGACGCCAATATGAAGTTCGTGGATGGGGTGGGCCCGGTCTATTTCAACAGCCGGGAATGTGTGCTGGAACCGGAAGATTCCTGCGGCGATGATATGGATATTCCGCTGAACAAGGATGTAACGGGCGCATATCCCCTAAAGGCCAAGGGATGCGTGGTTAAGGCGACGTTTTCGGATGGAACCGTCTGGGAGAACCCCTATTACAGCTATTGGCTTAAGGATTCTCTAACCCGGGAAGAATATAAGAGCTATCAGGAAAGCCAGCAGAAGGATCACGGCGACGGCGGCGCCACTGGCACGCCTGCGCCCACCCCTTCTCCCAGTCCCGCGCCTTAATAAAATCGGGCGCGAAGCGGGATGCTTGCTATCATAATGCGCCGCTGTGGTGGAATCGGCAGACACAAGGGACTTAAAATCCCTCGGGGGCGACCCCGTATCGGTTCAAGTCCGATCAGCGGCACCAGCAGGCTGAGCCTGCACTCAATATCGCGAATCATCTTTGGATGGTTCGCGATATTTTTGTATTCAAATCCAAGTTTGTTGTTATGAGATTCGTACCAGGCTGAGCCTGGACGCAATTTGCGCTCAAGGTTCAGCTATTTGTCTGTTCCTTGCGTTTAGTGGAGGTGTCTTTTTCGTCAACGCTTCTCAGAGGCAAGTTGCTGCGCCCGATATGGCAATTCCTCAAAGTGGAGTGCCATATTTTGATGTCTGCGCGAAAGGGCGGGCGTCTTTTTGCATAGCATCGCTAGGTGGAACCTGTGTCCGCTTTTGGGGCGCGCCTTGCTTTGTTAAGCTAAGCGGAACATGCTTTGCGTGCCTGGTGATAATGGGAATCGCCCTCCTATTTGACTGTGTGGGAAGGGGCTGTTATGATGAGATTCTCTGTAAAGTGGATGTGGAAACGAAAAAGGAGGAAGGCGGAGGATGCGGATTGCGATAATCGGGTATAGCGGAAGCGGAAAGTCCACCTTGGCCGCTTTTCTGGGCAATCGTTTTGGCATCCCGGTACTCTATCTGGATACGGTTCAGTTTGAGGCCAACTGGAAGGAGCGAAATCGGGAAGAGGGCGTTGCTATGGCTGCGCGCTTTATGGAGCAACCGGAATGGGTGATCGATGGAAACTACCGTCAGTTCCTGCAGGAGGAGCGGCTGGCACAGGCGGATTGGATCATCTTCCTTCGATTTTCCCGCTGGAGCTGTTTTCGGCGGGCCTGGTCCCGGTATTGCCGGTACCGCAACACCACCCGGGAAAGTATGGCGCCTGGTTGTCAGGAGAAGTTTGACCTTGCCTTTGCTTGGTGGATCCTGTATCGGGGGCGGGATAGGGCTGCCCGGGCCCATTATGACGAGATTCTGGAACGATATGGCGAAAAGACCGTGGTGTTAAAAAATCAGGGGGAGCTGGATGCGTTTATGCGAGCACCCTTTGACAGGGGGGACCCCCTTTGAGATCAATAAGGTGATGGTAGCAAAACGGAAAGTACAAGGATCCAGGCTATTTTATCGGCATTTGGGCTATTTTGCCGTTCTTGCGCTGGCTTTTTATCTATTGAAGGTTATGGGAATCGGTTGTCCGTTCCGGCGCGTTCTGGGGATTCCTTGTCCCGCCTGCGGTATGACCCGATCCCTTGGAGCGTTGCTGCGGCTGGACTTTGCCGCGTCCTTTGCGTATCATCCGCTGACCCTTCCATTGCTAGCCGTCCTTTGGCTGGGGTTTCATCAAGGGCTGTTTCCGCGTTATCAGCGGGCTATCCACTGGGGAATGGGATTTGTGGCGGCCCTGATGATCCTCGTCTACATTCTGCGGCTGCTCCAGCTATAACTTTATGAATACTTAATGGTTGCTAGACAGCGCTTATGTTATGCTATTAACGGCGATAGGAAACGCCGAAGCTGGAGGAGGGAGTTCTGTCCTTGGATAAGCAAAAAGTCGATTTGTATTTGATGATGAACCAAAAGTATTTTCCGGCGGAGCGGATCATGTTTCTGCGTGAACGGCTGCTTCAGATGGATGACGATACCTTTATGCGGATGTCCATGGTTCAGTTGAAGGATCCCACCGTAATTTTGATCGTATCGCTGTTCGTGGGAACGCTGGGTATCGATCGGTTTATGTTGGAGGAGCCCGCCATGGGAGTGCTGAAGTTGCTGACTGCCGGCGGATGCGGTGTTTGGGCCATTGTGGATTTATTTCTAGTGATGAACAAGACCAGGGAATTGAATTTTAGCAAAATAATCGCCCTGTTATAGGGATAAAATAAAGGAGAGGCGTTGCCTCTCCTTTATTTTATATATGCTGTATATGGCGTTGTACAATCGATTATTTCGCAACTATGCTGGGGAATGCGCTTGGATTTAGGCGGATACTGCATGTAATCCCCATAGATGTGTTTCAGCAACAATTCAACTTTTTCCGGAACGCGAATTGTGATGCTTTCAAAGTTGATTTCTCTACCGTTTCCATAATACTCTTTTGGGACCACTTCTCTTTTATATATGGAATCGTATAGGCTTCCTACGGCGGCACAGGCATCATACCCGTACTTTTGTATCATAGCCTCTAGGCGATAAGCGGCTTTCTTCGGAGTCATTGTTCTTGAAAAGAGCTTCATAATCTTTCCAACCAATTCGGTTTTTAAAGGACGTTTTTCTGGTGCGGTACGATGATAGAATCCTTCGTCAATTCTATCTTCAAACATGATTTTTTTAAATTTGAATAAGATTTCGTCAAATTTTGAATAATTATATCCATCCAGAGGAAAAACATCGATGTATATTCCATGGTTCATGTGTAGCTTCATTGCGGCAGTTTCTATAAAAGTGGTATTGGAATTGCGTATTTTACTAAAACCTCTGAGGTAGTCTGGATCTGTATCCAAGGTCTGAAGAAAATAATGTTTGGGTAAAAGCTCCTGTGCATGCTTGAGAAAGATTTCATAATCTGCACGCGGGAGAGCAACGTCGATGTCATCATCCCAGGGGATAAATCCCCCATGCCTGACAGCGCCTAAAGCAGTACCATCAATAGCAAAATAACGCAAATGAAGGAGTTCGCAAATTCGGATAAACTCCTTTAAGATATCCAACTCAATTTTCTTCACTTCATCCAATTGGTAGTCACTTTTTTTCATACCACACCTCAGCAGAAATAATGCAGAAATAGTTTATATGAAATAGGTCAAAATATCCAGTAGGGAATTAATCCCTAGAAACAATTCTTACATCAGGGAGTGAATTCTCCGGTATTTGCTATGATTTGACTGCGATGGTATAATTTGATCAAAAGTTTTGAATTTGAATAAGGAGCGATTTTTGTGGAATTTAAGGAAATCACCCTGGCTGATCGGGAGGTCTTGGGGGAGTATCTTGGCATGTGGTCCATGGATAATGCGGAGCATTCCTTTGCCAACCTCTATATGTGGCGAAAGGCCTATCAGATCAAGTTCTGCATCAAGGACGAGGTCTTGTACATCCGGTTTCAACATGAGATCGGCAATAAACCGCCTATTCTGTTTTCCCCGCTACCCAAGAATTGTGAAATCGACTATTGCAGGGTGATGCAGGATACCATTGCTTACTGTCACAGGGAGGGAATCGAGTTCAAACTGCAGAGCGTGGTTCAGAAGATGGTGGACTATATCCGGCTTAATTGCATGGATATTTTTGAAATCTCTCTTGATCGGGATTATAGCGAATACGTTTATAACGTATCCGACTTGGTGAACCTATCGGGGAAGAAATATCACAAGAAAAGGAACCACATCGCCCGATTCTTGGACAACAATCCCAACCATGAATTCGCCCCTATTACCCCCGATGATATCGACGATTGCAAGGCGATGTATCAGGAGTGGCGCGCGGCTCGGGAGTCCGAGGGCATGGAGGATTTGGACTTGGAGCAGTTTGCCATGTATGAGGCCCTGGACAACATGGAGGCCCTGAACCTCACGGGCGGACTGGTTCGCATTGACGGCAAGGTGGAAGCCTTTACCCTGGGGGAGCGCATCTCGGAGAAGACGGTGTTGATCCATATTGAGAAAGCGAACCAGGATATCCAGGGGCTGTATCCCTTCATTAACCGGGAGTTTTTGCGGCACTTTTACGCCGACATGCAGTTCGTGAACCGGGAGGAGGATATGGGGCTGCCTGGGCTCCGTCGGGCAAAGGAAAGCTATTACCCCGCCTTTATGATCGACAAATATATGGTTACCCTGAAGGAGGGCATCACCTATGAGACTTTGCACCCTGAGGGATGAGGCGGATTTAAGGGAGATTTGGCGGGTTTGCTTCGGCGACCCGCCTACCTATATCGATTACTTTTTTGAAAACCGGTTTGATCCCCAGAACACGGTATGCCTGGAGGAACATGGCCGGATTCCTGCCGCCATGCACATCGTTCCCTATGAAGTGGATGTTCGGGGCGGGGAATTTCCCACCGCCTATTTGGTAGGGGTGGCCACAATGCCGGAGGATCGGATGCGGGGTCTGAGCAAGGAGTTGATCCGGGAGGGCTTGCGCCTTTGCCGGCAGCGGGGATACCGGTTTTCCCATCTCTATCCCTTTTTGCACTCCTTTTACGCCCGGCTGGGGTATGGCGTTGCCAATCGCCGGAAGCTGGCCTCTTTGCGTGCAAGCCAGGCAATTCTGCTGCCCCAGCCCCATAAGGTGCGGCCCATGGACGGGGACGACGCCAGCGCGGCCCTTGCCTGCTATCGGAGATTTATGGAGGGAAAAAACGGCTATGTTATCCGATCCTCCATGGAGGGGCGGCTAAAGGAGCATCTGCTGGAAAGCCCGGCCGTAGCGGCGTTGTATCCCAACGGGGATATGGCGGGCTATTGCCTATGCTATTTTGAAAATGGCGTTTTGATTGCCGATGAGATGGTCTATGATTCCCCAGAGGCGCTGGAGAGTTTGGCTGCTGCCATGGGATCCCTGCAAAAGCCGGAGGGGGAGATCCGCTTTACCCTGCCAGAGTGGGAGGCTTTGCCGGAGAACTGGGGGGGCAGCGCCCAGACGGAGGATTATGCCATGGCGCGGATCATCCACCTGGACGGACTTACCGTTCCGGCGCCGGAATCGGCCACGGGGGACGTTGTCCTGCGGGTTTTTGACGACTTTCTCCCGGAGCAGACGGGGATATACCGGGCCATCGCAACGGACGGCCAAGTGACCTTTACCCGGTATGAAAAGGGAGCGCCCCAGTGCGAGATGGACATTCGCCCGCTTTCTCAGATGGTCTGCGGCAACCTGCCGCCGGAGGTTCGGCCAGGCGGGGAAGGGGAGAAAGCCCTTTTCCAGATGTTGCCGGCTCTGCCCTGCCTTCTCTTTGAAAAGTACTGACACACCTTGGTTTTTCGCGCTTGATATGGTATATTAAGCAGTAAATAATTTGTAATGGTGAAACGGTAATACGGTAGCCCTTTTCCTTTCTCCATTTCTTGATCGAGGTGTGAGTTTATGATCTTTTCCCCATCCATCGAATGCGCCGATCGTGAGGAGATTCAGCGCATTCAACTCCAGGGCCTTATTAGCACGGTAAAGCGGGTTTACGAAAAGGTCCCCTATTACAAGGAAAAATTGGACGCGGCAGGCGTGAAACCGGAGGATATCAAGAGCCTTTCCGACATCACCCGGCTGCCCTTTACCACCAAGGCGGATATGCGGGCGAATTTCCCCTACCGCCTTTTTGCCGTCCCCATGCGGGATATCGTGCGAATCCACGCCAGCAGCGGAACCACCGGTACCGCCACCGTGGTGGGCTATACCAAGAACGACCTGGATAACTGGGCGGAGTGCGTGGCCCGGGTGGTATGCCAGGCAGGCGGAACCCCCGACGATATTGCTCAGATCTCCTTTGGCTATGGGTTGTTTACCGGCGCCCTTGGGCTCCACTA
The DNA here is from genome assembly GCF_044357945.1 of Christensenella sp. MSJ-20. Taxonomy (NCBI): domain Bacteria; kingdom Bacillati; phylum Bacillota; class Clostridia; order Christensenellales; family Christensenellaceae; genus Christensenella; species Christensenella sp. MSJ-20. The sequence goes on from NZ_CP076563.1 coordinate 330,406, forward strand.
CGGCTTGGAAAAGCTGGGCGCCAGCGTGATCCCGGTATCCGCCGGCAATACCCGGCGGCAGATTCAGATCATGGAGCAGTACGGTACCACCCTTTTGGTAGGGACCCCTTCCTATGCTCTTTACATGGGGGAGACCGCCCGGGAGATGGGCGTGGATCTTCACAAGCTGCCCATCCGCCTGGGGGTGTTGGGCGCCGAAGGCCATACCAACGAGATGCGAAAAGCCATCGAGGATCTGTACGGCATGGAGGTCACCGAGAATTACGGGCTCAGCGAGGTCATGGGCCCCGGTGTGGCAGGGGAATGCCAGGAGCATCGGGGCATGCACATCGCGGAGGATCACTTTATTGTGGAGATCATCGATCCTGAAACCGGAGAGCCGAAGGCGCCTGGGGAGATGGGAGAGGTGGTTATCACCACCATCCGGAAGGAGGGCCAGCCCCTTATCCGGTACCGGACCCGGGATATCAGCAGCATCACTTACGAGCCCTGCGCCTGCGGACGCACCAGCGCCCGGATGCAGAAGGTCCTGGGCCGCAGCGACGATATGCTGATCATCCGGGGGGTTAACGTGTTCCCAAGCCAGATCGAGAGCGTGATCCTCTCGGTGCCGGGGGCCGGGCCCAATTATGAGATCATCGTAACCCGGGAGAACCATATGGATCGGCTGGAGGTTCTGGTGGAGGTGGGAAGCGCGGAGCTTCTCAACAAGTTTGCCGAGTTGGAACGCATCAGCCGCAGCATCAAAGCAAAGCTGAAGGAGGAGATCCTCCTTGACGTGAAGGTGAGCCTGGTGAATCCCATGAGTCTGAAGCGCTTTGAGGGGAAGGCCAAGCGGGTCACCGATCTGAGAGATGGGAATGAGTGAGAATGAGTATGATTTTATTGGGGAATGAGGCCGTTGCTCACGGGGCAAGGGACGCTGGCGCAAGGGTGGTTTCCTCCTATCCCGGTACGCCTAGTACCGAAATTACCGAAACCATAGCGGCGCTGGGAGGACTGTACGCCGAGTGGGCCGCCAACGAAAAGGTTGCCGCCGAGGTGGCCATGGGAGCCGCTGTGGCTGGGGCCCGCGCCATGTGCTGTATGAAGCATGTGGGCCTCAATGTGGCCAGCGAGGTGCTGTTTACCGGCGCTTATTCCGGCATCAACGCCGGACTGGTGTTTGTAGTGGCGGATGATCCTGGCATGCACAGCAGCCAGAACGAGCAGGATACCCGGTTCTACGCCATGAGCGCCCATGTTCCCATTCTGGAGCCCTCTACGGCCCAGGAGGCCTACGATTACATCCGTCTGGCTTTTGAAATGAGCGAGGCCTGCGATTTGCCGGTGATTCTGCGGATGACCACCCGCATCGCCCATACCAGGGGAATCGTTGCTCCTCGGGAGGCGGACCATCCGGAGCTTCGGCCCTATGAGAAACGGCCCGACAAGTATGTGATGATGCCGGGATTTGCGCGTCCCCGTAAGCACGCCATGATGGCTAACCTGGATAAGGCCCGGGCCTTTGCAAAGGAACGGGGGATCAATCGTGTGGAGCTGGGCAGCAAACAGGGATTTCTCTGTGCCGGCGGGGTTTACCAGTATGTAAAGGAGGCCATGCCGGGGGCCAGCGTCTATAAGGTCGGCATGCCATATCCGCTGCTAGAGGAGGAGATTAAGCCCTTTGCCAGCGGTGTGGAAACCCTCTATGTGGTAGAGGAGCTGGAGCCCGTTATGGAGCTGCAGTTAAACTCCTTTGGCCTCTTCCCCAAGGGAAAGGATACCTTTGGAAAGTTTGGAGAGTATACCGCAGAAACGGTTGCTTGCGCCGTAAAGGGCGTTCCCGTGCCGGAGGATACCGTCAGCGATTTGCCTGGACGGCCACCGGTGCTTTGCCCCGGCTGCCCCCATAGAGGCGCCTTTACCGCCATCAAGCGGCTGAAGCTCAACGCCTTTGGGGACATCGGCTGCTACACTCTTGGAGCGGCGGCCCCTCTGTCCGCTATGGATACCACCATTTGTATGGGGGCCAGCATCGGCATGGCCCATGGCGCCGCTCTGGCCCAGGGGGAGGATATGGCCAGAAAGTCGGTGGCGGTCATCGGGGACTCCACCTTCTTCCACAGCGGCTTGGACGGCCTGGCCAGCGCCTGCTATAACCAGTCCGATATCACCGTTCTGGTGCTGGACAACGGCACCACCGGCATGACGGGCCATCAGGATAACCCCAGCACCGGCATGACCCTAGCGAGGCAGAAGGTATCGCCCATCTCCATCGAAGAGACGGCCCGGGCCTTTGGAGTGAAGAACATCTATATCGCCGATCCTTTGAATCTGCCAGAGATGGAGCAGGCGCTCCGCGACGCCTTAGCGGCTCCCGGCGTAAGCTTGGTGGTGGCCCGCCATAAGTGCGTCCTCATCGATGGGGAGAAAAAGCCTGTTTATAAGGTAAATCCGGAGGTGTGCATCGGCTGCGGCGTCTGTTTACAGTCTGGATGCCCTGCTCTGCGGAAGCAGGACGGCAAGGTGTCCATCGAACCCACCATGTGCAAAGGGTGCAATCTTTGCGCACATCTGTGCCCCACGGGGGCCATCGAGGGAGGACGCTAGGATGAAGCTGGATGTATTGATTTCGGGCGTAGGAGGGCAGGGAATCCTCCTATGCGGTAAGATATTGGGGAATTATGCTACCCGCAAGGGATTGGACGTGAAGGTTTCCGAGGTGCATGGCATGGCCCAGCGAGGCGGCTGTGTGGTGACCCACGTGCGTATGTCACAGCGGGTATATTCCCCTTTGATCCACCGGGGGGAGGCGGATGCCATCCTGGCCTTTGAGCCCATGGAAGCCCTTCGGTACATGGATTTTATCCGGGAGGACGGCGTGGTGATCACCGCCGCCGACCGGGTGCTGCCCATCTCGGTGGCCATGGGCCAGGGGACGTATCCGGAGGACATCATGGAACGCGTCCATGCCCGGTGCAGCCGGGTGCTGACGGTGGACGGCGCCGCCCTTGCCAAGGAGGCCGGCAGCCTTATGACCCTGAACATCGTGCTGCTGGGAGCTTTTACCGCCATGCTGAACCTGGATCGGGAGGCGATGGAGGCCGCCGTGGCCGATAGTGTAAAGCCTCAGTTTGTGGAGATGAATCGGATTGCATTTGGCCTGGGTTACGGCCTTGTATAAGCTTTTTTAGGGAGATGGAACGGATGATTTGGGACCGAGAGCATGAATGTATGGAGCGGGGGGAGCTGGAAGCCCTTCAGTTGAGCCGTCTGCAGGAGATGGTAGAGCGCATTTACAACCACGTGCCTTTTTATAAGGAAAAGCTGGATGAGGCGGACATGTCGCCCGAGAAGATCACCTGCCTTTCCGATCTGCAGCGGCTGCCCTTTACCACCAAAACAGACCTTCGTGACCACTATCCCTTTGGGATGTTCTCCAGCCCTATGGAGGACATCGTGCGGATCCATGCCAGCAGCGGCACCACCGGAAAGCCTACCGTGGTGGGATATACCGAGGGGGATTTGGATATCTGGCGGGAGGTCATGGCCCGTACCCTGACCAGCGCCGGCATGGGAAAAAAGGATATCGTACAGGTGGCATTTGGCTATGGGCTGTTCACCGGGGGCCTAGGCGCCCACTACGGTGTGGAAAAGATCGGCGCTAGCGTGGTGCCCATGAGTACCGGCAATACCAAGCGTCAGCTGATGCTCATGGAGGATTTTGGCGTCACCGGCATCTGCTGCACTCCCTCCTATGCCCTGTTCCTGTCGGAAGCGATGGACGAGATAGGCGTGGATAAGAGCAAGCTGAAGCTGAAATACGGCGTGTTTGGCGCGGAGCCCTGGACCACGGAGATGCGGGATACCATTGAACGGAACCTAGGCATCCGCAGTACCGATATCTATGGACTCAGCGAGATCATCGGACCCGGCGTATCCTTTGAATGCGAAGCCCGGTGCGGGATGCATGTCAATGAGGATCTGTTTATCCCGGAAATCATCGACCCCGTTACCATGGAGGTTCTGCCTGACGGGGAGCAGGGGGAGTTGGTCATCACCACCATTACAAAGAAGGGAATGCCCCTTTTGCGGTACCGGACCCGGGATATTACCCGGCTGCACCGGGAACCCTGTTCCTGCGGACGTACCCTGGTTCGAATGGAGAAGGTGGTTGGCCGCAGCGACGATATGCTGATCATCCGCGGGGTCAACGTATTCCCCAGCCAAATTGAGAGCGTGCTGATGAACCTGGGCATGGCGCCCCATTACCTCCTGGTGGTGGACCGGGTGGATAACCTCGATACCCTGGAGGTGCAGGTGGAGGTGGCTCGCGAGCTGGCCTCCGATACCATCCGGAACATCGAAGCCCTGCAGCGGAAGCTGGAGGGGGAGATTCGCTCCACATTGAATATCGGCGTGAAGGTACGGCTGGTGGAACCCCGGACCATCCAGCGCAGCGAAGGAAAGGCCGTCCGGGTCCTGGATAAGCGGAAGCAGTAGAAGGAGGAGACAGCATGTTAAGACAGATATCGGTTTTTCTGGAAAACAAAAAGGGAAGGCTCGCCATCGCCACCAAGCTCCTCGGGGACAGGGGCATTGATCTCGTCGCCCTATCCATCGCGGATACCACCGATTTTGGCATCATGCGGTGCCTGGTGGATCGTCCGGACGAGGCCATTGCGGTGCTGTCCGAGAATGGCTTTACCGCCAGTACCACCGAGGTATTGGCCGTACAGGTGCCGGATGTACCCGGCGGCCTTGCCCATGTGCTGCAGATCATCGACGACGCGGGGATTAACGTGGAATACCTGTATTCCTTTGTTCGCACCCCTAACGACAACGCGTTGATCCTGTTCCGGGTAGACGATACCGAAAAATGCCAGAAGCTCTTCGCGGAAAATGGTATCGTTACCCTTACCGACGAGCAGGTGTATGGCGGGGGCTGCAAGGCCCAATGAGATACCGTCCCACAGTGGCGGAAATCAACGGGTATGCCCTGGCCCATAATGTAAAGGAATTTGTCCGTTTGGCGGGGAACGCCAAGCTCATGGCGGTGGTGAAAGCCGACGCCTATGGGCATGGCGCTCCCATGTGCGCTCGGATTGCCCTTGCCAATGGAGCGGCAGCAGTGGCGGTAGCCACGGCGGAGGAGGCGCTGGAGCTTCGGAGAAACGCCGTTACCGGGGAGATCCTGGTGCTGGGGGCCGTCCTGGGCCGCGAGGCCATGGAGGCGCTCATCAAGGACGAGGTGGCTTTTCCCGTCTACTCCATGGATCAGCTGGAGGAGGCAGAGGGAGCGGCGGAACGAGTGGGAAAGCCCGCGCTTTTGCACATCAAGCTGGAGACGGGCTTCAATCGCATCGGGATGGATCTTGCGGATCTAGACGCTTTCTTATGCCGGGCGAAGGAGTGCTCCCATGTAGAGCTACAGGGTATGTTTACCCATTTTGCCACGGCGGATGAGGCGGACGACAGCTTTGTGGATCGGCAATACCGGCACATGCTGGAGGCGGAGGCCATATGCGGGGCTCAGGGCGTGCATCCCATGATCCATGTTTCCAACAGCGCCGCCATCACCCGGTATCCCGACTATCGGCGGGATATGGTTCGCTTGGGCATTTCTCTCTACGGCTGCCCGCCCTCCGATCTCTTGGCGGGCGCGGCGGATCTCTGGCCGGTCATGTCCCTGAAAAGCGCCATTGTGCGCCTGCGGGAAGCGGCTCCCGGGGAAGCGGTGGGATATGGCTGCACCTACCGCGTGAAGCGACCTACGCTGGTGGCCACCCTGCCTATCGGATATGCCGATGGATACCCGAGGCTGCTCTCCAACCGGGGACAGGTTCTGGTGGGCGGAAAGCGGTGCCCCGTCATTGGGCGGGTTTGTATGGATCAGATGATGGTGGACGTGTCCGGAATCACGGCTCACGTGGGGGATCCGGTGGTTCTTTTGGGAAAACAGGGATCGGAGCGCATCACCGCCGATGAACTGGCGGAGCTGTGCGGCACCATATCCCATGAAATCTTGACGGGGATCAGCGGACGGGTCCCGAGGGAGTTTGTATTCGACTTTGAAAAATAGATTGCGGAAACGGTATAGGAAGTATCTGGATTCTATGAGCCAAGAGGAGCGGCAGCGGGACAGCGCCCAGGCGGTAAGGCTGCTGGCCTCCATGGAATGGATCAAGAAGGCGGGCCGCGTTCTGCTTTATCATTCGATTGGAACGGAACTGAATGTTCTGCCACTGGCGGATTTTCTTTGGGAGCGGGGGAAGGAGGTCTATTTGCCTAAGGTGGTGGGAAAACACCTCCTTTGTCTGCACTATACGGCCGATACCCGCTTGGCGACCGGCGCCTATGGCATCCTGGAGCCGGATCATCGGGACGCCTTAATTAGCGAGGATATCGACGCGGTTTTGGTGCCGGGGCTGGCCTTTACCAGAAGAGGACTGCGCCTGGGCCGGGGCGCCGGCTTTTTTGACCGTTTTCTGGCCAGCACCGAGGCCAAGCGAATCGGGGTTTGCTTCAGCTGTCAGATTGCGCCGTGGCTGCCCATCGATGAGTGGGATATGAGGATGGATGCCGTGGTCTGCCCCGATGAAATAATCTATACCGACCGTCAAGAACGGTCTTTTAATGATGACCCCCATATGGTATAATCCAAATATTAGGAGTGGATGATGCGTATTACCGGAGGTACCTACCGATCCCGTCAAATCCAGGCGCCCAAGGGCAACGAGACCCGTCCTACCTCGTCGGTGGTACGGGAGGCTGTGTGCAATCGTTTGGGGCAGCGGATTCCCGGGGCCATGGTACTGGACCTTTTTTGTGGAAGCGGAATCCTATCCTTAGAGGCCGTCAGCCGCGGCGCTCAGGGAGCCATTTTGGTGGATGTAAACCGGGAGGCCGCAGCGGTTGCCCGGCGCAATGTACAAGCCTTGGGTTTGGGCGATGTTTGCCGGGTGTATCAATCGGATTATCTCCGTGCGTTGTCCCTTTTTAAGCGGGATGGCCTTGGGTTTGATCTTGGCTTTTTTGATCCGCCCTACCGGAGCGGTTTTTATCAACGAGCGCTGGACCTTTCCTTTGACGGTGTGTTCAAAGAGGACGCCGTATGTGTCTGTGAGTTTGGCACCAAGGACGGTTTCCCCTATACGGGAAATGGCTGGGAGGTTACCGATATTCGCCGATATGGCAGCCGGTCCGTGGCGTTTATAAGGAGCAAATAGATGAAGATTGCGATCTATCCCGGGAGCTTTGATCCCGTAACCAGCGGCCATATGGATGTTATTTCGCGGTCTTCCCGCATTTTTGACCGCCTGATTGTAGCGGTACTGGAGAACAAACGCAAAACCCCTTCCTTTACGGTGGAAGAGCGGATGGAGATGATCCGCAAAGCGACCCTAACATTGGACAACGTAGAGGTTGGAACCTTTTCCGGATTAACGGTGGAGTATGCCCGCATGATGGGCGCTACTGCTATCGTCCGGGGCCTCCGTGCCATCTCGGACTTCGAGTCGGAGCTGGCTATGGCGGCTATGAACAAGCGCATGGCCCCCGAGCTGGACACGGTGATCCTATTTACCAGCTCGGAGTGGAGCTTCATTTCCAGCAGTTTAATCAAGGAGATGTGCTCCTTTGGCGGTGATATTCATGGGCTGGTGCCCGATTGTATCGCAAAAGAAGTTCAGAATAAACTGCAAGGGTGTGGAGGTATCAAATGAATATCTTTGAACTGATGGATCTTTTGGAAGATGAACTGGAAAACAGCCCGAACATTCCGCTATCCAGCAAAAAGCGGGTGGATGTGGAACGGTTTTACAGCATCCTGGATGAGATGCGGGAAGAGCTTCCAGAAGAGATCCGTAAATCCGAACTCCTTTTGCGGGAAAAACAGTTTATTCTGGATGACGCCAGGGTCCAGGCGGACGCTACCGTTCGGGAGGCGGAGCGCCGGGCCAAGCAGATGGTAGAGGAAAACGAGATCACCCAGATGGCTCAGCGCAACGCAGAAGAGATCATCGCGGCGGCCCAGCGCAACAGCAAGGAGATCCGTCTCAGCGCTCGGTCCTATGCCGACGACGTGCTCTCCGATCTGGAGTCCTATGTGAAGGAATACTATGATCTGATCCGCAAGAACCGGGATTCGCTTTCGGTGAAGGCTCGGGATAACGCCCAGAGGGAGCCCATCCGGGAGACGCGGGAGGTTAAGGAGCCGGAACGTCAGGAGCAGCGCCGGCGGGGCCGGGATCGTGATCGGGATCAGGAGCCCGATTGGGATTATGAATAAGGCCGGTTTAGGGCAGTTAGCTAGGTTTAAAAAACAAAAGCACCGTTATTGAAACGGTGCTTTTTTTGTGGAAAGTCCCTGCAGTTTTCCATCACTATGTTTTTGTGGGAGGAGGCGAAAAATGGCCTCTATTGTTTTCCCTTTGTGGGCTTTTTTCGTTGATTGCGCATGTTATAAAGGGACATGGCTGCTCCGATGAAAGAAAGAAACACCACGCCGGCGATCAAGAGGGTGGCGTTGGCGCCCATCACCTGTTGAAAGGATAGGATGGGAGCCGTGGTTTCCACATCCAGGGGAACGAGGGAAAGAAGGATGCTGGCAAATAGCACGGATAGTATTCCGCCCGACAGCTTTGCTAGAAGAAAAGTGGAAAGGCGGACGCCGGTTTTCCGCAGATAAAAAAGGCTCTGCCCAGCGACGCTTAGCCCTCCGAAAGTGATGATAAAGGTGCAGGCCAGCACTTTGGAGGAAAGGGGCGCAAGGGCGGAAGCAGCGTCTACGCAGCCGCCCGTCATTTCGATGGCGCCACTGAGGATAGCGGGCGCCAGATTGGGGGAGATCCCCAGGAGCCGGAAGGCAGGCGCAAGAACATTTCCCAGGGTTGAAAGAATCCCAAAGGAGTTGATGATGGAGATCAGCGCCGAGAAAAAGATGAGATAGGATCCCACCGACCAGAGGGCTACCGCAGAAGAGGCGATGGAATCCATCACGATCCCTGTAAGAGAGGGATGCTCCTGTTTTTTTTGCTTGGGTGGCTCCCGCCGGGAGGGCTGGGGGCTTAAAGTGAGGAAAGGGCGGTAGAAGATGCCTATGGTGATCATGGCGAGGTAATGGGCACAGGCAATGATGAGTCCCGCGCTTGGGGAGAGCAGCATGCCGGCGGCTACAGCTCCCACCATAAAGCTGGGGCCACAGCAGGAGGAAAGGATGGCGGTTCCCACCGCCTGCGGCCGGGTAAGGCGTCCCGCCTCATAGAGCTCCGCGGTGAGCCGTGCGCCCATGGGATATCCTGAGATAGCGGCCATAAAGAAGGCGAAGGCGCTTTCGCCGGGGAGCCCAAACAGGGGTTTCATGAGAAAGGATAGGTATTTGGTGATTCTTGAGGCCATTCCACTCTTTACAAGGATGGAGGTTCCAACATAAAATGGCAAAAGAGCGGGGAGAACGTTTTGTAAAAATGCGTTCAGTCCGCTGCGAGCTCCGACAAGGGCCCGTCCGGGGAATGCCGCCAGAAGGACCAGAAAGGCTATGCACAGGAAATAAAAGGCTTTTCGCTTGGTCATGGCAATCCCCCTCACATGTGATCATATTTATTCTGTGGAGTTGATTGATATGAACGCCGAGACCGAGAGAAAAAAAGTGGGCCTGGCCCTGGGGGGCGGCGCCGGCCGGGGATTTGCCCACATTGGGGTGTTGGATGAGTTTGTAAAGGCGGGGATTCCCATTGATTGCATCTGCGGGTGCAGCATGGGCGCCTTTATCGGCTCCATCTTTGCCGCGGGTACGGATCTGTCCATGCTGGCGCGGCTCAGCATCGAACTGACCGACAAGGACTTTTTCGACATCACCCTGCCCCGCAGCGGCCTCATCCGTGGGGAGCGCTTTCGCCAGCTATCCCGACTGCTTACCAAGGACAAGTGTTTTGAGGAGCTGGAGATCCCGTTTTCCTGCGTTGCATGCGACCTTTCCGCGGTGAAGACCGTGGTATTAAACCAGGGAAAGGTGTACGATGCCGTTCGGGCCAGCATCAGCATGCCCGGGATCTTTCAGCCCCATTTTATCGATGGGGTACTGTATGTGGACGGCGGCGTTTTGGACGTGGTGCCCATCCAGCAAACCCGGGATATGGGGGCGGATTACGTTATCGCTGTGGATGTAAGCTCCCCCTGCCTGCCTCGGGAGGTAAAGCCCAAAGTGTTTGATATTCTGATGCGAGCCTATGATATGGTGGGATATTATTACAAGCAGACCAAGATCTATGCGGGAGATATTTTGCTCCAGCCCAAGCTGGATGAGATCAACCCATACAGCAATTCCGACGCCGAGGAAGCCATTGCAAGCGGCAGGGAAGCGGCTAGGACGGCAATTCCGAAGATCCTGGAGGACCTTCGGGGACTGGGCGTTATAGGGTAATCAGCGGCGTGGTAAGCTCCAGGGCGGCGGGCCGTCCGGTGGCGATGGCATAGAGCTCGGTGGCCAGCATTTCCTTTTGAAAGATGGGATGCTCCGAAAGGGCTGCGGGTTTTGTGAATAGGGGCAGCGATCCCTCCTCCGAGAGCCGGGAAACCAGGGAGACGCTTTCCCGGCGGAACCCCAATAGACGCAGATAGGGCGGATTCTGGCGGTAGGAAGCCAGGTCCGCTTTTTTGATGTCCAGAAGCAGGCAGCAGAGAATGCGCCGGATGCGAGCGTGGGTATAGCGACGGGTAGCGGCCAGTTCGATGGTCTCTTCAAGGGTGTTAGCCCGCTGCCCCGCGGATAGCAAACGGTTTTCCAGTCCCTCGGTTACGTCTTCTAAAGCCGCGAGGCCCTCGCGAGGGGCGGTGCGGAGCCGATAGCAAATGAGCTGGCTCAGCTGTTCCAGAGCCGCCGGAGCGTGGCTGCCGGCCTCCAGCGCCACGTCCTCCGGCAGCCACGGGGGGAGCTCTCCCTGAAAAAGCGCCCGGCGGCATTGGGTGGCGGAAGCCGAATGGGATTCCCGATGGAAGGGGAGGACCTGCGGGCGCCACTCTTGTTCCAAAAGAGCTTTTTGATATTCCACGCCCAAAAGACTGTTGGCGGTAAAAGCCGTATCCGGAAGATCTGGAAGAAGCCCGCGCGTAGCTCGTTCCATGGCCACGGGATAGGGGAGACCGCGGTCAAGGGCGTCCCGCAGCAGGGCACGGTAAGCTGGCGGCTCCTCTGCCTGCAAGGCGGCTACCGACTGAAGGGCAAACGGACTGCGGCACTCCGTTCCGAAGCAAAGAGTGTCCACGACGCCAGTGGAACGGAGGACGGCGACAGCGCCTCTGGCAAAGCCCTGGGCCGACTGAAGCGTGTGGATGACCGGCAGCTCCAAAACAAGGTCGGCACCATGCCGAAGGGCCCAGCGGGCCCGGGTCCATTTATCGTAGATGGCCAGGTCCCCGCGCTGAACGAAGGAACCGGACATCAGACAGACCACCGAATGCCCCTGTTCCTTAAGTGATTGGATTTGCCGGGCGTGTCCCTGATGAAATGGGTTGTATTCACAGATAATGCCGCAGACCATAGGTAGCCTCCTGCCGGGGTTTGGTTGCTTTATTATAGCATTGCAGGCGGAAGATGGCCCAACTTTTTGGGAAATCGCCTTGAACCGGGCAATCCAATGGTATAATATAGGGACGGAATCAAAAAATGCCAAAGATTGAAAGGAGAAATTCACCAATGGCTTTTTCAGATAGGATCCTAGAACGGGCCAAAGCGGACAAGCGCACCATCGTGCTGGCGGAGGGCTTTGACAAGCGGGTGGTCCAGGCTGCTGGCATGGCCCAGGCAGCGGGCATCGCAGACATCATCCTCCTGGGCAACGAGGAGGAGGTTAAGGAGCTGGCCGGGGATGTAAGCCTTGAGGGCGTACGGGTCATCGACATCGCCAAATCCGACAAGATCGAGGAGTACGCTTCCGCTCTGTACGAGCTCCGCAAGGAGAAGGGCGTTACCATGGAGAAGGCCACGGAGCTGGTCAAAAATCCCCTTTACTACGGCGTGATGATGATCAAACGAAAGGAGGCCGAGGGCATGGTGGCCGGCGCTGCTCACGCCACCAGCGATGTGCTGCGGCCCGCTCTGCAGATCATCAAGGCCAAGAAGGGCACCCGGACGGTTTCCGCCTTCTTTGTTATGACGGTGCCCGACGCTAGCTTTGGACACAACGGCACCTTTATCTTTGCTGACAGCGGTATGGTGATGAACCCCAACGCCGAAGAACTGGCCGCCATCGCCCTTAGCAGCGCTGAGACCGCAGAGTTCTTGTGCGAGATGGATCCCGTTATTGCCATGCTTTCCTTCTCCACCAAGGGCAGCGCCAAGAGCCCCGAGGTGGATAAGGTCATCGAGGCCACTCGCATCGCCAAGGAGGCTGCGCCCCATCTGAAGCTGGACGGCGAGCTGCAGGCCGATGCCGCCATCGTTCCCTCGGTGTGTGCCAGCAAGGCCCCTGGCAGCCCTGTGGCGGGCAAAGCCAACGTATTGATCTTCCCCGACCTGGGCGCAGGCAACATTGGATACAAGCTGGTACAGCGCCTTGCCAAAGCCGAGGCCCTGGGCCCCATCGTGCAGGGACTGGCACAGCCGGTAAACGATCTTTCCCGCGGGTGCAGCGCCGAGGACGTCATGAAGGTCATTGGCATCACCGTGGTGCAGGCTCAGGCCATCAAATAAGGAGGATCATTCCATGAAAATTCTGGTGATCAATGCTGGGAGCTCCAGCCTTAAATATCAGCTCATCGACATGGATGGGGAGAAGGTGCTGGCCAAGGGATTGGCGGAGCGCATCGGCATCCCCGGCAGCCTGTTAAAGCACAAGGGCATCAATGGCGAGGTGGAGATCCAGCGGGATATGCGGGACCACAACGACGCCATCCATATGGTGTTGGAAGCCCTTTTGAACCGGGCGCACGGCGTGGTGAGCGATCTCAGCGAGATCGGCGCCGTGGGGCACCGGGTGGTGCACGGCGGGGAGAGCTTCTCCGCCTCGGTGCTGATCGATGTATCCGCTCTGGTGGCCATCGAGAACAACATCGATTTGGCCCCCCTCCACAACCCCGCCAACATCATGGGCATCAAAGCCTGCGTAGCGGCCATGCCCGGCACCCCTCAGGTTGCGGTATTCGACACCGCTTTCCATGCCAAGATGCCGGAAAAGGCCTATCTCTACGGCCTGCCCTATGAGGCCTATACCGACTACAAGGTCCGGCGCTATGGCTTCCACGGAACCTCCCATCTGTTTGTATCCAAGCGGGCTGCGGAGCTCATGGGACGGGATATCAAGGATCTGAAGATCATCACCTGCCATCTGGGCAACGGCAGCAGCATCGCTGCGGTGGACGGAGGGGTATCGGTGGATACCAGCATGGGCCTGACCCCCTTAGAGGGCGTTATCATGGGTACCCGGTGTGGCGATATGGATCCGGCCATTGTCAAATATTTGATGGATAAGACCGGGATGACCATCGACGAGATGGACAATTATCTCAACAAAAAGAGCGGTATGCTGGGCATATCCGGCGTTTCCAGCGACTTCCGCGATATCGCTGCTGCTGCAAAGGACGGCAACAAGCGGGCCGCTATCGCTCTTGAGGCGTTTGCCTATCGGGTCAAAAAGTATATCGGCTCCTATGCCGCTGCCATGGGCGGCGTGGACTGCATCGTGTTTACCGCCGGCGTAGGGGAGAACGATGGCGGCGTGCGTCAGAACGTCCTTTCTGGCCTGGAGTGGATGGGCGTCGAGATTGATGAGACCGTCAATGCCACCAAGCGGGGCGAGATTGAGATTTCTACCCCCGACAGCAAGGTTAAGGTTTTTGTGATCCCCACCAACGAGGAACTGGTCATCGCCCGGGATACCCTGGCCCTAGCCAGATAGGGGGAACGCCATGCGAATTGGAACCACCGCGGTGGTATATACCCTGCGGTATCCCATCGAGCAGGTGATGGAACGGATCGCGGCAGCCGGCTTTGACAGCGTGGATCTGAATCTCTATTCCTTCTGTGGAAAGGATCACAACGCCATGGACTCCTTTCCCATGGCGGAGGATGGCTGGCGGGATTGGGCAAGATATGTGGGGGAGTGCGCGGAAAAGGCCGGCGTGGTCGTCGGCCAGGCCCACGCCCCCCAGTTTTGCATGATGCCTCAGGACGGCTCCTACCGGGAGCCGGAGGAGATCTTCTATCGAGCCATCGAGGCATGCAAGCTCATGGGGACTCCCCACCTGGTGTTTCATCCCATCTTCTATCGGGCTCGAATCCGGTCGGAAAGCCTGCTGGATGAGATCATGGCCTATAACATCCGCTGGTTTTCCACCCTGAAATCCACGGCAAGGGAATTTGGGGTAAAGGTGGCTCTGGAAAACTCCTTTGATTTCCCCAAATGCCAGGAGCCGGGGGATCCCCGCTATAATTTCACCACGGCGGAGGATATGCTGAACCTCTTATACGGGGTGGACAGCGAGATGTTCTGCTTCTGTTTGGATACCGGGCATGCCAATCTAGCGGGGCAGAATGTGCCGGAAATGGTTCGGGCATTTGGCGAAAATCTGGAGGTTCTCCACCTCAACGATAATTATGGGATGATCTCTCCCATCTATTCCGATGTTCATACGCTATTGGGATTGGCAAGCCTGGATGTGCCATCCATCTTTCAGGCGCTTCAGGAAATCGAGTATGGGGGAATCTACAATCTGGAATGCCGGGCCAACATGGCGAAGATGCCGGACGGGATCCTTGATCTGACCATGTCCTATGCCGCCCAGGCCCTCAAACGGTATGCCCAAGAGGCGGGGATCGTCTGATCCAAACGGGATTGTTGACAAACCCCCAAACCACGGATATAATCTATTGATGTTGAAATTATGAAGGATTTTGTACTGGACATTCGAGAGGCCTTGGCAAGGCCGGAGGACGCCATCGCTTTTCAGCTCTGCGGAAGGGTGGATTTGCCGCCTGACTGTGGAGTGGAAGGGGATGCCCATCTTGGCGGAACCTGCCAGTGCATCGGTAAGAATCTCATGCTGGTGGAGGGCAGCCTCCGCTACCATGCCGCTGGACAGTGTGCCCGGTGCCTGGAGCCGGCTAAGCTGCCGGTGGAAACCCCCTTTGAGGAGCGGTTTTCCAGAACGCCCGATGATGAGGAGATCTTTCCCTTCACCGGGGATGTGATCGATCTAGGGGAGGCGGTACGCCAAGCCTTGATCCTGTCCTATCCCGACAAAATCCTTTGTAAAGAGGACTGCAAGGGGATCTGTCCCGTTTGCGGGCAGGTTCTGAATGTAAGAGACTGCGGCTGCACCGCCATGGGCAGCGATCTCGAAGAAGACTAACCGGTTCGGTCCGAGGAGGTGTATGGAGTTGGCAGTACCCAAGAGAAGAGTTTCCAGTACGAGAAGGGACAAGAGAAGGACCCACGACAGGCTCACCCCCCCCACGGTGGTGACCTGCCCTCAGTGCAAGGCCCCCGTTTTGCCCCACACCGCCTGCAAGAGCTGCGGTTACTATGATGGCGTCAAGGTGATGCGCACCCGTGAGGAAATCAAAGCCGCAAACGCCGAATAATATCGACCTGAAATTGGCAGCATTGTCTGCCTTTTTCTTTTATCAAAAAGTATATTCAGGGGTGAACCACTATGAAACCCGTAGTTGGGCTATCCTGTTCTTTTGAAGAGAACCGCTATTTTCTAAAACACCAGTACGCCGACGCCGTATTTGCCGCCGGGGCCATCCCCGTCATCCTGCCCTATGTTCCGGAGGAGGAGATCGCGCCGACTTTGGATCGGCTGGACGGCCTTTTGCTCACGGGCGGGGACGATGTTTCTCCCGCTTGTTATGGCGAGGAGCCTCATCCCAGGACTGAGGCTACCACGCCGCGGCGGGATCGGTTTGAGCTGTTGGCGTTGGAGGAAGCGTTTGGACGCTCCATGCCCGTTTTTGGCATCTGCCGGGGGCTGCAGATCCTCAACGTATATTTGGGAGGCAGTCTTTTTCAGGATATTCCGGAGACTTTTGGGGCGCACCATGAGGACGGGGTATTCCATCCAGTGTTGGTGGAGAAAGGGAGCGATCTTTATGGGCTGTCTGGTCCCCAGTACCATAGCAACAGCTTTCACCATCAGGCGTTGAACCGGCTGGGCAGGGGAATCACCCCCATCGCCTACAGCCACGAGGGGATCGTGGAGGCGATATCCCATGAGAGGGAAAACGTCTTTGGTGTACAGTGGCATCCCGAACGCAGCGATGACACGGTTTCCCATGGGTTGTTTCGGCGATTTGTAACCTTTGCGGAAGCCTATCGCCGGGGCAACGGTTGAAGGAACCGGCTTAATTCAGTATAATAATACTGTTTATCCGTATAATTTGGAGTGATCCGTATGATAAAATTAGCCATCGACGTGATGGGTGGAGACAACGCGCCCCAGGCGATTCTTGAGGGGTGCCTTCAGGCCCTGGAACAGAGTCCATCGCTTTTCCTGTATGCCTGTGGAGAGGAGAATGCCATTCGCAGCTTTCTTTCCGGCAGGCGCTATGATACAAGCCGTTTGGAGATCGTGCCGGCCAGTGAAGTGATCTATAACGAGGAGCATCCCGTGGAGGCGGTTCGGAAAAAGAAGGATTCCTCCGCGGTGGTAGCCTTGACTCTGGTTAAGGATGGCAAGGCCCAGGGGGCGGTTTCCGCCGGTAGTACCGGCGCGTGGCTGGCCGGCAGCACCTTTATCGTCCGGAGGATTGCCGGCATTCAGCGTCCGGCCCTGGCCCCCCTGCTGCCCACGTTGGATGGGAGACAAACCCTTTTGATTGACTGCGGCGCCAATGTGGACTGCCGTCCTCAGTACCTGGCTCAATTTGCCGTAATGGGATCCGCCTATATGGAACGGGTGGTGGGCGTTCAAAATCCCCGGGTCGGCCTTCTCAACAACGGAGCTGAGGAGGGAAAGGGCAACGAATTGACCAAGGCGGCTTATCCGCTTTTACGGGCGACCGGCGTCAACTTCGTGGGCAACGCCGAAGCTCGGGATATGCTGTCTGGGCAATTTGACGTCATCGTATGCGACGGATTTGCGGGAAACGTAGCCCTGAAGACCTCGGAAGGGGTAGGGCAGATGCTCTTTTCCCTCATCAAGCGGGAGCTGACCCGCAACCTGCGGAGTAAACTTGGCGCCCTTCTTTTGAAGCCTGCGCTCCGCAATATCGTAAAAAGCACGGATTATTCCTCCTATGGAGGAGCCATCCTATTAGGGGTCAACGCCCCGGTGGTGAAGGGCCATGGCAGCAGCAATGCCAAGGCTTTTTCCGTAGCGATCCTCCAGACGGCCTATATGGTAAAGCAGGACGTGGTAGGTACCATTCGGACGGCGATGGAGGAGCGTAAAGCCCAGGAGGAGGCGGTTTCCGCCACGGAATAAGGCCTGGGCTATCATTCCTATTGAATTTGGAGTTGGTAGACGCATATGTCTCAAAAAGGATACGAGCGGCTGCAGGAAAAGCTGGGATACCGTTTTTCCGATGTGGAGACCCTGAAGCGGGCATTGACCCACAGCAGCTTTGACGGCGATAAGTTTCATAATAACCAGCGTTTGGAGTACCTGGGAGACGCGGTACTCCAGTTGATCATCAGCGACGAGCTTTTTAAGGTGGAAACCTTTTCCGAGGGACAAATGACCCGCTTGCGGTCTTTGATCGTCCGGGAGGAGGCGCTGTACGCCGCGGCCAAGGAGTTTGGCCTTGGGAACATGCTGATCCTGGGCAAAGGCGAGGAGCTTTCGGGGGGGAGGGACAAGCCCTCCATCCTGGCTGACGCCATGGAGGCGGTCATCGGCGCCGTGTACTTTGACGGCGGTCTGGAGGCCGCCAAGGAGGCCGTTCTGCTGCTGATGGACAATGCCATTGAATCCGCGCTCATGGCGGAAACCGACGTGGACGATAAGACCCTTCTGCAGCATCTGTGCGCTACTACCTTTGGAGAGGACGTCCACTACGAGACCATTGCCAGCGAAGGACCGCCCCACCGGCGGCTGTTTACCGTTTTGGCCAAGGTGGGGGAGCGAAAGCTTGCTACCGGCCATGGATACAGTAAAAAGCGAGGCGAGATGGAGGCCGCGCATAGGAGCCTGGCGTTGCTAAAGGAACAGGGAATAGGATAATCCGTAGCTTATAATGGGGGGGATCGCGATGCGGAGTGGGAAATTGCTTGGCGTAATGTTGGGGTTACTGCTCCTGCTCGCTGGCTGCGGCGCTTCTCGGACAGAACACAGCGGTTTGACGCTGAGCCGAGTTCGGGAACTGGCGCAAAAGGAGGCGGCGCCTACTTGGTCGGATTTTTCCGAATACCAGGGACAGGAGACGGGTTCCGGCCTCTATATCATGGTGTATCCGCTGGACGACGCGGACTATTCCGTTTGGGTCGGCGGCGCTAATTCGGAGGAAGCGCCCATGTATGTCCGCCTGGTGCGCGACGATGATTTGGACGATTACATCGACCTTGGCTGCGGAGACATGGATGAATTTTTGAACTAGGCTGCCTGCCCGGCATCAACCGGGCGGTGGGCTGTTGATTTGTGGAGGTTCGGGTTTGCATCTAAAAGGGATCGAAATTCAGGGCTTTAAGTCCTTTGGGGACAAGGCCCACATCGAGTTCAGCCCCGGCATTACCGCCATTGTGGGGCCCAACGGCAGCGGCAAGAGCAATG
Source organism: Christensenella sp. MSJ-20 (assembly GCF_044357945.1). Lineage (NCBI taxonomy): Bacteria > Bacillati > Bacillota > Clostridia > Christensenellales > Christensenellaceae > Christensenella > Christensenella sp. MSJ-20. The sequence continues at coordinate 349,096 of NZ_CP076563.1, forward strand.
TGGCCGATGCCGTTCGCTGGGTTTTGGGGGAACAATCCGCCCGGGCACTGCGGGGCGCCAAGATGGAAGATATCATCTTCTCCGGCACTAAGGAGCGCAAGCCCCTCTCCTTTTGCGAGGTAGTACTCACCTTTGACAACGCCGATGGCGGCCTGCCCCTAGAGTATACCGAGGTGGCGGTTTCCCGGCGGCTGTATCGCAGTGGGGAAAGCGAATACGCGATCAATCGTTCTCCCTGTCGGATGCGGGATATCCTGTCCCTGTTCTATGACACTGGAGTGGGCCGGGATGGGTACAGCATCATCGGTCAGGGCAAGATCGAGGAGATCCTTTCCCAGAAAGGGGAGGAGCGCCGAGCCGCCTTTGAGGAAGCGGCGGGCGTCATGAAATACAAGGTCAACAAGCAGGAAGCGCAGCGGAAGCTGGCCAATGTGGAAAACAGCATGGTGCGGGTGGCGGATATCATGGCCGAGCTGGAAGGCAATTTAGAGCCCCTTTTTCAGCAGTCCCAAGCCGCCCGTGAGTTTTTAGAGCTGCAAAGCCGGCTTCGTGAACTGGATATCACTTTGTTTGCGGATCAATATGAGCGCAATACCGGACGGGTGCGGAAGCTGGAGGAGGAAATTCAAAGTCTTGAGCGTCTGGGCGCAGAGGCCAAGGATCGGGAAACCGCGCTCCGGGAGGAGGAGGATCTCCACCGGGAAAAGCTTGCTCTGATGGACGGCCTGTTGGAGACCGCCCAGGAGAAGCGGTTTCAGCTGGCCCAAGCGGCCAGCGCCGCTCAGCGGGAGCAGGAGCTTGCCGCTCAGCGGCACGCGACATTGGAGGAGACCCTCAACCGCTTGGAGGGAGAAGCGGAGCGGGATCGCCTGCTCTTGGAGGGGGTAGAACAGGCGCTGGGGGCTCTATCCGGCACCAAGGAAGCCGATACCCAGGGACTTCAGACCCAGTTGGACGCCCTTATTTTGCAGCGTGAGGAGATCCGCAACCGGCTATCGGACCTGGAGGCGCGCCTGGATCGGGAAAAACAGGCTCATTTGGACGCCCTTGCGAAGGAAGGGGAAAAGAAATCCATTCTGGCACGCCAGGCCGCCATTTTAGAGCAGGCGGGCGTTCGCTTGGCGCAGATCAACCAGGCCTTGGATCAGCAGGATGCGGAGCGAAATCAGCTTATGGAGGAGCAAAGCGGCGTCCGGTGGGAGCGAGAGGCTGCCGGAGCGGAATTGGAGCGGCTCCGCTCTGCCCGGGAGGCTTTGGTCAGCCGGGAAGCCGCGCTGCGGGAGCGGCTCCAGACGGCGGACACGGCCATCGCCCAGGAGGCGGAAAAAGCCCGGGCGGCGGACCACCGGGCGACCATTCAACGGGATCTCAAACGCAATTATGAGGGATACAGCCAGACGGTACGGCTACTCATGCAGGACGTCAAAGAAAAGGGACAACCGGTTTCCCGAGGGGTCTATGGCCCGGTAGGGGATTTGATCAAAACTGAGGCTCAGTATGAAAAGGCCATCGGACAGGCGTTATCCGCCGCCGCTCAGAATATCGTGGCGGAGGACGAGGCCACCGGCAAGGCATTGATCGCTCATCTACGGCGTATGGATTATGGCCGGGCTACCTTCCTGCCCCTAGCGGCTCTCAGGCCGCGAACCTTTGGTGGGGAGATCTCCCGCTATCTGTCCATGGACGGAGCCATCGGCCCTGCTATGGATCTGGTACGGTTTGATCCCGCTATCGTTCGAGCGGTAGAATACCTTTTGGGCCGGACCCTCATCGTACGGGATATGGACGCTGGCATTGCCATTGCCCGGGCGGCGGGAAATAGCTTTCGATGTGTCACCCTGCTGGGGGATATTCTGAACCCAGGCGGCACCATGACGGGGGGCAGCAATCGGGATCGAGGATTTCTTTCCCGGGACCGTCTCATCGCAGAGGCGGAACAGCAGCGGGACGAATGTCTTTATCGTGTGGAAAGCTATCAGGCAAAGCGACAGGAGCTGGCTGCGGAACAGCACAAGGCCGCTCAGGAATTGGAAGCCCTTTCCGCAGGGCTGCAGGACGGCCGAGTCCTGGAAGCACAGATCTTGGAGAAGGCCGACGCCATTGCCTATCAATTGGAACGGGTGGATCAGGAAACGGCCCGGCTGGCTACGGAGCGCCAGCGGATTGCTGTGATGATGGAGGAAGCGGCTCCCAAGGAGGAACAGGATCACCGAGATGTGGAGGCTCTGGCCCAAGAGGTTTTGGAACTGACACGGCAGGTAGCGGCGCTTCGCCAGGAGGCCGAAGGGGTGGAAGGCGAAATCGTTACCCGGCAGGTAAATCTTTCTGCGCTCTTGGGAGAGCGCTCCGCCGCTGAAAAGGAGCGGGGAAGGCTCACCCGGGAAAGGGATCGTTTGGTCTCCGCCATCGCGGCAGGCCGGGAGTCCCTAAAGGTGGCGAAACAGGAGCTTGCTCTCTTGGAGGAAAGGACCGCGGATCGGCAGAGGGCCAAGGACAGCGCCAACACCCAGATGTCGGAAAATGACGCTGCTTTGGAGCAGCTGAGCCGGGAGCGCCAGCGGCTGGATATTTTGATCCGAGAGGCTTTGGCCCATCGCGAGGAGATCGCTGGAGCCGCCGCAGAAAACCGGGATCGCCGGTATCGGATGGGAAATCAGCGGGAACGTCTGCTGGCGGAAACAGAGGCTTTGGAGACCCGCATGTGGAACGATTACCAAATAACCTTTGCCATGGCTCAGGAGAGCCGGCTGGAGATCAAGACATCGGCGGCGGTGGCAGAGGCCGGCTCCATCCGTAACCGCATGGCGGAGATGGGGACGGTGAATCCCGGCGCCATTGAGGAGTACAACCGGGTGCGGGAACGGTACGATTTTCTCACTGAGCAGAATGCAGACCTTCTCAAGGCCAAGGAGGATCTGCAGCGTCTTATTGATGATCTCATGGGGGAGATGCAGGAACGGTTTATCGGCCAGTTCCAGATCATCAACCAGAACTTCCAGCGCACATTCCAGGCTCTTTTTAAGGGTGGAGAAGCCCGTTTGGAGCTATCCGATGAAAACAACGCTATGGAGTGCAACATCGAGATCATCGCTCAGCCGCCGGGAAAGCGGCTTCAGAACATCTCCCTTTTGTCGGGTGGGGAGCGGGCGCTGACGGCCATTGCCATCCTGTTTGCCATGCTGGACTTAAAGGCCACGCCCTTCTGTATCCTGGATGAGATCGAGACCGCCCTGGATGATGAAAATCTCCGGCTGTTCGCCGATTACCTGGGCAATTACGCGCAGAAAACCCAGTTTATTGCCATCACCCACCGGCGGCCTACCATGGAGGCCGCAAGCGCCCTTTACGGGGTTACCATGGAGGAAAAGGGCGTCAGCAAGTTGGTATCCGTCCGCTTTGAGGACGTGGGATAGGAGGAACGCATATGCTGCAAAACACCAAGTCCGGGTTATTGAAGCGCCTGGCCCGTTTCTTCACGGGGGCGCTATCCGACGATTTCTATGATGAGCTGGAGGAGGCGCTGATCCTCTGCGACGTGGGAGCTGAAACCACCATCCATGTGGTGGATACCCTGCGGGAGCGGGTCAAGGAAAAGGGCATCAAGGACGCCCAGAAGGCCAAGGAGGAACTGGTGGAGATCATCACCGAGGTGCTGACCCCTGCGGGCGCTGATCCCAATTTCCACTACCCCCTATTATTGCTGGTGGTTGGAGTGAATGGAGCGGGGAAGACCACCGCCATCGGCCGTCTGGCCCACCGGTTTACCCAGCAGGGAAAGCGGGTTTTACTTTGCGCGGGGGATACCTTCCGGGCTGCCGCCATCGAGCAACTCGACATGTGGGCCGGACGCGCAGGAGTACAGATCATCAAAAGCACCATGGGAGCGGATCCTGCGGCGGTGGTGTATGATTCCATCATGGCGGCCAAGGCCAGGGGCACCGATGTAATCCTCTGCGATACCGCCGGCCGGCTGCAGAACAAGAAAAACCTGATGGATGAGTTGGGGAAGATCACCCGGGTGGCGAAGCGAGAGTTTGAGGGGGAAATCAAGACCCTTCTGGTGCTGGACGCCAACACCGGTCAGAATGGGATTTCCCAGGCAAAGGAGTTTGGTCAAGTAGCCCAGGTGGACGGCATGATGATTACCAAACTGGATGGCACCGCTAAGGGAGGCGTAGCCTTGGCTGTGGCCCATGAGCTCAAGTATCCGGTGTGGTATTGCGGCATAGGGGAACGGATGGAGGACATGGAGGCCTTTGATCCCCGGAAGTTCGCCCGGGAAATGATTGGATAACGCCAAGAATCCAATAAAGGCGCGGGTTTCCGCGCCTTTTTCTATTGACAAAGCCGCTGGCGAATGGTAGACTTCACAAGGTGTAAAGCACAATCCCTTTACAGGAAGGCAAGATGGAAGAACGTATTTGGACCGGCTTATTGTTGGATTTTTATGGCGGGCTCTTGACGGAGCATCAGCGCAGCACCCTGGAATTATACCTCATGGAGGATCTTTCTTTGGGGGAGATTGGGGAACAGCTGGGCATCACCCGCCAGGGAGTCCGGGACGCCATCGTGCGGGGGGAAGCGGCTTTGCGAAAGGCGGAAGAAAACGCCGGTATCGTGGCGCGGTACCTCACCTTCCGGGAGCGGATGGAGGAGGTTCGGCGTTTGGCCCAGGGGCAGGAAACGCTGCTTCGGGAACTGGACGCAGCGATGGAAATTTGGGAGGGTGACTGATGGCCTTTGAAGGATTGTCCGAAAAACTATCCAAAGTCTTTAAAAAGCTCTCCAACCGGGGCATGCTCCGGGAATCCGACGTCAAAGAGGCTATGCGGGAGGTTCGCCTGGCCCTTTTGGAGGCGGATGTAAACTTTAAGATCGCCAAGGAGTTTGTGGCTAAGGTATCCGAAAAGGCGGTGGGAGAGGAGGTTCTCCGCAGCCTGACCCCAGGACAGCAGGTGGTGAAGATCGTCCATGAGGAGCTCACCTCCATGATGGGCGGGGAAAACGCTAAACTGGCGGTCGCAAGCAAGCCCCCCACGATCATCGTGTTGTGCGGTCTCCAGGGCGCTGGCAAAACCACCTTTGCGGCAAAGCTGGCTTTGTACCTGAAAAAGCGGGGGAAAAAGCCTTTGTTGGCCGCTTGCGATATCTACCGCCCGGCGGCGGTGGAGCAGCTGATGACCGTGGGAAAGGCGGCCGAGGTGCCGGTATACTCCATTGAGGGGGGAAAACCGGTGCAGATCGCCCAGGGCGCTGTGAAACACGCCCGGGACGAGCTCTTGGATACCGTGATCGTGGATACCGCGGGCCGGACCCATATTGACGCGGATATGATGGAGGAGATCCAAGCCGTATGCTCCGCCCTCAATCCCGCTGAGGTACTGCTGGTGGTGGACGCTATGACGGGCCAGGAGGCGGTAAATATCGCCTCTTCCTTTGATCAGTCGGTGGCTCTAAGCGGAATCGTGCTTACCAAGCTGGACGGCGACACCCGGGGCGGAGCGGCCCTCTCCATGCGGGCGGTGACGGGAAAACCCATCAAGTTTGCCAGCGTTGGAGAGAAGCTGGAGGATGTGGAGGTGTTCCATCCCGACCGGATGGCATCCCGGATCCTGGGCATGGGGGATGTCCTGTCCCTCATCGAAAAGGCCCAAGAGTCCTTCGACATGGAGCAGGCGAAAAAGCTGGAGGAAAAGCTCCGTAAGAATGAATTTACCCTCAATGATTTTCTGGACCAGATGGCTCAGATTCGCAATATGGGCGGCGCCGAGCAGATCATGAGCATGATGCCCGGTATGGGCAAAATGAAGGTGCCCAACCAGGAGCTGGATCAAAAACGCATGGCCCGCATGGAGGCGGTGGTTCGCTCCATGACGGAGCAGGAGCGGCTCCGGCCCGAGATCATCAACGCTTCTCGCAAACGGCGGATTGCCAGAGGCTGCGGCCAACAGGTCAGCGATGTAAACCGGCTGCTCAACCAGTATGAGTCCATCCGCAAGATGGTTCGGATGATGAAGGGCGGCAGAAAAGGCGGTTTTAAACTGCCCTTCTAGGGCGGTTTGACATAATTCAACCAAGGAACAACGATAAGGAGGAACTAGTATGGCAGTCAAAATAAGGCTAAAGAGGATGGGCGCAAAGAAAGCTCCTTTCTACCGGGTTGTGGTGGCGGACAGCCGCACCCCCAGGGATGGCCGGTTCATCGAAGAAATTGGGTATTATAACCCTCTCACCGATCCCGCCGACATCAAGATCGACGTGGAGCGGGCCCAGTATTGGGTGAAGAACGGCGCGCAGCCCTCCGACACCGTTCGGGCCATTCTGAAGAAGAGCGGCGCCATCAGCTAAGGGGCACACTATGGAAGAATTAATCACCTTTATCGCCCAGAACCTGGTGGATCATCCTGAGGATGTGAAAACCGTGGTCAAGGGAACGGAGAACGATGTAACCATCGAACTCTCGGTGCATCCCGACGATATGGGCAAGATCATCGGCAAGCAGGGCCGCATGGCCAAGGCGCTGCGGACCATCGTGAAGGCGGCGGCCGTCAAGGAAGGAAAGCAGATCCATTACAATGTCGAGATCATTTAACGACGATTACGTCCGCATCGGGCTGATCCTAAAGCCCAAGGGGATCAAGGGAGAGCTGAAGGTACAACCCTTAACCGATGATCCGGAGCGGTACCGTGGGCTTACGGAGGGATACTTGGAGCACAATGGGATCATGGATCCCGTGAAGGTTTCGGTAAACCGCATTGAGCCCGACGCCGTCTATCTTTATATTGGCGGGGTGTATACCATGTCCGCGGCGGAGGAACTCCGAAACGCCTATCTGTGCGTATCCAGGGAAAACGCCGTTCAGCTGCCCGAGGGCACCTGGTTTATCCGGGACCTGACCGGCATGGCGGTCTATGTGGAGGCGGAACGCGTGGGTACCTTGACCGAGGTGCTCCAGACCGGCGGCGTGGATGTATACGTGGTGGAGAAAATCGAGGGAGGCCGGATGCTGTTTCCCGCTCTGCGCCGGGTGATTCACCGGGTAGACGTAGAGGAGAAGCGCATGGTTTTACTGCGGGAGCCTCTTCTTGAGGTGGCGGTCCATGAGGATTAGCGTACTGACCTTGTTCCCCGATATGATCCGGAGCGTGGTAAACGAGAGTCTCATCGGGCGGGCCATCAAGAACGGCATTCTGGAGATTGCCGTGTACGATATCCGGGACTATGCCCAGAATAAGCACCGGCATACCGATGATTACCCCTTTGGCGGCGGCAGCGGCATGCTGATGACCCCGCAGCCCCTGTTCGATTGTATGGAAGCAGCTATGGCGGCCTGTAAGGCGAAGCCTCATCGCATCTTCCCATCCCCCCGGGGGAAGGTGTTTGACAATGACACCGCCAAGCGGCTGGCTGGCATGGAGGAGATCATTCTCCTGTGCGGCCACTATGAAGGGGTGGATGAGCGCGTGGTGGATGCCTTAATTGACGAGGAGATTTCCCTGGGGGATTTTATCCTGACGGGAGGGGAAATCCCGGCCCTGGCCATCATCGACAGCACCGCTCGGTATGTGGAAGGGGTTTTGGGCAACGCGGCATCCACCCAGGAGGAGTCCTTTAACATGGGCCTTCTGGAGCATCCCCAATACACCCGTCCCGCCAACTTCCGGGGTATGGAGGTGCCTGAGGTGCTTCTATCGGGAAACCATAAGGAGATTCAGCGGTGGTGCCGGGAGCGGTCGTTGGAATTGACCTACCGTCTCCGACCCGATCTTCTGGAAAAGGCGGAACTGAGCCCGGCAGACCGGGCGTACTTGAATCAATTAGAAGAATATTGTCCACGGGAGGATGGCATGCTATAATGCAGAGGCCGGACTTGTGGGAAAGTTTGGAGGAATAGGCAAATGAATGAAGTCATCAAGAGCATCGAGAAGAAACAGCTGAAGGAGAACGTGCCCGAAATTGCCATTGGGGACACCGTCCGGGTGTTCGTAAAGGTAGTTGAGGGAAACCGGGAGCGGCTTCAGGCCTTTGAAGGAGTCGTCATCGCCCGGAAGGGCGGCGGACTCTCCGAGACCTTTACCGTGCGCCGGGTTAGCTACGGTATCGGTGTGGAGCGTACCTTCCCTGTGCACAGCCAGCGCGTGGATCGGGTAGAGGTGGTCCGCCATGGCCGTGTTCGCCGGGCTAAGCTCTACTATCTCCGGGATCGTGTGGGCAAAGCCAGCAAGCTCAAGGAGCGGTAAAGCCTGTGGGGGCAAGCCCCTGTTTCAGTTTAGCTTTTGTACCTTTATTTACCACAGGATAGCCTTTCTATCCTGTGGTAAATTTTTATCCTGGGTAGATTTTATGATATACTGTTGGTAAATTCAGGGGTTTATCCTTATTTCCATTGGAGGAAGCGATTTGCAGATCAACTGGTATCCGGGCCATATGGCCAAGGCAAAGCGGGAAATGGAGGCCAACATTGGCCTCATCGACTGCGCGGTGGAGCTCCTGGACGCCCGCGCGCCTTTGGCCAGCCGAAACCCGGATTTAAAGCAGATGCTGGGCAACAAGCCCAAGATCACGGTACTCAACAAATCCGATTTGGCGGATCCCGACCTAACCAAGGCTTGGCTATCCTATTTTGCCGATGAGGGAGAACGGGCGGTGGCCTTTTGCGCCAGCCGTTCCGGCGGCAGAAAAGAGGTGCTGGGCGCCATCGAAGGGGCTACGGCTGAGATCGTGGAGCGGTGGCGAAAGCGGGGGGCCAAGAAAACCCTCCGGGTGATGGTATGCGGCATTCCCAACGTGGGGAAGAGCAGCCTCATCAATAATCTTTCGGGCGCTGGACGAACCAAGACCGGTTCAAGGCCCGGGGTGACCCGAGGCAAGCAGTGGGTGCGGCTGACCCCTTATCTGGAGCTCATGGATACCCCCGGCGTTCTATGGCCCAAGCTGACCGATTTGGAGGGGGCTAAACGATTGGCCTACCTCAACGCCATCAACGACGACGTGATCTCCTATTATGAACTGGCGGTAGAGCTTTCCAACCTCTTGTATGAACAAAAGCCTAGGCAACTGGCGGAGAAATACGGTATGCCTCAGGGGGAGGACGCGGAAGCCATCCTTCGGGCAGTGGCCAGAACCAGGGGGTTTTTGCAGAAGGGACAGGACTTCGATCTGGAGAAAGCCGCTCGGGTTTTGATGGAAGAGTTTCGGAGCGGCAAGCTGGGACGGTTTACTCTGGAGACTCCGCCCCAGGAGGAGGCGCCTTCATGAAGCCTACTCAGAAACAATTGGAGCGCATTGGACGTATGACCGCCCATGATCAGGAATACATCGATCTCTATGGCGCCGTCTGCGGCATGGATGAGGCGGGCAGGGGCCCCTTAGCGGGGCCGGTCTGTGCTGCCTGCGTCCGCATGCCCTTGGAGGATTTGATCTATATCGTCAATGATTCTAAAAAGCTGTCGGAGGCCCGGCGCATCCAGGCCAGTGCAATGATCCGCGAGCGAGCGCTCTGCTATGGCATCGCTTTCGCTACGGTGGAGGAGATTGAGACCCATAACATTTTAAACGCCACCCGTTTGGCCATGCATCGGGCCTATGAGGCCATGGGAGCGGACGCATACCTCTTGTGCGATGCTGTGGAGCCCGCTTCCTTGGGGTTGACGGGAAAAGGAATTATCAAGGGAGATGGGCTCTCCTACCATATCGCCGCCGCATCCATTTTGGCGAAGGTGGAGCGGGACGGCCTCATGGCCCGCTTAGCGGAGGAATATCCTCAATACGGCTTTGAACGGCACAAGGGGTATGGCACTGGCGAGCATGTAGCTGCCATTCGGACCTACGGGCCCATTCCCGGCGTTCACCGAATGAGTTTTTTAACCCGGATTCTCCATGGATAATCAGTCAAAGGGCAAGCGGGGGGAGGCCCTGGCCGAAGCTTATCTGGTAGAACATGGATATTGGATCTTGGCTCGGCGGTACCGTTGCCAGCGCGGGGAGAACGACTTGATCGCGCAAAGGGGGAATACCCTCTGTTTTTGTGAGGTCAAGGCGCGTTCTGGCCTTCGGTATGGATCGGGGGCTGAGGCGGTCACCAGGACAAAGCGGTTTGCCGCCACGCAAGCGGCTATGCATTATCTGATGGAGCATCCCCATCAGGGGCCTCTGCGGTTTGACGTACTGGAGGTGGATCTATCCACCGGCCAGGTGCAGCATATTCCCTCTGCTTTTGAAGCAGTGCTGGACTAGAGCAGGGGGACATCAGATAAGATATGCTATACTATACAAAAAACGGCAAGGGAGCGGCCAGGTGAAAAAGAGGTTCTTGATCCTTCTTCTTTTGGGATGTCTTTTGGTATGCAGCGGCTATACTATGGGCAACCAAATACCGGAGGACGCATATGGCAATGGCACGGAGGACGCATATTGGACAAGCCAGGGGACGGAAGGCTTTTCCTTTGAAACCAACAGCACGGAGGGCAGCCAGGGCATCCGCCTGGCCCTTTCGGAGGCGGGCTATGGCAGCGCCTCCTGTACCGTGCCGGTGGCGCCTGGAGCCATCTACCGTATCTCCTACTATGTAAAGATCGTGGGGCAGGGGAAGGTCTACTGCATTCCTCAACAGCTGGAAAGCAGCCGATCCCCTGTTTCCGTGAGCCAGGAGGGGGAGTTTGTAGAGTTTTACGGGCTTACCGCGCCCGATCAATCCACGCTAACCCTTTCCTTCCATCTGGGGGATGAAGCCGCCACCGCCCAGGGCAGTGCGTCCATAACGCAGATCCGGGTGGAGGAAAGCGATTCGGTGCCGGAGGGCGCTTTATACGTCTGGCTCTACGACAATGTTGCCTGGGAAGCCCAGAATACCGCTACCGCCACCTTGGAAACCGAGGATACCGCGTCAAAAAACGGCGGTGTTCTTGGGGTGGTTCTGGTGGTCCTGGCGTTTTTGCTTGCGGCAGCGCTGATGATCCGCTTTCGGGTGTTTGACAGCCCCCTGCTGCGGCCTGCGTCCGGCCGGCGGGTATGGATTCCCATTGGCATCGGTGTGGCCATATCCCTTATCCTGGGAGCCGTCACCTTTGGCCATCCCACAGATATGGTCAACTTCTCCTCCTGGGCTCTTCACGCCGGAAAGGTGGGACTGCCCAATTTCTATATCTCCGGCATGTGGGCGGACTATCCGCCGGGATATATCTATGTCCTGTACGTAATCGGTCTGATCGGGAACCTATTTCAGCTTCAGGTGGGATCTGTGGGACTGAACTTTTTGATCAAGCTGCCCTCCATTCTCTGCGACGCCGCCTGCGGCTATTTTATCTATCGTTTGGCCAGAAAATCCCTTGGAGAGCGGAATGCGGTACGCCTCTGCGCCTTCTATGTGCTAAACCCTTTGATCCTCTTTAACAGCGCCGTTTGGGGCCAGATGGACGGGGTGCTGGCTCTTTTGACGGTGCTGATGCTATACGCCTATTTACAGGAGAAAAAGCCCCTCTGCGCCGTGTTCTTTGTGCTGGGAGTTCTGGTAAAGCCTCAAATGCTGATGTTCGGGCCCATCATGTTGGTGGCCTTTCTGCGGGATGTGGTTCATCGCCCCAAGCAGGAGCTGCTGGCTACCCTATACAGCATCCTAGCGGGAGCTGCCACCCTCGTGCTGGTGGCCCTGCCCTTTACTCTAAAACAGAATCCTCTCTGGCTATGGGAAAAATACGCGGGAGCCGCGGGACTATACCCTTACGCTACCGTCAACGCTTTCAACCTTTACGCCTTGGTGGGAGCCAACTGGGCGCCCGATACCGGGATCTTCTTCTTAGGGCTTTCCTACCGAACCCTGGGGATTGCCTGCATCGCTCTGATCTGTATTCTGGCAGGAGTCTTCCATGTATTGAGCCGAGATAAGCGAACCCTCGTGCCGGTGGCCGCCTTTTTGGTGTGGGGGATCTTTGCTCTGGGCCACAATATGCACGAGCGCTATCTATTCCCGGCGGTCTTGTTGTTGGTTTGGGCCTTCTTGCTCTTCCGGGACCGCCGAATGCTCTATGGAGCGGCGATCGCCTCAGCGGTGACCCTTCTCAACGCAGGTTTGATCCTCCTCTACCCGGCGGGAAATATTTCCCAGGGGATCGTTGCGGCCATCAGTGGTCTCAATCTTGCTGGCTTTGTATACTGTGCCGTGGCGGTAATAGGGCTCTGCTTCACATGCAGGAGGGGGGAGCCCACAGAATCCTCATTGACGGAGGAGCCTACGGCGGAAGAGCGGGCTGCCGCTGGGGAGGCGGAGGCCATTGCCAAAGCGCGAAATACCATCGCCTGGGGGATTCCCAACGTGGAGGCCAGGCGACATGGCCGAATGAGAAAGTGGGATTACCTCATCGTTCTGGCCATCGCGCTGGTCTACGGCTGTTTGTCGCTTTACAACCTGGGCTCTACCAACGTACCGGAATCCTATTGGCGGGAGCGGGAAGCGGACGTCTCCTATGTGGTGGATCTGGGAGAGGAACGGGATCTGGGATATCTCTATTACTACCCTGGCATTGGCGGCGGCACCATGGAAATCGCCTTTTCCCTGGACGGGATAAGTTATGATAATGCCCTATCCATCGTCACCAAGGAGGGGGATATGTACACCTGGCAGCGGGTGGACGCTCCTTACCGGGCCCGGTACCTGCGCTTTACCGTGATCCGTCCCGAGATTTTCCTCAACGAGATGGGAATTTATGACGCAGCGGGCAACCTGCTTCCCGTCCAGGCAGAGGGAAAAATCGCCAAACTCTTTGATGAACAAGACCGCATCGATGAGAATCCCGGCCTTTTGACGGAGATGTATTTCGATGAAATCTACCATGCCCGGACAGCCTATGAGCATATCCTGGGGATGAAACCCTACGAGAACTCCCATCCACCGCTGGGCAAGCTGTTCATCTCCCTGGGTATTTTGGCCTTTGGCATGAATCCCTTTGGTTGGCGCATTGTAGGAGCCCTCTTTGGGGTGGCGATTTTGCCTTTGTTCTATGTTCTGGCCAAACGGATCTTTAAACGAACCTCTTTTGCGGCTTTTTCTACCCTTTTGTTGGCCCTGGATGGGATGCTGTTTGTCCAAAGCCGCATTGCCACCATTGATACCTACGGCGTATTCTTCATTCTGGCCATGTGCTATTTTATGTACGTATACTGGGAGATGAATTTCTTTGTCGATAAGCTCTCCCGCACGTTGATTCCCTTGGGGTTATCGGGAATCATGTTCGGCCTTGGCACCGCCAGTAAGTGGATCGGCATCTATGCTGGAGGCGGTTTGGCAGTGGCCTTCTTTACCACCCTATATAAGCGATACCGGGAGTATCGAGCGGCAAAGCTGCTGCTTTCCAGCGGGGAAGGGGCGGCGCCGCATCTGCGCATACTGGAGACCTTCTGGCCCAATACCATCAAAACCCTCTTGTTCTGCTGCGTCTTTTTCATCCTAATCCCGGTGGCCATCTACCTTGCCTCCTATCTGCCCTATTTCCTGTGTGCTGAAGCGCCTTATGATCTCAAGGGGGTCATAGGCGTACAGGAATTTATGCTCAGCTATCACAGCGGCCTGACGGCGACCCATCCTTATCAGAGCCCCTGGTATCAATGGCCCGTGGTCTACCGGCCCATCTGGTTTTACAGCGGAACCAACGTAGGTGAGGGAATGATGAGCAGCATTGCCAGCTTTGGCAATCCCCTGATCTGGTGGGGTGGCCTGCTGTTTACCATTTACAGCATTATCACCTATCATCGGCGGACCCGTGGGGAGAAGCGGGCGCTGTCCTTCCTCTTCATTTGTCTGGGCGCAGCGTTCCTCCCCTGGACCCTCATCACACGGGCCACGTTTATCTATCATTACTTCGCTTCGGTGCCCTTCATCATTCTACTGACCGGATTTGGCTTCCGATGGCTGGAAAAGCGCTTCTCCCAGGGCTGGTTTAAATGGGTCTATCTTTGCATATGCCTGGGCGTGTTCTGCCTTTTCTATCCCGTGTGGTCGGGAATGGAGATCGGCGCCCAGTGGGCCATGGATCACCTGCAATGGTTCCCGTCCTGGTGGTTCTTCCGATTATAAAATAGGGGGATGAGGCCGATGCTGGCCAAGGTCAACAGCTATGGCATATTGGGCATTACTGGATATCCCGTTACCGTGGAGGTGGACGTGGCAAACGGCCTTCCCATGTTTGACATCGTGGGACTTCCGGACGCCTCGGTAAAGGAATCCCGGGAGCGGGTGCGCAGCGCGCTCCGTAACGGGGGATTTGAGATGCCAAATCTTCGGATTACGGTGAATCTGGCTCCAGCCGATATCAAAAAGGAAGGCGCGCTCTACGATCTTCCCATTGCCCTCGGCCTTCTGGTGGCCTCGGGACAGTTGGATGCCGATGCCCTTTTAGGCTATACCGTCATTGGCGAACTTTCCCTGGACGGCACCGTGCGGAGGATTCACGGGGTATTGCCCATGGCAATCGACGCCCGGCAACGAAATGTGCCGGCTATGCTGGTTCCCATGGAAAACGCCGAAGAGGCCGCTTATATTCAAGGCATCGGCGTCTACGGCGCAGAAAGCCTCTCCCAAGCGGTAGGACACTTAAGAGGAGAGGCTCCCATTGCGCCCTTGATTGGCCGGGAGTGGAGGCCAGGAAGAGAGGACGCTCCAGTACCGGATTTTGCCGATATCCGAGGCCAGGAGGGCGCAAAACGAGCCATGGAGATCGCTGCGGCGGGAGGACACAATCTTCTGCTGATCGGCCCCCCGGGATCGGGTAAGACCATGTTGGCGCGAAGCCTTGTGGGGATCCTACCGGACCTCAGCTTTGAAGAGGCTTTGGAGATCACCAAGATCCATTCGGTGAGCGGTGCTTTGAAAAACGGGCAGGGCGGCATCCTATCCATCCGCCCTTTCCGGGCGCCCCATCATTCTGCCTCTACCGCCGCTTTGACGGGCGGCGGCACCCGGGCCAAGCCCGGGGAGGTGAGTCTAAGCCACCTTGGGGTGCTTTTCCTGGATGAACTGCCCGAGTTCCGCCGGGATGCCTTGGAAGCATTGCGCCAGCCTCTGGAGGACGGCTCCGTTACCGTCTCCCGGGTGACGGCTTCCATGACCTATCCCGCTGATTTCATGCTGGTTGCCGCCATGAACCCCTGTCCCTGCGGTCATTATGGTACCGAGCAATGCCGCTGTACCCCCCTGCAGATCCAGCGGTATTTGGGCAGGATCAGCGGCCCGCTTTTGGATCGCATCGATGTGCATGTGGAGATGGGGCCGGTAACCTATTCCGAACTGACAGAAGGGCCAAGTGGGGAACCCTCCAGCGCTGTGCGGGAACGGGTAAACGCTGCTCGGCGGACGCAGGCGGAGCGCTTTTCCCGTAAAGGCATCTACTGCAATGCCCAGTTGGATGCAGCGGGGCTCAAGAGACACTGCCAGACCGACGCCTTGGGAGACCGGATCTTACGACAGGCTTTCGGCGGGATGGATCTATCGGCCCGAGCCTATACCCGAATTCTAAAGGTGGCTCGAACCATCGCGGATCTGGATGGCAGCCAAGAGATTCTGGGCCGTCATGTGGCCGAGGCAGTACAATACCGCAGCCTTGACAGAAAATATTGGGGGGTGTAGTATATGTCAAATTCCAAGTTGATCTATGCGGTCTGGCTCAATGCCATCGAGGGAATCGGGGCCAGGCGGTACGATGAGATATGCCGGCGTTTTGGCTCTCCTCAAGAGGTATTTGAAAACGCTACCCGACAAGAGCTGCTGAAAATCCCCTCGCTGGGGGAACGAATCGCGGAATCCATTCTGGAGCATAGAACCCAACAGGCCCTGGATTCCATTGAAAAGGATTTGATGGAACAGGACGCGCGGGTTTACCTGCGTGAGGATGAGGGCTATCCCGCCATCCTCCGGGAGATTGCCGATCCGCCGCCCATCCTTTATGTAAGGGGCAATCTTTCCTTTGAAGGTCTTCGGATGCTTGCCATGGTTGGGACCCGGCATCCTACCCGCTATGGAAGGGACATGGCCTACCGGCTTGCTCAGGAGTTGGGAGAACAGGGGATCACGGTGGTTTCCGGTCTTGCCCGGGGGATTGACGCCTGCTGCCATGCTGGAGCCCTTGCGGGAGACGGAACCACCATTGCGGTGCTAGGCTGCGGGGTGGATGTTGTCTATCCCGCCGAAAACCGACGGCTGTATCAGCAGATCCAGGAGAGGGGACTGGTGATCTCCGATTATCACTTTGGCACCAAGCCCATCGGCGCCCATTTTCCCGCCCGAAACCGGATCATCAGCGGCTTATCCCGGGGAACCGTAGTGGTGGAAAGCAAGATAAAGGGCGGTAGCCTCATCACCGCCGCCTATGCGCTGGAGCAGAATCGGGATGTGTTTGCGGTGCCGGGAAATATCAATCAGGAGACCGCAAAGGGCACCAATGCGCTTATCGCAGACGGTGCTAAGATGGTTCAGGGAGCCCACTCCATCCTGGAGGAGTACCCCGATTGGGGCAGGGCATTCCAGCCCAAAGCTGGATCAAAGATGCCGGATCTCCAGCAGCTGGAGCCGGATGAACGGCGGATTGTCCAATTATTATTGGAGGGGGAACTCCCCTTTGATTCGCTCATGGGACAGATGGGGATGACCGCAGGCAGCCTGGGGGCTGTCTTGACAATCTTGGAGATAAAAGGAATAATAAAACAGTTGCCGGGACGCATTTACTGCATTAGCTGACCGGCGGAGGAATCTATGGAGCAAGAAACCACCAAGAAGACCACGACCAAAAAGAGTACTGCGGCTTCCGCCACGGCAAAGAAAACGGCGGCCAAGGCCGGTTCTAAAAAGACAACTAAAAAAACCACCGCTTCTAAGGCAAAAAAGACCAAGGGAGACCATACCCTGGTGATCGTTGAGTCCCCGGCCAAGGCTCATACCATCGGCAAATTTGTAGGTAAGGATTATAAAGTGATTGCCAGCCAAGGCCATGTGCGGGATCTTCCTGCAAAGCAGCTTGGGGTGGATGTGGAAAACGGATTTACCCCCAAGTATGTCAACCTTACCGGGCGCAGCAAGATCATCACCAACATCAAAGCCGAGGCCAAGGAGAGCAAAAGTGTTCTTCTGGCCACCGACCCGGACCGGGAGGGAGAGGCCATCAGCTGGCACATTGCCCAGGTGCTCGGCCTCAGCGAGAACGATCCCTGTCGGATCGAGTTCAACGAAATCACCGAGGGAGCGGTAAAAAGCGCTCTGAGCCATCCCCGCACCATCGATATGGGACGGGTCAACGCCCAACAGGCCCGGCGAATTCTAGATCGATTGGTGGGTTATCAAATCAGCCCCATCCTATGGCGTAAGGTGAAGAAAGGCCTTTCTGCTGGACGGGTGCAGAGCGTTGCCGTTAAGATCATCTGTGAGCGGGACCGGGAGATCGAAAAATTTAAACCCGAGGAGTACTGGAGCATCACCGGCGCTTTTACCGAGCTGCTCCATAACCAGCAGTTTTTAGCCAAGCTGGAGCGAATCAAGGGAAAGAAAGCCGCCATCCATAACGAGGAGGAGGCCAAGGCGCTGGTGGAAGCCGCAAAGGGCGCGGCGTTTACCATTGCCACCGTAAAAAAGGGCCAGCGGATGCGCCGGGCCCAGCCTCCCTTTACCACCAGCACCATGCAGCAGGAGGCCAGCCGCAAGCTTAACATGACCCCGTCCGTCACCATGCGGGTTGCTCAGAGCCTGTATGAAGGCGTGGACATCCCCGGCCAGGGGGCGGTGGGCCTGATTACCTATATCCGTACCGACAGCATGCGCATCAGCGCCGAGGCAGCCGCGGAGGCCCGGGAATATATCGCCGGCCGGTTCGGCAGCAACTATCTGCCCGCAAAGCCCAACGTATACCGGAACCGCAAGAGCGCCCAAGACGCCCATGAGGCCATTCGTCCCACCTCCCTTCAACGGACGCCCCAGAGCCTTTCCGGAACCTTGAACCGGGACCAGCTGCGGTTATACGAACTGGTTTATAATCGGTTTGTCGCCAGCCAGATGGCCCCCGAGGTATCCGATACCGTCACCGCTGATATTGTCGGCGGCGACTTGACGTTCCGTTCCACCGGTTCCATCGTCCGGTTTGATGGCTATCGGGCCATCTACACCGAGGGCCGGGACGAGGAGGAGGAAAAGGATCAGCGGCTCCCAGAGCTCATCGAGGGAACGGCCTGCCGGATGGAAAAGGCCGATCCCAAACAGCACTTTACCCAGCCTCCGCCCAAGTACACCGAGGCTACGCTGGTCAAAGCGCTTGAGGAGCGGGGAATCGGACGTCCCAGCACCTACGCTACCATCATCTCCACCATCCTGGACAGGGAGTACGTGGAGCGCCAGAGCCGGCAGCTTTCCGCTACGCCCCTGGGATTTTTGATTACGGATATTTTGGAGCAGTACTTTACCAACATTGTGGATGAGGAATTTACCGCAGGCATGGAAAATACCCTGGATGAGATCGAGGAAGGGGAGGACTGGCAGCAGGCGGTAGGTGCGTTCTATGGGCCTTTTAAGGAAAGCCTGGACAACGCTGAAAAGAATATGGAACGGGTGAAGCTTCCCGAGGAGGTCACAGACGAGCCCTGTCCCAACTGCGGCGCTATGATGGTCATCAAGAGCGGTCGATTCGGCAAGTTTTTGGCCTGCCCCAACTATCCCGAATGCAAGACCACCAAGCCCCTCATTGAAAAGACGGGAACCAAGTGCCCTAAATGCGGCGGCGATGTGGTAAAGAAGAAAAGTAAAAAGGGCAAGGTGTTTTACGGCTGCGCCAACTATCCCAACTGTGATTTTGTTTCCTGGGATATGCCCTTGGATGAAAAATGCGAAAAATGCGGCGCCTATATGGTGCAGCGGTGGGGCAAAAATAAGCGCCCCTATAAGCAGTGTTCCAACCCTGAGTGTCAGAATCGGGTGTTTGGGAACGGGAAGGAAAAGAAGGAAACGGAAGGACAGGATGAATAGCGTATCGGTAGTGGGCGGCGGCCTGGCAGGATGCGAGGCAGCCCTCCAGTTGGCCCGCCGGGGTGTGGACGTCACGCTGTATGAAATGAAACCCGCCCGGTTTTCGCCCGCCCATCGCTCCCCAATGTTTGCGGAATTGGTGTGCAGCAACTCCCTCAAAAGCATGAAGGAGGACAGCGCCCCATACCTATTGAAATGGGAGATGGAACAGCTGGGCTCCATTGTGATGGAGAGCGCCCGCCGCTGCGCCGTTCCGGCGGGTGGGGCGCTTTCAGTGGATCGGGAAGCCTTTTCCGGCTATATCACGGAGCGGATTGAACATCACCCTCACATTCGGGTGATCCGCGAGGAGCTAACCCATCTGCCGAAGGAGGAGCGCGCCATCATCGCTACCGGCCCGCTGACTTCCGCCGGGTTATACCGGGAGATCACCGATCTTGTAGGGGAATCCCTCTATTTTTATGACGCAGCAGCCCCCATCGTGGACGGCGCTACCATTGATCTTTCCCGGGCATACTTTCAGGGACGGTACGACCAAGACGCAGACTATCTCAACTGTCCCATGACAAAGGAAGAGTACGACGCCTTCTATGACGCGCTGGTTTCCGCTCAAACGGCGCCCCTTTCGGAGGAGGATCAGAAGGTCGTCCATTTTGAGGGATGCATGCCCATTGAGGCCATGGCAAAGCGGGGAAGGCAGACTCCGCTGTTTGGTCCCATGAGCCCTAAGGGGATCTATGACCCCGTCACCGATAAACGGCCCTACGCCGTGGTGCAGCTTCGCCGGGAGGATCAGGAGGGTACCATGTTCAACCTGGTGGGCTTCCAAACCAATTTGACCTTTCCGGAACAGCGCAGGGTATTTCGGATGATTCCCGCTCTTTCTGAGGCTACTTTTTTCCGCTATGGAGTAATGCACCGAAACACCTTTCTCCATTCCCCCAGCCTTTTGGATGAACGGCTACGGCTGAAATGCCGGCCAAACCTTTCCTTTGCGGGACAGATCACCGGCGTTGAGGGCTATGTGGAGTCGGCTGCCTGCGGCATTTTAGCGGGGATTTTTGCCGCCCATGAGGTTTTGGGAAAGTTCCAGCCGGAGTTTCCCCATACCACTGGCCATGGCGCGCTTTTGCGCTATGTAACGGCCTACGGCGGTTCGGATTTTCAGCCCATGAACATGAACTTTGGAATTCTTCCCCCTATAACGGGAATAAAGGGAAAGCGGGAGCGGCACCAGGCCGCCGTCCAGCGGGGGAAAGAGGATTTGCTTGCTACCATGGAACGCTATCAACTATGGGTTTAAGGAGGAATGACTTTTGTTTGAAGGAACCACCATCGTCGCGGTCAAGCGGGAGGGCGTCTGCGCCATTGCCGGGGACGGTCAAGTGACCATGGGTCAAAATACGGTGATGAAGAACACCGCCCAGAAGGTACGGCGGCTTTATAAGGATCGGGTGGTGATCGGCTTTGCAGGAAGCGTAGCCGACGCCTTTACCCTTTCGGAGCGGTTTGAAAACAAGTTGGAGCAGTTTTCCGGCAATCTACGCCGCGCGGCAGTTGAATTGGCCAAGGAATGGCGGGGGGATAAGATGCTCCGCAACCTGGAAGCCCTGATGCTGGCGGCTGATAAAGACGATCTGCTTTTGATCTCCGGCAATGGAGAGGTCATCGATCCCGATGACGGTGTGGCGGCCATCGGCAGTGGCGGAAACTTCGCTCTGGCGGCGGCGCGCGCCCTTCGGCAAAACACGGAGCTGTCCGCTTCCGAGATCGCCCGAAAATCCATCGAGATCGCCGCGGATATCTGTATCTTTACCAACCGTAACATCACGGTTATGGAGGTGTAACTATGTCGGATTTGGTACCTGTAGCGGCCCATCCGGGCTCCCAGCGGGAAGCGGAACTGACCCCCAGGGAGATTGTGCGGGAGCTGGATAAATACATCATTGGCCAGGCAAACGCAAAGCGGGCAGTCGCTGTGGCGCTTCGTAACCGTTACCGCCGCAGTATGCTCCCCCCCGAGATACAGGGGGAAATCACGCCCAAGAACATCTTGATGATGGGACCTACCGGCGTTGGAAAGACCGAGATCGCCCGCAGACTGGCCAAACTGGTCAATGCTCCCTTCATCAAGGTGGAGGCCACCAAATTTACCGAAGTGGGCTATGTAGGCCGAGACGTAGAATCCATGATCCGGGATCTCACCGAGGCAGCCATCCGCATTGTAAAGGAGGAGCGGCTGCAAAGCGTCCAGGAAAAGGCGGAACAAGCGGCTACCGAACGCTTGGTTGACCTATTGATGCCCCAGAATCAGAAAAAACAACAGCCTTCCGGGGGAACCCCCCTTGCCTCCATCTTTGGCGCGGCCATTCCCAGCCCCCAGAAGTCCATGACAGAGGAGGAAAAGGACGAATACTATTCTACCCGAAGCTCCATTGCTTTTCAGCTTAATTCCGGACTCCTGGAGAACCAGATCGTGGAGCTGGAGGTGGAGGAATCCCAGAACAACATGAATATGTCGGCCATGGGGATCGATATGAATATGGGAGATCTCCT
Source organism: Christensenella sp. MSJ-20 (assembly GCF_044357945.1). Taxonomy (NCBI): domain Bacteria; kingdom Bacillati; phylum Bacillota; class Clostridia; order Christensenellales; family Christensenellaceae; genus Christensenella; species Christensenella sp. MSJ-20. The sequence goes on from NZ_CP076563.1 coordinate 370,644, forward strand.
TGGACCTTTGATGCCCAAACGCAAAAAGCTTCGCAAGATGCCGGTTTCCGACGCCCGGCGGGTATTGACCGCCGAAGAGGCTGATAAGCTCATCGACATGGATGAGGTTACCCGGGAAGCGCTACTGCGAGCGGAAAACCACGGCATCGTGTTCATCGATGAGATCGATAAAATCGCTGGACGGCAGAATGCCGGCTCGGGGCCCGACGTATCCCGGGAAGGAGTTCAGCGGGACATTCTGCCCATCGTTGAGGGCAGCACCGTCATGACGAAGTATGGCCCCGTTAAGACCGATTACATGCTGTTTATCGCTGCGGGCGCCTTCCATGTGAGCAAAGTAGAGGATCTGATTCCAGAGCTGCAGGGACGCTTCCCGGTGGTGGTATCCCTGGATAGCCTCACCGCAGAGGATTTTGCCCGTATCCTGGTGGAGCCGGATAACGCCATCACCAAGCAATACGCCGCCCTTCTATCCACAGAAAATGTAGCCATCGACTTTACTCCGGACGGCGTCAGCGCCATCGCGGAATACGCCTTTAACGCCAACGAGACCTCGGAAAATCTGGGAGCTCGCCGGCTGTATACCATTATCGAGAATCTGCTGAACGATGAGATGTTCATGGCTGACGGCAGCGAAAAAACCGTTACCGTCAACAATGCCTATGTAACGGAACGGCTGAAGAGCGAATACGATCCCCAGGAGCTGAAAAAATATATTCTGTAAACGGCATTTGATCCACCGTGATCACCCGGACGGCTTCTGCCGTCCGGGCAGATCACTCTTTGTTTCGCGCCATTCGTTCGTGCGCACCCACCGGGAGTCCTTCCCATCCAACCAAGAAGAACAAGAGGCCAGGCGTCCTCTGAGACAACGCCGGTAACAATCCTACGAAAGAGGTTGAAACATTGGAAGCAAACACACAGAACCAACAAAACCAGAAAAAGCCTACCGGGCAGAACCGTAGGCGCCGACGTCCCGCTTCTCCCAAGGGAGAAGCGTCGGCCCAGCCGGCTGCAAAGACGGTAAAGGCCCCCCAGGGGGAGCCGCGGAAGAAGCAGTCCCAGGGTGAAAGTAAAAAAGCCGCTCCCAAAAGAACTGCGGCAGCCAAGACACAGCAGCCAACAAAGGAGCAGAGCGGCACCAGCCGTACCCGTAGAACCCAGCGAAAGCCCAAAGGGCAGGGGGGCAAGAGCCAGACGCCCCTTCGCATCATTCCCCTTGGCGGTCTTTCGGAGATCGGGAAGAACGTCACCGCTTTTGAGTACGGGAACGATATCATCGTGGTGGACTGCGGCTTTGCTTTCCCCAGTGACAGCATGTTGGGCATCGATTATGTGATCCCGGATTTTTCCTATCTTGTGAAGAACAAGGATAAGGTTCAAGGCATCCTAATCACCCATGGACACGAGGATCACATCGGCTCTTTGCCCTATCTGCTCAAGGAGGTAAAGGCTCCCATCTATGGAGGCGTGCTGACCCTTGGTTTGATCCAGTACAAGCTGGACGAGCACCGGATCCAGGGGGTGCATTTGCAGCGGATCAAGGATGGGGAAAGGGTAAAGCTGGGCTGCTTTGAGATTCAGTTTATGGCGGTGAACCACAGCATTGCCGATGCCTATGGTCTGCGGATCAAGACCCCGGTTGGAGATATCGTCCACACCGGTGATTTCAAAATCGACCACAGCCCCATCGATGGCAAAAAAATGAACCTCTCCGCCTTTGCGCGCGCAGGAGACGAAGGCGTTCTGCTGTTGATGAGCGATAGCACCAACGCCAACCGGCCAGGCTTTACGCCCAGCGAACAGCGGGTGGCGGAATCCCTGGATCGGTGCTTTGCCGACGCTACCGGCCGGGTTATCGTAGCCACCTTTAGCTCTAACGTAAGCCGGATACAGCAGGTCATCGACATCGCCGAAAAACGGGGAAGAAAAATCTATTTCGCGGGGCGCAGCATGTCTAAGATTGTGGAAATCGCCTCGGAGCTGGGATATATTCGATTGAAAAAAGGATCCCAGGTGGATGACCGGCGGCTGGACTATCTGGAGCCAGACCAGGTGGTGATCATCACCACCGGCAGCCAGGGGGAACCCATGAGCGGCCTGGTGCGGATGAGCCGGGACGAACACCGTTATGTGAGCCTTCGGGCCGGGGATATGGTGGTCATCTCCGCTTCCCCCATCCCAGGCAACGAGAAAGCGGTATCGGGAGTCATCGACCGCCTATACCGCAAAGGCGTTCATGTGGTGTATCATGACACCATGGAGGTGCACGTATCGGGCCATGCCCGACAGGAGGAGCAAAAGCTCATCATGGCCCTCACCAAGCCCAAGTTCTTTATGCCGGTCCATGGGGAATACCATCACCTGCTAAGCCACGCCCATACCGCTATGGCCTATGGCATTCCACAGGAGAATATTATGGTTGCCGAAAATGGCAACGTGTTGGAGCTGACCCAGGACTCCTTCCAGGTTGCCGGCGAGGTGCCGGCGGAGCCCATCCTGGTGGATGGCAGCGGAATCGGCGATGTAGGCAACGTGGTGCTGCGCGACCGGCAGGTACTAGCCTCTGAGGGGCTGTTCATCGTAGTGGCAGCGGTGGATAAAAACGGCAAGCTGGTGTCCGGTCCCGACGTAATCTCCCGAGGATTTGTATATGTCAAGGAGAGCGAAGCGCTCATGGATAAGGCCAAGGAAGTGGCCAAAAAGGCCATCGACGCGGTTACGGCGGGAGAGGAGCATGTGGAATGGGGGGCGCTGAAATCCGCCATCCGCAGTGCGGTGAAAAACTATCTATACAACCAGACCAAACGGAATCCCGTGATCCTGCCCATTATTGTTGAGGTTGATTCAGGAGGCAAAAAATGATAAGCTACGATAAAGCGTATGAACTCGCCCGGGAATTACAGTCCAGCGAGGAATACCAGACCTATATGGCGGCGAAGGAACAGGCCTTTGTCAATGAGATGAATAAGAACCTCTATAAAGAGATGAAGACCATCAGCTACGCCATGAACGCCGCCTACCTGGCGGGCCAGCAGCCCGATGCGGAGCTGACGGAAAAATACCAGAAGCTCATGGGAATTCTTAGCTTGAATCAGGAAGTTATGACCTTTATTCAGGCGGAGTACCGCATCAACCAGGTGATGGGGGATATTTTCAAAATCCTGTCCGAAGCGGTGGACATGCAGTTGGACTTCCTCTCGGAATAGGGATGCAGTTATAGGGGGCAACGACATATGAGCGAACGCGGACACGGCGCCCGGGACCGTCGGGACCGGAACCGGACGGCAGCAAACAATAGGAAACGGATGAACAACCGGATTAGGAGCTTTAATCTGGACGCCATTTTTTCCAGAATCTCCCGTTCCACCAAGATTTTTATCATTAGCTTGGTGATCGTGCTGTTGCTGTTTGTTGGCGTCTGGAAGTTTGTGGACAACAAATATTTTGCGCCGGTGGACTCCCGGTCCAAGGAATCGGTTGTTGTGGTCATCAAGACCGGCTCCGGCCCCTCCACCATCGCCAATCTGTTGGAGGAAAACGGTTTGATCCGCAATGCCAGCATCTATAAGCTGTATTTGGATATCAACGATAAGGCCAGCAAGCTGAAAGCCGGCACCTACGAGTTATCTCCATCCATGACCATGGCGGAGATTACTGAAAAACTGGTGATCGGCGGTTCAGCCAGTCAGGTGGTCAAACTGGTGCTAAAGGAAGGCCAGACGGTGGAGGATCTGGCGCAAACCCTTTTGGATATGGGGGTCATCCAGAGCAAAGAGGATTTCCTCAAGATTATGCAGACGGGAGAGGACTATAAAGGATATTCCTTTATCGACGCGGCATCCGGGGAACCGGGCCTCAAATATGTCATGGAAGGTTACATGTTCCCGGATACCTATGAGATTTACATCGATTCCGATCCGGATGTGATCATCAAGAAATTCTTGGATCGCTTTGAGAACATCTATTCTCCAGAATATGCCGCTCGGGCAGAGGAACTCAACATGACCACCCATGAGGTAATCACCATGGCTTCGGTCATCGAAAAGGAGGCACGGTCCGGCGACTTTAAAAAGGTCTCCGCAGTGTTCCATAACCGGCTGAACCAGAATATGAAGCTACAGTCCTGTCCTACGGCGCAATATGTCCTGGGAATCAAAAAGCTGCGGCTTACCGCCGAGGATGTGTCGGTGGATTCCCCCTATAACACCTATAAATACGCCGGGCTGCCGGCCGGCCCCATCTGCAGTCCAAGCAAGCTTGCCATTGAGGCCGCGCTTTGGCCGGATGAAGACTTTATGAACCAGGGCTATCTCTACTTCTGCAGCAAGGATCCCGCCAGTGGAGAGCTGGCTTTTGCCAAGACCCTGGAGGAGCACAATGCCAACAGCGCAAAGTACCAGGATGTTTGGGCGGAGTGGGACCGCAAGAACGGATATTGATTAACCACTACATGAAGAGAGAAAAGGGGCTTTGGGTTGAAAAGCCCCTTTTGTTCGAATATAATATAGATGCAATTTGGTAATATTTCTTAACAAATTGTATTAATTCTGAGGCTGGTATTGTCAATTAAGTATAAAGATTTTTTCAGAGCGCATTGTGCAGCTTTTAAGCGATTCATCTTTGAGACAGAAAATGGAGATGGCCGCAAAAAAGCGAGCAGAATATTTCTATGAAGATCGCGTGCTCCAGCAATGGCTTGCGCTCTTACAACAGTAAATCCAGTTGCACGAGGACATTATGTTAAAAGATTACTTCAAACATCTTTATTGCAAAAGCCAAATAGATTTTTTCAATGAAGTGTCGCGTGCTTTGGATGCTCAGGAAAAAATGTTTGTAGTTACAGCTAATCCGGAAACCATGATGATGGGGGAAGCACAGCCCGCTTTTGACGCGGTACTATGTAAAGAGGATGTTGTGATTATCCCTGATGGAATTGGTGTTGTCTGGGCCGCCAAAAGCCTTGGTCTGGAGTCCCACGGTCGATTGCCTGGCGTTGAACTAGCTGAGTATCTCATTGAATATGCCAGCAAAACAAGGAAAAGTCTCTTTTTATATGGTGCACAGGAGGAGTCCATTACAGCATTAGTCAAGAAAATTCAAATGGATCATCCGGATGTGGTCATTGCAGGTTATCGCAATGGCTATGACTATTCAGATGATGAGGTTTTCCAAGAAATTTTGACGTTACAGCCAGATATTGTTATGGTTGCGCTTGGCATTCCCCGGCAGGAATTGTTGATTGATCGTTGGTATCATCGTTTTCATAAAGGCGTTTTTGTAGGTGTTGGAGGTACCTTTGATGTGCTCAGTGGAACCAAGCGGCGGGCTCCAAAGTTTTTTCGCAGCTTGAACATGGAATGGCTTTATCGTATCTTACGGGAACCGAAACGGCTTGGCCGCTTTTATCGTAGTAACATACAGTTTTTGCGTCGGGTTCGAAAAATGAAAAAAATGGAGTTCTAATCATGGCAATCAAGGTGATGACGGTTTTTGGAACGCGGCCGGAAACAATAAAAATGGCTCCCGTCGTAAAGGAATTGGAATCCCGGTCAGGGATTGATTCCATCGTCTGCGTATCTGCTCAACACCGTGAGATGTTGGACCAGGTCCTTTCCGCGTTCGATATTGTTCCTGATTTTGATTTAAATATTATGACCCAAGGACAAACTCTTTCCGACATTACCACCCGCATTTTAAGAGGGCTTGAGGATGTCATAAAACAGGTTGCTCCCGACCTGATATTGGTTCATGGAGACACTACCACAACTTTTTCGGCCTCTTTGGCTGCTTTTTATCATCAGGTTGCAATTGGACATGTAGAGGCAGGCCTTCGAACCAATGATAAATATTCTCCCTTTCCAGAGGAAATGAACCGACAGATGGTCGGAATACTAGCCGATCTGCATTTTGCTCCTACAGAGCAGGCGAAACAAAATCTATTACGAGAAGGGAAACCATCTAGTCGGATTTTTGTGACCGGGAATACTGCAATCGACGCTCTACAGACGACGGTGCGGGAGGATTATCAGAATAATCTGCTGACCTGGGCGGAGGGGAGCCGGCTTTTAGTATTAACCGCCCATCGCCGGGAAAATTTAGGGGAGCCCATGTATCGAATGTTTCATGCCATTCGCCGCATTCTTGAGACACACTCCGACGTTAAAGTGATCTATCCTGTTCATCTCAATCCGATCGTCAGTCAAGCCGCCCAGGATGTGTTTGGAGATTGCGACCGTGTGCGTTTAGTGGCTCCGATGGAGGTCATTGATTTTCATAATCTGCTTCGCAGAGCGTACCTAGTGCTCACCGACAGCGGTGGAATCCAGGAAGAAGCACCTTCATTGGGCAAACCGGTTGTGGTTTTACGGGATACCACAGAACGCCCCGAGGGAATTGCAGCCGGTACTTTAAAGCTGGCAGGAACGGAAGAGGAGACCATCTTTCGTATTGTGGATGAACTGCTGTGTAATCAGGCAGAATATCAGCGTATGAGTCGAGCTTCAAATCCCTATGGAGATGGATATGCCAGTAAGCGAATCGTAGATGCTATTTTGGATCATTTTTGTCGATGATACTTTTCAAACCGCTCTTAATGGGCGGTTGTTTTTCCCTCGGAAATTCAACATTCCATCTCCTCCTGACGCATAAGGTAAAGGGAGCCCAGTCGTTGACTAGGCTCCCTTATTTGCATTGGGAGGTATAAAACCATGATTATGGAATGCCTGCATCTGCTGCTGGAATTGCTGCCTTTTGTGTCCTATATCTCGGGCGGGACGGCTTTCAAGAAGCCTCTTTCACCGGAGGAGGAGCGCGCATGCATCCAGCGCTATATGGAGGGAGATCAGGAGGCAAAAAATCAGCTCATCGAACACAATATGCGCTTGATTGCCCACATCGCGAAGAAATACATGGGCAATGGCCGGGATATGGATGATGTGATTTCCATCGGAACCATCGGGCTTATCAAGGCGGTAAACACCTATAATCCCGAGAGCGGAAAGTCCCTTGGAACCTATGCCGCCCGCTGTATTGAAAACGAGATTCTCATGTCGGTGCGAATGGAGCGGAAAACCCGGGGAGAAACGCCCATGGAGGAGGCCATTGGCGCTGATAAGCACGGGAATCAAGTGTTGTTAAGCGAGATTCTGGGAACGCCCCGGGATGATGTGGAAAAACGGGCGGAGCTGAGCCTTGAAGTGGAGCGGCTATACCAGGCGATTGAGACCAGCCTGACAAAGAGAGAGCGAACCATAGTCCAGCTTCGATATGGTCTTTATAACGGCCAGTGTATGACCCAGAGGGAGATCGCAACCCGGTTGGGGATCTCTCGTTCCTACGTGAGCCGCATTGAAAAAAAGGCTTTGGCTAAACTTTTAGAAGCCATCCAATAGCTGGAATACTTGTGAAAATTCGGGATACCCGATATACTGGGATGGTCAAGGATGTGATGAGTTGATACGTTTTGGCCCAGCGGGTAATTCCCAGAGCTTTTATGACGCGGGGCATAAATCCACCCTAGAACAGCCGGCATGGCTTTCTGAAATGGGATTGACCGCTTATGAATACAGTTTTGGGCACGGAGTGCGGCTTCGGGAGGACACCGCCCGAAAGCTAGGGGAGGAGTTTCGGAAATATGGAATTCTGCCCAGTTGTCATGCGCCCTACTATATTAATTTTGGCGCGCCCGAACCGGAAAAACAGGAGAACAGTTTGCGGCATTTGCGGGAAACGGCTATCCGGTGTGATTATATGGACGGCCGGAGAGTGGTGTTTCACCCAGGAGTAGCGGGGAAGGACCGCGCTGCTGCGGTGGAGCGAATCAAATTGGGCATAAAAGCGGCCCTTTCGGAGCTGGATCAGCTGGGCCTGGGGCATATTATCCTCTGTCCCGAGACCATGGGGAAGCTATCTCAGATCGGCGATCTTGATGAAACCCTATCATTCTGCCGCTTGGATGAGCGCCTGATCCCCTGTGTGGATTTCGGTCATCTGTACGCCCGCTCCCTGGGAACCGACCAGGGCGATGAAGCTACCGCCAGGATCATCCAGGAGATGATCGATGCAATCGGCCTGGAGCGCACCCGGATTATGCACGTTCATTTTTCCAATATCGAGTACACAAAGGCCGGGGAAAAGCGGCATCATAATTATGGAGTCACGGAATACGGGCCCGATTTTGGTCCCTTAGCCCGTCAGATTGTCAAATGGAATTTAACGCCTACCATCATCTGCGAATCGGCAGGCAGAATGGCGGAAGATGCCGCGCTATTTCAAGAAATCTATCGGAGAACAAAGGAGGAGTCCCTATGAATTCAAGAGTCAATCAGCTGTTGACCGCGCTAAGCGGCCAGGGCGTGGACGCCATGCTCATCGCCAGCTCCCAAAACCGCCGGTATTTGAGCGGGTTTTCCGGCAGCAACGGAATTCTTTTCATTCACCCGGAAAAGCGGCTTCTGGTAACGGATTTCCGCTATAAGGAACAAGCAGGCCGCCAAGCTCCCGATTACGAAGTCGTTATGACCTCCCAGTTTTTAAGCATGTTTGGCAGCATACGGGAGGCGGCGGAGGCTCTTGGGGTGAAACGAATCGGTTTCGAGTCCGACCGGATGACGGTGGACTGGGCGGCAGGTGCCAAACGGGATCTTCCCGGTATAGAGCTAATACCTTGCGGTGGATTGGTAGAGCGGATTCGTGCTAGTAAGGACGAGTATGAGATAAGCTGTATCGCTACGGCTCAGCGGACGGCGGAGTTGGCCTTCCAGGAGGTATTGGGCATCATTCGTCCTGGCATCTGTGAATATGATATCGCCGCGGAGATTGGATACCGCATGGCCAAGAGCGGCTGTATCACCTCCTTTAATACTATCGTAGCCAGCGGAGAAAACGGTAGCATGCCCCATGCGGTACTCAGCAACCGGGTCATCCAGCGGGGAGACTTTATCACCATGGATTTCGGATGCGTATACAACGGCTATTGCTCCGATATGACCCGCACTGTGGCGGTAGGACAGCCCAGCGAGGAGATGGCCGAGGTGTATCGCATCGTTTTGGAAGCCCAGCGCCGTGCCCTGGATCTGATCGCGCCCGGGGTAAATTGCTTTGATGTGGATACTGCCGCTCGGGGCTATATCAGCGATATGGGCTATGGAGAATACTTTGGCCATGGGCTGGGCCATAGTTTTGGCCTGGAGGTGCATGAGGAGCCTCGGTTTAGTCCCCAATGCCACGAAAACCTTGTGCCCGGCATTTGTATCAGCGTGGAGCCAGGCATCTATTTGCCCGGAAAATTCGGCGTGCGCATCGAGGATACCGTATGTATAACGGAAGATGGATATCGGAACTTTACGAGTACGCCAAAAGAGCTTATAATACTGTGATAGAGTTACAACCAGTTTCAAAACCCAAGTTGGAGGTAAACAATGATATCAGCAGGCGAGTTTCGTAAAGGCATCACCGTGGAAATCGATGACGGCGTATGGGTGATCGTGGATTTCCAGCATGTGAAGCCCGGCAAAGGGGCGGCTTTTGTACGCACCAAGATCAAAAACGTGGTTACCGGCAACGTGCTCGAGCGCACCTTTAACCCCACCGAGCGGATGCCCCGCGCCCATGTGGAAAGCAAGGACATGCAGTATCTATATGCCGATGGGGATCTTTACTACTTCATGGACAACGAAACCTATGAGCAGCTGCCCCTGTCCAAGGATTTGGTGGAGGACGCGTTGAAGTTCATCAAGGAGAACATGGACGTTCAGGTGAAGTTCTTTAAAGGTAGTGCTTTTTCGGTGGAACCCCCGAACTTCGTGGAGCTGGAGGTCACCCAGACCGATCCCGGCTTCAAGGGTGATACCGCTACCGCCGGCACCAAGCCCGCTACCCTGGAAACCGGAGCTGTGGTACAGGTGCCCATGTTTATCGACCAGGGCGAGATCATCCGGGTGGATACCCGCACCGGGGAGTACATGAGCCGGGCGTAACGCCTAGCGCCATGGATCCCACCAGAGGAGGATACGAAAATGAGCTATGTATCGGAAAAGGTTGCCTATCTGAATGGTTTGATGGAGGGCCTGGGCATCGGCGATGCCACCCCCGAGGGCAAGATGATCGGCAAGATCGTGGAGGTTTTAGAGGACATGGCCCAGGCCATGGACGAAATGGATGAAATGGTCGCTGAGCTGGACGAGCGTGTGGATGAGCTCGACATCGATCTAAGCGAGGTAGAGGACGAGCTCTACGGCGAGGACGAGTGCGATTGCGGCTGTGAGGATGAGGATTTCCTGGAAATCGTCTGTCCCCATTGCAATGAGACCATCTATTTTGATCAGGACGCCATCATCGATGGGGAACTGGTCTGTCCCGTTTGCAATCAGGAAATTTTCCCTGATACCGAGGAAGAGGAATAAAACAAATCGTAAAAGGCCCCAGCTTTTGCTGGGGCCTTTTTGTTTTAGATCACCTGGATGTGAAAACGGATGGCATCCCGCAGAAACACAGCGCACCCCGGCTGATCTTCGTCGTAGTATGCGGTAAACCGCGGATCGCACACATATCCCTCCGCCAAAGCTACGTGTGCTTCCCGCTCGTAACGGGGCCACATGGCTCCCAACCACTGCTTGTGAAGCGCGGCAATCTCCATGCCTTCCTGGCCGTCCGGGGAAAGGCCCTGCCGGACAGCTGCCGTAAGACGGCGATTGATCTCTTTGCCAAGATCCTGTAGGCGCGCGTATTCCTCCAAGGTTAGATTCATCATCTTGGCGTTGCTCTCTTCCATCGCATGGCTCCCATATCGTTCTCGAACCTCCGCCCCGTAGGCCTTCTCATTCTCCTGTATCATCTTTTTCTTAAACCCTTCAAACTTTTCAATGTCGCTCATTGTGCTTTCTCCCTTCTCCTTTGAAATGGTCCGTTCCACCGTAGCGATCATTCGGTCAAGAGCGTCCCGCTTTTCTTTGAGCCCAGCCAAATGCCCCTGAAGCGCCCGCAAGCGGCAGTACTGCGGGTCATCCAGGGCCGCCTTGATCTCCTTTAGCTCCAGCCCCAAAGCTCGGTAAAACAGAATCTGCTGTAGCCGGTCCACCTGACTTTCGCCATAAAGGCGGTATCCCGCTTCCGTGGTTTTCTGGGGCGGCAGCAAACCGATGCCGTCGTAATAGCGCAGGGTTCGAGTACTGATCCCCGCCAACTCTGCCAACTCCTTTACGGTATATGTCATGCTGCTTTCCCTCCCATCGGTTGCATTGTAAACCTTTCCGTAACGTTCAAGTCAAGGAAAACTTACTTGTCCCATTTTTTCTTCTTCCTGTGATAATTCACATTTGCCCTTCATATACATGGAACAAACAAAGGAGGGACAAGGGGATGCTTACCAAAGAAAGACTGCGCGCAATTCTGGAGCTGCTGCCTCCCCGCATCTCCGTTCTCTTGGAAAACACGGGGGATGAGATCATTCGGCGGGTGGATGAGATACGGCTTCGGGCGCAGCGGCCCATTGCTTTTACTATGGCGCAGGGGGACGTGTTTTTGAGCAGGGATGGAGGATTTCAAAGCCTGCCCAAGGATGCCGTAATTATTGAGGCCCAGGAACTACGAGAAACCTTTTTGGGGCTGTGCCGGCATTCCATCTACGCCTATGAGGAGGAGCTACGGAGCGGATATCTCACCCTTCCCGGTGGAAACCGAGTTGGGGTTGGAGGCCGCACAGTGGTGCGGGGCGGAGAAATTGCCTCCATGGCAGAATGTTCCTCCCTGTGCATTCGGATCGCGCGGGAGGTCAAGGGCTGCGGAGACTTTGCCTTGGCCTACCTCCATGATGGAACGGATGTCCACAGCAGCCTAATTATCTCTCCACCCATGATGGGGAAGACCACAATGCTCCGGGACATCGCCCGGCAGGTAAGCGATGGAATCTTTGGCGCGGGCGGAAAACGGGTCTGTGTGGTGGATGAACGCTGTGAGATCGCTTCCTGCCATCAAGGGGTCCCACAGATGGATGTGGGACAGCGCACCGATGTTCTGGACGGATGCCCTAAATCCCAGGGAATGACCATGGCGCTTCGCTCCCTCTCTCCCCAGGTGATCGTTACCGATGAGTTGGGCGGTGCGGCGGACAGCGCTGCCGTGATGAACGCCTTGTTTTCCGGTGTGAAAGTCATCGCCTCGGCGCATGGAACGGATATCGACGATGTCTTACGGCGAAGCGACATTCGAGCTCTGGTGGAGCAGGGAGCTTTCAGCCGGTATTTTATTCTGGGAGATCGGCCAGGAACCGTTAAGGAAGTCCTAAACGAAAGCCTCAATCTCATCTATTCCAAGGACGCCTACCGATGATGAAACTTCTTGCGCTTATTTTGATCTTTGCGGCCTGCTGTCTGGGCGGGTATTGCCTAGCTGCGCCCTATAAAAGGCGTCCGCTCCTGCTCAATCAGCTTCATTCCGGCATTTTGGGCCTTGAAAACCGGCTTATCTATTACGGAGAACCGCTGCATCTCGCCCTCGTTCATTTAGGAGCTGGACATGACGACGCAGTATCCTGCCTTTTTTATGGGATGGGAAAATCCATGGAGAAGGATCCTAGGCTTTCCCCGCGGCAAGCGGCAGAGCAGGAGCTGAACGCGCCAAACTATGCTAGCCTAACCGCCATGGACCGGGAAATCCTCCTTGAGATCTTCGAGGGTATGGGCAGGGATCAGCAGGGACAGAAGAGCGCTCTAAGCCATGGCAGGGACCGGCTACGAGACGCCGCGGCTTCGGCTCAGGAACAAAAGGAAAAGAACGCAAAGCTATACCAGTCCATGGGGCTTCTCTTGGGCGCCGCCGCCGTGGTACTGCTTGTATAAGGGGAGGATACCAATGAGCATCGATCTTGTGTTTCGCTTGGCGGCCATCGGCATCATCGTGGCCATCCTAAACCAGCTCCTTACCCGGGCCGGACGGGACGATATGGCCACCATGGTAACCATTGCCGGCCTGATCTTGGCACTGTTTATGGTGATGGATCTGATCAGCGACCTATTTGAAAGCGTCAAACGCATCTTTGATATCTACTAAGGAGAGCCCTCCATGTTAAAAATTATCGCCATCGGTATTCTGGGCACCGTGCTGGCCATGGTCCTAAAACAGGTCAAGCCCGAATTAGCCCTGCCGGTCTCCCTGGCCACCGGCGCCATCATCCTTATCATGGCCATCCCTCAGGCACTGGAGCTGATGGATGGGCTCAAAACAATGGCCGGACAGTTCGGCATGGATGGGGACATGCTAAAAACGGTGTTTAAGATCACCGCCATGGCCTATATCAGCGAATTTGGCGTGGCCACCTGTAAGGACGCAGGGGAAGCCAGCATCGCAAAGAAGATCGAGCTTTTTGGCAAAATCTCCATCTTCCTTTTGTGCGTTCCCATTATTGGCCAGATCATCAGCGTACTCCATGGGATGGTACAGCTATGAAGCGGCTATGGGTCTTTCTCCTGGCGTGCATTTTGATGCTGGGATGTCCTGCCTTTGCCGTGCTTGCCCAGGAGGATGAGGAGGAGACGGATCTGGCCGCTCGGGAGGAATGGGACCGAGTATATGGAGACGTATTAAACGGATTGGATTTTTCCCAAATGGATTCCGCTTTGAACGGGCTGGGAGAACCGGGATACCAGCTTCTGGGCGCCAGCGTCCGGGAAGCGGTAATGAAGGCCTCTCAGGGAGAGCTGAAGCTGGACATCTGGGGCATTTTAAAGCTGATCTTCGCCTCGGCGGTGGATGCCTTCCGCAAGAACGCCGGCATTCTGCTCCGAATTCTGCTCCTGGCGGTGATCAGCGCCATACTGGGAGTGTTGAAACCCTCCTTTTCCTCACAGGGGGTGGCGGATGCCGCGGGTATGGTGTCCTATCTATTGATCATCGCAATCCTAGCTCAGCTTCTCTATTCGGTGGTAGGGGTGGCCCGGGACGCCATCGACGCCATGAGTGGCGTCATCAGCGCGGTGTTTCCCATCCTGCTGCTGCTTCTTACCGCGATGGGCGGAAGTATGTCAGGGGCAGTATTTTCACCGGCCATGGCGGTGCTTACCGGCGGTATAGGGTTGTTCATTAAAAATGCCATCCTACCCATGGTACTCATCAGCGGAGTCATGATCATGGTCAGCAATATCAGCGAGCGGGTGCAGATTGGCAAAATGGCCGCCTTTGTAAAAAAGATCGCCGGATGGAGCATCAGCGTGGTGTTTGTGGTATTCCTGGGGGTTACCGCCCTCCAGGGAATGGCTGGCTCCACCATCGATGGCGTCACTCTCCGCACCGCAAAGTTTGCCATCGACAAATTCGTACCCATCGTAGGCGGCATGTTTTCCGATACGGTGGATACCCTCATCGGTTGTTCTCTGGTGATTAAAAATGGGATCGGCATCGTGGGCACCCTGATGATCGCAGTCAGCGTACTGTCTCCGGTTCTGACCATCGCATCCCTCTCTCTGATGATGAACCTGGCAGCTGCCATCATCGAACCCTTTGGGGAAAAGCGTATCTATAAATGCCTTTCGGATATCTCCGGGGTTATGACCCTCTTGTACGTTAGCATTCTGGCCCTGGGGGCGATGATGTTCATTCTAGTGTCTCTGGTCGTAGGCGCCAGCAACGTCAACATCATGATGAGGTGAGCTATGAAAGCCATATTGGAATGGGGATTTCACATCGCACTGGTCGCGGTGATCGTCACCCTATGCGAAGGCATCCTGCCCAGTGGAAGCATCAAGAAATTCGCCCGGGTAGGCCTGGGCCTGGCCCTCGTGCTGGAGATGCTGAGCCCGCTTATAAAATTAGTGCAACAAATATGAATTTATTGTCCCAGAGGGAAATAGAAATAGGTGTAGGGGGTAGAAACAGTGGAGAACCAAGGGAAAAAGCGTCCGGAGATCAAGGGCAAGCTGTTGGGCAGCCTGGACCGGAAAAAGATGGAGGTGGTCATTGGAGTCATCATCATCCTGGCCATGGTACTACTCTATCTATCCACCTTTTCAGGAAACGGAGAGAAAAATGAGAGCCCGGCTGTGGATTCTTCCAGCCAGGAGGCCGCCGTTTATAACTATCTGGACGAGGAAGACAGACTGCGCAATATCCTCAGCAGGATCAGCGGGGTAGGGGAGGTGCAGGTGATGATCACCTATGCCGGCGGCAGCGAGTTGGTTCCCGCTTACAACAGCGATTCCAGCGTACAGAGTTCCGAGGAAACCAGCGTTTCCGGCACCACGCGGACCACGAGAAATGAGTCGGAATCCAAAAACCCAGTGACCCAGCAGGATGGCACCGTTCTACTCTCTGAAAAACGCCCCGAGGTGGTAGGGGTCATCATCGTGGCCCAGGGAGCCCAAAACGTTGAGGTTAGGATGGCCCTGATCAAAGCGGCTCAAACGGCGCTAAACGTGCCTTTGAATAAAGTGGAAGTATTTGAAATGAATTGACGGGGAGGAAACGGAACATGAAAGTACACTTCAAGAAAATCAGGTTGGAAAAACGGCATTGGGTATTCCTGGGGCTGGTGGCTGCCCTGTGCCTCACCGGCATCATCAATATGCGGCTCAACAGCATCACGGGGGAAACGCAACCCATTGCCCTAAAGCCCTCTGAAACGCCCACCCAGGAGCAGCAGTCCGAGGAAGGAGCCGCCACCTCGGCCAGCGCCAACTTCTTTACCAACTATCGTGCGGAACGAACCGCCACCCGGGATAAGGAAATGACCTACTTAAACGAGATCATCGGCAGCGAGAAAACCGACGCCGAAACCCTCAAGGACGCCCAGGAGCAGAAGATGGCCCTCACCACCGCCATGGAAAAGGAATTGCTGGTAGAGGGACTCATCAAAGCCAAGGGCTTTACCGATTGCATTGTAACCGTGCAGAACAACAGCGTCAATGTGGTGGTGAATAACACCGAAGCCCTTACTTCAGCCCAGGCCTCCCAGATTATGGAAATCGTCCGCAGGGAGACCGGCGTCGCGGCGGAAGACATTAAGATACTCCCGAAAAATTAGTTTTCTGGGGGAAACCTTGTTAATAAATTCCCGTGATGGTATAATACCTATGAAAAATTGAACGGAGGTGCTGATGATGTCAGAGAAAGATATGGAATTTGCAATCCAGGAGGAACAGTCCGGTAAGGTTACGTTTAATACCGACGTGATCGCTACCATCGCCGGCCTTGCCACCGTGGAAGTTCCTGGCGTCGCGGGCATGAGCGGCGGTATCGTCAGCGGCATGGCAGAGCTCTTGGGGAGAAGAAACCTTACCAAGGGCGTTAAGGTGGCCATCAACGAGCAGGAGTGCGAGGTGGATCTTAACATCGTCGTTACCTATGGCGTGAAGATCCCCGAGGTAACCGCTAAAATTCAGGGCGATGTGAAGAGCAGCATCGAGACCATGACGGGGCTTACCGTAAAATCGGTGGACATTCATGTCCAGGGAGTGGACCTTGAAAAAAAGAAGGAAGATCAGTCCGTTGAGGGCGATTCCGTCCAGATTCCCGTCCAGTAAAACCGGTGGATTTTGCCCCCTGCCATTCAGCGGGGGGCTTTTGCCATACATCCCTTTGGAGGTTTACCAATGAAAGCAATCGACCGCGTGTTCATGACGCTTCTGATGTTACTCATCATGGCGTTAAGCGTCTTTGTTATCCTATTTTGCTTAGGCGTTCTTCCCATGCTGGATCTTGCGTCGGCAATCATCACCATCGAAAGCAACGTAGTATTGAAAATCGTGGCTGTTGTGGCGTCCATTTTCTTGTTCATCCTGGCCGTTAAGGTGCTCTTTGCCCGGACCGGGGGAGCCGCCGGCATGGACTCCGCCCACGCCAGCAGCTTGCGGCCCAGCACGGAAGCCCGTACCCTGATCGAGATCGCTCCCAACGTGCGGATCACCACCGAAGCCATAAACGACATTGTGCAGAAAGCCGCCCAGAACAGTGCCAGCATCACCGGCGCCAACTGCAGTGTGCTCAAACAGGCGGAAGGCCCTTATCAGGTACGGATCGGTGCAACGGTGGCCGACGGCGTCAGCATTCCCGAAGCTGCCGCTGAGATGGAGGCCCGGATAAAGGAAACCCTCTCCTATGCTTGCGGCATCGGGGAAATCAATACCGATATCGTCATCGGGAAATAAGCGATCGAAGGAGCACCCATGGACAACAACAACTTCTGGCAGTTCTATAACCAGCACCGCGGTAAAATCATCGGCGGGCTGTGTGGGTTGGTTTTGGCCCTGTTTATCATCAACTACGGCTTTTTTACCACCCTTTTGATCGCCGCTTTCGTAGCCGTGGGCGCCTATTTTGGCTCCCGTCGGGAGAACCGTGAGCGGGTCTATGAGTTCATCAAAAATCTTGTCGAAGGCGGGAAAGAGAAGTAATTATGAGCCGAACCACAGCAAGGGATACCGCCGTATGCATGGTATACGCCTGGCAGCAGGGAGGCAGTGCCGCCCCTGGGGACCAGTGCTTTTTGGAGGTGGAGCTGGATTCCGCCGATAGGGGCTTTGCGGACATGCTATTTTCCGGCGTCACAGAAAATATTGCCGCCCTGGATCGGTTGATTGAGGAAAACAGCAAGGATTGGCGGCTGGAGCGCATCGCCAAGACCGATCTTGCGGCTTTACGCACCGCCACCTTTGAGCTGCTCCATGGCGCCTCCACCAAAACGCCCCCCAAGGTGGCTATCAATGAAGCCATTGAGATCGCCAAAAAATACGGGGATGAAAATTCTGGACGATATGTCAACGGCGTTTTAGGCGGGGTATACCGTCAGATACAGGAGCGAGAAAAAACGGATGAAAGCGTACCTGGGCTTTGATACCAGCTGCTATACCACGTCGGCAGCAGCTGCATTGGAGGACGGCGGGATCCTGGATTTTCGCACGCCCATCCCGGTGGCCCAGGGAGCGGTGGGCATAAGGCAGCAGGAGGCTGTCTTTTTGCATGTAAAAGCCCTTTCCCAACTGGTTTCCCAGTTGATGGAGGCCCTTCATCAACTGGGAGGAGCGGCGATTGCCGGGGTGGGGTACAGCTATGCGCCCACCACTCAAGAGGGCTCCTATATGCCGGTATTCTTGCCGGGAACCAGCATGGGGCGCTCCCTGGCCGCGGCCCTAGACTGTCCTTCTTTTGGATTTTCCCATCAGCAGGGGCATGTCCGAGCGGCGGAGTATGGCAGCGATTTGCCCGATGAATATCTGGCTCTCCATGTATCGGGAGGCACCACCGAGATTCTCCGCATCAAAAAACCCGGCTATCTGGTGGATGTACTGGGAGGTACCAGCGACATCAGCGCAGGGCAGACCATCGATCGGGTAGGCGTTGCTCTGGGGCTGCCCTTTCCTGCAGGCCCCCATCTGGAGGCCCTGGCCCAATCTGTGTCCAATTCTTCCTATGAATTCCGCAGCCGGGATATGGGGACGCGGTTTAGCTTTTCCGGCATGGAAACCGCCGCTCAGCGGCATATCCGCCAAGGAGCCGATCCGGGAGAATTGTCCCTCGGGCTGTTCCGCTCCATCGGAAAAGTCCTGTGCCGGAGTATCCGTCACTGTGTGGAGGATACCGGCCTGAATACCGTATTGTTCTCGGGAGGAGTCTGCTCCAACACCATTCTCCGTAAGGTGATCGGGGAGGAACTGGCCGGCTGCACCA
Source organism: Christensenella sp. MSJ-20 (assembly GCF_044357945.1). Classification (NCBI taxonomy): domain Bacteria; kingdom Bacillati; phylum Bacillota; class Clostridia; order Christensenellales; family Christensenellaceae; genus Christensenella; species Christensenella sp. MSJ-20. Next base: position 389,301 of record NZ_CP076563.1, read on the forward strand.
TCCTGTTTGGCCAACCCAAACTATGCAGCGACAACGGGGTGGGAATCGCCCTATTGTGTAAGGAGGCAGTATGCTCAAAGACCTGATGGAACAGATGTGTCTTTCGGTAACACAGCTCAATGATTACGTTGCCGGGCTTTTTCAGCGGGATGAAGCGCTAAATGGCCTCCTCATCGCAGGCGAGGTCAGCAGCTTTCGTCCCAACGCCTCGGGACACTTGTATTTTACCCTAAAGGATGAAAACGCTGCCGTTCGCTGCGTAATGTTCCGCTCCTATGCCGCCGGAATCGGCTTTAAGCTGGAAAACGGTATGAAGGTTCGGTGTTTCGGCAGCGTTACCCTCTATAAAAAAGATGGCCAGTACCAGCTCAACCTGCGCTCTATGGAAAAGATCGATGATAGGGGAGAGCTCTATCAGCGGTATCTGGAGATCAAGGAACGATTGGAACAAGAAGGGCTATTTGATCCCTCAAAGAAACGCCCGCTTCCCCAATATCCTCGACGCATCGGCGTGGTCACCTCTCCAACGGGGGCGGTGATTCGGGATATCATTACCGTATCCCGTCGTCGGAATCCAGGGGTGGACATCCTCCTATATCCCGCCAAGGTACAGGGCGCAGGATCAGCCCAGGAGATCATTCGGGGCATCCAATGGCTCAATGAACGGGACGGAGTGGATGTGCTCATCGTAGGCCGGGGAGGCGGCAGCATGGAGGATCTCTTTGAATTCAACGATGAAGCCCTAGCGCGAACCATTCGAGCAAGCAAGATCCCCGTGGTGTCAGCGGTAGGCCATGAGACCGACTTTACCATTGCCGATTTTGCCGCCGACGTCCGCGCCGCGACTCCCAGCGCAGCTGCCGAGCTTTGCAGTCCCGATATGGCGGCCATCCTCCGTATGGTGCGTATGGAGATGAACAAGGCCCGGCGGCTGGTCTCGGGACGATTGGAGGAAATGTCCCGCCGTACCGATGCGCTGACCCGCTCGGCGGCTATGCACCGGTCGGAATCCCTATTAAGCGAATACACCCAGCGGATGGACTATGCGCAGCGCTCCCTGGGGAAGGACACCTTGACGGTTTTAAGTCGAGCCAGCGCCCAGGTGGACTCCCTCATAAAGCGTCTATCCGGCCTCAGTCCCCAAGAGGTGCTGAGCCGTGGATACGCCGCCATTTTGGATGAAGCGCAACAGCCCATTCTATCGGCAAAAGAGGTTACCATGGGACAGAGCGCCAAAGTGGTGTTTGCGGATGGCCGCGCTGAGGCCATGTTTACCGGAAGCATCCTGGAGAACTAGATCGTCTATCAACACTTTTTCCACAATAGATCCACAGTTTATCAACATAGCAGCGACAAGATAGCTGGGACGGAAAATGCAATCCATAAATTCTCTTGTTTTTTGAAAGGAGCCAGCGGGAATGGATCAGGAAAAACAGCCTCTATTGGAGGATCGCTTGAAGGAATTGGAAGCCATGGTGGAGAAGCTGGAAGCCGGAAAAACCGGCATTGACGAATCCGTAGCCATCTACGAAGCCGGCATGGCCCTTGCCAAGGATTTGCAAAAACAGCTATCCGCCCTAAGCAGCCGCATTTCCGTGGCGTCCGGGGAGGAGGAAATCCCCTTTGCAAACGCCGATGAGTGACTATCAAAACCGCTATGACGCCTATCGCCTTCGGGTCGAGGAATACCTGCACGCCTCCCTTATGGGGCTCCCCGAGGGGGAGCTGCGGGACGCCATGGCATATAGTCTATTTGGCGGCGGCAAGCTGCTGCGGCCCGTTCTCACCTTAGCCGCTTGTGATTTGGCGGATGGCGTCATCGGCGATGCGTTACCCTTCGCCGGCGCTGTGGAGATGATCCATACGTATAGCCTAATCCACGATGACCTCCCCTGTATGGACAACGATTCCCTTCGCCGCGGACGGCCCACCAACCACGTAGTTTACGGGGAGGATATGGCGGTGCTGGCGGGAGACGGCCTTTTGTCCTGGGCCTTTGAGACCATGCTCATCGCTTGTTCCACCCTGGAGGATCCCAGGCCCGGCTTGCTGGCCACCCAAGCCATTGCCCATGGTTGCGGCGCCCTAGGGATGGTATACGGCCAATCCCTGGATATCAAAAATGAAGGACGGCCCCTAGGGGAGCAGGAGCTCCGGATGGTTCATCGCAACAAGACCGGCGCCCTCATCAAGGGCGCGCTTCTAGCCGGCGCCCATTTCGGCTTTACCGATGCCCTTTCCCTTCATGCAGTCCGTACCTATGGGGAGAACCTGGGCGTTGCATTCCAAATCGCCGACGATGTACTGGATGCCACCCAAAGCGCCGAGGTTCTGGGAAAGACTCCTCATAAGGATCAAGAGGCCCATAAGACCACCTATGTTACCCTTTATGGCGTAGAAGGTGCCCGGCAGCTCTGTCAGGAATACACCGATCGAGCGGTGGAAGCCCTCGCTCCCTTTCCCAAAAGCGGATTTCTGATTCAGCTTGCCCAGGCATATGCCAAAAGGGTTCGGTAATTGGACGTTCAACCCTATGGTTCTATGGTATAATAAAAAATCCAACATAGAACAACGCTGGGATTCATGCAGAATCACGGCCTATTTTCTGTTGCAATGGAAGGAAACCCAAGGGACAACACCGCCATGCAGAAATTGCTGAACCAAATCCATAGTCCCGCGGATCTGCGGGCACTGAACAAACAGGAAACCGAGTCCCTGTGCCAGGAGATTCGGGAATGCATCGTGTCCACCGTCATGCAGAACGGCGGACACATGGCCTCCAATCTTGGAGTGGTGGAATTGACCATCGCTCTGCACAAGGCGTTTGACGCCCCTTCCGACCAGATCGTCTTCGACGTAGGGCATCAATGCTATACCCATAAGCTTCTGACCGGCCGGGCGGACCGGTTCTGTACCCTCCGCATCCGGGACGGCATCAGTGGATTTCCCAATTGCACGGAAAGCCCCTACGATGCTTTCCAGACCGGCCACAGCTCCACCTCCATTTCAGCGGCGGTGGGCATGGCCCGTGCCCGGGATCTGGCAGGCCAGACCCATAGTGTAGTAGCTGTGATCGGGGATGGCGCGCTCACTGGGGGCATGAGCTACGAGGCGCTAAACGACGGCGCCGATTTAGGCAGCTCCCTTATCGTCATCCTCAACGACAACGAAATGTCCATCAGTAAAAACGTAGGAGGTATGACGGAATACCTCAATAAAATTCGCTCCAGCCCCAGGTACCATAGCTTTAAACGGCGCTTTAAGGGGTTTCTGCGTTCCATTCCTCTCATCGGAGGGGGACTGTACCGGGTGGTGGACTGGACCAAGGATTGCGTTAAGCGGATCTTTCTCCAGCCGGTGTTCTTTGAGGAGATCGGCTATGTATATCTGGGGCCCATCGATGGCCATGACGTCGACGCCATGGTCTCGGTATTCTCCCAAGCCAAGGAACTGGACCGGCCCGTGTTCATCCATGTAATCACCCAAAAAGGCAGGGGATACCGCCCTGCCGCCAAGGACCCGGAGAAGTTTCACGGCGTTTCTCCCTTTGTGGTGGAGAAAAACGGAAACGGCGGTGAAACCTGCTCTCATCTATTGGGACGCAAACTCATCGAACTATCGGAAAAGGATCGCCGGATCACAGCTGTCACCGCCGCGATGCCCACCGGCACCGGGCTTTCCGCCTATCAGGAACGGTTCCCAAAGCGTTGCTTTGACGTGGGCATCGCTGAGGAACACGGGGTGACCATGTCCGCCGGTATGGCAAAAGCGGGCATGCGTCCCTATTTTGCCGTTTACGCCTCCTTTTTGCAGCGGGCATATGACCAGATCCTTACGGACGTCTGCATTCAGGGCCTTCCCGTCACCCTTTGTGTGGATCGGGCTGGCATCGTGGGGGAGGATGGGGAGACCCATCACGGGGTGTTCGATCTTTCCATGATGATGCCCATGCCGGGACTCACCATCATGGAGCCCGCCACTCCCAGCGAGATGGAGGAAATGCTGGAGATGACCCTCACCCTAAACGGCCCCTGCGCCATCCGCTACCCCAAGGGAAGCCTCTGGGCCGGTTCTTCCAAAAAGGAACCCGTGGTCTACGGCAAGGCACAGGAACTTCTTCCCATCTCCCGGATTACTGTGGTAACGGCGGGAAGTATGGTGGGCTGCGCCTATGAGGCTATCTCCCAGCTTGCCCAAAAGGAGATAGAGGCCATCGGCCTTGTCAATCTGAGGTTTTTAAAGCCCTTGGATGGAAAGCTGCTTCGGCGGCTGGAGGAAGAGGCCCAGGTGCTTCTGGTGGTGGAGGAAAATAGCGTCCATGGAGGGATTGGTGACGCCCTCGCAGGGTATTTTTCCGCCCGTTCCAGCATTCGGATTGAGAAGCTAGGTGTGGGGGACGCCTTTGTCAAGCATGGCCAACGAGCCCAGCTTCTGCATGAACTGGGTCTGGATCGGGATGGGATCGCCAGCCGCCTGGAAACCATTTTGGAGGAGTCGCGATGAAAGGGGAACGTCTGGACGCTGCTATGGTGGCGCGGGGCCTAGCTCCCAGCAGAAATGCCGCCCAGGGGATCATTCTTGCGGGCGATGTCCTGGTCAACGGTGAACCCGCTCAAAAAGCGGCTCAGCCGGTGACTGATCTGGATGCGATTGAAGTGGGAAGCCAGCGAAAGTATGTAAGCCGGGGCGGCTATAAGCTGGAAAAAGCCCTATCGGTGTTTCCCGTGGATCTCACGGGTAAAACCTGTCTGGATATCGGCGCCAGCACCGGAGGCTTCACCCATTGTATGCTGCAAAATGGCGCTGCCAAATGCTATGCCATCGATGTTGGCTATGGCCAGCTGGATTATACGCTGCGGAACGATAACCGAGTGGTTTCTATGGAACGATACAATGCCCGGAATCTCCGCAAGGAGGACGTAGGTGGTGAGGCGGATTTTGCCTCCATCGATGTATCCTTCATTTCGCTCAAGCTGATTCTGCCGCCCTTGTTCTTCTGTCTGCGGGATGGGGGAGAGGCGGTGGCCCTCATCAAACCCCAGTTCGAGGCCGGAAAGGAACAGGTGGGGAAAAACGGCGTCGTGCGCTCTGCTACTGTTCATAAGGCAGTCTGTCTCTCCGTTTTAACCTTTGCCCAGGAGCACGGCTTTGGAGTGTCCGGCCTGGATTATTCCCCCATCAAGGGGCCCAAGGGCAATGTGGAGTTTCTTGCGTATCTCATCAAAAACGGTGCGTCTTTGGGAGAATCCCAATTATCCACCCTGATAGATGGAGTTCTTTCCTCCGTCAGTTTCTAAAAAACGTAGCCGCGGACAGCGGCCGTGTAGTCGCATCTTCTTGATTGTATAATATGCATTTCTCGTGTATAATACGGGTTATAAGCGGTGATGTCTATGAAACAGGCGTGCATCTACGCCAATTCCGATAAGGATACCTATTTCAACCTGGCCCGCGGAGTAGCGGGTTATCTGTTGTCTGCCGGGTATCAAGTATACTGCCAGGACGATATGACGGATACCCTGGGCTGTCCTCCGGCAACGGACAGCCAAGGGCCCATGGATCTGGCCTTTATTCTGGGCGGGGACGGCACCGTACTGACCGCCCTCTTTACCGGAAACCTCTATGATGTGCCCATGTGCTGTATCAACATGGGTACCCTAGGCTTTTTGTTGGAGCACAACAGCCGGGAGTTCCCCGTCTTTATGGATCAGATTCTTGCGGGGGACTATGAAATCGAGTCCCGGGAGATGCTGTCCGCCACCGTCCGCTCCCAGGACGGCCGCCAACAGCCCATCCGCTACGCGTTAAATGACGTCAACGTGGTCCGGAGCAGTCTGGGCGGCGTCATGCGGTGCAACGTATGGGTAGGGGAAGAGATGGTTTCGGAGTATGCTGCAGACGGCATCCTGGTAGCCACCCCCACCGGCTCCACCGCCTACTCTCTTTCGGCGGGAGGCCCCATCGTCGCTCCCGACGTAGCTTGTTTCATCATCACACCGGTCTGTGCCCATTCCCTCTACACCCGTCCTCTGGTGGTGAAGGATACCCAGACCATTCGGATTCTGCCTCAGCGGGGCCCCCTTTCCCTGGTGCTGGACGGCCAGCGCGAGTTTCCCATCGAAACCGGGGATGAGGTGATCATCAAAAAGGCCGGAGTATCGGCCAAATTCATCACCACCCAGGGCCGCAGCTTTTTTTCGCTACTGCGCACAAAGATGGGCGAATGGAACGTTCCCCGATTGAAATAAGGAGTCCCAATGAAGAACAAGAGACAACACGCCATCAAGGAGATCATCGAGGCTAACGATGTGGAGACCCAGGGGGAGCTCGCCGACCTGTTGCTGGAAAGCGGATTCAAGGTGACCCAAGCCACCGTATCCCGCGACATCAAAGATCTGCGCCTAGTAAAGGTTCTCACCGAGCGCGGAACCTATAAATACGCGTCGGGAGAGCAGAAGGACGCGCGGGAAAGCGGCGTGCCCATTCGGGTATTTACCGACACCGTGGTCTCCATCGATTCTGCGGGGAGCATTGTGGTGGTTCATACCCTTTCGGGCAGCGCCAACGCCGCAGCTGAAGCTCTGGATTCCCAACGGTATCCTGAGATCGCCGGCACTATCGCCGGAGACAATACCATCTTTATCGCCGTAAAGGATGGCGCCCAGAGTTCGGAATTGATCAAGAAACTCAGAAAGCTGGCAAAATAACGGATGCTCAGGAGTATCAACATTCGGAATATCGCCCTCATCGAGTCCCTGTCTTTGGAGTTCGGCCGGGGGCTTAATGTGCTTTCCGGAGAAACCGGTGCCGGCAAATCCATCCTCATCGATGCTGTAAACTTGGTGCTAGGGGACCGCGCCGACCGGGAGTTGATTCGCCGCGGCGCCGATCGGGCGGTGGTAGAGGCCTTCTTCTCCACCCAGGATCCGCGGGTGATGGATGTTCTCCGGCAGGCGGGTCTGGAACCCGAGGAGGAGGTGATCCTCAGTCGGGAGCTTACCGCCGCCGGACGCAACGTGGCCCGTATCAATGGAACCCTGGTCAATAACGCGGCGTTAAAAGCCGTCAGTGCTCTTCTCATCGACATCCACGGCCAACACCAGCATCAGTCCCTCTTTAACCCCAAGGCCCATCTGGGACTCTTGGACGCCTATTGTGGGGATAGAATCGACGTTCCTCTCAAAGCGTATCGCGAGGCGCTTTCCCGTCTTCGCCGCATTGGTGAAGAGCTGCAGGGCCTGGGCGGCGATCCCGGAGAGCGGGAGCGTCGCAAGGATATGCTTCAGTTTGCCATTGAGGAGATCTCCCGGGAGAATATCACGCCGGGAGAGGAAGCCCGCCTGGAGCAGGAACAGCGGGTGATGGCCAACGCCGAGCGGATCTCCAGCGCCCTTACAAGCGCCTATGAAAGTCTATATGGGGTAGAGGATACCCCCGGCGCTATGGAGCTCTTCAGCGGAGCGGCTCGGGACCTGGTCTCCATTGGAGAATATGGCAGGGAATACGCCGACGTGGCCGAGGAGCTAAACACCCTGTACTACCAGGCCGAAGGCGTAGTAGAGACCGTTCGGGAGCTGCAATATCGCTTTTTCTACGATCCAGCCGCCCTGGAGGCGGTAGAAAAACGGCTGGCCGACCTACAGCGACTGGCACGAAAATACGGTGGCTCCGTAGACAGCGCGCTGGAATACCTCTCCTCCTGCGAGGAGGAACTCTACCAATTGGAGCACTCCGAGGAGCGCATTGCCGCCCTGATGGCAGAACGCGCAAAAACGATTTCCGCTGCCTATCAAGCCGGTACTGCTCTATCCAAGCTGCGACATGAGGCAGCTGCGGCCTTTACCCAGGAGATACAGGTTCAGCTGAAGGATCTGGGCATGGGAGGAGGCGGCTTTCTGGTGCACTTTTTAGAAATTCCTCCCGAGGACGCCTATCAGACGGACGAGGCTCGCTTTGGCAGCCGTGGGCTGGATCAAGCGGAATTCCTTTTCTCCGCCAATCGCGGAGAACCGCCCCGACCCCTGGCCAGGATCGCCTCCGGGGGCGAGGCCAGTCGAATCATGCTGGCGCTTAAGAATATCTTTGCCCGGATCGACGGCATCGATTGCCTGATCTTCGATGAAATCGATACCGGCATCAGCGGAGCCATGGCCCATGTTGTGGCCGAAAAAATGGCGCGGATCAGCCGAGAGCGGCAGGTTCTCTGCGTTTCCCATCTGGCTCAGCTGGCGGCCATGGCGGATCACAACTATCTGATTGAAAAGCGGGAGGAGGGGGAAAAGACCCTGACCCACGTACATCTTTTAAGCGATGAAGAACGCATCCAAGAGATCGCCCGGTTGGCCGGCGGCAGAGAGGGGGACGCTTCCGCTCTGTCCCATGCGAGAGAGCTTCGGCAGCACGCCCAGGAGATCAAAAAACGTTTTTTACAATAAATCATCAGAAAAAAGCCATCCCGTGGGACGGCTTTTTTGATTTTTTCTTCTCGGGCGTCTCCAGCTTTATTTCACGGGGAATTGGGCAACCTACTCCATGATAAAAAAATGGAGGCCATGGGATTTGAAACACAAGTTTTTCTCCGCCATAAGCTATGTCCTGTGCGGATTGTTTTTTGCGTTCAACTTCATTCTTCCCCAAAACACCGGCGCTTTTCTGCCAGACCGTATCTATGTAGACGTGGGCAAACAGGCCCAAGTGGAATTCACCCTGCCCATCTGGGCCAGCCTCTCCACCAGCGATGGCACGGAGCTATCGGTCAACGGCAGCCCGGTATCCCAGGGGAAAACCATCTCGTTAAACCAAGGGCTCACCATCGCTTCCGATAAAGCGGTGGACACCGAGCTTGTCATCAAACTGGGCAATCTCTTTACCCTCAAGCGAATCCAGGTTACCGCCAGCGATGATATTATGCTCTATCCGGGCGGACAGAGCATCGGGGTTGCCATGTATACAAAAGGCGCGCTGGTGGTGGCCACCGGAGAATTCACCAATCAAAATGGGGAAGTGGTTTCCCCCGGAAAGGAGGCCGGCCTCCTGCCGGGGGATATCGTTCTCATGGCCGATGGCAAGGAGGTTAAAGGGGCGGATATGCTCTCCAGCATCATCAGTAACCGCAAGGAAGCACTCTCGTTGCGCATCATCCGCCAGGGAGAGGAGCAGGAGATATCCATCCTGCCCCAGATGGATGCCAGCGACAACCGCTATAAGATGGGCCTCTGGGTTCGGGACAGCACGGCGGGCATCGGAACCATGACCTTTATCGATCCCAAAACCATGGGATTCGGCAGCCTGGGTCATGCCATTACCGATGTGGATCTGCGGGAGGTGCTGCTTTTGCGCACGGGGGAAATCATCCCCGCCACGGTATTCGATGTGATTCCCGGCCAGGTAGGGAAGCCGGGGGAACTGTGCGGTACCTTTATGGAGGACGAAAAATCCGCAGGCACCATCAGCAAAAACACAGATTTTGGAATCTTTGGAACCGCTAACCGGATCCTGGGCAACGATGCTTACGATCAGCCCCTGCCCATCGCTTTTCAGTCCGAAATCCGCACCGGGCCCTGCACCATCCTCTCCACCATCGATGACGGGGGAGTGAAAGAATACGACTGTGAAATCGTCCGAATCAACCGGCAGAAGAACAAATCCACCAAAGGATTGGTCATCAAGGTCACCGATCCCCGCCTCCTGGAGACCACCGGAGGCATCGTCCAGGGCATGAGCGGCAGTCCAATTCTCCAGAACGGCAAAATCGTAGGCGCCGTAACCCATGTATTTATCAATGATCCCCAACGAGGCTATGGGGTTTTTATCGAGTGGATGCTGGAGGAACTACAAAATCCCTAAAAACATAATTGCAGAATTTGGGAATTTTCGATACTATAATATTATGAAGTTTCCATTCGGCATATCATCATTCTTTTAGGAATGCGGGGGCAGACATGAACGAAACCATCACCGTTGTAATTGGAGATACCAATGCGGAGTACGCCCAGGCCATACGGCATGGGCTGGAAGCCCATGGCTATACCGTCCTTAAGGTGGCGGAGGACGGTATTACCCTGATCGATGCCATCAAACGGATGCGGCCCGGCCTTGTGATCATGGATGTCATCCTCAGTAGGCTGGACGGATTCGCCGTCATGGAGGAACTGCATCAGCTGCCCTCCTTGGAATGGCCCAAGATTCTGGTACACACGGCTCTAAACCAGGAGAACATCATGCTCAGAATCTATTCCATGGGCGCCGACTATCTCAGCAAACCCGCCCCTATAAGCCAGGTGGTCCGCCGGGTAGACGCCATGTTTGCTGGCAACTACCGGCAGGGGGTGGAGAGCGCTATCTATCAATCTATGCAGAACGACGAGCTGCGGCAAAAGGTTTCCGTATGTCTCAAACGGCTGGGCATCTCTCCCAGGCTGAGGGGATACCGGTATTTGGTGGAGGGGATTTTGCTGGTGATGCGGGACATTTCCATCCTGGACCGCTGCACCAGCGTTCTGTATCCCTATCTAGGCAAAATCTTTCATTCCACCCCCGAGCGGGTGGAACGGTGTATGCGATACAGCATCGAGACCGCGTTTGAGCGAGGCAATCTTAGCGACATCGAGCAGGTATTCGGCTACACCGTAGACGTCAGCAAGGGAAAGCCCACCAACTCGCAGTTTATGGCCATGGTGGCGGACCATCTGCTATTAAACTAGATATCAGCTTACATATTTACTTTTGTCCCAGCATAACATGAAGCAAAGGAAGGTGCGGGTGTTATGCTGGGACGTTTTTTTCGGAATTGGTGGCGGGATGTAGAGGAAAAGCCCCTTTCCTACCTCTTGGCCCTATTCGCCCTCTGTACCGGCATCGCCTGCGGCTTGTTCTTTCCACGGTTCCTAAGGGAAGCGGATCAGGAGGCCATGGTGGGCTACGCCAGCTCCGCGGTAAAGATGGCCACGGTGGTGGTGCCATCTTTTTTTCAACTTTTCCTCAGCGCCCTATGGACCAATTTCCGGATTGCTGGCGCGTCAGCCCTCTCGGGGTTTACCCGATTGGGCGCTCCCGTCGCCCTTATTTCCCAGGGAATCAAGGGGTTTGGCATGGGCGTTTTTCTATATGCAGTCACCAAATGCTTCGGGACTCCAGGAACCATCAGCGGTATTCTGTATCTTTTGCCGCAGTCTCTTTTCTACATTCCCGCATACACCACGCTTTCCGCCCGGGCAATGCACCGTTCCGCTCTATGTATGAGAAGAATGGCCGGGCCGCCTCGGCTGTACATGCGGGAAATTCTTCCATGTCTTTGTGCGATTTTTGTCGGAATTATGGTAGAATGCTTCATATCGCCCCATCTGCTCAAGCTGCTGACTCCCCTTATGTAGAACGGATGGCGCGGCCCTTTGAGGGAATCCTAATAAAAAAGGGGTGGTACTGTATGGGTAAATTCGTCATACTGGTGATGGACAGCGTGGGCATCGGAGCGCTGCCCGACGCGGATCGGTTTGGGGACATGGGCTCCGACACCATGTGCAATCTTTACCGGGCAATGGGAGGCCTCACCATTCCCAATCTGCTGTCCCTGGGCCTCGGCAATATCGACGGTATCCAGCTTCCGGTAAAGTCGGACAACCCCAGAGGAGCCTACGGTCGCGCCATGGAACGGTTTTCCGGCAAGGATACCACCGGAGGACACTGGGAAATTGCCGGTCTGGTCTTGGACCGTCCCTTCGACACCTTCCCCAACGGATTTCCCCGGAATATTTTGGATCCCTTTGAAGCCGCCATCGGCGCCAAAACGCTGGGCAACAAAGCGGCCTCCGGCACCGAGATTATAGAGGAGCTGGGGGAGGAGCATCTCAAAACGGGATATCCCATCGTCTATACCTCAGCAGATAGTGTGTTTCAAATCGCCTGTCATGAGGAGGTTGTTCCCCGGGAACAGCTCTATGAGATGTGCCGCATCGCCCGGGAAATCCTTACCGATCCCTATTATGTCGGGCGGGTCATCGCCCGGCCCTTTATTGGGAAACCGGGGAGCTTTATCCGAACCCCAGGTCGAAGGGATTTTTCCCTGCTTCCGCCGGGGGATACCATCCTAGACGCCATCAGTCAAAAGGGATATGAAGTGGCGGCAGTGGGGAAGATCGAGGACATCTTCGCCAACCGGGGCATCACAAAAAGCAACCATACCACCGATAATATGGCCGGGGTAGACGCCACCATCCAGTACCTAAAGGAGGATTTCTCCGGTTTAATCTTTACCAATCTTGTGGACTTCGATTCCCTGTACGGCCACCGAAACAACGCGGCGGGCTATGCCAAGGCGCTGGAGGAGTTGGACGCCAGAATCCCCGAACTGCTCTCCGCTCTGCGCCCCGGCGACATCCTCCTCATCACGGCGGATCACGGCTGCGATCCTACCACCCTTGATAGCACCGACCACAGCAGGGAGTACATTCCCATCCTGGCAACCGGGCAGGGAATAGCCCCCGTGAATTTGGGGACCCGGGACACCTTCTCGGATATTGGCGCCACAGCGGCGGACTACTTTGGCATCAAATGGCCTACGGGCATGAGCTTTTATCATCAACTGAAGCGAGGTACAAAAGATGAGCTATTATGAGATCGCGCGGCGCGCAGCAGACGTCATTCTTGAGCGGGCTCCTGAGCCCCCCTACGCGGTTTTGGTCCTGGGAAGCGGCCTGGGGGATTACGCTCGGCGGATGGAAACCCCCATCGTCATCCCCTACGAAGAGATTCCCGGTTTTATGGTTTCCACCGTTCACGGTCACGCTGGCCGGCTGGTGATGGGACGCCTTTTTGGCCTTCCGGTGGCCATCATGCAGGGCCGGTTTCACTACTACGAGGGCTATACCCAGCAGGAAATCACCCTTCCCATCCGGGCGCTTCGGCTGTGTGGCGCCCAGGTGGTTCTCTTTACCAACGCCGCCGGAGGCATCAATCTGGATTTTTCTCCCGGGGACCTGATGCTCATCGACGACCACATCAACTTCTCTGGATCCAGCCCCCTGATCGGGCCCAATGAGGAGGGCTTCGGCACCCGGTTCCCCGATATGAGCCAAGCCTACGATAGAGAACTCAAGGAACTGCTTCTCTCCGCCGCCCGGCAGGCGGGCGTGTCCCTTCGCCGCGGGGTGTATATGATGTTCAACGGCCCCCAGTTCGAGACGGGGGCGGAAATCCGCTTTGCCCGAGTCATCGGCGCGGATGCCGCAGGCATGAGCACGGTGCCCGAGGTCATCGCAGCCCGCCACGCCGGGATGCGGATCGCCGGGGTAAGCTGTATCACCAACATGGCGGCGGGAATTCTAGACCAACCCCTTTCTCATCAGGAGGTTAATGAAACCGCTGACCGGGTCCAGGATCAATTCGCCGCCCTGGTGGATGCATTCCTCCGGCAATTAAAAAAGGATTGTGACGCCTAGGCGCATAAACCGTCATTTTTAAAGGCATCCAAGCATATCCCTCCTAGTAGTGATACTAGGGGGGATCGTTTATGAGGAGAGTTCTATCCGTATTTCTGGGATTGCTGCTGTTGGTCTATCCCTTTTGCTTCATCCGGGCTGAGGAGGGGGAGGAACAGGCCGCCGGCATAGCACTGCAATCGCCCATGGCGGTGCTGATGGATACCAGTACCGGCCAGGTGCTGGTGGAAAAAGCCGGGGATCAAAAAGCCCCCGCCGCCAGTGCCATCAAGGTCATGACCCTCCTCCTGCTCTACGATGGCATCGAGGAAGGACGCCTTCGGATGGAAGACACCGTGCAGGTGTCCGATAACGCCGCAAAAACAGGGGGAACCCGGGCCTTTTTGGATCGGGGCGCCAGCTATAAAGCAGAGGACCTCATCAAGGCCATCTCGGTGTGCAGCGCCAACGACGCCTCTGTGGCCATGGCCGAGGCCATGTACGGCAGCACCGACGCGTTTGTGGCCCAGATGAATGCCCGGGCTAAGGAGCTAGGCGCAAACAACAGCCTGTTTACCACCTGCACCGGGCTGGACGATGAAAACAGCTATACCACCGCGCGTGATCTTGCTATCATCGCCAGCGCCCTAAGCCGCCACCGAAATGCCAGCCAGTATACCGCCATCTATATGGATCAGATCAACCACGCCGAAGGCCGGGTCACAGAACTGACCAACCCCAACCGCTTGGTACGGTTCTATACCGGCTGCGACGGCTACGCCACCGGATCCTCCAATCTTGCAAAATACTGTGGCGTCATCACCGCAAAGAAAGGGGAGACCCGGCTGGTAGCCGTAATCCTAGGGGCCAACGATTCCAACATGCGGTTTGATGACGCGCGCACCCTTTTGGAGTACGGCTTTGCCAACTACACACAGCGAATGCTAGCCAAGAAAGGCGAGATTCTTCGAAAGAACGTGGAGATTCCCGGGGGAACCCCCAAATATGTAAACCTGGTGGCCAAGGACGACATCCGGGTGGTTCTAAAGCGGGGCGAGGAAAACCAGATCAAAAAGGAGATTGAGCTCTTGCCCGACGTCCAGGCTCCCGTAGAGATGGGGCAGAAGCTGGGCACCCTTAACGTCTATATTGGGGATACCCTCATCGGGCAGAGCGATGCCATCGCCGAAGCCCAGGTAAAGCGGGCAACTCTGTGGGAAGCGGTCAACACCATCCTGCGCTATTGGATCATGGGCTAAGGGGCCGCATTGACACCCCCAATCGGCCCGTGATAGAATATCCCGACAGCAATAAGCGTACAGGCAACCTGTCTGTACGCTGATTTCTATATCAAAAGGAGATTTCCCTTGAGTAGACTATCCCAGCTATTCACCGACCCCATGGGGTTCATCATGTCCCTTCTGCTGGTTTTACCCGGCGTTTTAATCGGACTATCCTTCCATGAATTCGCCCACGCTCTGGCTGCCACAAAGATGGGGGACGACACCCCCCGGCTTATGGGCCGGCTAACGTTAGACCCTTTTGCACATTTTGACCCCATCGGTCTTGGCATGCTACTCCTGTTGGGCTTTGGCTATGGCAAACCCGTTGTGGTCAACCCTGCCCGGTTTAAAAACCGGTTCTGGGGGGAGCTATTGGTGGCCATCAGCGGCGTTCTGATGAACTTTATCCTGGCTTTCCTGTTCACCTTCCTCTATCTGGCCCTGGTGTTCAAGTTTAACGTCACCAACTACTATGTCACCACCATCGTGCTCAATATCATCTCCATTAACATCGTCTTGATGGTGTTCAACCTGCTGCCGCTGCCCCCTCTGGATGGGTATCGGGTGGTCAAGCGCCTGTTCATCGGCAACGTCAATCCCCAGTTCTTCTGGAAGCTGGAGCAGTACGGCTTCTTCATCGTGCTGATTCTGCTGGCTACCGATCTGTTAACCCCCTTTCTCAGCTGGGCGGTAAATGGGGTTTACGGCTTTATGATTGACGTTTCCGGCGGGCTTCTGGGGATCTTCTAATCCATGTACCGGGTACAGACTTCCGCCTTTGAAGGCCCTCTGGATCTGCTCCTGCAGCTCATCAGCAAGGCCAAGATCGACATCAAAGACATCTTCATCTCCGAGATCACCGAACAATACCTGGCGGTGGTTTCCGCTATGGATCAGGTGGACCTGGACGCCGCGTCGGAGTTTCTCTCCATGGCGGCCACCCTCCTATACATCAAATCCCGCTCCCTCCTGCCCAAACAGGTGGTGGAGCCAGATGTTGAGGAGGAAAAGCAACGTCTGATCCAAAACCTATACGAGTACCGGCGGCTGAAGGAAGCGGCCGAGACCATGGCCGCCCTGGAAACCGGTGCCCTGGAACACTATTATAAGCTGCCGGATGAATACATGTACACCGAGAACGAGGTGGTCCTGGAGGGCCTGCGGGTGGAGGATCTCTACGCTGGTTTTCTGGAGATTCTAAGGGAACGGGAGCTGCGCACAGCAGCGCCTCAGCCCGTAGCGATGGTCCGTCACCGCGCTATGCCGGTGGTGCAGAAGGTAGGGGAGATTCGTCGCCGCCTCCGCAGGGAGGGAAATCTGCTCTTTACGGAGCTCTTTCCTCCTGAGGCGGAAAAGGATGAAATCATCGCCTCCTTCCTCGCCCTGTTGGAGCTCATCTCTGCAGGGGAGATTCGGGCCGTTCAAGAGGGTAGCTTTGGGCAAATCGTCATCGGTCTAAACAACAGGAAAAAGGGGAAATCTGCATGAACCGAGAGGAGCAGGCTGCCGCCATCGAAGCCATTTTGTTCGTAGCGGGAACCGGGGTAGAGCTGGAGGTCCTGGCCCAGGCCCTTGGAATCACCCAGCTGGAGATCAGCGCTCTTGCGGACGAGCTCATTCAGAAAAAGGACGATGCAAGGGGCCTGGAGTTCTCCCGCACCGATGATCTTTTGCAACTGCGCACCAAGAAAAAATACGCTGGCTATGTCCGGGATGCCCTGAAACCGGTGGCCAGGAAGACCCTCTCCCGGTCGGTGCTGGAAACCCTCAGCATCATCGCCTATAAGCAGCCCATCACCCGGGGAGAGATTGAAGCCATCAAGGGGGTCTCTGCCGATTATTCCCTTCAGACCCTGCTGCAGCGCAAACTGATTCAATCGGCGGGCCGGAAGCAAGCCCTGGGCCGTCCAACCCTGTACCGCACCACCGACGAGTTCCTCCGCCACTTCGGCCTATCCGATCTCTCCCAGCTTCCTCCGCTGCCGGAAGATGTGGACCTCTCTGACGTCCTCTCCGAGGAGGAAAGCAGCACTGGGAAAACACCTCCTCTCCAGCCATAAAACAGCCTGTGCTTCGGCCGTCTTTCGACGGCCTTTTTCAATTTTTGGGCATACTAGCAAAGAAAGGAGGGATTGGATGCTCTACTGGATATTGGCAGCACTGGCCAGTCTATCTCTTTTATTCCTGTTTGCTGATGTAAGCTTGGAATACCGGATCTTCTACCGCCATGAGCGGACAGAGCATTGGGTTTTCATCCGATTTCTCCTCTTCGGCCGGCGGATCGACCTTTTGGGCCGGGATCGGTTCTTCCATAAAAAATCCAAAAGCCGTACCTTTCAACGAAATCGGCCTCCGTTGGATTTCGGCAAATTCCTATACCAATTACTTCAAAAGGCAAAAATCCAGCAATCCTCCCTTCAGCTGAAGCTGGGCTGGGACGACGCCTTCTCTGTCGCCATGGCGGTCGGCGCCCTGGAGAGCCTTTTATATGCCGCCATTGCCATCGCTCCCTTCCGTCAGCGAGACATCCTGATAAAGGGTGTCTCCATCCAGCCTCAATTCAACAGGAAATGCCTGGAATGCTCCATTCATTGCATAGTAAAAATCACCTTGGCAGATATTATATCTGCGGCAAACTATGCCTTGACCAAGAAACAGTGCAACAAAAGGAGTGAGTGATCGTTGCATCCCATTGAAAACATGATGAAAACGGCCATGGAACAGATCAAAGAGATGGTGGATGTCAACACCATCGTGGGGGACGCGGTATTCTCCCAGGACGGCACCATAATATTGCCGGTGTCCAAGGTATGCTTTGGATTTGTGGCCGGCGGCGGGGAGTACGCCCCGGAAAACCGGGTCCGCTACGGCAAGGATGAGGAATCCCGCTCCGGCTATCCCTTTGCTGGAGGCGCCAGCGCGGGGATCTCCTTAAAACCCATGGGATTCATCGTGGTAACGGACGGCACCGTACGGCTGTTGCCCATGGAAAACCTTTGCGGAATGGACCGGCTGCTGGAGATCGTGCCCCAAGCCGTAACCCTCATCAAGGAACTGGCGGAAAAATGGATGGAACGGCAGGAAGCCCAGAGCGTCCAGGAGGAGGAAGACTGGGGCGGGGAGACCCCCTATACGGATTATTCCTCTTATACCGAATAACCCCAGATTTTTACGCATAAAAAAGAGAGTGAAACCACCATGCTTTGGAGCCAATTTCATGGGATCATGATTGGACGGACGAAAACCGGGAAAATCCGACACCGCCTTTCTCTCCAGTCCGACAATCTTTTCATCCCACGGCTGGTATAAGGTAGATAGAGAACTCTGCCAATCCAAAGGGCGGCCTGGGCCACTCTCTTTTTTTGTTAGGAGGAATCGCTTTGAGACGAAGCTATCGTAGGCTGATCTGTGGAATCCTAATCCTTTGCACACTATTGTTGTCCGGTACTGCTTTCGCGGGGGAAGTCGCCCCCTCCGCCAAGGGCGCCAGCCTAGTGGAGATCACGACCGGCCGAATCCTATATAGCAAAAATGGGGACGCCCCCATGCCCATGGCCAGTACCACCAAGGTGATGACCGCCCTTCTTGCGGTGGAAAGCGGCAAGCTCAACGAGGTGGTCACCGTACCCAAGGAGGCCGTTGGGGTAGAGGGCTCCTCTCTTTACTTGGAGGAAGGGGAGCAGTTTACCCTTTTAGACCTAACCTACGGCCTGATGATGCAGTCTGGAAACGACGCCGCCACCGTCATCGCCATCTATCTGGGCGGCAGCGTGGAGGGGTTTGCCGCCATGATGAATGAGAAGGCCCGGGAACTTGGGGCAAAGAACACCAACTTCGTCAATCCTCATGGTCTTCCGGCAAAAAACCACTATACGTCCGCCAACGATCTCGGGATCATCTCGGCCGCCGCCATGCGCAACCAGGACTTTTCCACCATCGTTTCCACCAAATACTATGAGATGATGCCCAAGGGAAGCGGAACCAAGCGCACCATCAAAAACAAAAATAAGCTTTTGTGGAACTACGAATCCGCTACCGGTGTAAAAACGGGCTATACCATCGAGGCGGGAAAGTGTCTGGTGGCCAGCTCCGCCCGGGACCGGCTGGAGGTGGTTTCGGTGGTGCTTTCCTGTCCCAACATGTGGGATGACGCCACCTCTCTCCTTGACTACGGCCACGAAAACTTCTGGCTAACCCAGATCGCTCAGGAAGGGGAGGAAATAGCCACGCTTCCGGTGGAAAACGGAGAACTGGATACCACCCCCGTATTGGTTGAGAAAAACGCCTATTACCCCCTAAGGGTAGATGACAGCGAGACGGTAAAAAAATCCATCGATCTTCCCAGCAGCGTCCCCGCTCCTGTGGAAGAGAACCAGGTTCTAGGCACCATCACCTATTCCCTGGGAGACACGGAAATCGCCAAGATCAACCTTCTGGCGGGTACCGCTGTCAACAAGCAAAGCTTTTTCTTCAAGATAAAGCGTTTCTTCCAAAACCTGTTCTAACCCCGCCAGTGGCCCCCTTTTTGACCATCGATCACCGGGATTCTGTCAACCTTCCAAAAACAAAAAACAGCGCTCTAGGCGCTGTTTTTTGTTTATTAGGAATTTTTCATAATGATGATCTGCATCAATTCTCCCACCTGCTCTGCGGCGTCACAGCAGTTTTCCATGCTCTCAAAGATCTGGGTCCAGCGAAGGACTTCCACGGGATTATCGCAATCTCCGTACAGCTGCCGGATGGCATCCCTGTGAAGGATATCTCCAGTTTCCTCCAACTCATTGAGTTTCACCATGTGCTCCTTCAAAGAAACAGAGCGCCGGAAATCCTTAAACTCCATAAGCGCCAGCTTCAGCACCTCACAGCACTGGCAGATCAGCCCCGCCAGCTGGGACGCTTCTGGACGCACGCTTCGGATCCGGTACATATATAGCTCCCGGGAAATCTCCTCAATATAGTCGGTCAAATCGTCGATCTTATCCAGCAGCGCCAGGATATCCTCCGATTCAATGGGTGGGAGGAACTCCCGGATCAGCTTTTCCACCACGGCATGGCGTTCCAGATCAGCGGCATGCTCGATCTCATGCATAGCCTCCATCTGTTCCTCCAAGGCGGCGGGAGTAAAATCCTCCACCATGCCCCGTAGATACCGAGCCGCCTCGCAGGCACGCTCCGCCAAGTTCACAAAGCAATCAAAATAATAACCGTTTTGTTTTTTTGCCATTTTCGTCGGCTCCTTTTAAAAGATCAAGTCGAATAGCTCCACCATCAAATACCCAATCACCCCACAGCAGGGGAAGGTAAGCACCCAGGCCAGGACCATTTCCCGGACCACCCCCCAGTTGACGGAGGAGAACCGCTTGGCGGCTCCCACCCCCATGATGGCGGTGGTCTTGGTATGGGTGGTGCTTACCGGAATTCCAAGCACCGAAGACAGCAGAAGGCACCCTGACGCCGCCACATCGGCAGAAAAGCCCTGATATTTATTGAGCTTCACCATATCCATGCCCACGGCCTTAATGATGCGCAGCCCTCCGATGGAGGTTCCCAGCGCCATCACGGCAGAGCAAAGGATCATCAGCCAGAGGGGGATCACAAAGGAGGTGACGCCGCTTTGCCCTCCCGCTAGGAACATCCCCAGCATGAAGACCCCCATGAACTTCTGCCCGTCCTGCGCTCCGTGCATGAAAGCCATAGTGGCTCCGCCGCCAATCTGCGCATACCGAAAAAAACGGTTTGCCTTCCGGCGGTCCACGTTCCTGCAGGCGAACTGGGTCGTCTTAGCAGAGAGAAAACCGGCGAAAAAGCCCAACAGGGTGGAGAGGCCCAAACCATATACCACCTTCAGCCACTCGGCGCCGTTAATGCCGGACAGCCCTCCGTGAAGCGCGATAGCCGCTCCCGAAAGCCCTGCGATGAGCGCATGGCTTTCGCTGGTGGGAATGCCAAAACGCCAGGCGGCGGTAGCCCATACTACAATGGCGAACATAGCCGCACAGAGGGCTTGGCTGGCCTCCTGGGCATTTCCGCCAAAGTCCACCATATTATAGATGGTTTGGGCAACGGTAGCGTTCAAAAGTGTCATCACCAGAACGCCAAGAAAGTTGAAAAAGGCAGCCATCAAAATAGCTGCGCGGGGGCTCATGGAGCGGGTGGAAACACAAGTGGCGATGGCATTGGGAGCATCCGTCCAGCCATTGACCAAGATCACACCCAAGGTGAGGATCACCGTTACCACAAGACCGGGGTTGGAAAGCATCTGGGACACAAAGTCCGGCAGCGATACCGTCATGGCTTGTTCTTCCTTCTCTAAATATGAAATTTTTGTATTTTATTTATTATATCCCAGACTGAGGCTCCCTGCAATCCATTTCTTTTCTTCCCACCGGCACCAAACTCCATGGCCTTCATAATATGGATAGTAAGGGAGGGAACGCCAATGGAAAAACGAGCCGTCATTCTTGGCTCCGATAGCCGAAACCGCTATATCAAGGAAATACTGCTGTCCCAGGATTGGGACGCCCATTGGATCCAGGGTCAGTTGGATCCCACGGCAATCGATGTCCTTTCCTCCTGCACCGCCGCCATTCTCCCCGCAAACTATCTGGGCGGTAGCCAAATTGAGGGAATCGCCGACCCCGCAGACGAGGTTCTGGCCAGCGTCAATCCCGGGGCCGCCGTCTTCGCAGGGCGGTTTTCCCCCCGGCAAAAAGCCTGGATGGTGGATGCCAAAACCGAGTATTTTGAGCTGTTAGAAGATCCCTGCTTTACCCTTGCCAACGCCCACTATACCGCCGAGGCGGCGGTAGCGCTGGCGATCACCACCATGAGCCGAAGCCTTATCGGCGCCACGGTGGTGGTAATCGGCTCAGGGCGAATCGCCAAGGCCCTTGTAGCCTACCTGGAGCCCTTTACCAAGATCGTTCGGGTGGTAGCGCGCCGGCCAGAGGAGCTGGAGCGGGCCAACCTATTGGGATACAGCCCCTATGAAATGGATGAGATGGGGTGGGCCCTATATGGAGCGGACTGTGTCTTCAACACGGTGCCCAGCCGGGTGATTTTAAAGCGCCATACCCACGAGGTGTCTAAGGGCTGCCTGTACCTGGAGCTGGCCTCAGCGCCCTATGGAAGCCAGCCGGAGGACTGGCCGGAGCATGTGGTTTACCTGCTGGCGGGCGGACTGCCGGGAAAAATCTCCCCCCGGTCTGCGGGCGGCGCTGCGGCGGAATACATCCTGGGAAAAATGGAGGAGATGGAATAACATGAAGGAAAAACGGATTGGATTCGGTCTCACCGGATCCTTTTGCACCATACCCATGATCTTTGGCGAAGTGGAGCGGCTGGTGGAGATGGGCGCTCAGGTAACGCCCATCCTATCCCATAATGTGGCCGCCATGGACACCCGCTTTGGAACGGCGGCAGAAACCCGTGAAAAGCTGTTTCAACTTACGGGACACCGCCCTCTTGCCACCATAGACGGGGTGGAACCCATCGGACCCCAGCGTCTGCTGGATCTGATGATCGTAGCTCCCTGTACCGGCAATACCATGGCAAAACTGGCAAACGGCATCGCTGACACGCCGGTCACCATGGCGGTAAAGTCCCATCTTCGAAACGGACGGCCGGTGCTGCTGGCCATTGCCAGCAACGATTCTCTGGGGGCCAACGCCCGGAACATAGGCACGCTGATGGCCCGGGAGCACATCTATTTTGTACCCTTTGGCCAGGACGGCGTGGAAGGAAAGCCCAATTCCATGCAATCCCGGTTCTCCCTAATACCCGAGGCTGCCCAATTGGCGCTTACAGGGAAACAGATGCAGCCCGTACTGTTGGGAGCCGGGGAATGCCTTAAATAAAGCGAGCCTATTTTTTCCTTGGGAAATCCAAGGTTTCCCAAGCCATAGAAAAAAAGAGGAGGTGCCTTCCTCCTCTTTTTTTGTTTGTGATTGTATACGGATTCGTGTATAATAAATAAGCGAACAAACATTTGTTGAAGGGGATCTTATGGCAAGAAAGCGCAGGAAAAAGAGCGCGAATATGGAGATCGCCGGCGTGATTCTCATGGCCTTTGGAGCCATTCTGGCGTTCGGCATCTACTTTGGCAGCGCCGGCATGCTGGGCGTTGCCTTTCAAAACGTCTGTTTGGGGCTGTTCGGCACCCTCAGCTATGCGTTGCCCCCGGCGATCATCGCCCTGGGGGTTTATGTCGCGTTCTACATGCGCCGGCCCAAGAAATCCGGGCCCTACGTCTGCGCTGGAGTCATCGCTCTTTGCGTCATCTGTCTTTGGCATCTGATCTTCACCGGGCGGCCCACCGAGCCCGGTTATTTTGCCAGCGTCGCCGCCGCCTATGGAGCGGGGGTAGCTGGGGCCTGGGGAGGCGGCGCCTTTGCCCAGGTGTTTGTCCATCCCCTGGTGGTGCTTTTGGGGGTAGCGGGTACCGCCGTCCTGCTGGTTACGGCAGGCCTCATCGCCGCCATGGTCCTTACCCGTATTTCCATCCGGTCCATCCGGGAACAGATGCGGGAGAATATCCATCTGCCAGAGCGTCCCCACCGGCAAAAGCGCCAGGGGAGGATTGATCCGCACCATCTGGAGGTGGACAACGATTCCATCCCCCCGATGGAGGAGGATGCCCCCGAGGAAAAGCCCCGGAAAAAGGGGCTGTTTAAATTCTTCTCAGTGGAAGAGGACGAGGCCCCCGAAGAGCCCCCCGTCCATCGGCTGGGGGAGTCCGACCGGGACATCGAATACCTGCCCTATGATTTGCAGAATAGGGGAGAGGACCCCAGCATCCATCGGATCGCTCCCGAAGAGGACGAGCATCTGGTCTTCCAACGGCCCGCCCCCCGGAAGGCGGGCCGTCCGCCGGAGCCAGACGACGTGCCAGTAGAAGCGCCAGAGGCCCCTGCGTATTCCTCCACCGCTCCGCAGGAGCAAAAAAGGGCTTACCGGAAACCGCCCATTTCCATGTTGGCCAAGCTGTCGCCCCTTAAGACCGCTCGCGCGGCCAAGAACGATATGAAAAACAACGCCAACCTTCTAGAACGCACCTTTGAGAACTTCCGCATCCAGGCCAAGGTGGTCAACGTGGTGGTGGGGCCCGCCGTTACCCGGTATGAGGTCCAGCCTGCCCCTGGGGTGAAGATCAGCCGTATCGTCAATTTGGCGGACGACATCGCCCTGTCCCTGGCGGCGGCTTCCGTCCGTATCGAGGCTCCCATCCCCGGAAAGAACGCCATCGGCATCGAGGTGCCCAACCGGGATCGAACCCCCGTCATGCTGCGGGATATTTTGGAAAGCCCCGAGTTTACCAAAAGCGCTTCCAAGCTGACGGTACCCATCGGCAAAAATTTAACGGGAGAGAGCATCGTTTTGGATCTGGCCGCCATGCCTCACCTGTTGGTAGCGGGCACCACTGGAAGCGGCAAGAGCGTATGCCTGCAAACCATGATCATGGGCCTTCTTTTCAACACCGTTCCGGATGACGTGCGGCTCATCATCGTGGATCCAAAAAAGGTGGATTTTGCCCGGTTCAACGGCCTGCCCAATATGATGATCCCCGTGGTTACCGAGCCTAAAAAGGCGGCAGGGGCACTTAACTGGGCCGCCACCGAGATGGATAAGCGTTATGATGATTTCGCCTCCCGGGGTGCACGGGACATTGAAAAGTACAACGAGATCATGACCATGACGGAGAATCCCCGGATTCCCTATATCGTCTTCATCATCGATGAGCTGGCCGATCTCATGATGACTGCCCCCAAGGATATCGAGGCCCTTCTGTGCCGGATCGCCCAGAAAGGCCGGGCTGCGGGTATCCACCTGGTGGTGGCCACTCAGAGCCCTCGGGTGGACGTCATCACCGGTCTCATCAAGGCCAACTTCCCATCCCGGATCGCCCTTACCGTCCAGTCTCAAACCGATTCCCGAATCATCCTGGACATGAACGGCGCCGAAAAGCTGTTGGGCCGGGGAGATATGCTCCTTATGACCAGCAGCATGCCCAAACCCATGCGGGTTCAGGGAGCCTATATTCCAGACCAGGAGATGGAAGCGGTGACGGAGTTCATCAAAAGCGCCGATGCCGCCCCCCAGTACGACACTGAGATCATCGACCAGATCGACAAAGCCTCCTTGAACGAGGGGGGAGGAAGCGGCTCCGCCGGCGGCGGGGATGACGATATGGACGAACTCATCCGGGACGCCGCCGATCTGTTCCTGGACGCCGGCCAGGCGTCCACCAGCATGCTCCAGCGCCGATTCCGGGTTGGGTACGCCCGCGCTGCCCGGATCATGGATCAGATGGAACGGATGGGCATCATCAGCCCGCCGGACGGCAGCAAACCCCGGAACGTCCTGATCAGCCGGGCGGAATTTGAAGAGATGTTTTAAGGAGAACCTGTTATCGTGAGAGAAGCCATTGGGATGATCTCCCTTGGATGCAATAAAAACCAGGTGGATACCGAGCAGATGCTCTATCCCCTGGTCCATAACGGATATACCATGGTGGAGGAGGCGGAGGATGCCGACCTCCTCATCATCAATACCTGCGGATTCATCGATGCCGCCAAGGAGGAATCCATCCAGGCCATTCTGGAGGCGGCGGAACTGAAGCAGCAGGGGAAGGTGCGGCGCGTTTTGGTGACGGGATGTCTTTCCCAGCGTTATGGGGAGGAACTGGCAAAGGAGCTGCCCGAGGTGGACGGTTTCATCGGCGTAAACCAATACGGCGACATCGCCCGGATTGTGGAGCGGGTGCTTTCAGGAGAGCGGGTTCAGGAGTTTTCCGCCTGCAGCCGGCCAAACGGCCGCCGGGTGCTGATCTCTCCCCGGCACAGCGTCTATATCCGCATCGCCGAGGGCTGCAGCACCGGCTGCAGCTACTGTGCCATTCCCCGAATCCGAGGAGGCTATGTGAGCCGGACCATGGAGGACATTCTGGCCGAGTGCCAGGAGTACGTCCAAAATGGCGCCCAGGAGCTGATCCTCATCGCCCAGGATACCTCCTATTATGGCAAAGACCTCTACGGCGAGTACCGCCTTTATGATCTGCTAACGGCCATTTCCCGGCTGGATGCCCCCTGGATCCGAGTCCTGTACACCTATCCCGAGCGCATCGATAGCCGCCTTCTGGCATTGATGGCCAATACCCCGAATATCGTAAACTATCTGGATATGCCCATCCAGCATATCGATGACGGCGTCCTATCCGCCATGGGGCGCCACGCCACCGAAGCGGGCATCCGGTCCCTCCTGGAGGAGATTGCCTCCTACGGCTGTTTCACCGTCCGCACCTCGCTGATCTGCGGATTCCCCGGAGAAACCGAATCCCAGCACCAAAAGCTCCTAAATTTTGTCCGAGAGGGGCACATTCATCGCCTGGGTGCTTTTGCTTATTCCCAGGAAGAGGGAACCCGGGCTGCTGCTTTTCCCTGCCAGCTTCCCGAGGAGGTCAAGGCCCGGCGCGCTGAGGAAGTGCTTCTAGCCCAGCAGCAGGTTTCCCTCCGCCGCAACCAACGCCGGGTAGGAACCATCGAACAGGTGCTGGTGGACGAATACGATGATACCCTTTGCCTCTACATCGGCCGGTCCCAATCCGAGGCCCCCGGCGTGGACGGCGAAATCTATCTCAGCTCGGAACGCCCTCTTGCCATCGGCCAGTTTGTGGACGCCCGGGTAATCCAGGCTGAGGAATATGATGTAATGAGTGAGGTCCTACCATGAATCTTCCCAATAAGCTAACGTTACTGCGCATCATCCTGGTTCCGGTGTTTATTGCCGTAGCCGCCATTGGGTTCCCCGGATGGAACTATGTGGCGGCGGTGGTGTTCTTTGCCGCCTCTTTGACCGACAGTCTGGACGGCAAAATCGCCCGAAAACGGAACATCGTCACCGATTTCGGCAAACTGGTGGATCCCATCGCCGATAAAATGCTGACCAGCGCCGCCATGGTGGTGCTGGTTACCTGGGGCAAGTTGCCGGCCTATATGGCCATCATCCTCATCGGCCGGGATCTTATGATCAACCCCCTCCGGAACCTGGCCGCTAAGGATGGCGTGGCCATCTCCGCCAAATGGAGCGGCAAGATCAAAACCCTTTTGCAGATCATCGCCTACATTGCCCTGCTCCTAAAGGTAGACCTCATTGGCAACATCGTGCTTTGGCTGGCCCTTGCCGTCACCCTATACAGCGTGTATGAATACCTGGTTCCCAACCTGTCCATCGTCAAACGGTACGGCTGGGTCAAATACCTGGCTCTGTTCCTGGACAAATTCCTAATCTATACGGCGCTGTTCATCCTGTGCCAGCTTCATATGGTGCCCATGGTGGTGGCCTTCTTGATCATCGCCAAGGACAACATCCTGTCGGGCTTCCGTACTATGGCAGAGCTATATTATGTAACGGTCCGGATCCGTCTGGTAGACGCCATCGCCCAGCTCCTAGTGGTGCTGGCCCTGGTGTTCGCCATCTTCTGGCCGGCAAATAGCGGGCTTCTCCTATGGATCGCCGGCTTGTTCTGCTGCCTTTCCATCGCCGATTACAGCGTACGCCACTGGGATACGCTGAAAAAGATATTCAACGCTTAAACAACTGGGGGTAATCGTATGATCGCAGAACTGATCTCGGTGGGAACCGAGCTTTTAATGGGCCAAATCGTGGATACCAATTCCCAATGGCTAAGCCAGCAGCTTTCCGCCATGGGCATCGACGTCTACTATAAGGAGACGGTGGGGGACAACCCCAAAAGAATGCGGGATACCATCGAGATGGCCATTCGCCGGAGCGATATCGTCATCACCACCGGCGGCCTGGGCCCCACCGAGGACGACATCACCAAGGAAACCGTAGCCGAGCTCATGGGAGAACCCCTAGCTCTGCACCAGGAGAGTCTGGATGCGCTGGAGCGTTATTTCGCGGGAAGGGGACGGCCAATGGCGGACATCAACCGTAAACAGGCCATGATGCCGGTAAACGGCATCACCTTGCCCAACCACCGGGGGACCGCTCCCGGCTGTATCATCGAGAAGGATGGCAAGCGGGCGGTGGTGCTGCCCGGCCCCCCCTCCGAGATGAAACACATGTTTACCACCAGCGTAGTGCCCTATCTGGAGAGCATCTCCGACAGCGTCCTCCGCTCCGCCTACGTCCGGGTGGCGGAGATCGGGGAAAGCACCGTGGCGGAAATGCTGGGAGAACTGATCCATAATCAAACCAACCCCACCCTGGCCACATACGCCTCCACTGGGGATGTAACGGTGCGGATCACCGCCAAATGCAAAAAGGGGGAGAATGCCTCCGCTATTCTAGACCCCATGGTGCAAAGGGTTCAGGAGATCCTGGGGGATAACGTCTATACCGTCAAGGGAGAGCCCCTTCCTACGGTCATCGCCCAGCTGCTAACCGAGCATCAGAAAACCCTGGCCTTGGCTGAAAGCTGCACCGGCGGCATGGTAACCTCCATGCTGGTGGATGTTCCTGGCTGTTCCGCGTTCTTAAAGGAGGGCCTGGTTACATACAGCAACGAGGCAAAAGCCCGGCTTCTGGGCGTTCCCATGGCCCTGATCGAGGAAAAAGGCGCCGTCAGCCAAGAGGTGGCTCAGGAGATGGCCAGCCGGGTACGGGAGAACGCCGGCGCTGACTTTGGCCTTGCTATCACCGGCATCGCGGGACCGGAGGGGGAAACCCCGGAAAAACCCGTTGGACTGGTGTACATCGGGGTCAGCAGCCCAAGCGGCACCCAGGTCTTTCAGGTAAATTTCTCCCGAAACAACCGTGCCAGCAACCGGCTGGGCGCCGCCCAGCGGGCCCTAAACCTGCTGCGCAAGAAGATTCTCGCGGACCTTACATAAGAAAGGATAACGGAAATGGAAAAACAAAAAGCCCTGGATATCGCCCTATTGAACATCGAAAAGAAGTTCGGCAAGGGGGCCGTCATGAAGCTGGGGGAATCCCCCGTAGCCGACATCTCCTATATTCCAACTGGATGTTTGGACCTGGACCTGGCTCTAGGGGTTGGCGGGCTTCCCCGCGGCCGTATCATTGAGATCTACGGACCGGAGTCCTCGGGCAAAACCACCGTGGCCCTCCACTGTGTGGCCCAGGCCCAGAAGATGGGCGGCATGGCCGCCTTTATCGATGCGGAGCATGCTCTGGATCCGGTCTATGCCCAGAAGCTGGGGGTAAATATCGATGAACTCTATGTCTCTCAGCCCGATACCGGGGAACAGGCTCTGGAGATCTGCGAGGCCCTGGTCCGCAGTGGTGCCATCGATATCGTGGTGGTGGACAGCGTGGCGGCTCTGGTGCCCCGCGCAGAAATCGAGGGGGATATGGGGGACTCCCATGTGGGTCTTCAGGCTAGGCTCATGTCCCAGGCCCTTCGAAAACTGGCGGGAGCCATCAGCAAATCCAACTCCGTGGTCATCTTCATCAACCAGCTTCGGGAGAAGGTAGGGGTTATGTTCGGCAACCCCGAAACCACCAGCGGTGGCCGCGCCCTCAAGTTCTACGCCAGCGTCCGGCTGGACATCCGCCGTGGCGAGCAGCTAAAGCAGGGGAGCGAGGCCATCGGCAACCGCACCCGTGCCAAGGTGGTCAAAAACAAGGTTGCTCCGCCCTTTAAAACGGCGGAATTCGATATGATCTACGGCGAGGGGATCTCCCGGGAAGGCAGCATTATAGATGTCGGCCTCAGCAAGGATATCCTCCAGCGTAGCGGCTCCTGGTTCTCCTATGAGGGCAACCGGATCGCCCAGGGACGGGAAAACGTCCGACAGTATCTGAAGGAAAATCCCCAGGTGGCCGATGAAATCGAAGCCAAGATCCGGGCCCTCCTGGCAGCGGAAAAGAAGCCCAATCAACCCGATGCGGATGAGCAGCCCGAGGATGCTCCCCAGGCGCCGTAACCAGCGAAAATCAAGGAAAGAAAGTGGCGCCCCCTCATGGGGGCGTCTTGCTTGACAAATGTTTTATCACTGACTAATATTGAATTATTGGCCTTTGTATCCCGGTATGTTGGGGTTATATATCCACCATGATTCCACCGGCCGGTATACGCGGGTTTCAGATAGATGGAGGTGGAATTGTAATTTGTTAGGACCAATGGAGATCGTCCTCATCGTTGTGGGCGTGCTTCTGGCCCTGGGCGTCGGCCTGTTCTGCGGGTATCTGTACCGCAAGCGGGTAGCGGAACGCAAAGTCGCCCAGGCAGAGGATGCCGTACACAGGATGATCGAGGAAGCGCAGAAGCGCGCCGAGGCCATCAAGAAGGAAAACCTTTTTGAAGCCAAGGAGGAAATTCTCCGTTTGCGGGACGAGCTGGATAAAGAGACCAGGGACCGGCGGAACGAGCTGCAGCGTTCGGAACGCCGCCTCTTCCAGAAGGAAGAGACCATGGACCGCAAGCTGGAAAGCATTGAGCAAAAGGAACAAAATCTCACCAATCGTCAAAAGGAGCTGCAGAAAAAATTTGACGACCTGGATGCCCTCATCCAGAAGCAGGTGGATGATCTGGAGCGCATCTCGGGGATGACCCGGGACGAAGCCAAGGATCTTCTGCTGAAGAACATCGAACGAACCGCCCGCCACGACGCGGCCCTTCTGATCCGGGAA
Source organism: Christensenella sp. MSJ-20 (assembly GCF_044357945.1). Lineage (NCBI taxonomy): Bacteria > Bacillati > Bacillota > Clostridia > Christensenellales > Christensenellaceae > Christensenella > Christensenella sp. MSJ-20. The sequence continues at coordinate 419,614 of NZ_CP076563.1, forward strand.
ATCGAGCAGGAGGCCAAGGACGAGGCCGAGAAAAGGGCAAACAACATCATCGGGCTGGCCATTCAGCGGTGCGCCGCGGATCACGTGGCCGAAACCACCGTGTCGGTGGTACAGTTGCCCAACGATGAAATGAAAGGCCGGATCATCGGCAGGGAAGGGCGCAATATCCGCGCCCTGGAGCAGGCTACTGGAATAGATTTAATCATTGATGATACTCCCGAAGCCGTGATCCTATCCGGGTTTGATCCCGTCCGTCGGGAGGTAGCCCGCATCGTGCTGGAGCGCCTCATCGCGGATGGCCGGATCCATCCCGCCCGCATCGAAGAGATGGTGGGCAAAGCACAGAAAGAAGTAGCCCAGATCATCCGGGAAGCCGGCGAACAAGCCGTGTTTGAAACCGGTATCCACGGGCTGCATCCCGAGCTGGTTCGCCTCTTGGGTCGGCTCCGTTACCGTACCAGCTACGGCCAGAACGTTTTAAAGCACAGCATCGAAGTTTCCCATGTTGCCGGCCTAATGGCGGCTGAAATGGGCTGCGACGTAGCGCTGTGCAAACGCGCCGGCCTGCTTCACGACATCGGCAAAGCGGTGGACCACGAGGTGGAGGGTCCCCACGTGCAGATTGGCGTGGATCTAGCCAAGAAATACCGGGAAAACGCCGATGTAATCCACTGCATCGCCGCCCACCACGGGGACATCGAGCCCACCACGGTGGAGGCCATGCTGGTTCAGGCAGCGGATGCCGTTTCGGCGGCTCGGCCCGGCGCTCGGCGGGAAAGCTTGGAACACTACATCAAACGTCTCACCATGCTGGAGGACATCGCCAACTCCTTTGATGGTGTGGAAAAATCCTTCGCCATCCAAGCCGGGCGGGAGATTCGCATCATGGTCAAGCCCGAGGACGTGTCGGATGACGGCGCTGTTCTCATTGCCAGGGACATCGTCAAGCGCATCGAGGATGAGCTGGACTATCCCGGCCAGATCAAGGTCAACGTCATTCGTGAAACCCGGATCGTGGACTACGCAAAGTAACCTCCAAACCGACTCCAAAACCCATCCGCATCAGCGGATGGGTTTTTCTTTTGCGCTTGCTCCACCAACAACTAGCTGATAGAATAAAATAATTAAGTATATAATGAAGAAATTAAGGTGTGAAAGATATCTTGAAGAACATCAGAATTATTGCATTGCATCTAGCATTTGGTGGTGTTGAAAAGGCAATTGTTAATATGGCTAACCTATTTATTGAGTTGGGTTATCCAGTGGAAATAATCTGTGTTTACCGCATGCCTAATAGTCCGGCTTTTCCGCTGAACGCGCAAGTACAGGTTACTTATTTATTAAAGAATACTCCCAATCGCCAGCAGTGGAAGGAATGCTTGAAAAAAAAGAGGCTTTTTCAATTAATAAAAGAAAGCATAAAAGCAATTCGCATTTTACTTCATAAAAAGTATTCTGTGTATCGAGCCATTCGAAATATCCAAGATGGAATTATTATTACTACCCGCCACGAGGATACGCTTGTCTTATCAAAATATGGCCGTTCCAACGTTTTTAAAATTGCCCAGCTCCATCACGACCATCAATTCAATCAAAAGCTGCTGAAAGCCTGTTCCTCTGGCTATACAAATATCGATGTATTTACACTTTTAACCCCTCAATTAGCAGATGAAATGCGGGAAATAATGAAAAAAAACCAGAATACTAGAGTAATATGTATTCCCAATTTTTTAGAACAGCTACCGGAAAAAGTTGCTTTTGCAAATCGAAAAAAAATAATAATAGCAGTGGGGCGCTTGAATCGCGTGAAAGGATTTTCTCGGTTAATAGAGATTTTTTCTCAAATTCATTCAGCAGTACCTGATTGGAAACTTCTAATCGTGGGTGAGGGAGAGGAACGCTCAAGTTTAGAAACGTTAATTCAATCATTTTCTCTGGAGAATCAGGTTATGCTCACAGGGCAGAAAAGCTCCACTGAAATAGAAGAACTCATGAATGACGCTTCTATTTACGCAATGACTTCCCATAGCGAAGGTCTTCCTTTTGTCTTATTGGAAGCCCTTAGTTGTGGTCTTCCTATCATTGCCTATGACGTGCGAGTTGGCCCCCGAGCTATTGTAGAAGATCGAGTAAATGGGTTCTTGATACCGGAGCATGATCAGCAGAAATTTATCATAGCGTTGTTAGATTTAATTCAAAATGATAATCTTCGTCAAACCATGTCAAATCATGCGTATGCCCGCGCAAAAGATTTCTCAAAAGATCGTATTAAAAATCAATGGAATAATATCCTTAAGAATTGAATTCTACGCCCCCTTCTTTTCACAATCCATTCCCCATAACAACGGCTTTTTTGATATAATCAAGTCATATGAGTTAGAACAGAAAGGGAGTTTTGCGTAGTGAACGTCTATCCCATTGCCGATGCCCATACCGACTATCTTTATAGCCTTTTTAATGGTATCTCCCCACTGATGGGCGGAATACCGGATCAAATTCATGTCAGCAGGGAATCCTTACAAAAGGGGAACGTGCGCCTGCAGTTCTTTGCCGCTTTTGTGGATTCCAAAGAACACCCCGATTCCGTTACCCGCTGCCTGGAGCTGATCGACCAATACCGCCTTATGCTGGACGCCTGGGGAGACGATATCGTGGAACTCACCCGGGATAACCTGGACGATGTGCTGGCAAACGGCCCCATTGGGGCGGTACTAGCCATAGAAGGCGGGGACGCTATCAACGGCAGCCTGGGCGTGCTGAGGACCATGTACCGCCTGGGGGTCCGTGCCATGACCCTGGTATGGAACCGGGAAAATGCCATTGCCACACCGGCCATTCTCAACGCCGAGGAAGGACTGAAGCCCTTCGGCTTCGAATGCGTCCGGGAGATGAACCGTCTGGGCATGGCCATCGACGTATCCCATCTGAATACCCGGGGCTTCTGGGACGTGATAGAAACCTCCACCCAGCCCATCTTGGCCACCCATAGCAACGCCAAGGCCATAACAGGCCATTTTCGTAATCTGGACGACGAGCAAATCAAGGCGGTCATCGCCCAGAAGGGATTTATCGGCATCAACTTCTGCGCCCCCTTCCTCAACGAAGACGAGGACGCCTGCTGTCTTGACGATATGATCCGCCATATCGACCATATTCTCAGCCTGGGTGGGGAAGAGGTGCTGGGCCTGGGCTCCGATTGGGATGGCATCGGCCGCTGTCCCCGGGAGCTCCACGGCGCGCAGGACTTCCAGCTAATCCTCAGCCGCCTCCGTGACGCGGGCTGCTCCGAAACGCTGATTGAGGGCATCGCCTACAAGAATCTAGCTCGGTATATGAGAGCGTTTTTATAGGAAAAAGTCCCGCAAAACCGGCGTTTTATTGACATTTAACCGACCGGTTGGTATAGTAATAAATCAGTGGTATATGGTTATTTAGGACATTCTTAGGATTGAAGGTACCGTCATGACATACGTTCTCGCCTTTGCGCTGGCCTTTGTAATCGTGGTGGCGCTGATGCCCGCGTTTATCAAACTGGCGCATAAGCTGGATTTTGTAGACCGCCCCAATCAGAGGAAGATGCATAAAACCCCCGTACCCCAACTGGGAAGCCTTCCCGTGTACGCTGGGTTTATTGTGACGTTCACCCTCTTTGGCGGCTATCAGCAGCCACGGCTGTTCATCGGCTACCTAGTAGGCAGCTTGATGATCCTCTCCATCGGCCTGGTGGATGACTACTATAAGACCCGGGGAAAGGATTTTCCTGCGTTCCCCAAGTTCGCGGTGCAGCTCTTAGCCGCGGTGGTGATGTTCCTTTCGGGCGCCGTGTTCCGCGGGTTTGGCAACCCCTTTAATGGCGAATACATCCTATTGCCATCCTATCTTCAGTTTATTCTGACGGTGGTTTGGATCTACGGCGTCACTACCGTTATCAACTTCATAGACGGCCTGGACGCCCTGTCTGGCAGCATCACCATCATCTCAGCCGTCACCCTTTTTGTGGTCTCCCTGAGTACCCCTTATAGCCTTGCCAGCATAATGGCCATCACCTTGGTAGGGGTCAGCTTGGGATACCTCATGTACAATAAGCCTCCGGCCAAAGTGTACTATGGCGATTCCGGCGCCTCCTTCCTGGGGTTTACCCTGTCCGTCATCGCACTGTTCGGAACCTTCAAACAGGCCACGCTGCTGTCCCTGTTCGTACCCATTCTGGCTCTAGGGGTTCCCATCTTCGACAATATCCTGGTGGTTTACCGCCGCATCAAAAACGGCAAGCCCCCTTATAAGGCCGATAAGACCCACCTCCACCACCGTCTGGTGGCCATGGGCATGAGTCCCAAACAGACGGTCGTGGTGATCTGTCTCATCAACGCCTGTTTCTCCCTGGTGGCCATTCTCCTGTTCTTCATCAATTCCAACGTCTGGTAGAGGGCAGGGGAGTCCCCGCAATACCTGAAACCGCCGCACGCGTCGCTGTGCGGCCTATATTTATCTTGGGTAAAAGAAATGAAAAAGCGTACGGCCATGGGCACTCAAAAAGGCCGTTATTGGGGAAAAGCGCTTTATAAAAAACGCCGCAAGCCATAACATACAGCTTGCGGCAACATGGCAGGGGAGACGCGACTCGAACACGCAACCAACGGTTTTGGAGACCGTGACTCTACCATTGAGCTACTCCCCTATCAATAGGACTTTGTCATTATAGCGAAATTTGCCACAATAGTCAACCAAAGAAAGGACGGGATCAATAGATGAAAATCGGTTTTATCGGAATGGGGAATATGGCCCAAGCCATTCTGGGCGGCATCATCGAAAAGGAGGTTTTCCCGCCGGAGGATCTGTTGGCTTTCGACCTGGACAGCGAAAAACTCAAGGATGCCAGCCTCAAATTTGGTTTTATGCTGGGGGATAGCAACGCAGAGCTGGTCAAAGCGTGCGATCTCATCTTCCTAGCCGTTAAACCGCAGTATTTTGCCGGCGTGGCAAAGGAGATCCGCGACCTGGTCACTCCCGAAAAAGCCTTTATCTCCATTATGGCTGGCCTTTCCAACGACAACATCAAAGCCCATCTGGGGGAGCATGCCCGTATCCTCCGGGTGATGCCAAATCTTCCTCTAACGGTGGGAGAGGGGATGACCTGCCTCTGTGCTGAACACGATCTCACCCTTACGGAATATGCCCTGGCGGTTTCCACCTTCTCCGCCGTCGGCAGGGTGGAGATTCTAAGTGAAAAGGACATCAGCGCTTTTGCGGCCATCGCCGGCTCCAGCCCGGCCTATGTGTTCCTATTTCTGGAGGCCATGGCCGACGCCGCCTGTATGGCCGGCATTCCCCGGAGCGTGGCCTATCCCGTTTGCGCCCAAGCGGTATTGGGAAGCGCCAAGCTAGCCCTTAGCTCACAACACCATGTGGCCGAGCTAAAGGATATGGTCTGTTCTCCCGGAGGCACCACCATAGAAGGGGTTTACGCCCTGGAACAGGGCGGATTCCGCAAAACGGTGATGGACAGCGTTTTAAAAGCCGTAGAGAAATTTGATCGCATGCAGGGGAGCGGCAAGTGAAGGCGGTCTCCATCTATTCTGACGGCGCCTGCAGCGGCAATCCAGGGCCGGGAGGATGGGGAACCATCCTCATCTATGGGAGCCAGGAAAAGGAGCTGTCCGGCCACGACCCGGACACCACCAACAACCGCATGGAGCTTCTGGGGGCCATCCGGGGATTGGAAGCCCTTAACCAACCCTGTCAGGTGACCCTTTATTCCGACAGCGCCTATCTCTGCAATGCCATCAATCAGGGATGGCTCGTCAACTGGCAGCGGAATGGCTTCCTCAAAAAGGACAAAAAACCGGTGGAAAACGTGGATCTGTGGAAAAGCCTCTTGATCCAGATGGAAAAGCATCGGATCTCCTTCGTCAAGGTAAAGGGCCATGCCGACAACGCCTATAACAACCGCTGTGATGCACTGGCCCGCGGCGCCATTGCCGCTTATCGCAAAGGTCTAGCGGAAAGCCGCTCATAAAATACGAGCCAGCGGGTAGCTTACACCGAATATGCATGGGGGACGTGTCCACACAACTATGCGCAAAACACAAGTTTTACGAAGAGTATTGACGGATTTTCCGGGGAATGGTATGCTGTACCCGGAAAATCCTTTTTTCTTGGGATGTGAAAACCAATGGCGGATCTGTCCTATCATACGGAAATACAGCGGGAGCGCACCCTCCGGCTGCGGGAACTGCAGCGAGAGCTACCATCCTATTGCGGCGAGTTCTTCCGAGGAATCGAGCCCACCACAACGGCATTGACCCGGCTTAACTACGCTTATGACCTGCGGCTGTTTTTCAGCTATCTTACGGAAGAAGTCCCCGGCTTTCAGGGGCGCGCCATTCCCGAGATCACCCTTGCCGATCTAGAAACCATTACGCCCACCATATTGGAGCGGTATCTGGAATACCTGGGCTATTATGTTAGCCAGGATGACCGGGAGCTGGAAAACCACAATCCCGGCAAAGCCCGAAAGCTCTCCACCCTCAAGTCCTTTTTCAAATACCTTTATAAACGGGAGCTGTTGTCCCAAAATGTGGCGGCCAAGGTGGATATGCCTAAGATCCCGGAAAAGCCCATCATCCGCCTGGAGCCCGATGAAGTGGCCAAGATGCTGGATGCTGTGGACTCTGGCGATGCCCTTACAGCCGCTCAGAAGCGCTATCACAAGTATACTCGCAGCCGAGACATTGCAATGTTCAGCGTACTGTTGGGCACCGGAATCCGCATCTCAGAGCTTGTGGGGCTAAACGTCGGCCATATCGACTTCTCCACGGACAGCTTTCTCATCACCCGGAAGGGCGGCGCCCAGGTGGTGCTGTATTTTGGCGAGGAGGTAGAGCGAGCCCTTACGGCCTATTTGGAGGACCGAAAGCGCCTACTCCCGCCAGACAGTGATGAAGAGGCTCTGTTCATTTCCCTGCAAAAGAGGCGTATGAGCCAGCGGGCTATCCAGCAGCTTGTCAAAAAGTACGCGGCCATCGTCACGCCGCTGAAGAAGATCTCTCCACACAAATTCCGAAGCACCTTCGGCACCATGCTAAACCATGAAACCGGCGACATCTACCTGGTGGCCGATGTCCTGGGCAATAAGGATGTCAACACCACACGCAAGCATTATGCGGCCATCGCCGACGACCGGCGCCGTCTGGCTGCCGGAGTGGTCAAACTCCGGGATGATGATTGATTCCCAAAGGGGAGCTTTCGCGCTTGGCGTAGGCCTAGGTCCTGCTTTCCCGCGGCATGGTGTTCCCCTTCCCTATCATCTTATTGTTTTCCATAATTTAGTATATTCGATAAATCAATGGTCATAGCCTGACCTAGACTTCACTTTCTCATGGCCAAAAAGGGCCAAGTCCGGCTCGCTGTGGCCAATTTCGGCCAAGGATTCCCGGCTATGAAAAAGGAGCCCCAGTATGGGGGGCTCCTTTTCAATGGCAAACCAAACGCATCTCATCTGCATTTTTGCCCTACTTCCCCTCCGGTTTCCTTTCAGAAGCCCCCTCCGGGGCAGGTTCGGTATTGGGATAGATGGCATCTATGAGAATCTCGTTATAATCGGTGGAGAAATCTAGACAGGAAAAGCAATTATCACAAAGCTTGTGTTCATATTCGCACATATCGCACTCCCCGCACATGGTGCAAAGACGATCGGGGTGAATCAAGCATCGTTCCATCAAAAAACGCTCCCTTCTGCCATTCATTATACATCAAATTCAAAAGAAATGTACATTTCCCCTTTACCGAATAGATGTTCGCATGTTATAATTCATTCAATAATATGCAATAGGGATGGGTGGAGCATGGCCAACATCAGTGCAAAACAACAGAAGGTCCTGGATTTTCTCCGGCAGTATACCAAGGAAAACGGGTACTCCCCTTCCGTGCGGGACATTTGCGAGGGCTTGGGGTTCAGCTCCACTTCCACAGTACACGGCTATCTTTGCCGCTTGGAGGAACGGGGGCTGATCCGCCGTTACTCCTTCCGGCCCCGCACCATTGAGATCGTGGACGACGCCAACATCCTGCGGGAAACGGTCTCTCTGCCCGTCATCGGCAGGGTTGCAGCCGGCCAGCCCATCTTTGCGGAGGAAAACATCGAGGATGTCTATCACCTTCCCTCTTGGTTTGTCCGGGCCCAGGAAGGGGATGCCTTTATCCTCAACGTAGTGGGAGAAAGCATGGTCGGCGCCGGTATTCTAAATGGCGACCAAATCGTGGTTCAGCGCGCCAACACCGCCGAAAATGGCGAAATTGTGGTAGCCATGATCGAAAACGAGGCCACCGTCAAGCGATTTTTTGCCGAAGACGGCTACTTCCGCCTTCACCCTGAGAACGATTTTATGGAGGATATCATCGCCAAAGACGTTACCGTTCTTGGCCGGGTCATCGGCCTCATGCGCCAATACCGTTAATCTCCTCTTATTATCCCTGTTTTTATAAAAAGCGCCCAAATCGTTTTGATGGGCGCTTTTTAATTCTTTTAAGATACATATCATTATTGTAGCCCTTCATGAAAGAACGAAGGATCCCTGTGAATCATGTCGAACAGAACAATGAATAGATGATGAATCCAATGGGTCTCTATAAAGGTCCTGTAGAGAATGCTGCACGGTACGGACGTCAAGAACCAGCGCATCCAAAGTGCAATATAATGGTTTTATCATATAGCTTACTTCGATAAATTCTCGCCAGAGTAGTTATAATGATTCCATTCGAAGAATGTCGTTTACAGCCGCGATACAAGCTATTTTTCCATGCTCAAACGTGATTGCGCCTTGAAAATAGCCGGTATAGGGTTCCCGCATGGGACCATCCGCCGACAACTCAATAGAGGCGCCGGAAACAAAGGTTCCAGCTGCCATAATCACTTGATCCTCATAGCCCGGCATTTCCCAGGGAGTGGGCGCCGCCATGGAATCGATGGGAGAACATCGCTGTATGGACTGGCAGAATGCGATCAATTTTTCCGGCGATTGAAACTGAATGGACTGAATAATATCCTCCCGAATATCATCGGGCTGAGGCGTAACTGCATAGCCCAGTTTTGCAAACACACGAGAAAAAAGGATAGCGGTCTTGAGCGCGTTTGCCGTTACGGAGGGCGCCAAAAACAGACCTTGATAATACGGCCGGTAGCTCGCCTCATAGGAGCCCACTTCCCTCCCAAGGCCTGGAACCGTCAATGAACCCTCAATGCGGGAGATTGCCGCTCGGGTTCCCACCACATAGCCACCGGTAGGAGCCAAGCCTCCTCCGGGGTTTTTGATCAGAGAGCCTGCCATCACATCGGCTCCAAAATCAGTAGGTTCTTGTATGGCGGTAAATTCTCCATAACAGTTGTCCACAAAGACCATCACATCCGGCCGGATCGCATGGATGTGCTCGATGGCCTTTTTCATATCATCCAGGGAGATAGGCCGCCGAAAGCTATAGCCCGAAGACCTCTGGATCGCAGCTACCCGGATACTCGTATCCTCCTCCAGGGTCTTCTGGATCCCCTCAAGATCCAAGATATCTCCCGCTAGCAGCGGCTGTTCCCGATAGCGAATGCCCTGCTCCATCAGCGATCCCGGCGTTTCCACCACCCCGATAGCAGCTTGAATGGTATCGTAAGGCGTGCCGCTGATTGCGTACAGGGTCTCACCCGGTCGAAGCAGGCCTCGAAGAGAAAGATAAATGGCATGGGTGCCGGACACGATCTGCGGACGCACCAGCGCATCCTCCCCTCCCATCGCCCTTGCAAACAGCTTTTCCAGGGTATCCCGTGCAACATCACCATAGCCATAGCCGGTGCTCCCAAATAGATGGCTAGCCATGACTCCGCAGGATGCAAAGGCGGACAACACCTTACCCTCGTTGTAGAGCGCGGTGTTGTCCACCCGTAAAAAAGCCTCTCGAGAGGCGTCAAACGCCTCCTGAACCATGACCACGGCTTCTGGCAGAAAGCCATACCCCATGGCGTTAAGTGTTTTGTAGTCCATTGCTTTCCCTCACAAATCAAACAATAAATTCATGCACTAAGCACGTTTTTCGAAGATTCCTCCACCCTGATGCACCACCGAGGCAATGGCATGCTTATAGATCATCTGGGAAGCGCCGCCATCGTCATCCAGGATAACGGTGAAGCTATCAAAGCCGCGAACGGTGCCCTTTAACTGCGCGCCGTCCAGCATTTTAACGCTGACGGGAATCCGCTCCCGGCGTGCCTGGTTCAAAAAAACATCCTGCAGTACGATGGGCCGATTGTTGGTAATCACACAAATCCCTCCATATAACTGATTTCTCCTTTATTATGGACAGGATTTGTTGGATTAAATCACCAGTTCTGGAAAAATCATCTACATTCAGCCAATGAATGCGTCGATCCCGCCGGAACCAAGTCATCTGGCGTTTGGCATAACGCCGGGTTTCCCGCTTCACCCGTTCTACCATCTCATCATATCCGTATTCTCCCATCAGATAGGGAAATACCTGACGATATCCAATACCCATCATGGAAGGATGATTCAGGGGGATTCCGCTGATAAGAAGAACCCGGCACTCCGCCACCAGCCCCTCTTGCAGCATTGCGTCCACACGCGCGTTGATCCGCCGATAGAGAAGTTCCCGCTCCATGGTAAGACCCAGAATGAGAAAATCATAGTTTTCCTGCTCCATGCGGGTAAACTCCTCTTCCCGCTCCGACATTGGAATCCCTGTAGCCTCATATACCTCCAAGGCCCGAAGTACCCGTTTTACATCGTTTGGATGAAGCCGAGCTCCCGTGGAGGGATCCACAATACACAGCCGCTGGTGAAGGGCTTCCGCTCCATTGGCTTCCAGCTCCTCCAGAAGGCGCATTCGCAACGCTGGATCTCCCTGAACACGGCCAAAATCCATGCGATAGGTCATGGCGTTGAGGTACAAACCTGTTCCGCCGCATAGGATGGGCAACTTCCCCCTTGCTTCAATCTCGGCCATGGTCTCCATGGCCGTGGATTTATACTCCGCGACGGAGAAATCCTTTCCCATAGGCACCATTCCGTAGAGGTGATGGGGCACGCCTTTCATCTCTTCATGGGTAGGCCGCGCTGATCCGATGCGCATACCGTCATAAATCTGCATGGAGTCCATGTTGATGATCTCACCATCCAGAGCCTGTGCGATCTCCACCGCCACCTTCGACTTGCCACAGGCAGTAGGCCCTACCAAGAATACAGCGCCCATACTACTGAATCCTCTTAAAGTTTTTTTCCAGATCCCCTTTGGCAATGATCATCACGATGGGACGGCCGTGGGGACAGGTGAGCTTTGGAGTGGTTTTCAGCATCTGCAAAATCTGGGCGATCTCCTCATGGCCCAGGGGCTGGCCCGCTTTGATGGACATCCGGCAGCAGGCCCGCACAATGCGGTCCCGAACCACCGCAAGCGGGCTCGCCTTCCCCAGAGAACGGAATTGCTCCACCATATCGAGGAATGCCGCGTGCAGGTCCAGTCCGCTGAATACACTGGGTACCGCACGGATGGCTATGGCGCCAAGGCCAAAGGTATCGAGATCGAAGCCCATGGAGAGAAAAATATCCTTATGATCCAATACCAGCTGTACCTCTTCTACCGCCATGGTAACCACGCAAGGCGCCAATAGCGGCTGGCTGATCACCTGCTGCCGCTCCATCTGAGCCAGATAGCGGTCATAATTCAGACGTTCATGAGCGGCATGCTGGTCAATGATCATCAGTGATTCCCCGGACTGAACCAGCAGATAAGTGGCAAAGGCCTGTCCGATGATCCGCAGATCTACCGGCAGCGAACCTGCCGCCCGGGGATGGTCGACGGGAAGAGATAGTTGGTCCGCGACCATTGGCACGCCTTGGGAGAAAGCGGGCTTTGCTTGGGACTCTTTGGGCTGCTCAACAGGCTCTTTCTCCATCCTTTCCTTTAAAGGTTGAGAAGGCATTTGGATGGGGGAGAAATCCAAGGAAGCGTCAGGCGCGTCCTTTACCCGGAAACCGCCCTTTTTCGGAAAGGCCGGCATGGCGATCTCCCCGGCAAAATCATCGGCCATACGCTTGTATTCCTCGGGGATTTCGGTTTTCTCAGAAACTGAGGCCAGCGAGTCCTGCTCCTTTGGCGTTTTCTGCGGGAGCGTCAGGCGCCGCAAATCCGATTTTGGGGACAGAGCAGACTCCACAGCCGAAACCAGCTCCGCTAAAATGGCATCCTCATCCAAAAGCTTGATCTCGGTTTTTTGGGGATGGACATTGGCATCCATCCGTTCCTGTTTAACCGTAAGGCTTAGCACATAAAAGGGGAATTTCCCGATCATCATGCGTTCAGAAAAGGCGGTAGAGACGGCATTGGAGATTTTTGCACTCCGCACCACACGCCCATTTACGATGGTGGTTTGAAAGCTCCGATTCCGGCGGGATATCGTGCCGTTGCCGATATATCCCGTTACCCGCAATCCCTTGCCGTCGTATTGAACGGGAATTAGGTTATCATAGATTTCCTTGCCGTACACCGCCAAAATAGCGTCGGCTAGACAGGTTCCCGGACTATGATAAAGAGGACTGCCATTGTTGCTATATCGAATGGAAATCTCCGGATAGGCTAGAATCAACCGCCCCACGCCATCGGCGCAGCTTGCGGACTCCGCTCCAATGCTTTTAATATACTTCAGCCGGGCCGGTGTATTATAAAAAAGGTCGTTGACGTAGATTCCCGTTCCCTCGGGGCATCCGATGGGATACTGACGAACCACCTCTCCCCCTTCCAACTCGATGCCCTGGCCGGTCTCCGCCCCCCGCATCCGGGATACCATCTTCACCCGGCTTACGGCGGCGATGGAGGAGAGCGCCTCTCCCCGGAAACCCAAGGAGGATAGGCCAAACATTTCGTCTCCCGGCCGAGTTTTCCCGGTAGCATGACGGCGAAAAGCCAGTGCCATATCGTCGGGGTGGATCCCCCCGCCGTTATCCGACACATAGATTTCCTTCATCCCTCCGTTTTTGATCTCCACGTAGATGGAAGTGGCGCCGGCATCGATGGCGTTTTCCACCAGCTCCTTGATGACGGAAGATGGACGGGTTACCACCTCCCCCGCCGCTATTTTATTGGCCGTTGCCTGATCCAGCAGCTGTATTCGGTTCAACTCATCGCCTCCGCTCGTTTTTTCAAGTCATATAGCGTATTGAGCGCCTGAATGGGAGTGAGGGTATCCACCTCCAGGGTACGGAGAAGTTCCGCCAGCTCTCCACCTCCGTCCGACGGCTTTTCCTCCAGCACGGGCTCCTCTCCGCGATCAATTCCCAGGATGTGCCCGTCCACATCCAGCTTGCGGAGCTCCTCCAAAATCACCTTGGAGCGCTCTATCACCGGGGTGGGAATTCCCGCCAACCGGGCCACTTGAATACCAAAGCTTTTATCGGTTCCACCGCGGATGATCCGGTGCAGGAATACGATATCCTCACCCAGCTCCCGTGCGGCGATACAGTAGTTCTTTACACCTGGAATCAAACCCTCCATCTCGCTCAGCTCGTGATAGTGGGTGGCAAACATGGCTTTACTGCCCATCTTCGTGATATGCTCCGCCACCGCCCAAGCGATGGAAAGGCCATCAAAGGTGCTGGTACCCCGGCCGATCTCATCCAAGATGATAAGGCTGTCCCGGGTCGCGTTGTTGAGAATATTGGCGGTCTCCACCATCTCCACCATGAAGGTGGATTTCCCCGATGCCAGATCATCGGAAGCGCCCACCCGGGTAAAGATGCGGTCAACAAGGCAGACGCTTCCTTCCTTGGCCGGGATAAAAGAGCCAATATGGGCCATGAGCACAATGATGGCCACCTGGCGCATGTAGGTTGATTTTCCCGACATATTGGGCCCGGTGATAATCAGAAAACGGTTATCCTCCCCATCCAGGGCGCAATCGTTTGGAACAAAGCCCCGAATGGATTTTTCCACCACGGGATGACGGCTCTCGGTCAGGCGGATCACCCCATCCTCGTTGATCTGGGGACGGACGTAGTTGTTATCATAGGCTACTTGTGCAAGGGATGCAATGGCATCCACTATGGCAAGGATCCGGGAATTCTCCTGCAAAACCGGCAATACGTCCCCAATCCGCTCTCGAATCTCACAGAACAGCTGGTATTCTAACCGCATACATCGCTCCTCTGCGCCCAGGATAGTATCCTCAATCTGCTTCAGTTCCTCGGTGATATATCGTTCCGCGTTGACCAGGGTCTGTTTGCGGGTATAGTGGTAGGGCACCATGCCGGTCTGGGATTTGCTCACCTCGATGAAATACCCAAATACCTTGTTGAACCCAATCTTCAGGTTTTTTATGCCGGTCTTTTCCTTTTCCCGGGCCTCCAGCTCTGAAAGCCAGGTTTTTCCGTTGACCGACGCTTCCCGCAACTGATCCACCTCGGGATGATATCCCGGCTTCAGTACCCCGCCCTCCTTGCTGGACAGGGGCGGCTCGTCGGCAATGGCAGATTGAATGAGCTCCGCAATCTCACAAAGCTCATCCAAGCCCTCGTATGCCTCTTGCAACAGGGGCGCCTCGCACAGGCTTAAAAGAGACTTTACCTCTGGTATCAACGCCAACGTATCCCCGATGGCCTTAACATCCCTTGGATTGATGGTACCATAGGATACCTTGGCGCAGAGCCGCTCCAGGTCATAGATATGATTCAGGCAATCGGCAAGGTTTACCCGGGCGATGTAGTTCCCGGTCAGCTCTTCCACCCCATCCAGACGGCGGGCAATACGGTCCCTATTGAGTAGGGGCTGCTCAATCCATCGCCGCAGCAGGCGGGCCCCCTGGGGGGATTTGGTCTTGTCTAACACCCAGAGAAGAGACCCCCGTTTCCCACCGCCCATGATGGTCTGGGTCAATTCCAAATTGCGTTTGGTACCGGCATCCAGCTGCATATAATCGCCCCCCATAGCGGGCTGGATGCGGTTGATATGGCTCAGGGGCACCTTCTGCGTTTCCAACAGGTATTGGAGCAGGCCGCCGGCGGCGGATACGCAGGGAGCGTGGTCCTGGATGCCGAATCCCGAGAGGGTTCCAACACTAAAGTGCTCTTTTAGCTGTTTTAACGCGGTGTCCGGATCAAAGAAACGGCTTTCCCTCTGGGTGATGAGGCATTTACAGGAGGCCAAAAACTCCTCCCCAAGATGCTTTTGTACCGTCTCCGTGATGATAAGCTCGCTGGGGGATACGGCGTATAGGAGGTTTTGAACCTCCCCCGGTTCCAAGGTAAAAAAATCCGCAGCGAAGAACTCGCCGGAGCTGACATCAGCATAGGCGTACCCGCCTTTCCCCCGTTGCATGGATAACGCAAGAATGTAGTTGTTCCGGTCCCGCTCCACCATGTTATCCTCGATGACGGTGCCAGGGGTCACGATGCGCACCACATCCCGCTCCACCAAGCCCTTGCCGGGCTCGGTAAGCTGCTCGCAGATGGCCACCTTATAGCCTTTATCGATGAGCTTTTTCACATAGTTGTCCACGGCGTGGTAGGGTACACCGCACATGGGCGCTCGCTCCTCCAGGCCACACTGTTTGCCAGTTAAGACGATTTCTAGCTCTCGGGAGGCGGTAAGCGCATCCTCAAAGAACATCTCGTAAAAGTCCCCCAAGCGAAAAAACAGGATGCAGTCCGGATACTGCTCCTTTAAATCCATATACTGCTGCATGGCAGGTGATAGATTGACGATTGCCATAGAACCCTCCTAACGCTCCTGACCGAACAGGGTATTGGCCTTGGCGTGGGTAATGGTGACGGGAACAAAATCCCCTACCACCCCATGTCCTTTGGGGAAATTGACGGTAATACCCCGATCGATTCGGCCGGTATAGCAGCTGCTATCCCGGCTGGATTCTCCTTCGATGAGAACCGTTTGCTCCGTTCCAACCAGGCCTTGATAGGTTTTTGTGGAGATGGATTTGATGGTATCGATGAGGGTGGTAATGCGCTGAGTCATGACTTCCTTGGCGACCTCCCCCTCCATATCAAAAGCGGCAGTTCCCTTCCGCTTGCTGAAATTAAAGGTAAAGGCGGCATCGAACCGTACTGTTTCACAAAGGGAAAGGGTGTCGGCAAAGTCCGTCTCGCTTTCCCCAGGGAAACCCACGATCAGATCCGTGGTGATGCCCACTTGGGGCATGGCAGCACGGAGCTTTTCCACAAGACAGAGATAATCCCCGCGGGTATATTTACGGTTCATTCGCCGTAGAACCCTGCTGCTACCGCTTTGAACCGGCAGATGGATCTGCTTTGCGACATGGGAGCATTCCGCCATAGCGGCAATCACCTCATCGCTCAGGTCCTTGGGATGGGAGGTCATAAATCGGATCCGCGGTACTCCTATGGCATCCAGCTCGCGAAGCAGCTTGGCAAATTGAGGCTTCCCCCAATCGTTGCCGTAGCTGTTGACATTCTGCCCCAGTAGAGTGATCTCGGAAAAGCCCTGATCCATCAGGGTGCGGGCCTCCTCTAAGATCAGCTCCATGGGCTTGCTGGTTTCCCTGCCGCGCACATAGGGCACGATGCAATAGGAACAGAAGTTGTTACAGCCATGGATGATGTTGGTATAGGCAAGGGGTGGCCTTCCATAGGCCGCAGGCAGATCAAAATCCAAAGCGGGGTTTCCCTCCTCTAAAAGAGTCGTCCTCCCCTTTTCCTGAGCGGCATGAATGAATTCCGGCAGCCGATGCAATTGATGGGTTCCAAAAGCGAAATCGATAAAGGGCATCCTGCGCATAAGCTCCTGGGCCGCGCCTGTCTGTTGGGTCATGCAGCCGAACACCCCCACCATGCCGCCGTTCTTTGCTTTGATCTCCCGGGCCATGCCAATGGCAGCATAGGCCTTTCGTTCCGCCAGATCCCGGATACAGCAGGTGTTATAAAGCAGCACCTTTGCCTCTTTGGGATCGGCAGCGGGAAGATATCCCATGGACTCCAGGATGCCCGCCGCAGTCTGGGTATCCCGTACATTCATCTGGCAACCAAAGGTGGTAATATAATAGGTATCGGTTCCAGGCCGTTCCGCCCGGTACTGATTCTTTCCCATAATGCCTCCAAAGTAATTCTTGATAGAATATTTTATCATATTTTGGTCGAGAAAACAGCGTTTTAAAAAGCAATCCACCCAAAGAAAAGACCTACAGGATGATCTCCTGCAGGTCCGATGCCTCTTCTCCATAGGTACTCATTTCTTTCCAATACGGAACCGGTCCCCCAGCAATAGCCAATTTTGAGGGAAATCCAATCCTAGCTTCCAATAGCTGATTCCCCGGAGATCGAGCTCTTTTAATAGATCAAATTTAGCGTTGATGGAGCGGGCGTCCTCAAACCAAACCACATGCTGCTTGGAGGACGCATCCCAGTAGTAGAAAAACGGCGCCTGTGCGTTGCTATCGTACTCTATTCTCGCATGGTATTGTCGTGCCAAATCGATAGCGGTTTGGGGACTGATCGCCCGGGCATAAGCGCCCCCTCTAATAAAGGGCAGCGTCCAGTCATAACCGTACAGGTTTTGCCCCATCATAATCTTCGTTGCTGGAATCTCCGTTTTCGCATATTCCAAGACTTGCCGCACCGGGCCAATGGGTGATACGGCCATGGGTGGTCCGGCGCTGTACCCCCATTCGTATGTCATGATCACCACGAAATCCGCCACCTCTCCATGTACCCGATAATCATGGGCTGTATACCATCTTCCAGACTGCGCGGCGCTTGTCTTGGGAGCAAGGGCGGTGGACATCAAAAGGCCGGCCCCGTGCAGCCGTTTAGATGCCTTGCGTAGAAAGGCGTTATATGGTTCCCGATCCTCCGGCCGCAGGTATTCAAAATCAAAGTGGATGTCCCGAAAACCATATCTTTGGGCTTCCAGTAAAATATTGGACAATAACCGATCCTGCACATCGGAATTATTTAGAATGCGCGCGCCCAGCGAGTCGCTAAAAGCTCCATTTTCAAGATTTGTAACCGCCATCATCAATGCCGACCCTCCGGAAGCGGCGGCAGTCCGAATGGGGGAAACATCGATCGTTTTAAGACTGCCGTCTGCCTGTGCCTCAAAACTGAAGGGCGCAACATAGGTAAGCTGCAGCGCGTGTTCATCCACAGAGGCGATCACTCGATCCGCAAATCTACCATTGTATGCTTCCGCATAGGCGTTTGATTCAATCGCCGTTTTGGGCATGGGCGGAATGTAGAGCCGAAGGCCTACCGGTAGCGTTGCCTCTGGATTAAACGCGTTGATTTGTGCCAGCGTAAGGTAAGGGACACCAAACCTTCTGCCAATTTTATAGAGGGAATCCCCCGGCTGTACAAAATAATATCTTCCTGTAATGGGAATCACCAAAGCCTGCCCAATTACAAGGGTTTTGGTGGGATCAATTTGATTTGCTTCTGCAATATCGGCGACGGTGGTCCCATAGATTTTTGCAATCCCATAAAGACTCTGGCCGGATTGAACGACATGAATTTGCATGGACTTCACACCTCCTTTTGCAGTATATTCAGGAGGCTAAAACAGAAAGTCCTTTTAGCGAAAAGAAAAAACAAAATAAAATGAAGCAAGCGATGCTTTGTTTTAGATTTGCGCCACAAAAAAGGTATCTGCTACAAATGAGAACAAAAAGCAAAATAAAAAAACTGAGCTGGTGTATTTAGGCAACAAAATGGATTCCGCAAATGACCGTAGCACCACCCCGCAAAAAATTGGCAGCAAGCCGAAGCGCTATGAGCTGTTTACAAGCGAACAGCGCAGGCACAGCGTGAGTTTTTGCGGAAAAGGAGGAACGGTGGAGTGGGTGAATGATTTTTATGAAATAAAAAATCGGAACGAGCGTAACTCGTTCCGACATGGTGCGAGAAACAGGACTTGAACCTGCATGAAATTGCTTTCACACGGACCTGAACCGTGCGCGTCTGCCAATTCCGCCATTCTCGCATATTGGTGGATGGGGATGGATTCGAACCATCGAAGTCTGTGACGGCAGATTTACAGTCTGCTCCCTTTGGCCGCTCGGGAACCCATCCATTTTATGATGGCCAGTGCATCCGGTGGAGCTGGTGATGGGAATCGAACCCGCAACCTTCTGATTACAAATCAGGCGCTCTACCGTTGAGCTACACCAGCATATCATGCATAGTGGCGACCCGGAAGGGGCTCGAACCCTCGACCTCCAGCGTGACAGGCTGGCATTCTAACCAACTGAACTACCGGGCCATGACCGTTTTGCATTAAAGTGGTGGGCCCTCAGGGACTCGAACCCCGGACCAATCGGTTATGAGCCGACCGCTCTGACCAACTGAGCTAAGGGCCCACAACAGCAGGGTGGGTAAGGTGGTGACCCCTAGGGGAATCGAACCCCTGTTACCGCCGTGAAAGGGCGATGTCTTAACCGCTTGACCAAGGGGCCATGCCTGGTCGGGGTGGAGGGATTCGAACCCGCGGCTTCATGCTCCCAAAGCATGCGCGCTACCAAACTGCGCCACACCCCGTGATGAATGCATCCTCCTTGGACGACGCAATTTAATATACCCTATTTGGGCTCGCTTGTCAACATGGCATTTAAAGTTTTTCCGGAAGAAATCCTCTCTTTTTCCGACAAAAAATTTATGGTGATCCTATGCAAAAAAGGGGGCAGCCCAAGGCAGCCCCCTTTTTTAGCTTTCAATGCTTTAATAAGAAAAGAGGTGCATTTCTCCAGGCATAATCGTGCGTCCTATTCCAGGATCCTGCCATCCGTTGTAACGGTTACAACCTGCCAAGGGAGAAACTTTCCGCTGGCCATCAGAGCCTGCTTTACGGCACGCTCGATTCCACCGCAGCAGGGCACCTCCATACGTATCGCCGTCACGCTTTTAATCTCGTTGCTGCGGATGATCTCCGTTAACTTTTCCGTATAGTCCCCTTCATCCAGCTTGGGGCAGCCAATCAGGGTTACGCGGTTGCGGATAAAATCCCGATGAAAATTTCCGTAGGCATAGGCGGTGCAGTCCGCCGCAATCAGAAGGTTGGCGTTTTCAAAATAAGGAGCATGCACCGGCACCAGCTTGATCTGCACCGGCCATTGATTAAGGGCGCTGGCAATACGAGCCGTTGCCATTAAATCATCCGGAGCCTCTCGCTCAATCCGCTTGGATTGGCTGCCAGGGCAGCCCCCCGGCGCCTGGTTGGCCTTAACTGCCGCCTCGTCAAAAGCTGCCGCTTCCCGCTCCGTAAAGCTGATCGCTCCAGTGGGACATACGGGAAGACAGTTGCCTAAGCCATCGCAATAATCATCCCGCAACAGCTTCGCCTTTCCATCCACCATACCAATGGCTCCCTCTTGGCAGGCCATAGCGCAAGCACCGCAGCCATTGCATTTTTCTTCATCGATATGAATGATCTTCCGAACCATCAGAAGTCCCTTCCTTTCTTGACTTTGTATTCAGATTATACTAGAGTGATGACAAATCTTCTGTTGTTTTTACAACAAAAGGAGCACGAAATGGAACAATATTTGGAATCCTTGCGCCGTTGTGCTCTATTTTACGGCATCCACGATGAAGAACTGCTCTCCATGCTACGCTGCCTCGAGGCTTCGGCTCACAGCTATGGGAAAAACCAATACATCCTCCAGAGCGGTCAACCCGTTACAGCCATTGGAGTCCTGGTGTCTGGGAGCGCTTACATCATTCAGGAGGATTTCTGGGGGAACCGAAATATCCTCGCGCAGGTGTCTCCGGGGCAGATGTTTGCTGAAACCTTTGCCTGCGTTCCCAATTCGGTTTGCGGGGTTGACGTCATAGCGGACTCCCCCGCCACGGTGCTTTTTCTTGATATTCAACAGGTGCTTACCACCTGCTCCTCCACCTGCATCTTTCATCAGCGTGCTGTCCGCAACCTGCTGTCCGATCTTGCCATGAAAAATCTGCGATTCCACGAAAAACTAACCCACCTGAGCCAGCGTTCCACCCGGGATAAACTGCTCTCTTATCTTTCGGCCGAATCCATCCGCCAGGGAAGCTCTCGCTTTGAGATCCCCTATAACCGCCAGCAGCTTGCCGACTATCTTTCGGTAGACCGCAGCGCCATGTCCAGTGAGCTTGGACGGCTGCGGGATGAGGGAATCCTAACCTTTTCCCGCAATCGCTTTACCCTTCTGATGGAGCAATAATCTTTAGCCGTATCAAAAAACGCCTTGTGCGTGGCGCACAAGGCGTTTTTTGGTCATTTAGACACAGGGCGTTGGATGTTCCCCCTCTTCCGCCATTTCCCGGGTTATATGAACCGTTCCCCTAGGATGCTGAGGCGGCGCATAGATGGAATAAAGCTTAAGAGGCTTTTTCCCTGAGTTGATTACATTGTGCCAGGTGCCAGCCGGAATCAGAATCGCGCAGTTTTCCCGCAGACAACTTCTACACGCCAGCCTCCGTTGATTGTTTCCCATGGCGACATAACCGCCGCCTTCCTGTACACAGAGAAATTGATCCACATCCGGATGCATTTCTAAACCGATCTCCTCCCCTGCCCCAATACACATTAAGGTTAGCTGAAGGTGATCGCCCGTCCAGAGCGCAGTGCGAAAGTTGGTATTCGCCCTGGTGATGGCGTTGATATTCACTACAAACGGTTCCGCTCCGCGATCCACATGACCAGGGAATCCCCTGGTACCGGCATTTTTTCCCATACCTTATCCCCCTTTTCGGGTTTTACGCCATCCTATGTCCGCAGTGGAAGAAAGGTGCAAAGCAAAAACAAAAGGCCCCGCCGTAAAACGGCAAAGGCCCCCTTTTCTTTAAAACCACTCCAGAATATAGCTCAGCATGGCCTTCATGCCTGGTAAAAGGGACTCCACCTCAATATACTCCTCCCGGGTATGGGCTCCATGGCCGCGGTAGCCTCCAAAGCAGATGGAAGGCACCCCCATGGACAGCGGAATATTGCAGTCGGTGGATCCAGAATGACCCATAGGAACGACGCCGGTATACTGGGAAACCGCATCCCGAACCCGCTGGCGCAACTGTTCCTCCGCCTTCTCCGGCACATCGCCCATGCAGGGCCGGTCCCCTACCAGCTCTGCCGTCACACCGATCCCCATAGCCTCATAGGCTTGAAGGGTCCGATGAAAAAAAGCATCCATGGCATTGAGACTGGCCCCCACGTCGGAACGGTACTCAAAGAGCATTTCACACCTTTGCGCAATGGTGTTGACGGAGGTCCCTCCTTGAATCACCCCCACGTTATAGGTGCTTTTCCCGCCCTGGGGCACCTTCAGGGTATAGAGGGTCTCGATG
Source organism: Christensenella sp. MSJ-20 (assembly GCF_044357945.1). NCBI lineage: Bacteria > Bacillati > Bacillota > Clostridia > Christensenellales > Christensenellaceae > Christensenella > Christensenella sp. MSJ-20. Next base: position 441,945 of record NZ_CP076563.1, read on the forward strand.
AGGGACGCCATGTGCTGGATCGCGTTCCGGTTGCCAAAGCTCCCATAGGAGTGGCCTCCCTCGGTGGTTACAACCACCCGGTACCGCTTGCTGCCCACCGCGTAGTCCACATAGCTTTCCAGCCCGCCGTCAAAGGAGGTAAGACAGGCAACCCGCCCCTTGTAATCCTCCATGATTTTGCGGCAGCCCTTGAGGTTTCCCAATCCCTCCTCGCAGGAGTTGGCCACAAACAGGGCCCCCTTAGGCGGCGTCCGGCCTTCCTCCAACAGCCGGCAGATGATCAGCAGCATCAGCGCCAGATTGGCGGTATCGTCCCCCACCCCTGGACAATGGATCTTCCCCTCCGCCATCACCGGCTCCATCGGCGTAAGATCGGGAAAAACGGTATCGGTATGGGCCATAAACACCGCAATCCGATCCTTCCCCTCGCAATTCATGGGGAACACCACGTTTTTCGCTTCATCAAGATAAACTCCCTTTGCGCCGGCATTCTCAAGCCAATCCCGCACAAAGGCTGCCCGCGCATCCTCCCGATGGGATGGCGCTGGAATTCTGCAAAGGGTTAGAATGAGGTCCACCAGTTCTTCCTGGTGGACCTTTGCATATCGTTCCTGTTCCTCTGTCAGCCGGATCATTTCACGGCCTCCTTTTTATGATTAGAAACGCTTGAACTGCTCCACATCCAGAACAAATACCGTAGCGCCGCCCACCGTCACCTCTACGGGCAGGGGGAAACCTACGTTCTCCGGGCCGGAACCAGGCAGGGCCACAAACTGCTTGCGGCTTTCGCAAACATCCTCGATGATGGCCATAGCACCCTCCAGCTTTTCCTCCTCCACGCCGATCATCAGGGTGCTGTTACCCACCCGCAAAAAGCCGCCGGTGGTGGAGAGCTTGGTTACCCGGTAGCCTGCATCCATCAGCTTAGAAATAACGCGTTTGGAGTCCTCGTCCTGCACAATGGCAATGATCATCTTCATAGCGTGCAAACCTCCTTCTTTGACGGTCTCGCCGTCACTTTTGTACAAACTTCTATTTTATTTCATGATACGGCAATTCCACTGGGAATGCAAATCATGATTTTATTAAGAACTGCGATGAAAAATGAATTTTCCTAATTCCGGAGGCTATGGATCGGCGCCGGGATGCGGCCCTTTCTGGCGATAAACGCTCCGCAATCATACCGGTTTACCGCCATCACCGGCGCGCGTCCAAACAGGCCGCCAAACTCCACGGTATCCCCCACCGTCTTGCCGATGGCCGGGATAATCCGCACTGCCGTAGTTTTTTGGTTGATCATCCCAATGGCCGCCTCGTCGGCGATGATGCCGGAGATGGTAGCCGCCGGGGTATCCCCCGGGATGGCGATCATGTCCAATCCCACCGAGCAGACACAGGTCATGGCCTCCAGCTTCTCCAAGGTTAGAGCCCCCTGAGCCGCCGCCTCGATCATCCCCGCGTCCTCGCTAACCGGTATAAAGGCGCCGGAAAGGCCTCCCACATGGCTGGATGCCATCACGCCCCCCTTTTTCACCGCATCGTTTAAGAGGGCAAGGGCTGCCGTAGTGCCCGGAGCTCCCGCCATCTCCAGTCCCATCTCGGTGAGGATATGGGCCACGGAATCCCCAATGGCCGGCGTAGGCGCCAAGGAGAGATCCACAATACCAAAGGGAACACCCAAGCGTGTACTGGCCTCTCGGGCCACCAGCTGCCCCATCCGAGTAATGCGGAATGCCGTCCTCTTGATGGTCTCTGCCACCACATCAAAGGATTCCCCTTGAACCTTTTCCAGAGCGGATTTCACAACCCCGGGGCCGGAGACCCCCACGTTGATGACGCATTCGGGTTCCCCCACCCCGTGGAAAGCTCCCGCCATGAAAGGGTTATCCTCCACAGCGTTGCAGAACACCACCAGTTTGGCAGCTCCCATGCCATCCCCCGACGCGGAAAGCTCCGCGCAGGACCGTACCACGCGGCCCATCTGCTCCACCGCATCCATGTTAATTCCCGCCTTGGTGGTGCCTACGTTAACGGAAGCGCACACCCGCTGTGTGGAGGAAAGGGCCTTTGGAATGCTGTTGATCAGCACCCGGTCCCCATCGCTGTACCCCTTATGGACCAGGGCGGAAAAGCCTCCGATGTAGTTGACTCCAACCGCCTGGGCGGCGGCGTCCATGGCCTTAGCCACCGGCACATAGCTATCCGCCCCAGTCCCCGCGGCAATCAGGGAAACGGGGGTCACGCTAATCCGTTTGTTGACGATAGGAATCCCAAATTCATCCTCAATATCCTGGCCCACCTGAACCAGGTTTCGAGCGCACCGGGTGATTTTCTCATAGACCTTTTCGCACAGCCGGTCCATATCCGCATCCACACAGTCCAACAGGCTAATACCCATGGTGATGGTACGAATATCCAGATTGTCGTTCTCGATCATGCGGATGGTCTCAAAGATTTCATATTGGTTGATCACAGCGGCCACCTCACAGCTGGTGCATGGACCGGAAGATGTCCTCATGCTGGATGCGGATGGAAAGGGCTAATTTCTCCCCCAGATCGGAGAGCGCTTCTTTGACGTCCGGGAAAGGAATGGACATCTGGCCCACATCCACCAGCATTACCATGGTAAAGTAGTCCTGCAGCAGGGTTTGACTGATATCCAGGATGTTGATGCCATAGCCCGCCAGCAGCACGCTGATCTCAGCGATGATCCCCACCCGGTCCTTTCCGATTACCGTCACAATTGCTTTGGTCATAACAGCCTCCAAGGATCGAATTCTTGTTTCATTTAGAATATAGGAAAAAACCTCCCATAGCAAGAGGGAGGTTTTTTGATTCAGATTCCGTATGTCATGTGCGGCGGATATAGGCTTCCCGCTCTGCCCCCACCGATACATAGCCCATAGGAACGGCCAAGCTTTCCTCTAAAAAGCGGACATACTCCCGAGCAGCACGGGGCAGTTCTTCCATGGTGCGGCATGAGCTGATATCGCATCCCCATCCCTCCAGGGACCGCAGAACCGGCTTTGCGCGATTCAAACGCTCCCCCATGGGAAATTCCTCCAGCCGCTCTCCATCGATCTCGTAGGCTGTACAGACTGGAATCTCATCCAGATAGGATAGAACGTCCAATTTGGTTAAAGCCAGCTCATGGGCGCCCTGGATTCGGGCGCCATACCGGGAGGCCACCACGTCAAAGGGGCCAACTCTGCGGGGGCGTCCAGTGGCGGCGCCATATTCCCCGCCCGCCTCCCGCAGACGGTCGGCGGCTTCATGAAATAGTTCCACTGTAAAGGGGCCTTCCCCCACACAGGTGGAATACGCCTTTGTGATACCGATGACATAATCCACATGGTGCTGGGGGATCCCCGCGCCAATGGGCCCATATGCGGCAATGGTAGAGGAAGAGGATGTATAGGGATAGATACCGAAATCGATGTCCCGCAAGGCGCCCAGCTGGGCCTCAAACATGATTCGTTTGCCTTCTCCCACAGCCGTATCCAGATACGTGCCGGTATCACAGATATAGGGCTTAATGGGATCACCATAGGTATGAAGCCATTCCAGCATGGCATCCAGGGAAATGGCCTTGGCTCCATAGCCGCCTTGGATGGTTAAATTCTTCCATTCCAGCACTTGGCGCAGATGTTCATCCAAATACTCCTCAGAGAACAGATCCCCCATACGGAGGGCTTTCTTCATATATTTGTCTCCATAGACCGGTCCAATTCCACGACGGGTGGATCCAAATTTCGCATCCCCTAGACGATCCTCTTCCAAGCCGTCCAAGAGCACATGATAGGGCATGCAGATTACCGCCCGGTCACTGATCTTCAGATGCTCCGGGGAAACCTCTATTCCTCCTTGGCGAAGCCGCTCCATCTCCTTGCAGAGATGCTCCAGGTCCACCACCATGCCATTCCCCATCACATTCACCACATCCCGGCGCAGAATGCCGGAGGGTAACAGGTTAAGAATAAATTTTCCCTGAGGATTGACAACGGTATGTCCGGCGTTGTTTCCTCCCTGGTACCGCACCACGATATCCTGATCCTGGGACAAAAGGTCCACCATCCGGCCCTTGCCTTCATCACCCCAGTTGACACCCACTACCGCTGTCAGCATTTCATCTTCCTCCTCATTGAAATTGGATCCTTCCCCTTTTTGCCTGGGACGGAATCGCTCCCTCCCCACAAAAAAAGCGTTCACCCAGAAGCCAAGGGTCTCGACAGGAGGCCTTGGATCCATGGTGAACGCCTTTGTTCCCATACAACAAGATCAGTATATGCAATTTTCCTCCATCCGTCAACTCGATTTTGCATCGTATTGTCCCCACTCCTGCAAATAAAATTACATTTGTTCCATTTGACCGTAATTTCTCCCCACAGATAGCGCTTAATTCAGAATTGGTGAAGCTCAGCATTTTTCTTCCTTCATGCCAATGCACTGCATTTAAAAAAAACGCCCCGCAATCATGCGGGGCAACTTTAAAGGGGGTTTAATTTGTGAGGTCAGTATCATTATGTCCCGGCTTTACCGTTTTATACATCCCAGCAAAAATTTTTTTATTCCGGCAGGGGGTGCGTTGGGATAGGCGTACTTGTTTCCTCGGGTGTAGCGGTGGGCGTCGAGGTGGGCACAGCAGTGGGCGTCGGAATAGCGGTGGGTTCTAGCGTAGTGCTGGGGGATGGAACAACCGTTTCTGTCGGCGTAGGAGCCGGGGTGGAGACCGGCGTTGGTGATAGGGTGGGTTCTGGCGTAACAGCACCGCCGCGATGGGGATTTCGAGGGTCAGGATCGGTAGGATCCCACCCCGTCTCTCCGATCTTTCCTACGCCTACTCCGCTAGACGCCCCAGGGTAGCTCCCGCCATTGACGATCTCCACCTGCGTTCCCACAGCACAGTTATCATAAATCCATTTGGCATCGATGCACCGAAGACGAATACAACCATCGGAAGCCGGAGAGCCTAATTTATTGTATTCCTGCCATTTCAAGCTGTCGGGAGATTGTCGAAGATAGGGTACTGAGTGAAAGAGGATGCTTCCCACCACCCGGCAGGCATACTGGCCATATACGCCGCCATTGAGGGACCGCCATCTATATTTCGCCGAAATTCGGAAAGTGCCTGTAGGCGTATAAGCGCTGCTTCGCCCAGTAGAACAGGCCATATTTCGTATCGCAACGGTATAATTCCCCTGGTCATCCTGGCCATAAACCGTTACCACCTGGGTTCCCTTATTCACTAGAATACGATATGGGTTGCCCTGCTTCCCGGGCCGGTTAGGCGTGGGCATCGCCTTTCCCGGATTCGCGGAGGGTGCGGGACTCGCGCCTCCTTGAGCGGGCGCAACCGTTGGCACCGCTTGGAAAGCCGTCTCCTCCGGCTGGACTTCGAGCATCTCCTCCGGTTCCTGGCCGATGAGCGGCGTAGGGGACTCTATGGCCTGGGACGGATCCTCTTTTGCCGTTCCCATAGCCATCATCACGTTCCCGCTTAAAAATCCTCCAACGGCAATAACCAGAATTAAAGATACGCTGATGATCAATTCCAAACGATTTAACTTCACAGGCGTCCTTCCCCACTTACTATTCTGCGTTTATTCTAGCATATTTTCGATAAAAAAGGCCCGTGCATCTGCACGGGCCTCCGAGAAAGCGGCTTATTTATCATCCTCGTCGTCGAACTTAGGGAAGAGATCGCCGATGGTAAAGGTGGTCTCCTCAACGGGAGGAATTACATAACGGCTGTTGTCATACCCCTGATCCTCATCGCGATGATAGGCGGGCTGCTGAGCAGCGCGGGCCTCCTGCAGCACGGCGCGGCGGGAAAGGCTGATCCGCTTGGTGTCGGGGTTAATATCCAACACCTTCACGGTGATGGTATCCCCAACCCGGAGCTCATCCTCCACTTTTTCGATACGGCGGGTAGCAACCTGGGAAATATGCACCAGGCCAAACAGACCGGGCTCAATCTCCACAAAAGCGCCAAAGGGAGCGATGCGATCCACGCGGCCCTCGATGATATCTCCAGCCATGTACTTCTCCATGGCGGTATCCCAGGGTTTGGGCTGTAGCTGCTTATAGCCAAGAGCAATGCGCTCGGTTTCGGGGTTTACGGAGAGGATCTCCACCTCAACCTCGTCGCCCACCTTGACGATGTCCTCGGGATGGCGCACCCGGCCCCAGGAGAGGTCGGTCACATGGATCAGGCCATCCACGCCGCCGATATCGGTAAACGCGCCGAAATCGGTAAGCCGCCGTACAATGCCCTTTACCCGCTGGCCGGGCTCAAAGGCCGCATATTTTTCCTTCCGCTTGGCGATGGCCTCCTCCTTAAGGATTTCCTTACGGCTGGCCACAATGCGGCGGCGGTTCTTATCCACTTCCAATGCCTTAACGGTCATCTTCTTGCCCACAAATTCCTCGATATTCTCCACATAGCGCTCAGCCACATGGGAAGCGGGGATAAAGACCCGGGCGTTCAAATACTCGGCAAGCAAGCCACCCTTGACAGCCTGCTTGATGGTTACTTCAAAGGGAGTCCCGTCCTCCAAAGCGGCAATGGCTTCCTTCTCCTTAGCGCGAATATCCACCTTCCGCTTGGAGAGAAGCACGTTGCCTTCGCCGTCGTTGACCTTCAAGATCTCAACGGAAACTTCATCACCTACCTGGAACAGCTCAGAAGCAACGGCTTTGGGATCCAAGGAAAGCTCGGCCTGGGGGATTATACCATCGGCTTTATAGCCTATATTGACATAAACATCGTCGCCAACGATCGACACCACGGTTCCCTTTTTCACCTGACCGGGACGGATGCGGATCATGGTCTTTTCCAGATCCCGCTCAAAGCTCTCCTGCTCGGACAGCTCAGGCTCGGCGGCTTCCTCGCTGGCGGCAGCGGGGGCTTCCTCTACGGCAGGGGCAGCGGTCTCCTCTTCAACCGCAACGACAACCTCTTCTGCCACAGGGGCTTCCACCGGGGCGGCGGTCTCTTCGATGTTCTGGGTGTTGTTCAAAGTCTCGTTCATTCTGGTAATAACCTCCCTAATTGACCGTTGGGGCGTTGATGCGCCCGCAACAATGCCTATTATACCATTTATCGGCAATTTTTCAACAGCGATCTCTTCCTTGGATTCCACGATTTGTACATTTTTGCATCCACTTTTGCAGATGGAAAATAATTTATTGGTGTTGCTGCTGTTTTTCCCTCCAATGACCACCATAGCGTCGCAGGTTTTGGCCAGCTCAGCCGCTTCTTTCTGCCGGTTTTCCGTGGAACTACAGATGGTATCCTCCACGATGAGTTCCCCGCACCGGGAAGCCAACGCTTGGGCAATTGCCTGAAAATCCGCTTTGATAAACGTGGTTTGAGAAAGGAGATAGCATCGCTCCATCCAGGGCAGCCTTTGTGCCTCCTCCCAATTGGATACGATCCGCGCTCGACCTCCGCAGTGGCCGGCGATGCCTACCACCTCAGGATGGTCCGCTTTCCCCGCCACTACTACGGTATAGCCCTTTTTCTGCATATCGGCTGCGAGGCGCTGCACCCGGGCGACAAAAGGACAGGTCATATCGATGACCCGCAGTTCCAGCTCTCGGCACTGTTCATAGACCTGAGGCGGCACGCCATGGCTTCGGATGATCACGGTATCCCCCGGTTTGAGTTGGGACAAATCCTCCACCGCAATGGCTCCCAGCCCCTCCAACTCCTCCACCACCGTTCGGTTGTGTATGATGGGACCATAGGTATAAACGCGGCCCAACTCCCGCGCTTTCCTCTCAACGGCATTTACCGCCGACTGTACCCCAGAACAGAATCCGTTATGGGTACCTTCCACAAACTTAACCATGCAGCATCCGCTCCGCTTTTTCCATCTCCCCCATCACCTTTTCCCGCAGTTCCTGGGTGAATCGTTCCGTCTGCTCCTGGGAGAGCCTTCTATCGTCACAGTCTATATAATAGGGCTCCCCAATCGATACACAGATCTTTCCCCATAGCCCTACCTTTTTTGTACGGCCAAAGGGTACGATGGGCACCTTCTGACGGTGGGCCAGGGTGACCGGCCCGTTATGAAAAGGCAACAACTCCTGGCTTTTAGAGCGGGTTCCCTCGGGGAAAATTCCCAAAACGTGACCATCCTTTAAAACCTTTAAAGCCGTTTTCACCGACTGAACATCGTTCCCCTCCCGGTCCACCGGAAAAAAGTAAGCAAACTCATAAAACCATCTTCCCGGGAAGATGGAGAACAGCTCTTTTTTGCACATGAGCCGTACAAGACGTTTTTTGGGCAGTAACAAAATAATAGCTCCGTCAAACCAGCTTAAATGATTTCCACAGAGAAGATACGCCCCTTGGCCCTGGGCGTGCTCCAACCCCTGTATCTTCACCCGGACAAAGAGCTTGCTGCCCCAGCGGACCAGCCATTTTGCGATACGATAAAGAAACGCGTGCATACTACACCTGCTTCATATGGACCAGCATCCGCTCTACCACCTGTTCCACGGTATCCTGGGTGGAATCAATGACGATGGCGTCGGGAGCTTGAATCAAAGGAGCAATCTCCCGGCCGGCATCCTGCCGGTCCCGGGCAATGATCTCGGACTCGATCTCGGATAGATCCGCTTCCTTTCCCATTTCACGGAGCTGGCGCATCCGCCGGAGCGCCCGTTCCTGGGGAGTAGCGGTCAAAAAGAACTTATAATCCGCCTCCGGTAGCATCACCGAACCGATATCCCGGCCATCCACAATTAAAGAGGTGCCCCGGGCGATTTCTCGTACCCGCCGGGTAACAAACTCCCGGACACAGCGAAGGGTCCCTACGTCGGAGGCTCCCTGCCCCACCTCTTGCGCACGAATCTCCGTGCTTACATCCACACCGTCCAAATAGGTGTGCTGCTGTCCCTCTTGGACGCGAATATCCAATTGGCATTTCTGAAGCAGCGCTGCAAGCCCTGTCTCGTCTTTGGTATCCACCCCCGCTTGAATGGCCTTAAGCGCCACCGCACGGAACAGCGCTCCGGAATCCAGATGGTGGATACCTAGTTGTTTGGCAATCCGCCCTGCAATGGTGCTTTTCCCCGCCCCTGCGGGTCCATCCAACGCTATGGTAATGCTTTTTCTGCTCATATCGCTCGATGCCCCAATCCAATGGCCACCTCGTTGAGGTGTACCAGGCCAACCCCAAAGTACACGCAAACCGACAGATGCGTGCCGTACCGGGCAATGCCGATCTTTCCTCCCACAGACAGTCCCATAGCCTTGGTGGACACCTGCTGAAGAGCCTCTCTGGTGGCGCCCGCTACGCCTCCCACCTCATTGTGCTGTTCAAGAATCACATTCTCTCTTTTGGCAGCCACAATGGCTCGCTCAATGATACGGATGGTGGAGGAAAGAAAATCCCCACCGAAATCCACACCGCAGGCACGAATACCCATCTCCGCCAAAAGGCGGCTCTTTTCCGCCCGTTCCTCCTCCATATTGGCGCTGATAGCCAATCGGATGGCTGCCCGGGCCACATCCGAACTCCCCACTTCCCGATGCTTCCGTTCCACCGTCATACCTCCTTCGATTGTAGGGATAAGCCGCAGGCGGTTCCGGCGGCAAAGCCCGTAGAAAACGCGATCTGTAGATTAAACCCGCCGGTATATCCGTCCAGGTCTAAAATCTCCCCGGCAAAATACAGGCCGGGTACCAATTTGCTCTCCATGGTTTTGGGATTGACCTGCCGAAGCTCCACGCCGCCCCGCGTAACGATGGCAGCCTCCCGGGGCCCGATGGACTTCACCGTCAGGGGCAATTCCTTTAACAGCCGGCAGAGCTCCCTCCGCTGGGGCTTGGTCACCTGGTTCACCACCTGATCGCCAATCCCCCATAGCGTTACCACCGGCTCGATTAAGGACCGCGGCAGCAAATCCCCCAGGGCGTTTTTTGCCGCCCGGCTGGAATACTTCTCAAAATCCCGCAAGATCCGCGCGTCCAATTGCTCCGGCGTTAAGGCGGGTTTTAGGTCGATCATTAGGTGGCAATCCATTTCCGATTTCAAATGACAGGAGGCCGATAATACCAGGGGACCGGATACCCCCGTATGGGTAAACAGCATCTCCCCCTGCTCATAGAACACCCGTTTGCCTCCTGCATATGCGCTAAGCCCTACGTTGCGAAGAGAAAGGCCGGCCGCTTCTCTGGGCCAAGTTTCCACCGTGTCCACAGGGGCAAGGGAGGGGTATCTTTGGGTGATCCCATGTCCCAACGCCCTGGCAAGAGTATAGCCGCTTCCATCGGAACCAGTACCGGGATAGCTCTCCCCACCGCAGGCAAGAACCACTCTAACGGGATGAACTACATGGCCGGAATCCAGTTCCAGAGTAAAGGATTCCCCATTCCAGTAGAGCTTTTTTGCCTTGGAGCGGAGCACCGCCCTGACACCAGCATGGCCAAGGGCGTCCACCAAGGCCTGGGCAACATCTCCTGCCCGGTCGCTAACTGGGAAGACCCTTCCCCCTCTCTCTACCTTCAAGGGAACGCCCAACCCCTCCACAAAGTTCATCAAAGCTTCATTGTCAAACCGGGTAAAAGCACTTCGAAAAAAGCGCTGGCCCCGGAGGACATTGCTCAGAAACTCTTCCCGATCACAGGCATTGGTCAGATTACAGCGGCCTTTTCCACTGATCCGCAGCTTATTGAGCAACCGCGGCGTTCCTTCATATAGCGTTACCTCTGCGCCCTGTTCTGCAGCCTGAATGGCCGCCATGATTCCGGCAGGACCCCCGCCGATGACGGCCACTCCGCCCTTAAAATTCATTTTTTGCTCCATAGATGTTATAGTTTTTTCTCCCCTCCGCCCATGGGGCCATCCCCATCCTTGACAGAATAAACATTGCTGTCCTCCCACATCCGCTCCAGCTCCTCAAAATAGGATGCCACTGATTCCTTTCGGTTGAGGCCACAGGCCACGATGATGGCGTTGATGAGGCTTAAGGGCGCCACCAAGGAATCCACAAAGGAAGCCATGTCGCTCCGGGCCATCAGGGCGTAATCGGCAGGCGGCGCAATGGGCGACAGCGTGCTGTCGGTAATCGCAATGACCTTCGCTCCCTTGGCTTTGGCCACCTGAACCGCCTCCACCGTCCGGGTGGAGTACCGGGGAAAGGTGATGGCAATGAGTACATCGTTCTCTCCGATGCGCATCAGCTGATCGATGGCGTCCAGCACGCCACCCCCTACCAGCTTCACATTGGGCAGCACGAAGTTCAGATAATATCCCAGGAACTGGGCCAGCATTTGAGCGCTGCGCAGTCCTACGATATAGACGTCTTTGGAGCCCAAAATACACTGGATAGCGTTTTTAAACACCTTGCTGTCTGTGTTCTCAATGGTGCTTCTCAGATTGGCCATATCGCTCTTCAGCACGCTGACTAGGGCGGACTCCTCCGTCAGGTTGCTGGCCAGATTGATCCGTTGCACATTGGTCAGCCGGTTGCGAATGATCTCCTGCAGGGATTTTTGCAAGCCTGGGTATCCATCATATCCCAGCGCCATGGCAAACCGCACCACGGTGGATTCGCTTACCTGAACCGTTTCTCCCAAAGCTGAGGCCGTCATAAAAGCGGCAGAATCATAATTGGTTACAATGTAATCGGCAATCCGCTTCTGGCCTTTGCTCATGCTGGCCCGGGTGGAAGCGATGCGCTGCATAACGTCCTTTTCCATGAATAACCGCTCTCCTTCTATTCCAGTGGTACCGCAGGGCGGCAGAATCATTTTCTCGGTCTTATGATAGGGCGCAGCGTCATCGATGTCAACAAAAAATGCAGGAATCACTGCATTTTTCCTGCATTTTCTTTCCCACTATTTTGAATGCTTCCGGCGGGATGCCCCTTGCGCTCCTTTTTCGGGCTGTGCCCCACGAAACGGCAATAGGGCACGTTCCACCTCTCCCGCAGATAGCCTGCGGTAAGTACCCGGCTTCATGTCCCCCATGCTGAGACCGCCGATGCATTCCCGCCGGAGCCGCAGGACCCGATATCCCTGAGCCTCCAGCATCCGGCGTATTTGGCGGTTTCTCCCCTCCAAAAGGACGATGGTAAGGAGTGCCCGGCCATCCTCTCGGTTCTGGAAAGTAACGTCCGCGGCTTTGGCGGGTGTCGGATCTCCGATATCCACTCCGTCCAGCATCTCACGGGCTTTTTCCTGGTTATAACCCCCATCGATGGTACAGCGATAGGTCTTTCCTACGCGGTATCGGGGATGAGTCGCGCGGAGAGCAAAATCCCCGTCGTCGGTAAGGATCATCAATCCTTCACTGTCATAATCCAACCGTCCCACCGGAAAGAGCCGGCGGTCCACGTTTTTAAAGTAATCCAGTACCGTTTTACGGTCTCGATCATCCTGACAGGTGGAGGCAACGCTCCGGGGCTTATAAAAAGCATAATAGCCATGGCTCTGAGGAGGGCGAATACGCTTTCCATCCACCGATACCACATCCCGGTCCGGATTCACCTGGACGCCCATCTCAGTCACCGTTCGGCCATTAACCTTAACACGTCCCTCTTTGATATAGGTTTCGCTGGCCCGGCGGCTGGCAACGCCACAATCGGCCATATATTTTTGCAGTCTCATGGTTCACCTCTTCCCCATTATACCGGGCAAAGACCAACTGTCAAACAAAAAAGGCCGGTTTCCCGGCCTTTCCTAATCCTCCAATGCATATCCTGGCTTCTGACTTCGGCCGTGCTGACGGTCAAAATTCTCCTTGTTTTTCTCCAAATACCTGCGGTGAAGTTCATCGGCGTCCATGCCGGTTTTCAGGCACATGCTGACGAAGAAATGGAGCACATCCACCATTTCCTCCTTCACAGCCTCCATGTCCACCTCTTTGGGATTTTTCCACCACTTATAGTTGACCTCACCCAGCATCTCCATAAGTTCGGCGATGAGTGCAATGGTCTCCTTCTGCATCCATTCCTCCATGGAGATACCGTTCAAATGCCGCCGTTCTACCAACTCGGTATCGAACGCTTGCTGCATCATAAAGATTTCACTTAGCTTGTCCATCCTTCTCCTCCCAAATCAACCCAGTCTATCTTGTCCCTTATTTTATGACCGATTCCAGCTCCTGGGGATTGATATTCCCCACGGCGCTGATGGCCATGGCACGCCGGTCCAGGATGCGATCCAGCACCCGGTGAACGTCGTCATAGGTCACGGCTTCGATTCCCCGAAGGGATTCCTCTGATGTCTTGACCCGTCCCTGGAGGGTAATGCTCTTACCTATGGCGTTCATCCGAGAAGTGGTGGATTCCAGCCCCAGAATGTAGTTGCCTCGAAGCTGGTTTTTCCCCCGACTAAACTCCTCCCGGGCGATGCCCTTTTTCCGCGCGAGATCAATCTGCTCCAAAATGGCGGCCAGAGCGTCCTTGGCTCTTTTGGGGTTCACACCGGTATAGATGTTATAGGCGCCGCAGAGGTAATAGCTGCTGGGATGGGCATACACATCGTAGGCCAGTCCCAGCTCCTCACGAATCACCTGGAACAGCCGGCTGGACATGCTGCCTCCAAACACGTTATTGAACACCGATACGGCGTAGATCTCATCCCGTTCCATGGAATATCCCGGCATAGCGATCGCAATATGCGCCTGTTCGATGGGCTTCTCCTTATAGACAAAGCCCGGGGTACCGAAATCAAAGGGGGAAAGGTCGTCCCCCGCGCCAGTTCCCGGTCGGCAATCAACGGTGTACTTGGCACAAAGATCGCAAAGCCGTTCAAAGTCAAAGCCTCCTGCCGCCGCAATGAAGATGCGGTCGCTGTCATATCGGCGATCCATATAGCGCAAAAGATCCTCTCGGGCAAAAGAGGATACCGTCTGAGCGGTGCCCAGGATAGGCTGTGCCAGGGTGTGTCCCTGGAAGTAGGCTGCGCTTAAAAGCTCGTGGACCAGATCCTCCGGGGAGTCCTCCACCATATTGATCTCCTCCAGCACCACGCCCTTTTCCTTTTCCAGTTCCACGGGATCCAGGGTGCTGTGAAACACCAGGTCGGAAAGCAGCTCAACCGCCTGTTCCAGATCATCCCCCACCACTTTGGCATGATAGCATGTACACTCCTTGGAGGTAAAGGCATTGAGGATGCCCCCCACGTCGTCCATCTCCGCGGCGATCTGCTGAGCCGAGCGCTTTTGGGTTCCCTTAAAGAGCATGTGCTCGATGAAGTGGGTAATCCCATTTTCCCCTCGCCCCTCGTTGACAGAGCCTGTCCGTACCCAAATTCCTACGGATACCGAGGGGAAAGCGGGGATGTACTGTCCCACCACCCGGATTCCGTTGTCTAGCTTGCGATCATAATACATAAGCTCTCCCGATTCATCTGTCTTTTTCAATGATTATACCGATCCTTTCCTCAATTGGCAATCCGAATCAAGCTGCTGGCCGGCAAGGTCTCCAGTTGCCGGGCTTTTAAATATTGGGCAATCTGTTCCGCAGAAGCCTCAAAGCGCAGATCCTGGGGAATCAAGATCAGTTCTCCGCTCTGGGACCGCTCCGCAATCTCCTGGGCGTATTCCTCATGGATGGCTTCGCTATCCCGCACGTCCATGCTCCAGAGGACAGGAACCATCCCCATTCTTTGCGCAGCAGCCATGGCGCCGCGGCTATATTCTCCCCGAAGCGGCAGAAACAAAACCGGTTCCCGCCCGGTAGCTTGCGCCACGTTATGCTTTCCTTGCTCAAGATAGGCCTCCATCTCCTCATAGGAAAGATTCCCGTTACCATATAGCTCCACGCTGTGGCCTTGGTTTCCCACGGTATATAGCGCTTCCTGGTTTCGTTCTGCAAATCCTGCGGAAACAAAGAAGGTAATGGTTAGCCCCCCTTCCTTGCAAGCGCTTCCGAAGGAAAGCAGCTCGTCAGCCTCCCCCTCAAACTGGCACATGAGGCCGACGCCAGGCAGGGGAACATCCCCTCGGAAGGTAGGAGAGGTGGAAATGCGAGCGATGATGCTCTGGGCGGAGGGATCGGTGGTGATGAAATAGATGGAAAGTATGATAAACGCCAGTGCCAAGTTTACGGCACACTGGCGCAAAAATGATTTTTTTCGCAAATGGCCCACCTCCTCCTGTGTTCTAGAATATGCATCTTCAGTAAAAATAATCATCCCCAGCCAAAACAAAAACAAGGCCGGGGAATTTCCCCAGCCCTGCAGCCAAAATGTTTTTTACTTCTCGTCCTTCTTCTCCTCAGGCAGTAGATCCTTCCGGGTCAAATTCACCCGGCCCTTGTCATCGATCTCGATGACCTTTACCAGGATCTCATCCCCGATGTTCACCACATCCTCCACTTTATTGACCCGTTCCCGGGCCAGCTTGCTGATGTGAACCATCCCGTCCTTGCCGGGAAGCAGTTCTACAAAGGCGCCGAAGGGCATGATGCGCACCACGGTTCCCAGGTATACCTCTCCTACCTCGATATCCTTCGCGATGGCCTCAATCATGGACTTGGCCTTCTGTGCCGCTTCTTCATCGGGCGTGGCGATATAAACCCGGCCATCGTCCTCGATATCCACCTTCACGCCGGTATCGGCGATGATCTTGTTGATCATCTTGCCCCGAGGACCGACTACCTCGCCAATCTTCTCAGGCTTGATGGAGAAGGTGATGATCTTGGGCGCATACTTGGACAGATGCTCCCGGGGAGCCGCAATGGTATCCAGCATTTTTCCGAGGATGAACATCCGGCCCTCTCTGGCCTGGGCCAGGGCCCGCTCCAGGATCTCACGGTCAATCCCCTTGATCTTAATATCCATCTGGATGGCGGTAATTCCCTTCTCGGTACCCGCCACCTTAAAGTCCATATCCCCCAGGAAATCCTCAAGACCCTGGATATCGGTCAAGACGGAAATATCGCCCTTTTCCACATCCTTAATGAGCCCCATGGCCACACCGGCTACAGGCGCCTTAATGGGCACACCGCCATCCATAAGGGCCATGGTGGAAGCACAGACGCTGGCCATGGAGGTGGAGCCGTTGCTACTGATGACCTCGGACACCAAGCGCATGGCGTAGGGGAATTCCTCCTCGGAGGGGATCATAGGCTCCAACGCGCGGCTGGCAAGAGCGCCATGGCCGATCTCCCGCCGCCCGGGGCCACGCATCATCCGCGCTTCGCCCACGGAATAGGGAGGCATATTGTATTGGTGCATATACCGCTTGCTGTCCTCCTCGGATAGGCCGTCCAGAATCTGCGCCTCTCCGATGGGACCAAGGGTCAGCACCGTCATCACCTGGGTCTGCCCCCGGGTAAACACAGCGCTGCCATGGGGATGGGCCAGGATGCCGGTCTCGCACCAGATGGGGCGCACCTCATTGAGCTTGCGGCCATCGGGCCGGACACCATCCTCCGTAATCTTCCGACGCACCACCTTTTTGGTCATGTCGTAGATAATGCCGTCGATCTCCTTGGCGCTGTCGGGATATTCCTCGCTAAAATGCGCGATAACATCGGCCTTAACCTGATCCTGACGGGCTTCCCGTTCATACCGGTCGAAGGTATCCAGGGACCACTCCACCCGATCCTGGGCATAGGCTTGAACCTTTTCCACCAGCTCCTCATTCACCTGGAGCTCTTCCACCGGGCGCTTGGGCTTGCCCACCTTTGCGGCAATATCCTCGATAAAGGCCACGATCCGCTTGATCTCCTCATGGCCAAACAGGATGGCGCCCAGCATCTCCTCCTCGGTGATCTCGTTGGCGCCTGCCTCCACCATCATAACGGCGTCCTTGGTGCCAGCTACCGTCAGATGCAGCAGGGATTTTGCCCGCTGCTCGGAGTCCGGATTGATGACGTACTCCCCGTCCACATAGCCCACGATGACCGCACCGATGGGGCCGGCAAAGGGCAGATCGCTGATGGACAGAGCTACAGAAGCGCCGATCATCCCATACACATCCGGGGGAATCTCGGTATCCACCGACAGCACAGTGGCCACTACCTGAACATCGTTCCGATAGGTTTTGGGGAACAGCGGCCGGATGGGCCGATCAATCAGGCGGGAGGTCAGGATGGCTTTTTCGGTAGGACGGCCTTCCCTCTTGATAAAACCGCCGGGAATCTTGCCCACAGAATAGAGCTTCTCCTCGAAATCGCAGCTCAGGGGAAAGAAATCGATCCCCTCACGGGGTTTGTCGTTGCCGGTGGCACAGACCAGCACGGCGGTATCCCCGCAGCGTACCAAGCAGGATCCGCTGGCCTGCTGCGCATATTTGCCGGTTTCTACCGTAAGCGTACGGCCTGCCAGCTCCATGGTAAATACTTGTTCCATTGTTTTTCTATCTCCTTTTTCTAACTCCGTCCACACACACTAAAGAAATAGAGCGGCAAGGCCGCTCTATGCCTATCTCCGAAGGTTCAGGGCACTGATAACCTGCCGATACCGTTCGATGTCCTTTTTCATCAAATAGTCCAGAAGTCCACGCCGCTTACCGACCATCTTCAAAAGGCCGCGCCGGCTGTGATGATCCCCCTTGTGGACCTTCAAATGCTCGTTGAGGTGATTGATGCGGTAGGTCAAAAGGGCAATCTGCACCTCAGGAGAGCCGGTATCGCCCTCGTGAGTCTTAAACTGTTCGATAATCTGCTTTTTGGTCTCGTTGTCCATGATCGTTCCTCCATATTGAGATTGTCGCCAGGAACAGCGCTGCCGCCGGAGGAGCGTACAGCCCAGTCCCAGGTCGCATACTTAATAAGAATAGCACAGGCAAAACTGCCTGTAAAGGGATTTTCCTATAACAGCTCCTCAAATTCCACGTAGTAGCGCTTTTTCTCATAGGGGATGGCATGCTCCGGATCCAAGATGGTGACGTTACGCCCATAAACCCCGGCTTCCAGCTCCAGCCGCTGGCCATCCAGATAAAGCGCGATGGCGTAATCCCCCGCTTTGGGAGCCACCTTATTTTCCATTAACCCATAGATGGTAGTGGATTGCCCGCTCTGCTCCCGGCCAAAATCCTTGACCGTCCCGCCATACCGGCGGCCCAGCAGAGCCTCTGCCCGATCCAGCTCCCCCTTGCGGATCGCTTCCCGGATCATGGTGCTGGAGATCACCTCTTCCCCTTCCAGCATGGCCGGCTGAACGTTGACCTCATAACCCAGCTCGTCCGCTAAAGACTCCAGGTAAGAAGCATCTCCCCGGCCCTCATGACCAAATCGGTAATCAAAGCCGCAGAACAGCATTCGTTTCCCGCCGGCTGCAGTCAGTCCCTCCAAAAACGCCCGGGGTTCCAATGTCGCATAGGTTTCGTCGAAGGGAACGGCGACCGCGTAATCAAAGCCCATCTCCTGAAACAGGTCCAGCTTTTCCCGTAGGGTGGTAATCACCTCTTCGGGATCATCAGGGCAAAACACCTCGGAGGGATGGTTTGCAAAGGTATAGACCAGGGATTTCCACCCCCGCTTCTTCGCTTCCGCAACGCAGGCGTCCAGAATGGCTCGATGGGCCACATGCACTCCATCAAAGGTTCCAAGCGCAATGCAGAAATCCAAAGGCTCCCGCAAAACCGATCCATCATTGTATACTTCCATGGCTTTCCTCCCAAATCAACTTATGAATCTTCACCTGTCCCTGGGTTAGATACCCCAGGCCAGCAAAATGCTCCTCCAAATAGATGCGAACCAAAGCGCCTTCTTCTGCGGCATCTCCTCCGCATAAACGGCTAGCCGGCACTCCGGCTCCATTTTTCACCTGGCCCCAGCATGTTCCGGGCAATACCAGGCGAGGCAGGTGGGAAACCGCGGCATCTGCAGGTCGAATCGCTTCAGAAAGCCGGTTTTCCTCCTTCCATCGCCGCAGCTCATCCAAGGTACAGCCCGTCTCCAGGCCAAAGATCCCTACCCGTGTTCTCAGCAAGAGGGATAGATGGGCCGGACAGCCTACCGCCTGTCCCACATCCTGACATAGAGTACGGATGTAGGTTCCCTTCCCGCATCGGACCCGAAACAGGAAGCGATTCTCCACCATCCTGCGAAGCACCTGGGTTTCGTAGACTACCGCCCGGCGGAGAGGGGTTTCCACCTCTTTGCCAGAATAAGCGATACGGTACAGCTTTTGTCCTCCCACCTTTACAGCGGAGTACATGGGAGCCCGTTGAAAAATCTCCCCGCGAAAGCGGCAGAAGGCATCCTCTACCTCACGGTGCGTTACCCGTTTGCTTCCATATTCCAGAGGATTCCCATAGGAATCCTGAGTATCGGTGGATACACCAAAGGAGATCTCCCCCAGGTATTCCTTATCCCCCTGTATGCTATAATCACACAGCCGGGTGGCCCGGCCAAGAAACACCGGCAATACACCGGCGGCGCCGGGATCCAGAGTCCCTCCATGGCCGATGCGCCGTTCCCCCAGCAGCCCCCGAAGATAGCTGACCACATCCTGGCTGGTCATGTTGGGAGGCTTAATTACATTGATGATGCCGTTCATAGCAGGGATTCCATCAAAAGAGCTACCGTCCGCTTGGCCTGGGATAGCGGCTGTGCCAGGCTAAAACCCGCTGCTCCCCGGTGTCCGCCTCCATGAAACCGGCCGGCCGCCTGGCTGGCGTCCACCCCACCATTGGAGCGAAGGCTCACCTTGCAGGTGCCGTCGGACAGCTCCTTGATGAGAGCGCAAAGCTCTACTCCTTCCATATCCCGAAGGAAGTCGATCAACCCTTCGGTCTCAAATCCAGCGGCTCCTGTCTCACGAAGATCCGCCTGGGATACCTCCATATAGGCGCCACGGCCCTGGCACACCGTTTCCATCCTGGATAGGCACCTGCCAATCAGCCGTGTGTTTCCTGGGCTCCGAAGGCGGTACAGTTGGCGGCAAAGCTCCGCGATATCCAGGTCGTATTCCATCAACTCCGCAGCCGCGCAGAAGGTCTCCTTGGTGGTGTTTGAAAAGGCAAAGTGCCCGGTATCCGTAGAAATGGCACAGAATAAACACTGGGCGATCTTATGATCCAGGGGGACATCCAGTCCCAGGATGAGATCCAGCATCAGCTGACCCACAGCGGCGGCAGTAGGCGCGCAGTAGGTTACGGCGGCATAGCCGGTATTGGAAATATGGTGGTCAATACACAAGCTATTGTCCAACATCAGCTCTCGGCTTTTGCGGAAAAGGCCCGTATCAGCGCAGTCCACAAAAATAACAGCATGATACTCCCGCCGGATCTCTCCAGGAAACCGAACCTTCTCCCACCCTGGCAAAACCCGGTATTTATCGGGAACCGGATCTCCACAGGCAATTTGGGCATCCTTCCCCAGCTTTTTTAACGCAAAAAAAAGCCCCAGTGCCGATCCCAAGGTGTCCCCATCGGGATTGTCATGGCAGATCAAGAGAAAACCGTGGTTCTCCCTCAAAAAAGCTAGGGCTTCTTCTTTATTCCTCTTCATGTTGGTCATCCTGTATCACATCGTCAATGAGCTTACTCATATGGATGGCGTACTCAATGGAGTCGTCCATCACGAAGATCAGAGCGGGCACCCGGCGCAAGGACAGCCGTTTTGCAAGCTCGCTTCTGATATACCCCCGGGCGGCGACCAACGCCTCCAGGGTATCCTTCCGAGCGGCCTCATCCCCGTAGACGGAGACATAAACCTTGGCAAAGGAAAGATCCCTTGTAACCTCGGCCCGGAGTACGCTGGTCATCTGGGAGATCCGGGGGTCCTTCATCCCATTCTTGACGATGTCGGATACCTCCCGCATGATCTCCTCATTGAGCCGGCCGCTTCTTAATGTTTTGGGCATCTATCGTTCCACCTCTTGTACCGTGTAGGCTTCCAATACGTCGTCCACCTTGATGTCATTGAAATTGTTCAAGCTTAGACCGCACTCAAACCCACTGAGTACCTCACGAACATCGTCCTTAAACCGCTTCAGGGAATCCAATTTTCCTTCATAGATCACAATGGAGTCCCGAATCAACCGCACGCTGCAGTTCCGGGTAAGTTTACCATCCTGGACATAGCAGCCGGCAATGGTGCCGATGGCCGACACCTTGAACGTCTCCCGCACCTGTGCATGGCCCAGAACCACTTCCTCATAGATGGGCTCCAGCATGCCCTTCATGGCCTTTTCCACGTCCTCGATGGCGTTATAGATAACCCGATACAAGCGGATATCCACCTTTTCCTGATCTGCCATAGAGCGGGCAGTGGCATCCGGCCGCACATTAAACCCGATGATGATGGCCGAAGACGCCGTAGCCAGCATCACGTCGGCCTGGGTAATACCGCCCACACCACCATGGATACACCGAACCCGCACTTCATCGTTGCTGAGCTTCTCCAAGGAGGCCTTGACCGCCTCCACGGATCCCTGAACATCGGCTTTCACGATGATGTTCAGATCCTTAATCTGGCCCTGGGAAATCTGGCTAAACAGATCATCCAAGGAGACCTTAGACATATTCTTAAGCTGCTCGTTCTTGATGCGGTTCTTCCGCTCCTCCACCACCTGACGGGAGAGCTTATCGGCCTCAACAGCGTACATGGTATCCCCGGCATCCGGCACGTCGCCAAAGCCCAGAACCTCCACCGGCTGGGAGGGCAACGCCTCCTCCACCTTTTCGCCCTTATCGTTGATCATCGCGCGAACCCGACCGAAACAGGTACCCGCAACGATGGTCTGCCCCACTTTCAAAGTACCGTTCTGTACCAGAACAGTGGCTACGGGGCCACGGCCCTTATCCAAACGGGCTTCCACGATGGTCCCCTTGGCCAGGCGGTTGGGATTGGCCTTCAGCTCCAGCACATCGGAAACCAGGATAACCATCTCAAGAAGGGTATCCAATCCCTGGTGTGTTACAGCGGATACCGGCACAATGACGGTATCTCCGCCCCACTCCTCCCAAACCAAGCCATGCTCGGTCAGTTCCTGCATAACACGGTCGGGATTGGCGTTGGGCCGGTCAATCTTATTGATGGCAACGATGATGGGCACACCAGCAGCTTTGCTATGGTTGATGGCCTCAATGGTCTGCGGCATGATACCGTCATCAGCCGCTACCACCAGGATAACCACATCGGTCACCTGAGCGCCCCGTGCCCGCATAGCGGTAAAGGCCTCATGGCCGGGAGTATCCAGGAAGGTGATGAGCTCGCCGTTCACTTCCACCTGATAAGCGCCAATATGCTGGGTGATGCCGCCCGCTTCGCCTTCCGTCACCCGGGTGCTCCGGATGGCGTCCAATAAGGAGGTTTTGCCGTGGTCCACGTGGCCCATGATGGTGACCACAGGAGGCCGCTTGGTAAGCTCGCTCTCGTCATCCTCGCGATCCTCGGCAATAAGAACATCCTCAGCGGTTTGATCCAGCTTCTGTTCCAGCTCGATATCGTAATCCGCCGCGATCAAAGCAGCGGTATCAAAATCGATTTCATTGTTGATGGTAGCAAGAACGCCCATATTGAGGAGCTTCTTAATGATCTCCGCTGCGGGTTTGCCGATCTTTTCGGCCAGGGTCTTGACCATCACCATTTCCGTGGTAATCACCGCATGATCGATGACGATGGCCTCAGGCCGTTTCTGCTCCACATTCTGCTTGCGGCGGTTCTTCCGGGTACGCACCACATCATCGTCGGTGATCATCATCTGAGCACGGCGCTCTTTATCCAGGGCTTTCTTATTTTTGCCCCGCTTATCGTTATCAAATACCCGAATATAGTTGGAACGGTTGGGGTCATAATTGCTGACCCTCCCCTTCTCGGGAGCCGCAGGCATGGGGGCACGGCCGCCGCCAAATCCACCGGAGCGCTGCTGACCGCCAAACCCGCCAGGGCGATTTCCGCCCTGAGGACGGCCTCCTTCCCGGTTAAATCCACCGGGACGATTTCCGCTCTGGGGACGGCCTCCTTCCCGATTGTATCCGCCGGGACGCTGATCTCGGTTATATCCGCCAGCTTGGCGCGGTCCACCTTGCCCCTGGGGACGGCCTCCAAAGGAGGAACGCTGCTGCTGACTGGGTACGCCAATCCGGGTACCGTTCCGCGCGGCCGCGTCATCTCGAATGGGCTTATTGAGCAAATCGGTTCGAGGCGCGCGGCGCGGCGGCACCTGGGCAGCAGGCTTAGGGCCTTCCGCTTTAGGCACCTGAGCAGCATCTCCTCCAGCGGCTTTAGGCGTCTGGACAGCAGCCTGCTGGGGCTGTTGCGGCCGAGGCGCTTCCACCTTAGGCTTCTCAGCCTTGGGCACCTCTTGCTTTTGCTCCGTTTGCGGAGCCTTGACCTCAGGGGCCTTCTCCTGAACCTCTATCTGTTTGGGCACGGGCGCCGCCTCTGCCGCCACTTCCACGGGAGCGGGCTTCGCTTCCGCCTGAGAGACCTTGGGGGGCGCCTCCTTCTCCACCTGAGGAGTGTTTTCCGACTGTACCGCAGCGGTTTGAGCCTCCGCTGCCTGGCTCTGGGCAAGCTCTTCCCGTTCCCGGGCTTTGCGAACCAATTCGGATTCCAGCTTTCTCGCGGTTTCCATCCGGGCAGCAATGCTGCTCTGGGCCTGGCGAATGGCCTCCATGCCCTCCTTGGTGGATCCGGCCAGTTGTTTGGCCATCTCGTTGATTTTTGCCCTTCCGGTCTTTTCCGTCATTCTTTACCCCCTAAATCTCCTGCAGCTTCTAGAATTGCTCTGGCCAGCTCCTCATCGGTAATGGCCAGGCACATGTTGTTATGCTTTCCGGCGGCTTCGCCGGGATGATCGATGTATAGAACCGGAATGCCGCTTTGCGCGCACATCCTGTCCAGTTTTTCACGGGTGTTTTCCCCCAGGCCCGTATCCCCCAGAACCAGCTTGGCTTTACGGGACCGGACGGCCCCCTCTACGCCTTGAAATCCTCCGAGGCATTTTCGGGCTCGAGCCGCAAATCCAATGTATGCATACACCTTAGGATTGGCCACCCATGATCTCCTCTCTCAGTTCTTCCACCAGCTGGGCGGGCAAACGCACCGCTTTCTGCTTGGCCGCCTTTTCCAGGCAATCCAGGTTCCGGCACACATAGGCGCCGCGGCCATGGGCCTTACCGGTGGGATCCGCGCTTAGCTCCCCTTCCTTAGGCAGCACAATGCGGATCAAATCCTTCTTTGGGAGCATCTGCCTGCATCCCAGACACATCCGCATGGGTACCTTTTTTGCTTTCATGGCAGCCCGCTCCTTTCAAATGGATTGGTCTTGTTACTCCTGTTCCTCCAAAGAGGTCTCTTCAGAGGGGATCTCCTCCCCTTCCGCGTCATACTGTTCTTCGTAATCCTGGGCTTCCTGGGCGGCCAAGGCCTCCTCTTCCTGCTGCTTTGCGAGCTCTTCAAAGATTTCCTGGGCCTGGGATTGATTCTTTATGTCGATCTTCCAACCAGTCAGACGGGCCGCTAGTTTAGCGTTGATGCCCCGCACGCCGATGGCAAGAGATAGCTGGTTGTCCGGTACAATAACCTTGGCGATCTTCTCCGCCTCGTTGACCTGGACCATAATCACCTTTGCCGCTGACAGGCTGTTGGCGATAAACTCAATGGGATCCGTGGAATAAGGGATGATATCGATCTTTTCCCCCTGTAGTTCCGAAACGATGCGTTCCACCCGGCTTCCCTTTTGGCCCACGCAGCTCCCCACGGGGTCCACCTGAGGATCGGTGGAAAACACTGCCACCTTGCTCCGCACGCCGGGCTCCCGGGACACAGCCTTAATCTGCACCACACCGTCCATAATCTCGGGTACCTCCAGCTCAAAAAGCCGCTTGATGATCTCCCGGTTCTTACGGCTGACAATGACGCTGGTATCCCGGTTTCGCGCATCCCGATCCACCTTTAGAACGTAGACCTTCAGCCGGTCTCCAGGCGTATAAACCTCGCCGGGCACCTGCTCGGATACCGGCAACAGGCATTCGCTGCGGCCCAGCTCCAGAAATACGTTGCCGTTTTCCACCCGGCGCACCACGCCGGTCACGACCTCCTGTAATTTCCCGGAAAATTCATCATACAGTATCTGCCGCTCCGCGTCTTTTATTCTCTGCAACACCACCTGTTTGGCGGTCTGCGCAGCAATCCGTCCAAAGCTCTTGGGGGTAGCGAGGGTTTCCACCTCGTCTCCCAGCTCCCCGGGATGGCCCAGGGCCCGGGCGTCCTTCTGATAAATGTGCAGCAGCGGATCATATTCCTCGAAATCATCGGGAACCACTTCCCGCACGGAATAGACGTTAAAAACGCCCGTCTCCTTGTCGATTTCAGCCCGGACATTGCCCTCCGTGCTGTAATGGTTCCGGTAAGCTTTCTTCAAGGCCTCCTCGATGGCCTCAAACAAGATCTCCCGGTCGATTCCCCGTTCCCGCTCGATGGCTATAATCGCTTCGATAAGCCCTTCGTTCATGCTGTTCCTCCCACTTAAAACCGAATATACGGCCGAATCCTGGCGATATCCTTTTGTTGCAACAATAGGGTCCCGCCCTCCTCCAGCATGAGGGTGACGGTCCCCGCCTCTTCATCATAGGCAGCCAGCGTACCAATCACGTGTTTGGTTCCCTCCACAGCCCGGTAAAGGCTGGCCTCCACCTCGGTATCCATAGCCCGCCGGAAATCCGCCGGCGTCTTCAGAGGGCGATCCGCCCCAGGGGAGGAAACACAGAGAAAATAGGCGTCAGAAATGGGGTCCAGTTCTTCAATAATGGGGTCGATCTCCTGGGATACCCGCTCACAGTCGGCGATAAACACGCCGCCCTCCTTGTAGATATAAACGTAAAGGGTCTGGCTGGGCCCCTCCCGTTTGATTTCTACGTCCACCAGTTCAAACCCCAGGCCCTCAATGGCTGGCTGAACCGCCTGCCGGATCAAATCCGTCTTCTTGGACAATCTCATTCCGCCTTTCAATCAGAAAGAGCGGGCACGCCCACTCTTTTCTTTGCTCAGTTTAGCACATCCTGGAAAGCATTGCAATAGCCTTTATAAAGCCGTTTGCGGAAGGTTCCCGCACCCTTCCCGCTCGTCCTTGAGAAGCTTGTACTCGATGGAATCCATCAAGGCGATCCAACTGGCGTTGATCACATCGGCAGAAACACCCACGGTACTCCACGCGGAGGTCCCGTCCCGGGTCTCAATCACCACCCGGACTTCGGAAGCGGTGGCGTTTTGAGAATCCAACACCCGCACCTTAAAGTCGGTAAGATACATCTCCCTCAGCCGAGGGTAAAACCGCTCCAAAGCCTTCCGGGCAGCATTATCTAGAGCGTTAACAGGGCCATTCCCTTGGGCTGCGGTGATCTCCACCTCCCCCTTTACCCCAATTTCCATGGTGGCCAGGCATACGCCCTTATGCAGATTTGGTTCCTCCACCAACACTTTAAAGGCGATCAAGTCAAAGTGCGGGCAGAACAACCCCAGGTTCCGGCGGATCAGCAGCTCCAACGAGGCGTCCGCCCCTTCGAACTGATATCCGTCCAACTCCATCTCCTTGATGCGCCCCAGCACCTGGGCCACAGCCGGATCTTCCCTCTGGATACCTGGCACCGCCCGTCGCATCCGCTCCCACATGGCTTTACTTCCGGCGATATCGCTGATGGCGGTCTCCCGATGAGCTCCAACCAGCTCCGGATTGATGTGTTCCATGGCCTCAGGAGCCTTTAAGATGGCATCCACATGCATCCCTGCCTTGTGATAAAAGGCATGCTTGCCCACATAGGGAACTGTAGGCAGCTCTTTAAGATTTGCGGTTTCAAAAAAAACGGCATTAGCCCGGTATAGATCCCCGATCCGCTCCTTTGGGATGGTATCGTACCCAAGCTTAAGGGTTAGATCGGCGATCATGGTAAATAGATTGGCATTGCCACACCTTTCCCCACTGCCTCCGATGGTCGCCTGAAACCCCATGGCGCCCGCCCGGATGGCGGAAATAGTATTGGCATCCGCCATACCGGTATCATTGTGGGTGTGTATACCGATGGGAGACCGGCATACCAGTGCGGCCTCCACCATCTCCTGAATCTCATGGGGAAAACAGCCTCCATTGGTATCGCAAAGATACACGGCGTCCGCTCCGCTGCCGGCGGCCGCATGAATGCAGGCCATGGCATACTCGGGGTTATGCTTATATCCGTCAAAGAAATGCTCTCCATCGAAGACCACCTCTTTACCCATCCCCTTTAAGTATCCCACCGTATCGGCAATAAGTCCCAGGTTTTCCAAGAGATCCGCTCCCAGAATGCGTTCCACATGATAATCCCAACACTTGCCAAAAACGCAGACCACAGGGGTATCGGCAGCCAAAAGCGCTTTGATGTTCTCGTCCTCATAAGGAGGCACTCCTTTGCGGCAGGTGGAGCCAAACGCAGCCAGCTTTGCGTGATGAAGCTCCAATCCACGGGCCCGCTGAAAAAACATCGCGTCCTTTTGATTGGCGGCAGGATTGCCCGCCTCAATATAATGGACTCCCAGCCGATCCAGCAGCCGGACGATTTTCAGCTTGTCCTCCACCGTCAGCCAAAGGCCGCTGCTCTGGATTCCTTCCCGCAGAGTCGTGTCGTATACCGTAATAGCCATGGTATTCCTCCTTATAGGTCAAACAAAGAAATCTGATCGGATTGAGGCATCCCCACAAGTGTGCCCAATTCCGCCAATTTTTCCAGCAGCGTGCCGTTGAGCCGGGTTCGCTCGGTCAGGTCATCGATGGTACGGAAGGGAGCTTCCTTCCGGGCCTCCACGATGCTTTCCGCGGCGGATAGTCCCAGCCCCGCAACACTGGTAAATGGCAAGCGCAAATTATCGCCCTCGGGAAGGAATTTTGTGGCGTCTGATTTATAGAGATCGGGCGCCAGGAAGCCATATCCCCGGAGTACCATTTCATAGGCCACCTCCAGGTGGGTGTACTCCTTTTCAAACCGGGTGGTCACGTCCGGCCGCTGGGACAGCTCTTTCATCTTATTGACGATGCCTTCCTCCCCTTTTACCAGAGGAGCGGCATCCAACTCCTCCGCGCGAACGGAGAAGTGAGCGGCGTAATAAGCAAGGGGATAATAAACCTTAAAATAGCCGATCCGGAGAGCAGCCGTCACGTAAGCGGCGGCGTGAGCCTTGGGGAACATATATTTGATCTTCTTACAGCTATCGATGAACCACTGCGGCACCTGGTTCTGAACCATGGCCGCCTCCATCTCTGGGCTGAGCCCCTTCCCCTTCCGCACCCGTTCCATAATGGTAAATGACATCAGCGGCTCCACCCCCATTCCAATGAGAGCGATCATAATATCGTCCCGGCAGCAGATACATTCCCGCAGCGTGGCAACATCATTGCGAATGAGATCCTGGGCGTTGTTGATCCAAACGTCGGTGCCATGGGACAATCCGCTGATACGAATCAGCTCGCTGACGGTGGTGGGCTGGGTTTCCTCCAGCATACTCCGAACAAAGCTGGTGCCGAATTCCGGTAGGCCAATGGCTCCGGTCTTGCTCTTGTATTTCTCCGGATCCACCCCCAAAGCCGTGTTTTCGCGAAAAACGGACAAGACCTTTTCATCGTTAAGCGGCACGGTGATGGGATCCACCCCCGTAAATTCATACAGCCGCTTGATAATAGTCGGGTTATCATGGCCCAGAATATCCAATTTCAACAGCCGGTCATGAAGGGAGCTGAACGCAAAGTGAGTGGTTACGATTCCTCCCTCGGTCTTATCTGCGGGATGCTGGATAGGGGTAAACAGGTGTACGTCGATATCTTTTGGCACAATGACCATCCCCCCCGGATGGCAACCAGTGGTCTTCTTTACCCCAGTGATACCCCGGGCAAGGCGCTCCACCTCAGCGCGGCTGGCCTGGATTCCGTGTTTCTCCATATAGTTGAGGACATACCCATAGGCTGTTTTGTCCTTGATTCCAATGATGGTCCCCGCGCGAAACACGTTTTCAGAACCGAATAGCTCCTCCACCTTGGCAAAGGCAGCAGCCTGATTCTCCCCCGAGAAGTTCAAATCGATATCGGGAACCTTATCCCCTTCGAACCCCAGAAATACCTCAAAGGGGATCTCAAAGCCATCCCGTACAAGGGGTTTCCCACACACGGGGCATTCCCTTTCCGGTAGATCCACACCGCAATCGCAGCCGAACCGAGCGGTATCGAAATCGCTGTACTGACAGGAAGGGCACCGGTAATGGCTGGGCAGCGGATTCACCTCGCTGATGCCCATGCAAAAGGCCACAAAGGAACTCCCAACGCTGCCTCGGCTCCCCACGGTATAGCCGGCGTCATTACTGGCTTTCACCAGATGGTAAGCGCTGGTATAAAGGGTGGAAAAACGGTGTTTGGTAATGGAATGAAGCTCTCGGTCCAGGCGGGCCTGGACCACCTCCGGCAGGGTTTCCCCATAAACCCGGTGGGCCCCCTCATAGGACACCCGCTCCATGAGCTCGTCAGCCCCCTCCTCCACCGGAAACATTTCCTCATTCGGGAAAGGGCGGAACGTATCCTCTATTTCAGCTGCAATGCGGTGCGGATTCTCCACCACCACCGCCCGCCTGGTCTCCTCGTCCAGATACCAGAACTCGTCCAGCATTTCCTGGGTGGTATGCAGATAGAGGGGAGGCTGGACGTCGGCGTCGGAAAACCCCTGGATATCCATTAGAATCCGGCGATAGTATTCATCCTCTGGCTCAATGAAATGGCAGTCGCTGGTGGCCACACAGGGAAGCTCCAACTCCTCAGCCAAACGGATGATGGCCTGGTTGATGGCAATCAGATCCTCCTCGCCGTTCACCCAGGTGGATTCCCGGCGGTTCCCCACCAAAAAGCGGTTGTTCCCCAGAGGCTGTACCTCCAGATAGTCGTAAAAGGAGGCGATATGCCGCGTATAGGCGTCGTCATACCGCTCCAGAATGCAGCGGAATACCTCTCCCTGCTCACAGGCAGAACCAATGAGCAATCCTTCCCGGTGTGCCTGTATAAAGCTCTTTTTAATCAGCGGCCGTCGATGGAATCCCTTCAGATGGGATTCCGTCACCACCCGGTATAGGTTCATCAGGCCAGTTGGATTCTGGGCCAGTAGGATCACATGATGGCTTGGCATTCCATTGGCGCCGTCCAAACCATTGAGGGCAAAACGGGTTTTTGCGCCGTATTCCTCTTGGGCAATGTTCAAAAGCCGGTCCAGTACCCGCGCAGTGGCCATGGCGTCATGTACGGCCCGGTGCGCCTGCTCCAAGCGGATATCGAAGTGCTTGCACAGGGCTGATAGATTATATCGGCCCTGTCCTGGAACCAGCATACGGGCCAAAGCCAGAGTATCCAGCATACCAGTGTCAAAGGTAAGGCCGTATTCCTTCCCAAGATTCCGTAAAAAAGACACATCGAAGGTGGCGTTATGCGCGCACAACGGCCGCCCCTTGATGAATCCATCCAGCATCCGGAGGGCCTCCCGCGTATCGGGCGCATCCTTCACCATATCATCGGTGATCCCGGTGATCTCTACCGAACTCCGGGAGATGGGCCGTCCAGGGTTGACAAAGGTATTGAACTCCTCCACGATTTCCCCATTCCGAAGAACGCAGGCGCCGATTTCAATGAGCCGATCCTCCCGCTTGTCCAACCCCGTTGTCTCCACATCAAAGACCACAAACTCCGATAGGGGACCATCCTCCCCCACATAGCAGAAATCATTGACCATATAGGCCTCAAGACCATAGATCAGCTTGGTATTGCTGCCGTATTTTTTGTTGGCGCTATCCAGCGCCTCATAGGCATCGGGGTAGGCCTGTACCACTCCATGGTCGGTAATGGCGATGGCCTCATGGCCAAAACTTGCCGCTCGGGTCACCAGCATAGCCGCGTCGGCCAAACCATCCTGGCTGCTCATCTTGGTATGAGCATGCAGCTCTACCCGTTTGATGGGCGCGTCATCCACCCGTCCCGGATCCTCCTCCAAGAGGATATCCCGGGCCATGAGACAGATTTCCTTGCTGCGGGAATCGTAATCAATGCTCCCGCGGACAAGGGCCTTCCCCTCTCCCGATAGCAGCCGGTTGCACTTGTTCTGAAGTTTGCCATCCACGAATGCCTTGACCACCACCGTCCCCTTGTTATCGGTCACATTGGCAAGCAGCAGCATTCTGCCGGAATTAAAGGTCTTAATCTCCCCTCCGATCACCTTTCCCTGGATGGTCACCGAGCCGGATTCCAAGCTTAGGCTGTCGATGGAAGCAATCTGCTTGGGCACAAAGGATTTGCCCAAGATCACACGTCCCTTCTCCTCCTTCTTTGCCCTGCTCTTCGTGGAAGGCTTTTTATCCACTTTGATACCCGCCGCCGACTGGGGCTTCGAGACTGGCGCCGCAAGCCGGTAACGCGCCGCGTCGATGGAAAAAAGCGGCAGGTCCCCCTCTTCGGCCACCAGCATCAGCTCCCGGCCCACCGCCGCCGCAAGATGCTGTAGCAGCATAAGGTTGGTCTTGGATTGCAGCACCGGATTATCCTCCCGGTTTAGCAATAGAATATGGGAATCCGATACCCCCATCTTCCCCTGCTCCAGTCCCAGAATTAGACCGCCATTTTCCATGGAAACCAGGGTGCAGAACAGATCCAATACCGTATCGTAGCTGTACGCGGACACGTCAAAATGGACCTGGAGCCCCGGGTCCCGGTCCAATTTGTCCTCCACCATCCGCTTAACCGCCGCAATATGGGCGGGCAAAACGGGGCACAGAAGCTCAACGGTTACCGTCAAAATTCCTTGAGACCGGCTATACCGCATCTCAACGATTCTTGCTCTAGCCTCTCCAGCCTCGATGTGCAATTCCTGGTTCACGCCCTCTCCCCTATTCCCAAAACGATCACAACACCCTACCGTTCTTCGGCCAGCTTTTCAATTTCCTCCGCCAAAAGATCCACCGCCCGCTCCGCCGGCAGGCGCTGGGGTTTCTCCTCTCCCTTGCGGAACAGCAAAATATCTCCAGCAGCTCCCGCGATGCCGATATCCGCATCCCGTGCCTCTCCAGGGCCGTTAACGATGCACCCCATCACGGCCGCTCGGATGGGCGCGGACACGTGGGCAACCCGCTCCTCCAAAGCCAAGGCCATAGCTTCTACATCGATGGAACATCTGCCGCAGGTGGGGCAGGATACGATCTCCACTCCGGTATCCAGGAGCCCGCAGGATCGAAGGATATCCTTGCACGCCACGATCTCCCGGGCTGGATCCCCCGACAGGGAAACCCGGATGGTATCCCCGATGCCATCTAGCAAAAGGGACCCGATGCCCACAGCGGATTTTACCGTGCCCATCCGCACCGTTCCCGCTTCGGTTACTCCCAGATGCAGCGGGTAATCGGTTCGCTCCGCCAGCATCCGATAGGCTCGAACCATGGTGGGAACATTGCTGCTCTTAACGGCAATAGCAATATCATAAAACGCGCAATCCTCCAGGATGCGCACATGCCCCAAAGCGCTTTCCACTAGCGCCTCAGCGGTGGGACCACCGTATTTTCTCAATAGATCGGGCTCCAGGGAGCCCCCGTTGACCCCGATACGGATGGGAACCCCATGCTCCTTGGCGCATGCCACCAGGCTCCGAACCCGGTCAGCGCCGCCGATGTTCCCGGGGTTGATCCGCAGCTTCTGAATGCCGTTTTCTACGCTCTGAATGGCTAACCGATGGTCAAAATGGATGTCCGCTACCAAAGGGATGGGACTCCTGTCCACCAACTCTCGTACTGCCTGGGCGCAACGGGTATCGTAGACGGATACCCGGGCAAGCTGGCAGCCCGCCTCATATAGACGCCGGATCTGCGCCGAGGTAGCCTCCACATCCCGGGTATCGGTATTGGTCATGCTTTGAATTACCACCGGGGCCCCGCCACCGATGATCAAATCCCCCACTCGGATAGACCGTTTGGATGCCATAGGGCATCAACCTCCTAACGAACCAGTAAATAGACCGACGATATCCTGATAGGTCAAAAATACGATGAGCACCATTAGTGCCGCCATCCCAATGAGGTGCACCATCCCCTCTTTTTCAGGAGGCACGGGTTTGCCGCGGATGGCCTCTATTAAAACAAACACAAGACGGCCGCCGTCCAAGGCGGGCAGGGGCAACAGGTTCACTACGCCCAAATTGATGCTCAGCATGGATACCAGACTGACAAGGGATCGGAATCCCACTTGGGCCACGCTGCCGATGACGCTGATGGTTCCTACCGGTCCCACAACGCCTCCGGCCACCCCACGGCCGGTGATAAGGCCAACGAAGAAAAGGAAGATTTCAACCACCAGGGCCCAGCACCATGCCACCGCCCGGCCAATGCTTTCAAAAAAACCAAATCGGTGTACGGTATAGGAGGATTGAACCCCGATCAGCTTCACCCCATCCTGGACAATAGGTTCGACCTCCATCCCGACCTTCTGCCCGTTCCGGAGCACCACCACATCCACGGTTCCATCCTGGTTCTCCTGAACGTATTTGTTCAAGTCTCCCGGCAGCAACAGGGTATGCCCATCGATGGAATAGACAATGTCCCCCTCCTGTATTCCCGCGGCGGCGCTGTTGGAGTCAGGAAGAAGTCCCGCTACCGTAGGCACATTGTCCCCCAGGCCGAACATCAGAAAAAAGGCCAGCAAAAAAGCAAGGATGATGTTGAAAAACGCCCCGGCAAAGATGGTCATAAACCGTTTCCCCAGAGGCGCGGCGGTTAGGGACCTGGGATCGGAGTTGTTTTCATCCTCCCCCAAAAAGCGGCAAAACCCACCTAGGGGAATTAACCGGATGGAATACTGGGTCTCTCCCCGTTGCCAGGAGACTACCTTTGGGCCCATACCCACGGCGAATTCCAACACCGCAATACCAGATTTTTTTCCTACGATATAATGGCCAAACTCATGGGCTAGGATCAACAGCCCCAGCACCAAAATGGCGATCACAATATACAATCAACCGTCTCCTTAGGATAAACTCTTTCTAATGTATTCCCGAACCGCTTCATCCATACGGGAAATCTCCGCGAGCGCTGGTTCTGGCCCGCCATGAAAACGGGATAGCGTCCGCTCCACCAAATCAGAAATGCCATAGAATCCAATTCGGCCGGCCAGATACGCTTCCACGGCCAAATCATTGGCAGCATTAAAGGCAATGGGCGAAGCTCCTCCCTGACGGCCAGCTTCCATGGCCAGTCCGAGACAAGGAAATCGCTCCATATCCGGCCGGAAAAACTCCAGGCTTCCCATGGAAAACAGATCCAGCGGTTCTAGGATTCCCGCCTCCCGCCGGGGATATGTAAGGGCAAATTGGATGGCCAGTCGCATATCAGTAGGCCCTAGCTGTGCTAGAATAGACCGATCCTCATATTCCACCATGCTGTGGACAATGCTCTGGGGATGAACCACCACCTGGATCTGGTCCAACTCCACCGCAAACAGCCATTTTGCTTCCAATACCTCCAGCCCTTTGTTGGCAAGGGTGGCGGAATCGATGGAGATCTTACGCCCCATATTCCATTTAGGATGCTTTAACGCCTGTTCCCAGGTAGCGGTTGTCATCTCCCGCCGGCTCCACCGCAAAAACGGTCCACCAGAACAGGTCAGATGGATTTTCGCGATGTTCTTATCCCGGTTTCCCATAAGGCACTGGTAGATGGCGTTGTGCTCGCTGTCCACCGGTAAAATCTCCACTCCATGGATCTGGGCCAGCTCTCGAATGGCTGCCCCTCCACAGACGATGCTCTCCTTGTTGGCTACACAGGTCTGCTTATGAAGGCGGATGGAAGCCGCAAGGGGCGCCAGTCCGGCAAACCCCACCACCGAAATAAGCGTAATATGAGCATCGCTCTCCTCCACACAACCGCTATGGGCTTCCGAGCCGCCAAGCAACTTTACCCGCTCTCCCAGATATGCCTTTGCCTCCCGATAGGCGGCTTCATCGGAAATCCCCACCACATGGGGATGGAACTCCTCAATCTGCTGATAGAGCAAGGGAAGATTTCCATGGCAGGACAAAGCCGCCACCTGGAATTCCTTCCTTCGATGGCGGATTACATCCAACGCCTGGGTCCCAATAGACCCGGTAGAGCCGATAACGGCAACCGTCTTCAATCCTTCACCTCACGCAATTAGGAAAAAGTACAGACAGATAACGGGCGCTACAAACAATACGCTGTCCAACCGGTCCATCAGTCCGCCATGATCCATAAAGATGCGGCTGTAATCCTTGATATCGATGGTGCGTTTCACCAAGGACGCCGCAAGATCCCCTATCATTCCGGCAATGGCGCAGATGCCGCCCAGCAGCACAAAGTCCAACAACGGAATGGCCATACCAAAGATGTTCTGGATAAAATACAGCGCCACCCCGGTAACCAGTCCGCCCAAAACACCGCCCAGGGCGCCCTCCCAGGATTTTTTTGGGCTGATAACAGGCGCCATCTTATGCTTTCCAAAGGCCATTCCGGTGAAATACGCAAACATATCGGGCATAGAGGCCATAAAAATAGCCATTAAGACTCCCATTCGGCAGATGGGGTCGGGCATCAGCGCCAGGCTATATAGCAATGAAGCAAATAGGCCAGGGTATAGCAACACAAAGACGGAAAAGAGGATCCCCTCAAAATCCAGCTTTCCTTCCAGAATCTTCTGTGCAAAGACCACCATCACC
This sequence comes from Christensenella sp. MSJ-20, assembly GCF_044357945.1. Classification (NCBI taxonomy): domain Bacteria; kingdom Bacillati; phylum Bacillota; class Clostridia; order Christensenellales; family Christensenellaceae; genus Christensenella; species Christensenella sp. MSJ-20. Next base: position 477,572 of record NZ_CP076563.1, read on the forward strand.
GCCACCAAAAAGGCGGCTACCACTCCAAGAATGCCCCAGAATCTAGCACCAACCGAGGAGATTATCACATAAAAAACCATGGGCCAGAGCTGAATGGTAGGCGCCAAACGCTTTACCGCCCGGTACATCTCATACATGGTTCCTGCCATGCATAAGAGGGCTGCAGCCATCAAGACCACTCCGCCCAGGGCCACCACCAGGCCCACCACGGCAGCTAGGATGATTCCAACTATAATTCTATTTATCATGGATGCACTCATGCGTTTAACCCAATCCGCCAAACCGGCGGTCCCGCCCGGCATACTGCCGAATGGCGTCAAAGTATACATCCACCGAAAAATCCGGCCAATGCTGCTCCACAAAGACCAGCTCGGTATAGGCTAGCTGGTACAATAGAAAGTTGCTGATCCGCTGTTCCCCGCTGGTGCGAATCAAAAGATCTGGGTCGGGCTGTCCAGCGGTATACAGGTGTTCTCCAACAAGGCCCTCATCGATGTCCTCCACCCGAAGCATCCCGCCAGCAACCTCTTCAGCCATGCGGCGCACTGCAGAAGTAATTTCCTGCCGGCTACCATAATTAAAGGCAATGTTTAAAGTCAGGTTTGGGTTATTCCGGGTTAGATCCTCCGCCCGCCGCAGCACCCGCAGGATATTGTCTGGAACATTGGTATCCACACCTAAAATCCTGATCCGCACCCCATTTTTATGGAGCTCGTCAATCTCCCGGTGGAAGTACTCCACCAGCAGGGAAAACAGCGCTTGAATCTCCGGTCGGGGCCGCCTCCAGTTCTCGCTGGAAAAGGCAAATAGCGTTAAATGCTCCACTCCCACGTCCTGGCTGGCCTGAACGATATCATGGATGCGTTCCATCCCTGCCCGGTGTCCATCGGCACGGCTTTTGCCCCTGGCTTTTGCCCAGCGGCCATTGCCGTCCATGATGATAGCAATATGCCGTGGCACCCGTTCCCGCTTAATACCCAGACGCCCTAGCATCTGAGGCTTTAATACAGTATCATTCAAAGGTTCTACCCCTTAATATGACCATTTCCCAAGACGGAATGCCTTGGGAAAAGTCAGAGTTCTGTTCTGAAGTCACAGTAGGTTAAAATCACCCTGCCCCAATCCAACTGTGCCCGCACCACGCGGGCATCATCCCCTGGAGCATTGCCCCTGGGATCCCGATAGGAAAGGGAGCAAGCCTCCACCCCTTGGCGGCAGAGCAAATCGGCAGCGGTTTGGAGCCGAAGTCCCAAATACTCTGGAAGCAAAATCAAACGGACATGATCTCCTTTTCCTTAACGGTAAGGATGCCGTCGATCTCCCGGATGGTATCGTCGGTAAGCTTTTGGACGTCCTTCTCATAAAGCCGACGATCATCCTCGGTCATGAGGTTGTTCTTTTCCTCTTTGGCCATGGCGTCATTGGCATCCCGGCGAATGGAGCGAACGGCCACCTTGGCCTCCTCGCCCAGCTTTTTCACCTGCTTCACCAGATCCCGGCGCCGCTCTTCGGTCAGCTCAGGAAATTGCAAACGGATGATCTTTCCATCGTTGCTGGGGGTGATGCCCAAATCACTCTTCATAATTGCCTTTTCTACGTCCTTCAGCGTGGAAGGATCCCATAAGGTGATGGCCAGCAGCCGGGGCTCCGGCGTGGACACATTGGCCATTTGGGGGATGGGCGTGGGCGTTCCATAGTAATCCACCATAATGCGGTCTAAAATCTGGGGATTAGCCCGGCCGGCCTTCATGCCGGAGAGCTCCCGCTTCAAAGCCTCGATGGTCTTATTCATACGTTCCCTGGAACGATCCAAAATATCAACGTCCATACCATAACCTCCTTTTTCTACATTTTACTGAAAAACCAGGATAAGATCAAGTAAACCGGATGATTTCCCGGTGAAGGACATGGGAAAATCATCCGGCCTCGTTAAAACGGCTTATCCGTGTACCAACGTCCCAATCTCCTCCCCGCGCGCCGCGCGTACAATAGAGCCTTCCTCCTTCAACGGGAACACCACGATGGGGATGTTGTTCTCCATGCAAAGGGCCACTGCAGGAGAATCCATCACCGTCAGCCCCTGGGCCAGAATATCCTTGTAGCTAATATCGCTGAATTTCTTGGCATCCGGGTTGGTCTTGGGATCACTGTCATATACCCCATCCACGTTCTTAGCCAAAAGGATCACATCGGCTCCCATCTCCGCTGCCCGCAGCGCGGCGGTGGTATCGGTGGAGAAAAACGGGTTCCCGGTCCCGCAGGCAAAGATCACAACCCGTCCCTTTTCCAGGTGCCTCGTTGCCCGGCGCCGGATATAGGGTTCAGCGATCTGCCGCATCTCAATGGCGGTCTGTACCCGGACATCCGCTCCCTTCTGCTCGATGGCATCCTGAAGGGCCAAGGAATTGATGGTAGTAGCAAGCATGCCCATATAGTCGGCGGTGCTTCGATCCATTCCCACACCGCTGCGGCCCCGCCAGATGTTTCCCGCTCCCACCACGATGCATACCTCGCAGCCCAGCCCGGCCAACTCGATGATCTGATCCCCGATGCCATTGAGAATCTCAAAATCGATGCCAAACCCCTGGGGACCGGCAAGAGCCTCCCCACTGATCTTGAGGATCACCCGTTTGTACGCAATTGCCATTATGATACACCTCCTGAGCATAAAAAAAGGGGGCCGAAACCGGCCCCCTCAGGGTTACTTACCAGCCTGCTTCATCACTTCATCCACGAAGTTGTCTTCCCGTTTCTCTAGGCCTTCGCCCATCTCATAACGGACAAAGCGGCGAACGGAAATATTCTCCCCAATAGAAGCGATGGCCTCCATAATCATGCCCTTCACGGTCTTATCGCTATCCTTTACAAAGGGCTGCTCCAGGAGACAGACCTCCTTGTAGTACTTCTCAATGCGGCCCTCTACCATGCGATCCACAATCTTCTCGGGTTTGCCCTCGTTGAGCGCCTGGGCCCGAAGGATCTCCTTCTCCTTCTCAATGACGTCGGCGGGAACCTCTTCCTTGCTGACGTACTGCGGATTGGTCGCGGCAATCTGCATAGCCACATCGTGAACCAGATCCTTGAAGTTATCGGTCTTGGCTACGAAATCGGTTTCGCAGTTGACCTCCACCAGGACGCCAATGCGGCCGCCCATGTGGATATAGCTGGCCACCAAGCCCTCAGCGGCAATGCGGCCAGACTTCTTGGCAGCGGCAGCCAAACCCTTTTCCCGCAGGATTTCGATGGCTTTGTCCATATTTCCATCGGCTTCGGTCAGGGCCCGCTTGCAGTCCATCATACCGGCGCCAGTGCGCTCTCTCAGTTCTTTTACGTCATTGGCGGTAATAGCCATACTCCATCTCCTCCTCAATTATTCAGCAGGGGCCGCTTCGGCCTCAGCAGGCGCAACCTCGGCACTGTCAATTTCCGCAATAGCCGTTTCCTCAGCCTGTTCCTCAGTCAACTCGGCAGGAGCGGGCTCCTCCTCCATCTGCTCGCCCTGGCGGCCTTCGATAACAGCATCAGCCATCTTGCCGGCGATGAGCTTTACCGCACGGATGGCGTCGTCATTGCCAGGAATGGGATAATCGATCTCGTCGGGATCACAGTTGGTATCCACGATAGCGATGATCGGGATCCCCAGGTTCCGGGCCTCAGCCACGGCAATACGCTCCTTCTTGGGATCCACCACAAAAAGAGCGGAAGGCAGGTTGCGCATCTCCTTGATGCCGCCCAGGTTCTTCTCCAACTTTTCCCGCTCCAGATTCAGCTTGATGACTTCCTTCTTGGTCATGAGGTCAAAGTCGCCGTTTTTCTCCATGGCATTGATGCGGTTCAAACGGTTGATGCTGCCCCGGATGGTCTTAAAGTTGGTAAGCATGCCGCCCAGCCAGCGGTTGTTTACATAGAACATGCCGCAGCGCTTGGCTTCCATTTCCACGCTTTCACGAGCCTGCTTCTTGGTGCCCACAAACAGGATGGAGCCGCCCTTTTCCGCCACATCACGGGCAAAGAGATAGGCTTCCTCCACCTTCTTGACGGTCTTCTGGAGATCAATGATATAGATCCCATTCCGCTCGGCAAAGATATAGCGTGCCATTTTGGGGTTCCAACGACGGGTCTGGTGCCCAAAATGCACGCCAGCTTCTAACAGTTGTTTCATGGAAATAACAGACATAACAAAACTCCTCCTTGTTTTTCCTCCCCGTGGACGCTCATACCAATGGCACAAGGATTTTATCCATGGGTGTGTTTTTCCGAATATGGATTATACCATAGGATGCCTTTCCACGCAAGGGAAAATCCTACTGGATCAAACCATAGCTCAAGCCCAGTCCCTGAAGAATCAGTTCCTGTAACTTAGGCGTGGTCTGAGCCAGGGAAAACATGCGCTGGCCTTGCGCGTCCTCCTGGCTTTCCAGCACCAGCACCTCTTCGCCAATACCAGGCTCCGAGGAACGCAGCACTAGATATTCCACCCCCTCCAGGGCAAACGCGGCATAGGGGAAGTATTCCGTTCGGTTTCCCTCTCCATCGATGATGGTAGCCATCAGTTCGTTTCTATCGTTGATCCCAAACATAGCGTCAACACCTCGCGTCGATATAGGCCTGTAGGATCAGTTGGGCAGCCAGCATATCCACCACATTTTTTCGTTTTTTCCGGGATACATCTGCCGAAATCAAAACCCGGTTGGCCTGGGCGCTGGTGAGGCGCTCATCGAAGTAGTCCTGTTCCACAGGGCACCGAATGGATAACGCTTCCCCAAATGCCCGAACCTTCTCGCAGGCGGGTCCCTGGGTGCCGTTCATATTGATGGGAAGCCCCAGAACCACCCGCTCCGCCGAGAGTTCTCTCACCCGGTCCGCGATATATGCGCAATCCTGGTCCAAGTCTCCGGTCCGGCGGTATGTCTCCACCCCCGAAGCGATGATCTCCCGCTCATCGCAAACCGCAATTCCGATGCGCACATCTCCAATATCCAATCCAACCATTCTCATATCGTCAATACACCTTTATGCAAAATTCCGGACATTCTTTGGCGCAGTAGCCGCAAAGAACACAACGTTCCTGATCCACCTTGGCCCGTCCATCCTCCACCCGGATAGCCCTCTGCTTACACCGGGCAGCACAGGCCCCGCATCCCACACACCAATCGGCGATGTGAAGCCTTCGCGCCTGTCCATGGGTTTTAATGAACAGATCCTCCTGGGGGTTTCCGTTAAAATAAGCCAGGTTGCAGTCCACCTCCAGAGCATTCTGCATTCCAAGAGGGATGCAATCCACATCCTCCAGTCCCGCCACATAGTCAAGCGCTTCTCGGGCACCGCCCGAGAGGTGCCCGCCCCCCAGAGGCTTCATGGCGGTAATCCCCTTTCCCGCCTGCTTCGCCTCCCGGATCACGGAAAGCATGTCCAGCAAAGACCCATCCATAATGCCGTATCCCTTCCAATTCAGGGGAACGCTGAGCACATCCACCTGGGGCATCTTTGCAACAGCGGCGGCACAGCCCACAAAATGGGTGGAAACTCCTACCGCCTTGATAACGCCCTTTTCCTTCAGAGCCAGATAATAGTCCAGCGCCTCCCGATGTCCCCGCAGCGTATGAACGCTTTCCTGCTCATGAAGCATCATCACATCGATTTGATTTCTGCCCAATGCATTCATGGCTCGGCCAACGCTTTCAGCCGCCCAAGCCCGGTCGTAGGCATAGGACTTGGTCATCACCACAACGTCGGGAAAAAAGCGAATCCCCTCCCGGATATGGCCATAATTCTCGTAATACTCCGCGGTATCCAAGCAAGTTACCCCGCCCGAAAAAGCCTGTGCCATGAGCCTTCCCCCCTGGAGATAGGAAAGGCCCTTTTGCAAAGGGCCTACGGTAAGCGTACCAAAACATAGACGGGATACTAAAATACCGCTCTTTCCCAGCTTCCGGTATTCCATCTTACATATGTTTGTTCTGAATATAGTAGGTAATGATTTCCTCCAAAAGCTCATCCCGCTCCAAGCGGCAGATGAGGGAACGCGCGTCCCCATAGCTGGTGATATAGGTGGGATCGCCCGAGATGATATAACCCACCAGTTGGTTGATGGGATCATAGCCCTTGGCCTGAAGGGCGCTATACACCCGCGCAATGATGGAAGCGGGCGTATCCGTCTGTTCCTTAATGGGAGAGAAAGCCACGGTTTTATCCATATCGGTCACCTCTTGCACATATTATACCTTACACACGGGGGTTTGACAAACGCATTTCCCATAAGAATCCGTGATGTATTTCTTAAGAAAAAGAAAAGCGCACCGTCCCTAGAAAACTATATGGTTTTCACCGCCCATCCATGCCAAAAGGAAAAGGACGGAAGTGAAACGTCCACCCCCGTCCTTTGGCCTTTAGAGATCGATCCCCATGCGATGCGCCTGGCGTTTCATCTTGCGGCCCATACGCTTCATGTTTCGCGAGGAAAGATCGCCGTGCATGGCCATGGTTGCCACAGCACCGATGACGCTGCCGGCGGCAACGCCAATCAACATCGAAGTCTTCATATGTACATTCGCCCCTTTCGACACAGATTCGTTATTATTCTGTCCCGATTCCGCGGTTTCATGGGGATGGAAGCCTGGAAACCCTGGAGCGATTTTCCAATTTATCGGGATTTATAATCCTCAATAGCGGCTTTGATGGCCTCTTCAGCCAGGACGCTGCAGTGTACCTTGGCGGGGGGCAAGCCGCCCAGCGCATCCATAACTGCGGCATTGCTCAGGGAAAGCGCCTCCTCCACCGTGCGGCCTTTTACCAGCTCCGTGGCCATGCTGCTGGTAGCGATAGCCGCGCCGCAGCCGTAGGTCATAAATTTAGCGTCCTCCACCACCTCATCGTCATTGATCTTCAGATAGATGCGCATGATATCACCGCATTTGGCGTTGCCCACCTCCCCTACGCCGCTGGCGTCTGGGATTTCCCCTACGTTCCTGGGATTCATAAAATGGTCCATTACTTTTTCGCTATACATGACGCAATCCGTCCTTTCTTTGATTGAATAGAGGAGACATCATCCGAAGCCGCTCCACAATGGGCGGAAGAACCTCCAAAACGGTGTCGATCTCTTGCTGGGTTGTATCGGTGCCCAAAGTCAGCCGCAGGGAGCCATGGGCGATCTCATGGGATAGTCCCAGCGCCAGCAGCACGTGGGATGGATCCAGGGATCCCGATGTGCAGGCACTGCCGCTGGCGCCTGCAATTCCCTTCATATCCAGCATCAGAAGGAGGCCCTCTCCCTCCACGAACTCAAAGCAAAAACTGGCGTTGTTGGGCAGCCGGTTCTCCCGAGGACCGTTGAGCCGGGTAAAGGGAATCCGCTCCAGCACTCCATCGATGAGCCGATCCCGGAGCGCTGAAATCCGCGCGGCATTTTCCTCCATATGGGCCACCGCCAATTCCGCGGCGGCGCCCAATCCCACAGCTCCCGGGATGTTCTCGGTGCCAGGGCGCCGGTTTCTCTCCTGTGCGCCCCCAAAGAGGATGGGCGCAAGGCGAACACCCTTTCGTATATACATGGCACCGATGCCTTTAGGTCCATAGAGCTTGTGCCCCGATAGGGAAAGAAGATCAATGCCCATCTCCGCAACATCTATGGGCACACTACCAAAGGCCTGTACCGCATCGGTATGGAACAGCACCCCATGGTCGCGGCATACCCGCGCGATCTCTGAAACGGGCTCAATGGTGCCAATCTCATTGTTGGCAAACATAACGGACACCAAGCTGGTATCCGGGCGGATGGCCGCTTCCACCTGCTGGGGAGTAACAAATCCCTCACTGTCCACCGGAAGATAGGTCACCTGATAGCCCTCTTTCTCCAGAGCTTCCATGGTATGGAGCACCGCATGATGCTCAATGGCGGTGGTGATCAAGTGTTTCCCTTTATCCCGATAGGCCTTTGCCGCCCCCCGAATCAGCAGGTTATCGCTCTCGCTTCCGCCGCCGGTAAAGTATATCTCATCCCGCTGTGCATGCAACGCCCTTGCAAGCTGCTCTCTGGCTTCATCCAGCGCCGCCTTGGCCTCCCGGGAGTAACTGTGTACCCCTCCTGGATTGCCGAATTTCTCAGTAAAATAGGGCAGCATGGCCTCCAATACCGCGGGCTTTACATAGGTGGTTGCCGCATGGTCTAAATAGATTCTATTCATAATTACTGCCTCCCAAGCTCCTCTTGGATTCTCCTTTGTTCCATCAGCATGGACGATAGGGTCAGGTTGTCCACCACCCGGTCGATTCCTTCCCGAATTTGGCGGTAGACGTAGTTTTCCACGCACTGCCTGGCATATGCGCAGGATACCTCCGTCTCGGCACAGGATACCGGGGCCACGGTGCCCTCCAAAGCACGCAGAATCTCTCCTATGGTGATCTCCTCCGGCGGCCTGGCAAGAGCATAGCCGCCCTGGGCGCCTCGAATGGATTGCACCACCCCGGCTTTGCGCAGCTTTTTAAAAAGCTGTTCCAAATAATGCTCTGAAATCCCCTGGGCCTCGGCAATGGCGCGGATGGATACCGGCGTTTCTCCATAGCGACAGGCCAGCTCAAACATGGCTTTCAAACCATATCGTCCTTTGGTGGAAATCTTCACCCGGGATCCCCCCATTTCCTAGTATTTTACTCTGAAATCATTTTATTATATCCGATTATTTTTGTCAACAATAAATCCAAAAAAATGATCCCTCTCAACCATTCCAGGAGAGGGATCATTTTTTAATCTCAGACGTATTCCTCTGCGAGGATTCCATATACATAGGTATCCTGCCAGATCGGTTGGCCTTGGTCATCGCGAGAGAAGTAGATACTCTTAACCAGGTGTCCCTCTCTACGCATCCCCAAGCGTTCCATTAAGCGCCACGATGCGCTGTTCATCGGATTACAGCTGGCCGTTACGAGATGGGCTTTCTTCTCCTCAAAAGCGTATCGAAGCAAAGCGGAGGCCGCTTCAGTAGCATACCCTTTCCCCCAGAAATCCAGATGAAAAACATAGCCCAGCTCCCAAGCGGCATAGTCCTGTTCTTCCAGATACAGATTTCCTATCAGATGGCCATTCTTCTTTAGGCATACCGCCCAAAAACGATCGTCCTTGGAACGGCGAAGGGCCTCCTGCTTACTCTTCTCCCTAGAAAAGACACCATATGGTTCATATTTTACAACCTCTTCCAGGGAAAGATAGGCATGCAAAGGCTCCCAATCCTGGGGCCGAAAATGACGAAGGCATAACCGGGCGGTCTCCATCCCCCTTTTCCTTATCCTCGATACAGGGGAAACCGCTCACAGAGCGCGATGACCTGTTCCTTCACCTGGGGCACGGCGCTCTCCCCTTCCTGAACCAGACGGGCGATAAAACCAGCGATCAAATCCATCTCGGCTTCCTTCATTCCCCGAGTGGTCATAGCCGGAGAACCAATCCGTAGCCCGCTGGTAACGGTGGGTTTTTCGGGGTCAAAGGGCACTGCATTCTTGTTGGTGGTAATGTTGGCGCTATGGAGCAGGGTCTCCATTTCATTGCCCTTCCGTCCGCTTCCCCGCAGATCAATGAGCATCAGATGGTTATCGGTGCCGCCGGATACCAGATTCACACCCCGATCCATGAGGCCTTTGGCAAGTGCCTTGGCGTTCTTCACCACCTGGGCCATGTATTCGTTGTATTCGGAGGTCAGCGCTTCCTTGAAACAGATGGCCTTTCCAGCGATCACATGCATCAGAGGCCCTCCCTGGATCCCCGGAAAGATGGCCTTATCGATCTTCTTAGCGTACTCCTTTTTGCAGAGAATCATGCCGCCGCGGGGACCCCGCAGGGTCTTGTGGGTGGTGGTGGTCACAAAATCCGCATAGGGTACCGGGCTGGGATGAAGCCCCGCGGCAACCATCCCCGCGAAATGCGCCATGTCCACCATGAGAAGCGCTCCCACCTCATCGGCAATCTCCCGGAACCGCTTGAAATCCAGCTCCCTGGGATAGGCGGAATATCCGGCGATGATCAGCTTGGGCCGGCATTCCAAGGCGATCTCCCGCACCTTATCGTAGTCCACCATGCCGGTCTCAGGATCCACGCCATAGGAATGAAACTCATAGGTCTTGCCGGAATAGTTCACAGGGCTTCCGTGGGTCAGATGCCCTCCTTGGTCCAAGCTCATGCCCAGCACGCGGTCTCCCGGCTTCAGCATGGCGAAAAATACAGCGGTATTGGCCTGGCTGCCGGAATGGGGCTGAACGTTGGCGTGCTCCGCCTGGAACAGCTGGCAGGCCCGCTCCCGTGCCAGGTTCTCCACCACATCCACATACTCGCAGCCGCCATAGTAGCGATGGCCGGGATAGCCCTCTGCATACTTGTTGGTCAGATGGGAGCCGCAGGCTTCCAGCACCGCTTTCGATACAAAATTTTCACTGGCGATGAGCTCAATGTGCTCCTGCTGACGCTTCAGCTCCAAATCAAAGGCTTCCGCAACGGCCGGGTCCTCCCGGCGAACCGCGTCGTATTCGATCATCCCGATCCCTCCGCTTTATTACGTTAATATGTCGTTTATTATAGAGGAGCCCTCCCCAGAATGCAAGGCCGGAAGCAGAAAATTTCATGAGCGATGGATTCCGAATAAATAGTGGAGCATATCCCCCGCAAAATACCGGATAATAAACTCCTTTTCCTTGGTCATACCAATGGCCTCCGCCACCCGAATTGAGGCCCGATTGTCCGCCTTGATGATGGCGCACACCCAAGGGGCATCCAACGGCCCAAAAGCGTAGTCCCTGCATCCGGCCGCAGCTTCTCTGGCATATCCCCGATGCCAAAACCGCTTCTTTAGCTGATAGCCAATCTCCAACACCTCCTGGCCCTCGCAATCCTGGATGGTAAGGCCAGCCTCCCCCACCATCCTATCGGATCCCTTCTCCACAAGGGCCCATAAACCAAACCCGTCCTTTTGATACCGGTTCAATTGCCGGTCCAGCCAGATCTGTACGTCCTCATCGGTAAAATCGTGCTCGTAGGCATACATCACTTCCGGATCCTTCAGGATCTCAGCCAAATCCATAAAGTCCCCCTGACTCAACTGTCTCAGATAGAGTCGATCCGTTTCCAAAACCACTTCAATCCATCCCCCAAAGCGAAAAGAAAGGAATGGGCAATCCTTGCCCATTCCCAGCTTTTCCGTCTATCGTTTCTTGCCAGTCCTAAAAGGCCCCGCCCAGCATGGCCGAAAAGTCCTCCTTGGACTTGGCGCCGATGGACTTGTCCACAATCTCCCCGTTTTTGAATACACAAACGGTAGGAATGGTCATAACACGAAATTGTGCCGCCAGATCCTGTTCCTCGTCCACGTTAATCTTGCAAACCTTGGCTTTTCCGGCAAAATCCGCGGCCAATTCCTCCATAATGGGGCCAACCATGCGGCAGGGGCCGCACCAGGGGGCCCAAAAATCCACCATCACGGGAATCTCACTTTTGAGCACCTCATGATCAAAGGTGTCCTTGGTCACATTGATGATCTGATCAGAAGCCATATCCATCACTCCTTTCATAGCTCGTCTCTTATTATATCACGAATCTCGGGGGAAAATCTTCCTTTCCGGGAAAAGACCGGATTCAGCAGACGCAGGATTCCGTACCCCATCGCCGCACTGCCAATGGCGATGAGGGCTGTATAAATTTCCGATATCCCATAACGGCCCCGAAGCCATTCCCCCAAGACTGCCCCCAGAATCAGCATCAAAAGGGGAATCCCGTAGGCGATGGCGGTGGCCGATAGCATGGTGCCCCCCCGCAGTTCCACCGTTACCCGGTCTCCTACCCTGGCACCCGGCGTATTTTTCAGTACCACCGACATCTTTTTCTCCCCCTCCAGGGGGGTGCAGGCCCGACAGGAACCGCAGGCCTCGTGGCGGTTAAACACCACGGTAGCCATACCGTTTTCCACTAATTCTACTGTTCCCACTTCTCTCAAAACAATTCCTCCCAAGAGACCAGTCCGGCGGCAGAAAGCGCTACCGCATTGGCCAACAAGAGTCCCATGGCGTTTGGCACAAAAGCCATGGAGGCAACGACCCCTTTCTCCGCCTGGCGCGGCGGTTCCAGGCTTACCACCACAGGATGGCGCTCCACTGTTCCCCGCAGCTCCCGTCGCAGAACGCGGCAGACCGGGTCCTGCGCGGTAGCGAATAGATCAGCGTAGCAAAGCCGATCCGCCCAAAGCCGGTTTCCCGCCCCTGTAGCCGAAATGATCCGAATCCCTCGAGCATGGCAGTTTTTGATCAAAGCCACCTTATCCCTCAGGCTGTCGATGGCGTCGACAACATACCCCACATCCGCGGGAATCAGCTCCTCCAGATTTTCCTCCCGGAGAAATCTCCCGTGGATGGTGGTTCGTACTTCCGGCGCAACGGACGCGATCTCCTCCGCCATGGCGTCGGCCTTGTTCCGGCCCATATTTTCCGCCCTGGCTACTCGTTGCCGATTCAAATTACTGGGTACGACTTGATCCCCATCGATGAGAATCAGCTCCCCCAATCCGCTTCTTGCCAGGGAAACGGCTGCAGCGCCGCCCACTCCTCCCAGGCCTACCACAGCGGCGCGTGTCTCTCGGAGCCGATCCAACCCATCCTGGCCGATAAGCGCCCGTGTCCGGGCGTAGAGGTTATCTTCCATCTTCCGCAACACGAATGGCAATGGAAAGTTCGTCCAGCTGCTTTTGTTCCACATAATCCGGCGCCCCAGTCATCAGGCAGCTGCTGGTCTGAACCTTGGGGAACGCAATCACATCTCGGATGCTGCTGCTCTTTGTCAGGATCATGCATAGCCGGTCAAAGCCAAAGGCAAGCCCTCCATGGGGAGGTACCCCATAACGGAAGGCGTTCAAAAGGAATCCAAACCGCTCCTGGGCCTCCTCACGGCTATGGCCCAAGAGTGCAAACATCCGCTCCTGTACCTCTTGGCTATGGATGCGGATGCTTCCGCCACCGGCCTCCATGCCGTTGATTACCAGATCATAAGCTTTGGCCCGAACCCGGCCGGGATCGCTCTCCAGATAGGGCAAATCCTCATCCATGGGGCTGGTAAAGGGATGGTGCATAGCGGTCCACCGCCCTTCCTCCTCGTCATACTCCAAAAGGGGGAACTCCGTCACCCATAGGATGCCCAGCTTGGTTTCATCGATGAGCCCCCGCTCCCGGCCGATCTTCAGCCTCAGCTGGCCCAGCACATCAAACACGACGCGGTTCCTCTCATCGGCGATGAACAACATCATATCCCCGGCCTTAGCGGCCATCCGCTCTGCAATGGCTTCAACAACGCCATCCTTTAAAAATTTCGCGATAGGTGCCTTTAAACTTCCGTCCGGCACCAGGCCAATATAGGCCATACCCTTTGCGCCAAACTCCTTGCAGAATGCGGTAAGGGCATCCAGCTGCTTCCGGCTAAAGGCCTCCGCGCCTCCCGGCACGCAGATGCCCCGGACGCTGCCCCCCGCCGCCACCGGTCCCTCAAAGGCGGCAAAACCGCAGTCCCGCACGATATCGCTTACATCAGAAAACTCCAGGCCAAAGCGTACGTCCGGCTTATCGCTGCCAAACCGTTCCATGGCTTCCCGATAGGTCAGGCGCGGAAAAGGCGGTGTAAGCTTCACTCCCCAAGCCACATCGAACAATTTGGCAATGAGCCCCTCGTTGACGGACATCACGTCCTCAGGCTCCACAAAGGACATCTCCAGATCGATCTGGGTAAACTCAGGCTGGCGATCCGCCCGTAGATCCTCATCCCGAAAACATTTGGCAATCTGAAAATATCTATCAAATCCCGCCACCATGCATAGCTGCTTGAACATCTGAGGGGACTGGGGCAGGGCAAAGAACTTCCCCGGTTGTACCCGGCTGGGCACCAGATAGTCCCGGGCGCCCTCGGGGGTGCTCTTATTTAGGATAGGGGTTTCGATCTCCAAAAACCCCGCTCCGCAGAGATACTCTCGGGTGGCCTGGGCCAGCTTGTGACGCAGCAAAAACCGTTCCTGCATCTCGGGACGCCGCAAATCCAGATAGCGGTATTGGAGCCGTAGCTCCTCCCGGGTGTTGATGCCGTCCTGGATATAAAAGGGCGGGGTCTCAGCTTCCGAAAGAATCTTCACATCCTCCGCCTTGACCTCGATCTCCCCGGTCTTCATATTGGGGTTTATATTCCGCTCTTCTCGCAGGGCCACCGTGCCGGTCAAGGCCAGCACATATTCTCCCCGGATGGATTCCACCTTCCGGTAATCCCCCTTAAAATCGCTCTCATCAAAGACGCATTGGACGATCCCCGTCCGGTCCCGGAGGGTAATGAACACCAATGCTCCCAGATCCCGGCGGCTATGAACCCATCCCATGAGGGTCACCTTTTCTCCCGTCAGCCTCTTATCCACCTCACCGCACATAACGGTGCGGTGCATGGTCCCCATCAATTCAGCCATTTGTTTCTCCCCCTTTGAGCATTTCCAGGACTCGATCTACAAGCCCGGCCCGGCCAACCTCCGTCTGTTCCCGGGTGGACATGTTGCGAACTATCACCACGCCCTTTTGGCGTTCCTCATCCCCCTGGATTACCACCAGCCGGGCTCCCAGCTTTTCAGCATAGCGCATCTGCGCCTTCATACTGCGGACCAGGGGATCAAAATCCGCCCGGATGCCAGCCCTCCGAAGATCATCAGCCAGCTGGAGGGACTCTTTTCCGTCCCCCATGGCAATGCAGAAAGCGTCACAGCGGCCGGTCTCCTGCGGCAGCTTCCCATAGGACTCCAGCAAAATCATGAGACGCTCCATGCCCATGCCAAATCCAATTCCCGGCATGCTGGGCCCACCAACGGTCTCCACCAGCCGGTCATACCGTCCGCCGCCGCATACAGTTCCCTGGGCGCCGATGCGGTTGCTGATGATCTCAAACACCGTCTTGGTATAATAATCCAGACCCCGAACGATACCGCTGTCAATGGCATAGGGGATGTTCAGGGCGGCGAGGCTCTCCTGCAATGCGGAAAAATGCTCGCTGCACTCAGGACAGAGATGATCGATCATCCGGGGCGCGTCCTTGGCGATTGCATGACAACGCTCCTCTTTGCAATCCAGAAGGCGGAGCGGATTCCGCTCATAGCGATCCCTGCACAGGGCGCACATCTCCTGAAGATGGGGCGCAAAATAGTCCTTCAGCGTCTGATTATAGGCCGGACGGCATTTCTCACAGCCGATGCTGTTGATATTTACGCTCAGATCGTCGATGCCCACCTCCCGCAAAACCGTCAGAGCTAGGCTAATGGCCTCGGCATCGGTATAGGCGCTGGGAGATCCAAAGATCTCCACTCCAAACTGATGGTGCTCCCGAAGCCGGCCCGCCTGGGGCCGCTCATAGCGAAACACTGGGCAGTAGAGATAATACATTTTAATGGGGAGGGGTTCGTTAAAAAGGGCATGCTCCGTAAACGCCCGAACAGCGCCGCCGGTCCCCTCGGGTTTAAGGGTGATACTGCGTCCGCCCTTATCAAGAAACGTGTACATCTCTTTCTGAACGATATCGGTGGTATCCCCAACCCCCCGCAAAAAGAGCTCGGTCTGCTCGATCACCGGGGTGCGGATCTCTCGGAAGCCATACCTTGCAGTAACGGCCCGCATGGTATCCTCCAGGTGATGCCACAAATGGGCTTCGCCGGGCAAAACGTCTTTGGTTCCCTTCAGCGCGCGGTACGCCATCGTGTTTTCCTCCATTTCAACGGCAATATAAGAAAAAGAGCCTCTCCCAAGGGGACGGAA
Source organism: Christensenella sp. MSJ-20 (assembly GCF_044357945.1). Classification (NCBI taxonomy): domain Bacteria; kingdom Bacillati; phylum Bacillota; class Clostridia; order Christensenellales; family Christensenellaceae; genus Christensenella; species Christensenella sp. MSJ-20. Next base: position 493,370 of record NZ_CP076563.1, read on the forward strand.
AGCCTCCGCGGTGCCACCCCTTTTGAGCAAAGCTCCACTCTTTTTGATCCATGGCTCCCGGGTGTCTTCCCCCTATTCCCCATCCGCCAACGCTTTCAGTCACGGCGTTCGGCTCCCTTGGGCGGGAATACGGCTACTCCTCCCGTTCATAGCCCATATTGTGATTAGATTATAGCATAGGCTCGTCCCTTGTCAACGCAGAATCTCCCGGTATTTCCCCCGGATGGCGTCGATGCGCTCCAGATACAGCTTCACGTCCTTGGGATTGGGGTAACGCTGAATACGGCTCCCGGTGAGAATCTTTGTAATGGCCCCAGCTCCTAGGGCCAGCACCGAGGATAGATCGTCCATCATGCATACGTTATAAAGACACTCCTTATGTGGAAGGGCATAGCCCACATTTTCCAGGTTGCCCGCCATATACTTCTGACGGTAGAGATAGTAAGGGCGATACCCTCGATCCATGAGGGTTTCCCGCCCGTAATCCACCATACGGGCAACTTCCTCCTCCCGCTGATGCTGATAGCCCGCATCCGCCAGTTTGCTGCCCCGCTTTAACGCCAGGGTATGGATGGTAATGGATTCCGGCGCCAGCTTTAGCACCTCGGAAACGGTATAGCAAAACGCCTCGTATCCCTCCCCCGTAAGCCCTGCAATGAGATCGGCGTTGATGTGGTCAAATCCAAGCTCCCGGGCCAGGGCATAGGCAGCCACAATATCCTCCGGCTGGTGGCTGCGGGTAATGGTAGCCAGGGTAGCCCCATTCATGGTCTGGGGATTGATGCAAAGCCGTGTAACCCCATGGGTTCGGGCGGAAAGCAGCTTTTCGCGGGTGATGGTGTCTGGCCGCCCCGCCTCCATGGTAAACTCCACCCTGGAAAACAGCTCGGACGCACGGGATAACAGCCGTTCCAGCAAAGCGGGATTCAGGCTAGTGGGGGTTCCGCCCCCGATATATAGGGAGTTGACCGCCAGCCCCCGCTCTTGAATGGCCTCCGCAGCCGCCTCCATTTCCAGGATCATGGCGTCCACATAGGCTTCATGGACCGACTCCTTGGCAATTACCCCGGGAAAGCTGCAATAGTTGCAGCGGCTTACACAGAAGGGGATGCCAAGATACACTCCGATAGAGTGTTCCGGCACAGCCATATCCTCCTGAACCGCTAAAATCATCCGGCTCAGGGCCGCCCGGCATTGGGATACCCCAAAGGTCTCCTGCAGTACCCGTTCTCCCGGAAGCCCCATCTCCATGAGCTGGGCCAGCATCTTCACGGGACGAACCCCAGTGAGGCTTCCCCAGGGCTGCTCCCGGCCAGTTTTTTTAACAAGGGCCCAATACAGACCGAGCTTGGCGGTATACTTCACCAAGCGTTTTCCCGTAATTTCCCCAATGGGTGTCTCCGGATACTCCACCAAAAGGGCATCATCCATCCAAATCCGATGGTATTGCCCCTCCCGGAGATGACGGACCACATGATCCGTCTCCACCCTCTCCTCATAGACCACCTGGTCGTGGTAAAAAAGCCGGATGATCTCTCCCAGCTCGTTCTCAATTCCTGTTACATTGGTGATAACCGCTATCATCTATCGCTCCCGCAAATAACCGTTGTGCGCCGCCTCCATCTCCACGGTGGTATGTTCCCCGTGGCCGGGCAGCAAAAGGGTCTCCCCTGGCAATGTCAACAACCGCTGCCGGATGGAGGCGATCTCCTGTACCGTATCCCCAAAGAAATGATCGGTCCTGCCAATGGTCCCCCGGAATAGGGTATCCCCCGAGAACACCCGCTCCCCATCATAAAAACAACTGCTGCCCAGGCTATGTCCGGGCGTGTGAATCACCCGGAAACCCACCTGATCAAAACAAAGCTCCTCCCCGTCAAAGTAAGGGGTCGCCGGCACGTCATATCCCTCCCGCACCTGAAACAAGGTGGATAAATTCAAATCAGGATGCCGCAAGAAGTTTCGTTCACTATAGTGGACGTAGACCGGCAGCCCCTCTGTCCGAGAGAGAAGCTCCGGTAGCCCGCAGATATGATCGTAGTGAGAGTGGGTCAAAAGAACGGCATGGATCCGAATCCCCCGCCTTCCCGCTTCTTCCCACAGTTCATGGCAACCCAAGCCAGCATCGATGAGAACCCCGTCTCGGCCCTTGGCATATAGATAGGCCATGGACGCCGCCTTAGCGGTGTGCATGGCCAGGATGCTCACATCCTCCATGGATTAAAACCCCTTTCTGCTATCCAATAAAATGGTTACCGGCCCATCGTTTATAAGGGATACCTTCATGTCGGCCATAAAGATGCCGCCCTTTACCGGCACTCCCTCCTCCCGGATAGCCTCCATGGCCTGCTCGTAGTATTCCCGAGCCACGTCGGGATGGGCCGCCGTAATGTAGCTGGGCCGGCGCCCCTTGCGTGCGTCCCCCAGAAGGGTAAATTGGGACACCATCAAGACCTCCCCGCCCACGTCCAGAACCGAGCGATTCATTTTCCCATCATCATCTTCAAAAATGCGCAGAGTGGGAATTTTTTTCACCACATAGTCTAAATCGGGCTGGCCGTCCCCTTCCTCTACGCCCAAAAGAACCAGAAGCCCTGGTCCAATGGAGGAGACCAGCTTCCCCTCCACCGTAACGCTGGCTTCCAGCACCCGCTGTATCACACAACGCATGGCAATACGTCCTCCTTAAGTAGTGCTGCGGTACACCTCAACCACGTCTGGAATGCTCCGGAACACCCGGATGATCTCCTCCAGCTGTCCGATATCCTTGATCTGTACCGTGAAGTCAATCATAAAGGTATCGTTCTTGCCGGTCTTGGCGTTGACCCCAAGGATGGATACCCCCATATTGGACAGGATCCGGGACAGCTCCGCAAAAATGCCCATCTTGTTGACGGTAATGATCCGGATATCAGCGCTGTATCCCTGCTTTTCCGCCACAGCCCAGTCCACGTCGATCAGCCGCTCCCGGTCCAGCTCCGGTAGATTCAGGATGTTCAAGCAATCCCGGCGGTGGACGCTAACCCCCCGTCCCCGGGTGATAAATCCGATGATATCATCCCCCGGCACCGGGTTACAGCAGTGGGCCACCCGAACCAGCATATCATCATAGCCCTTTACCACGATTCCGCTCTCGGATTTCTTCTCCTGGGATTTCTTCTCCTCCGGCCGGGGGGAGGGCTCGTGAACGATTTCCTCCTTGTGCTCCCGCTTATACTCCTCGATGAGCCGGGCCAAAATCTGGTTGGTGGTAACCCCGCCATAGCCCACGGCGGAATACATATCTTCCTCATTGCCAAAGGTGTATTTGCGGTAGATCTTCTCCAGCCACTCGGGCTTTAATAGCTGGGTATAGAAGTCATATCCCAGGCGCTTTGCGGCCTTTTCCAGCATATCCCGTCCTTTAGCGATGTTCTCCTCCCGAAGGGCTCGCTTGAACCACTGCCGGATACGGCTTTTAGCCTGAGAGGTCTTTGCCACGTTGAGCCAATCCCGGCTAGGCCCCTTGGATCCGCTGGTAAGGATCTCCACCACATCCCCGGTTTGAAGCTGATAATCAAGGGGCGCGATACGGCCATTGGCTTTGCAGCCCACGCAGCTATCCCCCACCTTACTGTGGATACGATAGGCAAAGTCGATGGGCGTTGCTCCCCGCACCAGGGTAATAACCTCTCCCTTTGGGGTAAAGACAAATACATCGTCCGAGAACATATCCCCCCGGACGGTATCCAAAAACTCATGGGGATCCACGGTATCGGCCTGGAGCTCCTGCAGCTCCCGAATCAGGGAAAACTTCTTGTCAAAGTCGTCATCCTGCTTTCTGCCCTCTTTATACTTCCAGTGGGCAGCCACGCCGTATTCGGCGGTACGATGCATCTCAAAGGTACGGATCTGCACCTCGAACACCCCGCCGTCCCGGGAGATCAGGCTGGTATGAAGGCTCTGATACATGTTGCTTTTGGGAACGGCAATATAGTCCTTAAACCGGCCGGGAATGGGTTTATACATGGTATGGACGATGCCCAAAGCAGCATAGCAGTCGTTGACGCTGTCCACCAGAATGCGAAGCGCCATGATGTCGTACATTTCCCCTGGCTTTCGTCCCTGGCGCTGCATCTTTCGATAGATGCTATATGGCTGTTTCTCCCGCCCGGTGATCTCATGATGGATCTGTACCTCGTCCAGCCGATCGCTGATCTCCTGGATTCGCCGCTTTAAGAATCCGCGTTTTCCCTCTTTGAGGTGTTCCACCTCATCCAGGATATACTGGTATTGTTCCGGTTCCAAATACTTTAAAGAAAGGGTTTCCAGTTCACTCTTGATGGCGAAAATACCTAAGCGCGCAGCGATAGGTGCATAGATTTCGATGGTCTCCTGCGCATTTTTGATCTGTGCTTCGGGAGAAAGGGACTGGAGCGTTCGCATGTTATGAAGCCGGTCGCAGAGCTTAATTAGGATCACCCGTACATCCTTGGCCATCGCGACCAGCATCTTCCGCATGCTTTCAACCTGCGCTTCGGACTTGCTGAAAAAATTGAGGCGGTCCAGCTTGGTAACGCTGTCCACCAGCATGGCCACCTCCTCCCCAAAGTCCTCGCGGATGCTGTCCAGGGAAACGGAGGTATCCTCCACCACATCGTGGAGCAGGGCGGCACAGACGGTCTCGCTGTCCATACCCATATCGGCCACCAGCTGAGCCACTGCGATGGGATGGATCAAATAGGGCTCTCCGGACTTCCTTTTCTGTCCAGCATGGGCCAGACGGGCGGTGGACAACGCCTGCCTTATGAGGGCTTGCTCTTTCTCGTCCATGTACTGGGCTATGGTTCGCAGAAGCTTCCGTTCCATCTCTTCCATTCCATCACCTCCCCGCCAGTTTTGTGAGATGCCGGTATAGCTCGGTAGCGGTAATGTCCAGCTTTCCCTTCTGAGGGACAGCCTGCAGCCGGACGCCTTTCCCAGACCGGATTAGCCGGAAAAATCCAAGCTGCAGGAACTGGTATACCGCAAAGCTTACTGTTATTATATTTTCCCCCTGGATTTTTGCAAGAGCGCCGCAGAGCTGGTTCAGATCCCTGTGGGTGCGCTGCCCCGTCCCCATCGCCTCTCGGTAGATGGCGGCAAAGCGCTCCCGGGTCAAGAGCATCTCCCGGGCAAACCGTTGGACAAACTGTCCGCCGCCGCAATCGTAGACCTCCTGCTCACTATCGATCTCCGGCCGGATCCAGATCCCATCCAAATACACGATCCGCCCAAACCGCTCCATTCCGGATACAGGCTGCTGCGGCGCCAGCAAAAGGGTGTTCCGGCTATGCTGGCCATTGGAAAGGGCTCCAATGGCAATCTCCGGCATCAGATCCTCTCCCCCCTCCTGGCTTGTAAGCCAGGCGCAGAAATCCATAGCCGCCATAGGAGTCGCCGATCGTATCAATGTTCCAAATGGATTCTCCTCCAAAAGGAAGCCGATGTCCTCATAGGTCACCTCTTCCCCTTCGATCTCCTCCATGGGAAGGGCGGTTCCCGTCAAAAACGCCTTGACGCAATCATATCCCCGTTCCCGAAAACGGGACGTCAGATCCCGCTCATAGGGCTCGGCAGATTTAATGATAAAATTGGCGGATACATTTCCTCGAAAGTGCTCCAGTTCCAGGTTCCCCAGCATCCGATACCGCTGGCCTCCGTAAATTGGCCCTTTGCTCTCCGCCTTAAAGAGAATGCCTTCGGCGCTGTGTCCATTTTGGCACAGCCCCATTTTTAGATGGATGGCGGTCTTGCCAAACTCCCGGATATTCTCCACTTGGGCACCCTCCAACAAGAAGACCGGCACAGGGTTTCCACAGCCAAAGGGCTCCAATAGGGCCAAATCCCCGGAAAGGGCCAGCCCAATATCCTCCACCCCAATGGAGGCGTCATAGTCCTCCTGCACCATAAAATCCTCTCGCCCATAGTCGGAAAACAGAACATCCTCAAACCGCTGGATAAACGCGGGAATGTTCTCCTCATCCATGGTAAAGCCGCCCGCTTGGGCATGGCCGCCATAGCGGGAAAAGAGATCGCTGCACGCGGTCAGCACATGGTGGATATCCACCCCGCCAACGCTTCTTAAGGACGCGGTACACTTACCCTCCGCGTCGATACTGCCTACTACAGCGGGCATCCCAAACCGCTCGGTAAGGCGGGAAGCCACGATGCCTACCACGCCCTGGTGCCAGCCTCGGCCAAAGGCATATACTCCCCGGCGATCCCGGGGGGGATGCTCCGCCAGCTGGCGAAGCGCCTCCTTAAGTATTTCCTCCTCCATAGCCTGGCGTTTCGTGTTATAGCCGCAGAGGGTTCTGGCATATTCCTGTGCCTTGGAAGGCGTTTTCTCCAATAGAAGCCGATAGGCCAACATAGCGTCGTCCATGCGTCCGGCAGCGTTGATCCGGGGCACCAGCATAAACGCCACCTGGGTCGCCGTGATGGTCTCGTAATGAAGGCGAGCCTCCTCCAAAAGGGCGGATACGAACACAGGAGGATGCTGATTCATCAGCCGTAGGCCCCGTTTAACGATACTGCGGTTTTCCCCGGTGAGGGGGACGATGTCTCCGATGGTAGCGATGGCCGCCGTAGGCAGATAGGCGTCCGGATCGGCCCCCAGGGCCCTAGCAAGCTGGAAGGCCATACCGCATCCGCACAGCTCCCCAGCCCCTGCCGGACTCTGTACCTTGGGATTCAGCACCACGTTGGCGGGAGGCAACACCTCTCCAGGGGTATGGTGGTCGGTCAACACCACATCCACTCCCCGGTCCCGCAGGTATTGGATCTCCTCCATGGACCCGATTCCACAATCCACGGTAACAACAAGGCCAGTTCCCTCGCAAATCTGCTCCATGGCGGTAAGGTTTAAGCCGTATCCCTCCTGTGCCCGGCTGGGGATATAAGGTTCTACCCGGGCACCCATGGAGAAAAGACAGTCCACCAAGATGGCGCAGGCACTGATGCCGTCGCAATCGTAGTCCCCATACACCACGATGCGTTTTCCTTCCTCCACTGCACAGCGGATCAGCGCAACCGCCTCCTCCATGCCATGAAAGCCAAAGGGGTCGCAGAGATCCTCATAGTACAAAAATGTTCTGGCGGCCTCAGGGGTATCTATCCCCCGCGAGCAAAGGATGGAGGCGGCCATGGGACCGATTGACAGCTCCCGCTCAATGATAGCAGCCCGGGCCGGGTCTTCTTGGCCTGCGCCTCGTTTTCTCACTCTCATGGTTCCACCTCCCAGTCAACTTTTCGGTTAACAAAAAGCCCTTCATATGAAAGGCTTTCCGCAGATTTAGCTGGCCTTTTTGGCCTTGGGTTTCCGTTTGCCCAGAAGGAGGGTCCACATGGGGCCCGCGATTACCAGGCTGGAGTAGGTGCCGGCCAACAGGCCGACAATAATGGGCATAGCAAAGTTCTTGATGGAATCCGCCCCTAGGACGTAGAGCAGAACAATGGTCACCAGGGTGGTCAAGGAGGTATACATGCTCCGCGTAAAGGTCTGTTTGATGCTTTCATTGACCAACTGGGCCATGTCCTCCTTATACCCGGCCCGCTGGTTATCCCGGATGCGGTCAAATACCACGATGGTGTTGTTGATGCTGTATCCCACGATGGTCAGCACCCCGGCGATGAAAGTGCTGTTGACCTCCATCCGGGTGATGGCCACAAAGGCCAGCATGATAAATACATCGTGAAGCAGGCATAGGATGGCGGAAATCGCCGAATAGAATTCAAATCGGATGGAGATGTAGATCAAAATCAACACCCCAGCGATCCCCAAGGCCAACAGCGCATCCTTGACCAAAGCCATCACCGCTTCCGAACCCACCCGGTCCACCGTCTCCACGGAGGCGTCGGGATAGATGGCCTGAATCTCGGCCAACAGGGTATCCCGCAGAGCCACGTCGGCCTCCTCGCTTTCCAAAGGCTTGATGCGCACCACGGCAAAATTCTTTACTTCTCCTGCTCCGCTCTGCTGAACAGGCGCGTCAAAGACCCCGTTGTCCGATAAGATCCGTTCCAGGTCAGATACCTGATATTCCCCGCCCATATCATAGGTAATGATGGAGCCGCCGGAAAAATCGATGCCAAGGTTCAGTCCCATGGTCACAATGACGATGATGCCCACCAGAATGATGGCGGCAGAGATGCCCATAAACAACTTGGATTTTTCAACAATTTTCATCTCTCCACCCCCTATTTGGCGTAAAAACGCTTATCGGTAATGCCGATCTTCACCACCTGCTTCATCAAAAAGCGGGTGATGACCACGGCGGTAAGCATGGATACGCAGATGCCGATTGCCAGAGTATAGCCAAATCCCTTGATGGATCCAGTGCCGAAGATAATCAGCGTGCCGGCGGCGATCAGAGTGGTAACATTGCTGTCCAAAATGGCTCGGAAGGCCTTCTGGAACCCATTCTCCACGCTGGTACGGAGGCTTTTTCCACTCCGCATCTCCTCCCGAATACGCTCAAAGATGATCACGTTGGCATCCACCGCCATACCGATGGAGAGGATCACGCCCGCCACACCGGGCAGGGTCAGCTGTACTCCCGGCAGGGTCAAGATACAGAAGAAGGTAATGAGGATATAGAACATCAAAGCGATGCTGGCGATAAGCCCTGGCAGCCGATAGATGCACAGCATAAACAGGACGATCAGACCCACGCCAATGGCGCCGGCCAACACCCCCTTGCTGAGGGCATCCGCTCCCAAGGTCGCGCTCACGCTACGCACCTCGGATTCCGAAATCTCCAACGGCAGCGCGCCGCTTTCGATCTGCATTGCCAAAGTGGTGGCGGATTCCTGGGTAAATCCCCCCTGGATGATCCCCTCTCCGCTGGCGATGGTGTTGCTTACCGTAGCAGTAGAGATGACGCTGCCGTCCAGCTCGATGGTAATGGTCTTACTGGTTCCAGCATACTCGGCGGTAAGGGAGGCAAATGTCTTCTTTCCCTCGTCGTCCAGTTTGAAGGACACCACGTACTGGCCATCGCTGTATCCCGCCTGAGCGGATACGACATTGGCCCCTTCCATGATGACATTGCCGTCGTTGTCCTTCCACTCCAATTTGGCCGGGGTGGACAGAAACTGGCTTAGGGCCTGGGGATCGGTCTCGGTGGAGGGAATCTCCACCCGAATCTTATCGCTGCCCTGGCGCTGGACGGTGGCCTCGGTCATGCCCTTGGCGTCCAAGCGGTTGCGGTATACCAATACCGCCCCGTCCATCTTGGCTTCAAAATCCTCGATGGTAGGATCGACTGCCTGGTATACGGCATAAAAACCGCCCGTTAGATCCAGGCCCAGCTTCTGTTCTTTGATCAAAGTTGCCATGGGGCGTATCTCCCGGAGGCCAAAGGACACTCCAAACAGGGCGAGATACAATAGCACGGCAAGCAAGATAATTGTCACCGAAAGGGTGACAATGCCTTGCTTCTTCATAGGCGTAACCCTCCAACTCCTTCGCACCATGGGAATACAATGCGCATATTAACAATTATTATATGCCTTGCGCCCCCCTCCGTCAATCGCCCGGCACAACTTGTCCAGTAGCCATTCAGCCAAAAAATACCCTTCGTTTTTTAATATGCTTGAAGCCTATACAAAAGAAAAAGCCGGGCAAAGCCCGGCTTCCTTAAAACGCTATTTCTTTCCTTTGGGGCGTAATAATCCCAGCAGCAGTGCGTAGATCGCTCCCGCTACGCCACCCATAGCGATATCGGAGAGCAGCACGGGAATCATGCCCATCTCGCCGCCAATCAGGGACATCAGAAGGAAACCAAACGCCACATAGGCAATCCCGGCCACAATGCCCTTGATGATGCCTGGTTTTTTGTCCTTTTTGGTGGCCACCCAAACGGCTATAAATACCCCAACCATCTTTACCACCTGGTTTACCACGGGAATGGGCCCGCTCTCCATGGAAAAGGCCTTGATGGCAAATGCAAACGCCAGGATCGCAAAAATCGTAAACACGCCGGCAAAAACAACGCCTTTTACGATATCCCCGGCAGTGGTTCTTAGGATGGACCGGTCCTTCTTTTTATTCTTCTGGTTTTTATTCCGTTTCATAATTCGCCACCTCACCCTTCGCAACATAAGCATATGCGGGAAAAGGACGGCTTATGATAGAAAAAGAATCCGTCCCCTGTATAGGGGCACGGATCCCTTTCCCTCCGATCAAAAAGGAGCCCAAAAGGGCTCCCTATTTATTTCTTGGACTCTTTTAGGGCCGCATTGGTATCGGATTCCGCAATGGCGTCCGCCTCCACCTCGGCATCGCCCACGGTAGCGATCGCTCCTTTGGCAAAGGTGATCTGGCTCTTTACGGTGCCGCCGGTCTCCACCACAACGATATTATCCTTCACGGAAACCACCCGGCCGTGAATGCCTCCGATGGTTTTGACGTAATCCCCCTTCTTAAGGGCATCCATCATGGCCTTCAGTTCCTTCTGCTTTTTCCGGTTGGGGATGACGGTCATACAGATCATCACCACCAGGAGAATCAGAATCGGCCCCATGGAAGCCAACATATTCCCAAAATCCGCTGGCATGCTACAATTCCTCCTAAGTTACAAACTACCTGTTATTATATCAGAAACCCCCGGCCCGTCAACTCATTTTACAAGGCCGTCCAGATAGGCCCCGGCAAACTCCGGAAACCGATCCATGAGGATGGCCTCCCGAGCCCGCTGCATCAGCCGGATGGAATATCGCAGATTATGGGCGGTCACCAAGCGGGCGCCCAGGATCTCCTTGGCCACAAACAGATGGCGGATATAAGCCTTGGTAAATCCATTCTTGCAGGCATAGCAATCGCAGTTTTCATCGATGACGGTAAAGTCCCGCTTATACTTCTCGTTACGCAGGTTGATGCGCCCCTCATCCGTCAACGCGGCAGCGGTACGGCCCATGCGGGTCTGCATCACGCAGTCAAACATATCCACCCCTCGAAGCACGCCTTCCATAAGGCAGTCAGGGCTCCCCACCCCCATGAGATACCGGGGCTTGTTGGAATTCAGCAGGGGAATCGTAGCCTCCAGCATCCGATACATCACCGGCTTGGGCTCGCCCACCGATAGCCCGCCGATGGCGTTTCCGATGAACTCCATGGAGTCAATTTCCCTGGCGCTCCAGATCCGCAGATTTTCATGGATGCCCCCCTGGCAGATACCAAACAGAGCTTGACGGGGATTCTTGTGATGCTCCTGACACCGGGTAGCCCAGCGATGGGTTCGCTCCGTAGACCTGCGGGCGTATTCCTCTCCCGCTTCAGGAGGAATGCATTCATCAAACGCCATGATGATATCGGATCCTAGGTTGTTCTGAATATCGATGGACCGTTCAGGGGAGAAAAACTGAGGGCTTCCATCGATATGACTGCGGAAATGAACCCCCTCCTCCTCGATGCGCCGGGCATCCGAAAGGCTGAAAACCTGAAACCCACCGCTATCGGTGAGGATGGGCTTGGGCCAACGCATAAACTCATGCAGTCCTCCCGCCTCCCGGATCAGTTCACTGCCGGGGCGCAGGTTCAAATGATAGGTATTGGAGAGAATGATCTCCGCCCCCATGTCCAGAACCTCATGGGGAGACATGGCCTTAACGGTGGCCTGCGTGCCTACCGGCATATAGATGGGGGTATGAATCTCTCCATGGGGAGTATGTAAAATGCCGGCCCGAGCGCCGGACCGCTGGCAGCGATGAACAACTTCAAAAGAAAATTCCATGGTTCCTCCCAAATCCGTTTTATATTTCCCAGGCGTAACGACGGCATTAATCCGGACAAAACCGCCGCCCGTGCTACTTACTTGGCCTTATTTGATCGCGCAGCATAGCTCCATGCGGCTCTGTGCCCGATCCTTTAGCAAGAAGACGCTGAGCAAGCTCGCCAAAAAGGATAGGGTCTCCATCTGATCCTGGGTCCAATACCGGTTGTTTCTGCATTCGTCAAACCCGATAAACCCCCGGTTTTTCCCTCTGTCCCGGATGGCGCATTGGAGTACCGACTTCATCCTCTGGTCCTCCAAGATCCGCTTTAGCTTTTGGTCGTTCAAACGGGCCACGTTCTGACAACAGAATATCCCGCGCTCATCAAAGTTTTGGTAATAATCCCCCAATTCCTCGTATAAAACCCGCTGTAAGCTCTCCTTCTGCGGCACAATGCCGGCAGCGCACCATTCAAAGGTATTATCACAGGATAGTCCATCGGGTGAATCCTCAAAAATATAGACCCTGCTCACGTCAAATCTCCGGCCAATGATCTCCAGAAGCCGAGGAATGGCCACCTCGATATCGGTGGCATGGTAGAGGGAATTGAACACATAATCTGCCAGGGGCCTGCCAAAGGCGCCGGTCGCCCGGTCGGAATCAATGGCAGCCTGGGGCGGCGATGCGGCCAAATCCAGATTTGGACCGCCAAAGGTATAAAGGTCGGAAGAATAAAAGGCCATCTTATTCTTGCCCATAATCTTTGCCCGGTAAAGAGCCAGGTCGGCGTTATGGTACAGGGCCTGAAACGTCTCTCCGTCCTGGGGCGCCAGAGCGATGCCAACGCTGCAAGAGAGCCGTTTCCCTTCCCCAACGCCTCCGGGTAGCAATCGGCCAAAGGCGTTCAAAATATCCTGGGCTTTTTGCTGAGCAGCGTATGGATCGGCGGACCCCGTCATCAGGATGGCAAACTCGTCCCCGCCAATCCTGCCCACAATGTCCTCCTGGCGGAACAGTCCCTGGAGCATAGAAGCAATCTCCGAGAGTATGGCGTCCCCGCTCAGATGTCCAAACCGGTCGTTGACCAGCTTAAAATTATCCACATCCACCATTAGAAACGTACATCCACTGGCTTTCTCTATCTGCGTCAGCCGCTGTTCCATCAGGGACTCCGTGGTTCCTTTGTTGTAAAGCCCGGTCAGGGTATCCCGCTCTGCCTTGGCCAAAAGACGCTGGGTTTGGCGCTTTTCCTGGTCGATATCGATGACCACCCCGACCACCTTATAGGGCCTTCCCTGTCCATCGGTCAAAAGGGTAGCCCGAATCCGGTTCCAAAGATACCGGCCAGCCTGGTTGACAATGCGGAACTCCGCCTCCCCATAGGCCTCTCCGCTGGCCATGCGATGCATGATGTCCAAAAATACGTCCAAGTCATCGGGATGGATATGCTGGGAGTGGGGGATGCCCTCTTGAATCCCCTGGCTAACCGGCAGATAGCCAAAACGCTTCTCCCAGTTACTGGAATAGACCAGGGTATCGGCGGCAATATCCCACTCAAAGATCACATCGGTCGCCTGGTCCATGATGATCTGATACTGCTCCAGCCGCAGGCGCAGCTCCTCCCTCGCCTTCTTGGATCGATCGATATCCAACAGAATACAGCTTAAATACCGCTGGCCATCGGTTTTATGAACCAGCGTCCCACGGTCTAAAACCCATAGCGGGCGCCCATCCTTGCGAATGATTCTGTATTCCAGCTCCTGCCGGTCCTCTCGGGCAAGCTGGGCTTGCGCCGTCTTCCAACTGGTCTCCCGATCCTCTGGATGAACCATCTCCATGAACCGTCCCTGAAACAGCTCCTCCACCTCCTGGGCGGTATACCCAAACAGATCCAAAAAGCCCTGGCTGTATTGGATCAGCTGCAACTCCGGAGTAACCGAGCAGCTCATCACACCGCCAGGAAGGCTATCGGTGATGCTGCTCAACTGCCGGTCCCGTTCCTCCAACTGGCTGGCCCGCTCGTTCAGCAAACGACGCAGGGACTCCACATTTTCAGCGGATAGGCCCCGAGGAAAAAAGTCCCCGTCCAGCTGGTCGCTGCTGGGAGTAGACATATGGATCTGCCGCAGAAGGATCGCTCCCCCCTTCCGGACGCACAGCAGGGAAACCCGTACCATCAGGTTCAAGCTCTGATCGTTTTCCCGTTCTTGAAGGGCGATAGAACCCTGTACCAAACACAGGTCGGGCGCAAGCTCTTGGACGTCATATTTATAGCCCAGCACATCAAACGTGCCCTGATACCCCTGTGCCTCCGCGGAAAGCAGACGGATGGCGTCCTCCCGTCCCCGGCAGATCTCCTTCTCACCCGTGCCGATCCAGCAGATTTCCGGATCCATTAGCTGGAGAACGCCCAATAGATCCCGCTTGTTAAAATAGAGCCCCTGAACTTTCAGAATAAACTCCATACATTCCCGTTCCAAACGGGTCATTTCCCTCTTTTCCCCCATGGTTAGTCCTCCCAACCAAAATAACGCCGTTCAAATTCCTCAAGGGAGATGGGCTTTGAAAAAACGTACCCTTGAACCAAATCGCAGCCCGCCTCGCGCAAAAACGCCATCTGTTCCATACGCTCTACACCTTCGGCCACCGTTCGCATCTTCAGGTTTCTGGCCAGACCGATGATGCCCTCTACCACACGCCGGCTCCGCGCATCCTGTTCTCCCACAAAAAACTCCCGATCCAATTTCAGCACATCCGCCGATACATCCTTTAACACATTCAAAGAGGAATAACCGCTCCCAAAATCGTCCATAGCAAAGCGAAATCCCATATCGTGGATCTGCCCAACCACCTTTTTCAATGCTTCCAAGTTCTCAAATACCAGGGTTTCCGTTAATTCCAGTTCAATCAAATCCCCCGGCACTCCGTACCGTCTTTGAATCTCCTGGTACTTTTTTAAAAACTCCGAATCGCGCAGATGCGCTCTGGATAGATTCACCGATACGGGTATCCCCTCAATTCCCCGCTCCAACCAGCGCCTCAATATCCCGCAAACCTGCTCAAACACATATAGATCCATCCGTACGATAAAGCCATTCCGCTCCATCACCGGTATAAAATCGTTTGGCGGCACCAGCCCTCTTTCTGGATCTCGCCAGCGTACCAGGGCCTCAGCTCCCGCTACACGTTCCTCCTTTAACGCAACCTTAGGCTGGAGATAAACCTCGAACTCCCCCTCCGCAAGCGCCGTCTCCATCCGGTTTGCAATTTCCTTTTCCCGCAACAGCCGCTCCTGCTCCACTCCCGAATAAAAAGCGCACCGGCACAGCCCTTGCTCCTGCTCCTCCGCCTTCCGCTTTCGGGCCACGTTGGCGCGATCCTGGATCGCGATCATACTCAGCTTCGGCTCATCGATCACATATACGCCCACCGATATCGGCAAAAAATACTTTTGCTTTTGTTCCCTGTTAAACGCGTTAAAGGCCTCCGCCATCTCCGTCAAACGGCTTCGCAGTTCCGTCAGGTTCCCGCCTTTCAGCAGCAGATAAAAGGTATCTGCCGCAATCCGGGATACCAGTTCTCCCTGTTTTAGGCGCGTGCGTATCACATCATGGAGGTGCCGTAGCACCCGATCCCCCGCCTGACTGCCAAAGAGATCATTCATCAGCTTAAACTGACGGATATCCAAGGACGCAAGCGCATAGGTTCCTGGCGTAGCGTTCCGGATCAGAGCCTCGGCCTTCCCGTTGAACCAGGCCTGGCTCATTCCGCCCGTCACCGGATCCACATAGGCGATTTCCCATAAGCGCCTCTGGTTCCTGCGCTGGATGGACATCAGCGCTAAAATCAGCGCAAGGAACGCCAGCACAACGCATATCGTAATAAAAATTGCTTGCTGGATGATCTTCTGCTCGCTGACTCCCGCGGCATTGATGGGTACCACCGAAAGCAAATACCATTGGTTCATCTCAAGGGGAACATAGGCCATGGCCTTATGGATGCCGTCCTCCAAGGAAAAATACAGGATTCCCGTAAGGCCCGCGGCAATATCCTCCTTGACGGCCGGAATGGAATAGCCGGAGTCCAAAACCCCCTGTTGCTCCAACACAGCAAAATAATTATCGCCCCCAATGGGTTCAACGATCGGATTGGGAGAGCGTACCACAAAATCCCCATTGATGTCGATGATATGGCAAAAGCCCGCGCCGCCAAAGCTCTCCACATTAAGGGTGTTGCGCAGAGTCTCGGTGGTGTTGCTGGCGGCAACTACCCCCGCAAGTTCTCCATCCAGATACAGTGGAACCGCAAAGATGATGACCTCTTGTCCATCGTCGGTGGAAATCATGGGGCCGGAGGCGCCCCTTCCCTTTTCCAGCGCAGCTTTCAAAAACGGCTGACCGCCAAGATCTAAACGGGTCCCGCGCAGAGTCTCTCCCCGGCCGGTTTCATCTAAAACCAACAGCCGCAAAAAGCCGTAATCCTTTTCCATCTCCCGGAAATATTCAGGCCGTTTTTCCTCCGAAAGCCGAGGATAGGTATCTGCAATGGCTTCCAATGCAGTAAAGGTCGATTCAATTCGGTCGTTTACCATGGAGCTGACATGATGCGCAATTTCCTGCAGATATCGGTTGGTTTCCTCTTTCATAGAGTCGCGAAGCGTATCGATATAATAGGCTCCAATGGAGACAAGAAGAAGTCCAACCAAAGCAAACACACATAAAACGGCGCGAAAACTTCGTTTTGGGCCCGGGGTATTCTGCGTGATGTTCACCTCTTCTCCCTTTGGCGCCTGTCAATTAGATTAACGTACAGCTGTTTCATTTTACAGGAATACCGGGGCGTTTACAAGTTGGCAAAAGTTTTGCAATCATTTCTACATATTGTCAAATTTGGAAAAAATTAACCTTCTTTCCAAATGGAGGAGCTGCGTTACAATAGAATAGTGGCAAGCGCCCCTAGTTCGGAGGTAACGTATATGGAATATGGATATGTGCGGGTTAGCGCAAAGGACCAAAATGAGAGCCGGCAGCTTGTGGCAATGGAAGAGCTGTCCATCCCCAAACGCCGGATCTACGCGGACAAGCAAAGCGGAAAGGACTTTAACCGACCCGCCTATCAGCGACTGATGAAAAAGCTACGGCCGGGGGATGTACTCTATATCCACAGCATCGACCGTCTCGGCCGCAATTATGACGAGATCATAGACCAGTGGCGGTATATCACCAAGGAAAGGCGGGCGGATATCGTAATCCTGGATATGCCTCTTTTGGATACCCGAAAAAAGGATCAGGACCTGACTGGCGCTTTTATTGCCGACCTCGTCCTCCAGATTCTGTCTTATGTGGCTCAAACCGAGCGGGAAAACATCCGCAAGCGCCAAGCCGAGGGTATCGCCGCCGCAAAACAGAAGGGCGTCCGGTTTGGCCGACCGGAAAAAATCCCCCCCGAACATTTTGATGAGGTTTGCAGCGCCTGGCGAAAGGGGGAAATCAGCGGGAGAATAGCCGCCCAGAGGTTGTCGGTATCCCCTCGAACCTTCTACAAATGAGCGGACGCTCTGATCTCCAACCCCAAGCGAAAAAAAGCCGCCCAGCAAAAGCAGGCATCTGCGCAGTCCAAAGTTTCGTTGCAATAATCAAAAAGGAAAGCATCCGCTTTCCTTTTCTTAATTAATCCTTCAAACAGAGGGTGGCGTCCCCGTAGGAGAAAAACCGGTATCTCTCCTTTACCGCTTCCCGATAGGCAAAAAGAGTCCGTTCCCTGCCTAAAAACGCGCTGACCAGCATGATAAGAGTGGATTGCGGCAGATGGAAATTGGTTACCATACCATCCACCACCTTCCAGCGATAGCCGGGATAAATAAAAATCCCCGTGTCCCCCTCCATGCCCCGGAGTGTTCCATTCTCCTCCGCCGCGCTCTCCAGCACCCGGATGGAGGTGGTGCCCACAGCGATCACACGACCGCCCTTCGCCCGAGCAGCGTTGATCCGCTCCGCCGTATCTGCGGGCAGGATAAAATGTTCCGTATGCATATGATGCTCTCGGATATCCTCTGCCGACACCGGCCGAAAGGTGCCCAGCCCCACGTGAAGGGTCACCAGTTCCACCAATATTCCCTTCTCTCCAATGCGCTCCAGTAGCTCTGGGGTAAAATGAAGCCCCGCCGTGGGAGCGGCAGCACTTCCCGGATCCTTGGCATACACCGTCTGGTACCGCTTCGGATCGTTGTCCTGCTTCTTGATATAGGGGGGCAAGGGCATTCTTCCCACCCGGTCCAACACCTCGTAGATGTTTCCCTCATGGATCAGCCGGAGGATCCGTCCGCCCGATTCGGTCTTGTCCAAAACCTCCGCCCGCAGCTCCGGGCCAAAGGACAGTACATGACCCGGCCGGATCTTATTCCCCGGACGCACCAGCGCTTCCCAGCAAGCGCCGTCCAAAGGGCGAAGCAGAAGCGCCTCACACTTGGCGCCAGTACCCTCCTTCTCCCCCAGGAGGCGGGCGGGGATCACCTTGCTCTGATTGAGTACCAGTACATCCCCGGGATTAAGATAATCGACCACATCGGAAAACATCCTATGCTCGATCTCCCCTTCCCGGTGGATTACCATAAGCCGGCTATGGTCTCGCTGCTCCGCCGGGGACTGGGCAATCAGCTCCTCTGGAAGCTCGTAATCATAACTTTCCGTTTTATATCGATCCATTATCACTACTCCAATAGGCTAAGCTGATCCGGCGTGCCGTTTTGGTCCCCCTTATGATAGGGCAAGCCCAAATGTCGATAGGCGAGGGGGGTAGCCACCCGTCCCCGTGGAGTCCGCATTAAAAATCCAAGCTGTAAAAGAAAGGGCTCGTACACATCCTCAATGGTAACGGCTTCCTCGCCGGTGGCGGCGGCCAGGGTATCCAGTCCCACCGGACCGCCTCCAAATTTATGGATCATGGAAAGCAGAATATCCCGGTCGGTGCGGTCCAGGCCCAAATCGTCCACCTCCAGCATGGAAAGGGCGCTTTGGGCTACCGATAGAGTGACAATGCCATCATGAATAATCTGGGCATAGTCCCGAACCCGGCGTAAAAGCCGGTTGGCGATGCGCGGCGTCCCCCGGCTGCGGCGGGCGATTTCCTGGGCTCCCGCCTCCTCGATATCAATCTGGAGGATCCTGGCGGACCGGGTGACGATCTGCGTTAATTGATCCACCGTATACATCTCCAGCCGGTTTAAGATACCAAACCGATCCCGCATGGGAGAGGTCAGCATTCCAGCTCTGGTGGTGGCTCCCACCAGGGTAAAGGGATTTAGGGTCAGCCGCATGGTCTTGGCGCTAGGGCCCTTGCCAATGACGATATCCAGGGCGAAATCCTCCATAGCGGTGTAGAGCTTCTCCTCCACGTTGTGATTCAGGCGATGGATTTCATCGATGAACAGCACGTCATGGGGCTGAAGGTTGGATAGGATCGCCGCCAAATCCCCATGGTGCTCAATGGCGGGGCCGGTGGTCACGCGAAGACTCACCCCCATCTCGTTGGCGATGATGTTGGCAAGGGTGGTCTTACCCAGGCCGGGAGGGCCATACAGCAAAACGTGGTCCAGAGCCTCTCCCCTTTGTTTTGCAGCCTGGATGTAGATGCTCATGCTCTCCTTCACCTTGTCCTGTCCAATATATTCCGACAGGGACATGGGCCGGAGGCTCTGTTCAATATCGGTATCCTCCATCCGCATGGAGGAGGTGATCAGCCTATCGTCGTCCATATTCTATGCTCCTCCCTATTTGCGGTCCAGGGCACGGAGGGCCCGCATCGCCATTTGCTCGCTGGTCCCCCCATCGGCTTTGACCAAGGCCACAGCGGAAGCCGCGTCCGGAGTGGCGAATCCCATAGCCTCCAGGATGGCCACCGCCTCGGCAATGGCGCCGCCGTCTGCGGCTCCAGCAGGAGCGGCGTCCGCTCCCAATGCCGCCGGATCCACCTTGCCCTTCAGTTCCAGAATAATCCTCTGCGCCGTCTTTTTCCCAATACCGGATACCCGAGAAAAGGCGGAATCATCCCCGGTGGCGATGGCAAGAGTAGCCTCGGCGGGGCTTAGCACACTTAAAACCCCCAGGCCCATTCGGGGTCCTACCCCGGACACCGAGATCAGCCGCCGAAACATGGCCTTCTCCTCCTGGGAAAGGAACCCAAAGAGGCTCATCTCATCCTCCTTTACCACCAAATGGGTATATAGAACCGCTTCCTTTCCCTCGGAAAGGCGGCTTAGGGTGCCGGTGGGAGCAAAAATTTCATATCCCACTCCGCCCACATCCAGGGCAAGGCTATCGTCAAAAAGCTGGGCGACGGTTCCCTTCATAAACGCGTACATAGGGCCTCCTATATCTTAAAGGACTCAGGCATATCGCTGGTATTGGCATGACAAATGGCTACCGCCAAAGCGTCGGCGGCATCGTCTGGCTTGGGAATCTCCCGCAGGTTTAAAATGGTTTTCACCATGGTCTGCACCTGGTGCTTGTCCGCCCGGCCATAGCCAACCACCGCCTGCTTTACCTGAAGGGGAGTATACTCGTACAGCTCCTCGGTGTTGAGAGCGGCGGATACCAAGGCCGTTCCCCTGGCCTGGCCCACCAGCAGGGCGGTTTTCACATTTTTGTTAAAAAACAGCTCCTCCATGGCGATGGCATCGGGGCAAAACCGTTTGTAAAGGGCCTGAACTCCGTCATAGATGCGCAACAGCCTCTGGGGCAAGCGCAGGTCAGCTTCGGTAAAAATGCAGCCATAATCGATGGGTTTCATGGCGCCGCCGCGCTGATATTCTATAACCCCATAGCCCATGATCGCAAGGCCAGGGTCGATTCCCATGATGATCATCATTCCACTCCCTAGCGGATCTGTCCTTGGCCGTAGATCACATATTTATAGGTGGTCAGCTCCTTAAGACCCATAGGCCCCCGGGCATGGAGCTTTTGGGTACTGATACCGATCTCCGCCCCCAGGCCAAACTCTCCACCATCGGTAAACCGAGTGCTGGCATTCACGTAGACCGCAGCGGCATCCACAGCCGCCAAAAAGGTCTGGGCGCTGTCATAATCCCGCGTCACAATGGCCTCGCTGTGCCGGGTACCGTGGGCGTTGATATGCTCCACCGCCTCCGGCAAACCATCTACAACTTTGACGTTGAGAATCAAATCATTGTACTCGGTATCGTAGTTTTCCGGGATCGCGGCCACGCCTTTTTGAGCATACGGGAGGGACCGGGCGCAGCAGCGCAGTTCCACATTACGCTCCTCCAGCATGGGGAATACCATGGGCAGGAAGACATCGGCAACATCCCGATGCACCAAGAGGGTCTCCATGGAGTTGCATACAGAAGGCCGGGACACCTTGGCGTTGACGGCGATCTCTGCTGCCATCGGAAGGTCCGCGCTGGCGTCTACAAAGGTATGGCAAACCCCAACGCCAGTTTCAATGACGGGAACGGTGGCGTTCTGCACCACACTTTGGATGAGGCCTGCGCCGCCCCGAGGGATCAGCACATCGATATAACCGTTCATCCGCATCATCTCTTGAGCCGCTTCCCGGCTGGTATCGGAAAGAATTTGAATCCCTCCCTCGGGATACCCCGCAGCCTGGGCCGCCCGGTCCATAACGCCAGCGATGGCGAGATTGCTGTGGATGGCCTCCTTGCCTCCCCGCAGAATACAGGCATTGCCGCTTTTCACGCATAATCCAATGGCGTCGGCAGTCACGTTAGGCCGGGCTTCAAAGATGATGCCGATGACCCCCAGCGGTACCCGCCGCTTGCCGATGTTAAGGCCATTGGGCCGCTCCACCATGTAATCGGTCTCGCTGGTAGGATCAGGAAGGGCAATCACGTCCCGCAGTCCCTGGGCCATAGCTGCCACCCGCGCTTCGTCCAGCCGAAGCCGATCCAGCATCACGGGGGGAACACCGTTTTCCCCGGCTGCCTCCATATCCAGGGCGTTGGCGGCCAAAATCTCCTCCATATGGTCCATCAGCGCCTGGGCCATAGCCGAAAGCACCCGGTCCTTCGCCTGGGTTCCAAGGGTATTCAAGCGCAGGGCCGCCGCCTTAGCGGCCTTTCCCATGGCGGTCAATTCCATATCCATCACTCCCCATTTTGTTTATTATAGGGGAATCCCTTCCCACAATCAAGGGAGCAGAACAAGGAATCCAAACGATTGTTCTCCTTCCTATTTCCCCTCGCCCATCCTTCAATCCTTCTTCATGAGCGCCCTCTTTCCATCAACTAGAATTCCTAGAGAACCATCGTCTTTCAATCGAGTCGTTGCCCCTGACCGATTGTCCGCCATTGGCCCAGTTTGTCCCTACTTGGCCAAAAATGGCCCGATTGCGCCTATAAGAGTACGGAAAAAAACAAAAAACTCCAGCAGCGCAAAAAGCTGCCGGAGTTTTTGAATTTTCAGCGCGCTATAGGTTGATCTTGTTTTCCGTCCCGTTAGCCAGCCGCTTGATGTTGGGCCAATGACGCCAAATGCTCATCCAAACCAAGAAGGTGGTAGTAAGGAAAAGCGGCACATCCCCGAACCTGGTAACGATGACCACCACCCAGAAGAGCAGCAGCGCCACAATGGAGGCCAAGGAAAAGTACCGTGTGAGCAGCGCCACCAAAATGAACACCACAAAACATCCCGAAGCCAGCCAGGGCATGATGGCCAGCATCACTCCGAAGGAGGTGGCCACCCCCTTCCCTCCCTTGAACTTCAGGAAGATGGGCCAGTTATGGCCCAGGACGGCGGCAATGGCGCAGTAGTACATGCCGGGCTCCCCGCACAGCCACAGGCCGATGAGGGTACCCAGAAGGCCCTTGCCAGCGTCTCCAATGAGGGTAAGAGCGCCGGACTTTAGGCCAAAGGTTCGGGTCATATTGCTGGCGCCGGGATTCCCGCTGCCATGACGCCGGATATCGTCCTTATGAATCAGTTTGCTCACAAGAACCGAAACGGGAATGCTTCCCAGCAGATAAGCGATGAGAATCGCCAGCACCTTAATCATAATCGCGTAATCTCCATTCCTGTCATGCTTTCGCTTATTTATCGTCCCGTTTTCTTATTATAAACCGAATGGGCGTTCCTTCAAAGCCAAAAGTTTTGCGGAAGTAGTTTTCCAAATAGCGCTGATAGGAAAAATGCATCAGGCTGGGTTCGTTGACGAACAGCACAAAGGTAGGGGGCTGGATGGCAACCTGGGTCCCATAGAGGATCTTCAGCCGCCGGCCCTTGTCGCTGGGGGGCTCCACCGCGGCGATGGCCTCGTTTAAGACCTCGTTGAGCATGCCGGTGGAGATCCGCATGACGCTCTGGCCATATACATGGGTGATGAGGTCGAAAATGCGGTTTACCCGAAGGCCGGTCTTGGCGGAGATGAACACCATGGGCACATAGGACATGAAGGCCAGATCCGTATAGATGGCTTTACGGAAGGCATCCATGGTGTAGGTGTCCTTTTCCACCAGATCCCATTTATTGATTACCAAAACGCAGGCCTTTCCCTCCTCATGAGCCAGCGCCGCCACTTTTACATCCTGCTCGGTCAGCCCCGCGGCGCCGTCGATGACGATAAGGGTCACGTCGCTGCGCTTTACTGCGGCGATGGCGCGAATCACGGCGAACCGCTCCACGCTGCCTTCCTCCACGCTGCGCTTCCTGCGCATGCCGGCGGTGTCGATGATGGTGTACTCCTGGCCGTCCCGAGTGAAATCGGTATCGATCGCATCCCGGGTGGTGCCCGGCACATCGCTGACGATGGTGCGGTACTGCCCTAAAATGGCGTTGGTGAGGCTACTCTTTCCAGCGTTGGGCTTGCCCACTACGGCGATGGCAAGACGATGCTCCTTTTCCTCCGCCTGCTGGGGCTCGGGCAGCCGTTGGGTGATCTCATCCAGAAGATCCCCGATGCCCAGGCCAAGGGTGGCGCTCACCGGCATGACGCATTCCAGGCCCAGCTCATAAAACTCGTAGATCATATCCTCCCGCTGGGGGTTGTCCACCTTATTGACGCAGAGGATCACCGGTTTTTTGCTGCGCCGGAGAAGGTCGGCCACCATATGGTCATCCACGGTAACGCCCGTCTTTCCATCGGTCATCATCACCACAACATCGGCCATGGAGATGGCGAGTTGGGCCTGCTCCCGCATATACGCCATCATAGCGTTATCGGTATCCGGCTCGATTCCCCCGGTATCCACCAGGGAAAACACGTGGCGGTTCCACTCCCCATCGGCAATGATTCGGTCCCGGGTTACTCCCGGCGTATCCTCCACGATGGAGATGCGCTTTCCCACGATTCGGTTAAATAGGGTGGATTTTCCCACATTGGGCCGCCCCACAATGGCCACCATCGGCTGACTCATCTTTCGTTCCTCCAACTGCCGCACAAAATCCGTTCCACAAACTTGGCTCCATGGTCCTCGATGGGCACCACGGGAAGGCCCAGCCTAGCTTCCAGTTCCGCAAGGGTCATATCGTCCAAAAAGACGTGGTCCTCCCGCAATGCCGTTCCCGGGATAAAGAGGCATTCTCCCACATCCCGGTCCGAAACGGCGGTAAGAATATCCCCGCCCGTTAAGAGGCCGCTGACGGTGATCCGCCCTCCAAAAAAGCGGTTTTCTCCCGGGATCACGGTCAGTTCCATGCCGTATTCCCGAAAAAAGCGCCGGCTAAGCTCCGCCATATAGCCATAGACCGCCTTTCCCGTAACCAGGGTTGCCCGGTAGGGACGGCAGGCCACAGGCTCCCGGAGCCGTTCCTCCACCTCATCCAAAAACATCCGCACCATGCCCACGCCGTCCTCGATCTGGAGAAAGTCCCCGTAATAGGAAGCAGCGGGCATCTCCTGCCCAGCGGTGATAAAAAACTCGTCGGCGCAGAAGGCGAAGGGACATCCCGCCTTGGCGTTGATCTCCTCCACAATGGCGATGGTCTCCCGGGCGGTAGCCCCGTCGATGGGCTCCAAAGCATAGAGCCCATCCCGATGATCGCTGAGACCCACCGGCACGATGGCTACGCTTTGAGCTGCCGGCCGGTAACCAAGAAGGGTGGTAAGGGTATCCCGCAAAACCGCGCCGTCGTTGATGCCTTTCATCATGACGACCTGACAGTGAAACTCCACTCGATGGGCGCGGAGGTCATCCAGCCGTTCCCGGATCCGCGCGGCGTCTGGGTTTCCCATGATCCGCCGGCGCAGCTCGCCGTCGGTGGTATGGACGCTGATGTACATGGGCGAGATCCGCTGGGTTAGGATGCGGTTCCATTCCCCTTCGGAGACGTTGGTCAGGGTGATATAGTTCCCCATCAAAAAGGACAAGCGGAAATCGTCATCCTTAAACCGGAGGGACGGCCGGGCATTGGGGGGCAGCTGATCCACAAAGCAGAAAATGCACTTGTTCCGGCAGAAGCGCTTCTGGTCCATAAGCTCATTTTCAAAGGCAAGGCCCAGGTCCTCGTCCTCCGCCCGCTCCACCTCAAAAAGGATCTCCTCATCCCCGTTTTTCATAAGCAGCTCAAAATAGGGCCGGGTGGTCTTCTCCCGGTAATCCAGCACATCTTCCACGGGGGCGCCGTCCACCGAAAGCAGAACATCCCCCGGCCGAATGCCGAGTTCTTCCCCAATGCTGTTTTTCATCACGCTGCTGACCCGGTGCTCCATACCCTTCGTCCTTTCAAATGATCCTTTACATGATAGCCCATTCGACCCGAAAAGAAAACCCCCTGTCCTTGGGAGCAGGGGGCGGCGTTTAGGCATTTGCCCGGGCTTTTCTCCGGCGGAGAGCCGCCAGCGCCTTGGGCCACAGGATCAAAATCCCCAGTACCAAATAGGCCCCGGCTATCAGCACCGTATGGTTTACATCCACCCCCAATGAAGCGTAGGCGGTTTCCATAAACAGCGCCTGGTCGGCGTAGCCTATGAGCCCCGACAGGGAAAAGCCCAGCACATAAGCGCACAGGCCCTGCATGGGAACGCGGCAAAAGGCCAGGGCGTAGACGGCCATCACCATGCCCCGCAGCACTTCACTGCTGTAAAGATAGGTATCCGCCCAGCCCGACAGAGCGGACTCCGCCATGTGCGCTCCCAGCCCGCCCAGCAGAGCACACCAGAGACAGACCTTACGTTCCTCTTTGGGCATGAAAAACAGCAGGCAGCCGAAGTAGGCCACCGGCAGAAGAAAGCCGCCGTAATTGAGGTACAGGGTGGAAAAGAGCTGGATCTGCTCATGAAACCCGAACAGGGCCATCATGGGCAGAAGCAGCATAAGGTGCCACCGTTTGGCGCCGAAAACCAGGTACTGATTCAGCCCGCCGGGGGCCAGAAAAAAGAATCCGCAAAACAGAAGATTAAACCAGATGGGCATCGCCGCGTCACCGCCTTTTGATCTTGGTGGCACTAGTATGCCCAACTTTTCAAAAAAAGCGGCGGGCCATAATAGCCGCCGTTTTTTCATTGGATCAGCTGTAAAAAGGAGTTCATCGCCCCACGATTGGGGCCGCCCCGCCGATAGGAATAGAAGAGATCTTCCCGGCAGCAGGTGCAGAGATCCGCGATGGTGATGTTTTCCCGCCGGACCCTTTTTTGATAGAGGTCGTAGGCGGTCAGTTTCAAAAGATCGGCATGGTATTTGCCCGCTATCCCTGCGTCCGGGGTGTAGAATTGGATGTGGCGGGGATATGCCGCCTGGATGGCGTCCACCACATCCTGGCTTACCTGGAAGCAGCATTTTCCGATGTTGGGCCCTACCGCCACGATAAGATCCTCCGGACGGGTGCCGTAGGCTTGTTCCATGGCGGCAATGGTGTTGCGGGCCATCCCTCTGACGGTTCCCCGCCAGCCGGAATGGCAGAGGCCAATGGCTCTTTTTACCGGATCCAGCAGAAACACTGGCGTGCAGTCGGCATGGACGGTATTGAGGCAGACCGCGGGATCGTTGGTCACAAGCCCGTCAAAGGTGGGCTGCCCGCTGCCCTGATACAGATAGTGGTAGCCCCAGCCCCGGTCGGCAGCGTTTACCACGTGGACGTTCACCCCATGTACCCCGTTGACCACCACCAGGTCGTCGGGGTCGATCTCCATGGCCTCACAGGCAATGGCCACGTTCCGCCGGGTTTCCTCCACGCTGTTGGTCCGGTTCCATGATAGATTCAAGCCTT
The DNA here is from genome assembly GCF_044357945.1 of Christensenella sp. MSJ-20. NCBI lineage: Bacteria > Bacillati > Bacillota > Clostridia > Christensenellales > Christensenellaceae > Christensenella > Christensenella sp. MSJ-20. Next base: position 520,282 of record NZ_CP076563.1, read on the forward strand.
CGTAAGGCGCCTGGGAGATGCCTCCAATCCGACTGGTAAAGCCATGCCGGACCATTCCGGTATCCGCCAGCTGCGCCGCCTGAACATAGATCACCCCATTTTGCGCTTCCACCTGGCGGAATCCCCGCCGGATGGCTTCAAAATAATCCTCAAAATTCCTCATTTTAATCCTTTCCCAGGGCTCATGAGCTTCTCTCTTTTACCAGATCCCGAAGCTCGTCCATGAATTCATCGATGTCCTTGAACTGTTTATACACCGACGCAAACCGCACATAGGCTACGTCGTCCTTCCCCCGAAGCTTTTCCATTACCAGATCTCCGATCCGGGCGCTGGAGATCTCCTTGATGAGGGAATTGTAGACCTCCCGCTCGATGTCCGAAACCATGGCGTCGATCTCATCCATGCTGACGGGCCGCTTCTCGCAGGCCTTGATGATCCCCCCACGGATCTTCTCGCTGTCAAAGGACTCCCTACGGCCGTCCCGCTTTACCACCAGAATGGCCACATGCTCCACCTTCTCATAGGTGGTAAACCGGCGGCCGCAGCCCTCGCATTCCCGACGGCGGCGGATCACCGTACCCTCATCGGTGGGGCGGGTATCGATGACCTTGCTCTCCATACAATCGCAATACATGCACTTCATAGGAATCCCTCCATGGAATTTATTGTATCACAAAAGGGCCGGCAAGAAAACACCGGCCCCCTGTACTTAGTACCCGCTCGTCCATTTCCGGCTCCTGTGCCACAGGATAGGCGGGCCCTATCGGATGGACCGGCCGCCCTCCATCTCCACCAGGATGACGTCCTCCCCGATCTTCACGATCTTGTTCCAGGGGATAATGATATCGTCTCCGCCGCCGAAAAAACAGCTCCTCAGCTTGGAACACCCCGGTACGATGATCGCACAGATGGTTCCACACCGGCAATCGATGACCAGATCGAACACATGGCCGATGCATCGTCCATCGAAGATGTTCACCACCTCTTTTTGTTTGATGTCACAAAACCGCTCCATGGAGTTCCCCCCTCGTTCCTTTACTATATGCCAAGAAACGCCCAGGCTTTCCTCTACCGTTCTCTGCGGCTTCATCTTACGGTACCGCTTAAAAGATCGTTCAAATCCTCACATGCTCAAACCCTCGATGGCAGATGATATTGATTTCCCGGGTCATGCACAGTTGACCCACCGGCATCCCCATATTGACCACAAATAAAAAAGGCCGCGTAAGCGGCCGTATCCGTGTCAAAAATGTTTTCGCATATTGCCCAGGGCAGTCTTTTCGATCCGGCTTACCTGAGCCTGGGAAATGCCAATCTCCTCCGCCACTTCCATCTGGGTCCGGCCCCGAAAAAAACGCAGATACAGGATGTTCTTTTCCCGGTCGCTGAGGCGTTCCATCGCCTCTCCCAGAGCGATGTTCTCCAGCCAATTACCGTCGTCGATACGGGTATCGCTGATCTGATCCATGACGTAGATCATGGTATCTCCTCCGGTGTTGTATACCGGCTCAAACAGGGAGATGGGATCCTGAATGGATTCCAGGGCAAAGACCACATCCTGGACCGGAAGCTCCATCCGGGCGGCAATCTCCTCCACCGTGGGCTCCTTGCCGTTTTGCTCAATGAGCTGGGTTCGGGCGGTCAGCGCCTTATAGGCCAGATCCCGCTGGGATCGGGAGATGCGGATGGGGTTGTTATCCCGAAGATACCGCCGGATTTCCCCGATGATCATGGGCACCGCGTAGGTGGAAAATTTAACGTTTTGATTCAGGTCAAAGTTGTCGATGGCCTTGATGAGTCCGATACACCCCACCTGGAACAGGTCGTCCACGTTTTCCTTCCGGTTGGAAAATCGCTGGATCACGCTGAGCACCAGCCGCAGGTTCCCCTTGATGAAGGTTTCTCGGGCCGGCTCGTCCCCAGATTGAATCCTGAGCAGCAGGGACTTCATTTCCTCATTGCTCAGGACCTTCAGGGTGGATGTATTGACTCCGCAAATCTCGACTTTATTCAAAACCATGGGCGACCTCCGGCTCATTCACTTTTCATGAATATGTTTGCCTTGGGTCGCCCGGATTATTCCCGATTTGCCACTCCCATTAAATGGTTTTTAGCATATCCTTTTGCAGGCGTTTGATGATGCGCTTTTCCAGCCTGGAAATATAGCTCTGGGAAATGCCCATCATATCGGCCACCTCTTTTTGGGTTTTTTCCTCCAAACCAAATAGGCCGTAGCGCAGTTCCACGATGCGCTTTTCCCGTTCGGTGAGCTTGGTGATGGCCGACAGAAGCTGCTTGCGGTCCCCGGCGTCCTCCATGGTTCGGGTGATCAGATCGGGCTCGGTACCCAGGATATCGGAGAGCAGCAGCTCGTTGCCGTCCCAGTCGATGTTCAGCGGTTCATCGATGCTCACCTCGTACCGGATTTTAGAGTTTTTCCGCAGGTGCATGAGAATTTCATTTTCGATACAGCGGGAAGCGTAGGTGGCCAGCTTGATCTTCTTTTCCCCGTCAAAGGTATTCACCGCCTTGATGAGGCCGATAGTACCGGTGGAGATCAGGTCCTCGATGCCGATGCCGGTGTTCTCAAACTTCCGAGCGATGTACACCACCAGCCGCAGGTTCCGCTCGATGAGCTGCCCCTTTGCTTCCTGATCCCCCTGGGCCAGCCGGGCCAGCAGCGCCGCTTCCTCCTCTCGAGACAGGGGCGGCGGCAGGCTTTCACTGCCTCCAACATAATAGACGCTCCGCCGGGGAAACAGCCGGTAGAGCAGCCTTACCAACCAATCAATCAACCGCACGCCTTTTCACCCCACAATTTATAATAACGAAACCGGTACCAGCGCCCGGATATCCCGGGCCAGCTCCTGGCTGACGGCTACGGCGGCCGTCACCTCCTTGGTATCTTTCCCACACAACTGGATCCCATCGGGCCGAAAAGCCTGAAGGCTTTGCTCCCCTCCGATGGAATGGACGGGCAGCTCCAGCATCCGGGACTGGAGCTGGGGCCATAGGGCCATGAGTTCCGGTTCCCTGCCGCAGACGATCACGGGTACTCCCGTCCCTGGCATGGTCAAAAGGTTGCCGCTATCCACCATCCCGGGAAGGGAGATCTCCGTATCACCGATTCGGATACGCACCGTCAGCACCGCGTCTTCACGGGAGATGGCATCCTTGATCCGCCGCACCAGGGTTTCGCAGCCTTTGACCGACAGGAGGGACACTGGGATCAACAGCCACAGGGGAATACCGGTGACAATGTATCCTCTTCCCGCCGCCGTAGGACTGCCGAAGAGAAATCCTCCCGCTATGACCAGCCCGCCCAAAAGGGCGCCCAAACCAAAAAAGGCCAGCGCCCGTTTGCCGTAGGTCCGCCAATCCCCAAACCCGAAAGCCGCAAACACCAGAAGCAGCCCTACTCCCATTTTGATGGCCGGATGGGCCAGAAAGCGGAATTGGCGCAGGGGGGTCAATACCGCGTACAGGGTTCCCAAGCCCGCAGCAAGACACCTCCGACCCAGAGAGGCCCGGGGCGGCAAAAGGGCGGACAGGGCCGAGAGCAGCAATAGGTCGATAAAAAAATTATCCAGTATCACAACCTCTAGATAGACGCGCACAAAGACCCCACCTTTTGGTGCTATTATAGGATAGTCTAGAGCGGAAAATTGTAGAACGGCGCCGGCGTCTTTTTCCTTCCTTTCCCCATTCTTCCCCATGATTTTTCCTGCCCGCCGCGTATTCCCCAATTTTCACGGAAAAAGGGGATGCCGTTGGTTTTGCCCAGCCGACTTTTTTCACACATCCTGGGGGCGTAAAAAAGATTTTTCCTTTGCGGGGATTATCCTAAGATTCGGCGTATTCAGACGGATTTTTGCCGTCGATCCCCCTACAAATGGGCAGCAAAAAAGCCCCGGCCATCGCCGGGGCTTTGAATGATCTTGCTTTGGTTAGCGGTTCCGCCGCAGCCAGGTGGGGATCTCCAGATCATCGTCGTCATCGTTGCGGGAGAAGGGCTGGCGGTCGCGAGGACGGGGACGGGGCTCCGGCCGCGCTTGGGTGAACCCAATATCCTCTTCCTCCACCACGACCTCGTCATGGTATTCCTGGGCTTCCTCCACACGCTCTTCCCGGCGGCCCAGGACATTGGGGCGCTGGCCAAAGAGGGTGGGCTGCGCATCGGACTGAGCCTGGCGGCTCACGGAAGGCTGGCGGGGATTCTGCTGCTCGGGAGCTCCTACGAACCCGGTGGCAATCACGGTAATCCGCATGGTCTCTCCCAGGGTTTCATCGATGCCGGCGCCGAAGATGATGTTGGCATCGGGGTCGGCGCTGGTCTGTACCAATTCAGCGGCCTCGGTCACCTCAATGATACCCATGGAGGGACCGCCGGTGATGTTCAAAAGCACGCCGCGGGCGCCATCGATGGAGGTCTCAAGGAGGGGACTCTGGATGGCCATTTTAGCGGCGGTCACAGCCCGGTCCTCCCCGGTACCGATGCCGATGCCCATATGGGCGATCCCGCTGTTTTCCATAATGGCCTTTACATCCGCGAAGTCCAGGTTGATGAGGCTGGGCACCGCGATGAGATCACTGATGCCCTGGATGCCTTGGCGCAGCACATCGTCCGCCACCTTAAAGGCGTCCACAATGCTTGTCCCCTTGCCCACCACCAGAAGCAGCCGGTCGTTGGGGATGATGACCAGGGTGTCCACGTTTTGCCGCAAGGCCTCGATGCCCTTTTCGGCGTTGAGCGCCCGCTTTTTCCCCTCAAAGGAGAAGGGACGGGTGACCACGCCCACGGTAAGGATCCCCAGCTCTTTTGCGATATTGGCGATGACAGGAGCGGCGCCCGTGCCGGTACCGCCGCCCATGCCTGCGGTGATGAACACCATATCGGAATCTTTGATGACGTTGGCAATCTCATCCCGGCTCTCCTCGGCGGCCTGCTGGCCTACCTCGGGGTTGGCGCCGGCGCCCAGGCCCTTGGTCAGCTTTTCACCGATCTGCACCCGCTGGGTGGCCTGGGACATATAGAGGGCTTGGCGGTCGGTATTCACCGCGATGAACTCCACGCCTTGAAGGCCATGCTGCACCATGCGGTTGACCGCGTTGTTGCCGGCGCCGCCAACGCCGATGACCTTTATGGAAGCGAACTGCCCAACATCTACATCAAATTCAAGCATGAGATATCCTCCTTACTTTTTCCGGAAAATCCCCAGAATGCGCTGGAGCCCATCGGCCCCGGTTTCCTGGGTCAGGTTTGTCATTGCATAGTCCAGCGCCGCCATGGCGGAGATGGAGTAGCGGGAGCTGCCGTCCACCATAAACAGGGGAAGGTTCTCAAACCGCAATCCCACCTTGGCGCCGATATACTCCTTGGCGCCCCGCATATCCGATACGCCCGAACCCACGAAATAGGCCTTGCTGGAGTCGTAGGTGATTTCCGCAACGTCCTCCATGGCCTGCCGCATCAGGGAGATGATCTCATCCAGCCGGGAGACGATGACCTCGTCCACCAGGCCGTGCTCGAACCCCCACAGGCGGCCGTCTGCCATCCGGATATAATCGATGGCCTCCGGGTCGTACTCGATGCCAAACACAAACTGACGCTTTAGCTGCTCCGCATATTCGAGGTCGATCTCCAAAACCATGGAGAGATCCCGAACCAAATGCAGACCGCCCACCATAAGCGTCCCTTGATACACCTGCGCGTCCCCTACGAACACGCAAGTATCGGTATAATAATACCCTAGATTGATCATTATGGCAACATTATCTCGCTCAATCTCGGGAATGATAAACATTCCTTCCGCATAGTTTTGAGAAATATATGAAGTAACGCCGATGTTCAGGCCGGCAAGGGCGCGATCCACCTCATCCACGAAGTCCAGATCCGCCCAAATACGGCTGACGCCGCGGCTATTGTCCACTACGCTCTGATACTCCATCTTATGGAGCAGCAGGTTTTCATTGCTCTTCTGGCTCTCGTCCTCCATGAGCCCCGCGTCCTCACCATAGGGGGTCTCCCGGGCCTCTACATAGGTATACTTTCCCGGCACGCCCACGTAAACCTCCCGGAGGCGCCGAATGGAAGCGCCGCAGGCCGAGGTAACCGCTTCCTCCACCGCCCGGCCCAGGCCGCTCTGGGAGAGGGATTCTCCCCGCAAAAACCCGTTAAATGGGCTGGAAGCCTCGGCTACCGTGGTATAGGTGCCGTCCTTCTTGGGCTCCGCGGTAACGCAAACCACCTTATTTTTATCCACTACAATCGCTGCAACCATGGCTTATCTGACCTCCCGCCGTTCCATCAAATTTAATCCGGAATATAGCTGGCACCGTATTTGCTGCTGGCGTCCAGGGTGCCAAACCGCTTGCCCTCCTCCACCAGACGGGGATAGAGGGTATCGATCCACGCCAGCTTCTGCTCCATATTGTCTACATCCCCAATCCGAATCTTCAGTCCGTTTTTTACGCCCATGGTGATCATGGTGGGGATGCTGATATCGATATAGCTGAGCTCCTCGCCGATGACCGATTCCTCAAAGGTGGCAAGGATGGTATCGATGAGGTAGACGTCGTAGTCGTCAAGGCCCTGGATCCGGCTGCCAATGGCCGCCGCCTCCACGGTAACGCCCCGCAGTTCGATGAGGCCCTGGGCCGATGGCGCCATCTCCACCGCCGTACCCGCTTCATCGGTGAGCACGAAGGTATCGCCGTATTTTACCGCAAGCTTCAACGTCCGTTCCCGAAGCCGGATCAACAGTTTACTGGGGTATACCCGCTTGACCTCCAGCACCTCGATGTATGGAATGGTGCCAAGCTCACGGCGGATGGCGTCCAGATCGATGGTAAAGATGTTCTGGCCCATCTCCACATCCACATAGGCGAGGATCTGCTCGTTGCTGAAGCTCTCGTTTCCCTGGATTTCAATATCGGTCAGCTGAAACAGGTAGTAGCCCAGAAACCCGGCTGCCGCTAGGGTAAACAGGGTAAATAGGGTTACCAGGGCGCGCTTCACACCCGTTCTCATGGGTCGGCGCCGCTTTGGCTTCTTTTGTTTTTTTCCGTTGGCCTTGTCCAATTCGTCTCTTGTCCTTTTGGGAACGAACCGCCGTTCCCTATGATGATACCCAGTCCTAATAGGATCCAGACGGCGCACCGTCCTCAGGTCTTAACACAGTTTTTTGAGACGTTCATCAGCACCCCGATGGAGGCCATGAACATCAAAAGGGAGCTGCTTCCCGCACTGATAAAGGGCAGGGTCTGGCCAGTGGGGGGAATGCTCCCCGTGACCACCGCCACATTGATGGCCACCTGTACCGCAATGAGAGCCGTAACGCCGGTAGCCATAAGGCTGCCCAGTTTATCCCGGCAGGTCATGGCGATGCGGACGCCCCGGTAGATCAGGAACAGGTAGACGCTCAGAAGCACCAATACCCCGAAGAATCCAAATTCCTCGGCAAACACCGAGAAGATAAAATCGCTCTCCCCATAGGGCAGAAACAGAAGCTTCTGCTGGCTCATGCCCAGGCCCTTGCCGAAAAATCCACCGCTTGCTAAAGCATAGAAGGATTGGATCAGCTGATAGCCCGAGTCGCTGGGATCGGACCAAGGATCCAAGAAGGCGGTGAACCGCTCCATCCGATAGGGTTCCAGCACAATGAGGGCTCCTACCGCCACCACGCCCAACAGGCACATGCCGATGAGGTGCCATTTGTTGGCGCCCCCCACAAACAGCATGACAAAGGTGATGATGGCAATGCACATGACCATGGAAAAGTTGGGCTGTGCCAGGATAAGACCGCAGACCGCGCCCACCACCAAGAACAGAGGGATCAAACCATTTTTCCATTTAGTGATATCGTTTCGCTTGTCGGATAGGAATACGGCAAGGTAGACCACCACGCTGAATTTTGCCACCTCGGAGGGCTGAATGGTAATGAAGCCCAGGTTCAGCCAGCGGGAGCTTCCGTTGAGGGTAACGGCAAGGGCCGGTACAAAGCGTACCAAAAGCAGCATCACCACAGGTACCCCCAGGATGATCCACTTTAGCTTGGGGTACAGGTGATAGTCGAAGCGGGAAAGGAACCACATACAGACGGCTCCCCCCACCGCGCCGATGATCTGCTTTTTAAAATAATAGTAAGGATCCCCGATCTTGATGGTGGCCATATACGAACTGGCGCTGAAGACCACAACAATGCCCGTCAGCACCAGCATCAGCGTTACCACCAGAACGGAGAAGTCCATCTCCCGCTTCGGCAAATTATTTCAGCTCCATCACAAGTTCTTTGAAACGCCGGCCCCGTTCCTCGTAATCCGAGAACATATCCCAGCTGGCACAGGCCGGGGACAGCAGCACGTTCATCCCAGGGGACGCCAGCGCCCGGCACTTTTGAACCGCGTCCGCCAGGGAATCCGCCAGAGTGATGTTTTGATATCCTACCTGCTTTGCCGTATCCACAATCTGTTCCTGGGTTTGGCCTAATACGACTATATGCGCGATGTATTGGTTAAATTCACGGAACATGGGCAGGAAGTCCCCATGCTTATCGTATCCGCCCAGGATCAAAACCGTAGGCCGATCCATGGCCCGGATGGCCATGATGGTGGCGTCTGGGTTGGTTCCCTTGCTGTCGTTGATATAGGTGACCCCATCCACCGTAGCCACCGTCTCGATGCGATGCTCCACCCCTGCAAAGGTGCGGAGGGTTTTTGCGATCACGGAATCCGCAACCCCCATGAGGGAAGTCATCAGCGCCGCCGCCAGGGCGTTCTCCAGGTTGTGGTTGCCGGGAATGCGCACGTCTTTTATGGGCATCAAGGTTCGGGTATTGCCATCCACCGAAAGAACGATCTGCCCATCCTTTACATAGGCGCCCTCGGGCAGGATATGGCTGACGGAAAAGAACAGCACCCGGGCTTTGGGTTCATCGCGAAGCCCCCGGGTGATCTCGTTGTCGTAATTGAGTACGCAGTAATCCGCCGGGGTCTGGTTCTGGAACACGATGCATTTGCCCCGGATGTAGTTTTCCATGGTCTGGAACCAATCCAGGTGGTCCTCGGTGATGTTGAGGATGGCGCTGACCCTGGGATGGAATTTCAAGGTGCTGACCAGCTGGAAGGGTGCCACCTCGGCTACCGCCACATCCCCTTCCTGCAGCTCATAGGCGTAGGTGCAGGCCGGATCCCCGATGTTGCCCACGGGATGGCTCACCTTCCCCGCTGCGCGGAAGATCTCGGAAACGAGGGTGGTGGTGGTGGTCTTGCCGTTGGTGCCGGTGATGGCCACAAAATCGGCTTTGGTCACCCAATAGGCCAGCTCCAGCTCGTTGACGCAGGGAATTCCCGCCGCGCGGGCGTTTTTGATCCACTCCCGCCAAAAGGGCACGCCGCTGCTGAACACGATGAGGTCCACCCCATGGATGAGGGAATCGGGCTCCATGCCAAGGCGGTCCGTCATGCCCAGTGCCAAGAGGTCGTCCAATTTGCCGGAAAACGCCTCCCGATCCCGCATATCGTTGAGGATGATCTCCTTGGTTCCCAATTTGTAAAGCAGCTGGGCGGCGGCGATACCGCTGCGGGCCATGCCCACCACCAGGACGCGCATTTTGGAATAATCCATAGCCTACCTCCTAAAGGACCAGGGCCAGCGTCAGAGCGCATAGCCCTACGCTGATCATGATATAGGACGCCACAATTTTGGTTTCGTTGACGCCGCACAGTTCAAAGTGATGGTGCAAAGGCGCCATCTTTAGAATCCGTTTATGGAAAAACTTATAGCTGATCACCTGGGCGATGCTGGAGATGGTGCTGGCCATAAACATGCCGGCGCAGATGGGCAATAACAGCACCATCCGGGACAGGATGGCCAGAATCACCACGACCCCACCCAGGGCCAGGGAGCCGGTATCCCCCATGAACACCTTGGCCGGAAAGCTGTTAAACCGCAGGAAGGCCAGACAGCCGCCCGCCATGGCGCTGGCAAATACCGCCAGGTTTTTGTAGTTGATGGCGCGAAGGGTTTCCCCCGCCCCCTCGGCCTCAAGGGCCAGAGAATAGGCAATGATGGCAAAGGTGGCGCAGACGATGACGCTGACCCCTGAGGCCAGGCCGTCCAAGCCGTCGGTCAGGTTGACGCTATTGACCACCCCCACCACCACAAAGACGGTAAAGGGATAGTAGAACCAGCCCAGATCCCAGTAGAAGTTCGCAAAAGGCACATATATCTTCGTGCCCACCTCGGGACTGGAGGCCGCAAACATGGCGATCACCACGGCCAAGCCAAGCTGTCCGATCATTTTCTGATAGGGTTTTAGGCCTAAGGAGCGATGCTTATGTACCTTGATAAAATCATCAAGAAAGCCTACTGCGCCATAGCCCAGGGTGGTGAGCACACAGAAGATCACCCATTTTAGATTGCCTCTTGCGAAGAGAACGGTGGCGACAATTCCTCCCAGGATGAAGATAATGCCCCCCATGCTGGGGGTACCCGCCTTGGCCAGATGGGACGCAGGGCCGTCGTCCCGGACGTTCTGTCCCAGCTTCAGCTTACGAAGCAGCGTGAGGATCATGGGGCCCAGTGCCACCGACGCCGCAAAGGCCGCCACCAGGGGCCAGATCAACTGTTCCATATCGTGTCCTCCCGTTAGGAGCGGAGCTCCGCCAAAAGCTCCGCTACCACGATCTTTTCATCGAATGGATGGCGCACATGCCCGATCTCCTGATAGGGCTCGTGGCCTTTTCCCGCCAATAGTATCACATCATCCTGCTTCGCGCAAATCATGGCGTGCCGGATGGCTTCCCTTCGGTTTTCGACCACGGCATGGGGGCATCCGGTCTCCTCCACTCCCGGTAAAATGGCCCGGATGATGGCCATGGGGTCCTCGGTCCTGGGGTTATCGCTGGTGACCACGCAGTAATCGGACAGTTCTCCCGCCACCCGTCCCATCATGGGCCGTTTCTGGGGATCCCGGTCTCCGCCGCAGCCGAACACCGTAATGATCCGGCCGCGGGTAAACTCCCGGGCCGTTTCCAGGATGTTCTTTAAACTGTCGGGGGTGTGAGAATAGTCCAGAAGGACGGTATAGCCCGTGCCGGGGGTGGGAACCACCTCGGCCCGACCCGGCACCCCTTGGATGGCGCTAGCCCCCTCCGCCACCTCGTCCAACCCCAGGCCATGGCACAAGCAAGCTCCGATGGCCGCAAGGGAATTGTACACCGTAAACCGGCCGGGGATCCCCACCCGGATATGGCGGGTCTTCTCCCCCACATGAAGGGTGTATTCCACTCCATCGGCATGGGTGATCACATCGGTAGCGTAGACATCACAGGGCTCCCCGATGCCATAATAGGTCACCGGGACGTCAAGGCCCTTTGCCATATAGGCGCCGTAGGGATCGTCTCGGTTGATCACCGCATGACGGCACTGGCGGAAAAGCTTTTTCTTTTCAGAAGCATAGGTTTCCATATCCCCGTGGTAATCCAGGTGATCCTGGGTCAGGTTGCTGAATACGGCGACGTCGAACTCCACCCCGTAGACCCGCCCCTGGCTGAGGGCGTGGGAGGATACCTCCATGACGATGTTCTCACACCGGCGATCGGCCATCCGCCGAAACAACCCTTGCAGCTCCTTGGGCTCGGGGGTGGTCATAGAAGCGCCCAGGTTCTCCTCTCCCGCAAGATGGGCCACCGTACCGATCAGCCCCGTCTTTTGGTTCTCCCGGGTGAGGATCGCCTTAATCATATAGGTGGTGGTGGTTTTGCCGTTGGTGCCGGTCACCCCGATCATGGAAATCCCATCGGCCGGGTCCCCGTAGTAGTGCTCCGCCATCACCGACATGGCCTTTCGGGTATCGGCCACCACAGCCTGAGGCAGATGGGACTCCACCGGATGCTCCACAATCAGCGCCGCAGCGCCCGCCTGTTCCGCCTGGCGAATATACCGGTGTCCGTCGGTAGCGGTTCCCACCAGACAGATAAATCCTTCCCCCGGTTGAATCCTCCGGGAATCGTATTGAAAATCACTGAGGTCCACATCGGGCCCTGTGAGAGTATACTCCAAACCCGCCAGCAGCGCGGATAGCTTCATGGCCGTCGCCTCCCGTCCTATCTCTTCTGTGCTATTCTTTTAATTCTACCCGTATCTGACTTCCCTTTTCAACCTCGGTATCGGCCTTGGGGAATTGCCAGGTCACCTTTCCCGAAGCGCCCTGGGCACCGATGGTCAATCCCTTTTCCTCCAGGGCCGCGGTGGCCTCGCTTAGGGTCATGCCGATGAGATAGGGTACCTGAACCATTTCCTTGGACGCAATCTGTTCCTCGGTACGAAGGTATACCATGACCTCGGTATTTTTGGGCACTACGGTGCCCATGGCGGGCATCTGATCCACCACAATGCCCTCCCCGCTGAATTCACCCGTAAGGCCAGCGGAACGCAGTTTCTTCTGGGCCTCCTCCTGGGTCAAATCCTTCAAATCAGGCACGGTGGCCTTCTGGCCCAGAGACTGCTGCTCCTCCTCGTTATATTGGGGTTCCACCTTCATATACTGCATGGCCTGCTCGATGACATCCTTCACATAGGGGCCGGCGATGACGCTGCCGAAATCCACATAGGCATCGGGCTCATCCACGATGAACAGCACTACGATCTTGGGGTCGTTTGCAGGCGCAAACCCCATGAAGGAGGAAATGTGCTTGTTTTCCATAATCTTGCCGTTTTCATCGTACTTCTGGGCGGTACCGGACTTGGTCCCCACCCGGTAGCCCGGCACATAGGCCACCTTGGTACCGGATTTCCCCACGCCTTCCAGTAAATCCCGCAAGGTGGCGCTGGTCTCCTCGCTGATGATTTGGGCCTTGGGCTCGGACGCAAAATCCTTCACCACCTCGCCATCTTTGGTCAGGATGCGGTTGGCGATGCGCGGGGTATAGAGGTAGCCGCCGTTGATCATGGCGGAGACGCTGGTGATCATCTGAATGGGGGTCACGGACACGCTCTGTCCAAACCCCTCGCGGGCAAGGTCGGCGTCACGGACCCGGTCCTGGCTCATCAGGATACCCCCTGCCTCGCCGGCGATGTCCACGCCGGTGATCTTGCCGAAGCCGAATTTATCCAGGTAGGAATAGAATTTATCCACTCCGAGCTCAAGGGCCAAATCCATAAAGCAGGGGTTACAGCTTTTTTCCAGGGCGTTTAGCAGGGTCAAGGTTCCGGTGTGGGCCTGGCTCCAACATTTGATCCGTTCCCCGTTGATGGTTCTGCCACCGCCGCAAACGAAGGTTCTGGAAGGGGTGGCGATCCCCTCCTCCAGGGACATGGCGGTGGTAAAGATTTTGAAGACCGATCCGGGCTCATAGTTGTCGGCCACGATGCGGTTCCGGCTCATGGATGTTAAGGCGTCGGCATCATCCCGGGGAACGTTGTTAAGATCATAGCTGGGTTTTACCGTCAGCCCCAGAATCTCCCCGGTGTTGGGATCCATCGCCACAGCCTGGACCGACTTGGCGTTGTAGCGCTCCGCAGCGTCCATTGCGGACTTCTCCAAAAAGCTCTGGATGGAATAGTCGATGGTCAATTCCACCGTATAGCCATCCACCGCGGGAATATAGTATTCGCTGCCAAAGGCGATGGAGTTTCCGCGGGAGTCGGACTCGGTGGAGATCTTTCCTTGCTCTCCGGTCAGGTATTTGTCATAGTAGGCTTCCACGCCCTCCAGGCCCGTGCCGTCCACCGAGGTGAACCCCAGCACCTGGGTCAGAAAATCTCCCTTGGGATAGTAGCGCTTGGCGTCCACGGTAAACGCTACGCCGGGCAGATTATAGGTATCGATGGCCTCGCGGATTTGGTTGGATACGTCCTTATCGATCTGGCGAGCCAGCCAGATCTCCGATTTGCTGGTATCGGTAGCCTTTTGGTAGATATTCTCCCGGTCCATGCCCAAAATGGAAGCGAGCTTGTCTGCGACAAGCTCGGCTGCATAGTTGGGGTTCTCCTCCGTATTGAGTTTGGAGGATGCAATCTGCTTGGGCCGCAACAAAACCGTATCCGCGGTGCCGCTTTGGGCTAGAATCTCCCCGTTTCGATCGGTGATGGAGCCCCGAAGGGCCGCCACCGGTTTATTGGTTACCCACTGGGAAGAGGCTTTGTTCTGAAGCTCTGCCGCCTGGATCACCTGAAGGGTGAAAACCCGGACGGCCAACAGCATAAACACCAGGACAACGCCGCCCAGCATATAGAGGATTCGTTTCCGCCGCTGCGGTTCCGGCATGCTCAATGGTCCATTCCTCCTATTGCCCCTTAACCGAGGCGTAGATATCTTTTACTCCAAAATCCGACTGACCGCCGTTAAGGGCGGTGACCGCATCGGGACTGGCGCTTACCGCCACGGTCTGATAGTCCTTGGGAAAGCCCATGCCCAGGGCAGCGGCCTTCTCTTGGATGCTGCTGATGTCGGTGGCCACGGCCACGTCGATCTCCAGGTCCACGATCTGGGCTTCTAGATTCTGAAGCTCCTTAGCGCCGCTATTATACGCCACCTTGGCGGCGGCCACCATGGAATATCCTGCCACCGTCATAGCCAGCATCCCAAATGCCAGCACTACGAAAGAAACCAACTTCAACCGTTGCAGCATCCGCTTGCGAGCCAGGCGCTTTTGCCGGATCAGAGCGTTGCGCTTCTGCTGTTCCCGCTTTTCCTGCTCCATCAGCCGGGCGGCCTTGCTGGCAACCCTGCGGCGGCGTTCCTCCTCGGAAACCCGGCGCCGGGGCTGGGGATTGGGCTGTGCGTATTGCTGATATTGATACTTCTGTGCTGCTACCAAGGGTATTCATCCTTTCAACCGGTTAGAACCGGATGCGCCGCAATGCTCTTACCTTGGCGCTTCGGGACCGGGGGTTTTCTTCTAGCTCGTCCGCATGTGGGACAAGGGGTTTTTTTGTCAAAATTTCAAACCGCTGGATGCGGTCGCAGGTACATCGAATGGCCTCGGGAGGACAGGTGCAGGCCCGGGCCAGGGACTGAAATCCCTGCTTTACGATCCGATCCTCCAGGGAATGGAAGGTGATGACGCAGAGTACGCCGCCTTCTCCTAAGCGCTGGGCACCGTCCCGGATGGCGTCCGGCAGGCCGGAAAGCTCGCCGTTGACCTCGATACGAATGGCTTGAAACGTGCGTTTGGCGGGATGAGGGCCGTCCCGGCGGGCTCCTTTCGGAATGGCCGCTTTGATGGCCTCCACCAGTTGAAAACTGGTGTCGATGGGACGCCGTTCCACGATGAACTGGGCAATCCGGCGGCTCCACCGCTCCTCTCCATAGGTGTGGATGACGCGGTCCAGCTCCTTTTCGCTGTAGCCGTTGACCACATCCCAGGCGCTGATCTTTTGGGTGGAATCCATCCGCATATCCAGGGGGCCGTCCGCCATATAGGAGAAGCCCCGTGTGGGATCATCCAGCTGGTAGGAGCTGACGCCCAGGTCCAAAAGGATTCCATCCACATGATCCACCCCAAGGGAGTCCAGCACCCGCGGGATGTGAAAGAAGCTCTCGTGAACCAGGGTAATCCGGTCATCCTTGGGCAGCCGTTCCCCCGCCATGGCGATGGCGTTTAAATCCTGGTCGATGCCGATAAGCCGTCCATCCTCAGGCAACCGGGACAGGATCATGCCGCTGTGGCCGCCCAGCCCCAGGGTGCCGTCCACCATGGTTTTTCCGGGGCCCTGGAAGAGAAGGTCCATACACTCCCGGGCCATCACGGGGATGTGGGTAAAGGCGCCCATCAGATGCCAAACTGCTGGAGGCTGCGGAGCATCTCAACGTATTGCTCGCTAGCAGCATCCCGGTACTCGGACTTGTAGCGGTCCCAAGCCTCGGCGCTCCAGATCTCCACACGGGTGATAAGGCCGGTGATGACGGCGTCTTTGATGAGGCCGGCGTACTCGCGGAGGTTGGGAGGCAGAAGAAACCTTCCCTGCTTGTCCACCTCGCACTCAGAAGCGCCCGCCACGAACAGGCGGACAAAGGCCTGGGCGCCGGGGTCGCTCATGGGGAGGCTCCGAAGCTTGTTGGCAAAGTTTGTCCACTCCTCAAAGGAAAAAACAAAAAGCTGGCCGTCTATGCCCTGGGTCGCGATGAACTTGTCTCCAAGATCCTCCCGCAGTTTCGCCGGCATGAACAGCCTGCCTTTGGCGTCCATTGCGTGCCGGTATTCGCCCATGAGCATAGTCCTCACCACCTTTTGCCGTTATTATAGAGGTTATTTCCCCCACTTTCAACCACTTTACCCCACTTTTTATGGTTTTTTGGGGCTTTTTTTATGAAACCTTTGTGATTTGGCCTCTAGCTCCCATTTTCTCTGTTTTTTTACAAACATATGTTCGCAAGAACAAATGTTTGTATTGTACTTCTTTTGGTACATTGCGAAACTGTAAATCCGTTTGATGGGCGAAAAAAAGCACACCAAAGGCGTGTTTTTCATCGGGGCTTCTTCGCTTTTAGGTGGAAATGCCATCACCCCCCTTTGCTCTGTCATCGTTCACTCGCTGGGCGGTTCCCCGCGGCGGGCGCGTCTGGCTCCCGTATAAATTCCCATGAATAGGAAACAATGATCCCAAGGAACCAATCAGAACCGGAGGGATCATTTTGTTTCTAGAAAACGATAACCGGAGAAGAACGGGCGCATGGATTTACATCATCGTAGGCGTTCTCCTGATCGTTGGGGCGGGCGTACTCGCCTTCTCCATGACCCAGGATCGAGAGGGTGGCGAGGCCAAGAGCACGCCGGCCCCCACAGCCCCGCCGGCGGTGGGACCCACCATCCAACTGCCCGAGGACGACCCCGCAAGCCTGGTGGTGCCCTCCGAGGTGCTGGAGGAAGGCGCCCAGGTGGTGATCCGCTATCACCATACCGCCTGCAACCATATCTATGAGGAAAAGCTGGATCCTGCCGAAACCCGGGGCATGAGCAAATCGGATCTGATCATCCGGTACTCCAACATGGAGCTTCAGGAGTTCAGCACCAGTGGAGCAGTCCTCACCTGCACCCTCTCCTCCTACTGCCCAGAGCACTATCTTGTAAAGCTCAACGGTACCAAGCTGTGCATCTACCGCACCCGGGTGGGAACGGAGGAACAGATACTGGTAAAGGAGCTGAACGTCGATACCTCCGGCATGGACACCACCGATTTTCAGGAAGGCGTGCTGTTTGACAGCATGGAGGACATCGAATCCTTCCTGGAAAACCTGGAGAGCTAGCCGCAGCAACAAAAAAAGCATCCCGATGGGATGCTTTTTCTATACCTATTTAATAGGAGAGGGATTTACGCCTCTTCGCCGTTATGGTAGACGTTCTGCACGTCGTCCAGATCCTCCAGGTTTTCGATGAGCTTATCCAGGGCTTCCTGGGTCTCGGGATCCATGGCCACGGTGTTCTGCGGCAGGTACTCCAGCTCGCTGCTGACAAAGGTATAGCCCTGACCTTCCAGAGCCTCCCGAACCGCTCCCAGATCGGCGGGTGCGGTGAGAATCTCGTAGTTTTCCTCGTAGGCGGTGAAATCCTCCGCCCCGGCCTCAATGGCCGCCATCATCACATCGTCTTCGCTGCGCTCTTGGGTGCGCTCCAGGATCAGCACGCCCTTTCGATCGAACATCCAGGCCACACAGCCGGTGGCGCCCAGGGAGTTGCCAAATTTGTCGAACAGGTGCCGCACATCGCTGGCGGTGCGGTTGCGGTTATCGGTCAAGGTTTCCACAAACACGGCCACGCCGCCCTTGCCGTAGCCCTCATAGGTGATCTCCTCATAGGAAACGCCGCTGCCCTCGCCGCTGGCTTTCTTGATGCTGCGCTGGATGTTGTCGTTGGGCATGTTATTGGCTTTTGCTTTGGCGATGACGTCCCGCAGGCGGGAGTTGTTGTTGGGATCCGCTCCGCCCTCACGGACGGCGATGGCGATTTCCCTGCCGATCTTGGTGAAAATCTTTCCCCGAACGGCGTCGGACTTTTCCTTTTTATGTTTGATATTGCTCCATTTGCTATGGCCGGACATGCGAAAACTCCCTCATTTCTTGACTTCTTTCGGTGTTTTATCATAGCAAAATCCAGGCCGTCTGTAAAGGGAACTAGGGCACCAGGTTTAGGATGTCGTCCTCGTGGATGCCGGAGATGTAGGTATCCGGCACCTGACCCACGATGATGCCTTCGTAGACCATGACCATGGTTTCCACCTCGATGACCTTGCTGCCGGAGGGAAACATCACCCGGATCCACATATTCATCCTGGCGTAAATGCGGTGACGGGTCTGGTTGATGCCCGCGGCGTCAAAGCTGCTCTCAAACTGGGTGGTGACGCTGCTTACCGGCTTGCTGTGGATGGTTACCTTGGGGCCGGTACTGCCGAAGATCTGGCCGCCGAACAGGGCCCCCAGGGGCACACCGATGCCCAACTCCCCCGACTCCTGCACCCGCTGCTGCGCCCGGTTGGCGATGAGGGCGGAGAAGATGTTCATCAAGGCGGGATTGGTGGTCACCATGGTGATCTCCCCCGCTTCGTCTTTGTGTATCTGTACAATATCCGAAAAATCCGCGCTCTGGCATTCCTGGATGGCCGCCTCGTTGAGGCACCGTACGGCAATGCTGCGCATGTAGGCCTCTGCCATGTTGCCCAGGATAGGACGAATGCCAAGCTCTAGCGCTGCCAGCCCCAGAACCGCCAAAGCCGTCAGAAGGATCAAAATACGCACCCATTTGGGCCGCCGTTTGCGCGAAAATCCCTCCACCATGCCACCTCCCTCATCTGACAATTATATGAATGGGAGGGCAAAATGGTTACAAAACCATGGCCTTATGGTATAATTGCAACGAATCTTTTGGATTGAGGTGTACGCTACTCATGAGTATTCGGGATAAATTCGTGAAAAAGGACGGGAACGGCAGGGATGGACACACCCGCAAGATCAAGGCCGTTACCCGGGGAGGAGGCGGTGGCGGAAGCTGGAGCAGACAGTTTTTGCGCCGGTTCTTAAACCGCTACCGGGGCGCGTTTACCCGGCGGACCAAGCCCCCCCACATGGCCCTGGGCATTGCGACCACCAGCTTTAAGATCGCCCTGAGCTTCATCGTGATCCTGGGCTTTGTGGCCGGCGGTTCCCTGCTTGGCATCGCCAACGCCTACATCAATACCGCGCCTGACTTGGACATCGCCCGGCTGACGGATACCAACCTCTCCTCCTATATCTACGATGGGGATGGAGAGCTTATTACCATGTACAGCGGCATTGAAAACCGTTCCTGGGCCTCCATCGACGAGATCCCCGAGATGCTGCAAAACGCCTTTATCGCAACCGAGGACGCCCGCTTCTATTCCCACCCCGGCGTGGACATCAAGCGCATCGTGGGCGCCTTTGTGGGCAACTTCACCAGCGGCGGCAGCCAAGGCGCATCCACCATCACCCAGCAGCTCATCAAGAACAGGATGCTGACCCCGGAGCGCTCTTACAAGCGGAAGATACAGGAGGCCTACCTGGCCCTTGTTCTAGAAAAGAATTACGAGAAGCCCCTGATCCTGGAGGCCTATCTCAACGACATCAACTTGGCTCAGTCCAACTACGGCGTAAAATCCGCTGCCAAGGATTACTTTGGCAAGGAGCTATCCGAGCTCACCATCCGGGAATGCGCCATGCTGGCCGGCATCACCCAGAATCCCAGCAAGTATGATCCCCGGCGGAATTTCTACGTCCGCAATACCCCCGAGGTTACCAACAACCGTACCGACACGGTGCTGAGCCGGATGCGGGACAACGGATACATCTCAAACGAGGAATACGAGGCCGCTCTGGCGGAGCCCCTCAACATCCGGGAAAACGCCACCGGCTCCGGCATGTATGAGATGCCCTATTTTGTGGAATACGGCGTGTATGATGTGGTGACCAAGATGCTCCAGTCCAGAAATCTGGAGGACACCACCGCCAACCGGGCCAAGATGGACGAGGAGCTGCGGACCGGCGGATATCACATCTACCTTACGGTGGATCGGGAAGTCCAGAAAGCCATGGAGGAAACCATCTACAACTGGAACCGGTATCCCGCCATGATGAACAGCGCCGACAAGGTCATCAAGACCATGAACGCCGACGGCTCCTATACCGAGCTGGTTCAGCCCCAGATCTCCGCCACCACCCTGGACTGGCGCACCGGTGAGCTTCGGGGGATCGTGGGAGGACGCCAGGAGCCTACCGGCAAAAAGCAGCTAAACCGGGCCTATATGTCCAGCCAGCCCATCGGCTCCTCCATGAAGCCCCTTGCGGTGTACGGCCCCGCCATTGACGTGATGAATTACGGCGCGGGTTCCATCGTATGGAACATGCAGGGCCCCGTGGACGGCTGGATCAGCGATAAGGGCTATCCCGCCAGCGATCCGCCCTACGCTCCTGTTACCTTCCGGCGATCCATTCAGAACTCCCTCAACATCTCCTCCGCGCGAACCCTGATGGAGCTGTCCGGCCCCGACGCCATCAATAACTCCATCAGTTACCTGGAGAAGATGGGCGTCAGCCTTGATAATCTGAATCCCACCGGTGCCGGCCTTGCCCTGGGCACCTCCGGCATGACCACCATCGAGATGGCGGTGGCCTTCGG
Source organism: Christensenella sp. MSJ-20 (assembly GCF_044357945.1). Taxonomy (NCBI): domain Bacteria; kingdom Bacillati; phylum Bacillota; class Clostridia; order Christensenellales; family Christensenellaceae; genus Christensenella; species Christensenella sp. MSJ-20. The sequence continues at coordinate 540,914 of NZ_CP076563.1, forward strand.
TTCCATCGCCAACAAGGGAACTTACATCACCCCCATCGCTTTCACCCAGGTGAAGGACAGCGACGGCAACGTGGTGCTGGACGCAAAGGCCATGCAGGAGACCCGCCAGGTCTTTAAGCCCGGTACCGCCTGGCTTCTCATCGATATGATGAAAAACGTCATCAACTCCGGCACCGGTACTTCCGGCCGGATCCCGGGTTATACCATCGCCGGCAAAACCGGTACCAACGACAACTACCGGGGTGTTACCTTCTGCGGTATCAACGCCTACTATACCTCGGCCATCTGGGTGGGACACGATAACTACAAGCCCCTGCGGTATGCCTACGGCGGCTCCACCTGCGCTCCCATCTACAAGGAGTACATGACCAACATCTTGAATACCAAGGAGCTTCCCAACGCGGATATCATCACCGATTCCCCGGAATCCCTGGGGCTGAAGAAGATCACCGTATGCGGGGTTTCCGGAAAGCTCCCCACCGACGCCTGTTCCCATGACGCCAGCGGCATCGGCACGGTAACCGACTGGTTCCCCGTGGAGTTCAACCCCGGCACCTGCGATATGCACCAGGACATCACCGTCTGTAAAGAGAGCGGAAAGGTTGCGGGCCAATACTGCCCCGAGACCGAAACCCGATCCTATGTGGTCATCGACCCCGATTCCTCCTACGCCAAGATCACCAACCTTGGGTCGGTCTTTAAGGTGTACTCCATCGGCAACAGCGGCATCGCTACCCAGGCCTGCGATGTCCATACCTCCGATTGGAACAATCAGAACCTCAATCGCCAGGCGGCGGTGAACAACGCTAACAGCACCATCAGCTGGTGCCAAAGCCAGATGAACAGCCTGGGCAATCGGCTGACAGCTGCCCAACGGAGCGAGCTGAACAACCTGATCGCCAGCCTGCAGGCGCTGATCAACGACAGCGGTTCCACAGCGGACGCCATCAACGCTTCCAATACCGCTCTAAGGAACCGGGCCACCTCCATCTTCAACAATGCGCCGCAGCCCACGCCTACGCCATCCGCCACGCCTATGCCAACGCCTACTCCCTCCCCATCCCCCGATCCGGAGGATTGATCAAATCACAAAAAGCGCCGCGTTTGCGGCGCTTTTTCTATGGGGAAATGCCTGTCCAGAACGGACGTTTTCTTTTATTTCTTGGTCTTGGGATTGAAGATCAAGGCATTGAGATAGCCAAAGAAGATGGCCGCAGCGATCCCCGCAGCTGTGGCTACCGTACCACCGGACAGAGCGCCCAAGAGGCCGTACTGTCCCACCGCCCGTTCCACACCCTTGGCCAGGGAGTAGCCAAATCCGGTGAGGGGGACCGTAGCGCCCGCCTCGGCGAATTCCACCAGGGGTTCATAGAGTCCTACCGCCGTCAGCACCACCCCGGCCACCACAAAGATCGCCAGGATACGGCCGGTGGTCAGCATGGTCTTGGCCAGCAGCAGCTGGCCTACCACGCAGAATAAGCCGCCCACCACGAACACCTTGACAAAGGTCAAAAATATCTCCATTGTTAATCCTCCATTTCGATGCATACGGCGTGGGCCACGCTGGGGATGCTCTCCCCCTGAAGGGTGGATACCGGGGACAACAGCGCCCCTGTGGCTACGAACAAAATGCGGCGCAGTTCTCGTGCACGCAGCTTCTTCAGCAAAAACCCGTTGAGCACCGTGGCGCCGCAGGCACAGCCGCTGCCTCCCATATGGGGATCCTGATCCTGACTGAAAATCTCGATGCCGCAGTCCCGGGCAACGCCCCGCAGATCGTACCCCTTTTCCGCCAGCATCTCCTTCATGAGGTTGGTTCCGTAGATGCCCAGATCCCCGGTAACAATAGCGTCAAAGGAATCGGGGGCCACATCGAAATCCGTCAAGTAGTTGTATATGGTATCCGCCGCCGCGGGGGCCATGGCCGCTCCCATGTTGTTGGCATCCTTCACGCCGTAGTCGATGACCTTGCCAATGGTACAGGACTTGATCCGGGGGCCGATTCCCTCCCCCGCCAAAACGCTGGCCCCGGCGCCCGTCACCGTACGCTGAGCGGTGGGGGTTCGCTGGGTTCCCAGCTCCAAAGGCGTCCGGTACTGGCGCTCCGCCGTACTAAAATGACTGGTGACACAGCAGGCTACCCGCTGGGCAAATCCCGCGTCAATGGCCATGGAACCCACAATGAGGCTTTCAGCCATGGTACTGCACGCGCCGTACAGCCCCAGAAAGGGAAAATCCATCTGCCGGGCGGCAAACCCCGCAGCGATGAGCTGATTGAGAAGATCTCCTCCCATCATCAGCTGGATATCCTCCGCCATAAGGCCGCTGTTCTTCACCGCCATGCGGGTGGCTTCGTAGAACATCTTGGTCTCCGCTTTCTCCCAGCTATCCTCATTCCAAAGGTCGTCCTCCAGGGCGTAATCAAAATACTCTCCCAAAGGGCCTTCCTTCTCCAGCTTCCCTACGATGGCGGCGCCGCCCACCATATTGATCTGCTTTTCCAACTGTACGCTGTACTTTCCTACTCTCTTTGCCATTGTTCTTCACCTCACAGCAATTTGATGATGTACAGGATCACGCCATAGACCACCGACGCCGAAATGCCGTTGACCAGCACCGGGCCGGCGATCTTAAACAGGTTGGCCCCCACCCCCAGGATGAGGCCCTCCCGCTTATGCTCCATGGCCGGGGACACGATGCTGTTGGCGAATCCGGTGATGGGTATGATGGAGCCGCCGCCGGCCCACTTGCCGATGTCGTCGTATACCCCAATGCCAGTGAGGGTGGCGCCCAGAAACACCAGCACCACCGAGGTGAACATGGAGGCGCTCTCCTTGTCCATCTGAAGGGTACCCAGAGCAAACAAGCTGATGGCCTGGCCGACGCAGCAGATCAGCCCTCCCACCAAAAAGGCCCTGATACAGCCGATACCCGTCTTGCTTTTGGGCATGGTTTCCTTGATGTGTTCCTGGTATTCCTGATTTCGGTTCTGAATCTCTTTTCTGGATTTTCTTGCGTCAAAGGGTTCCATGGGCTAGCGTCCCTCCTTCTCCACAAAGGGCCGCATACGCTGTTCCTTTTCCTCCAGGTTGCGGCAATCCACCGGGTTCATCTCGGGGATTTTGTGAACCTTTATCCTCTGCTGTTCCATCCTTGTTTCCACCTTTCTTGCCATGATGTGAACTGCGCCTTCCATGGTATCATTCCCCAAACGCTGCAATAAAAATACCGTCAGAAACGCCAGGGTGATGATCACAAATATGGTAATGACGTGTTTCCGGCTGGAATTGGTCTCCATACTCTCCCATCCTTTCCTTCTTTGTGGATAGTGTGCGCAGTTGCAAGAAAATTATCGCCAGCAAAAGAAAAGCGCCGGAGCGTTCCGGCGCAATGGAGTTTCTGTTTGATTTCGATTACGGTGCTATCCATGCTGTGTCAGTCGCTTGGACGGGGGCGGCTCCTCCTGGCCCGCGGCCAGCCGCATTTTTTTGATGATACGGGATTCCATCCGGGAAACCTGCACCTGGCTGATGCCCATCATCTTTGCCACCTCGCTCTGGGTCTTTTCCATGAGATAGCGCATGACGATGATCTGGCGTTCGCTTGCCGGCAATCCTGACAGCATCTCCCGGAGCACCACCTTGTTGACCACTCCGGCGGTGTTGTCCCCGGTGGTGATGCTATCCCCCACCGTTAATTCCTTCCCCCCTTCCCCCGCCACCGGCGTGCTGATGCTGATGGGCATACGCGCCGCGTCCATGGCAAAAGCGATTTCCTCCGGGGTAACGGATAGCTCCGCCGCCAGCTCGCCAAGGGTGGGCTCTCGACCCAGGGTATAGTACATGGACTGAGAAAGGTTCATGCATTTGGCGTACAGATCCTTGACCGGCCGCGCCACTCGGATCATTCCATCATCCCGGAGAAACCGGCGAATCTCCCCCATAATGAGGGGCACCGCATAGGTGGAAAAACGCACCCCATAGGTCTCATCGTAGTTGTTGATGGCCTTGACCAGGCCGATGCATCCCAGCTGGTATAGATCATCGTAATCATAGCCATGCCCAAGATACCGCTTAACGATGCTCCGCACCAGCGCCACGTTGCATAAAAAGATCCGCTCCTTGGCTTCCTCATCCCCTGCTTTTGCCCGGCGCAAAAGGGGCAGAATCTCCTCATGGCTTAGGATTGCATGGGTTTCCTTATCCTGCTGCATTTTCCCTCTCATCGGCAGCTTCGTCCGCTGCCGGGGCCGCCGCGGACGCCACCTTCTTTACCATGGACACCGTTGTGCCCCGGCCTAATTGGCTCTTTACTGTGAGTCCATCCATAAAGGACTGCATCACCGTAAAGCCCATCCCGGAACGCTCCTCTCCCGGCTGGCTGGTATAGAAAGGCCGCATGGCCTTCTCCACATCGGCGATGCCTACGCCATAGTCAACGATCCTGATCTCCATGGTGTCCCCATCCATGGCGCATTCAATGCGGATCACGCCGCCCTGCTCTCCATAGGCATGGACGATACAGTTGGTCACAGCCTCGCTGACGGCGGTTTTCACATCGGCCAGCTCCTCCAGGGTTGGATTGAGCTGCACAAAAAACGAGCCCACCGCCACCCGGGCAAAGCTTTCGTTCTGCGACAGAGCAGAAAACTCCAAACTCATCTGATTCTTTTCCATAGCAATTTGACCTCCCAAATTTTAGCCGACCCGTTTGATCACCGTGGATAGGCCGCTCATCTCAAAGATCCTGCCCACGGTACGGTTCATATTCTTTACCGTGAGCTTCCCTTTTTTCCCGGCCAGTTTCTTGTACCGGCCCAGCAGCGCGCCAATCCCGCTGCTATCCATAAAGGTCAGGCCCTTGAAGTCCAACTGCAGCTCCCTCACCGTCTCGTCGGAAAGCTGCTTGTCCATCTCCTTTACAAACTGTTTGGCGGAATGATGGTCCAACTCTCCCGTAACCTTGGCGATCAAAACCGGGCCCTTTCTCTGGGTTTTTATCTGCATCGGTCATACCTCCTTTTCCATGGCGCTCCGCCGGCCCAGGCCGGACGCCATAAAAACGCCTATATAGTATTCCATATCGGGAAAAGCTTGTCCTTTGAGGGATATGGTCTATTCCTTGGATATTATGTCCAATTTTGTTTCATCCATACGATGACAGCTAAAAATCCACGGCCCGAAATAAATTTGCCCAAAATGGGAATATTGAAAGGGACGGAAAGGAGGACAATTCTATGGAACTCACCACCACCCGCAAGGTGCTGCGCATCGTGGCGCTGATCCTCCTTCTTCTGGTGCTTTGCGCCATCACCTTTACCACGGTATTTTTTTTGAATATTCAGGATTTCGCCCAGTTGGACATGAACAAGATCCTGGGCGCGGACCAGAGCACCCTCATCTACGACTATAAGGGCGAGGTGATTCGGACGGTATACAGCGGAGAAAATCGGGTTTGGGTGGATATCGAGGAAATCCCCCGGGAGGTGCAGCTTGCCTTTGTCGCCGCCGAGGACGCCCGGTTTTACCAACACAGCGGAGTAGACGTCCGCCGCATCTTTGGCGCGCTGTGGGCCGATATCAAGGCAGGCAAGCTGGTCCAGGGCGCATCCACCATCACCCAGCAGCTCATCAAAAACAGCCATCTTACTCGCACCAAGACCTTTGTACGGAAAATCGAGGAAGCCCTGATGGCCATCAAGCTGGAGCAAGCCTACGACAAGGACGAAATTCTGGAGATGTACCTCAACTACATCTACTTTGGCGGCGGAGCCTACGGCATTCAGGCGGCCGCCCAGCGCTATTTCAGCAAGGACGCCCGGGATCTAACGGTGGAGGAGGGTGCCTCTCTTGCCGCTGCCATCAAATCCCCCAGCAACTACGCTCCCCACATCGAGCCGGAAAACAACAAGGGGCGTCGGGACGTGATCCTGGGACTGATGGAGGAGTACGGGTTCCTTGACGCCCAAGCGGCGGCCGACGCCAAGGCCAAACCCCTGGTACTGCAGGAAAACGAAAAAACCGGTCAATTTGGGTGGTATGTGGACGCTGCCCTTATGGAGGCTGCCTCCACCCTAGGCATGTCCTTTGAATCCCTTTTAACCGGGGGGTACCGTATCTATACCGAAATGGACCCTGTAGTACAAAGCGCAGCGGAGGAAGCCTACAAAAATCCCGAGCTGTTTCCCGAAAACGCCGCCGACGGAACCAAGGTGGAAAGCGCCATGGTGGTGATGGACCCCGCCAGCGGAGGCGTCCGGGCCATGATCGGCGGACGGGACTATTCCGTACAGTTGGGCCTTAACCGGGCCACCAGCGTCCGGCGTTCCCCCGGTTCCTCCATCAAACCCATTCTGGTGTATCTGCCCGCCCTTATGAGCGGCCGGTATACCGGTGCCTCCCTGTTCCTGGATGAGCCCACGGATTTCAACGGCTATTCCCCCAGGAATTTTGGAGACAAATACGAGGGAACGATCACCCTGCGTCATGCGATGGAGCAATCCTCCAACGTGCCGGCGGTAACCGCCATGGACGCTCTGGGGGTGGAATACTGCAAGGCCTTTGCGCAGGAGGCGGGCATCCCCTTCACCAGCCAGGATACCGGACTTTCCCTGGCGCTAGGGGGCTTTTCCACCGGCGTATCCCCACTGGAGCTGTGCGGCGCTTACGCCATGATGGCCAACGACGGTGTCTATACCCAGCCCAAGGTGGTGACCCGCATCGAAGATCGAGAGGGTAATGTGCTGTACGCTGCCGGTTTCACCAGCAAACGGTTGATCAAATCCAGCGTCAACTTCATGATGACGGATATCCTCCGATCCACGGTGGAAGAGGGCAACTGCGGCCGTCTGGCCCTTTCTAACGTCCCCTTGGCGGGAAAATCCGGCACCCACGGCCACACCGTGGGCAACCGGGATATCTGGATGGCTTCCTATAATAAGGAGTATGCCATGGTAACCTGGATGGGTTTTGACGTTACCGATGAGGATCACCATCTGCCGGGCAATGTCACCGGCGGCACCTACCCCGCCCAGCTCAGCCGGGCGGTCTATCAGGGCATCTACGGGGAAAAAGCCGGTCCGGAATTTTCCGTGCCAGAGGGCGTAACCCGGGTATCCCTGGATGCGGCTTCCCTCATGGACGGCATCTTAAAGCTGGCCACCGATACCGGGGAAAACGCGGTATCGGAGTATTTTGAGACCGCCTCCCTAGCCACACTGCTCTCCAACCAAGGCGGGCCTGGGGAAAGCGGCGCGGTGTCCGGGTTCGATGTAACCACGGATGACGCCACAAAAAAGCCCATCATCAGCTTTTCCACCAACGAGGCGGCCCTGCGTTACCAGTTGATGCGGCGGGCGGAAGGGGCCTCCTCCTATGAGGTGGTCAAGGAATTTTCCCATAGCGGCAGCCCCATCGTCTATGTGGACAGCTCCGCTCAGGATGGGATAGGCTACACCTATTACCTGGCCGCCGTGGACTCAGCCGCTCCCCAGGAACCGGTCTATGAAACCAGCAAAATCTTCTTTTTGCCGGCAGCCGCGCCCAGTTGGACCCCTCCCGATTGGGAAGCCACTCCAAGCCCATCTCTGGAACCCAGCCCCACGCCGGCAGAAAGTCCGGCGGCATAAAAAAACGAGGTGTGTACACACCTCGTTTTCATTTCATCTCGTCGGTTTGAAAAAAGTATCGTGCTCCTGCGGCCAAGATCGCTTTTCGCATCAGGTGGGCAACAGGGTGATAACCTCGGTCTTTTGAAGGGCCGCGGCAATCAGTTCCTCCACCTGAAGCCGCTCCTCCTCCCGGACAGCCCGCTTAAGATTGGGCTTGGTGGCGGGATGCTTTGGCACAAACACCGTACAGCAATCCTCCCCCGGCAGGGTGGAGATATCAAAGGTGCCGATGGCCCGGGCAATGTCGATGATCTCCACCTTATCCATGCCGATGAGGGGGCGGAGGATGGTCATCTCCACGCTGCTGTCCGTCACGTGGAGGGCGCCGATGGTCTGGCTGGCCACCTGGCCCAGGCTCTCTCCAGTGATGAGGGCCTGTCCCCCCTCCTTGTTGGCGATAGCCTCGCTGATCTTACACATCAGCCGGCGCATCAGCACGGTAAGATAGGACTCCTCGCACCGTTCATAAAGCTGTTCCTGAATCTCGGTGAAATGGACCAGGTGCAGCTTGATGGGGCCGCAGTACTCCGTCAACCGCCGGGCCAGGGCAATCACCTTCTCCTTGGCTGGTTCCCCCGTATAAGGCGGGCTTAGAAAGTGTACCGCTTCCACCTCTAGACCCCGCTTTGCCATCATATAGGCGGCTACCGGGCTGTCGATGCCGCCGGAAAGCATCACCACGCCCCGGCCGCTGACCCCTACCGGCAGACCTCCCACGCCCTTTTCCTCATGGGAATAGACATAAGCGCGATCCCGCACCTCGATCTCCACGGTATACTGCGGTTTTTTTACATCCACTTTGGCGGTGGGCATCCGATCCAGGATATATCCGCCGGCATCGGCACAGATTTCAAAGCTGTTTTGGGGATAGGACTTGTCCTGCCGGCGGGCCTTCACCTTAAAGGTGAAGTCTCCCTGCCCGGATCCCGCCCGCTCCAGCATGGAGAGCGCCGCCGCGTACATGGCCTCCGGCTCCTTTTCCACCGCCAAGGCCGGGCACACCCCTACGATGCCAAAGGTATGCTTGGCCCGCTCCAGCACCCGATCCTCGTCCAAGGGGTCATAGCCGGTGACGTAGATTCGCCCGTCCTGTTCATGGACATAGCACCCAAGGGGCTTCAGCCCCTGGATCAGCCGGTTTTTCAAAGCCCGCTTGAAGAAGGGGCGGTTCTGCCCCTTTAAGTGAATCTCTCCATACTTGATGAGCAATAGCCGTTCCATATTACCTCCGTCTGAACCGCCGCAGCCGCATGAGGATCTCGCCCATGGCCGCCGCTACGGTATCCGCTTCCTCCAATGTATTGTTGTAGCAAAAGCTAAAGCGCAGGGTTCCCGGTAGATACTGAGCAGGCACCCCCATGGCCGTAAGGGTGCGGTTTTTCCCCACCGCACGGGAGGAGCAGGCGCTGCCCGTTCCGCAGTAAATGCCCCGCTCGGCCAGGGCGTTTACCAGGGTTTCGGCGTTGGCTCCCGCAAACCCCATGGATAGGATCTGCGGGGCTCCCTGGCTCAGCTCTGGGCCATTGAGGCGCACCCCGGGGATCCGGGAAAGATTGCCGTAAAGCCGGTGTTTTACCGCCCACATGCTATCCAGATACTCCTGATGGTGACCCAGGTACCGGTCAAGGGCTGCCCCCATGCCCAAAATGGCGGGACCGTTCTCGGTGCCGGGCCGCATGTGGCCCTCCTGAGAACCGCCGTAGAGGATCTGCTGGACAAAGGCTCCCTTTTTTAAATAGCAAACGCCGGAACCCCTGGGGCCATGGAACTTATGGCCGCTGATGCAATAGGCGTCGATCTCCCGGAAACTGGGGACCGGCACCTTCAAAAAAGCCTGTACACCGTCGCTGTGAAACATGCATCCGGGGTTGATCCGTTTGGCCAAAGCCGCCAAAGTCTCCACATCGTTGACCGCGCCCGATTCATTGTTGACATGCATCACGCTGACAAGGGCGGTATCCGGCCGCATATGCCGTTCTAGAATCTCCGGGGTAACGCGCCCAGATGCGTCGTTCTCAAGGAACTCCACCTGATGCCCCCGACGGTTCAGCTCCAAGAACACCTCATGGACGCTGCTATGCTCCGATGGATTCACCAGCATATGGGCCTTTCCCCTCAGGTGGTGGGCGTACCCTAACAGGGCAAGGTTATTGGACTCCGTCCCACCCGACGTAAAGTAGATCTCCTCTGGGCGTACCCGCAGCGCAGAGGCGAACGCCTCCCTTACCCGGGCGATCTCCCGGCTGGCCTCCACCGCCGGCCCGTATAGGGCGGATGGATTATAATAGCCCTCCTCCATGGCGTGCTCCATGGCCCGGATGGTTTCGGGAAAGGGCTGTGTTGTAGCACTGTTATCAAAATAGATGGACATATCTTCATCTCCAATAATCCGGAATCATTCTACCATGGCCCAGCCGCCGTCGCAAGATAAGGCTGCCTGGTTTCCCCAGGGCACCGCCGGGAAGGAGGGGCGGTTGCATACCAGCCCTTCCGCCCATGGTTTGAAAATACCAAGGTATCTGGTATAATATATGTCAAATTTGAAGGTGGTGTTAGATCATATGATATGTCCCAACTGCGGTGCCTCCCTGGAGGAGGGCCAGAAGGTCTGTCCCGATTGCGGCCAGACCATAGTAGAAGGGGATAATTGGAGAAAGGATTACCTTTCCTCTACCATAGAATACACGCCCGGGGAGCCCCTTTCCCGCAGACGGGGAAAATCCGCTTCCCAGCCGGTGGCGGAAGTCCCCAGAAAGCGTCGGGGCCGCAAGGGCCGCGGTGCGGCGGAAGCTTCCATGGTGGAATTCGCCGCGGAGGAAGCGCCTGGGACGGAGCAGCCGGCCGAAGAAGTCTCGATTCCCCAGGAAAGCGCCCCTAAAAAACCTCAGGAGGAAACGTCTGTGGACAAGCCCCAGCCGGCCGCTCCACAGGCTGCTCAGCCGGAGGAGCCTGCCCCCGTCGTGGACGATCCAGCGGAGCCGGAACGGCAGGAGCAGGATGCGGAACCGGCCCACAGCTCCGAAGAAGCAGTTCAGGAGCCCCGTGAGGCCGCTCCGGAGAATCCCCCTTCCCGCCGGCAAAAGAGCGAAAACCAGCTGGTGGAGGACGAGCATATCGACCTTTCCTCCACTCTGAAAAAGCCCAAGCGGGAAAAGGAGGATCGCGGGCCCTTCCGTACCTTTGTAAAATGGCTCTGCATCTTCGTAACCCTGGCGGTACTGGGCGTAGGCGCCCATCTTCTGGTTACCCACTACTTCGTTACCTGGCCCCGGTTCTTCAACACCGTGTTTGGCAAGGAGGTGGAGCCTCCCTTCGTGCCCGCTGCCGTGGTGGAGATCACCGAGGAGGACGGCAAGTATATCCGCACCTTCTCAGTCCATGGGGAGGATACCTACACCCTGATCGTGGATTCCCTGGGCGGCAAGGAGATCAAGTTCCAGGACGGCGTCGCCAAAATCTCCATCGAGGACTCCGTTTGGATCTCCGAAGTGCCAGACCCCAATTTGGAATATCTGGAAGTCAACCTTAAGATGCGGGTTATGGATGAGCTGGGCTACACCTCCGACGTGGAGGTGGACCCCTTCCTGGTCTATGTTCCTCAGACCCCGGTGGAATTTGAGTTCCCCAACGCCGATCTGAGCCGGGTCTATGAGGACACCGCCACCTTGGTCTTTACGCCTCCCTCCGGCAGCACCGTTACCATCAACGGGGAGAATGTAACCAATAAGACCGATGAGTCCGGCACGGTGCGATACAGCATCCCCGTGCAGATGGGCGACAACACCGTATCCTTTGAGGCTACCATGCCCTTTGCCCGGCCGCTGACCAAGGAATTCATCCTCAAGCGGACCCTCCACGATGTGGTCATTTCCCTCAGCCAAGAGGTTCCCTCCCGCACCGAGGCCGAAACCTATGACATCAGCGGTACGGTGGAAACCGGCGCCAGCCTGACCACCGATTTCCCAGGCGGCGGCATCCAACTGGATTCTGCTACCGGAAGCTTTACCTTCCAGGCCAACCTGGGAAGCTATGGGCTCCATCAGATCGTCTTCCACGCCACTAAGGAGGGCAAGGAGCCCACGGACCTTACGGTGACCATCGAGCGGATTCCCAATCCCAGGACCTTTGCTTCCTCGGCGGTTTCCCCTGCGGTGGGCGATTTCATCGCTTCCCCAGGCAACTACAAGGATCAAGCGCTGTATTTCAACGGCATGGTGCAAACCACCGATCAAGAAAACCAGTATGATCTGGATATCGGCGGCCAGCTCATCGGCTTTACCTATAACGGCAGCACCAAGCTTCATTCCGGAGACGAGGTCCGCATCTACGGCAGCTATGACTCCGTGGATGGGGACGGTAAACCCTATCTGATGGTTTGGTTCATCACAAAGTAGATGGAAAACAAAACGCCCGGAGCTTTCCGGGCGTTTTTATTTTCAATCCCCACGAGGGATGCTATAATGGCTCCGTCAAAAGATTGCTTGAATGAGGTAGATCACATGGATGTCAAAACCGCAGAGCGCACCCTTGTTTTGGATGCGCCACAAAATGTTGCGCTGTTACAGATGCTGCGCCAGAAGAGCTATGAGGCCATCTATACCGTCAAGAGCGCGGTGGGGCTTCGCGTTGCAAATGGAGAAACCATGGTTTCCGCCGCCAACGCCGAGGACCTGGACGCCCTCATCACCCTGATGGGCCCGGACACGTTAAAGAACACCATTTATCTGGCCCGCTACTCTCTGTATCCCGTACTGGAACGCCGCCTTGGAACGCTGAAGCCCCACTGCTTTCTGCAATATTTCGCCCAGCAGGACGCCCTTACTCCTATGACCTGCAGTCTGGATATTCGCCCCGTAACCTTGGCGGACGCGCCCTTTGTCCAGGCTCATTACGGCCATGGGCACGGAGCCCGTCTGGAATACGTTGAGGAGCGCATTCAAAAGGGGCCGGGCTATCTTGCCCTGGCAGAGAATGGCTCCATTGCCGGGTTCATCCTCACCCATACCGAGGGATCCATGGGCATGCTGGAGGTCCTGCCCCCGTACCGGGGCATGGGCATTGGCCCCGCCCTGGAATATCGGCTGGCTCAAGAGCTGGATCGCCGGGGTCTTTATATCTATTCCAACGTGCTGCCCGACAACACAAACTCCATTCGCATCCACGCCAAACTGGGGTTCACGAGATGCCCGGATCTGGTATCCTGGCTGGATCCCATGGCCCAAGAATAAAAAAAGCCGCTTATGCGGCTTTTTTTATTGGTTCTTGACGAGGACTCCCAATAGCTTAGCCAGTTCCGCCGCCTGGAATAGATCCACCACAGCGCCCTTCAGCTCCGGCCCTTCCAGAAGGATCCCCTCTATCCGGCAGGTGGACAGATCCAGCCCCTTTAAAGGCGTATGAAAGAAATTAGCCCTTTTCAGATCCACACCTGTAAAGGCGCTCTTTACCAGCTTGCAGAGGGAAAAGTCCGCTTGGGCGAAGGTTCCGTCCAAGAAGGCGGTATTTTGGAAGGCAGCGGAGTCAAAATTGGCGTATCCCAGATTGCAGTCGGAAAACAGCATATCCCGAAAGGTGCTGCTGCGCAGATCCGCTCCCACCCCTTTGCAGGAGGTCATGGCACACCGGTTCCAATAGCTCCGCAACAGCTTGCTGCCAGAAAAATCACAGGAGGTAAAGGCAACATCCCGGAAATCCGCCTCCTCTAAATCGCAGTTCAAAAAACGACAGCCCTCTAAAACGCATCCCCGGAGCCCCAGGGTGGAAAGATCCAAATCCACAAAGACGCCGTTTTTGATGCGGACGCCCCTTAGGAGCTCTCCGGAAAAAAGGGCTTCCTGAAAGCAATCCGGTTCGCCAGAGGTCTCCCGAAGGAGCTCCGGCAAATTGGGGGGTAGGCGCTTCATCGCAGTTCCTCCTTTGAATAGAATGGGCAGCCGGCCTGAATGCACTCCGCATTTTGGGAAAAGTATCCGCATTGCACCCTTTGGGGCACCGCCATAGCGACGCCAAGGTGCTCCTTGGTAAAGATCACGGCGGTCTGGATGGCTAAAAAGCTGTCCCGTTTGCAGCACCTGGGGCCGCCCACCCCGCCGATTTCCTCTAAACAGGCGGCTACCAGGCGGTTGGCCAGTCCCCAGTTCTTTTGATCCAAGGGGGTGGTATCCGTCGCGATGCTCCAATAGATGCCCGCGCTGATGGCCGCTCCACAACAACCCCAGAACCCACAGGCGCCGCCCGGAACCTCCCTTCCCCTTCGTGCCATTTCCTCCAGAGCGGCGGTCTTATCCAACCTCCCTCCGGCGTTATGATACGCCGTTAGGAGAGCGCTGCCCACCAGCACATGGTGTTCCGGCCCATGCAGGTGCACGGCGGGAAGCGCCATCATGCGCTGTGCCAAACGGATGGGATCCATCTCGGTTTCCCTTTGGCACAGGTCCCGGATGGCCTGGATTCCCAGTTCGCCATGGCAAACATCGCAGATAAAGTGTCCGTTCTCACAGCTCGCGTTGCTGATAAATCGCTTATGGCAGGATGCGCACTCCATCTCCGCTCCCTGCTCCAAATAGAAAAGGGGGGCGCCGCAAATTAGGCATGCTTCCGTGGCCATATCTTCCTCCTATTTTAGGGTAAGGACGGTCACCCCATCCTCGCCCTCTCCATAACCGCCGGGGCGTTGGGACTTTACATGGGGGTGATGGAGCAAATACTGCCGCAACCCCTGGCGCAGGGCGCCCGTTCCCTTCCCGTGGATGATGTTCACCTCATGAAGCCCGGACAAAACGGCGTTATCGATGTACTGATCCACCTCCAGCATGGCCTCCTCCACCGTCCTACCCCGGACATCCAGCTCCATTTTAACGGCGGCTACACCCCTTTGCACCCGGCTGCCTCCCTTTTTTGGCTTCTTCTTGGGCTGAACCGGAATATCCATCCGCAGGTCCGATAGATTGGCGCCGATCTTCATGATCCCCGCCTGCAGGGTCAGATCTCCCCTGGCGTCCGGAAGGGTCAGCACCACGGCGCTGATGCCGGTGGATTTCAGCCGCACCTGCTGTCCCACCTGGACGGTTTTAGGATCCAAGGGCCTATCGGGATCGGCCTGTTCCACAATGGCCTCCCGGGTCTCCTGTATCTCCCGGACGGCGGAGCGGGCATGGTGAAGGGCCTGTTCCCGCTCGCGGCTCCGCTCCGCTCGAGCGGCGGTCTGGGCGGCCTCAATGGCTTCTCGGGCCACCTGCCGGGCCTGCTCCAGCTCCGAAAGCGCCTTGTCCAGCATCCCTTTTGCCCGCTTCAATTCCTCGTCGGCCTGCCGCTGAATCTTCTCCCGTTCCCGCTTGGCCTCCTGGCGGGTACGCTCGCCGTCAATGAGCGCCTGGTCCCGTTCTCGTTCCGCTTCCACCCACAGCTCCTCCGCCTTTCGGATGGCGTTCTCAAAAGCCATGGCCTCCTTGGCCACATGGCTTCGGGCCAAATCGATGACCGACTGCTCCATCCCCAGCCGCTGGGAGATCTCAAAGGCGTTGCTGCTTCCCACATGGCCCACGATAAGCCGGTAAGTGGGGCGCAGGGAGGCCAAATCAAACTCCATGCCGGCATTGAGGAATCCCGGATGGGTCATGGCAAAGGATTTTACCTCGCTGTAATGGGTGGTACAGATGCACAGCCCGCCCCGGGCCACCAGGGTTTCCATCACAGCGATGGCCAGGGCCGCTCCCTCCACAGGGTCGGTACCAGCGCCCAATTCGTCCAAAAGGGTTAGGGTACCGGGGCCGGCCTGCTCCAGAATCCCAATGATATTCACCATATGGGAGGAGAAGGTGGAAAGGGACTGCTCGATACTCTGCTCGTCCCCAATGTCCGCGAAGATGTTGGAAAACACCGGCAGTTTGGCGGCGGTACAGGGCAGAAACATGCCGGACTGGGCCATCATGGCAAACAGGCCGGTGGTCTTTAGGGATACCGTTTTTCCGCCGGTATTGGGGCCGGTGATCACCATACAGGGATTGCTCCCTCCAAACCGGACATGGATGGGAACCACCGCCTTGGGATCGATAAGGGGATGGCGGGCCGCTTGAATCTCCACCTCATCGGATTCGGAGCGAAGGGGCCGTACCCCGTCGGTCACCTGGGCGTAGCGGGCCCGGGCAAAGATGGCATCCAGCCGCGTTAAAATATCCAGGTTTCCCTGGATCTCCCCCTGGCTATTGGATACCAGCCCTCCCAGGTAGAACAGCACCCGTTCCATCTCGTTCTTTTCCATGAGCTGCAGCTCCCGCAGCTCGTTGTTGGCCTCCAGGATGGCCACCGGCTCCACAAAGGCCGTAGCCCCTGTGTTGCTGCGGTCATGGACAAACCCTCGTACCGACGCCATATGCTCCACCCGGACGGGTACCACATAGCGCCCGTTCCGCATGGTGACGATGGCGTCCTGCAGATAGGTTTTATTGTTGGCGATCATATCGGTGAGACGGGAACGGATGCGTTCGTTAGCGCTGCGGATACGCCGGCGAATGGAGGCCAGCTCTGCGCTGGCGGTATCCGCCATCTCCTCCTCGCTGAGGATACACCGGCCGATCTCCTCCTCCAGATGGCGTAGCGGCCGAATGGACAGGCTCAGATTCCGCACCGTGCCCTGGGGATCCGCCGCGCCGATTCTCCCCTGGCTGATGCGAGCGCTCTCCAGAAGACGGCGGATGGCAAGCAGATCGGCAAAAGAGGGCAATCCCCCTGAGGCGCATAGAAATAGGGAGTCTGTTGCATCCTGAAATCCCTCAAGGGGATTGCCTCCATGGTTAACGCACACATCGTAGGCCTCCTGGGTCTCGGACAGCAGCTGTTCCACCCCATAGGGCTCGCTGAGGGGCCGGGTAGACAGCACCGCCTCACGACCCGGACCGCTCACGGTATGGGCCGCCAACCGGGTTAAAATCTTATCGTATTCCAGGGTTTGCAGCACGCGTTGTTCCAACCCATCCTCCTTCTTCCAAGGGAATTTCCCCGGGATCGTTCTTACAGCCCTTCTATTTTCCTACATCAGCGATAAAAACGCAATGGGCAAAGAAAAAACCGCCCTTGGGCGGCTTTTTCCGGCGCAAATTGGCCAAAATCAGGTCATGGCAGCCCCGTCCACCGAAAGGACGGCGCCCGTCACATAGGACGCCATATCGCTTGCCAGATACAGGAAGGCGTTGGCGACATCCTCCGGTTCCCCTACCCTGCCCAGAGGTATTGTAGCGATCAGGGGCTTGATCATCTCCTCGGGAAGCGCGGCTACCATATCGGTGCGGGTTATGCCGGGCGCTACGGCATTGACCCGGATATTGTCCCGTCCCAACTCCCGAGCCAGGGATTTGGTCAATCCGTTCACCGCGAACTTGGAGGCGGGATAGGCGCTGCCGGCGGCCTGGCCATAGATGCTGACCATGGAGCTGGTGTTTAGAATCACACCGCCGCCCTGTTTCTTCATGATCTGAGCAGCCTTTTTCGAGGAGATGAACACGGCGTTAACATTGAGATCTATGGTGCGCTGGAAGTTCTCTACGCTATAATTATAGATGGAGTCCCGGGCGGAAACCCCAGCGTTGTTCACAAGAATATCCAAGCGGCCCCATTTGGCTACCACCTCGTCTATCGCCTTGTCCACTTCCTGTTCGATCAGAAGATCGGGATAATACCCCTCCACCTCAAAGGCGGTGTTCTCCGCTCTAAGGCTTGCAATGGCCCGATCCACGGTCTCCTTCTTGGATCCGAAGATGGCGACTTTAGCGCCATTCTCCAGATACTTCTTAGCGGTAGCATATCCGATTCCCCGGGTTCCTCCCGTGATAACGGCAACTTTTCCATTCAGCATTGCTTTGCTCCTCCTTAATGAGAATAAATATCATTATCAATATTTTATTTCATTTCTGCGGGTTGTCAAGACAAGTCCCCCACATAGCTTGATTCAAAAATAGAAAAATAATCCGGCCCATAAGAAAAAACCGCAGGATATCATCCCGCGGTTTTTTCTATCGTTCTTTTATCCCCGCAACATCGCTTGGTATTTCTCTTTCAAGCAGGCCAGGATACTCTCCATCAAGCTTTGCACCTCGTCCCCCGTCAGGGTACGGTCAGGCGCCTGGAAGGACAGGGAGAAGGCCACGCTCTTTTTGCCGGCTTCCACCTGGTCCCCCTCATAGATGTCAAAGATGGATAGGCCGGAGAGCAATGCTCCCGCCTGCTCCTGGATGGATTCCATCATGGCGCCCACAGGAGCGCCGCGATCCACCATCACCGCCAAATCCCGCTCCACCACCGGGAACCGGTTCAGAGGCTGATACCGCTTATCGGCAATGGCATTCTCATAGATGGCATCCATAGCGATTTCCGCCACCACTGCCCGCCGATCCATGGCAAAGTTCTCCAACACCTGGGGATGGAGTTCTCCTATCTCTCCAACTCGGCTGCCGTGGAGGAAAATTTCCGCCTTGCGGCCAGGATGCAGATAGTCGCCGCCGCCCGCGGCAAAATGGAGGTCGGATATACCAAAGATGCGGAACAGCTCCTCCAGATATCCCTTGACTTCATAAAAGCTCTCCCCAATGGCGCCCAGGCACAGCATAGGCTTTTCCACCGGCAGGGAGCCGTCTGCAGTCTCCAAATGCACGTTGCTCATCTCAAACAGCGGCCTGTTATAGATCTTATTCCGCATATTGACCCCCAGGGACTGGATCATACCGGGGATCAGGCTGCGGCGCATGATGGAGTATTCTTCGCTGAGGGGGTTCTGCAGACGAACGCAGCCCGTCGCATCCATTCCCACCTGCTCCAGCACCTTGTTGCCCAGGAAGGAAAGACTCATGGTTTCATAGAGGCCCATGGCGGCCAGACCGCTTCGGGTTCGCTCCCGCATGGATTGAACGGGGGTTAGGCCGCCCTGAGCGAATCCCTCCAAAAGCCGGGTGGGGATGGATTCATACCCTGCCACCCGCGCCACCTCTTCAATGAGGTCTTCCTCAATGGCAAGATCCATCCGATGGGACGGAATGGTGCAGATAAGAGCCCCTTCCTCATCCATCTCCTGGATGGCGATGCCTTCCCGGGTAAGGCATTCCATAATGATCTCTTCGGGGAAATCGGTGCCCAGCACATGGTTGACCCGGTCGGGCCGAACCCGGACGGTGCGGAGGGCAGGAGCCTCCTTTTGGGTATCCACCCGGCCCCGCAGCACCTTACCGCAGCCAATCTCGACCATCAGCTGAGCGGCCCGGTCAGAGGCCATCTGAATGCCCTGGTCGTCCAGGCCCTTGGTAAACCGAGAGGCCGCCTCGGATAGAATTCCCAGGCCCCGGCTGGTCTTGCGGTTGTTGAACCCGTCGAACTTGGCGCTCTCCAGCAGCACCATGGTGGTCTCGGGGGTGATCTCACTGTTCTCTCCCCCCATAACCCCGGCAAGGCCGATGGCCCGCTCCCGGTCGGCGATGACCAAGACGCTATCGTCCAGGGTATATTCCTTACCATCCAGGGTGGTAAGCCGCTCGCCGTTTTGAGCGGTACGCACCACAATGTGGCCATCCTTTACACAGGAGTAATCAAAGGCGTGCATGGGATAGCCCAGTTCCAGCATCACATAGTTGGTGATATCCACCATGTTGGAAATGGGCCGGACCCCGGCTCCCATCAGCCGCCGCTGCATCCACAGGGGGGATTCCCCCACGTGGATGTCGGTCAGTACCCGGGCGATATACCGGGGGCATAAATCAGGCGCTTGAATCTCCACGGTAGCGTATTTGGCAGCGGGCTCGTCGATCTCCTCCACGTGAATTTCAGGCTCTCGCAGGGGTACACCCAGCGCTGCGGAAACCTCCCGGGCGATGCCCAGAACGCTCATACAGTCCCCCCGATTGGCACTGATCTCAAACTCCACCACCGGGGAATCCAGGCCGATAGCGGTAAAAAAGGGCATACCAATTTTGTCCTCGTAGGCTTTCCCCATATCCAAAATGCCGTCCACCGAAGCGTTTTTAATGTCGGACTCCTCCACCCGGAGTTCGCCGCCGCTGCACAGCATACCGTAGGAGGTCAATCCCCGCATCTCCCCCGCGGTGATGTGTTTCCCCGTGGGAAGGGTCGCCCCATCCAGAGCCACAGGACAGACCATTCCCTCATAGACATTGGGCGCGGCGGTAAGGATGGTCACCGGCTCCTTTTCCCCCGCCAAAACGGTGCAAACCTGAAGTTTATCGGCGTTGGGGTGTTTTTCAATCTTGGTGATCTTCCCCACCACCACCCGCTGGGAATCGGCAAAGATGGAGGAGACCCCCTCGACCCCCAGGCCGTGCATGATCATGGCGCTAACGAACTCCTCCATGGGAAGGGTTACATCTACATATTCATTCAGCCAACTCATTGGCACTTTCATCGCGATACCTCCTTAGAACTGGGACAGGAACCGGGTATCCCCCTCGAAAAGCAGGCGGATATCGGTAATGCCATATTTGATGGTGGTGAGCCGATCCAGGCCAAGGCCAAAGGCAAAACCGGTATAGACCTCCGGATCGATGCCACAGCCCTCCAGGATGCTGGGATGAACCATGCCGCAGCCCAGGATCTCGATCCAGCCGGTGCCCTTACACACGCCGCAGCCCTTTCCGTGGCAGATGGCGCAGGTGGCGTCCACCTCGGCGCTGGGCTCCGTAAAGGGGAAGTAGCCGGGCCGAAACCTGGTTTTGGTGCTGCTCCCATAGAATTTCTTGATAAACTCATCCAGCACGCCTTTTAGGTCAGAGAAGCAGATGCCCCTATCCACCACCAGACCCTCCACCTGATGGAACATGGGGGAATGGGTGGCGTCCACGTCATCGCTGCGATATACCCGGCCAGGGCAGATCATTCGGATGGGCAGGCTTTCGCTGAGCATGGTCCGGACCTGTACCGGGGAGGTATGGGTTCGGAGTACGATGCCGTCCCGCACATAGAAGGTGTCCTGCATATCTCGGGCAGGATGGTTTTCGGGGATGTTCAGCATCTCAAAGTTATACCGCTCATACTCCACCTCGGGGCCTTCCTTTACATCAAACCCCATACCGATGAAAATATCCCGGATCTCCCCTTGGACAATGCTGAGGGGATGGAGCCGGCCTCGCTTTACCGCTTGGCCGGGGAGGGATACGTCCAAGGCTTCGGCGGCAAACCGAGCCTCCTGCTCCAATTTGGCCATGGCGGCTTCCCGGGTCTCCAGGGCGGCGGTCAGATGTTCCCGCACCTGGTTGACCTTCTGGCCCATGACGGGACGCTGGTCCTTATCCAGCTTGCCCAGCTCCCGCAGGATGGCGGTCAGTTCTCCCTTCCGTCCCAATACCCGTACCCGGATCTGGTTTAGCTCTTCACTTCCTCCGGCCGATTCAATGGCCTGAAGGGTGGTGGTCAAAATCTCCTGTAACGTTTGTTCCATGGTCGACACCCTTTCTAGCGATGGATCGCAAATAAAAAAGCCCCGCCCCCAAGGGGCGAAGCCATGCTCCGCGGTACCACCCGAATTTACAGAGAAGCCGTCCTTTAGCTCCCCTGCCTCCTATGGGATTAACGCTCCCAAACGCGCACGCCTAGGCGGTAATGACCGCTTCAGCGGCGAGCTCCAAAGTGAATTCCCGGATGGTCCCCGTGGCGGGCTTTCAGCCTCTGGCGCCGCCATCTCTTATCCGTTCCCATGCCTCCGGTACTGGTCTTCTTCTCAGCCTTTCAGATTACGATGGATTATAGCAGAAAGACCTTGGATTTTCAAGTATGAAAGACGCGGTCCATCATAATGCCTGCTGCCACCGCCGCATTGAGGCTCTCAGCAGCCCCCTCCATGGGGATTCGGTACAGATGCGTACAGGCGGCGGCAGTCTCCTCCGACATGCCCCTAGCCTCGCTTCCGATGACCACGCATCGGAGGCCGTTTAGGGGAAGGTTTCCACTCTTCCCCTTTAGATGGGCGCCGATCACCTGATACCCCTGTGCCTTGACCTCCTCCAGCAGCGGTCCGAGGGAACCGCAGGAGACCAACTGCAAAACAAAATGAGCGCCCATTCCGGAGCGAACCACCTTTGGAGCATAAACATCGGCGCATCCCTCTCCCAAGTACACCCGGGATACCCCAAAGGCCCAGGCCGTCCGCAGGATGGTACCCAGATTCCCGGGATCTGAGATGCCGTCCAACGCCAAAAGGTTTCCCCTGGGCTCATCCTCTACCCGTCCCGGCAGGTGGATGGCGCAAACCACCCCCTGACTGTTTTGGCTATCCGTGGCCTTCTTCATACAATGGGGCGTACAGCAACGCAGGGGCACTCCCGCCAAACGGGCGGCCTCCACCACGGGATGCTCCTCTAATTCCTGGGTATACAGCAGCATTGAAATCCTCTTTGGGATTCGTGCTACGCACTCCCCTACCAATCGGGTTCCCTCTGCCGAAAACAGGCCGTGGATCCGGCGACCCTTTTTTTCTAAAAGGCTGTGAAACAGCGCAATGGTATCGTTTTTTACCGAGGTGATGGGCTCCATAGCTCTCCTTCTCAAATAAAAAAGGCGGCTTAAGCCGCCTTTTTTATGGTTTATGCGCCGATCTTGCTCTTGGCCAGCTCAGCCAGATTGCTGAACGCAGCGGCGTCGTTGACGGCCAGCTCGGCCAGCATCTTCCGGTTGATCTCCACGCCGGCCTTCTTGAGGCCGTCCATCATCCTGGAGTAGCTGAGGCCATTGAGCCGCGCAGCAGCGTTGATGCGGGTAATCCACAGGCGGCGGAAATCCCGCTTCCGGAGGCGGCGTCCCTTATAGCTGTAGGACAGGGACTTCATTACGGCCTCCCGGGCCACGCGGTAGTTGGTGCTCTTCTGGCCAAAGTAGCCCTTGGCCAGCTTCAGAATTTTTCTACGCTTTTTAATGGCGGAAACGCCTCTTTTTACACGAGCCATATCTATCTACACTCCTTTGACCTTACTTATAGGGAATCAGCTTTTTGATCTTCTTCTCCTCCACCGCGGCAATGAGGGTGGATTTGCGAAGATTGCGCTTCCGCTTGGGGCTCTTCTTGTTCAGAATATGGCTCTTATAAGCCTTACCCCGCTTGATCTTCCCGCTTTTGGTCAGGGAAAAACGTTTGGCTGCACCCCTATGGGTTTTCATCTTGGGCATAACGGTATCCTCCTATTAATTGTTGGCAGGGGCCAGAATCATCACCATATTCCGGCCTTCCATCAAGGGTTTTCGCTCCACGGTGGCATGATCCTTCACCATCTCGTAAAAACCGTTCATGATCTCAACGCCGCGGTTTGTAAAGCTAAGCTGACGCCCCCGGAAACGGATGGTCACCTTTACCTTATCGCCGTTCTGGAGGAAACGGGTACAGGCCTTGGCCTTAACCTCCACATCATGGGTATCGATGGTGGGGGAAAGGCGAACCTCCTTTAGCTGGGTGGTCTTTTGATTCTTCCTGGCTTCCTTTTCCTTCTTCTGGGAATCAAAACGGAATTTACTGTAGTCCATCAACTTACAGACAGGGGGCTTAGCCGTGGGGGCGATCTTCACCAGATCCAGCTGGCGGTCGTCCGCCAAACTCTGTGCCTGGGCGGCAGACATGATGCCAAGCTGCTCGCCGTTTTCATCCACTAGACGTACTTCCCGGTCCCGGATGTCCTCGTTGATTTGATAATCGATGCTAATCCTTGCACACCTCCAAATAAAAATGAGCGGGCGAAAACCGCCCGCTCAAAAAGAACGTTTCAAATCCTTTGCAACCGCGCCTGGGAAATCCCGGCGGGTGAGAAGCGGGCAGCTCCTGCTTTTTGCCTATTCAATATAGCAGAAGCCAGGCCCAATGTCAAAGGTTTTCTCTCGCTCCCTGGGGTCAATCCATGGTTTTATCGGCGATCTCCTGGGTCAGCCGAGCGATGACATCCTCCACCGACAGCACCCCAAGGTTCCCCTTTTCTCCCCGTTTACGGAGGGATACGGTTCCCTCCTCCGCCTCCCGGTCTCCCAGCACCAGCATATAGGGAATCTTCTCCATCTGGGCCTGGCGGATCTTGTAGTTGATCTTCTCGTTGCGTTCATCCAGCTCCACCCGGATACCAGCGTCCAGCAGACGGTCACGAACCGCCTTGGCAGCGGGGATGCTGCGGTCGGTGATGGTCATAACCCGCGCCTGGACAGGCGCCAGCCACAGTGGAAAGGCCCCCGCGAAATGCTCCGTCAAAATGCCGATGAACCGCTCAATGCTGCCCAGCACCACACGATGGATCATGATGGGCCGATGCTCCTTGCCGTCGCTGCCGTCGTAGGTGAGCTCAAACCGCTCGGGCATCTGGAAATCCAGCTGCACGGTACCGCACTGCCAGGTCCGGCCCAGGCAATCCTCCAGGTGAATGTCGATCTTGGGGCCATAGAAGGCGCCGTCGCCCTCGTTGATCTTATACTCCCAGCCCTTGGCGGCGAGGGCCTCCTTTAAGGCCTCGGTCGCCCGCTCCCAGTCCTCATCGCTGCCCATGCTGTTTTCAGGACGGGTGGAAAGCTCCACAAAGTATTTGAACCCAAAGACGCTATAAAAATATTCCGTCAGATCCAGAACTCCCAAAATCTCGTCCTTGATCTGCTCCGGAGTCATAAAGATATGGGCGTCGTCCTGGGTAAACTTCCGCACGCGCATAAGGCCGTGAAGGGCCCCGGACAGCTCATGGCGGTGTACCACCCCCAGTTCCGCCATGCGAATGGGCAGATCTCGGTAGCTAACGGGTTTCCGCTTGTACATGAGGATACCGCCGGGACAGTTCATGGGCTTGATGGCGTAATCTTCATCGTCGATCTTGAGGAAGTACATATTCTCCTCATAGTGATCATAATGGCCGCTCCGCTTCCACAGCTCGGTGGACAGGATAATAGGAGTGCTGACCTCCTCGTAGCCCCGGCGGGTATGCTCCCGTCGCCAGAACTCCAATAGGCTGTTCATGATCACCATTCCCTTGGGATGGAAGAAGGGAAAGCCGGGGCCCTCCTCCTGGATGCTAAACAGATCCAGCTCCCGGCCCAGCCGCCGGTGATCACGCTTCGCCGCCTCCTCCAGACGGTGAAGATGCTCCGCCAATGCCTCCTTGCTGGCAAAAGCGGTGGCATAGATGCGCTGCATCATGGGGTTATGCTCGTCTCCCCGCCAGTAGGCACCAGCTACGTTCATGAGCTGAAAAAACTTGAGCTTACCGGTGCTGGGCAGATGGGGGCCGGCGCATAGGTCGGTAAAATCCCCCTGGGTATAGAAGGAGATCTCCTCCCCTTCTGGAATGGCCTCCACCAGCTCCTCCTTATAGGGATCCTTCTTTTCCCGGGCCCAGCGGAGGGCCTCTTCCCGGGTCTTCACCGAGCGGACAATGGGCAGATCCTCCTTGATGATCCGTTCCATTTCCGCCGTAATGGCAGGAAAGTCGTCGGCAGAGATGGAGCGGTTTAGATCAAAATCATAGTAGAAGCCGTTCTGATAGGCAGGGCCGATGCCCAGCTTTACATCGGCATCGGGAAACAGGTGCATAACCGCCTGGGCCATGATATGGGAGGCAGTATGGCGGAGCACCCGGAGCCCATCCTCTTCCTGGCCGGTGACGATCTCAACGGCAGCGCCGTCATAGAGAGGATCGCTCAAAGAGCGAAGCTCCCCGTCCACGCGAATGGCCACGGCGGCCTTGGCCAGCCCCCGGCCAATGGCCTGGGCGGCATCCAGTCCTAAAGCTCCGTTTTCCAGTTCCAGTTGTTTTCCATCGGGCAGTGTTACACGCATCTATGCTCATCCTTTCCATGGTACAAATCCAGAGAAACAAAAAAGCAACCATCCAAAGGGACGGGCGCATTGCCCGCGGTTCCACCCTTTTTGCAGTTGCCGCTCCATTATACCCATAACGCCAGGCCGCGCCGTATTCCCCAGGTGGTACGTAGGTACCGGACCCGGCGCACTTTCAGCCATGATGCGCCTCTCTTTGAGCCCTACCGTACCCCGCCTGTCCTCGATCCACATACGGTTATTTTCTCTTTTTGGACATTATAGCACAGAACGGAATGCTGTCAACTCTTGGGAGCGCACTCCTTGATCCGCTCCTCGAAAAGCGCGCAGATAGTGGAATAGAATCCGGAGGAAATGGCGTTGGGATAATTGAGCAGATGAACCTCTCTGGGGTTCAATGCCATAAGACAGCACAGAGCGATATCCTCATCGGACAGTCCATAGGAGCGGGCCTTCTGCTCCTCTCCCTCTTCCATTACGATCTTTCGCCCCTCCCCATCCAACATCAACACCCCGCCGTCAGCCTGAAACTGGAGGAAGACGGGAAATCCCAGTTCCCGCTTCTCTCCCAACAGCTCCTTCAGATTGCCGATGTATATCTCGGATTCATACTGGCGCACCATATGATCCACCGCGTCGCCCAGGCACTGGCTGATGTTCTCCAAATAATCCTGCATGCGAAACCGTACAAATCCGTCGATGTTCAGCACCTCTCCCATCTCCAAGCATTCCAATATCCGGGCCTGAAGTTCCTCCTGATATTGCTGTGGATCCCCCTGGGAAAACTCTAAAAGGTAGTTTTTTACCACCTGGCTTAGATAGGCCGTCTCTTCCTTTTTGAGATAGGGCATCTCCTTTCGGATCAGCTCCTCAGAGATGGCAAACAGGCCTCGATCCACCAGCATAGCCGCAACCCGACCGGCAAATTCCTCCTTCTGTTCCAAACTGCCCCCCATATAGCAGGCGCCTCCCAGGGAAACATAACACCGAGCCTTTCCCCACTTTCCACGGTTGTATTGATCTACCTCTATCTTGAATAGCCGGGCCAGTTCACTGGGACCGGCATACACGCGATTTTTTTCCATCATTCCGCTCTCCAAACGTCAGTTCTAATCGGTCCGTTTCCGTCACGTCAGGGCAAAGCACGCCTTGCTCTGACTTAGTTTCTCCTGCGGGATAAAAGCAAGTCGTTCTCCCGCTCCCTTACCTCGCCCATCCCGCAATAGTGTCCGTTTGTCGCAGCCATCTGTGAAATCCCGCTCACAGCGCTTTTTATGCGCAACGAGCATCCAAATTCATTTGCTGAACCGCAAAATCATCTCTTGTCATATGGGGTGGGTATTTTCCGTGGTAGTTTGCCCTAAAAACGAAAAAAATGCCGGCAGCTTTTGGAAAACCACGTCGACAATACGGAGGAATTATGAGAGCGCCGCCGGTGCTGGTCTTACGAGTATTGCCCATCCTTCCTCCACATGACCACTCCAGATAGCGTCCCGTTTCATTGGCGCTCCCCTTCAATCACAGAATTTTCTCCTGTCCATATACTGTAATTGGGGAGCTTCCCCAATCAGAATAAAGGATGATGTCCGATGCATACGAACAATCCATTTGCGCCTGGGATGAGATGTTCCTGCCGCTGTACGTGCGGCCGGACAATCTGCTGCTGTCCTGGACCACCAGGACCTCCCGGGCCTCCCGGTGAAACCGGCGAACAGGGACCCCCTGGGCCCCCCGGCGAAACCGGCGAACAGGGGCCTCCCGGACCTCCCGGCGAAACCGGTGAACAGGGACCTCCCGGGCCTGCGGGAGACGCGGCGCAATGTGCCTGCGTTGCCCAGATGCGCAATCTATTGTTGCAAATCATTGCTCTCTATCCAACCGACAATATTATCGTGAGCATGGAGAGTGGAAATACCGCCAGCGGGCGACCCGGCGCTCTTTTTCCGGGTCCCGCCACCAATCCCAATTCCGGATTGCTTCAGTTGGTCAATACCCAAGGCGTTCCCCAGGAGGCAGTCTCCCTCTGCCGCATTGCGGCAGTGCGAATTACCAGCGCCACCTATAATAACGCCATCACCTACCTGCCCGTTCCTACGCCCGCTCCAACCGGCTGCGGTACGGACTGCGAAAGCGCCATCCGCTCCTATCTGCCCGTTGGCACCACGGGTGCGGCCATCAAGGCCGGTGGCCAAACCGTGGCCCAGGGATCGGTCATTAAAAATGAATTCGGCGTCTTGGTGCTGGTGGGGCCCAACAACAGCGACCCTATCTTTGTGTCCTCCTGCAAGGCGGAAATCCTAACCAAATAGCAAAAAAAAACCATCAAAGCGGCGGACCATCTGGCTTCGCCGCTTTTTGATTCAATACATAGAATACGCCTTCTTACTGCATCCTAAACCAGAGGTGAAAACTATGGATCATGACGCAGAACTACTGACCTTCATCCATCAGAACGCCCGCATGGGCGTGGAAACCACCGCTCATCTGGCGGAGCTGGTAGCGGATGGGCCCTTTCGGGATACCCTTTTGGAGCAACATCGTTCCTACCGGGATATCGCCGGCCGGGCGGAATCCCTTTCCCCCAAGCCTTTGAAAGACGTCCCCCTGCCTGGGAAGGCTATGTCCAGCCTGATGATCGATCTCAAAACTCTGGGGGACAAAAGCTCCAGCCACATCGCACAGATGATGGTAAAGGGCAGCGCCAACGGTATTATTGAGATCACAAAGCGCATTCGCCAATATGAGGGCACCGTCCAGGAAGCGGAGCAGCTGGCCCAAGAGTTGCTTGCTTTGGAAGAAAAACACGTGGAAGACCTGAAAGGATTCATCTGTTAAGGCAATACTAACCATAGCAAATCCCAAGGAGGTGAATTGGATGGGTCAGAAATACGCCAGCCTGGACACCCTTTTAGCGGAGGACAGCCAGGCAAAGAGCTTCTACTCCTCCCTGCCAGACTATGTCAGGGAAAGCATCAGCCAGCGGGGCGGAAACGTCAATTCCTTTGAGAGCCTCAAGGACTATGCCGAAAATCTGCTGCGCGGAGACAACTAACCTAAGGAGGAAAGCAATATGAGCAAATTTAACGAATCCCTGCCCAATAACCAGTATTTTATGTCCCTACCCCTTAATATCCAGGAGACCATCATGCAGTCCAGCGTGGAGTTTGCTTCCGAGGAGGAGCTGCGGGTTTGCGCTGAAAATCTAATGAAGGGCAACTGACCTTTTAGTAGGCACACCTTTTATGATAACCTTTGGCGATCGGGAAAGCCGGACTTACTTTGAAGCGCTTCCCGTATGTTTGCAGGAGGAGCTGAAAAAAAGCCCTCTTCCCTTTGACAATCGGGAAACCATGGAGCGCTATCTATCCGCCTATTTTGAGGAACGGCTCGCCGCGTGCTGCTCCATGGAAGAGGAATAACGAACGGCCTGGACGAGCCCAGGCCGTTTTCTTTTCCTCACTGGAATGCTATAATGGGACAAATCCCGCCCAACAGCGCTGAAAGGAGATTCGCGGTATGATCACGGTGTTTAACCGCAGGGAGCTTATCAGCACCTGCTCTATGGCCGATCGTGTTGAGATCGTGCATGACCTCAACGCCGCCGGCATCGATTACCGGCTGCTGGTGGAAAACCGCTATACCCGGGCCCGTATCTTTACCGGCGGACGCCAAAACTCCGACTCCGCTTACCAATACACCATCTTTGTCCATAAGGATGACTTGGACCGGGCGCGGGGCTGCCTTTCCCAGGATTATCGCTCCATCCCCTGATCCTCCTCCATCCTTAGGGGACGCTTCAGATAGATCATATCCACGCACCGCATGCCATTGTCCCAGATGGGCTCTGGGTAATGCTCCACAAAAAAATCCTTGACCACATGGGATACCACAAACCCCAACCGCTGGTAGTAGGCCACTCCTGCGTCCGCTGTGCCCACATACATGGTGTGGTAATCCGGCGCAAACAGCGCGAAAAGCGCCTCCATCAGCCTGGTTCCATATCCTCGCCGTTGGCAATCCTCTCGAACCGCCAGGTTTTTTACCTCACATGCACCCTTCCCCAGATCCGTAACCACCGCCTCGGCAACGGCTTCTCCGTGATCCTCCAGAAGGAACATTCGTCCGCTATCCAGATACCGCCGTACCATGCCAATATCCGGATCCGCCAGCAAAAGCAGATCCCAGTGGCGTTCCTTGTCCGCCGTGATTTCGCGAATCACCATGGCTTCCCTCCTTTTATTGCCAGAATAGCATGGCGAAGGAATTGTTGTCATCCTGAAAAAAGGAAAGGCTTCCGGCAACCTTGCCGAAAACCTTTCCTCAAAGACAACATGCTGCTTAAGGACGCTGGCCCATGCCGCCCTCTAAGGTAAGGGTCTCGCCGGACATGTATTTGAAATCCGGGGAGCCCAACAGGACGCATACCCGGCCGATGTCCTTTTCCGGATCGCCAAACCGGCCCATGGGAACCGCTTTCAAGTTTTTCTCGTAGGCTTCGGGATAGGCCTCCTTGAAATTTTCCAGCTGGGAGGTCATAGCAAGCGGGCATACGATGTTTACATTGATGTTATCCTTCCCCCACTCGGTAGCCGCAACCCGAGAAAGACCGCGGATCCCCTCCTTCGCCGCGGCATAGGAACACTGGCCCACGTTTCCAAACAGGCCGGCGCCGGAGGCAAAGTTGATCACCGAGCCCTGGGTCTCCTTCAGATAGGGATAGCACTCCCGCATATAATAGAAGGTGGCGTATAATCCGGAGTAGATGCCAAGGTCAAAATGATCCTTGGTCTGAATGGCAAGGGGAACCCCGGAAGCGGACGCCTGGGCATTGTTGATCAGCACGTCAATTCGCCCAAAGGTCTCAATGGTTTTTGCCACTACGTTCTTCACGATGTCCTCCGCATCGTCATCGGGCGTTACATCGGCCTGCATAGGCAGAACCCGAATGCCATACAGCTGCTCCAGCTCCTCCTTAGCATCCAAAAGCTTCTGCATGTTCCTGCCGGTTAGAACCAAGTTGGCTCCTTCCTTGGCATAGGCAACGGCGATCCCGTAGCCGATGGATTTGGCTTTCCCGCCGCCGGTGATGATGGCGACCTTTCCGTCAAAGATATCCATTTTACACATCTCCCTTATGTTGTTTGTTGCATTGAAACAGAAATCGTTTGTTGTAACACAGAGCATTGTAGTCCCTCCATAAATTGCCGTCAATTAAATGGTTCTGTGTTTTTCTTATTTTTTCCTCGATTCCCTTTGTTATCCTCCCGAAGTCTCTTGATCCCAGAAAAAAACTGATATCCTAGGGGAATTGGAAAGATCTTTTACAGCCATAAAAACAATCTTGCATTTATAAAAAGCCCGCAAACCACATGATCAGTTTGCGAACTTGGGCGCGGCAGCTTGCCGCTGGCGGTGTCCTGCGATATGGATATTTGCTTGCGGGTACAAAAATACCGCAAACCACCAAAGTGAATTGCGATATCGGGTACGGCAACTTGCCGTTGTGAGGGTCACGCAAAAAAATTTGGCGGCGTTTGCAGATGGATTTGAACTCTCGTGCATCCCGCAAAAAGTTGATGGTGCAGCTGAGGTGTCATGCCCGCGCTTACAAGGGCATAGCCGCAGCAAGCGTGACTTTTTGCGGAAAAGGAGCATCAGCGGCATAAAACAATGACCCCATCGCTTTTGCGATGAGGTCATGTCAATGCCGCTTAATGCGACGTGGAGGCGCCACCCAGACTCGAACTGGGGATAAAGGTTTTGCAGACCTCTGCCTTACCACTTGGCTATGGCGCCATTGGAGCGGTAGACGAGATTCGAACTCGCGACATCCACCTTGGCAAGGTGGCACTCTACCACTGAGCTACTACCGCAAATGGTGCCTTGGGGCGGAATCGAACCACCGACACGTAGATTTTCAGTCTACTGCTCTACCGACTGAGCTACCAAGGCATGCTGGCGACCCGGAAGGGGCTCGAACCCTCGACCTCCAGCGTGACAGGCTGGCATTCTAACCAACTGAACTACCGGGCCACGTGGTGGGAACAACTGGGCTCGAACCAGTGACCCCTTGCTTGTAAGGCAAGTGCTCTCCCAACTGAGCTATGCTCCCAGCTCCTTATGACGACTTGGATATTTTACCCTACCCGCCACTGTGGTGTCAAGCAGATTATCGCCTTTTTTGCAATTGTGTGAAAATATCCGAAAGAGGCACGCCCCGATCCACCAACATCACGATGAGATGGTAAAACAAATCGGCGGTTTCATAGGAGATTTCCTCCCGGCTGGCGTTCTTGGCGGCGATGATGGTTTCAGCGGATTCCTCTCCCACCTTCTTGAGGATCTTATCGATGCCCTCCCGGAATAGATAGCAGGTATAGCTCCCCTCCTGAGGATTGGCCTTGCGGTCGGCGACCACCCGCTCCAGCTCATAGAGGATCTCGGCGTTGGCGGACTCCTCCCGCCGGTCGATCTCCCGGAAATAGCAGCTATATGCTCCTGTATGGCAGGCTCCCCCGGTTTGAATCACGCGGGCCAAGAGACTATCCCCATCACAGTCCAAAGCCAAGGACACCAGCTTTTGGGTGTTGCCGCTGGTGGCTCCCTTCTCCCAAAGTTCCTGGCGGGAACGGCTCCAGTACACCATAACGCCTTTTTCCAGCGTCAGGGCCAGGGATTCCCGGCTCATATAGGCCTGCATCAACACGGAACCCGTCAGGGCATCCTGGGTTACCACCGGCACCAGGCCGCGCTCATCGTATTTAACCTCCATCAGCAATTCCTGCTTCATCATGCTATGCTCCCATTCTGAAAGCGCCCCACGGAGAGCGCCTGTTTTAGATCGATTTCTCCATCATAGAGGGCTTTCCCCAAAATGATGCCGTACAGTCCTTGGCTCTGTGCTTCCTCAACGTCCCGGATGGAGGAAACCCCGCCGGATACCACCACCTGAAGGCCGGATGCATCCATCAGCGCGCGGCTTTTCTCTACGTTGGGTCCCGTCTTCATGCCATCCCGGGAGATGTCGGTATGGATTACCGTATCCACACCAACCTCCGCCATCCTTTTTGCCAGGTCCGCAACCCGTACCTGAGAAGTGGTTTCCCAGCCCCGCGTAGCCACCAGCCCATCCCGTTCGTCGATGCCCACGGCAATTCGTCCAGGATACCGCTTTGCCGCCTCCTCTACCATCTGAGGATGCTCCACAGCAGCAGTGCCAATGATGCACCGGGATACGCCCAACTCCATACGGCGGATTACGTCGTCAATGGTACGAATGCCGCCACCGGTCTGGATAAAAACGCCCAGCTTGGCGATGGCGCCAATCATCTCGAGGTTTTTTCCCTGGCCGTCCCGGGCCCCGTCCAGGTCCACCACATGAATATGGCTGGCGCCCTTTGATAGAAACCCCCTGGCCGTATCCACAGGGTCATGCCCGTAGACCGTCTCCTGGCCGTAATCCCCTCGAAGAAGCCGGACACACTTTCCGCCCCGGATATCGATAGCGGGAAACACCGTAATCATGCCAGGGTCCCCTTTGTACTGGGGATCTCCATGGTGCGGCCATCCATCCGGGTGGCTGCGTCCAAAGCGCGGGCAAACGCCTTGAAAACCCCCTCAATTTTATGGTGGTCATTCTTTCCATAGGGCACCTGGATATGAAGGGTAACCCCCGCGGCAAAGGCCAGGCCCCGAAAAAATTCCTCGGTAAGCTGCACGTCGAATTCTCCGCAGGCCGGGCCGGTGTAATCGCACTGGAACACCAAATAGGGCCGGCCTGAAAGGTCCAAATGCACCACCGCCAGACTCTCATCCATAGGAACGGTAAAGGATCCATAGCGGCAGATGCCGGCCTTGTTTCCCAGAGCCTCTCCAATGGCAGTGCCAAGGACAATCCCTGCATCCTCCACAGTGTGGTGGCCATCCACATCCAAGTCCCCTTTGCAGGCTATTTCAAGATCAAAATATCCATGTTTAGCAAATAGGGTCAACATATGATTGAAAAAACCAATGCCGGTATCGGCATGGCATTTACCAGTACCGTCCAAATTGATGGATACGGCAATATTCGTCTCCCCGGTCTTTCTCTGATAAACGCTTTGACGCATCGTTATTCCTCCTCAAACCGAACGGCTACCGCCCGGCCGTGGGCCTGGAGCCCTTCCGCTTGCGCAAATGCAAGGATATCGTCCTTTACCTCCCGCAGCCGCTCTTTATTATAGCACAAAACGCTGCTGCGCTTGACAAAATCATACACCCCTAATGGCGAGGAAAACCGGCTGGTGCCGCAGGTGGGCAGCACATGGTTGGTTCCCGCCAGATAGTCTCCTAAGGGCTCTGGGGTATATCCTCCCAAGAAAATTCCCCCAGCATTCTCGATCATTTCCAAGGCCTCCTGGGGATTGTCCAGTACCAGTTCCAAATGCTCGGGACCCATCCGGTTGCAGAATTCACAGCATTCCAGAAGGGAGTTTAACACCACCACTCCGCCATACTCCGCCAGAGAGGCCGCGGCCATCTCCTGGCGCTCCAGTTCCCCCGCCTGGCGCTCCAGCTCCCGATGAACACGCTCAGCCAAGCCATCGTCCCAGGTAAGGCAAACGGCGGCAGCCAGCCGATCATGTTCCGCCTGGCTGTAAAGGTCGGCGGCCACGTGTCGGGGATTGGCCGACCCATCGGCAATCACCATGATCTCACTGGGCCCAGCGATGGAATCAATGCCAACGGCGCCAAATACCAGCCGCTTCGCCATGGCCACATAGGCGTTGCCCGGTCCTGTGATCTTGTCCACCCGTGGTACCGACGCCGTCCCGTACGCAAAGGCCGCGATGGCCTGGGCGCCACCCATCCGAAAGATCCCGTTTACTCCCGCTTCCTGTGCTGCCACAAGGGTAAGCGGGTTCATCCGTCCCCCTTTTGCAGGGGTCGCCATATAGAGCTCTTTTACCCCGGCAATTTTAGCGGGAATTGCGTTCATCAATACGCTGCTGGGATAGCTTGCGGTGCCGCCCGGCACATAGATGCCCACCCGGCGGATGGGCAGTACCCGCTGAGCCAAAAGGACGCCGTCCTTTTCCACTCGGTATCCCGTCTCCCGCTGGTTGATATGGTACTCCTTCAGGTTAACAATGGCTTTGCGGATGGCGGCAAGCTGCTCCGGCGTCACCGCCTCGTAAGCCCGCTCAAGCTCCTCCTCCCCCACGCGAATGGGGAAGCGCTCATAGTCGGTGCCGTCAAACTCCAGGGTATATTGGGATAGAGCCTCATCCCCCTGGATCCGCACCCGGTTCACCATCTCCCGGACGGCCTCGTAGACGGCGCCCTCCTCCATCACCGCCCGCTGTTCCAACCGGCGGAAAAGGGCCTCCGCCTCGGCCACGCCCCGATAGATCATCTCGATTCCTCCAAATTCCGGCGAATCCCCTGAATGGCCGGCGCAATGATGTCCGATTTGGTCTTCAAGGACACCCGGTTGACGCAAAGGCGGCTGCTGACGGGACAAATGTCCTCCAACACCACCAACCCGTTTTCATCCAGGGTGCGGCCGCTCTCCACGATGTCCAAAATCACATCGCTGAGCTTCAAAATGGGACCCAGCTCCACGGATCCCGAAAGCTTGATGATCTCCGCGCTGCATCCTCGGTCCCGATACAGCTTCCGGGCAAAGGCGGGATATTTCGTGGCCACTCGGATGCCGCTCCGGAAGGGATCGGTATCCGCATACCCTGCGATGGACAGCCTGCATTTCCCAAACCCCAGATCCAACATCTCCAGGATATTGGCCCCGCTCTCTAGGAGGGTATCTTTTCCGCAGATACCCATATCCGCCACGCCGTGCTCCACATATACCGGTACGTCCACCGGCTTTACGATGAGAAAGTCAGCGATTTCCCCAGGAATCACCAGCAGCCGGCTATTCTCCTCTAGATCGGGAGCGGTGATGCCCACCTTCCGAAACACATCCATGGACTTTTGAAACAGGCGCCCCTTCGCCAGGGCGATGGTAATCCGGCCCATCTATCACACCTCCCACCGGGCGGTCAACTTGCCGTCCCGGTAATACAAGCCGCAAGCGGGTTGTAACCGCCGGGCTTCCTCCAAAAAGGCCTCCTGGGTTTTTGCGTAACTGAGAGCAACGGTCTTTCCCTCCTGCTGCAGCTGGGAAGCCTGCAAAAAGAGTTCCTCTCCTCCCTCCTGACAGCCTATAAGGCAATCCAGCCTAGGCCGCTTGGGAAGGACTTCCATACGCTCCAGCACATAGAGAGCGTTGCCCACCCCCATGGCAAAACCCACTGCCGCCATGGGACGCGCAAACTGTGCCATCAGGGTATCATAGCGACCGCCAGATAAAAGGCTAAAGCCCAGCAGAGGACTCATCCCCCGAAAGACCATTCCGGTATAGTAATCCAAATTGGGAGCCATGCCCAGATCCACCGACACCGTAAAGGGAAGTTCCATGGCCTTTACAATGGCGCAGACCCGCTCCAAATACTCCACGATTGCAGTGCATCCAGGAATAGGAAAACGCTTCCGCGCCCGATCCAGCACCGACTCATCCCCAAACAGGTAGACCAACTCCGTAAAATGTCCAATAGCAGCCTCATCCAGCCCTTGAACCTCCAAATAGGCCGCAAGCTCCGTTTCGTTTTTTTCATCCAACAAGGCGCCCACGATCGCCGTTTGCTCGGGACTTAAGCCCACATCTTGGCAAACCGCTTGGAGAAAACCGACATGTCCCAGATCCAGGACGAAATCCTGGATTCCTAAGGATAGCAGCGCCTGCGCCGCGGTTAAGAGGATCTCCGCGTCGGCCTCCGGGCCTTCTGCGCCCAGCAGTTCACAGCCGGCCTGGGTAAACTCCCGGCGTTTCATGCCGTATTCCTGCTCCATGCCATAGGCATTGCCGATATAACAATAGCGCTGTACTCCCGTCCGTCCCGGGCGAACGGCTGCCATCCGGGCCACAGGCATGGTAAGATCCGGCCGCAGGGCCAACATCCGACCGTCTTGATCAAAAAACCGCACGGTGGATTCCTCTCGAATTCCCCCCATCTCTCCTTTAAAGGTGTCAAAATATTCTAAAGACGGGGTTTCCACCTCCTCGAATCCTCTCTTGAGAAAACATCCTCTTAGGGTATCCTCAATCCTCCGTTTGCCGTACGCCGTATCGCCATAAAAATCCGAAACCCCTTGGGGAATCTGCAACCGATTTTCCATTTTACGCCTCGCATTCGTATAGCATCGTAGTAAATCGTAAAACTAATTTGATGGTAGTATACCCTGGGCTACCGGTCCTGTCAAGGGAGGATTTCCCCTAGTCATCCCAAAGGTTCGGCGGTGCTTGACAGAGGGCCTGCTGCGCGGCGATGGTGGCAAGCGTGTCCCCCAGCTGCGCAAAAATGGAGGCCAAAAGCGCTATTTCGTCCGCATCCCGTCCCTCGGCAAGGGTCGCGGCCAGAGCGGTGATGGATAGTATCAACTCATTGCAATGCATGGAATCACCTCTCTGTACAATATGCCGGTTTCACCGTAGGGGCCAGGCCAAAACTAAAAGAAGCCCAGAATCGTTCCTGGGCCTCTTTCTATTTCATAGCTGCCTTACCGGCCGCTCATCTGGCTTTCCATTTCCTCGATAACCCGACGGGTGATGTTGCCACCGATCCGGCCGGCCTCACGGGAAGTGATATCGCCGTTGTAGCCCTGCTTCAGGGTGATGCCCAGCTCGCTGGCCACCTCGTTCTTCAGCTGACTGAGGGCCTGCTTGTTGGCTTTGGAACTGCTGGAAGAATTCTGCATCATGTGTCACTCCTTTCCCAAGTATTTTCTATCTTTCGTTGCTTATTTGCCGTGCTTGGCATAATACTCATCGAACATCCGCTTTACCATATATCCACCGACGGAACCGTTCTCCTTAGCGGTGTTATCGCCGTTATAACCGTCCTTCAGGGTCACACCAATCTCGTTGGCCACTTCGTACTTCATCTTATCCAAAGCGCCCTGAGCCTGTCCTTTGCTCTTGCTAGTCAACGTGAGTCACCTCCTTTTTTCTTTGCCTGCACTCTGTTTACGTGCAGTATTAATTTGTCCATTTTCTTGCGCAATACCCATGTAACTAATTCCAGTTTTCTCGCATTGTTCCATCGTTTTTTTCAGCTGTTTCCGCAAAAAAAATGAGCGTCGATCCATAGGATCGACGCTAGTTTCTGCCGCTTATCCCGCCCTTATTCCGTTAAAATTTACCGGTTTTAATTTAGTATCACTTGATCCAATAGGCTTTGATATTTTTCCTTTGCTCGGGCCAACAGCCTATAGGCAAAGGCATCGCCGTATTGCCGGGATACAAAGACTTCCTCATAGGCGGACATAACCCGGTCCAGTATCCGGCCATCGATGGCAAAGTTCATGAAGAACAGATCGCTGCGTCCATGCTGCCATTGCCCCAATAGGGCGCCGGGGCCTCGGTTTTCCAAATCCATTCGGGCGATCTCAAATCCATCGTTGGTGGAACAAAAATCCACCAGCCGCTGGTTTTCCTCCCGTCCGCGGTTTAAAAGAAAGCAATAGGACTGCCGGTCTCCCCGGCCCACCCGTCCGCGGAGCTGATGGAGCTGCGCCAGGCCAAACCGATCCGCCCCGTCGATGACCATACAGGTGGCCTCTTTTACGTCCACTCCCACCTCGATGACGGTGGTGGATACCAACACGTCCAGCCGCCCTTGGGCAAAATCATCCATGGCGCTTTCCTTTTCCTTCTGCCGCATCCGGCCATGGAGATAGCCGATCCGCAGATCGGGCAGCTGATGGGAAAGCCGCTCATAGGCCTCCTTCACGGAGGTGGCCTCGCTCTCCCCTTCCCCCTCCTCGATGAGGGGACATACATAATAGGTGCGGTTGCCCGCGGCAGCCTCCTTGCGAATGAACTCCAAAAGTCCTTTTTCCTTGTGAGGCGGCACCAGATGAGTACGGACCGGCCGTCTGCCGCCCGGCAGCTCATCCATGACGATAACATCCAGATCCCCATAGATAATCAACGCCAGTGTTCGGGGAATGGGTGTGGCACTCATCACGATAAAATGGGGCGATACCCCTTTCTGCTGCAGAACCGCCCGTTGGCGTACCCCAAACCGGTGCTGCTCATCCGCCACCGCCAAAGCCAGCTCGGAGAACTCCACATCCTTTTGAATCATGGCATGGGTACCGATAAGAATCTGGATTTCTCCAGAGCGGACCTCCTTCAGCAGCTGGTCTCGCTCCGCCTTTTTCATTCCGCTGGTGAGCAGCCCCACACGAATACCCAGCGGAGAGAAAAAAGCCTTGGCGTTCTCATAATGCTGACGGCACAGGATTTCCGTTGGAGCCAGCAGAGCTCCTTGAACCCCGCTCAAAGCGGCGGCATAGAGGGCATAAAAGGCCACCACCGTTTTTCCGCTTCCCACATCTCCCTGTAAAAGCGCCTGGTAGCTGGCCTCTCCTGCGATTCCCCGCCGGATGTCCGCCATGGCCCGGGATTGAGCGCCGGTGGGCACAAAGGAAAGATTGTCCAAAAATCGTCGTTCCGCCTCCTCCCCCATCCGAAGGGGAATGGATCTTTCCCTTTGGCTTTCCTTATTCCGCGTCATAAAGGCTTTGAGCAGAAGAATTTCATAGAAGGAGATGGTGGAGACGCTGCGATCCCTTTCCTCCTGATCCGCCGGGAAATGAGCGGAATAATAAGCCTGTTCCAGGGGCATCAGCTGGTATTTCTGCACAAAATCCTCTGGCGCCATAAGCCGCAGCTGGTCCCCATATTTTTTGAATGTGGATTTCAGCAGCTTTCGCAATACCCCCTGGGATAGTCCTTTGGTGCTGCGGTATACCGGCAGAAGCCGGGCACCCTCTCCTTCAGACAGCTTTTCCACCATGGGAGTATTGATGCGAATCTCTCCCCGGTAGTATTCCGGCTTTCCATAGATATAATAGCTTTCCCCCTCCTGGATGTTTCCGGCCATATAGGGCTGGTTGTACCAGCAGAGGTAGATGCTGCCGGTATGATCCCCAGCTTTAACCCGAATCATGGAGAAATTCCGGCGAATGTATTGAACCTTGGGAGCGGTTATGATGGTAAGTACGCCAAACCAGGGCACGGATACCTCCATGCCCTCCACGGTGCGCAAGTCGGTCAGGTCCCGGTAGGTTCGGGGCATGTAGCACAACAGTTCCTCCACTGTGGTGATGCCCAGCTTACTTAGCTGTTCCCGCCTGGCCGCTCCGATGCCTTTGATGCTCTCAATGCCGTCCGTCAGCAAACCACTCACCCTTTGCTCCATAAGGAAAAAGAGGGGCAACGCCCCCCTTTTTCCATCCATATTTGTTTACTCCACACTAAAAATATAGTAGTAGACCGGCTGCCCGCCAAAGTAGACCTGGACCTCGCAGTCCGGAAACCGCTCCTCAAGGGCCTCGCAAAGGGCATTGGCGTCCTCCTCCTGGACCCCTTCTCCATAGAAGATGCTGATAACCTCTCGGTCCTCGTTCATCATCTGCTCCAAAAGCTGCAGAGAAACCTCCTGGGTTTCCTGGCCTTTGACCACCATATCCCCATTGAACAGGCCGATGATGTCCCCTTCCTCCACAGTCAAGCCGTTCATGGAGGAGTTGCGCACCGCAAAGGTGATCTGGCCGCAATCCACATCGAGAATGGCGCTGTTCATGGCCGCCACATTCTCCTCGAAGGACATCTCGGGATTAAAAGCCAGCGCGCCGCTGATGCCCTGAGGCAGAGAACGGGTGGCGATAACGGCCACATTTTTCTCGGAAGCCTCCGCGGCCTGCTGGGCCGCCATGATGATATTTTTATTGTTGGGGAAAACAAAGATGTTTTCCGAGGGCGCTTCCTCAATGGCGGTGAGAATATCCTCAATGCTGGGGTTCATGCTCTGACCCCCGGTAACCACCCGATCCACCCCCAAGTCGGCAAACACAGTACTAAAGCCCTCCCCCGCCGATACCGAGATCATAGCAAAGGGCTTGGGCGGCTCGGCCGGTTCCTCCTCCCAGGAAGGGGTCTCGGACAAATTGGCGTTCTGCTCCCGCATATTGTCGATCTTGATGGCGGACAAATACCCTAGGGACAGGCCGTGCTGAAGGGCCTTTCCGGGATCATTGGTATGGACATGAACCTTAAGAAGATCGCCGCCGCCTACAACCAATACGCAGTCGCCCAGCTTCTCCAGCGCTTTCCGGAGCTGTTCCACCTGGGCCTCCCCCAGATTCCCCTTGGGCTGCTTGACAAAGAACTCGGTGCAGTAACCGAATTCAATGTCGGTATTGAGCTCCTCTGCCACCAGGCTGGGCCCGGTGATCTGAACCTCCTCTTCGGGCACGGGCTCCCCCATGAGGGCCATCTTAAACCCCCGGATGATCACCAGCAGGCCCATGCCACCGGCGTCCACCACGCCCGCCTCCTTTAAAACAGGAAGCATCTCGGGGGTCTTCTTCAGGGTTTCCTCCCCCATCTCAATCATGGCGTCGATGACGTACATCACATCGTTGTTCCGGGCAGAAGCGGCCTCCGCGGCCTCAGCCATGGAGCGGACCACCGTCAAAACGGTGCCCTCCTTGGGTTTCATCACCGCTTTATAGGCAGCCTCCACGCCGCCCCGCATGGCTTTTGCCAAAAGGACGCCGTCCATTTCGCCGGAAGCGCCGTCCACGCCTCTGGCAAAACCTCGAAAAATCTGGCTGAGAATCACGCCGCTGTTGCCTCGGGCTCCCTTGAGAGAACCCATGCTCATGGCGTTGGCCACATCTCCGATGGAATCGCTGGCACAGGCCCGCGCCTCCCGGGACGCGGTAGCAAGGGTAAGCGACATATTGACGCCGGTATCACCGTCCGGCACGGGGAAAACATTGAGGGCATCGATGGCCTTCTTGTTTTTTTCCAGATATGCGGAGGCCACGCCCAGCATATCCTTGAGCTGATGGCCTCCAATCGTATTCACAGACACCTTAAAATCCTCCTAAACCGTGATACCGTTAAACCCGGATACCGCGGATGATAACATTGATATCGGCTACCGTTAGGCCCGTCATGTTTTCCACATGATAGCGGATATTGTTGATCACGGTTTCGGCCACCGCTTTGATGGATACTCCGTACTGGACCACGAGGCTGATCTCAATCCGAACCTTTGCGTCCTCCATCGCTTGGACCCGGACCCCTTTGTCCACAGAATCCTTTTTCAGAAGATCGCTCCATCCGTCGGAGGCGGCCAAACCAAGCACGCCAAAGCACTCGGTGGCGTTTACCCCGGCAATCTTCGCGATGACGCCCTCGGAAATATCTATGGTTCCCAGCTGACTGGGCAATCTAGCTGCCATGGTTTCTCCTCCTTTTCCATTGGATGCACTCCATTGGTCTCATTATTTTACCCCAAATATGCAATGTTTGCAATTTTATATTTTTATTGTGGAAAATTCCTTGCAAATTATAGGGCGAAATGCTAAAATTAGCAACAGTCATGCGTATAGGGAGGTGTTTTGCATGCCGAGAGTTTGTGCAGTTTGCGGTAAAGGTACCGTAGCAGGAAATAGGATCAGCCATTCCCACCGGAAGACCCGCCGCACTTGGTCTCCCAACCTTCAGCGGGCCCGCGTGATGATCAACGGCAGCCCCAAGACGGTAAACGTATGCACCCGTTGCTTGCGTTCCGGCAAAGTACAGCGGGTTGTGTGACCCTATGAGTAAAAGCGCACCAAGGTGCGCTTTTTTTATTTATCCCCAGATGCAAAGAATGCCAGCGATCAAAAGCCCTCCGCCCAGGAGAGCGATCCAGCACCAGAACGGGATGAAACAGAGCAGTACAATCACCCCGACTGCCATCAATAGAATGCCCAAAGCATTTTTAAATCCCTGGCCGCCGCACCGTCCCCGCATTGCACTCTCCCCTTTCATCCCATCATATGGGCAGCAAAGGGGAGATATTCTTTATCCTTGTGGATCGGGAATCCGAACGCGGTTTACAAACACAAAGGCGCTCCCTTGGTGAATCTCCACCATCGCCCGGTTTTCCAGCGCTACATTGCTGACGCCGATGGTCCTGCCGCATCGGTAGTCGTAATGATCCAAAGGGTAGCGAAATCCATGAAGGCTCACCTGACAATCTTCAAACAGGGGCAAAACCGAAATGGTATGGCCTTCCATACCCAAAAGGGGCAGCAAGCTTCTGGTGCAAAAAACCCGTTCTTCCCTGCCTTCCAGTACGCAAGGAACATCTTTTTTCAAAAGACGGTACATCACATGGAGATTGCCCAAGCTATGATCCAGGCGCTTGCCCGTTCCCCCGATGAGTGCAATCTCCTCCGCTCCCAGGTGAAGGGCCAGCGCCACCCCTTCCTCGGTATCGGTCTCATCCTTATAGGGAGAAAGGCGCTCGGTTTGAGCGCCTTGATGCACAAAATAAGCCAAGGTTTCCCCATCCACGGAATCCATATCCCCCACCAAATATTGGGGAAAGACATCGTTTTGACGAGCCCATAGCATGCCGCTGTCACAGGCGATGATGGCCTCTGCCCGGGCTAGTACCTCCTCAACGGCCTCCCGCTCCGGCCATTCTCCGCCGGAGATCACCGCAAACAGCCTACCCACGAAGCTCGCCAATGGCGGCGGCCATATCCTCCGCCGAAAACACGGCGCTGCCTGCCACCAAGCAGTTGGCCCCGGCGTCCCGAGCCGCCGCTGCCGTCTCCCCGTTGATGCCTCCATCCACCTGAATGATCAGATTCGGATGACTAGCCCGGGCGGCCTTTTCCACCACCCGCACCTTATCCAAGCAGGCCGAAATCATGGACTGTCCTCCAAAGCCAGGGTACACCGTCATAATGAGCACCATATCAACCTGGCCAAGGTGGGGCAGCACCGTCTCCACCGGGGTATCGGGGCTGATGGCAATTCCCACCCGCTTGCCCAAACTCCGGATCTCCTGGATGGCGGCTTCCGGATCCTCCACCGTTTCCAGGTGAATGGTGATGATGTCCGCCCCCGCCTGGGCAAACTCTTTGGCATACTTCATGGGATCGCTGATCATCAGATGAACATCAAAGGGGATCTCCGCATAGGGCCGTACCGCCTTTACCACCGGCATGCCAAAGGAGATATTGGGCACAAACTGGCCGTCCATCACGTCCACATGAATCCAGTCGGCGCCGGCCTCCTGAAGCCGGCGGACGTCCTGTCCCAGCTGGGCAAAATCCGCCGAAAGGATGGACGGGCTTACCAATACGTTACTCATAGCGTTTCCTCCATTTTTCCTGGGCCTCCGCCAATAGGGCCCCATATCGTTCCCACCGGGCACGGGGAATGCTCCCCACCTCCACAGCGGCTTTTACCGCGCAATCGGGTTCCCGATGATGCAGGCACCCGGCAAACCGGCATTTCCCTTCATAGGGCAGAAACTCCGGATAGTAGTCCTTCAGACGCTCGGGCTCCATCAAAGGCAGCTCCATAAGGCTGAAGCCTGGGGTATCCACCAGGTATCCGCCTCCCTCCTCCATGGGAAGCAGCTCCGCATGGCGGGTAGTATGCCGTCCCCGCCTGGTTTTCTGGGACAGGCCGGATACCTTGATCTCCTCCCGCTCTGGCAGAAACGCCCGGGTTATGCTGCTCTTTCCCACGCCGGACTGTCCCGCAAAACAGGAAACCCGCCCCCGCGCCAATGCCCGAAGCCGCCCCATTCCCTCTCCGGTAAGGTGGCTGGCACACAGAGGGGTAAACGCCCTATAGGTATCCAAGAACGTCGCCTTGGCCGCCTCATCCGTAAGGTCGCATTTATTGAGCACTGCCACCACCTGAATATCCATCATGGCAGCGGAAATGCAAAGCTTATCCAACAACAGATAGTCGGGGGCGGGATCCCGGGCGCTGACCAAAGCAAACACCAAATCGACGTTGGCCACACGGGGGCGGATCAACTGATTTCTCCGGGGGCGAATGGCATCAAAGGCGCCATCGTCTCCTTCTTGGGGATCAAATTCCACAAAGTCCCCGGGCAGCGGTGTTTTTACATCATTGCGGAACTTCCCCGCCGCTTTAAGGGTATAAAGCGCCCCCTGGGATTCCACGGTATAGAACCCTCCGATGCCCTTTATAATCCGACCCACCGACCGGTTGTTTCCCAGATTAGATTTCAACTTCCGTCTGCCCCAACAATACCCCATTGCAATAGATACGCAGGGTTTTCCTGCCCGCCGATGTGGATCGAACCGTCACATCCATACTGTGACCGCCTGCTCCATAGGTACCCTCCGCCATCACGAACTCGCTCTCCTCCTCCACCAGGGTGATGACCAC
Source organism: Christensenella sp. MSJ-20 (assembly GCF_044357945.1). Classification (NCBI taxonomy): domain Bacteria; kingdom Bacillati; phylum Bacillota; class Clostridia; order Christensenellales; family Christensenellaceae; genus Christensenella; species Christensenella sp. MSJ-20. The sequence continues at coordinate 585,692 of NZ_CP076563.1, forward strand.
CTTACTATCCGCTTCCGAAACCTCCGCCGTCACCTTCACCCTGCCGGAGACGGGGCGGGTACGATAAGCGCCCACGTAAAGAATACAGAGATTCTCCTTCACCCCATAGGTGCCGCCTCCCGGATTCTGCCGCAGCACCAATCCTCGGTTCTCAGCGGAGCTTTCCTCCTCACACACCACGATATTGGTGTACCCGTCGGCACGCAGCAGATTCCTGGCTTCCTCCAGGGTTTTGCCCAGCACCGGCGTGGTATGGGCAACTTTGTCGGGGTTGTATCCATCCACCGCCAGGTTTACAAAGGTTCCTGTCTGGACCTGCTGTTCCCCCGTAGGCGACTGGGAGATCACCTTGCCGGTGGGCTCGTTGGACTGAGGCCGGTACTCCACCGTTCCCACCTCCAGATCATTCCGCTCCAACTCCACCAGCGCTTCCTCCAGGGACAACCCCACCACATGGGGCACCTGTACTTTTTCAGGGCCGTCGCAAACCGTAAGGATTACCTTGGTTTTGGACTCCACCATTTCCCCTTCCCGGGGACTGGAATCCAGGACGGTGCCTTCAGAGGCCTCCCCATGAACCCGCTGAATCTCATACCCCAAGCCTGCTTTTGTAAGGGCGCTGGTGGCCAGATCCACATATAGCCCCACCACCTGAGGTACCGCCACCTGGGTCCCCCGGCCCGATTCGATGAGGGCTTTTCCCAGCAGAAAAAAGGCCACCAGGGCCGCCATCACGATGGCGCAGATTTTGCTGATATCCTTAATGCTCTTGCGGGGATCCACCGGCTTATCGTCCAGCACCTCGATGCTGTGATCCACGGTGTCGGCAAAGGTACCGTCGGGCTCCAGGGTCGAGCGATAAAGATCCTGATAGAACAACCGCATGCTAGCATACCGGTTGGCGGGATTCTTTGCTAACGCCTTGACCACCACGCTGGAGAGGCTATATGGCACCGCAGGCTCCAGGTTTATGGGAGGGACCACCACCGAGCGGATGTGCTTCATAGCGATGGCCACCGAGGTATCCCCTGTAAAGGGAACCTGCCCAGTCAACATCTCATAGAGGGTTGCTCCCAGGCTGTAAATATCGGTCTTTTCATCGGTGTCCTCACCGCGGGCCTGTTCCGGCGCGATGTACTGGACGCTGCCCAACACGTCTCCGTCCATCTTGGTAACGGAAACCCCGTCCAACACCTTGGCGATGCCAAAATCGGTGATTTTCGCTACTCCATTCCGATCCACCAGGATATTCTCCGGCTTGATATCCCGGTGAATGATCCGTTTTTCATGGGCGTAGCGAAGCGCATCGCAGATATCCATCCCCCATTGAACAGCGTCAGAAACCGGGATGCGGCCCCATTTTTGGATCAACTCCTTTAGAGTGCTTCCACGAACCAGTTCCATGGCAATATAATGAATACCCCGGTCCACATCCACCCCGTATACCCGCACGATATGGGGATGATTCAGCTCCATCATGGCCCGGGCCTCGTTGATAAACCGGCCCACCATCTCGGCGTCGGTGGCATATTCCTCCTTCAGGATCTTCAGTGCCACCTCCTCGTTGCGTATGAGATCGACGCCGCGATGGATGGTGGCCATCCCGCCATAGCCGATGATCTCTCCCACCTGATAGCGGCTTGATAAAATCCAACGGTTATCCATGGAGCGCCACCTCCTCGCTCCACCGGCAGATGCACAGGGTAATATTATCGGTACCGCCGCGGTTGAGCGCCAAATCCCGCATGGCTTCACAGGCAGACTGCAGTTCCATCCGGCTACAGATCTCCAGCATTTCCTGCGGGGAAACGTTTTCAGACAGGCCATCGGAGCAGATTAAAAGCAGGTCTCCCGCTTGTGCGGGCACCTGGTAGACCTCCCCGGGCTCATCCCTTTGAACTCCCAAGGCTCGGGTCAGGATATGCCGCTGCATGATGTATTCCGGGCTATCCTTTTCCATGACGCCCTGTTCCACCAGATCCTCCACCATGGAATGATCCCGAGTCACCTGAAGGATCTGCTCCCCACGAATATGATAGGCTCGAGTGTCCCCTACATGGGCCACCACCCAGCGGCCGGGCAGACACAGGGCACAGGTTAGCGTGGTGCCCATGTTGGCGCATTTTTCTGAAAAGCTTCCCAGCATCCAGATCTTTTTATTGGTGGAATCCACCCCATCCATCAGCGTGGATTCCGGACGTTCCATGGCGTCCTGCAGTTTGCCGGGCTTTCCCAGGAAATTCAGCATCCCCCGGATGGCAAGGGCGCTGGCGATCTCGCCGGCATTGTGGCCGCCCATCCCATCGGCAACGGCAAAAAAGCACTGGCAGTAATTCTCTCCATCCGGCGTGGGAATATAGTAATTATCCTCGTTGGCCTTCCGAATCTTTCCGACGTGGGTACAAGCCGCAAATTCCATGGTCCTCACCCCTCTTCCTGCAATACCCTGCGGCGCAGCTGGCCGCAGGCTCCCTCGATGTCCTCCGCCAAAGTCCGCCGGATGGTGGCCGACGCACCACATTCCCGCAAAACCTCTAAAAAGCGCTGACACCGCTCCCGGCTGGGAGCACGGAGGCCGCCCACGTTTCCGTTTAGAGGAATCAAATTGATGTGCTTTCGCATGCCCCGCGTCAGCCTGGCCAACTCCCGAGCCTGAACTGGGCTATCGTTGATCCCCTCTACCAAAGCGTATTCAAAGATCACCCGTCGGCCGGTAGCGGCGTCATATGCCCGAGCCGCCTCCACCACCGCATCGATGGAATACCGATGGGAGATCGGCATAATCCTGTGGCGCACTTCATCATTGGGCGCATGAAGGGAAATACACAATACCACAGGCAGTCGCTCCTGGATAAATGCATAAATGCGGTCTACTAAGCCGCAGGTGGAGAGGGAGATATTCCGGCAAGAAAAATGGAACCCCTTTTCCTGGGTCACCAGGCGGAGAAAACGCACCACGTTGTCATAATTGTCAAAGGGCTCCCCACAGCCCATGAGCACCATATGGTTAAGAGCGTCCGGCCCTTTTTCCCCAATGACCCCATGAACCTGGCCCACCAGTTCGTCCACCGTCAGGTTGCGCACCAGCCCGTTCTCGCCGCTGGCGCAAAAAGCGCAGCCCATACGGCAGCCTGCCTGGGTGGAAAGGCACAGGGAACCGCCATGGCGGTACTCCATGAGCACCCCCTCCACAGCGTTGCCGTCCTCACAGCGAAAGAGATATTTTTCACTTCCATCCCGGGATGCCTGGGCCAGTTCCAGGCGCACCCCTCCAAATCCCCGCTCTTCCATAGCCGATACCAGGGATTTGGGCAGATTCCCCATCTCCTCCGGCCGTTTGCCCTTGGCAATCCAGCCCATGATCTGATTCGCCCGATAGGCCGGCTGTCCCGTCTGGGCCACAAAGGCTTTGATTTGGCTGTAATCCATTTCCAGTATCTTCATAAGCGCTCCATGGTAGCAAGATAAAAACAATCGGTGCCATCCAGATGACTCCAGAGGCGAAGCTGTCCTTCCCGGTACCGCTGCCCCATGGCATCGGTAAGGTAGGAGTTTGGAAATTGCCGCAAAGCAAACCCTGGATTGACCTCTAAAAAGCCCTTCACCACGGCTTCGTTTTCATCCCGAGTAAAGGTACAGGTGCAGTAGAGAAGCCGTCCGCCCGGTTTTACATACGCTGCGGACGCTTCCAGGATGCGCCGCTGGATATAATGGAGCTCCCGCACATCCCCCCTAGGTTTTTGGAACTTCACCTCAGGACGGTTGTGAAAGGTGCCAAGCCCGCTGCAAGGAGCGTCCACCAGGACAAAGTCAGCCCTCTTTACCAAAGTTTCATCCCGTTCCTGGCCATCATGAATCCGCGTCTCGATGTTGCCCAGACCCAGCCTTCGTATCTGCCCTGCCATCTCCTCCACCCGGTTGGGGCTGACATCCATAGCCAGGATGGACGCCTCAGGATGATCCTCCCCCATCGAGCAGGACTTTCCTCCCGGCGCGGCGCATACGTCGATGATTCTCCGGCTTCCCCGTGGCGCAAATCCAGTGGCAATTCGGCTGGCTAAGCCCATGAGGCTCATGCGCCCCTCCCGATAGGCGCCGATTTCCGCAAGACGGCTAGCGCCTTGAACGCGCAGCATACCGGGCACCATGGAAGACTCTGCCGCCATCCCCAAAGCGGACAGCTCCTCCAAAAGCGCCGCAGAACCGGTTTTCATGGGATTCACCCGCACATAGGTATCGGTATCCCGGGAGGCCGCCAACGCCAGCGCCCCCTCTAAACCCAAAAGCTCCACCATCTGATTGGCGGCATACACCGGCCAGGAGTACCGCAGGGCAAGGGATTCGGCATCCCCCACCTGAAACGCAAGAATCCGATCACGATCCCGGAGCACCGCCCGCAGCACCCCGTTGATGAACCCGGGCTGTCCCTTTTTTCCCAGCTCCTTGGCCAGCTCCACGCTGCCATTAACGGCGGCGGAGTCCTCCCGGCCAAAGAGACACCGAGCCGTACCCAGCCGCAAAATATTGAGGAGATAAGGCCGGGTCTTCTTCCTCTGGATGTAGCTTTCCAATACATGGTCAATCCAGCTTAGGTTTTCCAGAGCCATACGGGAATAAGCCGTAGCCGCACGACAGGCGGCAGGCTCCAATCCGGCAAACGCCTTCCGCTGGGCTTCCCCATAGTGGATCCCGAACAGCACCTGTTCCAAGATAAAAAGAGCCGCCTTCTCCCCCTGACGAGCGCTCATAGATCGAATCCCCGAGGCGCTTCCTTCCGCCCCCGGATGAAATCCACGTCCGCCATGGGCTTCTTTCCATCGGGCTGGACCCGTAGAAACCGCAGCGCGCCGGAACCGCAAGCCACTATCATCCCCTCCTTGGGGGAAAACGACAGCACCTGCCCTGGAGCACCGTCCCCCTCCATCACACGGGGGTCAAAGAGCTTCAGCCGCTGGCCGTCCAGATGGCCGTAAGCTCCCGGCCAGGGGTCCACGCCCCGACACCGATCGGCAACCCGCTGGGCAGCCTGCGTGAAATCCAAGCGACCATCCTCCTTTTTGAGCATGGGATAGTAGGAGGCCAACGCCTCGTTCTGCGGGATTCGAGGGCAATTCCCTCGTTCCAAAGCCTCCAGGGTTTTGAGCATTACCCTGGCGCCCACCGGGGCCAGGCGCATCAACAGCTCCCCCGCCGTCTCATAGGGTAGGATCTCCACCTTCTCCGAGAAGATCATATCCCCGGTATCCACCCCGCGGGCGGTAAACATGGTGGTGATCCCCGTCTCACGTTCCCCTTCCATGATGCACCAATTGACGGGAGCAGAGCCCCGGTATTTGGGCAGCAGGGAGGCATGGGCGTTGACCACCCCATATTTGGCGGCAGAAAGATTCCGCTGGCTTAAAATCTGTCCATAGGCAGCGGTTACCATCACATCGGGTTGAAGCGCCTCCAGCGTCTCCGCCGCCTGGGGGGCGCGCACCTTTTCAAAGGTATGGACGGAAATCCCCAGCTCCTCCGCCCGCCGTTTTACAGGGGATGGGATCAGCCGGCGGCTCCGGCCTTGAGGCGCGTCTGGCTGGGTTACCACGGCCGCAACCTCATGGGCTCCCGCCACAGCGTCTAAAATGGGGACGGCAAATTCCGGCGTCCCCATAAATACCACCTTCAAAGACTATTCCTCCCCATCCAGGCTGGCTTCCCGGATCATCTTATCGGTAAACAGGATGCCGTCCAGATGGTCGATCTCATGGCAGAAGGCCCGGGCAATGAGCCCCTCGCCAGTGTACTCATAGAGGTCGCCCTTGCGGTCGTAGGCCCGAACCACCACCTTTTGGGGGCGGGCCACATAACCGGCAATACCAGGATTGCTGAGGCAGCCCTCCACCTCCTCCTGGGTACCCTCGGTGGATACGATCTCGGGATTGATAAGCTCAAACAGCTCATCCTCCACCTCAATGACCACCACCCGGCGAAGCACTCCCACTTGGTTGGCAGCCAGGCCGCAGCCGTCGGCGGCGCGCATGGTCTCCAGCATATCGTCTAAAAGGGTGATGATCCGGTCATCGATTTCAGTTACCAGCTTGGCTTTTTTCCGCAGGACGGGATTCCCCGCCTGTAAAATCTCACGAATGGCCATTCTAATCCTCCAAATACTATGGTTTCGCCGGGGATTCCCCGAACGCTTCTCTTCCCGTTTATTATAGCATATTCCAAAGGGTCCATCACCCTAAAACATGCTCAGGGGATCGACCTCCACCACCGGACGACGGCTCCCTCCGTCCTGCTCCTCCAGAATGCGGTACAGCTCGTCAAGAACCGTCTCCAATCCTGGAAGGCGCATGAGCTTGATCAGCACATGGCTCCGGTACTCCCCGCCCCGCTTCGCCATAGGCGCCGGCCCCTGTTTTACGTCCAAGGGTTCGATTCCCCTCTGCTCCAGCAGGGAAAGGCAGGCTTCTCCCGCCCGCCGGGCGGCCTCCAGCACCTCCCGTTCCTCTCCGGTATACAATCCCCGAATAAAGACGGAAAAAGGCGGAAACTGCGCGATCTTTCTATTGAGAATCTCCTCCCGGTAGAACGCGGCGTAATCCTGATTGGCGGCGTGCTGGATGGCAAAGTGGTCGGGATTATAGGTCTGTACCACCACATCTCCCGGCGCCTGGGCTCTGCCCGCCCGACCCGCCACCTGGGTGATGAGCTGGAAGGTCCGCTCAGGACTTCGGTAATCGGGGAAGTATAGGGCGGAATCCGCTGCCATCACCCCCACCAGGGTGACGTTGGCAAAATCCAGGCCCTTGGCGATCATCTGGGTGCCCACCAGGATGTCCGCCTCCCCTCGCTGAAAGCGTCCCAATATCTTTTCATGGGCATTCTTGCCCCGGGTGGTGTCGTAGTCCATCCGAAGGACCCTGGCCTCTGGAAAGCGCTCCTTGACCTGCTCCTCCACCTGCTGGGTCCCGATGCCAAAATGCTTTAGATACGCCTTGCCGCATTCCGGACACACCGAGGGAATGGGGATGGTCTCCCCGCAATAGTGACACCGAAGGTAATCCCCGTTCCTCCCCCTGTGATAGGTATAGGATACCTCACAGTGGGGGCATTTGATCACATGGCCGCAGCCCCGGCACATGACAAACTTAGCATAACCCCGAAGGTTGATGAACAGCATCATCTGCTCCCTACGATCCAGCCGGTCCCGGATCAACTCGCTGAGCTTTCCCGAAAAGACGCTGCGGTTGCCCGCCATCAATTCCTCCCGCATGTCGCAGGTGTACACCCGGGGGAGGGTGCTCTCCCCAATGCGGCTGGGCAGAGTCAAAAGCTCCATCTCCCCCCGGTTGACACAGCGGTAATAGGCATCCACCGAGGGGGTGGCGCTGCCCAGGATGAGGGGCGCCCCCGCCGCGCGGCACCGCCACCGGGCCACCTCCCGGGCGTCATATCGGGGCCTGATCTCGCTGCGATAGCTCTGTTCATGCTCCTCATCGATGACCATGAGCCCGATGTCCTCCACCGGGGCAAATACCGCCGATCGGGCGCCGATCACCACCCGGGCCTCCCCCCGGCGGATGCGGGCCCATTCATCATACCGCTCCCCCACCGAAAGCTGAGAGTGGATTACCGCCACCGTATCCCCAAAACGACTCCGAAACCGGGATACCATCTGGGGCGTCAAAGAAATCTCCGGAACCAGGACAATGGCCCCCTTGCCTCGATTGAGCGTCCTTCCAATGGCGTCCAGATACACCTCGGTCTTGCCGCTGCCGGTAATACCGTGAAGCAGGAACACCCGGCCACTTTCCTCCTCCATAGCAACAGCAATCCGACCGGCAGCGGCTCGTTGCTGCTCCGTCAAGGGGGGCGCGCTGTCCCGAACCACGCGCCCCGCTCCGAAGGGCAGGCGGCGAACCGCCTTCTCCTCCATAACCACGGCGCCCCGCTTCACCAGGGGCGCCAACCCGCTTTTCGCTTTGGGACAGACGGCATAAAGATCCCCAGAAGGGATCTCCTGCACCTGGGCCAGCATCTCCAGGGTGGCGTACTGGCTGGGAGCACGGCGCTGGGTGTATGCCAAAAGGGTCTCCAGCTCTTCCCCTTCCATGACCAGTCTAGCCACCGGAATGCGCTTTTCCCGAACCCGCTGCCCCCGCATCTGTGCGGGGATCATCAGCCGCAGAGCCTCGCTCATGGTACAGTGATAGACTTCCGCCACCTGCTTTGCCAAATCCATCTGCTCAGCGGTAAAGGCCGGAAAGGGATCTTCCTTCCGGAGGATCTCCTTGACCCGTTGGGGATCATAGGTGCAGTCAAGGCTCAGGGTCACCACATATCCCTCGGTGACACCGTTACCCCTGCCAAAGGGCGCCAGCACCCGCTGGCCCAGGGTCAGCTCCATCCCTTCCGGCACCCGGTATTCAAAAACGCGATCCACGCTGCTGTGGGCTATATCAACAATCACATGGGCATACAAATACGATCCTCCCTTTCTCCATAAAATAGAAGCACCCGAGGGTGCTTCTCACCAGCTAGATCAGCGTCGCGATCTCGTCCAGCACCGCGGCGGCCACATCCTCTTTTTGAGCCAGCGGCACCTCTCGGCGTCCCCCGCCCCGTTTTAGAATGGTCACGATGTTGGTATCGCTGTCAAAGCCCGCACCCGCCTGGGTCACATCGTTGGCAACGATCATATCCAGCTTTTTTCGCTGCAGCTTTTCCTCCGCATAATCCACCACCTGGTTGGTCTCGGCGGCGAATCCGACCACAACCTGATCCTTCTTCCGCTCCGCCACCTGGGAAAGGATATCCGGGTTCTCAACCAGCTGAATGGTATCCAGATCATGTTGGGTTTTCTTTACCTTGAAATCAAAAACCTCCTTGGCCCGGAAATCCCCAGGGGCCGCCGCCTTGATGAGCACATCGCAGCCATCGAACTCCCGCAGAACCGCGTCCCGCATCTGGGCTGTGGTCTCCACCAGAATAGACTCAACCCACAAAGGCGGCTCCACCGCCATGGGGCCGTGAATCAATACCACTTGCGCCCCCCGCCGGCGGGCCTCCCGGGCGATGGCGACTCCCATCTTCCCACTGCTGCGGTTGCTGATGTACCGCACGGGATCGATGGGCTCCCGGGTAGGGCCGGCGGTAACCACCACCCGCTTCCCGGCAAAGTCCTTCTTCTCATAGAGCAAGTCCAACACCCGCTCCACGATAACCTGTGGCTCCTCCATACGGCCGTATCCAACGTCCCCGCAGGCTAAGAAGCCCTTGCCCGGGCCCACCACATCCGCGCCCCGGTCCACGAGAATCCTCATGTTGTCCTGAACAGCAGGATGCTCCCACATCTTTTCGTTCATAGCAGGAGCCACGCAGATGGTGGCCTCGGTGGCCATCACGGTGGTGGAGAGCATATCATCGGCGATGCCATGGGCCATCTTTCCGATGATATTGGCAGTGGCCGGCGCGATCAAGAACACATCGGCCCGCTTGGCCAGGGAGATGTGCTCCACCTCAAACCGCACCTTTTCCGCAAACATGTCCACAGCCACGGCGTGTCCCGTCAGGGTTTCGAAGGTCAGGGGCGCGATGAACTCCGTGGCGTGTTCCGTCATAATAACGTATACCTCCACCCCGGCTTTCCGCAGACGGGACGCGATCTCCGCCGACTTATAGGCGGCAATTCCTCCCGTTACCCCCAATACCACGGTCTTTTTTTCCATGGATTATTTCAGTCCTTCCCTACGCTCGCAGGTCACTTTCCCCTCATAGATCTCCTGAATCGCGATGCTGACCGGCTTGATAAACTGCTCTTCCGTCAGCTGCGGATCCCCCGACACCAACTGGCGGGCCCGCTTCGCGGTTTCCACCACCAGGGTATAGCGGCAATCCACGGTCTTCAGCAGCTCGTTGATGGGCGGATAGATCATCATATGGCATTCCTCCTAGAACCTTTGTATTCTTCAATGATATGCAAAATCTCTTGGACGCAATCGTCCAAGTTGTCGTTGATCACGGTATAGTCGTACCATGGAGCCAGCTCCATCTCCCGAACGGCGGTAGCAAGACGCTTTTGAATCTGCTCCTCGGTCTCGGTGTTTCGGCCCCGGAGCCGCCGCTCCAACTCCTCCCGGTCGGGCGGCATCACGAAGATCATCAAAGCCTCGTCCATGGCCTTTTTGACGTTCATCGCTCCCACCACATCGATATCCAGGAAGACATCCCGGCCCTCGTCCATCATCCGCTCCACGAATTTCCGGGGCGTGCCGTATTTGTTCATACCAAATACATCGGCATATTCCAGAAACTCCTGGTTTTCAATCATCCGCACAAACTCCTCCTCGGAGATGAAGAAATAGTCCTTCCCCTCCACCTCTCCGGGGCGCATGGCCCGGGTGGTGCAGGAAACCGATAAGATCCCTCTGGGAAGCTTCTCCAGCAGTGCTTTTATAATGGTCCCTTTGCCGGTACCCGAAGGCCCGGATATCACAACCAGCGCGCCCCGCATGGCTAATCCTCCTGCAGATCCGCGGATTTATCATCCATGCGGTTGGCCACGGTTTCGGGCTGGATGGCGGACAGCACCACATGGTCGCTGTCCATGATGACCACGGCTCGGGTACGGCGGCCGTAGGTTGCGTCTACCAGCATGCCCCGGTCCCGGGCGTCCGAAATGATCCGCTTGATGGGAGCGGATTCCGGACTCACAATGGCAATAACCCGCCCCGCGGACACGATATTGCCAAATCCAATGTTGATCAATCGAATACTCATATGACCTCCAAATCATTCCCCTCGGGGCTATTCGATGTTCTGTACCTGTTCCCGAATCTTCTCAAGCTCACTCTTTAAAAGAATCACCGCCCGAGCGATCTCCCCGTCGTTGCACTTGCTGCCGATGGTGTTGACCTCCCGATTCATCTCCTGGACGATGAAATCCAATTTACGGCCTACCGGCCCCGCAAGAAGCAGCGTCTCCCGAAACTGGGCCAGGTGACTTCCCAAACGCACCAGCTCCTCGTCGATGTTCCGCTTCTCGGCCACAATGGCCGCCTCCATCAGCACCCGCTGCCGGAGGGTCTCGTCAGCCTGGATGAACTCCTGTAGCTTATCCAATAGACGCTGCCGGTTGGCCTCATCCACCACAGGGGCATTTTGGCGCACAACCTCCACCGCCTCTGCCACGGTATCCAGCTTTTGTAGCATATCCTCCTGGATGCGCCCGCCCTCAGCGCTTCGCATTTCCACCAGCTGAATAAGGGCGGCCCCGGCTGCCTCCTGGATCAGTGCCTCCACCGCGCCAAGGTCCTCCTCCCGCTCGGTGGTGGTCAATACGCCGTGAAATCCGGCAATATCCATAAGGCCGGGTTGGTATCCCACCCCCAGATCCCGGGAAAGCGACCGCAGGGCCGACAAATAGGCTCCCGCCAAAGCGGCGTCGCATTGAACATCGGTGCGATCCTCCCGGTTGTTGCGGTAACTTACCGAAAGATCCACCTTACCCCGGTCGCAATGGGCGGATACCAGCCGTCGGAGGGACTCCTCCAAAACGGAGATACGGCCGGGCATCCGGATGTTTAAATCCAGAAACCGGCTGTTGACGCTCTTTACTTCAATGGTGGCCTCCCGGCCCTCCCGGCTGGCATAGCCTCTGCCGTACCCCGTCATACTCTTCAAATCAGCCCAACTCCATGATCGGTTTTATGAGTAAAACATTATACCATATTTATAATTCAGGACAAAGTTATTTGAACAATTTATAGATTTCATCGGGCCGAGGCGGGCCAAAGGTGCGTTCTACTCCATCCTTACACTGGATGGTAAAGCCCGCCTCCGCGGCTTCCGCCCGTCCGATCTGGGCCGCGGGAATTCCCGCGGCCATCAAAGCGTCCATAACCTCCTGGGGCCGCGGGCTGGCAATGAGCATGCTCCCCGAGCTGATGAGCCGCAGCGGATCGATTGCAAATTCCCGGCAAAGATCCAGGGTCAGATCCAGAACCGGAATCTGGCTCTCATCCAAGGCCGCACCGCAGCCCGCTGCGGAACAGACCTCGTGCACCGCTCCCAGCACGCCCCCTTCGGTAATATCGTGCATGGCGCAGGCGCCCGCCCGGGCTGCGATCATGCCGTCGGGCACCACGCTGAGCATGGCCTTAAGCTGATCCACCTGCCCCAAACGCTGGAAGGTAACGGCGGACACCGCCCGATCATAGAACTCGCTGCACATCATGATGGTACCTTCAATACCAGCATATTTGGTGATAATGAGGCCGTCCCCCGGCCGTACATCCCTGCTTTGAACCAAGCCATGGCGGGGACATTTCCCAAAAGCGGTTCCCGAAACCACGATGCGGTTTACGGCGTCTGTAATCTCGGTATGTCCTCCGATAACCTCGATGTTCACCTCGCTGGCAGCCTCGGACACCTGCTCCATAATATCGGCAATGGCGTGCTCAGGGGTATTTTCCGGTGCTAAAATGGTGATCACCATGGCAACCGGTTCCCCGCCGCAGGCAGCGATATCATTGCAGTTGATGTGAACGGCGATCCGTCCCACGTCGCTGTTGGGCACCGTTACGGGATCGGTACTGACCACGCATAGATCCCCCATCAAATCCAGAGCGCCACAGTCCTCACCTACCCCAGGACGGAGAACCACCTCCTCCCGGCGGGGCTGCAGCTTGCTCAAAACATCGGCAACCAGCCGGTCGCTGTCCATCTTCCCAATTCTCATAAAGCCGTCTCATCCCCCAACATGGATAAAAACTCGTCCTCGGTCAAGACCTCAATGCCCAGCTCCTGGGCCTTTCTTAGCTTGCTGCCGGCCCGTTCCCCGGCCACCAGTAAATCGGTCCCCTTGCCCACAGCGCTTTGGACGTTGGCGCCATGGCCCTCGGCCAGCGCCTGAATCTCAGAACGGGTATATCGGGAAAGGGAACCGGTAAACACCACGTTACGCCCACTCAAAAGCCCCGTTTTCTTTTTATCATACACCGGAGCGATCCCCTGATCCAAGAGTTTTTGCAGATTCTCCCGTTTGCCTTCGTCGGCAAAATACCCAGCGATGCTGCGGGCCACTACGTCTCCCACGTCCCGAATGGCAAGAAGCTCCTCCTCTGAAGCCGCCATCAGAGCCGTAAGGCTGCCATAATGATCCGCCAGATCCCGGGCGGTTTTTCTGCCCACGTTGGGGATCCCCAGCGCCGAGAGAAACGCTCCCAGCTCGGGATGTTTGCTGGCCTCAAGGGCCGCAAGCAGGTTATCCGCCTTTTTATCCTTAAATCCCGGCAGCCCTAAGAGCTCCTCCCGGGTCACTCGGTAGAGCTCATAGGGAGCGGTAACCCCCAAATAATCCATCAGCAGCGCGATGGTTTTCTCGCTGAGGCCTTCGATATCCATGCCGTGCTTGCTGGCAAAATGAGACAACTCATAGAGTTTCTGCTGACGGCAGGAATCGGTATTGGTGCAAAAGACGTTGGCTCCCCGCTCCTCCACCGGGCTACCGCAGAAGGGGCAGGTCTCGGGGGTCAAGATGGGCTCTCCCCCATCGTCCACCGTACCCATGATCTCGGGGATCACATCGTTGCTGCGGCGGACCCATACGGTACTGCCCAGCTTAACTCCCTTCCGCTGGATATCTCCGGGATTGTTCAGTGTGGCGTGGGATACCGTGATCCCCCCAATATCCACCGGCGTCAGATGCGCCAGCGGAGTCAGTTTTCCGGTTCTGCCCACGTCCCAGCTCACCCCAATCACCTGGGTAGTGGCTTCCTCAGCCTCAAACTTGATCGCCATGGCCCAACGCGGGAATCGGTCCGTGTGCCCCAGGGCCTCCCGCTGGGCATAGTCCACCACCTTGGCCACTACACCATCGATGAGAAAGTCCAATTGATGGCGGCGCTCCCCCACCTCCATGGCCGCCTGAAACAGCGCTTTCGGGTCATGATACACCCCCAGGTCGGGCGGAGTCTTGAAATGGTTCTCCCGTAAAAAGGCCTCCATCTCCTCCTGGGATTGAAAGCTTTTGTCCTCGATATAGCCCACGTTATAGAAAAAAGCGTCTAAGTTCCGTCGGGCCGTCTCCTTCGGATCCAGATTCCTAAGGGCTCCTGCCGCACCGTTGCGGGGGTTCTTCAGGGGCTCCTGGGCCTCCTGGTTATACCGTTCAAAGGCAGAAATGGGCATAAATCCCTCCCCTTGAACCTCAAAAATCCCCTTGTATTCCACCGAAAGCGGCACCGATTTGATGGTCCGTACCTGGCTTAGGATGCCCTCCCCCACAAGGCCGTTGCCCCGGGTTGCAGCCTGAACCAGCCGGCCATCCTCGTAGGTCAGATTGATGGTCAACCCGTCGAACTTGTGCTGCAGGGCATAGGCCACATCCGCCCCATCGGGCAGCAGACGGCGAATCCGTGCGTCCCACTCCAAAAAATCCTCCTGGGTCTTCACCTTATCCAGGCTCCAGAGCCTAGCCCGGTGGGGATAGGGCTCAAACCGGGCCAAAGGCTGTCCTCCCACCCGGGTGGTGGGGGAGTTTGGCAGGACCGTTCCAGTCTTCCGTTCCAGCTCGATCAGCTCGTCAAAAGCGGCGTCGTATTCCCCATCGGTAACCGACGGGTCGTCCAGCACATAATATTGATAGGCATACCGGTTCAGCCGGTCCACCAGCTCCTGCATTCGTTCCATATCAAACCTTCTTTACCACAGCGAACTTGGTATCGATCTTTTTCACACCCGCTCCCGGAAAAGCGATCTCCAGCACCCCGTCCTTTTCGGTGATGACGGTGCCCTGCTTAAACAGGGGATGAACCACCTTATCTCCCGGAGCGAAGCTCCCGGCGGGAGCTTTGGCCGCCGCCCGTTTTTGGAATACCTGGGGCCGGACCGGCACAGGCCGCCGGGGCTCCGGGGCGTCTTCCTCATACCAGCTATTCCTGTTTTGCCCAATTCCGCGGCGGATGATGCCCTCCTCCGGCAATTCTGCCAGAAAGCGGGAAGGCTCGTTAAAGACGGTATTGTTGAACATATTCCGCGCCACGCAATAGGAGAGATACAGCCGTTCCATGGCCCGGGTAATGCCCACATAGCATAGCCGCCGCTCCTCCTCCACCTGGCTATCGTCCACAAGGGAACGGGAATGGGGACAAAGCCCCTCCTCCATGCCGATCAAAAATACCACCGGAAACTCCAGGCCCTTGGCGCTGTGGAGGGTCATCAGGGTAACAGAACTATCGTAGCCGCCCTCCTCATCGGTGTCCATCACCAAGGCCAGTCCCTGCAAGAACTCCGCCAGATCCGCCTCGGGGTTGTTTTCAAAGTATTCCTTTGCCGCCTGGACAAACTCCTTGATATTCTCCGCCCGGGAGAGGGCCTCGTCGCTGCCGTCATCCAGGTATTGGGACAGCATCCCCGATTGGTCGATGGCATCCAGGATCAGCTCATAGGGCTCCCGCTTTTCAGTCAGAGAAAACAGGTTCTCCGCCAGATCCCGGAAGGAAAGCAGATTCTTTACCATCCGCTTCTGGGTAAAGTGCTGATCCGCCTCCCCGACGATCTCATAGGCCGGGACCCCGTACCGGTCCGCAGCCTCCTGAACCGCGGCGATGGCGGCGTCTCCGATGCCCCGCTTGGGTACATTGATGATGCTAAACAACGAGAGGTCGTCCCGGGGGTTCTGCAAAAACCGCAATAAGGAGACGATGTCCTTCACCTCCCGGCGGTCGTAAAACTTCATTCCCCCGTAAACCCGGTAATGGATGCCGCTGCGCATAAGGGCCTCCTCCACCGCCCGGCTCTGAGCATTGATCCGGTAGAGAATAGCCATATCCTCATAGCGATACTCCGCCGCCAGGTTGTCGATCTCGTTCACCACGTAGTCGGCTTCGCCCTTTTCATTAGCGGCCCGGTATACCACGATGGGATACCCCTCCCCTTTATCGGTAAAGAGATTCTTGCCCTTGCGCTGGAGGTTGTGAGAAATCACCGTGTTGGCGGCATTTAGAATGTTGCCGTAGGAGCGGTAGTTCTGCTCCAAGCGGATGGTCGCCGCCCCGGGGAAATCCTGCTCAAATTCCAGGATGTTGCGGATATCCGCCCCCCGCCAGCCGTAGATGCTCTGATCGTCGTCCCCCACCACGCAGATATTTCCGTGAACGGAGCACAGCAGCCGGATCAGCTTATACTGAGCCGGGTTGGTATCCTGGTACTCGTCCACCATCACATAACGGAATTTGTTTCCGTAATATAGGCGCACATCCTCATGCTTCTCCAAAAGCTCGATGGTCTTTAGCAGCAGATTATCAAAGTCCATGGCGTTGGCGTCCCGCTGCTCCTTCTCATAGAGGGCGTAGACATCATAGGCCCGGCGCCGGACATAGTCCTCGGTCTCCCGGAAGAACTCCGCCGGTTTTTCATAATGGTTCTTAGCCCGGCTGATGAAATCCAGCATGGTCTTGGGCGGAAAGTACTTTTCATCCATATCCAAGGCCCCTAGGCACCGTTTGATGAGCCGCAGGGAATCGCTGGTATCATAGATGGTAAAATCCCGGGTATACCCCAGCGCGTCCCCATGGCTTCGCAAAATCCGAACACACATGCCATGGAAGGTATGGATCCACATGGATTCCGCCCCGGGCCCCACCGCCGCGTGAATGCGCTCCTTCATCTCCCGGGCCGCTTTATTGGTAAAGGTGATGCACAGGATGTTGCCAGGCCACACGTCAAGGCTGTCCACAATGTTGGCAGCCCGGGCGGTAAGGGTTTTGGTCTTGCCGCTGCCGGCTCCCGCCAATACAACAAGAGCGCCCTCTGTGCGCTCCGCCGCTTCTCTTTGTCTTGGGTTCAATTCATCAAGTATCATAGCATTCCTAATATACCATAAAAGCGCAGGGATTTATAGTTCCACTGCGCTTCTACAAAGAGAATTTCTCGCTATTTTTTCATACGGTTCAATGCGATGTCATAGCCCCCGGTGCCGTATACCACACAGCGGTTGACCCGGCTGATGGTAGCGGTGCTGGCGCCGGTTTGGCGGCTGATCTGCTGGTAGGTCACCTTCTCCCGCAAAAGCCTTGCCACCTCCAGCCGTTGGGCAATGGCCTGCAATTCGCTGATGGTGCAGATATCCTCAAAAAAACGGTAGCATTCATCCAGGCTCTCCATGCTCAAAATAGCCTCAAACAGCCTGTCCAGCTCCTCGGAACGGATTTTGCTCGTGGCGTCCATGATCATTCCCATCCCTTCTATGGTTATGATAGGAATTATACCACAAGCTATCATCATATTACAGCACTAAACTGTAACTTCCTGATTTTTTTCCAAGGAACCGATGGATACCTCATAGGCGGTTTTTTCCACCACCGACCCATCGGGCAGCGTCTTTTCGTAGATGCGGCTCTGCATCCGGCCGGAGATGCTGATCATATCCCCCATACTCAGATTCTGGGCGTACCGGGCCAGACGTCCCCAGGCGATGCAGGGGATATAGTCACTCTTCCGGAAGGCTCGGTTGACCGCCAGCAAAATGTCGGCAATCTCCCGTCCAAAAGGGGTGGTGCGGTAGATGGGCGGCTTGCAAATGTGCCCCTTTAAAGCAATGAAGTTGAGAAACCCCTCCTGGGTATCCGCAAAGATGATGTCCTTGGCAAATACCGTAAGGATCAAACGGCTCGCTCCATCGATATACTGGTTATAGCTTCTGAGCTGGCCAATAATGGTAACGATGCTATCCACCTGGGGCATGTATCCCGATAGCAGCCGTTCGGATATGGTAATGGGCAACAGATCACAGGCATGGGAAAGACGAGGCACCCGCAACCGAGTGGCATAAAAGCGCTCTCCATAGGTCACGTGGGATTCCTTCAGGGGCTCCGCTACCATTCCCCGAAGTTTTACGGTATTGTGAAAACCTCCCTGCTGCACGGAACCCCCTCCTTCTGCCCATAAATCAATACATATCGCTCTACCATGTTATGCAGGCAGACGGCCGATCATACCGGAAATCCCAGCAGCTTCTCCTTAGAGCCCCATTTGCCCGAAAGAAAAAAAGCTTCCGTTTGCAGCGCGTTCCCCGTATAATGGGAATGCACATTCCAACTGCGTTGCACCATTCATTTAAGGAGGACGGTATGATGAAAAAGGCCCTTAGAACCACCCTTGCCGTGCTGATGTGCGCGGCCCTGCTCCTTGCCCTGGTCGCCTGCGGCGGCGGTGCCCCCGCAAGCATGAAGGGTACCAGCTGGAGCGTTTCCAAGGTTTCCGCCAACGGCATGGAGATCGAAGGCGAGATGTTGGCCTCCATGGGATTTGAGATCACCATCAATTTCACCAGCGACAGCGAATACACCATGGAAGCCCTGGGCGAATCCATTGACGGTACCTATACCCTTTCCGGCAATACCCTAACCCTGACGGTGGGCAGCGATTCTCAGGACTGCACCCTCTCCGGCAATTCCTTCACCATGGAGGAGGATGGCTCCAAGGTGGTTTTCACCAAGAAATAAGCATATCAATAAAAAAAGCGCCTGCAGGCGCTTTTTTTATTGATGCCGAAACTCCACGCCTTCCACCGGCGTTCTTCCCGCATTGGGTGAACGACAAATGAAAAAAAGGCTTCCCCTTCTGCCAGCTAGCGAGTATACTATATTTATTATTTGCTTGCGTAGCATGCTTTCAAGGAGGACGATACCATGAAAAAGACCCTTAAAACCACCCTCGCGGTACTGATGTGTGCCGCCCTGCTGCTGGGCCTGTGCGCTTGCGGCGGTTCCGCGTCCAGCCTCAAAGGCACCAACTGGAGCGTTTCCAAGGTTTCCGCCAACGGCATGGAGATCCAGGGCGAAATGCTCGCCTCCATGGGGTTTGAGATGACCCTGGAGTTCACCAGCGACAGCGACTTCAAGATGGGCGCAATGGGTGAATATGTAGAGGGTACCTATACCCTTTCCGGCGGCACCGTTACCATGACGGTGGATGGAGAAGCGGTAGACGCCGCTCTTTCCGGCAATACCATCACCATGGAGGAAGATGGCGCCAAAATCGTTTTTTCTAAGAAATAAGCAGAGGCAGTCAAAAAGCCTGTGGCAAATAGCCACAGGCTTTTTTTATAGGTCTTCCCCCAGGATCAAATCCGCAAAGGCGTCAAGGGTTCTGATCTCGTAGGTGGGGCGGATGTCCGGATCCCCCGGCAGCCCCTTGGGATTATACCAGCAGGTATCCACCCCGGCGTTCCGGCCTCCCAGGATATCGGCCGTGAGGGAATCCCCTAAAATGATTGCGTCCTCCCGCCGGACCCCCTCGCCCAGGAGCGCAAATACCTGGTCAAAGTACTCCGCCGTAGGCTTCTGGGATCCCAGCGCTTCGGAAACAAATAGATGCGGGATGTACTTTTTCAAAAAGGATCGCTCATAGCGGCTGGTCTGCACCCGCTCAACCCCGTTGGTAATCATGGCCAAGGTGCATTTCCCATAGAGCCGCTGGAGGAGTTCCTCCGCTCCCGGCTCGGAGAAGGTACACAGCGCAAGCTGATCGGCATAGGCTTCGTTCATCTCCCGTGGGGTCAGATGCTCCACCCCCAAATGCTGGGCCAACAGCCGGAACCGCTTATCCTGGAGCTGGGGCTTGGTCAATTCTCCCCGCTCAAACTCCTCCCATACCATGGTATTGATTTTATCGTAAACCTTCAGAATATCGGGTCCGCCTGGAAGCCCCAGGGCCTTAAGCATTTCGCTTAGAGCATGGTTCTGGGCCCGTTTGAAATCCATCAGCGTGCCGTCGTTGTCCAGCAGCACCAGGGAATATCTCGCCATATTGCGCCTCCTTTATCTTTCTTTTATTTTGCATGACTTCCAGAAAAAACGCAACCCTGCACGGATGCTCCCCCTTAGGCATAGGATAGATGGGGTGATGACCATGAAACACGTCCTGCCGCGGATTCGCAGCCGTAAACTAAGCTACCAGCCCAGCCGGGATGGCGTTCTCCTGTTGGACGGAGAGATTCGCTATCCCCGCATCGCCGCCGCGCAAGCGCCCAACGCCGGCAATCAGATGAGCGCCCGGTGCCATCTGGATGCGGTGGAATATCTATTGTTTCTCCAGTCTCAGGGTTACGACGCCGCACAAACCGTTTGGAAACAAAAGGGCCCTCTGCCCCTCTCGGCCCGACAGGGCTTTTCCGTCACCTACCTGGGTCTGGAACGAATGAGCCTGGTATTCCAGCGGACGGAATCCTGGCAATCGGGGCCACAGCAACTTGGTCGAACCTTTTGCCTGCGCACCGGACGATTGCTGGCCCTTCACGACCTCTACGCCGGCCGGTATGCCGACGCCATCTATGAATACATTCTGGATGAAATCCAGCGGGAGGAGTCCTCCTATTACGAAAATTATAAGGTGAACGCCCGAAAACACCTCCAGGAAGAAAACTACTTCTTAACGCCCCAGGGGGTCGCGCTATTCTATCCGCCCGATACCATCGCGCCGGAGGAAAAAGGCGTTTTGCACTTCACCATCCCCTATTCCCTGCTAGAGGAATACCAAATCCCCCGCCAAACGGAAGAGGAGCCAGCCCCATAGCCGGCTCCTCTTTTCTACTGTTCATCGGGCGAGGGAATGCCCAGTCGTTTTCCTAACACCAAGGTCCCCAGGTACACCGCGGTAGCAACCAAAATCAGAACCCCCATCAGCACATAGAAGGAACGGATGCCCACGGTATCCGCCATCACGCCTCCCAAAAAATTTCCGCCGATGCCGCTCATGGCCATGATAGCGGCGTTGGCTGTCATAGCGGTGGCGGATAAATTCTTGGGCGCCAAGCTGTAAACATAGCGTACAATAGCAAAGAGATAGAATCCGTAGGCCACACCGCTGGTCAGCATCATAGTGATGAGCACCGTGCCGCTGTAAGCCGAAGCGTAAATAAGCTGTTCGATGCCGTAATAGGCAAATACCGCAAGGGTGATGGTCCGAAGTTTCATCCTTCGGCAGAGGACCGCCGCCAGCAGCATGCCGGGCACCTCCATAAACGCCCGGATGCCGGTAAAGGTGCCAATGACCGATGGATCCCCCATCACCTCGGTAAACAGGTAGGGTAGATAGGTACCGTTGGAATACTGGGGTAGGTAAGTAAAGAGGGCGCAAACAAAAAACGTCATGAGATAGTAATTATGAAACAGCTTCCCAAGTCCCAGTTTGTTTCGCTTCACCTCCCGCACAGCGTGCTCCATCAGAGGCGCCGTAGGCTGCGCGTCCCCCACCTTCCGGCAGATGAAATATACCGGGAGCGCGCAGATGGGTACCAGAAAAAACACCGACGCCGTTCCCAGGTTGGGCACCAGGAACAAGCCGGAGCAGACGGCCGCCACAGCGTAGCCTAGGGAACCGTACCGCCGGGCGGTGGCGTATTTCACCCGCCCGTCCGCATCCTGGATCTGCAACATCCAGCTATCCAGGATGGAAGCGGCGGAAAGCCGGAATGCAGAGCCCCCAACCATGACGATAACCGCCAGGGAGAGTCCCCCCAGCATCGTGCTTCCCGTCAAGGGAACCCACAGCCAAGCGGCGGCGGTAACAAACCAACAAAGGATAAAAACCCTACGGCTGGAACCGATCTTATCGGATATGATCCCAAAAACAGGCGGCGCGGCCATCCCCACAAAGGCGATGGCCGCCATAGCGCTTCCCACTGCCACGCCGCTCATGCCGGTTTCCCGGAGAAACTGGGATAAATAGGAATTAGAACAAAGGCTGGCCCAATAGAGAAATTCCAACAGGCACATGAAACGCTGACGAACCCGATAATCCATGATAGCCCCCATCGCAAAAAGGATAAGCGGACCCCCGCTAACACTGGCGCACAACGCCCATCTTACTAAAAGGGGACGGGCCTTGCAAGGGAAACTTGCCTGCGCGTCCAATAAAACGGGCCCTCATAGAGGGCCCGTTTCAGGATCGCGGCTTAAGCGGCAATCTGCTTTTTCTTTCCAAACAGGAGGAACAATACCATCATTCCTGCGGCAAAGGCCGTCATTGCGCCGATGATGGTATAGCACATCCGAATGCCCACCCCGGAGATCAGAGCGCCCACAAGAAGATGGCCCAGGATGCTGGATAGGTTCATCACCGCTCCGTTCATGGTAACCACCGTGGCGTTCAGTCCTGGAGGCGCCATACTGTGGACATAGCTGATGGAATTGCTGAGCATGATGGCGTATACCATGCCGCTGATCATCAGGAGTCCGGTGAGGAGCCATACCCCGCCGATGAGGGCGCAGAGGATCTGCTCTATGGCGTAATAAGCAAAGCAAAGGGGCAGGACCACCTTGGAGGAGTATCTCCGGCCGATGATGGGCACCAGCATAAAAGCGGGCACCTCCATCAAAGCGCGTAGGCCGATGACGATACCCATCATGCTGTTGTCCGCCCCCATGTCGGTGATCAAATAGGGCAGCATGGTATAGCTGCACATAAAGGGCATCCATACGATGATGGCGCAGGCAAAATAGGTCATGATGTAATACTTTTTAAAAACCCGGCCCACCTGGAGCTTCTGCTTGGGCTCATCGCGCTTGGGCGCAGCGGCAGGAGCGGCCGTCGCCTCGGTCTGGCCAATCCGACGGCACAAAAGCAGCACGGGAATGGCGCAGATGGGCAGAAAATAGAAGATGTACTGGGGCGCGATCCAGGCCACCACTAAAGAGGATATCAGAGAAAAGAAGGCATATCCTAGGGAACCGTACTTCCGGGCATGGGCATAAACAATGCGCGGCTCCGCTTCCTGGACCTCCATCAGCCAGCTGTCCATCAAAGACCCCACCGGCAGGCGGCTCCAAGCGTCTACAAACAGGAGAAACACCATCAGGGGAATCCCCGCGATTTTGATGGAAGCCGAGATGGGAATGATGAGCCAAAAGATGGCGGTGATGGTAAAGGCCACGGTAAAGGTCTTGCGCACCGACCCAATCTTATCGGCGATCATCCCCGCGATGGGAGGCGCGATCATGCCGATGCAGGCCAAGGCGCTCTGGATGCTGCCCACCGTAACGCTGTCCATTCCGCTGTTCTTGAGGATCATGGCGATGTAGCTGCTCCCGATCATGGACCCCATGTAAAGGAATTCAACCAGGTTCAGCCTGCGCTGTGTAACTTTGTACTCCACGGAATCAACTCCCTGTAAAAAATAAGTATGGAAAGGCAGCCAAACGGCTCCTTCGTCATCTGCGGACACAAAACACAGTAAACCGGCGAAACCACAAAAAAGCGGCGCTGCCGCTCTCTCTACAAATCCCCTCCCAATTTCATCACGATTAACACTCTATCCCATTACGGCGGCAAAGTAAATACATCATTTGACGTTTTTTCACGGCATTTCTTTGTTTGAAAGACGGCTAAAGCTCATACCCTCCGGCCCAAATATAGATCCACGGTATCATAGATAGTAATGCTTTTGCCAAAAGCCTCGATGGCCTCCCGGATCTCCCGCAAAAGGCCAGTCCGTGCGTCCGCCTCCATGGAGCGGTGGTCGGAATAGGTGTTCAAAAGGGCGAGATAGGATGCCCCGTCCATCACCCGCGTTCTATGGTATAGCCGGTATTGGACCTCTGCAAACCCGTATTCCTCCAGTAAATCCCTGTATCGGCTGCAATCCGGCTCGGCAAACTCGCGGGGTGCCGCTGTTCCAGGCCGATAGCGCCGGTAAGCCCGTTGGATTTCCCGATGCAAGGGGTCCTCTGCCCGGCCCACAAAGGGATGATTCCAAAACAGCGCGATGGTTCCGCCTGGCCGCAGCAGACGATAGGCTTTGGGAAACCCCACCTCCGGCGGAACCCAATGAAACGCTGTGGCGGAATACAGCAAGTCATAGGTTTCCTGGGTATCAAAATCCTCAAAGGATACGCATTCCGCCTGAAAACCAGGCATGCCGGAAAATCGTTTTTGGCAATATGCTATCATACGATCCCCCAAATCCAGTCCGGTCACACGGCATCCTGTGGCTAGAATAGGCCCGGTAGCCTGGCCGGTGCCAATTCCCACCTCAAGGGCAGACCGCTCCCCTTCCAGGCCAGCGTATGCGATTAGATCGGAAAAAAGCGCCCCGGGATAATCCGGCCGGCTTCTGTGGTAGTTTTCCGGATCCTCATCAAATTTCATCCGCAGCTCTTCAGCCTCCTGATGGCCTTCTATCCCGCTTTTCACTTTCCTCTCCCTCTTCCTCTATTAGGATGCTTTTTCATCTTACCACAAAAAGACGGGCCGTGGGACTTGCCCCACGGCCCGTAGTGAATCCACCCTGCCCCGCTGCTTTTCTAAGCCGTTTTGCGGAGCCTCTTCCCCAGGACTTGGAACAGGATAAACAGGCCCACGGCACAGATGCCCACGGTACCCACCACAAGATACCCGGTACGTACACCGGCGGCGTCCCGCAGGATGCCGCACACGTTGTTGGCAATGATTCCCGCCACCCCCATAATGGCACCGTTAACGGTGACCACCGTGGAAGACAGCCCTTCCGGTGCCTTGGAGTGGATGTAGTTGATGACGGTGGAAATCATAAAAGCAAAGGCAACGCCGCTGGACAACATCAGGGCGATGACCACCCAAATACTATGGGCGGTGGACAGCAAAAAGGCCTCACAGGCATAATATCCAAATACCAGGCAAATCAAAACGCTGGGCTTTACCCGTTTCTGAACCTTGGGCACCAATAGGAAGCAAAAGAACTCCGCCCCAGCCTTGATGCCGGCCAATAGCCCCACCATGGACTTATCCCCCATAATATCGCCTACCAGGTATTGCAGCTGAATGCCAGAACCGCTGAAAGGCATCAGCATAAAAATAGCGCAGGCGAAATAGGTCATCAGGTCGTAGCTGTGGAACAGACGCCCCAGTTGCAATTTTTCCCCCTTGGCTTTTGAGGGAGCTGTTTTCCCCACCGCGGGGCCGGGATCCCCAATCCGGCTGGCTAGAAACAGAATGGGAATCAAAAACAGCGGCATCAACCAGAACACCGCGCCGGTGCCCAGCAAGGCCGCCAAAGGAGTGGATAGCGCCGCCATGGCGGCGTATCCCAAAGAACCGTATTTTCTGGTGTTGGAATAGTTAAAGGAAGGCTCGCTGTCCTGGATCTTCATCAGCCAGCTATCCATCAGGGATTCATGGGATGCCCGGAAGAAGGTGCCGGATAGCAGCAGAACCACCGTAAGGGGAAGGGTCCCCAGCTTTACGCCCACCGAAAGGGGGACAAAAAACCAAACGATGGACGCGCCGGTCAACGCGATACAAAAGGTTTTCCGTACGCCGATCTTATCTGCCAGCATGCCAAACAGCGGAGGCGTCAACATGGAAACCACGGAGATCCCGCTCATGGCGGCGCCCACAGCGGTGCCGTCCATTCCCGTCTCCCCCAGGATCACCGCGATAAACGAAAGGGAAACCATCCCCGCGTAGAACAGCAGTTCCTGGACGTTGATCAGCAGCAGCTTTTTCTTAAATTCCATCACAACAACCCCTTTAAAATGATTTAACGCCGGAGAACTGCGGCGCCCACAGATTGCAGTTCGGTGGAATCGTTCCCTAATATTCAGATAAAATCCCCTCTGGATAATCCAAGATTATCCTTTTTTCAGAGGGTTGACAATAGGCAAATATAGGAAACGGAGGGGAAATCCCCTCCGTTTCAATTTCAGAATCCTGTAACTACTCTAAAATCAAATCCCCAAAGCCCGAACGCTCGTGGAAGCCGGGCGTGGGGTTCCAGGTCCCTGCGTGGCGCAGGTCGCCCTGGGCGCACACCGTAAAGAAATTCCCCTTGATCCTGCTGCCAGAGCCCAAGCCGGTACAGCCGTATACCTGGTTCAAGATGGCAAATGGAATCTCATAGGTCAGCTCCCAATACTCCCCATTGTAATCCGCAGGATCCGCCACCGTGCTTTGGATATGGAACTCCTCCGGCAGGATATGCCACAAACGCCCCCGGGGCTTGATGTACCCAAAGCCCAGGAGCAGTGCCCCCAAGACGTTGGTTTCAAAATTCATGTAGTCCTCCCGAACATCGGGATAGGGGTTCAAGAAAAACTCCACGCAGCTGTTCTCCGATACGGGATCGTTGTAATTCCGCAGGGTACCCAGGATAGCGGGCTCCTCGGCATGGAATTTTACATAAAACCGTTCCCCATCATGGCACACCTTGGCATAGGCCTTGGGATAATATTCCTTCTCATTGGGGGAATAGTTGGTAATATCCGCCTGGGGGATATCCTCCCAGGGGACGTTCGCTCCAGCGGGAATCTTTTTGATAACATAGGTATTCACAAGCTCCACTCCCTTACGGTTTCATTCCGATTTTCACTGCCCTTATCCTATCACATTTTGGAGGAATCTTCCACAGGCTCCTGGGATACCACCACATACTGCCGGGGCAACTGGATACCCGCCCGGTCAAAGGCCAGTTTCACATCCCGGCGGATCTCACAAAGAGCAGTATAGCCCAAGGCTGGGCTTTCCGTCCAAATGGAGGCCCGAAGCTTCAGGGCGTTTCCATCGATATCCACCAGCCGGACCGGCACCTTGGGCTTGCCCTCGGCCAGTTCTTCCTCCGTCCGCTGATCCAGACAGAGGGGATGGCGCTCCGCGATGTCCCTTACGGTTTCCATGGCCAGCAGCAAATCGGATTGGCCCGATATGGCAATGTCAAAGAAGTTGCAGAATCGGTCCCCCACCACATCGGTGTTCTCGATGACCATCTTATCCAAAACGCTGTTGGGCACTACGATCAGGGAATTGTCAAAGGTTCTGAATTTGCTGTACAGGATGGTCACGCTCTCGGCAATGGCCGTTACCCCAATATCCCGCAGCTTCACCCGATCCCCTTCCGCAAAGGGCTTCGCGGTGGAGATCAAAAGCCCGCTGACGAAGTTGCTGAGGCTCTGCTGGGACGCAAGGCCAATAAAGACCGCCACCACGCCGGACCCGGCCAAAAGGGAGGTCAGGAATCCCCTAAGGGGCTTGATCTGGTATAGGATGCCCAGAAGGGCAAAGAGGATGATCAGCGTCCGAACGATGGACTGCAAAAAACGCAGGTTGGTGCGGCGGGATCCCATACGCTTTTGAATCCCCCGGAAAATCCGCCGGCTGATCCATAGACAGATCACCGCCAAGAGGGCGATGAGCAGGGTGTCGATCAATGCTTGCAGGGCGCCGCCCTCAAACCACCCATTGAGGGATTCCCAAAACTGTTCCATTTGTTTCACTCCATCAAAAAATGCCTCTGCCATAGTAGAGAGTATGCCAGTATAGTAACATGATTCCCCAAAAAAGGGAAAGGACCATGTCCACCATACACGGTCCTCGCATGCCCCTTACAACGGAATATAATATACGCAGATGCATATATCCAATCTCAGTACCGCGCCGAACAAAAAAGGCTTTACGATGTGTAAAGCCAATAAACCCCTACTTGGGTTTCTCGCACTCTTTTCCACACCGGGAGGCATAGGTGTTTCCCCCTATACCCTAACGACTTTTGGCCATAAACGCGAGGTTCTTAGGCGTTCAGTTCAGAGCAGTATTTAATTTGCTCTTATCATAGCATCCCCCTCGGTTTTTTGTCAACCAATCCCACGATATTTTCAGCAATCGATTTAATCAATACAAAAATTATCTAATTTTTGTATTTCCTTATCGCATAGGGCTTTTGCCCCATTGGATTATTTCAATGACGGAGATCCGTGTCCTCTTTCCAAATACCAGTCCTTGCTCAGAGATGCCGTCCTAATCAGCCCATGGCTTCTGAAAATCCCCAAGAAAATGCCGTCCATTTTAGAACCCAATATCAAGCGGTTCCGGTCTCTACAAAATAGACAGCAATGTAATATCATCGGCCGTATGAATGATCTGCCGAAACAGCACTGCACCTATCAGATATAAAAAAGAGCGTCCCACAGCATCCCGCCCGTGTTCGCAAAACGGCTGAACCAAACCATTGTGGAGTTTCTTTCATCCATACCCTAAAACGTCCATTTTAGCTTTTCACGAGGCGATTCCCCTGGATCGAAGTTTCTTCTCTCCGTGAAAACCTCAGACGCATCCATCACAATTCCAACTTCCTGCATCCCGGTCAATCCGCTCAAAAGAGCGTCTTTCATCCCAGAACAATATAGAGTCCCTCCATATTCTGGCATAGAGAATCCGACACGCGTAAGCCCCAGCCTATTCCGTTCAAATTAGAAAAAGAGGCCCGCATAAGCGGGCCTCCATGAAGCGAGCAAGCCTATAAGCCGAGTTCTGTCGTGAATGACCATCTATCTAGGCCCTGCGTCACCGCGGGGCTCAAGCAGTTACCCGGAGCGTGACGGGCCGCCACAATTGCTCCCTATCAACCTTGCACCGGATGGGGTTTACATAGCGGACAAGTCGCCAGGCCGCTGGTGAGCTCTTACCTCACCTTTCCACCCTTGCGTCCCAAACGGGATTCGCGGTATCTCTCTGTTGCACTTTCCTTGAAGTCGCCTTCACCGGACGTTATCCGGCATCCTGCCCTATGGTGCTCGGACTTTCCTCGAGCAAACGCTCGCGGTCATTCAGCCTACTCGCGTCATACCTATTCCATGAAGAGAATCCTGCCGCAGCTCTCGCACTCGATGATCCCCTCCCCCTCCTTGATCTTCCGAAGGGTCAAGCTGGGAATGGTCATATTGCAGCCGCTGCATCGATCCTCGTTGACCTTGGCCAACGGGTTCAGCCGGTTTTTCTTGATCTTCTTATACTCCGCCAAAAGCGCGGGATCGGTGATAAATTTCTCCTTTTCCGCCACAGCAGCCTGCAGGGCGTTAAGCTCTCCCTTGGCCTCGTCCAGTTCCTTGTCATGGAGGGCCTTGAGCGCGTCAAAATCGGTCTTGGCCTTCTGCATCTTCACATAGGCGTCCTTTAGGACCCCTTCCGCCCCATAGGCCAGCTTGCTGATGTCATTGAGCTCCTTATTCAGCCCGTTTAACTGTTTGCTGAGGGCGTCCATTTCCCTGGAAATCCGGCGAAGTTCCTCCAGATCCTCATCGTCCCCCAGGTCGGTGAGGTCCTGATCCAGCATGGCAAATTCCTCCATGGCCTTCCGAATATCCTCTTGAATAGAGGCGGCATTCCGCTGCCCCTTTAAGAGATCCTCCTCCAGCTGCTTTATCTTTTTCTGCTGCTCCAGCAGATAATTCCGCATGGCCAAAAGCTTCTTCCGGGTCTGGGACTCCCGAAGCTTCCGTTCAAAGCGGCTCAGATTGATGTCGGCTGCCTGGTATTCCCATAGCGCCTGATAAATTTCATTACCCATTCGCATCGCCTCCCAATATAGAAAGGAGCCTCCATAGGCTTTGCCTATACCGCTCCAGAATAAACATCTTTACTCACCTTAGAAATGTGTATTCGCACATTATATTGTAGCCTACCCAGCTCATTTTGTAAACGGCTGGCCATGGAATCCATAAACCATTTCTCGGTATCAAAGTGCCCCGCCTCCAGGATGGACAGGCCCATTCGCCCAAAGGTCAGAGCAGAATCATAGCTGGCCTCTCCAGTGATAACGGCCTGAGCTCCCGCCGCCAAGGCCGACGGAAAGGCGGTGCGGCCGCTGCCACAGGCCACCGCCAGCCGGCGGATGATCCCCTCCGGCTCTCCCGCATATTTGACGCAGGTGGCGTCCAACCGCTCCTTGGTATGCTGGGCAAGGACGGACAGCGTCATAGGAGGGATATCCCCCACCAGCCCGTATCCGTCTTCCATAAGCACCTGTGGATCCCGAAGGCCCATCCGGCAGGCCAGCTCCCAGCATAGCCCCCGGGGAGCCACGTCAAAGTTGGTATGCGCCGCGATGAGGGAAATTCCTCCTTCGATCAAACGCCGTAGGATGGCCCCATCCCCCTCCTGCTCCAGGATATGCTTTGTGGGGGAAAATAACAGCGGATGATGGCTCACGATAACCTCCGCCCCCAGCCGGCGGGCCTCCTCCACCACGGAAAGGGTGGCGTCCAGAGCAACCAACACGCTGGTCACCTCCCCCTCCCGATCCCCCAGGATCAGGCCGGGATTGTCAAAGTCCATGGCAAGAGCAAAGGGCGCGATGCCGTCCACAATCTCCACCAGTTCAGATACCTTCATCTTCTGCCTCCTCCAAATAGTGCCGGATGGACCGAACCATCCCCTGTGAGAATCCATAGGCTTCCCCCCGGATCTCTCCCCTCTCCATGGTGTATAGGATACTCTCGTGAACCTTCAGTCGATGCCGGGCGTAGCTTGCCAAAAGCGACGGTCTTTTTTGAAGGTTTACCGGCCCCAGCTCCTGTTCCAGTGCCGAAAGACGGGGGCTCTCTCCCGCCTCCGCCCGGATTATGGCATAATGCCGTCCGTTTTCAAAACAAAGGGCCTCATCCCGAATCACAAATCCGTGCTCCGCTAGATACCCCCGTACCAGCCCTATGCTGTTGTTGGGCTGCAGCACCAGATATTCCTTTGTTCGGGCCTGAGCCCAGGCGTTCTCCAACAACCGGACGATGAGTTTTCCCCCCATCCCGGCAATGACCACCCCTTGCGCTTCCCCAGCAGGCAACAACCCATCCCCCACCAGGAAATGGGCTTGGTCCTCATAGCCCTCTTCGCGAAACAACCGCCGGGCCTTGTTGAGGGACGGCTCGCTGATGTCGATCATCAAGGCTTTCTTACACAAGCCCTCTTTCAAGAACCCAAGGCCAATCTGACCATGATCGCACCCCACATCGGCCAGCACATCGCAGGGGGATGCCAGTGCCAGCATACAAGCGATTCGCTCCGTCATAATAAAACCGGCGGACGCAGCCGCCGGTATCCCTCCTGTCCCCATCCGGTCATCTTTGATCTCTCGCCCTATTCCTTAAAATTCTTGTAGGCGTTATGCAGGTAATAATACGGGACCGCCAGCAAAACCGCATTCACAAGAATCAAAGCGATATCATTTTTCACATGGAGGAAGGCAATCAGCTGTGGCACAAACAACAACACGCCTAGGATCACGGTCAAAAGGGATTTTTTCTTGGACAACAAGAGCCCAAGCAACCCCGCCAACACCTGAAAGGCTTGTCCACCATAGGTCAAAACTAGAATCCCCAGCGCCTTTTCAGGATCCAGGCCGGCAACGGTAACATCCCCCGCGCCAATCAAAAAATAAGTGGCGACAGCGGATCCCGCCCCCAGAAGGATCTGGATCACGCTGGCAATCCGCAGGTGCTTTGTCCCGCTTCTCATCCCACAATTCCTCCTGAATCAACCGTTAAATGATGCGCCCTACTCCAGAAAATCCCGCAGCTTCTTGCTGCGGCTGGGGTGACGAAGCTTTCTTAAGGCTTTGGCCTCGATCTGACGGATGCGCTCCCGGGTAACGTTGAACTCCTTGCCAACCTCCTCCAGGGTTCGGGCCCGGCCGTCGTCCAGGCCAAACCGCAGGCGCAGCACCTTTTCCTCCCTGGGGGTCAGGGTATCCAGTACCTCCACCAACTGCTCCTTTAAAAGGGTAAAGGCGGCGGATTCCTCGGGCACCGAAGCCTCGTCGTCCGGAATAAAATCCCCCAGATGGCTGTCCTCCTCCTCGCCGATAGGGGTTTCCAAGGAGACGGGCTCCTGGGCGATCTTAATGATCTCCCGAACTTTCTCCTCCGGAATGCCCATGACGGCCGCAATCTCGTCGGGCATGGGATCCCGCCCGTATTCCTGCAAAAGCTGCCGGGTAACCCGTATCAGCTTGTTGATGGTCTCCACCATGTGAACGGGAATGCGGATGGTCCGGGCCTGGTCCGCGATGGCCCGGGTGATGGCCTGGCGAATCCACCAGGTGGCATAGGTGGAAAATTTGTAACCCTTTTGATAATCGAACTTCTCCACCGCCTTAATGAGCCCCAGATTTCCTTCCTGGATCAGATCCAAAAACAGCATTCCTCGGCCCACATACCGTTTGGCGATGGACACCACCAATCGGAGGTTGGCTTCGGTCAACTCCTGCTTGGCCTCCTCATCCCCCTCCGCCATGCGCTTGGCGATGGACACCTCCTGCTCGGCGGTCAAAAGGGGCACCCTGCCAATCTCCTTTAAGTACATCTTGACGGGGTCGTCGATGTTGATTCCCTCCGGGATGTAATTGGCCAGCTCCTCCTCGGTAACCTCTTCCTCCTCCAGGATCTCCTCTACCGGTGGTTCCGCGGTCTCCTGGGCAATGCGGATGCTGCTGGCCTCCAGCTTGTCCAGGATCTCCTCGATCCCCTTGCTGGCGGGTTGGGTATCCCCAGCGGCGGCGATGACCTCGTCAGGGGTCACAGAGCCGCTTTCCTTTCCCTTCTCCACCAAATCCTCCATAACGGCGGCATTCTTGGCGTTCTTTTTTTTAGTCTTGGTTTCGCTCACTTGACGACCTCCTGGCGGGAAGAATCCCATTTTTCAACTGGTCCATTTCCTTGTTCCATTCCATATAGAGGGAGAGCAGACGCCTGCGCTCCTCTCCCTGAAGCGTCTTCATCCGGCCGGTCAGGGCGTCCGCCTCCCGCTCGGCCCGGGCTAGCCGAACCCGGATGCAAAAGTCCTGTAAACTCTTCTGATTCTGAATCCCGTCCAGGCTTTGATTCAAAATCTCCGAGGCGGCAGCAGCCGATTCCCCGTCCGTTAGACGCATCAGCACCTCGGCGGGGCCAGCACGGTCCCCCAACTCCTCGATGATGGTCCAAAGCGTCCGATGCAACGGTTCGGAAAAGTCCTCCGCCTCCACCCGTTCCATGGCCCACTTGGCAAAGGACGGATTCGCGGCGCATAGCCCCAGCAAAAGCCGTTCCGGCCCGGTATCCCGGGATTCTTCCCTAATCATAGTATTGTGAAAACGCTGGTTTGTATTCCCTTTGGGGGCGGTTTCAAAGGTCTGGCGCTGTAAAGAGGCCATGGAAAACCCGGTCATCTGTCCGATGCGCTTCAAATACCGCTCGGCTTCCACCGGTTCCAGTCCCCGCACCATGGCGGTTCCCCGCTTGGCAAACTCCATCCGGCCGTTTTCGCTTTCCATATCCAGCTCCCGGCGCAGCATTTCCAGCTTGAACTCCATCAGGGTATAGGCCTTCTCCATGGCGTCCCGCATGCCCACCGGACCGTATTTTTTGACGAAGTCATCGGGATCCAGGCCATCAGGCAGGGATACCACCCGCACATCCAAGCCTTCTCCATCCAAAATTTCCAGTCCCCGCAGGGTAGCGGCCTGGCCGGCAAAATCCCCGTCGTAACAGATGTACACCCGATCGGCAAATCGCCGCATGAGCCGCGCCTGCTCCTTGGTCAAGGAAGTCCCCAGACTGGCTACCACATTGGGGATGCCAATGCCGCTTACCGAGATCAAATCCATATACCCTTCCACCACGATAAGCTCTCGGTTGGACGGGAATTTCTTGTGAAAGTTCAACCCGTAGAGCATCTGACGCTTGTTATAAACCGGCGTATCGGGGGAGTTGATGTACTTGGGGCCATCCCCCTGGATCACACGGCCCCCAAAGCCCAAAACCTTTCCGTACTGGTCAATAATGGGAAAGATCACCCGATCCCTGAAAAAGTCGAATTTCTTGCCGCCCCGGACGATACACAGCCCCGAAGCCTCGATCTCCTCCAAAGCGTAGCCCTTTTTCAACAGATAGCCCGTCATGCCGTCCCAGGAGGGATCGGCATACCCCAAACCAAACCGGGTAATCACCGCCGGGGTGATGCCCCGCTTTGTCAGGTACTCTCGGGCCCGCTGGCCTCCCTCTGTCATCAGCGCCAGGTTGTACGCTTTGGCGGCATCCCGGCAGAGATCATAAAGGCGCTGCTTTTCCCGCCGCCGGCGATCCGCCTCCTCGCTGTTTTCCATCTCGGGAGGCTGCATCCCCACCCGCTCCGCTAAAAACAGCACGGCGTCCCGGAATCCCAACTTCTCCAAATTCATCACGAAATGAACCAGGTTTCCTCCCGCCTTGCACCCAAAACAGTAGTAAAGCTGCTTGTCCTCATCCACGGAAAAGGAAGGGGTTTTTTCGCTATGAAAGGGACAGAGGCCCCAATGTTTTTTCCCCTTTTTGGTCAGAGGCACATAGGAGGACACCACATCCACGATGTTGTTTCGCTCCATCACCTCGTCCAACCACTCCTGTGGAAACAGACCGGCCATAACTCAACTCCTTGGTAAAGCTAAATTCGACACGTTTCCCCATAATCCTTCTTTTTTCAGAAGAATTTTTCAGGGCAAATACAACCTGTGAAACGCCCGGATGGCATAGTTGTCGGTCATCCCGGCGATGTAGTCGCAGACCGCCCGGTCTCGTCCAAACCGTTCCGCCAGGGCCTCGTAGTCCTCCGGCATCGGGCCTCGATCCATATAGTGCTCAAACAGAAGTCCAATGAGGGCCTCCGCCCGCGCCTCCCGCTGCCGCTTTTCCCCGGTGACGTAGACCGTCTCAAAAAGGAACCGCCGAAGGGTAGCCGTTACCTCCTCCACCGGCCCGTCCATGGCGATCTCGCCCGCCCGGCTGGCATGGATGACGTTTTTCACCATGGCGTCGATCCGCTGCGCCCGGGTACTGCCCAACACCCGGATGCAATCCGGCGGGAGATCCTCCGCCGCCAGATCCCCCCGCCCCAGAGCATCGTCGATGTCGTGGTTGATGTACGCGATTTTATCGGACAGGCGGACTACGTTGCCCTCGGGGGTCGCCGCCCGGGTAGAGGTTCGGTGGTTTTCAATGCCGTCCAATACCTCAAAGGTAAGATTCAATCCAGCGCCGTCCTTTTCAATGTACTTCACCACCCGGATGCTCTGGCGGTTATGGGAAAAACCGCAGTCCGCCAGTCGGTTAAGGGCGCGTTCTCCAGCATGGCCGAAGGGCGTATGCCCCAGGTCATGCCCCAAGGCGATGGCCTCGGTGAGATCCTCGTTTAATGACAGGGCCCGGGCGATGGTCCGGGCAATCTGCATCACCTCAAGGGTATGGGTAAGCCGAACGCGGTAATGATCCTCCGCCCCAATAAACACCTGGGTCTTATCCTTGAGCCTGCGAAAGGCCTTTGAGTGCACAATCCGATCCCTGTCCCGCTGGAAGGCGGTGCGGATCTCACAGGGCTCTTCCGGGCGTTCCCGGCCCCGGCTGGCGGCGGATTGGGTGGCGTAAGGGCTCAGGATCAATTTTTCATCCCGCTCCCGTTTTTCCCGCAGTGTCATCCTGTATCCCCCCTTTTGCGACGTATCTAGACGTATATGTATGTTATTCTATGTAAATATCACAAACCCTTTTTTCCCACGATCCAATCGACAGAATTTCCATCCCCTCCCAAAAATAACCGGGAAAAAGGGCGCCAAACTGGCGCCCTTTCCGGTCAAGTCTTTTTGATAAAGGAGGTTTTGCAGCTCGGACAGGTGATCTTGATCTTCCCCTTGCCCTTGGGCACCCGGACCCGCAGCTTGCATTTAGGACACTTATAGTAGCGGTGGGTTTTGTCCTTGCCCCTCGCCCGAATCCCCAGGAACCAGTTGCGAATGGGATTCCAAAACTTCATGAATTTCATGTTTTCCCCATACCGGCGGCTGGTATTTCGGGAAAACATCCGGGCATAGCAAAGAACCAGGAGGATCACCGCCACCCATACCAAGGGGGAAAAACGGAGGACCTGCCCCAGGATCAAAATCAAGAGGGAGAAGATCATCAGCGCCACGTTTAGTTGGTCGTTGCCGTATCGGCCCATCATAAAGCGTCTCAGCCAGTTCATGCAATCGGCTCCTTTGCCATCCTAATTGGTTACATATTATAAACTATTCTGCAGGGAAATGATAGCCGTGCCGCGCATTTTTAATCCCTTTTTCAGGATTTTTATTTTTTCTAAATAAATGGAAAAAACCGTAGTTTTCTTGGTTGTCACTTCGGTAAGGTTCCATTATAATGAGAGTAAGATTTACAACTGCATAGAGGTTTTAGCGCGGATCATTTTTTCACGTCTTTGTGTTTCTATAACAGCTAAGGGGGGTACTTCTATGCATTTTGAAAACGATTTGTTTCAAAAACTACCTGTAAACTTCCTTCTCAAGCTTCAGTCCATCTATGGAACCCTAAAGACGGCGGAGCGGAAAGCGGCGGATTATATTCTCGATCATCCGGATTCCGTAGCCATGGCTTCCATCTCGGAGACCGCCAGCCTGGCCGGCTGCAGTGAGCCCACCCTCATCCGGTTTACCCGGAAGCTAGGCTATACCGGCTTTGCGGATTTCAAATCCCAGCTGCAAAATGTGTTGCTGCAGCAGCCCACCAGCGCTGTGGAGTATCAATACATCACCCAAAACGATACGCCCTTTCAGGTGATCAACAAGCTCATCGCCATCACCATTCAAGATCTTCAGAACACCCTGGACGTGTTCGATGGGGAACAATACGATAAGGCCGTTTCCGTGCTGCTGAACGCAGGAAAAATCGCCTTCTTTGGTACGGGAGACGCCTACCTCGTAGCCCAGTCGGCTTACAACCGATGCCTTCGCGCGGGGATGGACGTCTTCTGCTCCTCGGACCCGGATCCGATGCTGACCGTCGCCAACCGGATGGATTCCGGGGATGCCGTGGTCATCATCTCCCACTCCGGCCGAAACCGCTATATGTACGAAATCGCCCGTCAGTTAAAGAGCGAAAACATTCCGGTGATCCTTATCACCAACTATCCCCTGTCCCCAGTGGCTAAAACATCGGACATCGTCCTGGTGGAATATGCCTTTATGGAGGCCCCCGAAAGCGACTCCATCTCCTGCCGCGTGGTGGAAATGTGCATCGTGGAATCCCTCTTGATCAGTGTTCTTTTGAAGAAACCGGAAAACAGCAAAGCCCAGCTGGCGGTGATGAAACGTCTAGGACAGTACAACCGCATCAAAGCATAGCAAAATAGTTCGGTATGAATAAGGACGGCTTTCAAAGCCGTCCTTTTATTTACCTTTAATTTTCCCCCATCCTGCGGCGAAACTCCAGATCTGCCGCCCTGGCAAAGGATGCCGGCGTCCAATCTTGCCGGTTGGGATCCACATCCTGGGCAGTCAAAGCCATGAGGAAATACGGCCCCAGCTCCAACTCCCGCTTCACCTTAATGGGGTGGAGCCCATCCCGCACCGCCAATCCATTTCGAATCATCCGATGCGCATTAAAATACAGCCGCACCTCCGGACGATATGGTTCCTGTGGGTTCCGGCAGATGCGCCCCGTCTGCCGGGAACAGACCGTCATCTCCCCACAGCCCTCCGGTATGTCCAGCATCACATAGCGGGAGTACTCTGGCGGCTCCAGCATGGGAAGAAACCCCACCTCCTTCACCTCCAGGCCCTGACGCCGCTGTTGTACGGCGGACAGTAGCACGCCCATGGTACGGATGCTGTGCCACGCGGCATGGGTGGTGCTGTGGACCACATATTTAGGATCGCTCCTTCGAACCAGCCGTTCCCGGCAGTCCCACCGGCCCTCCAGCGCTTCTCCCGCCGGCTCCAATAGTTCCCCCGGAGCGGATAGGATCACCGTCCGACAAAAGCTGTTCTCATACTGCACATAGTCCCGCAGTCGAATAAACTCCGGATCCCCCTCCGGCCGGACTACAAGAGTGTGGATTTTCGCCCCGGGATAGGTATGGCTGTACCCAAACCCCTGGTTATGATACAAAAACGCCGCCCAGTCAGTGGTCTTGCCGTCCCGCTCAAAGGGATTCTTCTGTTCTGGTGTCCAACCAGGCCGTGCAAATCGATACCATGCCATATGATTCACCTGTGTTTCTTTATAAAAAGTGTTTGAATCTCCTCCCCTGGATTCGTCCATTGGAGGATGCATTGAGCGGTATCCCGCTCTTCGGACAAATAGAAGTTTGCCCGTAGAATGTATTCCTCCTTTTCACCATCCTTGTTTTCCCCTTGGGTCCGGCGGATAAAAAAAGCATCTGGCTCCGGGTTGATGGTTGCCTCGCTGGGATTGACCGTCTCAAATCCCTCCATGGCTTTTAGCATGGCGTCCACCTGTTCCCGGCTGTCCAAGCTCAAGGTCAGTGTAAACCGGTAAACCTCATCCAGGTTCCCCCTCAGCTCCGCGCTGATAAAGGTCCCCTTCAAAATCTCGGGTAGCTCAAGATCTCTAGCAAACATCGCCATTTCCTCGGAAGAAGCCTCGCTTCGCACAATGCCCTGGCTCAGCTCCCTTCCCTGAGAAATCTGGATATAATAGAACACCACCAGGGCAAAAAGAATCAAAATCCCCGTGGCGACCGCGCGCAGGATCAACTGCTTTTTGATGGCGTTTTGCATCTCCGGGTCCATGGCACTCCCTCCGTTTATCCCTAGTATAGCACAAAAGGGCGTTCCCATCGGAACGCCCTTGCGCCTTTCAAAAAATGCGTTTATTTCCTCCGATCCGCTCGCACCTTAGCCTGGGCGGCCGCCAGCTTGGCGATGGGAATGCGGAAGGGGGAGCAGGAGACATAATCAAGGCCCACGTTATGGCAGAACTCCACGCTGCTGGGCTCGCCTCCGTGCTCGCCGCAGATGCCCATGTGGATGTCCGGATTGGTGCTCCGGCCCAGCTCCACCGCCATCTTAATAAGCTTACCCACGCCCTTTTGGTCGATCTTGGCAAAGGGATCGTTCTCAAAGATCTTGAAGGTGTAGTAGTCGGGCAGGAACTTGCCGGAGTCATCCCGGGAAAAGCCAAAGGTCATCTGGGAAAGATCGTTGGTACCAAAGGAGAAGAACTGGGCCTCCTTGGCGATCTCGTCGGCGGTGAGTGCGGCCCGAGGCAGCTCAATCATGGTGCCCACCTTATAGTCCACCTTTCGCCCCCGCTCCTCCATAATGCGCTGAGCGGTCTCATCGATGATGTTTTTCACAAACCGCAGCTCCGCGGCGTCCCCTACAAGGGGTACCATGATCTCAGGATGGATCACAAAGCCTCCCTCCTCCATGGCGTCGATGGCGGCGCCGATGATGGCGGCGGTCTGCATCCGGGCAATCTCCGGGAAGGTAACGGCCAAACGGCATCCCCGATGGCCCATCATGGGGTTCACCTCATGGAGGGAGCGGACGATCTCGTCCAAGCTCTCATAGGAGATGCCCATCTGCCGGGCCAACTCCTCGATTTCCTCCTTCTCCTTGGGGATAAACTCATGGAGCGGCGGATCCAGCAACCGGATGGTCACCTGCCGGCCCTCCATGGCCAAATATAGCTGACGGAAATCCTCCTGCTGGATGGGCAAAAGCTCCTCCAGGGCCGCCTTCCGCTGGCGCTCGGTGGTGGATACGATCATCCGCCGCACCGCCATGATGCGATCCTCATTGAAGAACATATGCTCGGTGCGGCAGAGGCCGATGCCCTCCGCGCCGAACTCCAATGCCTGTTTGGCGTCCCGAGGGGTATCCGCGTTGGTCAAAACCCCCAGGGTGCGGATCTCATCGGCCCATTTCATGATGACGGCGAAATCCCCGGATACGTTGGCGGGTATGGTGGGCAGCTGTCCCAAAAAGACCCGGCCCAGATTGCCATCCAGGGAAATCCAATCCCCCTCGCGGACCACCCGATCCTCGGTGGTGCGGAAATAGCCTTCCTCCTCGTCTATGAATACATCCTTGCAGCCCGCCACGCAGCAGCGCCCCATGCCCCGGGCCAC
The DNA here is from genome assembly GCF_044357945.1 of Christensenella sp. MSJ-20. Lineage (NCBI taxonomy): Bacteria > Bacillati > Bacillota > Clostridia > Christensenellales > Christensenellaceae > Christensenella > Christensenella sp. MSJ-20. The sequence continues at coordinate 625,358 of NZ_CP076563.1, forward strand.
CACAGCGGCGTGGGAGGTCATGCCGCCCCGGGCGGTCATAATGCCCTGGGCGATGTTCATGCCCTGAATATCCTCTGGAGAGGTCTCGGTGCGAACCAGGATGACCTTCTCTCCCCGGGCGGCGGCTTCGGCCGCCTTTTCGGGATCAAAATAGGCTCGGCCGCTGGCGGCGCCGGGAGAAGCCGGTAGGCCGGTGGCGATGGGCGCAGTCTCGGCAAGAGCCTTGGGCTCAAAGGTGGGATGCAGCAAGCTGTCCAGCTGCTTGGGATCCACCATCAGCATGGCTTGGTTCTTGTCGATGCTTCCCTCCTTTTCCATCTCCACGGCGATGCGGAGCGCCGCGGCGGCGGTACGCTTGCCATTTCGAGTCTGGAGCATAAAGAGCTTCCCCTTTTCGATGGTAAACTCCAGGTCCTGCATATCCCGGTAATGGGCTTCCAGTTTGTTGGCGATCTCCACCAACGCGTCATAGCAATGGGGCATATCCGCCTTAAGCTCGTCGATGTGCTTAGGGGTCCGAATTCCCGCCACCACGTCCTCGCCCTGGGCGTTCATGAGGAACTCCCCAAAGAGTTTGTTTTCACCGGTGGAAGGGCTTCGGGTAAAGGCCACACCGGTGCCGCAGTCATCCCCCATGTTGCCAAAGACCATGGACTGAACGTTGACAGCGGTTCCCAGGGAGGAGGGAATGTCGTTCATCAAGCGGTAAAAATGGGCTCTGGGATTTTCCCAGCTGCGGAATACCGCCTCAATAGCGCCGATGAGCTGCTCCTTGGGATCCTGGGGAAACTCCATTCCCTTGCCGTCCACAAACAGCTGCTTATAGGTGGCGATCAGCGCCTTCAAATCCTCGGCGGAAAGATCGCTGTCCGCCTGGGCGCCCGCCTTCTCCTTGGCGGCCTCCAGCGCCTTCTCAAACTGGCTCATATCCATTTCCATCACTACGTTGCTGAACATCTGGATAAACCGCCGGTAGCTGTCATAAGCAAACCGGGGATTCTCGGTGGCGGCGGCCAGCCCTTCCACGGTCTCATCGTTGAGACCCAGGTTCAGGATGGTGTCCATCATGCCAGGCATGGAAACGGCGGCGCCGCTGCGGACGGACACCAAAAGGGGATTTTTTACATCCCCAAACCGTTTGCCGGTACGGCGCTCCAGATCGGCGAGAGCCGTCAGCGTTTCCACGATGATGGCGGAATCGATCTTCTTTCCATCGGCGTAATACCTATTGCAGGCCTCGGTGGTAATGGTAAAGCCCGACGGAACAGGGAGGCCCAGGCCGGTCATTTCAGCCAGATTAGCGCCCTTTCCGCCAAGCAGGTCCCGCATGGCCGCGTTGCCCTCTGTAAAGGCATATACATACTTACTCATACAATCTTCCCCCTTTGAAACAAAAAGAATAATAGGATGATCCTTTACTGCGGAAGCTCCGCATGAAAATTGTACGCTACCTTAGACGGCGGAAGCCGCCGGGGGACGATGCCCCGCACATAGGCCTCCAAAAGGGGCTCCAGATCCTTCCCGTATTCCGCCAAGAGCTCCCCGGCTCCATCGTAGGCGGAGGAGGGCATCTGGGGCAATACTGCCAGAAGGCGCATGGCCCGCTCCGGCAGTGGGAACAGCTCCATCCGTCCGAAACCACAGGTTCCGCAGACGGCTCCTCCCCGCTCCAAATCCATATATTTGAGATTGTCGGTCCTGCCGCAAATCCCACAGCGCTCGGTCACAAGCCGGTATCCCTCAAAATCCAGCATCTTGGCCAGGTAAAAGGCCAGCGCCCCCTCCACAGGGATCTCCTCCCTGGAAAGAAGGGATAGGCCGTGGAGCAATAGAGAAAACTGCTTCAAATAGGGCTCCTCAGGGTTTGCAAACTCCTCGGCAACCCCGCAAACAAAGGTGGCGGCATAAAGGGCCTCGGGCCGCAGCCGGAGGTTATAAAAGGTCTCCCGGACGGTGCACTGGCTCACATAAAACCGACCGTTCCGCTCGTTTAAAACGTACTCCCCATAGCAAAAGGGGGAGGCGGCCGTCAGCAGCTTGCTCTGAGGCTTCCGGCAGCCCCTGGCGGTGGCGGTCAGCTTGCCCCGCTCCCGGGTCACCAGGGTCAAAATCCGGTCATGATCCCGGTAATTCACCGCCCGGGTCACCACGCCCAGCACCTTATGGGACGCCATACAAACCACCCAACCTCACACTTACCGGGGCGTGAATTTCTCCTTCCGATCCCGACGGAACCGTAGATAATCCTCCACCTTCCCCGACTTTTTAAACGTATTCCAAAGCGGATTCTTCCCTTCCATCAAACACCCTCCTTTTTCTATTAGGTAGGGTCCCCAGGCCAGAAGCGAGAATCCCAGGCAATATTATCCGCCTTATGTAAAATCAGACTATTGATACCCCAGCTCCCGGAGGGCGGTGGGGCTGTTGCGCCAATCCTCACGAACCTTTACAAACACCCGGAGAAAGACCTTGGTCAAGAAGATGGACTCCAGATCCTCCCGAGCCATGATGCTGATCCGCTTCAGCATCGCGCCGTTTTTCCCAATGATGATCCCCTTATGGCTTTTCTTCTCGCAGTACAAAACAGCGTTGATCTCCACCACGCCGTCCTCCCGCTCCAAAAAGCGTTCCAACTCCACGCCGATGCCATGGGGAATCTCATCGGAAAGGCACAGGAGCGCCTTTTCCCGGATGATTTCACAGGTCAAGAACTCCTCGGGCATATCGGTGACCTCGTCAGGCGGGAAGTACATAGGGCCGGGCTTTAGGCAATCCGCCAGTATGGAAAGCAGCTCCGGCATGTTTTCCCCCGTTTTAGCGCTGACAAAAAAAGGCTCCCTGCCACACCATTCCCTGACAGCGGCAGACAGCGCCTCCCGGCCGTCCCGATCCAGTAAATCCACCTTATTTACGCATAACAGGGGCTCCCGCACCCCGCTGATCCGCTCCAAGATGGCCCGGTCTCCTTCCATAAGGCCCCGCTTGCCGTCCAGGACGAACAACACCCCATCCACGTCGTCCAGGGCGCCGGATACCGCGGTATCCATAAACTGTCCCAGCTTGGTGCGCGGCGTATGGACGCCGGGGGTATCCAGAAGCACCATCTGGAACTCCGGGCGGTTCACAACCCCCATGATGCGGTTTCGGGTGGTCTGGGGCTTGTCGGATACAATAGCCACCTTCTCTCCCACCAGGGCGTTTACGATGGTGGACTTGCCCACGTTGGGCCGTCCCACAATGGAAATAAAACCTGATCTCATGGGGATCCTTTCAAAAAACCGGGTTCGCCAAAGCAAAGAAAAATCGGCGTCCCCGTATCTACTTTACGAAACTACACAAAAAGTTTAACACTGGGTTACCGATCTTATCAACACAAAATTGTTGTTTTTCATATTTAGGATATGTTGGATTTACACCTCTCGGGTGATATTTGCACGGTTTAGAACAGCATTTTGGATGGAAAACATGGGCTCCTCCCCCTCTACGTGGTCATAGCCCAAGAGATGCAGAAGGCCGTGCGCGCACAAAAAGGCCACCTCCCGCAGGGGCCCATGGCCATAGGCCTGGGCCTGCTCATAGGCGCGTTCCAGGGAAATGATGATGTCCCCCAGCATGATCCTACCAGTTTCGGGATTCCGGTCCCAGTCCGCCGCCTGGCCAAGATCCCCTTCCCGTCCCGCCGGAAACTCCAGATTGGGAAAGGACAGCACATCGGTGGGCGCGTCCACCCCCCGCTCCTGGCGGTTCAATGCCCGAATGGGGCCGTCGGATACAAAGCTGACGCTGGCTTCCGCCGCCTCCTCCATCCCCAGCTCCTGGCAAAGGGCTTTCGCCACGGCGTCAAGGGCGTTTCGCATTTCCCGGGTCAACGTACGTTTCCGCTGGCGGTTGACCACCTCCAACGCGATCATGGGCGTTCCCCCTTTCCATCCTCCATCAGCTCCGATGCCTGGACGTTCGGGTAGGCCACGCGGGTGTGGTAGACCCCCTTCAGCACTCCCAGGAAGGCGTCGGTGATCTCCGCCAGATCCTGGAAGGTCAGGGGCGCCAGAGAGAGCTGTCCTTCCGAAAGCTTTCCCTTGATGATGCCGTTGATCACCTTCTCCAGATTGGCAGGATTGGACCGGGTGGCAGCCTCCACGCCATCGGCCAGCATCACCACCGCCTCCTCCTTGGTACGGGGCTTTTTGCCGGTATGGCAATATTTCTTCATGTTGATATCGGGCCCGTAGAGCTCTTTGGCTTTGTTGGCAAAAAACAGCATTAGGCTATCCCCGTGATGGCTTAAGGCGATGTCCACCATCACCTTGGGCAGCCCATGCTCCCGGAGGATCCGAGCGCCGTCGTGGGTATGCCGCGCAATGATGGCGCAGCTTTCCTCAGGGGTCAGCTCGTCATGGGGATTGACCCCGCCCAGCTGGTTCTCGGAAAAATAAGCGGGGTTCATCAGTTTGCCCACATCGTGATAGTACGCTCCCGCCCAGGCGATGAACGGATCGGCCCCCACCGCGTCGGCCGCGGCCTCGGCAAGATTGGCCACCATAACGCTATGGTGATAGGTGCCCGGCGCCTCCAAGGACAGGCGCTTTAAAAGGGGCGAGCTGGGATTGCACAGCTCCATCAGCTTCATGGGGGTGATAAGGCCAAAAAGGCTCTCCCAGATGGGCATGGTGCCAAGGCAGATTACGCCGGAGATGAGGGCGCCGCCCAACGCCCAGCCCATGGCGGTGGCGATCCGCTGGAAGGAATCCGAGGCCGCGAGGCCCACCACCAGATAGACGCTGGCGCAGGCCAGCCCTCCAAACAGAGCGGCCAGCACCGTCCCAGACCGCATTCGGAACCGGGCCACGGCGATGGAACTCACAAAGGCGCAAAACAGATTCCCCACAAAGAACGGCAGAAGGATCTGGGTCTCCACCCCCGCTCCATAGCCCAGAGCGGTAACCAACGCCCCAAAGAGGGAGCCCAATACAATACCGCTCTTGGGGGAATAGGTCAGCGTTACGGTAAGGGAAACAAGGGCCACCGAAAGAATCCGCATCTCCGTCCGGCAGACCAGGGCACAGAGAAGCAGGTACACCAGGACGATGACCAGTACAATGAGGTCCTTCCGGTCGGGCCGGACCAGGTCGCGCTCAAAATTATAGCCGAAAAACAGATAGATCCCGGCACAGAGAAGCAGGGCAAACAGGATGGAAAGATAGGGGCCGATGTTGATGCTGCCCTCCATCATGCCCAAGCCGGTCAGCACAAGGATCTGCCGTTCGGTTAGCACGTCCCCCTCCCGGGCGATGGCCTGCCCCTTTTTGTATTCCACAGGGCTCACGGCGTCCTCCGCCGCTTGAATGGCGGCGTTGGTGGCGGCCTGATCCAGCGTCATATTGGTGCGGACGCACTGGGTCAGGGCAGCGGCAGCCAGATTCCGCTGGGTCTCCCCCAGGGTATTATCCCCCTGGACAACCTGGATGGCGGCAGCCAGGGATGCGGTAACATCCTCCTCCTTGAGGCCCTTTTCCATGGCGGCCACCAAAAGGCTCTCGGTCGCCTGCATGGCTTCGTCAAGGCCCGCGTCGGAAAGCAGCAGCGCCGGGTATAGCAGAGGAGCCTCGATGGGCACGCTGAGGCTCTCCAGTATATTTTTTACCTGCTCCTGCGTCAGGACGTTCTCATAGTTCTCAACGGTGATGAACCCCATGGAAAGAGCATAGCTGTTGGCGGTGGATTTGGCCCGTTTCAGCCCCTCGAAGAAGTTACGGTTCTCGTTTTTGGCCTGCTCCAAGATGGTACTGTCCAGCAGGTAGATGGGCGATACCGAATCCCTGGCCTGCTGCTTCAGCTCGGCGGTAGCTTCCTCATCCACGGTATCTCGGGGCGCCAGAATGGTCTCGGGGCTGATATCCCCCGCCTTCAGCGCGTAATTCTGGGTGGAGATAGCGGAAAACATGATGGCCAAGGCCAACGCCAAAAATGCCACCATTCCCGTCCAAAATCGTTTCTTGTCCCTAGGGCTCATGTCGCTGCCCCCTCCTATACCTGCAAAGGCGCCCAAACGAGCGTCCCATATCCATGCACAGAATTTCTATTTTATTATATACCCTTTCCCCCTATTTTGCATTCTGTTTTTCTCGGGGGCCGCGGCGCCGCGTTTTTGCATCCCATTGGACGCGCTCGCCGGTCTTTGGGTTCCAAAAAGCCGCCCTGTGGGGCGGCTTGCTTCTGCCGGGTACCGCTATACGATCTCGAATCCATCCCGTCCTTTGTTTTTCACGGTATACATCGCTTGATCCGCCCGGCGGTATAGCGCGTCGAAATCCCGTTCCTCCCCCACCATCGCCACGCCGATGCTGAAGGATATGGGCCATTTGGAGATCAGGTCGCGCATCCGCTCCCGAATCCGAATACAGCGCTCCCGAACCATCTCCCTATCCTGGACTCCCCGCAAAAAGACCAGGAACTCATCCCCGCCCAAGCGGCCCACGATGTCCTCATGGCGCACTTGGGACTGCAGGACCTCTCCCAGCTCCATCAGCACCCGATCCCCCACGTAATGGCCATGCTGGTCGTTGATGCTCTTGAAATCATCCACATCCAGGATAAACAGTGCGCCGCCCTGGAACTCCGGATCCGCCAGGGCTTCCCGGACGGCCTGGCGGCAGGCTCCGGCATTGAGCACCTGAGTAAGGCCGTCCCGCTGGGCCTGTTCCTTCCACATCTCCTGGGCTTCCCGCTCGCTGCTGATATCCATGGCCTTGCCTAGGGCGTATACGGCATTGCCACCCTCATCCCGTATGATGTTGGCCACCACCCGGAGCCAGCGGAAATCATCTTCTCCCAGCCGAACCTGGATATCAATGGGCGTGCCGCCCCCTTGCTCCAATCGCTCCAAGAGGTCGGAAAGGGAAAGCGTTCCAAGGTCCATCCGATCCTTCACCCGGCGGGAAAACCCCTCCAATGTGGAGGATACCCCAAAGAATTGGCCGCCCTTGTCCGACATGGTAAAACGGTCACGCGGAATATCGTATTCAAAGAGGATCTCGTTGGATAGGGCACTGAGCTGCTTATACCGCTGGTTGGCCAGGGAGATCTCCCGGTTAACCCGAGACCGGCGGCGTAGGTACTGCAACAGCAGCAAAATGATAACGCCGCAAACGGCGAGCACCCCCACCATAACCGCCTGCCAGTTGGATGCCAGAAAGACCTCCAGGGTAACGGGGCCGCTCTGAAGTCCGCTGTTTTGATAGATGATCGCCTGAAGCTCCCCCTGGGATACCCCTCGCTGGGCTTTATTGAGGATGGAGAGCAGCTCCGGGCTTGCGGAGCGTACCACCCCCACGCAAAACTCCTGCAATATGGCAGCCTGGGGGATTAGGTTAAGGTTGGAGTAGTACCGCTGATTGGTGATGGCCTGCACGGTGTACACGTCCCCAAAGAAGTAATCAGCCTCTCCCACGCTGTTGACGGCTTCCAGGCATTCCTCAACGCTGGGATATAAGCGTATGGGGCTGTTGTATACGTTTAAGAAGTCATAGCCCTGGGGCAAAGCGATGATTCGCTCCGAAAGGCCATCGGCCTTCACGCTCTTGTTGACCGCTAAAACCACCTGGGCGGAGATTACGGGCTGGCTCAAGGATACGCCATAGGAGCCGGCCAGATCATAGTCATGGTAAAACCCCGCCACCAGGTCCACCTGCTTCTCTTCGATGGCGTCCCGGAGCGCTCTGTGATCCTCCATATAGACAAATTCAAAGGTGAGGCCGATCTTCTCCCCCACCAGGCGGAGATAATCGGGCAGGATGCCCAGAGCCTCTCCCTTAACGCTGTCATAGCGCTGAAGGGGAGATTGAAAGGGCCAAAGAGCCACGCGCAGGGTGGGATGCGCCTTTACATAGTCCGCCTCATCCCGGCTCAAATGGATTTCATCTCTTTCAGCGTTGAAGTATTTGGCGTACAGAGAGGCTGCAAAATGGGGATTGCTCTCCTGAATATTCAAGATGGCTGCGTCCAGCTGGCCGGCCAGGTCGGTGCGGCCCTTGGTACAGGCAAAATAGTAGGGGCTGGGCGCAAACCGAGCCACAGCCCGCATGTCCACAGGCATGCTGATATCCTTGGTCAAAAAGACGTCGGCCTTTCCCTCCCGGACGGCGTTTGCGCTTTCCTCCATGGGCCCGCATTCCACATATTCCAGTGAAAGGCTCTGGGTATCGGCAAAGGTTTCCAGCTCCTGGCGGCGCATCACGCTGCCCCGATACAGGGCAACCCGCAGATTAGGGTAATGCCGGTAGCTGACTTCGTTGATCTCAGCATTCTCCTCCAAGGCGCTCAGCACGGTATAGGAGCTGCCATAGCTGTTGACGGGGTATTCATAGCGTTGGGCCAGCTGGTCGCTGTACACCATACCCCCGATAAGATCGGCGTCTCCCCGCGCCACCAATTCGCATGCCGTGGTCAAATCTTGGTTGATGTCCCCGGTATTGATGACGATGAACTCATATTCCCATCCGGTATACTGGGAAATTTCCTGGAGAAATTCATAGCTGTACCCAGAAAATCCCCCTTTTTCATCGTATTGGGTCAGGCCCCATTGTACGGGGTAAGCCACCCGGATCACCTGTCTCTCCCCGTCCTGCTCCTGGGCCTGTGCAACACAGAAAAAAGGCAAGGATCCCAAAGCCATTGCCAAATAAAACGCCATCCGGCGGAAGATTCCAATGCGGTCAAATCGTCTTTTCATCCAAACTCCATCTGCGTATAGCGGTGAGTTAGCCTCAGTATACGCTCCTCTTATGGGAAAGGCAAATGAATACAGCGCTCTCCTCCAATTGTTTTCCAGGTCAAAGCCGCCCTATTCTCGCGAAAAATCATCCAATGCCGGGAATGCCGTTGAAACTTCCCCCGTGGGATACTATAATGAAAAAGCCTTTATTATCGTTATAAGGAGTATCTATTTGGAAACCGAACACGTAGAATTCGAATCCCTGGATCAAGTGATGGACACCGTCGGCCCAAACGACTGCCACCTGAAGGCCATCGAAAAGGCCTTTGGGGTCGCCTGCCATATCAGCGCCACCGGCGTCACCGTGTCGGGGAACGATCCCGCCGCGGTTCGCAGCGCCGGGTCCGCCTTCCGCATTCTACAAAAAATGCGGCGCACCACCCCCGTGCTAACCTCCATGATGGTGGACCAAGCCATGGAGCTCGCTACCGGTGAGGGCGGTGTGGATGCCGATCAGGCGGTGGAGGCCATGACGGACGTGGTGGCCGTCACCTACCGGGGAAAGCCCGTAAAATGCAAAACCATCGGCCAGAAAAACTATATCAAAGCCATCCGGGACAATACCGTCACCATCTGCATCGGCCCGGCGGGTACCGGCAAGACCTATCTCGCTATGGCCATGGCGGTAAACGCCTTAAAGCGTAAGGAGATTTCCCGGATCATCCTGACCCGCCCGGCGGTGGAGGCCGGTGAGCGGCTTGGCTTTCTGCCTGGCGACCTTCAGCAGAAGGTGGATCCCTATTTGCGCCCCCTCTACGACGCCCTTTACGACTTCCTGGGCCAGGAGCAGGCGCACCGTTATCTGGAAACCGGGGTCATCGAGGTGGCGCCCTTGGCCTACATGCGGGGCCGCACCCTAAGTGATTGCCTGGTGATCCTGGATGAAGGGCAAAACGCCACCCTGGAAACCCTTAAAATGGTCCTCACCCGCTTTGGAGAGGGCGCCAAGGTGGTGGTCAACGGCGACGTCACCCAGATCGACCTGGGCCAGGAGCGGACCAGCGGCCTGCGCCAGTGCGCCGAACTGTTAAAAGGCATTGAAAGCATCGCGGTGGTACGGCTCACTAACCGGGATGTCGTCCGTCATAAGCTGGTAAAGGAGATCATCAAGGCCTTTGAAAAATATGAGGAGAAGGAGTCCAAGTCTCCGCGGCCCCAGAGCCGCCCTCCCCGCAAACGGAGCTGATCCCTCCTTCCCAGCGATGTTTCTTTAAAACAAAAACCCGCGTATCGCGCGGGTTTTTTGCTACTCATAATAGACCGGCGTACCCAGGGTTACCGCCGCTTCGATGTAGACGGTCACCTCCACCTGGCTCCCCTTGACGGCGCTGCGGACCAAGGTATCCCGCACCACCGCATGGGTGGGCACCTGCCGAAGGGCCAGCTCCTCTGCCGACGCTTTTGCCTCCGCCTCAGCGGCGGTGAAATCCCCCTGCTCCGTCACCACCGTCACCTCCCGGTACCGCTTGGTGATAACCTGAGCCGGGAAAAAACTGCCCACCACCGGGGTCCGGGATACCTCCTCCACGGTGTACTCCTCATACGGGGGCGGCTCCTCGGTAAGATCCACCTCCCAGCCGCCCAGCTCCATGGTGCGGACGGTATATTCATTGCCGGTGGGCTCGGTGCGAACCGCTTCCAAAGAGGCGGTAGCGCTGGCGCTGTACCAAACCCGGCCCAGTATCTTGCCTCTAGCCGAGACATACCGAGGTTCCTCCTCTTCGTTGCGGAAGAAGGACCCCTCGATAAGCACCTGCCCCTCCTTGACCACATCCCCTGCCTTTACCTTGGGCGTGCCTTCATAAGCGGCGATCTCCAGGATCACCGCAGGGCGGTCGGCTACGATGTCGCAGTGGCGGGTAGCGTCCACAAAGGGTTCAGGCTCCACCGCCAGATATAGCTCCCCCTTCAAGGTCACCCCCTGGCGCTTTAGGATCAAATAGGCCAGGGAGGGGTTATCCAGCATCAGCCGGTTGTTGATGGCATCCAGGTCCAAGGACCTCCAGAGGGTTCCCCGTTCCACCCCCATGGAGGCCAACTGTTCCAAAACCTGTCCTCGGAAGGGCTCCGCCCCCGAAAGATCCACAAACCAAACAAACTGGGACAATACATAGGCGGCGACCAAGAGTAGCGCGGCGCCCAGCACCATGCCCCGGCGGGACGCCACCCGCAGCAGGAGGGGAACCACACCCCGGTACCCCAGGTCCTCCACCTCCACCCTGCTTTCCTCCGCCCACATAAGGAGTTTTTTCATGTGGCTCTGGGGAATGCGGCATCGGACGGACATGCTGCCCTGGCGTTCCAGGTCATAGAGGCGGATACCTCGGTTTCGGCATCCATTGAGAAAGGCCAGAATCCGGGTGCCCTTCAGCCGCACCCGGTGATAACCCACAACATACCGCCAAATTCTATTCATGGGCGCCGCCTCCGCCCAACAGCTCCATCCGATGGACCCGCCCCCCAACAACCACGGTGCCGCCGTCCAGTTCCATCAGGGCCAGAGAGGTGCCGGAGAGCACCAATTCCCCCTCTTGAACCCGCAGCCGTACGCAGTCGTCCGCGTAATCCAAAATGCCCCCGTGATTTTCCACGATGGTCCTATCATCCCCGTACATCACCAACCGGAACTGCCCCGTCAGGGTATCCAGCGGCAGGTTCAGGCCGGCAGCGATTCGCTTGGCGGTCTGTGCAATCTTTTTCACCCCATCCACCTCATGTATTACATTATGAGGCCCCCTCTACAAATAGAATCCCAGAAACGCTCATAAAAAAAGCTCCCCATAGGGGAGCCTTCCTTTTAATACTTTCTCTTTCTAGCCGCCTCAGCTTTTTTCTTTCTCTTCACACTGGGCTTCTCGTAATGTTCCCGTCTGCGCACCTCGGCCATGGTCCCAGACCGTGCGCACTTCCGCTTAAACCTCTTAAGAGCACTCTCGAGGGATTCGCCTTCTCCAACATGTACTTCAGACATCGATTTTTCCCTCCCTCCGTTGCCACTCTATCGTTAACATACAAGCATTATATCCAATCCATTGTTCCATGTCAACCAGGGAACGATGCATTTATACCGTCATCAACCGGGAGGCCACGCCAGCTTCCGCTTTCCCAGCAGATGGATGTGAAGATGCCCCACCGTCTGGCCGCCGTCCTCTCCGGTATTGACGACGCACCGAAAGCCCTTTTCCAGCTCCAGCAGCGCCGCCACCTTCTGCACCGCGCGGAACAGCGCTTCAGCCTCCTCAGGACTAGCGGGGTCTAGTATGCTCCCCAGATGGCGCTTGGGTATCACCAGCACATGGACGGGGGCCTTTGGATCCAGGTCGTAGAACGCCAGGGTCCGGTCATCCTCATACACCTTGCGGCTGGGGATTTCCCCCGCCACGATCTTACAGAATACGCAATCCATGGTTTTCCTCCTTTTCCATTGTCTCAATCCACGGGACGGCAGAGTGCTGTACCCCGCCGCTCCCCGATGATCTCCACCGTTCGGGACCGCCCAAGCTCTCCCCTCGCCCCCGGAGCGGATACCCGGATGTAGTTACCGGTGTAGCCCACAAGGGCGTCCCCTTCCCGGGTCTCGAACACGGCGCGCAGCTTCTGCCCTAGAAACCGCTGGACAAACGCCGACTCCAGCTCCTCTCCCAAAGCGATGAGCTCCCTTGCCCGTTCCTGCTTCACCTGCCGGGATAGATGTCCCGGCAGACCGGCAGCCACGGTGCCGGCCCGTTTGGAGTAGGGGAATACATGAAGCCTGGAAAAGCCCACCTCCCGAAGGAATCGGCAGGTGGCCCGATGCTCCTCCTCGGTCTCCCCCACAAACCCACACAGCACGTCGGTGGTGATGCCGGCATCCGGCATGGCGGCCCGGATACCGTCCGCCACCGCCCGAAACTCACCGGTGGTATAGCGGCGGTTCATGCGGTGAAGCACCGCATCGCAGCCGCTCTGAAGGGATAGATGAAAATGGTGGCACAGCTTTTGCTCCGCGGCGGCACGGCGGATAAAGGCCCCGTCCACCTCATCGGGGTCCAGGCTTCCCAAACGGATGCGCTCCACCCCCGGGAGGGCGGCCACCGCCTCCACGGCGTCCATAAGGCTCTCCCCCCGATCCCGTCCAAAGGAGATCAACCGAATACCGGTGAGTACGATCTCCCGAATGCCGCTCTCCGCCATGGCTCCGGCCTCTTTCACCAGGTTATCCATCCCCCGGCTCCGCACCGGCCCTCTAACCTTGGGGATGATGCAGTAGCTGCAATACCGATCGCATCCATCCTGAATCTTCAAATATCCCCGGGTTCGATGGGTGGCCGCCACCCCCATCTCCTCGAAGAAATGGGAGGGCTCCTCCACCAGGTTCAGCTTTTCCCCTTTCCTGCCCTGCTCCACCGCAAAGAGAACCGCCTCCCGGTTGCCGGTTCCCAGCACGCAGTCCACCTCGTCCATCTCAAGGTAGGATTCCGGATCCCGCTGGGCAGAGCATCCGCACAGAACCAGCAAGGCGTCCGGGTATTGCTTTCCCATGCGCCGCAGAGTCTGACGGGTCTTTCGGTCGCTCTCCTCGGTGACGGTGCAGCTGTTCACCACCACCGCTTGGGGAACCTCCCCCCGGCCACAAGTGGGATACCCATGGGCGGTCAGCAGCGCTTCCATGGCGCCGGTATCGTATTGGTTGGCTTTGCAGCCCAAGGTAACGTATCGAATCCCAGCCATCCTACTCCATCTCCCCGTAAACGCACAGCATGGCGGAAAGCACCGCCATGCCCGCGGTCTCGGTCCGCAGGATCCGAGGCCCAAGGGTAACGATGCCCCCTCCAGCCTCTCGAAGGCTGTGGGCCTCCTCCCGGGTCATGCCGCCCTCGGGCCCCACCACAATGCCATACCGCCCTCGTCCAGCCCGATCCAGCAGTCCCCGGTAAAGGCCGTATCCCTCCGCCTCCTCATAGGGGCAGATGAGGCATTCCTGGGCCTGGAGCAGCTCGGAAAACGGAATGGCCTCCCCAATGCGGGGAATCACCGCCCGGCCGCACTGCTTGGCGGCCTCCCGGGCGATCTTCCGGTATCGGCCCAGGCGTTCCGTGCCCAGATCCCGCACCTCACAACGGGAAAAGACCACCGGTACAATGGCTCCAATCCCCAGCTCCACGCACTTCTGGATCACCAGCTCCATCCGGGGCGCTTTCGTAAGCCCCTGATATAGGGTGACGGATACCCTGGGCTCGGTGCCGGCGGGTACGGCGGACAGCACTCGAAGATCCACCTCCCGGCGGTCGGCCCTGACAATCTCGCATTCCAGCCGGTTGCCTAGGCCATCGAAGGCAAAAACCCGATCTCCCTCCCCCCGGCGCAGGGTTTTGACGATGTGCCCGGCGTCCTCCCGGATAAGGGCCCGCTCCCCCTCCAGATGGTCCAGGAAAAACCCCGGCATCAGGCCCGCTCCAGAAGGAGGGCGACCCACTCGCCCATGCCCTTCCGGCCCCGCGCCATGAAGCCGGCGTCCTTCGCCGCCGCCAACACTTCCTGTTCCCGATCCCGGATGATACCGCTGACCACCATTTGGCCTCCGCCCGCCAAAAGAGGCGCCGCCTGGGGCAGCAGCGCCAGGATCACATGGGCCACGATGTTGGCAAAGATCACGTCGTAACCCCCCTTCGCCCGGTCAGCAAGGTTCCCCTCCACGCAGAGAAATTCCTCCTTACAGCCATTGAGGGCGGCATTGTGCCGAGCAGCGGATACCGCCACTGGATCCATGTCCACGCATAGCACCTCCCGGGCTCCCAGCTTGTCCGCGGTAATGCCCAGAATGCCGGTGCCACAGCCCACGTCCAGCACCCGTTTGTCCAAAAGGTCCATCTCCTCCATCAGCTCCAGACACATGAGGGTGGTCTCATGCTGCCCGGTGCCAAAGGCCGCTCCCGGCTCCATGGTCACCACCGTCCGCCCCTCCTGGTTGGCATAGGCCTCCCATTCTGGCACAATGGCGAGCCGGCGGCCCACCTCCAGAGGCTTATAGTACTGTTTCCAGTTGTTGGCCCAATCCTCGTCCCGCATCTCCTGAACGGATACCGAAAACGCCCCCAGATCCAAGTCAGGGTTTTCCTCCCGGAACCGGTCCGCCGCCGCCCGGATGGCGAGAAGCTTTTCTTCCCCGTCCTCCTCCTTGGAAAGATATACCCGGACGCAGGGCTCCTCCTTCCCCATGATCTCCTGAGCGCTGGCATAATCCCAGTATTTGCTGGTCTCCAAGAGAACGGCCTCTACCGCCTCCTGATCCTCAATGATCTCCAGATTCTCGTAGCCCAGATCACTCAAAAGCCCTTGGGCCACCTCCCGGCCCAGGGCATTCCCCAGGATGGAAACCCGTATCCACTCCATCGTCCTTGCTCCTTCACACTAAGGTGGAAAAGCTCCGGCACAGCCCGACGCTTTCCCTTTTCACTGGGTCAATTATACGGGATGCCCTCCCATTCCGCAACCACAGGGCCGCCCTTTTCTGCCCATCTCCCACCGCCAGATTCCCGTTCCCCCTTTCCAACGGCCAAATCAAAAATGCCGCCGCATGATTGCGACGGCATTTTACGCCTCTACTCCTGATTAAAGATCTTATCAAACAGACCCTTGCCCTTTTTGCCCTCCTTGGTGGAGTGGCCGTCAAACTCCCGAAGCAGCTCCTTCTGCCGTTCCGTAAGATTTTTGGGAACTTCCACCTTAAGGGTAACGAACAGGTCCCCCTGCCCGCCCCGGATGCGGGGCATCCCCTTGCCCTTAAGGCGTACCACTGTGCCGGGCTGGGTGCCCTCCGGCATCCGGTATTTTGCGTCCTCCGTGAGGGTAGGCACCCGGAGCTCATCCCCCAGAGCCGCTTGGACAAAGCTGATCGGCATCTCCATGGATAGATCGGCGCCGTTTCGCTTAAACAAACGGTGAGGCTTCACCGAAGCCACCACATATACGTCGCCGTTGGGGCCGCCCCGCTTGCCGGCGCTCCCCTCCCGCGAGAGGGTGACGTATTGCCCGTTGTCGATGCCGGCGGGAATCTTCACCTTGATCTTCCGCTGACGGCGGACGGTACCCCGCCCCCGGCAATCGGCGCAGGGGCTGTCGATGATCTCCCCGGTGCCCCCGCAGGCGGTACATACCGACGTGGTCATAAACCGGCCTAAAGCGGTCTGTTGCGCCCGACGAACCTGGCCGGTGCCCCCGCAGACGGTGCAGGTCTTAGGCGACGTGCCGGGTTTGGCGCCCGATCCATGGCAGGTGGGGCAGTTCTCACTCCGACCCACGGTAATCTCCCGGGTCACACCGGTAAAGGCCTCCTCCAGGGTCAGGCTTACATCCACCCGGATATCCTCCCCCTGTTCCGGCCCAGTTGGGTTTCCCCCAAAGCCGCCGAATCCGCCCCCGCCAAAGATGGTATCAAAAATATCACCAAAGCCGCCGAATCCGCCCCCGCCAAAGCCGCCGCCATAGCCCGCGCCGCCTCCGCCCGATGCGTTCTGGGTATACGCCTCATGGCCATACGCGTCGTACTGGCTGCGCTTCTCCTTGTCGGACAGCACGGAATAGGCCTCGTTCACCTCTTTGAACTTGGCCTCGGCCTCCTTGTCGTCCTTGTTGATATCGGGATGATACTGCTTGGCTTTCTGACGGAACGCTTTTTTGATCTCCTCATCGCTGGCCCCGCGGCCCACCCCTAAGATGTCGTAATAATCCCTCGCCAAATGAATCACCTGTCAAGCATACGGGAGATAACAGGGAAAAAGGCAACGCGCGGCTGCCTCTCCCCTATATCCCTATGCGGATTTACCGGTTTCGTTCCGGCTTATTTCTTTTCGTCGTCATCCACCACTTCGTAGTCGGCGTCCACGCCGCCGGCCGCTCCGGGGCCAGCCTCAGGACCAGCGCCGCCCGCAAAGCCGGGGCCGCCGGGCTGCCCACCCTGGGGCGCTTCCTGCTGATACACCTTCCCAAAGACCTCATAGCTCTTCTGGCGGAGGGTTTCGGTAGCGGTCTTGATGGCCTCAATATCGCTGCCGTTCAACGCACTCCGCACGTTGCCGATCTCATCGTTCAAGGCGCTCTTGTCGGCCTCGTCGATCTTGCCCTCCAGATCCTTCATGGTCTTTTCAATCTGGTATACAATGCTGTCGGCGTCGTTGCGGGCGTCCACCTCTTCCTTCTTCTTCCGGTCCTCATCGGCAAACCGCTCGGCCTCGTCCATGGCCTTCTTGATCTCGTCATCCGACAGATTGGTGCTTGCGGTGATGGTCACCTTCTGCTCCTTGCCGGTGCCCAGATCCTTTGCAGATACGTTGACGATGCCGTTGGCGTCGATGTCAAAGGTCACCTCGATCTGGGGAATCCCACGAGGAGCGGGGGCGATGCCGGAAAGCTGGAACCGGCCCAGGGTCTTGTTATACTGGGCAAACTCCCGCTCACCCTGGAGCACATGGACGTCCACAGCGGTCTGGCCGTCGGCCGCGGTGGTAAACACCTGGCTCTTCTTGGTGGGGATGGTGGTGTTCCGCTCGATGAGCTTGGTGAACACGCCGCCCATGGTCTCGATGCCCAAGCTCAAAGGCGTCACGTCTAAAAGCAGAATATCGGTTACCTCGCCGCCCAATACGCCGGCCTGGATGGCGGCGCCAATGGCCACGCACTCGTCGGGGTTAATACCCTTATAGGGCTCCTTACCGGTGATGCGCTTTACGGCCTCCTGAACGGCGGGAATCCGGCTGGAGCCGCCCACCAGGATTACCTTATCGATCTGCCCGGCAGAAAGGCCGGCGTCTTTAAGGGCCTGGGTGGTGGGGCCAACGGTCTTCTCCACCAGGTCAGCGGTCAGCTGGTCAAACTTGGTACGGCTGAGGCTGATGTCCATGTGCCGGGGGCCATTTGCGTCCGCGGTGATAAAGGGCAGGTTGATGGAGGTCTCGGTGGTACTGCTAAGGTCGATCTTAGCCTTCTCAGCAGCCTCCTTCAGCCGCTGCATAGCCATGTTGTCCCGGCTGAGGTCGATGCCATCGGACTTTTTAAACTCCTCCACCAGGTAATCCATGATCTTCTTGTCAAAGTCATCGCCGCCCAGGCGGTTGTTGCCGTTGGTGGCCAGCACTTCAAACACGCCGTCCCCGATCTCCAGGATGGAAACGTCAAAGGTACCGCCGCCCAGGTCAAAGACCAGCACCTTGCCGGAGCCGTCCTTGTCAAGGCCGTAGGCCAAAGCCGCGGCGGTGGGCTCGTTGATGATCCGCAGCACCTCCAGGCCGGCAATGGTGCCGGCGTCCTTGGTGGCCTGACGCTGGGAGTCCGAGAAATAGGCGGGCACGGTGATGACGGCCTGGGACACCTTCTCCCCCAGATAGGCTTCGGCGTCCGCCCGGAGCTTCTGCAAAATCATAGCGGAGATCTCCTGGGGCGAATAGGTCTTGCCCTCAGCGGTTACCTTCCGATCGGTCCCCATGTCCCGCTTGATGCTGGCGATGGTGTTCTGGGGATTGGTAATGGCCTGGCGCTTGGCAATCTGGCCCACCAGGCGCTCCCCGGTTTTGGCGAAGCCCACCACCGAAGGGGTGGTGCGCATGCCCTCGCTGTTGGGGATAACGGTGGGGTCTCCTCCCTCCATAACGGCCACGCAGCTATTGGTGGTTCCTAAATCGATGCCGATGATCTTTGCCATAGTGTTTTCCTCCTGTATTGGTCAAAATGTTGTGTGCAATTCTTGTGTCTAAATGTATGTCAACGCCCCTAGGCGTAAACAGCTACCATACTGTGGCGTAGCACCTTTCCGTGCAAAAGGTATCCCACCTGAAGGGTCTGGGCCACCTTCCCGCGGAGGGCGTCGTCCTCGGTGGGGGTCTGCATCACGGCGTTGTGGAGGTTTGGATCAAACTCTGCCCCGTCCGATTCAATCCGCGCAAACCCATGCTTTTCAAAGGCCTTTAAAAAGGAGTCCATGGAAAGCTGGATGCCTCCGGCAATGGCCTCGTTTTCCGCTTCCTTAGCGGCGGCAAGGGCCCGCTCCATGTTGTCCATCACCTTTAAGAATTCCCCCAAAGCATAGGCCATGCCCTCATTATAGGCGTCGGCCACGGCAACCTGGTTCCGCTTCTTGTAGTTTTCAAAATCCGCCTTCAGCCTAAGATGGCTGTCGGTCAGCTCCGAGAGCTTTTTCTGGCTCTCCTCCAAATCCTTTTCCAGCCGCTGTTCCTGCTTTTTTTCCTTCTTGGCGGCCTTCTTTTCCTGGCGGGGCTGTTCCTGGTCCCGTGCCTCCTCGGCCTTCGGCGTTTCGGCAGCGGTCTCTTCCGCCTGGGCGGTCTGCTGATTCTGTTCCAGTTCGTCCTTCTGGTTCATGTATCTGTCCTCCGTCTATTTTTCCTGCTGATGCAAAAAGTCAATAAAAAAGGAACCCAAACTCTGCATGATGGACACCACCCGCGGATAGTTCATCCGCATGGGGCCGATAACGCCAAAGCTGCCCACCTGCTGGCCGTCCACGCTGTATGTGGCGGTTACCACACTGACGTCATTGAGATCCTCCCGCCCATTCTCCATGCCGATGGAGATGGAAAGGGAAAGCTGGTTGGCCCGATTCAAAATATCGTAGATGGTATCCTGGGTCTGAAGGGCGGTAAGGATGCTCTTCGCCCGTTCCACATCGGTAAACTCCGGGTAGCGGAACAGGTTCTGGGCCCCGTCAAAGACGATGCTCTTGGCGGGCACGGCGTTCTCCGACGCGGAGATCACCTCGATGAGGGATTCAAATACCTTCCCATGGTACTGCATCTCCTCCATCATTCCCTTGGCGGTTTTCTGCAATTCCGCCACCGATTTTCCCTCCATCAAAGAGGTCAGCGCATTGCTGATCATATCCAGGCTGGAGTCATCCACGTCCTCAGGGATGTTGATAAAGAGATCGTTGACAAATCCCATGTTGGTGACGATGACCACCAGAGCGCGGCCCCGGGTAACCGGCACCAGGCGGATCTGCTTAATGAGCACGTTCCGCAGCTCCGGCGCCATGGCGATGGAAACATAGTTGGTGCTGGCCGAAAGGGTCTTGGCCGTCACCGATATGATCTCCCCAATCTGGTCCATCCGGCTGGTGAAATAGCGCTTAATCTGCTCCATCTCCCGCTGGTCCACCCCGGGCACATGGAGCATCCGATCCACATAATAACGGTAGGCTTTCTGGGAAGGCACCCGGCCCGAGCTGGTGTGGGGCTGGTTCAAATAGCCCATTTCAAAAAGGTCGCTCATCTCGTTGCGGATGGTGGCCGGGCTGAATTCTCCGCCCCACAGCTTGGAGATGGTACGGCTGCCCACGGGAATGCCCGATGCAATGTAGTCGTCCACAATGGCCTTCAGAATCCGAATTTTCCGTTCACTGAGTTCCAAGCTGTTCACCTCGCTTCTTTGTTAGCACTCTCAACACTCGAGTGCTAACCACAGACAGAAGCATAGCACTGACCCCTCGGTTTGTCAACGGATTCCAGAACAAAAAAGCGGAAAATCGATATGATTTCGTAACTATTTGAGGTGATGCATTTTTCCCGCCGCGTTGTTGCCATGTTCCCGCCATAGTTTTCTCCATGAGCTGCCCATGCTCCCTCGTTTTTCTCCCAGCTCCCATCCAGCCAGGGCTGGATGGCCCAAAAAGAAAAAGCGCCCTTTTGCCGGATCTTCCCGGCTAAAAGCGGCGCGTTTCGGCCAATTTAGGCCAAAAATGGCCGGATAACAAATCCGTATGAGGCCCGGCCCGCCCTCAGCAATCCCTCATAAATTTCATAAGAATCCCATTTTGTAAATCCATGCCCCGCGGGGTTAGGGCAAGATACTCCCCCCGCTCCATCAAAAGATTCCCCTCCAAAAGCGGCTGAATAACCCCAGGATAGGCATCCTCCACCCGGATTCCAAACTCCCGGCAAAATGTCGTTCGGTCCAATCCCCTAGCCATTCGAGTGGAGAGCATCACCGCCTCAAACATCCGCTCCGCCCGGCTTAGGTACCCCCGGTTGGGAAACCGCTTTTCTGGAGCCGTCTCCAGCTCCTCCCGGTATGCCCCAAGATCATTGGCATGGAAATAACGGAACCATCCTCCTTTTTCCCAAAGATACCCATGGGCTCCCGCCCCGATGCCCAAATAGGGCTTCCGCTCCCAATAGACGGTATTGTGCCGGCTCTCCTGCCCGGGCTTAGCAAAGTTGCTGATCTCATAGCGGCGATATCCCGCCTCATGTAGCATGCTGACCGCCAAATCCCCCATATCCGCCTGGGATTCCTCCTCCAACGCCAGAGTTCCAAGGGCAAGCCCACGAGCAAGCGGTGTCCCCTCCTCCACCGTCAGGGCATAGCAGGAAAGATGGGGCACATCCAGCTCCAGTATCCCCTTTAAAGTCTCCTCCCACCCTGCCAGCGTCTGGCCGGGATAGCCGTAGATGAGATCCAGGCTGATGTTTTCGATGCCCGCCTTCCGGGCGGCTTCCACCGCCCTTGGCACGTCCGCCCCGCGGTGCCCCCGTCCCATGGCGGCCAACACCCCATCCTCCAACGACTGAGCCCCCAGAGAAATCCGGTTTACTCCCGCCAAAGCCCAGCGTTCCGCCAGGGCGGGGGTAAAGGTTTCGGGATTGGCTTCGCAGGTCACTTCCGCTCCCGATCGCAGCCGCACCGACTGCCGGACGGCAGCCATGAGGCCCTCTACAAACCCCGCCTCCATGCAACTGGGGGTGCCACCCCCAATGTACAGGGTAGGCGCTTCAACGCCCAGATCCTCCAGCCCGGAAAGCTCCCGCACCAATAGGGGCAAATAGCTCCTTTCCCCGCCGTCACGGGGGACGGAGAAAAAGGAGCAATAGGCACATTTATGGGTGCAAAAAGGCACATGGATGTAAAGGGATGCTTCCATTTCTAATCCATCTTCAAAACGGCCATAAAGGCCTCGCTGGGTACCTCCACGCTGCCCACCTGGCGCATGCGCTTTTTGCCCTCCTTTTGCTTTTCCAACAGCTTCTTCTTTCGGGTGATGTCCCCGCCGTAGCACTTGGCAAGCACGTCCTTGCGCATGGCCTTGACGGTCTCCCGGGCGATGATCTTTCCCCCGATAGCCGCCTGAATGGGCACTTCAAACATCTGACGGGGAATGGCGTCTTTGAGCTTCTCGGCGATAGTCCGCCCCCGGTTGTACGCCTTATCCCGGTGAACGATGATCGAAAACGCGTCGCAGAGATCCCCATTTAACAGAATATCCAGCTTCACCAGGTCACTGCGTTTATAACCGGTTAGTTCGTAATCAAAAGAGGCATACCCCCGGCTCTTGGACTTGATCAAATCAAAGAAATCATAGATGATCTCATTGAGCGGCATCTCATAATGGATGGATACCCGTCCCCCCTCCAGGTACTTCATATCCTGAAAGGTACCCCGCTTTTCCTGGCACAGTTCCATGATGGGCCCGGTATAATCGGATGGGGTCATAATGGTAGCCTCCACCATGGGCTCCTCCATGTATTCAATCTCGGCGGGGTTTGGCAGATTGGTGGGATTATCAATGGTCAGTTCCTGGCCGTCGGTCTTCTTCACCCGGTAAATGACGCTGGGAGCGGTGGTCACGATGGAAAGATCAAACTCCCGCTCCAGCCGCTCCTGAGCGATCTCCATGTGCAAAAGTCCCAGAAACCCGCAGCGGAACCCAAATCCAAGGGCCACGCTGGTCTCGGGCTCAAAGGAGATGGAAGCGTCGTTGAGCTGCAGCTTGTAGAGGGCCTCCTTCAGGTCCTCGTAGTCCCCCCCATCGGCGGGATAGATGCCGCAAAACACCATGGGAACCGCCTTCTTGTACCCCGGCAGCGGCGTCTGGGCGGGCCGGGCGGCGTCGGTGATGGTATCCCCCACCCGGGTGTCCCCCACCGACTTGATGCTGGCGCAGACGTACCCCACCTCCCCGGCGGTGAGCTCCTTCACGGGCACCATGCCGGGAGAAAACACCCCCACCTCGGTAACGTCGAACTCCCGTCCAGTGCTCATCATCCGCATCCGGGTCTGATTGCTGATGGTACCGCTCATAACCCGGACATAGCAGAGAGCCCCCTTGTAGTTGTCGTATACGCTGTCGTAGATGAGAGCGGTCAGGGGCGCGTCGTCATCCCCCTCCGGTGCCGGGATATAATCCCGGATCACCCGGAGCACCTCTTCCACATTGAGGCCGGTTTTCGCGCTGATGAGAGGGGCCATGGAGGCGTCCAAGCCAATCTCATCCTCGATCTCCTGGCGGACAGCCTCGGGCATGGCGCTGGGCAGGTCAATCTTATTGATGACCGGCACCACCTCAACGTCGTTGTCCAGGGCCAGATAGACGTTGGCAAGGGTTTGGGCCTCGATGCCCTGGCTGGCGTCCACCACCAAAAGGGCCCCCTCGCAGGCCGCCAAAGACCTGGAAACCTCGTAGGTGAAGTCCACATGGCCGGGGGTGTCGATTAGGTTATAAACGTATTCCTCCCCATTTTCATCGGTATAGAGCATCCGTACGCTTTGGCTTTTAATGGTGATGCCCCGCTCCTTCTCAATATCCATGTTGTCCAAAAGCTGCTCCTGCATGTCCCGGGATGCGACGGTACCGGTCAGTTCGATGAGCCGGTCCGCCAGAGTGCTTTTGCCATGGTCAATATGAGCAATGATGCTAAAATTTCGTATTTTATCCTTTTCGATTCTCGCCATAGAATCCTCCACACTCCGCACTGGGCCGATGTACCGGCCTCTTCATACATATGATATCCAAAGAGATCCCTCCGCGCAAGAGAGAGGGGCTGCCGGTCCTCAGTCCCCTTTTCTCAGATCCCAGCCGCCTCCCGGACTTCCCCCTTGGATAGCCGGAAAACGTCAGCCAGCATCCGTGCCGCTCCCTCCTCGTCATTGGTGAATTCCGTCACCAAATCGGCCGCGGCCTGCACTTCGGGACTAGCATTGCGCATGGCGACCCCCAGGCCGGCATACTGGATCATGGGAATATCGGTCCTGGTATCCCCCACCGCCATCGCCTGTTCCCGGGTCAATCCTAGAACCTGACACAGAGCCGCAACCCCGCTTGCCTTATCCACCCCATGGGGTAGAATCTCGACATAGGTCGGGCTGTTGAGATAGGCATCCGCCTCATGGGACAGCTCAGTCTGGAGAAAAGCCGCCAGCTTAGCCAGGCCCTCGGCCGTGCCTAGGGGCAGTATCTTGCTGGCTCCTCGGCCAGTTCGCTCCCAACACTCCATCAGATCCCCGTAATCCGCCACAGTTGGAACCACGCCCACCGTAGCGCTCTCCTGCTGGGCATAGGCGTCCATCTGGGGCACATACCAATTTTCATCCTGATACAGGCTGATATGCACCCCAAAATCCTTCCCCTTTTCCACAATTCGCTTCACCGCAGCCGGGCGGATGTATTCCGCCCGTACCGCCTTGCCGTCCTGAAAGATCGATCCGCCGCCATAGGCGATCATGGGGCCGGTGAGCTCCAGCTCCTTGTGAAACCGTTCCATGGCCTGGGGCATCCGAGCGGAGACCAGCGCCACTGCTACTCCATCCCGTTGGAGCCGCCCGATCACCGCTTTCGTGTAAGAGGTAATCTCATGATATGGGTTTAAAAGAGTGCCATCCAAATCCAGGCACACCAAGCGATACTGCATGATACGATTTCCTTTCAAACTTTATTGGAAAGGCCGGGACAGGCCCGGCCCATTTCCTTTCTCGGATCACACTTTAAGGCCAAACGCCTGGACAAGAGCCCTCGCGGCGCCATCCTCCTCATTGGTGAGGGCAACCATGTCGGCAGCGTCCTTCGCCGCCTGGGAAGCATTTCCCATAGCGATGCCAAGGCCGGCGTATTCCAGCATACAAGCGTCAGTAGCGCCATCGCCGACGGCAACGATCTCCTCCCGAGGGATCCCCATGCTCTGGGCCAGGAACGCCACGCCGCTGGCCTTGTCCACCCCATGGGGCAGAATTTCCAAATAGGTGGAGATGGAACGGTAGGTATCGGCCTCCTCAGCGGTGTGTTCCACCAGCCACTCATAGAACCGCTGGATGTCCTCCGGTTCCCCGATGCACATGATCTTACAGGCCCCTTTCCCAGAGGCCCGCCAGGCTTCCAGCATAGTTGGATAGTCCTTCAAGATGGGCTCCATATTCACCATGCCGATCTCCGCATCGATCCAATGATCCCACCTGGATACAAACCAGTGGCTATCCTGATAGAGGTTGATATTAATGCCCGTCTCTTCCCCCGCCCGGGCGATCCGTTCCACCGTATGGGGATGGATATACTCCGCCCTTAAAACCCGCTCCCCATCCCACACGGTGCCTCCGCCGTAGCAGATCATGGGGCCCTTTAGCTGAAGCTGCTGGTAATAGGCTTTCATAGCCTGAGGCATCCGAGCTGAAGTCAATGCCACCGTTACGCCGATTCCCTGAAGCCGGGCTATGATGTCCTGGGTATAGGGAGTGATCTCCTTACGGTCATTTAAAAGGGTTCCGTCCAAATCCAAGCATACCAAACGGTATTGGCCCATTTCAATTCTCCTTCTATCGTCCATGATCTATGGTGCTAATTGAGGGACTTGCCGCATTTCCTGCAGAAGGACCAATCCCCCTCCGTACGAGCGCCGCAATAGGGACAGAATCCGCCTTCCCCCTGGGGCTTGGAAGGTTCCCGGCGTCGGGGATCCAGGGTATCCCCCTCCTCCGATTCATCGGTGATATCAAATAGGGACATCCGATCCCTGCCGGTAGCGTTCCGCTTGTGGTACAGTCCCTGTACAATGGCTAGCACCACAAAAAAGACGCCAAACAATGGAAAAAACCAAGGCGCGCCCATGGAAATGGCCGCGATGGTCCAGATCACGCCGAATCCGGCGGTAAATAGGCTTCCGATGGCCCCCATATAGGAAGGGCCGCGGCCCGGCTTTATGCTTTTCATGGCTTGCCTCCCTCCGTTCCAACAGTACAGTATTATGCCATAGGCCATCGCATCCGTAAAGAAAAGCCTGTGAAAACAGGCCGCGGCTTATCCATATATGGATGGATGCGCTCCGCCAGAAAAACAAACATCCGCCCCCATGGAAATCAAAAAGGAGGCGCACGCCTCCTTTTCCTTTCTCACCCAAGCCCCAACGCGTGTGGCAAATACAAGGACCCAGCCACCAAAAGTACCCCATTCTGGGGGCAAAGCTCCCGAGCCTGGAACAGGGCGGCTCTGGGATCGGAAACCGCTTGGGCCTTTTCCCCGTAGAACGCCGCCAGCCTCTGGCAATCCAGGGCACGGGGCGCGTCCACCTGAGTGGCGATAACCCGGTCTGCCAGCGGCGCCAGCTGGGCCGCTACCCCAGAGGCGTCCTTGTTGCTCATCATAGCGGTCAAAAGCACCAGGGGCTTTGAAGGGTACGCATCCCGGATCGCCGTGGCAAGGGCGGCCGCCCCCTCCGGGTTATGGGCTCCATCCAAGAGCAGAATGGGCGTTTGCTCTATCAGTTCCAGCCGCCCCGGATGGCGGGCAGCCATTAGACCCTCCCGAATGGCATCCGGGGTGATCCCATATCCCTGCTCCATCAGCGCCTGGGCGATGAGCACCGCAAGAGCGGCGTTATAAGCCTGATGCCGCCCCATGAGGGAAACTCTCGTGTCCAAAAGGGATAGGCCGGGGCGGCGGATATCCACTCGCCAGCAGCCATCCTCGCCGGGACGCAGCTCCAGTTCCCCCGGTTCATAGGCAAGGACGGGTGCCCCTACCCGGCGGCAATAATCCCGAATGGTCCGTTCCACCTCCCCGGGATAGCGGGGGTATAGGGCCATGGGAACCCCTGGCTTTGCGATGCCCGCCTTTTGCAGCGCGATCTCACAAAGGGTGTCGCCCAGGATCTCCCGGTGGTCCATGCCAATGGTAGCGATAGCCGTCACCTGGGGCAGCAGAATGTTGGTTGCGTCCAGAGCGCCCCCCACGCCGGCCTCCATCACTCCAAACGCTACCTTTTGCCGGGTATACCAGCGCAGAGCAGCGTACAGATATCCGTCAAACAGCCGTAAATCAGGATACCGGGCGTATATCTCGTCCAGATAGGCGGTCAAAACCTCCTCCAAAATAGGCGTTCCGTCCACCAGGATCCGCTCATTCTCCCGATAGAGGTGCGGGGAGGTAAACAACCCCGTCCGATAGCCAGACGCCATGAGGATGGCGGCCACCATAGCGCAGACCGACCCCTTCCCGTTGGTTCCCGCCACATGGACGGTGGGAAAACCGGTAAAAAGCGGGGTTTCCAGCCCCAGGGTCTGCGCAACCCCGGACAGCCGCTCCCTCTGCACGTCGTCCCAGATACGCAGAACGCGCCCATAATCCGTCATGAGAACAGCGCCTTCTCCATAGCAATGGTCCGCTCCAGCATCTGCCGGAACTCATCAAGCTTCATTCGCTCCGCCTCCACCACCTGTTGAGGCGCCTTCTGGGCAAAACCAGGATTGTTAAGCTTTCCTTCCGCCCGCTTGATCTCGCTTTCCAACCGAGCCTTTTCCTTGTCGATACGAGCCCGCTCCTTCTCCAAATCCAGCAGCTCGCCTACGGGCAGATAGACGGTCCCCAAGGGGGACAAAGCGCTAACCCAGCCCTTCTCCGCCTCCTTTTCACTGGTAAGGAGGCGTACCTCGCTGGCCATGGTCTGACGGGCAAAATAGCCGGGCAGAACGGCAAAATCCCCCTCTTTTCCGGCGGCGGGCAGGATATAAAGGGCGGATCGCTTGCCCCCCTGGATGTTCAGCTCCCTGCGCAGGTTCCGAACGCTGCGGATCATCTCCATCATGCCCTGGGTCCGGGCGGCGGACGCCTCGTCCCCCAATCCGCTTACGCTGGGCCACTGGGATACCACGATGCTGCCCTCAACGCCGGGTAGGCTCTGGTAAATCTCCTCGGTGATGAAGGGAGTAAAGGGATGGAGCAGCTTTAACGTGCGCTCCAATACATAGAGAAGGACGCTCACCGCAACGGCCTTTTCCTCCGGACTTCCATTCAGCCGGGCTTTGCTCATTTCGATATACCAGTCGCAATAGTAATCCCACAGGAACTCATACACCGACTGGGCGGCCAGGCCCAGATCAAAGGCATCAATGCTGCGGTTCACATCGGCAATGGTCTCATCCAACTTCCGCAAAATCCACCGGTCCTCATCGGCTAAATCCAGCGTGGCTGGATCCATGGGAACAATGCCCTCGGCGTTCATCAGTACAAACCGGGCGGCGTTCCACACCTTGTTGGTAAAGTTCCGGCAACTCTCCACCTTCTCATAATAAAAGCGCATATCGCTTTCGATGCTGTTGTTAAGCACCAGAGAGAACCGGAGCGCGTCGGTGCCATAGGTATCGATGATCTCCAGTGGATCGATACCGTTGCCCAGGGATTTACTCATCTTCCGTCCCTGGTTATCCCGGACGATGCCGTGGATCATCACCTTGCGGAAGGGAATATCCCCCATAATCTCCAGGCCGAACACAATCATCCGAGCCACCCAGAAGAAGATGATCTCATGGCCGGTCACCAGGGTGCTGGTGGGATAGAAATAATCCAATTCCGGGGTCTTCTCGGGCCATCCCAAGGTGGAAAAGGGCCAGAGGCCGGAGCTAAACCAGGTGTCCAGCACATCCTCATCCTGATGGAGGCGATGGCTTCCGCATTTGGGACAAGTCTCCGGCGCCGTCCGGGCAACCGTCACCTCTCCACAGTCATTACAGTAATAGGCGGGAATCCGATGCCCCCACCAGAGCTGACGGCTAATGCACCAATCCCGTACATTCTCCATCCAGTTGAAGTAGATTTTCTCAAAGCGCCTGGGTACAAACTCCACCCGGCCGGACCGCACCGCTTCGATGGCGGGCTCCGCCAGAGGCTTCATCTTTACAAACCACTGGTCCGAGGTGATGGGCTCCACCACGCTGCCGCAGCGATAGCAGTGGCCTACGCTGTGGGTGTAATCCTCCACCTTCACAAGGCAACCCAGCTCCTCCAGTTTTTTCACCACCCGGCGCCGGGCCTCCAGCCGGTCCAGCCCCTCAAACGGGCCGCCGTTCTCATTGACCACGCCGCCGTCATCCAATACCCGGATCACCGGCAGGTTGTGGCGGATGCCCACCTCAAAATCATTGGGATCATGAGCAGGAGTGATCTTCACCGCGCCAGTGCCGAACTCCATTTCCACATACTCGTCGGCCACAATGGGAATCTCCCGGTCCATAATGGGCAGAATCACCGTCTTGCCAACGAGGTCTTGATACCGCGCGTCGTCAGGATGAACTGCCACCGCGGTATCCCCCAACATGGTCTCAGGCCGGGTGGTGGCCACAATGACGCTGCCGCTGCCGTCCGCGGCGTCATAGCGGATGTGCCAAAGATGCCCGGCCTCCTCCTCATATTCCACCTCGGCGTCGCTCAAAGCGGTGCGGCAGTCGGGACACCAGTTGATGATCCGGTTGCCCCGGTAGATGAGGCCCTTTTCGTGCAGCCGTACAAACACCTCGTTTACGGCGTGGCTGCATCCCTCATCCATGGTAAACCGTTCCCGATCCCAATCGCAGGAGGCGCCCATCTTCTTCAGCTGTTCCACAATCCGGCCGCCATACTTCTCCTTCCACTGCCAGGCCCGCTCCAAAAAGGCCTCCCGGCCAATGTCGTTTTTGGTAAGCCCCTCCTCCGCCATATTCTCCACGATCTTGACCTCGGTGGCGATACTGGCGTGATCGGTGCCCGGAACCCACAGGGTGCTGAATCCCTGCATTCTCCGGGTACGGATGAGGATATCCTGCAACACGTTATCCAGCGCGTGGCCCATGTGAAGCTGCCCCGTGATATTGGGGGGCGGAATCACAATGGTATAGGGCTCCTTGTCCGGGTCCACCCGGGCGGAAAAACACTTTTCCCGCAGCCAAAAGTCGTACAGGCGGTCCTCCACCGCCTTGGGATCATAGACCTTCTCGGGCAAATTCTTCATGGGTATGCTCCTTCCCTTTTCTGAAAAATCAAAAAGGGCTCCGTCCCAAAGGACGAAGCCGGCTTCGTGGTACCACCTTATTTTACGGAGGGGCTTTCCCCCCCCCGCCTCTTGGGATTAACGCTCCCCCACGCGGCCGGCTGACGCGCTTCACCGGCCGAGCTCCCGGGCGACCTTCAAAGGCTTTCTCCCAGCGTCCTCCCACCATGGAAGGATTCCCTTCCCGGACGCCTCTCTTGAGGGACCAATGCCTCCTACTCCTCCCGATCCTCGCAGATATCGGATTGTTAGCTATTTTACCAAAGGCTACCCCGGCTGTCAACACGCCGGTCAGAGGGGCTCCGTCTCGTTGTCCCGGCGCCAAAAATATGGTATCCTTTTTTTGCTTGGATGTTTAACCAGGAGGAATCCCCATGTACCCTCGATTAAACCACGTCTTGAATCTCCTCATCGGCAGTTTCATCGGTGTCTGGATTGGACATAGCCTGTATCTCCTTTGGGACTACCATGCCCATCCTGGGCTATACGCCCTGGGATCCGCCCCCTGGTATACGGGTATTCTGATGAATGGCCTTTGTACCGCTGGCTTTTTGGCCGTTGCTCTCTTGGTTAAGTACATTCTCCATAGAAAAGGAAGATCCGTCTCCCGGGAAAAATAGTAAAAAAGGGCCGTCCATGAGGGCGGCCCTTTTGTATTGAGCTTATTCAGACGGCTTTCCAAACAGATTCTTAATGGCGCTGTTGACGTATCGGGCAAAGGCAATCAGGGCCACCACCAGCCCCAGATACAACACATACATGTTGTAGGGACGCAGCACCTCAAAGAAGGTCATCGCCAGGCCCATGCTTAAAAAGTAGGTAGCTGCCTTGCCAAAGATATCGGAATATACCACGATATCCTTCTTGCGCAGCAGCACCAGCGCGCCGATACACAGGATCAGATCCTTGGCCACAAAGATCGCCACAAAGAAGGTGGGGATGTAGCCCACCAGCATAAAGCAGATCAATACCGAGAGGGTCATAAGCTTGTCTGCCACCGGGTCCATCAGCTTGCCATAGGTGCTGATGGCCTTGTATTTCCGCGCCAAATAACCATCGATAAGGTCGGTAACCCCCGCCGTAGCGCAAATGGCAAAGGATAGCATCCGCCCCTCGAAAACGGTGTCGGGATTCCAAAATGCCCACCAGAACAGCGGCACCATCAAAAAGCGCAACGTGGTTAAAATATTGGGAATTTGCTTTTTATACTCATTCATTTTCGTATCCCTAAGGCTTTCCGGCGCATTGGATTGGATCGGCTTCCTACCGCCGCCGGCGCTCATCGTTATCTTATCATATTTTGTTAAAAAGTTCACTAAGTTTTTCACAAAAGGATCAAGAATTTGGAAAAAGGGTCCTAACCCCACAAAATGGGAATATGCTTTACGGAAGGAGGTTACCGCTGTGGAACAATGCTATCCCTTTGAGGCGCTGCCGCTGCCCTATCCCTATGATGGCCTGGCGCCCTATTTAAATGCAGAAACCCTGACGTTTCATCACGATAAGCACTACCAAGCCTATGTGGAGGGGCTCAACCAAATTTTAGAAAAATGCCCCCAGTACCAGTCCTGGTCCCTTAACCGGCTGGTGACGGAGTACGCCCACCTGCCCCAAAGCATCCAGGAGCCGGTACGAAACAACGCAGGGGGCGTTTACAACCACGGCCTTTATTTTATGGGGCTTTGCCCGGGCGGCTCCATGCCGGGCAGCCGCCTGACGGCGGTCATCGAGAAGGCGTTTGGTTCCTTTCAAAACCTAAATGACGCCCTCATCCAGTGCGCCATGAGCCAGTTTGGATCGGGCTATGCCTTTTTGATCAGCGATGCCTGGGGCCGGCTGGGGCTGGTAAAGGCCCCCAACCAGCAGGTTCCGCTAAGCAGCCGCATGTGTCCGCTCCTCGCGATTGACGTATGGGAGCATGCCTATTACCTCCAGTACCAAAACCGCCGGAAGGACTATCTTACCGCCCTTACCCAGGTCATCGACTGGTCCTTTGTGGAGCATCGGTACGCCGATGTAATGGACGCCACCCGCCGCCGGGGACAGCGGGGTTAAAATCCGAGAAAACGCAGATACTATCCCCGAGGTGATAAGGATGAGCAGCGACTTACCACAGGGGTTTCTCATGGCTCTGGCCGATAACCTGGACGCGACAGCCTACTTTGCGTCCCTCAGCCAAAGCCATCAGAACACCATCGTGGATCATGCCCGCCATGTCAATTCAAAACAGGAGATGCGCCAATACGTCAACAGCTTTTTCAAAAGCTAAGGCGGGGAGGCGTTTCTCCCTTTTTGGCCTAGAATCCGATCCGCTCCAAAAAGGCCGCTACTTTCGCTTCATACGCCTCCGGAGACTGCAGATGGCTGGTGGCATGATACGCGCCCGGGACCAGAAACAGCTCCTTTTCCCCCTGGTACGCCTCAAACATCTCCCGCGCCATTCGGACGGGAACATAATCGTCCTCCGCGCCATGGATAAACAAGATGGGAATCGTTGCCTTTTGCAGCTGATGGATAGGGCTGTTGTCCCGAAAACGGCTGCCCATGCGGCGGCGATACAAAAGGCTGGCCAGATACATCACCGGAAAGGGCGGCAGATGGTACTGGCGCTTTAACTGATGAACCAGTTCTTCCCAGGCCGAACTATATCCGCAGTCCGCCACCACCGCCCGCACCTGGGGTGGAGGCGACTCTCCCGCCGCGTTCAACACCGTAGCGCCTCCCATGGAGACGCCATGAAGGAGGATGCGGGCCTCCTTTCCCAGTCTCTGGATCAGATACGCCGCCCAATCCAAACAATCCAGCCGGTCGGCCCATCCGAACCCCACATAGCGGCCGCCGCTTTTGCCATGAGCCCTGTTATCGGGCATCAAGAGATGGAAACCCATACGCTGATAGAAGGCCGCAAAGGGTCCAAAGGTGGAGATGCCATCCCCCCGGTACCCATGGATGCACAGGGCAACCCGGCAGCTGGGCTCCTTGGCCGGAAGAAACCAGCCTGTAAGGAAAACCCCATCCTGAGAAGCCGCGATTTTCACCCGTTCCATGGGCTGGGTGGAAAGCCATTCCTTAGCTTCCAAGATGGATGCCGTCCACCGCCGGCCCAGCGGGGTCATCCTCTTGGGATCCCGCTTCCGTCTGGGGCCGTCCGTATGATAAAAGGCAATCCATAGCAACAGCTCCGCCATCAGATAGCTCAATAGGCAAACCGCCAAAGCCGCTATGGCTAGTATCTCCCACCAAGGCATGGCCATCCTCCTTTCCTCTTCATATATATCACCGAAAAGAAGGGGATTCAAACGAAAAAACCACAAAACGGAGCATTTTCAAAAAAGTTCACGATTTCTTATGGATTTCTTCCTCTTTCCCAGGCGTTGCTTTTGGGACAAAACGCTATCGTCTCTTCCGCCAACACTAGAGCTTCTCCTCTTTCCAAGGGTTGGAATCCAGAAAGGCAAAAATTGAAAGAAGGAATTTCCAATATCTGTGTGATTTAATTCCATTTCATGGTAAAGTTGAGTACAAATGAAACAAAAAGTGTAGTTGCTATTTCATAAAAGAATCAAATTAAAGGAGGAATGGAGTATGACCTATCAACACCTGCGTACCGAAAGCGACGTCCGCGCGGTAGCCATGGAGAACCCGGAGGAGCAGCCCGTCCGGCTTACGCCACAGGCGGTGTACGATATCGCCTGTGGATTCGCTCGCTTTGTCTCGGAGAAGCTGCAAAAACCGCTGGAGCAGCTGCGCATCGCCGTGGCGCAGGACTGCCGGCTGTCCGGCCCTCTTTTGATGCCTCGTCTCCAACAGGGACTGGCGGATATGGGCGTCCAGGTGTTTGACTGCGGACTCTCCACCACCCCCAGTATGTTCATGAGCACCGTCACCCCGGGATTCCTCTACGACGCCGCCGTCATGATGACGGCCAGCCACCTGCCACCCGATCGCAATGGTCTGAAGTTCTTCACCGCCCAGGGCGGCACCAGCAACGAGGATATGATCCATATCCTCGCCCTGGCGGAGGATGGCTGCACCAAAAAAGCAACGCCGCCCAAGGCCGCCATCCAGGTGGACTTTCTTTCAAAATATGCCCAACAGCTGGTGGATCTGGTTCGTAGAGGTGCCAATGCCCAGGACTATGACCATCCCTTGGCCCCCTTCCGCATCCTGGTGGATGCGGGCAACGGCGTAGGCGGTTTCTTCGTGGAACAGGTGCTAAAACCCCTGGGCGCCGATCCAATCGGCAGCCAGTTTCTAGAGCCGGACGGCCGCTTCCCCAATCACATGCCCAACCCGGAGGACGACGACGCCCTTTCGTCAGTCAGCCAGGCCGTAACGCGAAATAGCGCCGATCTCGGCATCATCTTTGATACCGACTGCGACCGGGCTGCTGTCATCAACCGGGACGGAACCCCCTTTGCGCGGAACGCCCTTGTAGCTCTTATGAGCGCCATCGTATTGGAGGAACATCCCGGCACCACCATCGTCACCTGCTCCAGCACCTCCAACCACATCCGTTCCTTTATCGAAGCCCGCGGTGGCAAGCAACGCCGGTTTAAACGGGGCTACCGCTTTGTTATAGACGAGGCCCTTCGCCTAAACGCCGCGGGAACCGACAGTCAAATGGCCATCGAAGTCAGCGGCCATTGCGCCCTAAAGGAAAACCACTTTCTGGACGACGGCGCCTATCTGGTGGCAAAGGTTCTCATCAAAATGGCAAGGCTACACCAGGAGGGCAAGCGGCTGGACAGCCTCATTGCCGATTTGAAGGAACCTCTGGAAGCCCTCTCCTTCCCCTTCCACTTTACAGTGGAAAACCCCAGGGAATATGGCGATATGCTCCTGCGGGACCTTTTCCAGTTCGCCAAAGAGCAGGGAATTGCACTCAACGAAGAACACGTAGACGGATTTCGTGGCGAGTTTCCCCCCGGCGACGGAGATGGCTGGGCCTCCAGCCGGCCCAGCATGTATAATCCCCTGATGGGATTCCAGGTGGAGAGTGAAGAGCCAGGCGGTGCGAAACACATCGCAAAAAAATTCATCCCCTTCTTTACCCGTTATCCGGAGCTAAATCAGGAGGATCTAGCCCCCCTGCTGGCCCTTGCCCAAGAATGATTCCCGAATGAAAAAAACGCCGTCTCCTCAGGGATGGCGTTTTTTGTAGCACGCCATTTTATTTCATCTCAAGGGATGCAGTTTTTGCAACGGCCCGGCCTTGACGGCTATGGAATATTATGGAACAATGGATCCTAAAGTGTACTAAATTATACTAAATTTAAGAAGGGGCGCCCATGAACTACAAACAGGTACAAACCAGGTTGAATATCCTCGATTTTCTCATCGTCGGAGGTCTCACCGGCGGCTCCTATCTGGGCATGGTGCTGCGCGCCGCCGGCCTCTCCAGCATGGCTCTGGGCACGGTATTGAGCATCAATTCCCTGATGGCGCTCCTAACGCCGCCGCTGTTTGGAATGATCGCCGATAAAATCGGTTCACCCCGCAAAACCATGTGCATCACTCTTGCTCTCACCTGCCTGGTCTGGCTGGGGATTCCCCTCACCCTTAACGTCAAAATCGCCACCTTTCCTGTGGTAGTGGTATTTGTCATCTGCGGCGCTTGGGTGCGGTCTCCCGTCAATTCTCTGACGGACAGCTATCTGATGCAAGTCCAAACCGCCGATTCCCGGATTGTCTACTCCCGGGCCCGCAAATACGGCTCATTGGGCTACGCCATTATCGCTCTGTTGTCTACCCCTCTTATGGCGGCTCTGGGGGTTGGCGTCATGTTCTACGTCCCTCTGTTGATCCTGGGGCCGGTTATTGTCATCACCCGCCAGGTTGGCGATGTCAAGCCCAAGGACGCGCCAGATTCAGGCCAGGGAGCCAAGCACAAGCTGCAGATCGGCCGGGCTTTCAAAAGCTATTACCTGGTCTGCCATATCATCTGCCTCATGGTGGTTTGGATGCCCTTCATGCTCCACGGCACCCTGGTGCCCTTTCTGCTGGAGGCCATCCACGCCGATTCCTCTTTACAGGGAATCGCCTTCGGCATCCGGGCTTTCATGGAATTTCCCTCCTTCATGTTGGTGCCCTTTCTTCTGCGGAAATACAATCCGCAAAAGCTGCTTCCCCTCTGTTTTTCCTACTATGCCGTCGAATGCCTGGTTCTGGCCATGACCCAACAGGTCTGGGCCCTATATGCCATCATGGTATGCAGCGGCACGGTCTTTGCTATGATCATCGGGGTCAATATCAACTACGTTCACAGTCTGGCCCCCAGAGGGCTGGAATCCACCGTCGTAACGGTAAACGCCGCTGCACAGTCCCTGGCCGGGGTATTGGGAAACCTCTTGGCCGGCGCTTTGGTGGATAGCGTGGGCATCCGCATGACCTATCTCATCATCGCGGCAATGGTGGTGCTGGCATCCCTTATGATGTACTTCCTGGCTGGGCATGGGCGCAAGAAGGGAATTCCCCTGAATGCCGAAACAGCGATTCAATGCCCTTAGACCAGCCTTGTGGACAGAAGCAAAACGCAAAAACGCGGTCCCCTTGGATCGCGTTTTTGCTATTCGCCCGTTGCCCCTTTTGTTTGCACCATATAAAAAACAACCCTGGAATCCTTTCTTCCAAGGCCGTTTCGTTAATGAAGCATTACGATAATACTCCTCCCATTTTATGCAAAAAATATCGCAACCCACAAAAGCGGATTGCGATATTGAGCGCGGCAACTTACCGCTGGTACCCCCTCAGGGATTCGAACCCTGGACACCCTGATTAAGAGTCAGGTGCTCTAGCCAGCTGAGCTAAGGAGGCATGTTTGGAGCGGGTGATGGGAATCGAACCCACGTAGCCAGCTTGGAAGGCTGGAGCTCTACCATTGAGCTACACCCGCAAGTGGAGCGGTAGACGAGATTCGAACTCGCGACATCCACCTTGGCAAGGTGGCACTCTACCACTGAGCTACTACCGCAGATGGTGCGGGCGAAGAGACTTGAACTCCCACGCCTATTGGCACTAGATCCTAAGTCTAGCGCGTCTGCCATTCCGCCACGCCCGCAGGGCTTGGCCTGCAAAAGCAACGTCTCACTCTTGCATGCCTTGTGATTATAGATAGTATCTCCAAAATTGTCAAGCCCTTGTGAGAAAAAACCGCTCCTAAAACTTCCACAAAAGGAGGAAGCATCCGCCCTTGAATATATTGGCTCCATAAGAGCACCGCAAACCGCCGGGGAGGCTCTGCTCCTCTCCGGCCAGCAGCATGCTACTGAAGCAGCCCCAGTTTCTCCTTCCATAGGAGGACTCGCAGCACCGACGCATCCAATGCCTCCTCGCTGATCGTTCCATCCTTAACCGCCTGAACCACGGCGGGTATCTGCTCCTTATAGTCGGTTCCACAGATCATATCATTCCCCGCTTGAATGGCCAATACCGCCGCATCCCCTATGCCATATTCCGTGCGGATGGCGTCCATATAGAGATCGTCGGTCATGATCACTCCCTGAAACTCCAGCTCCTCCCGAAGAATCTCATGCACCTTAGGGGATAGGGATGCCGGAAGATCTGGGTCCATGGCCTCCACCACGTTATGGCTCACCAGGACGCTGTCGGCTCCGGCCGCAAAGCCAGCGGAAAAGGGCAGAAAATCGCTGGAGCGGAAGGTCTCCATGGGGCGCTGGTCATGGGCTACCCCGGTGTGAGTATCCCGGTTATTGCCATAACCGGGGAAATGCTTTAGCACCGATCCCATGCCCTCGGCATCCATCACCTCCACCACCGTTCTTACATATTCCGCGGTCTGGGCGGCGTCCTTTCCAAAGGTTCGGGCATAAATATAGTCCCCGCTATCGGTGGAAACATCGCAAACCGGCGCCATGTTAACATTGATTCCAAGTTTTTTTAAAAACTGTGCCTTTTCCTGGGTATCGCTGCTTACCAATTCCAACCCCCCTGCTCGGAACAGCGCCTGAGGGGAGCGGAAGGGGGCGGAACGAAACTGGGGCAGTTGGCTGATGCGGTTCACCAATCCCCCTTCTTCATCCACAGCAATCAGCATGGGAATCCTGCTGGCCTCCTGGTAGGATGCAATCTCCTCCTTTAAGCCGGCTGGCGTCTGGTTTTCCGTATTGGGCTTAAACAACACATATCCGCCCAGATGGTAGTCTGCAGCGTCCTGAGCGGCTCCCTGGGTCGGGCACCGCACCAAGAACAGTTGGCCCACCTTTTCCTCCACACTCATGCCAGCCAGAAGGTCGTCCACCACCCGATAGCGCTTGGCTTCCTCTCCCGGCTCCACCAGGGTGATCACCAGGGCTTCATAGGGATTCCGGTGCTGAACCTCCACCCGGTCTCCCTCCATCAGGCGATATCCGTTCAGCTTCAACTGCGCGTTCTGCCGTTCAAAGGTATGGGTTGCATCCTCTGTGGTTTGAATGGTGATAATCTCCTCCGTTACCTCCACCACCTTGCCCACAGTGGCCTCCACGGGCTTAGGAGTGGGAGCGGGCTCAGCCGCATTGCCGCAGGCGGCGCACAGCATACAGATACAGCAGATGATTCCAATTACCGCTTGTTTTTTCATAGGTTCACCCGATCCTTTTTTGCCATTTGTTTTATTATATCAGATCATCGGTGCCATAAAAAAGTCAATGTTCGGATGCATTCCTCCTGGACAATGCAATTGACGGAGCAAGACATCTATACTATAATATCCAAGGAATCGGCCGAAACCGGCATTCACGGGGTATAGCGCAGTTTGGTAGCGCGCTTCGTTCGGGACGAAGAGGCCGGAGGTTCAAATCCTCTTACCCCGACCAGCGGCAAGTTGCCGCGTCTAATATCGCAATCCACTTTTGTGGGTTGCGATATTTTTATCCCCGCCCCATCTTTCCCTCCTTTCCGCATTTCAGCCAGCGGTAGGTTGCAGCGTCCAATATCGCAATCCGCCTTTGTGGGTTCTGGTATTTCTATCTTCCTTCATCCATACCATTCACATTCGGTTGCATCGCAAGATTCTCATAAAAAGCTTGGCTGATTCATAAGCACAAGATACTTTTACATCGTTGTCTCGCTTATTCCCTCCGTTTTCTCCCAAACCGCCCTATATGATCCCGCAAAAAGCTGGCAAATCCTGCTATGTTTTTGTCCATGCCCTTGACAAATCCTGCAAAGACTGATAAAGTATTTTTCGTATTCAAAGAGGTATCAATTGTACTCACAGGTATTGTAAGTCATTGGCTCCATTCTTGATTTACACCTGTGGGTTTTTTGTCTCTTATGAGTGCAGATTCTTTTAGGAGGTACCAGTTATGAACAATGGTACGGTAAAATGGTTCAACGATAGCAAAGGCTATGGCTTCATCTCCAACGATGAGGGCGGCGAGGACGTTTTCGTTCATTTCTCCGCTATTCAGGGCGAAGGCTTCAAGACCCTTGCGGAAGGCCAGAAGGTAACCTATGATACCGAGGTCGATCCCAAGAACAGCAGCAAGACCCGCGCCATCAACGTCTGCCCTCTATAATTGGAAGTACCACGAACAGCCGCTGCTGTTCAGCCTTTCAACATACGGCAAAAGAAAGCGCCTGTCATCTGACAGGCGCTTTTCGTTTCTTCAAACCACATCGGAGCCAAAAGGCATCAGTGCCAGCTTGGCGATTTTAAAGTGTTGCTTTCCAAACGGGATTCCCACGATCGTCATACAGAAAAGCACTCCGGTCACCGCGGAGCAGATGGCAAGTGGAATCCCGCTGAAGATCAGCCATAGGACATTGAGCAAAGTAGCCCCTACTCCCCCGGCATAGATGATTTTTTTCCCGAAGGGGAAGAATGTCAATTTGGCAAACTTAAAGCACTGCATTCCCAGGGGAATACCCACCACGGTGATGCTCCAGAGCACCCCTGCCAAAATCCAACCAAGGCCGATCTCCAGCCCGCCAAATACAAACCAGATAAGATTACCAAATATTCGCATGATATGCTCCCTCTTCCCCTTCGTTAACCTGATGATACCCGATCTTCCTATGCTTCTCATAAAGAAAAGCATAATAAATCCTTAACTCGTTCGCCTCAGCAGCGCCATACTTTTCATGCGCTTCTGACGCCTTGTACATATCAGACTGAAAAAAAGTCGCATCCTCCAATAGAAGATGCGACTTTGGGTGCTGCAACTTGCCGCTGGCAGAGTCTTACGATTTGGCTCTTTACTGTCGGGAACAAAAATATCGCAACCCACCAAAGTGAATTGCGATATTGAGCGCGGACACTGTCCGCTGGAGCCACTGTGGGGATTTGAACCCCAGACCTGCTGATTACGAATCAGCTGCTCTACCACTGAGCCACAGTGGCCTGAATGCGGATGCATTATAGCATATTTGGAAAGAGGCTGTCACTACCCAAATTATCGATACCGGCGAAAATACATATATAGATCGCATCGAATGCTGCCATTATACAGCTTGCGACGCTTGTTTGCCCGCGCCCCAAAGGATCTTTCAAATCCCCGATCCTCACTGATAGCAAATACACCCCAGCGAGGGTTCGCCTCCTTGAGCCGGCCCAAAGCGCCGATGGCCTCCCGATCCACCTCCATACGAACGCCGTAGGGGGGATTGGTGACGATGACGCCGCCCTCGCTGGGCAGAGACAGGCTCTTAACGTCCCCCTGAACGGCGTTGATAAACCCGTTGACCCCCGCCCGCTTTCCGTGGCGCTGGGTCATGGACACCATCTTAGGATCGATATCGCTGGCGTGGATATGGGCAAATCCCCTTTCCCTCCGAAGATCCCGAGCCTCCTCGCGGCAGCGCTCTCCTGTCTCCCGCCAGTGGCTCCAGCTATCAAAGGCAAATTCCCGCATCAGTCCAGGTGCGGTGTTGCTGGCGATCATAGCCGCCTCAATAGCGATGGTACCAGAGCCACAGAAGGGATCCAACAGAATTTCCCTGCCGTCATAGTGGGAAAGATAGACCAACGCAGCGGCCAAGGTCTCCCGGATGGGAGCCTTTGCGGACAGGTCCCGGTATCCCCGGCGGTTGAGCCCGCCTCCCGATAGATTCAAGCCGATGGTAGCTACATCCCGGAGCATGCCAATCTCAATGTTATACCGGGGCCCGGTCTCGGGACAGCGGGCATATCCATAATGGGCCATCATGGACTCGGCCACAGCCTTTTTGCCGATGGACTGCATGTCCCGTACGCTGACCAGTTTGCTGAGCGCTCCCTTTCCGGTGATGTACAACTCCGCGTTGAAGGGCAAAAGCTCCCCAAACCCAATGGCGCGGATGCCCTCAAAGAGCTGATCAAAGGTCTCGGCGGGAAAGGACCCTAACTCCAGAAAAACCCGGTCGGCGCACCGGAGCCAAAGGTTAGCCCGAACAGCGTCCTCCTGTTCTCCCTGGAAAAACACCCGGGCGTCCTCCACCCGCTCCACTTGAATGCCAAGCTCCCGGAGCTCATCCCGTACCAGAGCTTCCATTCCAAACCCGCAGGTGGCATAATACCTCATCAGTTTTCCTCCCCTTGGCCGGATTTGCCCGGCTCGGTATGGCGGTTTACATATACATCGTTGATCCACAGCTCAAACCGACAGCCCAAATAACGGGCAGCGGCTTCCGTCAGCGTCATCCGGCTCATATAGATGTCCAAAAACTCCTTGATGGAGGAGCCATTCTCCATCACGCAGGAAAAGCGGATCACCTTGGCCTCCCGATCCACCGTAACATTGGTCTTCTGGATGGAATAGTTCACCCGGTCGTGGATATCATTGGGATCATACTTGTTGCGCCGAACCCGGACCCGGTGGGCGTCGATCTTATCGGCAATGATCAGAGCGGAGCTGATGGCGCTGACAGGCTTCCCATATTGCTCCTCGTGGTTTCCCACCGCAAGACAGATCTCGCTGGCCTCGTCCGGATCCATGCCGGCCTGCAGCAACATAGGAAACAGCAAACACGCCCCGGTGAGTCCATGATATTCCCGGTTGACCATGTTTCCCACGTCATGAACCCACCCGGCAATGGCGCCCAGCTCCACCGTGCGGCTCGGATACCCCAAGCTGGAAAGGATCTCCGCGGTGATGCGACTTACATAGCCCACATGCTTGGGCCCATGATCGGTATAGCCTATGGCCTCCAAATACCGGTTGGCGGTTTCTATCATGGCTGATATGGCGGGATCCCGCCGAATATCCAGCAATACAATCTGCGACATACTATTCTCCCATCGTTCTCATCAATTCATAATCCTGATCTCCGTAGAACTCTCGTTCCACATCCAGGATAGCGCCTAGGCTTTCAGCGGCATCCCGCATGGCAAGATAATCCCCATAGCGCAAATTGGGCGCCTGCATAGCGGTTTTGAGAGGTTCCACCGCCCGGGCATCCCCCAGCCGCATCAGACACTGGGCGTAGAAGGCGTCCGGACAATCCAAAAATAGGTTCAACAGGGCTTCAAAGGTTCCCTCCACCGGGAGATAGCTCAGGATATCCCCCAGCCGCCGCCGGTTCTCCGGATCCATAATTCCGGGCAGGCGATCTTGGATCAACCGGGCAGTCTCCAAATCCCCCAGAGCGATGACGGCCTCGGCTGCGGCGTCGCTGAGGCCGGCGTCGGCGTCCTCATCCAGCAGGATCTCCCGGTAGCGGGTAAGCGGCGCCCTGCTCTCCAGATCCATGAGCAACCCGATGACCGCCACCCCCTCGCCAGGGCTGAGCCCGGTATCCGCAAGCGCCTCGTAAAGGGCTTCCTCCCCTTGAGAAGACGACAAAATGGCGTCCATCAGATAATCGGTCGGGGGGATTCCCTCCCTTGCGCAATCCAACAGCTCCTCTACCAGCATATAGGCGTTCTTTTCGGAAAAGTACTCCTCCATGGTTCGGCCGTCCAATTCGGGGAGCGGCGTATGAAGGAACCCATGGTACAGCTCCTCCGCCCGCTCCTCGATCTCCTCCTCGGTGGCGTCCTCCGACACCTTGCCGTGCCGGGCGAAATACTGCCGGAACAGCCCGTCAAAATCCACAGCCATATCAGTGATGCTCCTTCCCATAACCCAGGGCGCCAAGGCCCCGGTTCAGGCCGTCATACCGAACCCCGAAGATCCGGCAGGCCTCCTTCTTCAATAGGGGTCTTCCCCGCCGGAGAGCAGCAAGATAAGCAAGGGCTGCGCAGAGGTCCTCCTTCTTCATCCCGGTGATCTCCTCCATTCCATGATCCCGGATGTATTCGCAAAACACAGCCACCATCTCGTCCACCAGGGCATC
Organism: Christensenella sp. MSJ-20; assembly: GCF_044357945.1. Classification (NCBI taxonomy): domain Bacteria; kingdom Bacillati; phylum Bacillota; class Clostridia; order Christensenellales; family Christensenellaceae; genus Christensenella; species Christensenella sp. MSJ-20. The sequence goes on from NZ_CP076563.1 coordinate 668,432, forward strand.
CTGGCCCTCCTCGCCCATACGGCTAACGGCCAAGGCAATCACCTCTCGGTAAAAGGCTTCCCCATCCTTTGGAAAATCATAGACCGATATCTTAGCCCGGACCACCGAGCCCTCCAGCATGGCCAGATAGGGCTCCGGCTCCCCCGCGTGGTAAAGGGCCATCAAAAGCTCATTCTTTGTCTCGTCGTCGTAGAATTCCGATAACAACATCCATCGCAGTGTCAGAATGCACTCTTGGGTAGCCACCATGGAAAGGATCTCAATACAAGCGCTCCGCACCCGCTTATCGGAAAGCTCCACACCCCACAGAGCATAGGAGCGAAACTCCGCGTCCTCCAAAAAGGCGCTTCGGGTAGCCCGGGGACCCTGGCGCAGCACGCCGTTGATCACCGATACCCGCCGGGCTGCTTCCGTAAGGGGCACCTGGTACTGATAGGCCAGCCACAGCACCTGAGGTTCCTCCTTCATGGCCTCCTGGGCAAGATTCCGATAGTATAGGGAGATGCTGTTTTCCCATTCCCACTTGGACAGCTCCCCAAAATGCCGGAACGCCCGGCCGTATTGTCCACTGTTATAGGCGGCAATGCCGGCAAAATACAGCATCCGCTCATCCCATTCAAACTGGTTCATAGCGGAACGAAATACCTCATACGCTGCGGCATCCCGGTGATTTTCTCCCAGGGCCAAACCCAGCCGCAGGGCATCCTGTTCATTCTGGGGAACCAGCTTTTCGATCTCCTCCAGCTGCTCCATCGACCGCTCTACATCCCGAAGGGTCTGGTAATATAGGAGCAGATTGCAGTTTGCAAAGATATTCTGAGGCTCCACAGCGCGGACTTGCTCCACATCCCGAAGCGCTCCCTCCACATCCCCCAGGGCATACTGGCAGATGGACAGATTATTCCGTGCATACACCAGAGAATCGTCCTGCTCCAGGCATCGAGAGAACCGTTCCGCCGCCCGGGAATAGTCCCCCTGATCCATGGCCTCCCGCCCTTCTTCCGCCAGCTTTTCGGCGGGGGTCAGTTGTTCCATATCCTCCAGGTATTCATAGATGGAGAGGATCATATCCTCCGCGTCCTCTGCGTATTCTCCCTCGGGCTCTGCATCCAAATACCCCCGCAAAAAGCGAAGGGCCTTGTCATACTGTCCCATATTCATCTGGTTGTATCCCAGATAATAGGCGCATTCCGCCGCCTCATCTCCTCCCTCCTCCAGAAGTCCATAGAGAATTCTGCAGCTCCGATCATACATCTGCAGCCGGGACAGCACATCGGCCAGCAAAAGCTGGTATTCCCTGTTTCCAGGCTCCCGATTCAGGGCACGCCGAAGGTTGGCCATGGCCCCTGGCAGGTCGTCCCGGTCCAGATTGCGGATGGCCAGCTTGCCGTAGAATTCCCCCGGCTGATGATAGGTTAAAATCTTGCTTTTCTCTCTGGGTAGTGCCATAGGCTCCTCATTCTACCGATTTCGCGGAGGCCTCTCCCAACAGGCGAAGCAGCTCCTCTTCGGTAAAGCAGTACTTGGTACCGCAGAAGTGACAGGTGATTTCGCAGCCATGGTCCTCCTCCACCATCTGAACCAGTTCAGCCTCCCCGATGCTGATCAGCGCCCGCTCCATGCGCTCCCGGCTGCAATTGCAAACATACCCGCAGTCCTGGCGCTGGGTAATGCGGTAAGCAAGACCGCTAAAAGCCATTGCAATGGAATCCGGCAGGGAGGAATCCTTCAGCATATTGGTAAAATCGCTGTATAAAGGCGCCCCCAGCTCCAGCTTCCGGATGGTCTCCTCCGGACATCCAGGCAGGGGAAAGATCCCGATGCCCCCCGCCGATAGAATGCTACCATCGGTATTCACCAGCACACCAAGGTATAGCAAGCAGGGCTGCTGCTGGCTGGTGGCATAGTAGTAGGCCATATCCTCAGCGATCTCCCCGCTTACCAGGGGGGACTGTCCCACATAGGGTTCTCCAAACCCCAGATCCCTTACCACAGCGATGCGCCCATTCTTGCCCACGGCGCCTCCTACGTCCAGCTTGCCGTCGGCCCGGGGTGGCAGCATCACCTCTGGATGATCCACACACCCCCTAACCTCCCCCTTGGGGTTGGCCACAGCGATGATGCGGCCCAGCGGGCCGTCCCCCTGGATGGTCACCGAAACGTCCCCTCGATCGTCCTTGATATCGGAAGCCATAATAAGGGCGCCCATGAGGGTGCGCCCCATGGCGGCGGCCGCTACCGGGCTCAGGCCGTGCAGGTTTACCGCCCGCTGAACGATCCGCGTCCCGTCAATGCAGACCCCGTAGGCCGCGCCGTCCTCCAGCATGGTTTTGATCAAATTTGCCATCGATCCTATCTCCTCGCTATCATCATGATACGCTCATCCTGGGGCTTTATATCCTCCACCGTCAAAAAGGAGAAGGCCTCCACCTGGGAAAACCCCGCGTCATACAAAGCATCCGCCAGATCCGTGGGATCATGGACAAACAGAAAATGCTCTTCATAGCCCCGTCTATAATACTCCCCTTGTTTGAAAAAGAGAGTCAGCTCCATGCTGCATCCCCCCTTCTCCCGGTGGGTTACCAGGATATAGGCGGAGTCGTCGTTCTCATCGGCAAAGGTATTGTCCCCCAATGCCGTTAGGAGCCGGTATTGGGTGCTGAAATCAAAAAGCAGGAGCCCCTGAGGCAAAAGGGCATCGTAAGCACAGCGAAAAAAATCGTCTCGGGCGTGGTGCGTCAAGTAGTTGATTCCATCGCACATAGCGGTGATGCAGTCCACCCCATTGATCAGGGAAAAGTCCGTCATATCCATGCGGTAAAAAGGAACTCGCTGCCCCCGATCCCTGGCCTTTTCCTGGGCTCTTTGTAGCATATCCTGGCTCAAATCGCCGCCCATCACATCATATCCCAATGCGGCGAGCCCCAGGGAAACGGAGCCGGTACCGCAGCAAAGATCCAGCAGACGCCGGGCCCCGGGGCGCCGGGTTTGAATCAAGCCGTGGAGATAGGCGCACCAGTCCCCATATGGAACATCGGCCATAAAACCATCGTAAACCGTGGCAAAGTCTCCGTACACCGTCTCATCTCCTCCGGTTTGCCCACATTTTCAATGCCCTTTCCGGGCGCCAAGCATAGTATGATATATAATTGTATCATGTTTGTCAACGCGGACGGCAGAAAGAGGTATAAGAAACCCAGGATGCCGTTGACAACCCCCCTAGCGCAATGCTAAAATCATCATAATTACATACGGAGCAGGACAGAGGTGCGGTTTGCATCAGTAGCAGCGGCCAGGGCGCGGAGCCCGCTAACGCGCTGTGAAAGGGTAAACTGCCGAAGGGAGCGGGTCTGCCGCGGACGGTTCCCTGGCTGGTTGGATGAACAATCTCCCGGCTGTCACCCTCGGGTGGAGCGCTGACTGCCCTCATACCGCGTTTTGCGGTTTGTTGGGCGGCGCGCTGAGCGCCGTTTTTTCATTATCTAGAGGAGGAAGCAACGATGAAGAAGTATCAGGTGGCCGTAGTAGGCGCGACCGGCATGGTAGGCCAGCGGTTTGTCACCCTTTTGGAGAACCATCCCTGGTTCCAGCTTTCGGCAGTGGCGGCAAGCGGCCGTAGCGCTGGCAAAACATATGAAGAAGCAGTGGGCGCCCGTTGGGCCATGGCCACCCCCATGCCTCAGTCCGCCAAATCCCTGGTGGTGCTGGACGCCAGCCATGTGGAGGAGGTCGCCAGCCGGTGCGATTTTATCTTCTGTGCCGTGGATATGCAGAAGAGCGAAATTCTGGCTCTGGAGGAAGCCTATGCCAAGGCCGAAACCCCGGTAATCTCCAACAACTCCGCCAACCGCATGGTAGCCGACGTTCCTATGATCATTCCGGAGATCAACCCCGAACACGCCCAGGTGATCCCCGCCCAGCGGAAACGGCTGGGCACCCGGACGGGGTTCATCACAGCCAAATCCAACTGCTCCATCCAGAGCTACGTTCCCGCCCTATCCTGCCTTATGGACTTCGGCGTAAAGGACATCCTGGCCTGCACCTATCAGGCCATTTCGGGCGCGGGCAAAAACTTTGCCACCTGGCCCGAGATGGTGGATAACCTCATCCCCTATATCGGCGGCGAGGAAGAGAAGAGCGAGCAGGAGCCCCTTAAGATCTGGGGCAAGGTGGAGGATGGCAAGATCATCCACGCCGCTTCTCCCCGGATCAGCGCTCAGTGCTACCGGGTGCCGGTTTCCGATGGCCACACCGCGGCGGTGTATGTCAATTTTGACCGCAAACCCGCCCGGGAGGAGATCATTGCCCGATGGCAGGAATGGACCCCCCTGCCCCAGCAATTAAAGCTGCCCAGCGCCCCGCAGCAGTTCCTCACCTATTTCAATGAGGATGACCGGCCCCAGGCTAAGCTGGACCGGGAGCTGTATGGCGGCATGGGCATTACCATGGGACGTCTCCGGGAGGACAATATCTTCGACTACAAATTCGCCTGCTTGTCCCACAACACCCTTCGCGGCGCGGCGGGCGGCGGCGTGCTCTGTGCCGAGCTGCTCTGCGCCCAGGAGTACATTCCCCATAAATAAAAGGAGGTAGCGCCATGACCCTGTTTACCGGCTCCTGTACCGCTATGATCACACCCTTTACGGAAGACGGCATCGACTTCGAGGCCTATGGCCGGCTCATCGACTTCCAGATAGAAAATGGCACCGACGCCCTGTTGATCGCCGGCACCACCGGAGAACCCCCCACCATGACGGCCCAGGAAAAAAGCGATCTCATCCGCTTCGCCCTAGATCGGATCAATAAGCGGGTGCCCGCCATCGTCTCCACCGGCGGCAACAATACCGCCGCCGTCATCGAGGCCAGCTTGGCCGCACAAGCGGCGGGTGCGGACTGCCTTCTGGTGGTAACTCCCTATTACAACAAAGCCACCCAAAAGGGCCTCATCGCCCATTACAACGCCGTGGCCGACGCGGTGGATACTCCCATTATGGTCTATAATGTGCCGGGCCGTACCGGAGTCAACCTGCTTCCCGGTACCTTTGCGGAGATCGCCCGCCACAAGAATATCGTTGCCATGAAGGAGGCCTGTGGCAACGTAGCTCAGGCCCAGGAGACCCTGCGGCTCAGCCGGGGCCAGGCGGATCTGTACTGTGGCGAGGACGCCATCACCGTACCCTTGATGGCCATGGGCGCCAAGGGCGTGGTATCGGTGGTCAGCAACATCCTGCCCCGGGATACCCACGAGATGTGCGCCGCCGCCCTGCGGGGGGATTTCACCACCGCCGCCGAGATGCAGCATCGGCTAAACCCCGTCATCGACGCTCTGTTCTGCGAGGTAAGCCCCATCCCCGTCAAGACCGCCGCCGGTCTCATGGGCTTGTGTAGCGATCGGGTTCGGCTGCCCCTCTGTCCCATGGAGGAACCCACCAAAAACCGGCTGATCCGCGCCATGCGGGACTACGGCATCCAGTTCTGACATCACACAAAAGGGCCTACGGGCCCTTTTTTACAAAGGATCTAACGAGGTGTTACTATGATCGATGTTTTGTTGACCGGCGCCCTCGGCGTCATGGGTGGCATGGTGCGAGACGCCATCTCCCAAACCCAGGATCTGCGCATCATAGCAGGGGTGGACATCACCCCCAACGACAGTCTTCCCTTTCCCGTCTATCCCTCCTTGGACGCGGTTCGGGAGGCCCCCCAGGTGGTGCTGGATTTCTCCCATTTTTCCGCCCTCAGCTCCATTCTGGACTACTGCCTAGAGCGTCAGCTTCCGGTGGTGATCTGCGCCACCGGGCATACCATGGAGCAGCGGCGGGAAATCCAGCGGGCGGCGGAGCGCATTCCCGTATTCTTTTCCGCCAATATGAGCCTGGGTGTAAACCTCATCAAACATCTAAGCCAGGAAGCCGCCAGCCTTCTGGAGCCAGCCTACGACATCGAGATTTTGGAAAAGCATCACAACCGCAAAATAGACGCGCCCAGCGGCACGGCCAACATGCTGGCCGAAGCCATCAATGAAGCCGTAGCTCAGCCCAAGAGCTTTGTTTATGAGCGCCATAGCAAGCGGGAGCCCCGGAAAAAAACCGATTTGGGCATTCATTCCATCCGGGGAGGGACCACGGTTGGAGAGCATTCCGTCCTCTTCTACGGAGAGGACGAGGTGGTGGAACTAACCCACATCGCCAATTCCCGGCGGATCTTCGCCACCGGAGCGGTAAGCGCCCTGCGGTACATCGCGGAAAAGGGCCCCGGCCTCTACTCCATGGACAACCTCTTTGCCGAGGACCAGGCGGTGACGGATATTCGGAGCCTTTCCCACCAGACCCTTTTCAATCTAGCGGGAAAATTGAGCCCCGACGCCTTCCTGGAGATCTTTGCCGCCGTTGCCCAGGAAGGAATTCCGGTGGACGTTATCACATACAGCTTTAGCGGCGTGATCTCCCACCTAACCCTTTCGGTGGACAACGCCCACAGCGCCGTGGTGACCGCCGCCATCTCCCCCATTCTAGACCGTCATGGCCTCTCCATGGATCTGATGGCAGACCTCAGTAAGATCACCATCCGGGGGCCCGGCATGGAGTTCGAGGCTGGCGTGGGCGCCAGACTCTTCCGTCCCCTGATTCAGGCGGGCATTCCTCCCCTGTCGGTGGCCACCAGCGAAGAAAAAATCGTTCTCCTGGTGCCTGGCAAGATGGAGGAGCAGGCCCTTTCCCTTTTGGCCCAAGAATACGCCCGGTAAAGGCGCGTACCGACATCAGTTCCTATATTGATAGTGCACATACAAAGGCTCCCAGGGGGGAGCCTTTTTATGTGCTGCGGAATCCTCATTTTCGAGCATAGGCAGCAGGTCAGTTCGCATCTTGCGATTCTCAGGTTCTTTTTCATACGCGCCCCCATAGATTCATATTTCTCTTCCCGGTTCTCCTTTTCCGTCCTGCACAGCCTTTAGCAGAACCCCCGGCAATTCGCCTTCCTCTGGAACTACTCCATGGCCATTTTCACAATATAGCAAAAAAGGAGCACATAAGCGCTCCTTTTGCAGTTCTTGTTACTGTTCCCCGCCGAACTTAGGCCGAGCGGTGTAATGGGTGTGCAACAGCTCGTGGGCCTTGTGGCTGCCGGGCTCCCCGAAGAACTCCTTGTAAACCCGCTGGATGGAGGGGTTCTGGTGGCTCTTCCGGATGACCTTGGCCTCGTCCTCGTCGTAGATAGCCTTGGCGCGGAGGGTCCGCACATCCTTCAACATCTTTACATTGGCAGGTACGATGGGCTGGCCGCCGCCGTTTACGCAGCCGCCGGGGCAGGCCATAACCTCGATGAAGTGATAGCCAGAGTCGCCCTTCCTTACCTTCTCCATGAGCTTCCGGGCGTTGGCGGTACCATGTGCAACAGCAACCTTAATATCCATACCAGCCACATTGACAGTGGCTTCCTTCACACCCTCAATGCCCCGCACATCATTGTACTCAATGGTCTGGAGATCCTGGCCGGACAGGATGTCCGCCACGGTACGGAGAGCAGCCTCCATGACGCCGCCGGTAGCGCCGAAGATTACAGCAGCGCCGGTGGAATCGCCATAGATCTGGTCGAAGTCCTCATCGGGCAGCAGGTTGAACTCAATGCCAGCCTGCTTGATCATCTTGCCAAGCTCACGGGTGGTCAGAACAGCGTCGATATCCTGATAGCCGCAGCTATTCATCTCAGGCCGCTGAATCTCGTATTTCTTGGCGGTGCAGGGCATGACGGATACCGAATAAATATCCTTAGGATCGATGCCCGCCTCCTGAGCATAAACGGACTTCACAACGGCGCCCATCATCTGCTGGGGAGACTTACAGGAGGAAAGGTTGTCAAGAAGATCATGGTACTCATGCTCACAGAACTTGATCCAGCCGGGCGAGCAGGAAGTGATCACTGGCAGCTTACCGCCGTTCTTAATCCGGTCGATAACCTCAGTGCCCTCCTCCATAATGGTCAGGTCCGCGGCAAAATCGGTATCAAAGACCTTATCAGCGCCCAACCGCCGGATGGCAGCGGCCATCTTCCCGGTCACCCGGGTGCCGATGGGCAAACCAAACTCCTCGCCCAGGGCCACCCGGACGGAGGGAGCGGTATGGAACACCACGTGCTTGGTGGGATCGTTGATGGCGTCCCACACCTGAGCGGTGGAATCCTTCTCGTAAAGGGCGCCCACGGGGCAGGCCTGGATGCACTGTCCGCAGTTGACGCACTTGGACTCAGCCAAGGGCCGGTCAAAGGGCACGCCGATATCGCTCTTATAGCCGCGGTTCCGGATGCCAATAGCACCGATCTGCTGTACCTCGTTACAGGCCGCTACGCAGCGCTTGCACAGAATGCATTTATTGGGATCCCGCACAATGGAGGGAGACGCCAAATCCAAAGGCAGGTTCTTCTTGGGCATTTCATACTTGATATTGTCGATACCCAGCTCCTCGGCCAAAGCCTGAAGCTCGCACTTGCCGTTGCGGGGGCAGGTGAGGCAGGCCCGGTCATGATCAGCCAGAATGAGCTCTACCACAAACTTCCGGGCCTTGCGGACCTTATCTGTGTTGGTATAGATCTCCATCCCCTCGTTGATGGGCATCACGCAGGCGGCGGCAAGAGCTCTTGCGCCCTTGATCTCCACCAGACAAACCCGGCAGGCGCCAATGGCGTTCACATCCTTCAGGTAACAAAGGGTAGGAATTTTAATCCCGTTTGCACGGGCGGCCTCCAATACGGTAGACCCCTCTGCCGCCTGCATCGGAACACCATTGATTTTGATGTTAACCATGCTTCATTTCCTCCAACTCTATCGCTTACTTTTACGCCATAATCCCCTCTTTATGTCGCAGAGCCATGGCGGAATGTCAACCTACAAAAAAGGACAAAACAAGACCTTTATGTGAAAAAATAGCCAAATAGAATTATAGTATTTTATATGTGCTTTGTCAAACTGAAACCAGCCCAAATAGTGAAAACTCCGCCGTTTCGTCCCTTCATTTTGAAGGGACGAAACCGGTTTTTCCCATGGGCGGAGATATTTAGCAGGTTTGCTTTACGCCTTGGGGGCGTCCATCTCGATCACTTCGGTTTTGTTCATGCTCTCCATATACGTAAGATACGCTTCCTTGGTGAGCTTGGGAGTAAAGCCGTCCTTTAACTCATGAGCCAGCTTGGCGCCGTCCTTCAAAAGATGATAGGCGGTCAGCGCGAAGATCTTAGCGGTAACAATATAGGCCAGCTCCTCATCTGCGATGTCATAATTCACCTGATGCCCGCCGCCGCATGCGCCGCCGGTGCGGAACTCCATGGTAGGCATGATATGGGTCAGGTCACCTACATCGGTGGAGCCAGTGGAGTGGTCCTTCTCCCCCGCCCAGGTCATCTCATAGGGATAGGCCTCCTTGATGGTCTCGGCGGCCTGGTTAAGCGCGTCGATATTCTCCAAGGGGATGGTGGGCAAATACCCCGGCATGGTGACGATCTCGCATCCCGCGCCCACGGCAAGGGCGCCCGCCCGGAAGGCCCGATCGGTCTTCTTATCGGCGTCCATAACCATCTCCATGGTGTTGGCCCGGACCAAGGTCTCCACCACCACGTCATCGGGGATCACATTGACCAAATCCCCGCCCCGGGTGATGATGGGATGAATGCGGACGGTATCCTTATCCTGGAAGGTTTCCCGCTGGAACTGGACGGCAGTGATGCCCAGGGTCGCGGCATTCAGCGCGTTCACGCCCTTGTGGGGAGAACCTGCCGCATGGGTAGCCACGCCCTTATAATTGATGGTTTTGGCGGTAAAGCCATTGTTGGTGGCCGACCCAATGATGACCTTATCCTCGGTAACGGTGTGATGCACCACGTTGATGTCCACATCGTCAAAAGCACCGATGCGGATCAGCTCGCACTTGCCGCCCAGGTAGCGGATAATGCCCTGATCCATCAGACTCTTCTTAAAGTCCACCTCGCCGCACTCCTCGCTGGGTACAGCGTAGAACACCACCCGGCCAGCTAAGGCCTCGGCGATCTCCGGATCCGTCAAGGCAAGCGCCGCGCCCATAACGCCTGCCATCTGGGCATGGTGGCCACAGCAGTGAGCGGCGCCGGTCTCGGCCCAGGCATGGGCATGGTTGGGAATGGCAAGGGCGTCCAATTCCCCAATGAGGGCTACGGTAGGGCCCTCCTGTCCGCCGGACAGATACCCCTTTACGCCGGTCACAGCCAGCTTCTCCTGGATCTCGGTGATGCCCGTATCCCGGAGAGCCTCCACAAACTTGCCGGCGGTACGATACTCCTTGTAGCCCAGCTCGGCGTGATCATAGATATCCCGGGCAAAGGCGATGATTTTCTCCCGGTTCTGGTCAATGCGTTCCAGTATTTTTTGTTCCATCCGATCCATGCGCTTCATCCTCTTTTCTCATAGTTTATCGGCATAGGCCATCAGCGCCTCCAAAAAAGCGCTAAAAACAAACCCCATTTATAGATAGTAAATTCCTATAAATTATAGCACCCTTTCCCACCATTTTGTAGGCTCTTTCGCATTTAAAAGAATTCCGAATTCTATTTGCGTTCCCGCCGGTCCACACGACGGGGTACGTCAGCCTTCCTCTTGTGCCGGCTTGCCAATGACGATAAAATAAAGAAAAGGAGGGAATTCCATGTCTAAAAAGATTCTTGTGGTAACGGGTAGCGCCCGTCGGAATGGCAATAGTGACCAGCTGGCCCAGGCCTTCGCACGAGGGGCGCAGAAAGCTGGACATCATGTGACGCTCTTTTCCGCCGCACAAAAGCGCATCGGAGGTTGTCTCGGCTGCGATCTATGCTGGAGCCAAGGCCGTCCCTGCATCCAGAATGACGATATGACAGAAGCCTATCCGCTCTTTCAAGAGGCAGATGTTCTGGCCCTGGCAAGTCCGGTGTACTTCTCCTGCCTCACCGCCCAGCTAAAAGCCTTTTTGGACCGGACCTATTGCTTTGGCTCCCTCTCCGAAGAGCATAAATCCCATATCCGGGAAAGCGTTCTTCTCCTGACGGCCGGGGACGCCCCCGAAAGCGCCGTCTTTGACGCTCCCCTCAAAATCTACCGGGATACCATCCGGTTCTGGAAGGTCCAAGATCGGGGCATTATCAAGGCCGGCGGCCTGGGAGAAAAGGGAGCCATTCAAGGAACCCATTGGCTCCAGGAGGCGGAAGCCCTTGGCCGCTCCATCTGAGATGGAGATGTGGAGCCCTTGGCACGGCTGCCATAGGATCAGCCCGGGCTGCGCCAACTGCTATGTCTACGCCCGGGATGCCGCTTACGGCAAGGATAGCTCGGTGGTGGAAAAAACCAAGTCCTTTGACCTCCCCCTCCGCCGGGATCGGCAGGGCAACTATAAGCTGCGTTGCAATAGTCCGGTATTCACCTGCGGCACCTCGGATTTCTTTCTTCCAGAGGCGGATCCCTGGCGGCTGGAGGCCTGGAGCATGATCAAAGCTCGGCCGGATCTCACTTTCGCCATCATTACCAAGCGTCCTCAACGGTTCTACGTCAATTTGCCCCTGGATTGGGGCCAGGGCTATCCCAACGTACGCCTCTATTGCACCGTAGAAAACCAGGCCGAGGCGGATCGCCGCCTGCCGGTATTTTTAAGCCTTCCCCTCCGCTACCGGGCCATCAACTGCGAACCCCTTTTAGAGAACCTGAACCTAACCGCCTACCTTAACCCCCAGCTTCTGAAAAAGGTATCGGTGGGCGGGGAATCCGGCCCTCATGGACGGGATCTGTCCTATCAATGGGTGGTGGCCATCCGGCAGCAATGCCTTGCCTATGGTATTCCCTTCGCCTTCAAGCAAACCGGCACCCATTTCATCAAAAACGGACGGCGTTATACCATCCCGCGGCAGCTTCAACACCAGCAGGCAATCCGGGCGGGACTGGACTATCCAAAACCATAAAAGCGGCCCGAAGGCCGCTCTTTATTTATTGATCCATATGTTCCAGCAAAACCGTCCGCTCCCGCCGGCAGACAAAAGCCGGCAAATCCTTTCCCATCTTACGGGCCGTTTCCATGTCCCCATGGATCACCCGGCTCAGCTCGTCAAATCCGGAAAAGCGTTGCTCTCTCCGAAGCCGTCGGATGAACCCAACCTCCAGAAGCTTGCCATAGAGATTTCCCTCAAAGTTTAGGATATGGGTTTCCACCGAGAGAAATCCCGTCTCCCCCACCGTAGGATTCTGGCCCAGGTTGGTCACCCCTAAAAAGGCCCGGTCGCCCAACCAAACCCGGCTCAAGTACACTCCGCCCTCCGGCAGAAGGCGTCCCGTTATCCGCAGGTTAGCGGTGGGAATCCCCAGCTTTGCCCGGCCCACCTGCCGTCCATGGATTACCCGGCCATAGATGGTATAAGGCCGCTCCAAGCGTTCTCCCACCGGTTCCACGTCCCCTTGCCGTAGCAGCTTTGCCAGGGGCTCTTTGGGAGAATCCTCTCCTTCCCAGAAAAGCCGTGTTTCTTGATAGCCCATTCGGGACAGCATATAAAACGCCGATCGGAGGGAATACATCCGCTTCCCCTCGGCAGAAAGGGGCAGATGCGCCACGGTCTCCCCCGCTCGCGCTCGCTCCCCTAGGGCCCGCACCGCTTCCGGCAGCAAAGCGTCCAATCCCGAAATCACGCTGGGAATCTCCTCATTGTTTGGTATCCAAGCAACCCGCACCCGGATTCCTCCTTTTTTCGTCGCTGTCCTTTATTCTACCACAAAATACAGAAAAGCCCGATGGGATTTTCCCACCGGGCCGTTCCAAACTCGCTTATTTGTAGTTATCAGCTTTGATGGCGAAGTACGCTTTGGGATGATCGCAAACGGGGCAGATCTCGGGGGCGGTGTCGCCGGTGTGGATGTGGCCGCAGTTGCCGCAGATCCAAACCACAGGCTGCTCCCGCTTGAAGACGCGGCCCTGCTCCATGTTGGCGATGAGGGTGTTGTACCGCTCCTCATGCTCCTTCTCAATCTTGCCTACGGCCTCAAAGAGGTAAGCCAGCTTGGTGAAGCCCTCTTCCTTGGCCTCTTTGGCAAAGGTAGCATACATATCGGTCCACTCATAGTTCTCGCCGGCAGCGGCATCCTTCAGATTGGTGAGGGTATCGGGCACAGCGCCGTCATGAAGCTGCTTGAACCAAATCTTGGCATGCTCTTTCTCGTTGGCAGCGGTCTCAGCGAAGATATTGGCGATCTGCTGATACCCCTCGCTCCGGGCCTTGGACTCATAGTAGGTGTACTTATTCCGGGCCTGGGACTCCCCAGCAAAAGCGGCAAGCAGATTGGCTTCAGTCTTGGATCCTTTCAATTCCATGGTTTGTCTTCCTCCTTAGATTGTTTTTTTGTTCCGTACGTTATGTTACAGGGCAGCTTTCCACAGGCCGTGGAGGTTGCACCAAGCATAAACGTCCAGCACCTTCTCGTCGGTATAGAAGTCGGCCTCAGGGGCGGCGTCGGGGCTCAGGTTCTTCCGCAGAACGCCAGTGGGCGTCACCAGGGAGATCCACTGGATGCTGTGCTCCGCCGTCATGGGATGGGCCACATCCCCCACGCTTACATGAACCCGGTTGCCATCAATGGTAACCACGGGCACATGCTTTTCGGTAGCCGCGTCGGTGGTATTGGCCACCAACAGCTCCATGTCCTGTCCACAGCAAACCAGCTTGCCGGGGCCAGTTACCACTTCTTCTACGATCTTCTTACAGAGATTGCACCGATAGTAGTTCACTTTCATCTTAATTCCCTCCATTGATTTTGTCACGACATTTTTTACATAAACCGTAAAATATTACCTCATGGGACCGTAATTGATATCCGCAGGCTTCCTCCGCCCGCCGGATCAACGCTCCCTCGGGTTCCAGAAAAACGTCGGCCACCTCACCGCAGGACTGGCATACCGCATGGTAATGCGGCCTGGTATCGCCATCGAAGTGATCGGAGCTGTGGGGAGTGGTCACCTTGCGGATCACGCCCTCCTCGGCCAAGTAGTTGAGGTTTCGGTATACCGTTGCCAAACCGATCCCGGTTCCTCGCTCCTGCAACATTCGATAGACCATATCCGCCGTAGGATGGCCGGTGGTGCTGTTGACGGCATCCAGAATCAGCCGCCGCTGTCTGGTCATTCTCCGTTCCATCGGTCCTCCTAACAATAATGAGAATTATTTTCAATTAAAGTATATCCATCCTCCACCCTCTTGTCAACCCCTTTTCTACCAATTTTTCCAGCTTTTCTAGTCTAACCATTTGGAGGGAAAGCCATTCTTTTGCGCAAAATTTTCGTTCCCTGCCCTGGTATCACATCCCGCCAGCGATCCTCGGTTGCGGCAAAAAGGCTTTGGGCTTATAATATAAGTATCATTTTCCAGATTGTGACGACCCAATAAAGGAGGATTTCCATGCAGAACAAGCAGCCCCTGATTTTGGATGCGGAGCACCATGCGGCGCTCTTCGGATGCCTTGCCCGCTGTACCCTTTCCACCCTGGAGGAACAGGGCCCCGCCGCTGTACGGGAAGCGGTCATCCTATACGGAAACCAGCGGGGTGCCCGCATGGCCATGCGGGCCAAAGCCGCCGGCCTGCCCCTGGACATGGCCACCTATAACGCCACCCGGGAATGGCAGGTGGTCATCCCTGGGGCCGCTCACCAGCATCCCGCCTATAAAGCCGACCCCACGCCGGCCTATTACGTTTCCCTGAGCTCCAGTTGCCCCTGGCACGCCGCATGGGAAAAGCACGGCATGCTGGAGGAAGGCCTTTACTACTGCAACGACGTGGATGTTGCCCTGCTTCACGGCTTCAATCCGGAGCTGCGTCTAACGGTCACCAAGCTGCTGACCCGGGGAGACGGCTACTGCGAGATGCACTGGCAGGACGATCTTGACCACAAGGCCGCGGAAGAACTCGTCCAAGAGCGGGCGGCAGCTGCCGGCAAGGTCATGGGGTGGGACTATCACATGTGCCACCTTTACTGCTCCTTCATTTCGGTGCTCTCAAAATACCCCCAGTGCCGCTCCATCCTGAACGCCGCCCGGGAGATGTTCGAGGGGTTGTACGGCGCCGGCGCCTTGGATGCCCTAACGCCCTGGATGACCTGCAACTTTGCTTCCCTTCCCAAAGAAGGATAAGAACTTACCAAAAAGAACGGCCCCCTGCGTGGGGCCGTTCTTTTTGGGGTCTTCTCGCCTAACATAGTCCTATACCCGAAATCATTGGACCCTTTTAATCATCTTTATATGCCATCCTACATCTGATATAATCAAAATAAGTCACGATTTATAGGTAAATTACATGAACATCGTAGAGGTAAAAGACAGAACCAACGTATTGGTTGAGCAATTACTAAAAGTTTGGGAAAGCTCCGTTAGAGCAACGCATCTATTTTTATCTAACGAAGAAATTGAGAATATCAAAAAATATGTCCCACAAGCACTAAAAGAAATTTCTTATTTAATTCTTTTCAACGACGAAAGCAACAGACCCGTTGGATTCATGGGGATCAATCATCAAATGTTAGAAATGCTATTTATTGCAGCTAAAAATAGAGGACAGGGAATTGGAAAACAATTATTAAATTATGGAGTTGAAAGGTTCAATATAAATGAACTTGCGGTGAATGAACAGAATCCTCAAGCAAAAGGTTTTTATGAACATATGGGATTTAAGGTCTATAAAAGAACTGAATTAGATGAGCAAGGAAAACCATATCCGCTTTTATACATGAGAAGGGAAATTTGATTTTTCTCTGGATTAATGCTTTAGCAAGAACGATTCTTTTCTATAATTTATCATTTTTAGGATTGTCCATTTTCATTCGGATTATCCTTTAGAAAACCTGTCTAGAATTTTTTTCTTTTTGAACTTATCTTCGGCTTTCCATTCGGATGCTGGCAACATGCATGGAAATCCAGTAAACTATAAAGAATAGTACGTATCTACCAGGAGGAACTCGCCCATGGGATTGCAAATGGCCCAATACATCGACAGCTACCTCCCCGCTGTGGATGGCGTCGTAACAGTGGTAAAAAACTATGCTCGGGTATTGGATGAAGCATATGGCAGCTGCTGTGTGGTGGCCCCCCGAATGCCTGGATACCTGGACCAGGATCCGTTCAACGTCTACCGGTTCCAGTCCATCAAGGTCCCCAAACGGGACCCCTACCGGTTTGGCTTGCCCAGCGTGGATGTTGCCTATCGCCGCTATATCCGGGACGTCTCCTTTGATATCATCCACGCCCACTCCCCCTTCGGAGCCGGCCGGGAGGCCGCGCGCCTAGCGCGGAAGCTGGACGTGCCCCTTGTGGCTACGTTCCACTCCAAGTTTTACGATGATTTCAAAGAGGCTACCGGCAGCGATCGGATGGCACGGCTGGGAGTCAAATACGTCATCCGCTTTTTTCACTCCGCCGACTACGTATGGAGCGTCAATGCCGCCACCGCCCAAACCCTCCGGGACTATGGCTATCAGGGCGAAATCACCGTGGTGCCCAACGGAACCGATGTGGGCGTTCCCGCCGATACCAAGGAGCGCCGGGCAAGAGTACGGCAGGAATTGAAACTGGGAGAATTGCCGGTGTTTCTATTCGTAGGACAAATGATTTGGCAGAAAAACCTGCGCCTCATCTGCGAAAGTCTTGCACGCTATAAGGAACTGGGCAATGACTTCCGCATGGTTTTTGTGGGTACCGGGGTAGCGCTGAGCGACCTCCAAGCCCTCTGTCGAGAGCTGGGGCTGGAGGAAAATACCGTCTTCACGGGAATTGTTTTGGACCGCGATTATCTCCGCAGCATCTTTGTAGCTGCCGACCTCTTTCTCTTCCCCTCCATCTATGACAACGCGCCCCTGGTGGTTCGGGAAGCGGCCGCCGTCTGCACCCCATCCCTATTGATTGCCGGATCCAACTCCGCCGAGGGGATCGCCCATCTTGATAACGGTTTCCTCTGCGCAGAAACCCCTCAAGCCATCTGTGATACCCTCTGTGCAATCGCAACGGACCGGCCCCTTTTGGAGCAGGTGGGCCGCCGGGCCAGCGAGACTCTGCCCCTGGGTTGGGACAAGGTGGTGAAACAGGTTTATAACAACTATCAAGAGATCTTAAAGGATTGGAACGACCGCCGGAAATAACCGTAACGTACAAAAAGCGCCCATGAACCCTCTGGTTCATGGGCGCTTTTTCGGTTCGGCTTACAGAAGGGCCGCTGCCTCAGCATCCGCCACCACAATAACATCGGGATGCTTCTGCAAAAGGCTTGCGGGCACCTGCTCCGTCATGGGGCCGGTAAGCGCCGCCTTCAGGATCCCGGCCTTTTTCGCTCCCCGCACCATTAAAAGGATGGTCTTGCTCTGCAAGATGGTATAAAGGCCCATGGTGATGGCCTTATGGGGCATCTCCTCGGGAGAATTGAAGTTGACGCTGTTGGCGTCAATGGTGCTCTGGGTCAGCTCCACTACATGGGTCTTCTGATCGGCGGAAGTTCCGGGCTCATTAAATCCGATATGGCCGTTCATTCCCATGCCCAAGATGGCAAAATCGGCGTACCCTCTAGCGGCCAGAGCATTCTCATAGTCCCGGCTCTCCTGCTCCATATCCGCCGCCATGCCGTTGGGCAGATGGAGGTTCTTGGGATCGGCGTCGATATGCCGAAACAGCCGGTTCTCCATATAATACCGGTAGCTGTTTACATCGGACGCGGGAAGGCCCACATATTCATCCAGGTTATAGGAATGCAGATCCCGGAAGGACACCTTTCCCTCCTTGCACCGTTTTACCAGCTCATCATAGACCGGTTCCGGAGTGGACCCCGTCGCAAGGATCATGGTGAGGTCGGGCTTTTCCTCCACTGCTTTCTGAATCTCATCCGCCACCGCATTGGTCCATTTTTCTAGGGTTTCACATACCACCGTCTTCACTGCCATCACCGTTCCATTTCTTTATTGATTCTTCCGGGACGCCATTGGCTGTCCCATCTAAAACAATAGCACAAAAATCACCAAGAAACAATACCCATTGTTTGCTCTTGTGCGTTTGATTGGTTGTTGCATTTACAGGTTTTCCATCGTTCCTTGTTTTTTCCCTGTTATTTTCCAGAAAAAAAGGGGCCTTTTAAAGGCCCCCTTGTCTCGGCTGACTATTTGATGCGAACCCCGTTCTCGTCAATCCGGCCAATGATGCCCTCAGCGGCTTCCTTATCCATCAGCCAGGTGCAGTTGGGATGCAGCTGCAGAATGCTGGCGGGCACCGCCTCCGTCACCGGTCCCAGAATGGCGTTGGCTACGGCTTCCGCTTTGCTGGTTCCTACGGTGATGGGCAGGGTGATCTTGCCCTGCATGAAAGTCTTCAGGCCCATGGTGATGCCGTTAAAGGGGCCATATTTTGCGGCGTCCAGATCAAACCGGCGGCACATGTTGCCGGTAACGGTCTCGGACAGAGCGGTTACATGGGTGGTAGTGCCGAAGGAGGTGCCCGGCAGACAGAAGCCAAGGTGCGCATCGGGGCCCACACCCAGCATCTGCAGGCCGATACCGCCTACCGCACGGATCTCCGCCTCATACTTTTCACACTCGGCATCCCAGTCCTCGGCCAGCGGATTGGGAAGATGGCAATGGGCGTCGTCCATGGAAAGAGGGCCCCACAGATCGCCTTCCATCCGGGGCCGCATGGAACACACCACGCCGGCATCCTTGGGAGAGCAATACTCATCGGCGTTAAAGGTATGGAGGCCGGAGGCATCGAAGGGATTCTTCTTATACATTTCGGCCACGATCCGATGGATGGGCTCGGTGGTGGTGCCGGTGCAGACGCCGATTACCGGATTCTCATGGTTCAGGGCGTACCGCATAAAAGCCCATGCGCCGGCGACCAGGCACTCTTCGCGGGAGTCGTAAATTTTAATTTTCATTGTGGTTCTCCTCCTATTGTATATGGTTATTTGATGCCGTTATTTAATACGAACCCCATCGGGGGTAATGCGGCCAATGATGCCCTCAGCGGCCTCGCGGTCCAGGAGCCAGGTACAGTTGGGGTGCAGCTGCAGAATGCTGGCGGGCACTTCCTCCGTCACCGGCCCCAGTATGGCATTGGCAGCGGCCTCAGCCTTGTGGGAGCCCGAGACGATGGGCATGGTAATCTGCCCCTGCATAAAGGTCTTAAGACCCATGGTGATTCCAGAGAGCGGCAGCCATTTGGGATCCACTCCCTCGTTCTGCACCATATCGTTCTGGATGGTATCGGACAGCTTCACCACATGGCTCACGCTATCAAAGGGGGTCCCAGGGAGGCAGAAACCCAGATGGGCGTCAGGACCCACACCCAACATCTGCAAACCAACCTTCAGTTCCCGCACGCGTGCCTCGTAACGGGCCGCCTCAGCTTCCCAATCATCGGGGTCGGGATTGGGCATATTGGCCCGGTCGCCCTCGATGCCCAGCGCATCCCACAGTCCCTTCTGCATCCGGGGGCGCATGGTCAGAAGGCCCTTGTCGTATCCCTTAGGGGTAAGGAATTCGTCTGCGTTGACGGTATGAAGTCCGGACGCGTCGAAGGGGTTCTTCCGATAGATTTCGGAGATCATCTCATGGATGGGTTCAGTGGTGGTTCCTGTGCAGCAGCCGATGGTTCCATCGGGATGGGCAAGGGCGTATTTGATAAACGCCCAGGCTCCGGCGGTAAGGCACTCTTCTCGGGAATCAAAAATCCTGATCTTCATGGGTGTCCTCCTTATATTTGGTTGTTCCAGGCGAGCGGATTTCTTCTTTCCCCCGCCAAATCCATCATTTGATACGGACGCCGTTCTCATCGATGCGGCCAATGATGCCGGCTGCCGCCTCCCGGTCCATATACCAGGTGCAGTTGGGATGCAACTGCAAAATGCTGGCAGGGACCTCCTCCGTCACCGGCCCTAAGATGGCCTTTTCCACCGCTTCCGCCTTGCTGGCGCCAACGGTGATGGGTAGCAGCTCCCGGCCCTGCATAAAGGTTCTAAGGCCCATGGTAATGCCATAGAAAGGACCCCATTTGGGATTTACCTGGCGGGTCCCCCCTACAATGCTGCTCTCGGTCAGCACCTGGGAGATGGGGGCGACATGGGAGATGGTGCCAAAGGGGGTTCCAGGCAGGCAAAAGCCCAGATGAGCATCGGGACCCACACCCAGCATCTGCAGACCAATGCCTCCGATCTCCCGGATGGTGGCCTCATACTTCTCCGCCTCGGCCTCCCAGTCCTTGGGATTGGCGTCCGGCATATGGGCATGGTTCTCATCGATGCCCAGCACCGACCAAAGGGTTTTTTCCATGCCGGGGCGCATGGTGATGATGGGGCCGTCATACCCCTCGGCCTGGGGAGTCAAAAATTCATCGGCATTGACGGTGTGAATGCCCGAAGCGTCAAAGGGATTTTTCCGGTAGATCTCAGCGATCATCTCATGGATAGGGCCGGTGGTGCTTCCAGTGCAGAGGCCGATGGCGCCGCAGGGCTCCTTTAGCATATAACCGACGGCCCGCCAGGCCGCGGCAGTCCTGCACTCTTCACTGGAATCAAAAATACGGATTCTCATGACTGAACTCCTCCTATTCACCCGGCAAACGGGCGTTATTTCATGGGGGTGCCATCGGGATTAACCCGGCCGATGATGCCGGCCGCCGCCTCCCGGTCCATATACCAGGTGCAGTTGGGGTGCAGCTGCAAAATGCTGGCGGGAACCTCCTCCGTCACCGGACCAAAGATGGCTTTCTCAGCCGCCTCGGCCTTGCTGGCGCCGCAGACAATAGGCAGCATCTCTTTGCCCTGCATAAAGGTCTTCAGCCCCATGGTAATGCCATAGAAGGGGCCCATGGAGCGATCGAACTTATACTTGTTGACGATGATCTCCTCGATGGCCGGGGAAACCGCCCGCTTATGACAGACGCTGTCAAAGGAGGTTCCCGCAAGACAGAAACCCAGGTGGGCGTCGGGGCCCACACCCAGCATCTGCAAGCCTACGCCGCCTACAGCTTTGATGCGCTCCTCATATCTGAGGGCCTCGGCGTCGCCATCCTCGGCGGTGCTGTCCGGAAGCATGCCCCGCTCCTCATCGATGCCTAGGGCGTCAAACAGATCCTTTTTCATGGTGGTACGCATGGTCAGGGTGACAGGGCTTCCCTTGGGGGTGAGAAACTCGTCGGCGTTTACGGTGTGCAGCCGGGAAACATCGAAGGGGTATTTCCGATAGATATCCGCCACCATCTCATGGATGGGGCCGGTGGTGGATCCGGTGCAGAGGCCGATGGTTCCCTCCGGGTTGTTGAGGGCATACCTGATAAAGGCCCAGGCCCCCGCCACAAGGCATTCTTCCCTGGAATCAAAGATGCGAATTTTCATCCGTTACCTCCATTGGGACCGTCTACCAAACCGGTCCTATTTTGATAAATTTATTATACTATGAGGCTCCCGGGAAATCCACCCATTTATACCAATCAAACAAAACCATATTGGTGTTTTTTGTAGGTTCTGCCGGTCTTTTCCCGTGTATTTTATGGTATACTAATAAGGTTATCGAAAAGAACGGAGGAGATAAACATGAAACAACTGGACTATACCCAGACGGCCAACCGGGTTCTGGAGGCTTTCTCCCAGGGCGGAGCCTTTCTCACCGCCGGAAAGATGGGGGATGCCAACCCTATGACCATCGGCTGGGGTGCCGTGGAAATCATGTGGAACAAAGGCATCTTTCTTACGGTAGTCCGGCCCCAGCGGCATACCTTTCCCCTACTCCGTCGGGATATGGAGTTTACCGTCAGCGTGCCCACAAAAATTCCTTTGAAAAAGGAATTAGCCTATTGCGGCACCAAATCCGGCCGTGACGGCGATAAATGGGCGGCAACCGGTCTTACTGCCGCTCCTGGACAGGTGGTAAAAACCCCCATCGTAGCACAATGCGGCCTGCATTTTGAGTGCAAAGTGGTAGCATGCCAGACCTTCGAACCCATGCTGCTTCAGGAAGAGATTCGGGAAAAAAGCTATCCTGGCAACGACTATCATACCGCCTTCTATGGGGAGATCGTAGCCTGCTATACCACCGATGAAGAGTAGCGCGCAACCTCGTGCAAAAGGGGCCTTTCGGGGCCCTTTTTTCATGGATTTTTCTTGACTTCAGCCAAAACAATGGTATGATTTATATGAAAAGTAATACTATTCTTACCATTGGAGGGATGTATCGTGGAGAACAAGCGGCAGCCGGAACCCTATATGGGCACCGTAAAGCTGGGGCCCAAGGGGCAAATCGTGATTCCCAAGGAGGTTCGGGAGATGTTTGGCATCGGGCCCGGGGATTCCCTCTTGCTGATGGCTCACCCAGGACGGGGAATCGCTATGCACCGGCCCTCCTTCTTTGCCGCTATGGCGGACGCCATCTTCCAGGGAACCTATCGAGAGGAAGCCGCTCCAACGGAGCAGCTTGCAAATTTTGCCCAGGTGGTCCAGGAGACCGTCCGGGAGGAGGAAACCAAATGAACGCCCTAGAGATTCGTGCCCTTACCAAGGTGTACGAACAGCATACGGCGGTAGACCACCTGACCCTTGACATCAGGGAGGGAGAGCTCTTCGGCCTGTTGGGGGTCAACGGCGCCGGCAAATCCACCACCATTAAGATGCTGTCCTGTCTATGTCGCCCCACCGCGGGGGACGCCCTTCTATTGGGGGACAGCATTCTTACCGCTCCCCACCGGGTAAAGGAGAAGATCAACGTCTCCCCCCAGGAAACCGCTGTTGCCCCCAATCTATCGGTGGCGGAAAACCTGGCGCTCATGGCCGGTATCTATGGAAGCCCCGGAGCACAGGCCCGGGAGCGAGTCCAGGAAATGCTGGTTTCCATGGGACTGACGGAGGTGGAAAAACAGAAGGCGAAAACCCTCTCGGGAGGCTGGCAACGGCGGCTTAGCATCGCCATGGCGCTGATTACCCGGCCAAGGATTCTATTCCTGGACGAACCCACCCTGGGCCTGGACGTACTGGCCCGCCGGGAGCTATGGGGAATCATTCGCAGCTTAAAAGGCCGGGCCACCGTCATCCTGACCACCCATTACATGGAGGAGGCTCAATCCCTATGCGACCGGATCGCCGTCATGGTACGGGGACGGCTTCGGGCGGTGGGCACCGTGGATGAGTTGATGGCGCAGACAAAGGCTCCCAACTTTGAGGAGGCCTTTGTATCCCTCTGCGAAAAGGAGGAATCTCTATGAAGCTCATAGCGTTTGCATCTCGCAACTGGAAAGAGCTGATTCGGGATAAGCTAAACTTGATATTCGGCATTGGCTTTCCGGTGATCCTGCTGCTGCTGTTGACGGCCATCCAAGCCAACATCCCGGTTTCCTTGTTTACCCTGGATCAGCTTACGCCCGGCATAGCGGTCTTTGGCCTATCCTTTGTATCCCTGTTTTCCGGCGTACTCATCGCTAAGGACAGAACCAGCTCCTTTATGCTGCGGTTGTTCATCTCCCCCCTTCATCCGGGGGAGTTCATCCTGGGTTACATCCTTCCCCTTCTGCCCATGGCCGCCGCCCAGATTCTCCTCTGCTTTCTGGTGGCGGGTATACTGGGGTTGCCTTTAACCGTTAACGTCCTTTGGAGCGCGCTGATCCTGCTTCCGGCATCGGTGCTGTTCATCGCACTGGGGTTGCTGTGCGGCTGTCTTCTCACCGACAAACAGGTGGGCGGTATCTGCGGCGCGCTTTTGACCAACCTCACCGCCTGGCTGTCCGGCACCTGGTTTGATCTCGACCTGGTAGGAGGTGTGTTTTCAGGGGTAGCAAATGCGCTGCCCTTTGTACACGCGGTGGAGGCGGGCCGGGCAGCCCTTCATGGAAACCTTGCTGGCGTATTTCCCCACCTCTGGTGGGTGCTGGGCTACGGCGTCGCTTTTCTGGGGCTGGCGGTCTGGGTGTTCACCCGGCGGATGAATGGGGATCAAAAATGATCCTTGCCACCAAGCGTTCCGGATACTTTCCATGATATAATTAATAAACACTATATCAATCGGGAGATACAAGAATGGCACAGAAATACACCATACCCGCTTGCTGCGGACGGGCAATCGACGTACTCATGGGACAAACCATAACCGTAATCGATCTTGAGGGAGGACAGGTTGTAGATTTCTTTGCGGAGTCCGCGGAAAATCCAGAGGAGTTTCTATCCCCCGGCGTTACCATCGACTGCAACGAATCCCTGCGCATATCCGTTGGGAACCATCTCTATTCCAATCTTTACCGCCCCATGTTTCAAGTGCTTCAAGATGAGGTTGGTGAGCACGACCTTTTACATCCATGCTGCCGGCCGGAAATGTACGATTTTTTCTACCACAACGGCGCAGGACATCCCAACTGTCTGGAAAACATCAATGGCTGCCTAGGAAGGGCAAGGCCGATCATCCATCCCATCAATCTCTTTATGTATACGGAGATCCAGCCAGATGGCAGCATCTGCGTCAAACGTCCCCTCTCCAAACCGGGCGATCGGATCGTTTTCAAAGCGGAGATGGATCTGCGGATCGGTGCCGCGGCCTGCAGCGTCTCGGAAAGCGACTGCAACAGCGGGAGCTGCACGCCCATAAAAATCCTGATTACGGACTAACGCCGCATCAAAAAAGGCCGCCCTGGGGCGGCCTTTTATTTGGTCTCCAGAAGCTTTTCCGGAAAATGCCACAAGCCACAGCAACTCTGTAAAGGATCCGAAGCGTTGGCATGCGGATACAATTCAGTGCTTCTATTTCGCCTATATAGGCACGGCTGAGTCCCGAGGCTTCTGCCGACTCCTCCTGTGTATACCCCGAAAGCTTCCGGTAGTGGCTTATGTTGAGGTCAACTTTTAATAGAAAGCATTCCTCCTCTTTAGAAAGCATTTTCCCCTCAATGGATAGACAATGAAATGGCAGAAACGATTTACCCCAAACCCACTATATCGCAGTTTGCTGTTAAAATGCTGATTTCGCCTAAAGTAGGAGAAAGTGGGATAGCAGGCAATAAAAAAACGGCGGGTTCCAGATTGGAACCCGCCGCGGGCCATCGCAAGGGGCGCTACACCTCAAAGGCGATGATGCCGATGAGACCTGGTCCGGTATGAGCCCCCAACACGGGGCTCACCGCCGAGATGAAGGATTCCTTCACCTTGGCAAACCCCCTAAGCTCCCGCTCCACATCCCGAGCCAGGGCTTCCGCTCCGCCGTGAACCACCGCCAGCTCCACCTCTTTACCGGTAAAGCGGGCCTTGAACTCTTTTTTCATGCTCTCCAGGGATTTTCGATACCCTACCGTTTTGCTCATGGGATAGTAGACGCCGTCATCGTTGACGGAAATCACCGGGCAGATGCGCAGCAACGTGCCCACAATGCCCTCCACCTTGCCGATTCGTCCGCCCTTACTGAGGTATTCCAGCGTGCGAACCACATAGGCCGCCAACATGCTCCCACGGATCCGATCCATCCGTGCGATGGCCCTGGGGATGCTGCCGCTCTTTTGAATCTCTCGGGCAGCGCTCAATACCATGAGCCCCAAAGCCATAGACAGGGTTCGGCTGTCATACACCGTCACCTGCATCCGGGTGTATTCCTCGGCGCACATCCGCATGGCGTTATAGGTCCCCGAAAGGCCCGAACTGATGCAGATCTGCAGCAAATGGGTGTAGCCCTCATCCGCGATGGCATCCCAGGTGGCGGTGATATCATCGAGGCTGGGCATGGAGGAGGTGGGTAGTTCCTCATCCAGGCGCTCGTACACATACTGCGCATCCACCTCTACCCGATCCCGGTACTCTCGGTCCGCATACACAATCCGAAGCGGAATGATACTGATCCCATACTGGGCCAAAATCTCATCGGATAGATCGCAGGAGCTATCGGTGGCAATGGCAATTCTCTGATCCATTTCCATTGGGTGCCTCCAATCGGCAACAGATTATATTCCCCTATACCGGCCCCTCCGGCCAATACACAGTCGATATGATAAATGATACCAGATGCCCTGGTTTTTTGCAACAAATCTAACCGACCACAAGGGATTTCTACTTCATTCTATCCATGAAAGGGCAAAAAAAAATCCACTTTCCCAAAAATTTCTCTGGAAAAACCGGTGCACATCGTATATACTGTCATAGTACCGCACTATTGCTGTACTATGCTAAATTATATTTGGGAGTGTACGCTGTGATGAAAAAGTTGAGGTTCACCGCTCTGTGCGCAGCCGGCATGATGCTGGCCGCCCTCACCGCCGGATGTGGCGGAGACAATCCCGCCGATACCAGCGCCAAGACCTATGTGGTGCTGGAGGATTCCCTGGACGCCGAACAATACGGCATCGGCTTCCGCAATGAGGATATCGCTCTGGGACTGGAGGTACAAAAGCATCTGGATGAGATGATCCAGGACGGCACCGCCGCCGAGATCAGCAACAAATGGTTTGGCGAGGATATCCTTCTGAAGGATCAGGCCTATCTGGAGGAATCCACTGCCCCCAGCGGAGACGATTCCCTGACCAAAATCCAGAACAAGGGCAAGCTGGTTCTGGGCTTGGACGACAGCTTCCCGCCCATGGGCTTCCGGGATGAGAGCGACACCATCGTCGGCTTTGATATCGACCTTGCCACCGAAGTTGCCAAGCGCATGGGGGTTACCCTTGAGGTGCAGCCCATCGATTGGGACGCCAAGGAGATGGAACTCAGCACCGGCCGCATCGACTGCATCTGGAACGGAATGTCCATCGATGACGACCGGCTGGCCGCCATGTTCTTCGCCAAGCCCTATGTGGCCAACCGCCAGATCGTCATCGTGCCCAGCGATTCCGATATCAAAACCGTGGCTGACCTTGCCGGCAAAAAAGTTGGCCTGCAGAAGGGCTCCACCGCCCTTTCCGCCCTCAAGAAAAACGCTGTCTTTGAGCAGGTGGCCGAGGTTGTGGAGCTGGCCGACAACGTCACGGTCTTTATGGATCTGAAAGCCGGACGGGTGGACGCCTTTGTGGTGGACGAGGTGGTAGGACGGTATATCATCTCCACCGATCAGGGAGAACAGGAATAACTTTAAATCGTATTCCCCATTATTAGAACGGTTTCGCGGGGCTTGCGGCTTGGCCGCAAGCCCCCGTGCTGTCATAAAAGGAGTAAGACGCTATGAGCGCCCAATACCTGTTACAGCTGAGCGTCTCCCTGGCAGGGGGACTAAAATACACCATCGGGCTGTTTTTCATCACCATTCTATTGTCCATGCCTTTGGGGCTAGCGCTGACCTTTCTGCGGATTGGCAAAAGCCGTGTGCTGAAAGCCATCACCGGGGGGTATGTATGGATCATGCGGGGCACCCCTCTTTTGCTACAGTTATTTTTCTTCTGCTATGGCATTACCGCCATCCCGGGCATCGGCCCCTACCTGGTGATGGATCGGTTTACATCGGCCTGCGTGGCCTTTGTCCTCAACTACGCCGCCTATTTTTGTGAAATCTTCCGAGGCGGCATTCTATCGGTGGACAAGGGCCAATATGAAGCCGCAAAGGTACTGGGCTTTTCCCGCTGGAAGACGACACGGCTCATCGTGTTGCCCCAGATGCTCAAAGTATCCCTGCCCTCCATCAGCAACGAGTGCATCACCCTTGTGAAGGATACCGCTCTCATCACCGCCATCGGCATCACCGAGGTTTTGTACTTTGCCAAGAGCGCCGTAAACCGGGACGTCAACGCCCTGGCCTATCTAGTGGCCGCTGGCTTTTATTTGATCATGACCTACGGTCTAACGGTGCTGTTCCGCCGTTTGGAGCGGAAATACAACTATTAGGAGGCGCTCCTATGGAGATGATCCGTGTAACCCAGCTTGGAAAATCGTTTGGCTCGGAAGCGGTGCTGCGGGACGTCAGCTTTACGGTGGAAAAGGGGGAAACCGTGGCCATCATCGGAGCGTCGGGCGCAGGCAAAAGCACCATGCTTCGATGCCTCATCGGCCTGGAGCGAGCCGATAGCGGCTCCATCCTGGTGGAGGGTGAGGCCATTTTGCGGGACGGCAGCTATCAGGATGAAAAGACCTGCCGCCGTATCTGCGGCAAGATGGGCATGGTGTTCCAGAGTTTCAACTTATTTCCCCATATCTCGGTGCTGGATAACCTCATCTACGCACCGGTTCATGTGCGCAAGGAGAGCAGGGCCTCCGCGGTGGAGCGCGCCATGGAGCACCTTCGGATGGTAGGCCTTGTGGGCAAAGAAGCCGCCTATCCCGGCCAGCTTTCCGGAGGGCAGAAACAGCGGGTAGCCATCGCCCGGGCCATGATGATGGATCCCGATATGCTGCTGTTCGACGAGCCCACCTCCTCCCTGGATCCGCAGCTCACCGCAGAGGTTTTAGCCGTCATGCGGGACCTGGCCGCCCGGCGCATGACCATGGTGGTGGTCACCCATGAAATGGGATTTGCCCGGGAAGCCGCAGACAAAGTGCTGTTCATGGGGGATGGCTGCATCATCGAAGAAGGGCGGCCGGAGGAGCTTTTCGGCAATCCCAAAGATAACCGGGTAAAGGAATTCATCCACAGCATTCTATAACTGGAAGGGCCTGGTTTTACCGGCCCTTTTTCTTGCACCGGTTTTTATGGGCTGGTATACTCAAATGTAAAAAGGAGGAAGAAGTTCTTGGCCATCCGTGAGATCCGCACCCTGCCCGACCCCATTCTGCGAAAGAAATGCAAAGCCGTTCCAAAGGTGGATGACGATATCCGCTCCCTTTTAGCCGATATGGCGGAAACCATGTATGCTTCCCCCAACGGCGCTGGGCTGGCCGCCAATCAGGTTGGGGTGTTAAAACGGCTGGTGGTGCTGGATATGGGCCAGGGCCTGATTCAGCTGGTAAATCCTCGGATCGTGCATCGAGAGGGCAAGCAGGAGGTTCTGGAGGGATGTTTGAGCCTGCCCGGCCGATGGGGCAAAGTGGTTCGTCCCAAAATCGTAACGGTGGAAGCCCTAGACCAAAATGGAGCGCCTCTGCGCCTGGTGGGGACTGGGGATCTGGCCAAATGCTTCTGCCATGAAATCGACCATCTGGATGGCATTCTTTTTTGTGATCGGGTGATCCAATGGGTCGCCATGGAATAGGAGGATTTATAATGATCAAAGATCTGGTACAAAAAAACCGCAGTTACCGCGGCTATGATGAAAGCCGCAAAGTCACCCGGGAAGAGCTGGTTCACCTGGTGGAATGCGCCCGCCTGGCTCCCTCAAGCGTCAACATGCAACCGCTGCGCTATTATCTCATTCATACCCAGGAGGAGCTTGATCTGCTTCAGCCCCTCACCAACTGGGCACGGGCGCTGCCGGAGCTGACCCTTCCCCATCCCGGCCATTGTCCCACCGGCTTTGTGGTGATCTGTCAGGACACCAACCTGAATCCCTCCATTCCCCGCTTCCAAAAAGACATCGGCATTGTGGCCCAGACCATGCTCCTTGCCGCCGTGGAAATGGGGCTGGGTGGTTGTATGATCGGCAATTATGACGCCGGAAAGGTAAAGGCCGCGCTCAATCTGGCGGAGAACCTAGCGCCCGTCCTCATCGTAGCCATCGGAAAGCCCGATGAAACCATCGTTCTCACCGATGTGGGCCCCAATGGCGAAACCAACTACTACCGGGATGAAAACGATGTTCATTACGTTCCCAAACGGAGCCTCGATGACCTCATCATCAACAGATAGAAACGGCAAAATAAAAAAAGAGCCTAAGGCTCTTTTTTTATTTTGCTTGGGCTAACCGCTCCAAAGCTTCCTTCTGGGTGGATAGAAAAAAGAAATCCCTTCCCTCGTTGCTCTCATAGATAAAATCCCGAAGGGGCTTGCTGGTATAGCCGGAGTAATCCCCATAAACCGCCAATTTCATCCCGTAGTTCTGGTATTTCTGAAGAATTTCCCCCAATAAGCCGGTGGATAGCCGAAAAAAATCCTCCGAAAAAGCCTCCTTGGGAAGGGCCATGCGATTACAGCCCGTCTCATACCGCACCGCTGCCATGAGATCCAGCGCGGATTGCCCATCCGCAATGGGATCACAACCCTCTATCAGAGCGATCTCCCGATCCCTATAGACGATCTTTTGTATGATCATCTCGTTTCTCCTTTAAAAGGGCCCGCAAGTACCGGGCCAAGGTCTTCTTTATATCCCCTGAAACAGGGATACCACACCGTAGGAGCCCAAGGTCATGATGACTCCTGCAATGAATACCCCCAGCACAATCGCCGGCAGGGCATACTTCATCCGGATATCCAACAGGGCAGCGATGATGGCTCCGGACCACGCTCCCGTTCCCGGCAAAGGCACCGCCACAAAGAGGCAAAGGCCCATCACGGAATACTTTAAAGCGCTCTGCGCCTTCCGCACCAACTTTTCCTCATAGCGGTTGAAAAAGCCGCCAAACCATTTGGTGCCCTGAAGCCAATGCAAGATCTTCCTGCCAAAGACGATCAAAAGGGGGACCGGCAGGATGTTTCCAATCAAAGCGATGAGGAAGGTGGTTCCCCAGGGCATGCCCAGGGCGGCGCCCAGCGGAATGGCTCCCCGCAGTTCCACAATGGGTAGCATGGACACGATGAACAGCGCCCCCTCCTGCCCCAGGAAGGAAAAAAAATTTAAAATATCCATAAAAAGAATTCCAGCAGCTTTCCTTAGTTTTACCGGGCATGCCAGCAGTATTTTTCATTTTACACAAATTTCCGCTGGGACACAATTAATTTTGTCTTAAATCAAGGAGCGGGGCTCAGCCCCGCTCCTGTTCTTCCATAGCAATATGCAATTCCCGCAGTCGCTTATCGATGCCAATGATCTCCGCCATTGCCTCTCCATAGGCCCCTGAGCCATGATTCTGGCAAAGGACGTTTTTAGCCGTCAAAGCATATAGCCGCTGCCGGCGGGCCAAAAGTGCCGTCCGCTCCCGCTCCAAGGCTTCCCAAGCGGCCGAAGCTTCTTCCTTCATGGGTTAATCCAGCTTGGCGCCGCACTGGGGACAGAATTTGGTAGCCCCCTCCAACTCCGTTCCGCACTGAGGACAGGCTTTGGGCGCCGCCGAGGCAGCCTCCTCCGTCTTCGCGCCGCACTCAGGGCAGAATTTCGCCCCCTGCTCCAGCTGAGCGCCGCAGGCTACACACTTAGCTCCAGCGGCTGGAGCGGGCTCCTCCATTCTGGTTCCGCACTCGGGGCAGAACCGCGCTCCCTTTTCCAGCTTGGCGCCGCACTGGGGACAAATCGGGCTATTGGCAGCCGCTCTGGCCTGCTGCCGTTCCCGAATCTCGGCGATCTGCCGCTCCAAATCGGTAATTTTCTGGTACTCTTCCTCGATAATTTTGCAGATATTTACGATGGATTCATCCAGGCTGCCGTCCTTTTGATACAAATTCCAGACATATTCTCCCAGATCCGCCTTGCTAGCGGCAATTTTGCCCTCCTGGCTGCGAATCTC
The DNA here is from genome assembly GCF_044357945.1 of Christensenella sp. MSJ-20. Taxonomy (NCBI): domain Bacteria; kingdom Bacillati; phylum Bacillota; class Clostridia; order Christensenellales; family Christensenellaceae; genus Christensenella; species Christensenella sp. MSJ-20. Next base: position 699,894 of record NZ_CP076563.1, read on the forward strand.
ACCGTTTAACTTGCTGATCTCGATGGATTCCCCCGTCTTATCCGCTACGCCCTTGGCGAAGTTCCCCATCTTCTCAAAAAACGCCATGGTTCCCCCACGCTCCTTCACTTTTCTGTCTCCATTATAGCCCATTTTTGTCCGGACAGAAATAGCTTTTTCCCCTTTTCCCGGGATCAAAAAATATTGATAAAAAATGATCAATATCTATTGACACAGAAAAAAAACTTGCTATAATCAAAGTATGTTAAAAAATGATCAATCTTTGCGGGCTGCTCCACCAAGATTGCGCACCTTAAGATAGAGACCGGAAGCGGAACGATGGGAACCTCTCTTTTGCATTTTGTTTCAACTCCAGACCGGGCGGATTGAATTCGGCTCAGGTTCCCAGAAACGCGTAGCGTTTCAGCCTATCCTTCCAAAGCAGATTATTCCCATCCCCACCAAGCGTGGCCCTGCGCTTCCAGCGAAAGCCTCTGCCGGCCGGACCGGCGATAAAATAGATTATTTCTTTCCCCTTTTTTTCATCCTTCAATACAGCAAAAGCCCCCGCGGGGGCTTTTGCTGTATCTCCAACTGTTAAAAGGTATCCTGATAGCGCCGAATGAGCGCGTCCCAGGTGGCCGGCCCTACGATGCCATCCGCCGCCAGGTTGCTCATCTGCTGGAAAGCCACCACCGCCGCACGGGTTCTAGGACCGAAGATGCCGTCCGGTGTAACGGAGGGAATCTGAGGATACACAGTGGCCAGATCCGCCAAATACTGCTGCACCAGCCGCACATTCTCCCCACGGGAGCCTTCCCGAATGAGGTAGCCGGGATAGGGGCGAATGGGGACGGTACCTACGCCGGGGGACTCCCCCTCGCTGTTAAGAGCGGCAAGGCGTTTGACCGCTGCATAGATATAGGACAGCTGATACCAGGTGGCACGGCCCACGATGCCATCCTGCTGGAGATCGAAAATCTGCTGAAACTTCCGCACTGCGGCCTCGGTCTGAGGGCCAAAGATGCCATCCGGCGCAACGTACGGGATGGCGGGATAGTTCTGCCCTACCCTGTTGAGCTGCTGCTGGATGATCCGCACGTTCTCATCCCGACTGCCCCTGCGCAAAAGATAGCCCGGATAGGAGCGTTCAATGCCGCGAATCTCGTTGGTCTGTACCAGCTCCACATCCCGGCCATAGTAATATTGGAGCATCTGGAGCGGATTATAGCCCTGGTTGGCCAGGCTTACCGTCCCCCACTGGGATAGGCCGCTGCAAGTCGTGGTGGTGCCGTTACAGTAGGAGGAAAACAGCGGCTCCAGATGGCCCAGGCGCCGGGGATATACGTTGAAAATTTCATCCACCAGCCGGCTGATGTTATCAAAGATATTCCGTCCCTCCACGAAGGACTGGTCGTAGGCCGTGGAGTTGGTGATCTCAAAATCATAGCCCCGGCTTGGATACCATTCGGTAAACACCCGGTTGAGGACAAATCCCACCTGGGCATGGATGTTGGCCCGGAGAGCAGCCTCGGGCCAAGTGGGATAGATCTCACTGCTGGCTACATTTTTGATATAGTCAATAAAGGGAACTCTTACGTTCCGGGCGCTGGCGCTGGGGCGCCCCAAATGCACCGTAATGAACTCCGGTATGTATACCCTGGTGAGGATTCTGGCATTGGACGGAGGGCCCTCCGGTTCTCGCTCTTCGCTGGAATCCAGGCTGTTCGGCGGAATCTCAATGACGATTTCCTCCTCGCCGCTTCGGGCTCGGCTGGAAGCCGCAATCAAGTCCACCGGCTGGATGGTCTCAATCCCTGAAAACACCTGAATTCCCCGCACCGATACCGGCGTATAGCCCTCTTTTCTTACATCCACCTGAAAGAGAGAGTAGGGAGTGATCAAACTGTCCGGGTCCAAACTGGCGGATAGGGGCGGCGTCTCCACCCGGATGACGGGGGTACGCCCCGACTCGTCGGTTACCAGTTCCATGGCCTCGCCGTTGGCCAGATCGGTAAGGAGCACCGACGCCCCTTGGATGGGCAGCGCCCCCTGGCCGGTGGTAACCTCCACAATGATGGTTCCATGATCGATCTGTTCCATCTATCATCGTCCTTCCCTTGGCCTTGCGGCCCATGATTTCTTCCTATCCTATGCTTGCCCTGCCCTTTCTGCCACAAAAAAGCGTCCGGCAAACTTGCCGGACGCTTTCAATGCTTTTTCTAAACGCCGCTATTCCGTCAAAAAGAGGACCCCTAGGGTATTGGGCCCGCAATGGGAGGAGATGGTACAGCTGGCCTGGGTGATATGGATCTCATCAAAGAGATTTTGTTCCCGCACAATGCGTTCCACCAGAGCGATCCGCTCCGGAGCGATGCCCGAATGGGTGATGAACACGCGGTCCCGGCGATAGGAGGGATAGCGGCTCAGCTGTTCCTGGACGTATTTTTTCAACACCCGATCCAGCTTGCCCTTGTACTTTTTCCCCACCTTCATAGCCCCGCCATGAAGGTTGTCCACCTCAATGCAGGGCTTCAGGTTCAGCATATTTGCACCCAGAGCTACCAGGGCAGAGCAACGCCCTCCGGCCTTCAAAAACTCCAGAGTATTGAGAATAAAGCTGGCGTGGCTCTTGGGCACCAGCGCCTCCACCTCCTGGGCAATCTGCCGGGCGGGCATACCCTGTTCCGCGCGGATAGCCGCCTCCAGCACCAAAAGGCCCATGCCGGTGGAAAGGTTTTGAGAATCCACCACATAGACCCCGCGAAGCGCTTCGGCGGCTAGGCGGCAGTTCTGATGAGTGGAGGATATGGCCGATCCCAGATTGATGTGAATCACCTCATAGCCATCGTCCACCCAGGGCTTGAAGTACTCGTAGTATTCCTTTACATTGATGGCGGAGGTTTTGGGCAGAATCCCCCTCTTCTCATAGGCAGCATAGATATCCTCGGGGAAGATGTCCACGCTGTCTATGAACTCCTCCTCACCCAGGGCGATATGAAAGGGAAAATAGTGGATATGATACCGCTCCTTGAGTTCGGGTCCCAGATCACAGGTGCTGTCCGCGCTGATGATAATCTTCTGCATAACCCTCTAACTCGCTTTATAAATTTTCAGTCCACATCGGTGGACGGATTTCATAATTGGTCCATGCTTAGTTTATCCCATAAATCCGTAGGAGCAAGGGAAATATTATAAAAAATTATGAAGGTTTTCTAGGCTGTCTCCCTGCCGTCCGCTTCCATGATCCTCTGGTTGATCTTCATCATCTTTTCATCTAAAAGGCTGATCTGCTCCGCACAGTAAAGAAGATCCTCCGACACCCCCGGCAGCACGCGTCCCTCATGCTTATACCGCAGCTTGTGCTCCAAACTAGCCCAAAAATCCATGGCAACCGTACGGATCTGCACCTCCACCCGGACCCGCTCCATCCCATTACTAAAGAATACTGGAATCTCCACCACCAAATGCAGGCTTCGATACCCGTTGGGCTTGGGGTTTTTGATGTAGTCCGTCCGCTTGACGAGCGTTACGTCGTTCTGTCGGATCAGGGTGTCCGCCACCATGTAAATATCATCCACAAAGGAACAGATCACCCGGATCCCCGCGATATCGTTTAGATTCCGCCGGGCGGATTCCACCGACGGGGGCAGTCCCTTGCGGGCCAACTTTTTCAGCATGCTGGCAGGAGTCTTGATCCTGGACTTGATGTGTTCGATGGGGTTATCCTGCCGAAGAGAACTGAATTCATCGTTTAAAATTTCCAGCTTGGTGCCCACCTCTCGCAGAGCAGATTGGTACATTAAACGTATTTTGGTAAACTCCTCCACATAGGTTTCCACCTCGTGGGAACTCAGCTCCAATATGGTTTCCTTTGCTTCCATGCTCTCCCTTTCTATGCCAGCTCTCCCGTCAAGAGACGGAGTACAAACACCACCGCAAGACCGCCACCCGGCCGATTTTCCGCCCAAATCCGGCCTTTATGGGCCTCGATGATCTCCTTACAGATAGCAAGGCCCAACCCGGCCACGCTGCGGCTTTCGTCGGAGGTATAAAGGGCTTCAAAAATGCGGTCCAGATTCTCCTCAGGAACCCCAACGCCATTGTCGGATACCGCCACACGGACCCCGTCTGGAACCTGATCCACCGTCACCTTGATGAGGCGGTCCGCTCCCTTCATATGCTTAACGCTGTTGCCGATGATGTTGCCGAACACCCGCCGCAGCTTGCTAATATCCACCCACAGGAGGGTTTCAGGACAATGGTCTTCCACCCGCAAAGCGATGCCCATGCCATCCAGCTCCTCCTGGTTGTCCACAATCACCATGCGGCAAAGATCCGCAACCGCGACCTGTTGGCATCGCAGGGAGCCCTGCAGATGGCTGGAAAGATAGTCGTCAAACTCGTCGATGAGGTCGCGGATAGCGAGAGAACGATCATAGATGGTATCGATATACCGCTCCTGCCGCTCAGGGCTTAGCCCTCCCCTGCGCAGTCGTTCCGTGTACCCCATCACCGAGGTAAGGGGCGTTTTGATATCATGGGAGATAGACGCGATGATCCTATCCTGCTTCTGCCGCTCCTGGTCAAGGCGTTCCGTCATATCCACAAAGGCGTTGTGAAGATTCCCAATCTCATCCGGCCGCTCCATCCGAAGCAGGCGGCTTCCCTTGCCATAGCCTGTAATGGCTTTCTGAAGCTGCTCGATGGGTTTGATATACAGAAGATAGATGATCACCATCATCACCGCCAGGATGATGGGAAGGGCCATCATCTCCCCCCAGAAGAGATATCGGATGGTGTTGGTCCCCTGTTTGCCCACCGGTATGGGCCGGGCCACCTCCACAAAGTAGGTAACGCCCTCCAGTTCCACCGGGGCCATAGCGTTGATGGCGTATAAGCCCAGACCAAGGTCTCCCTCTTCTCCTGTTAGGGTTCTACCATCCATATTCTTAATGCGGAGGATTAGATCCTCCTTGGTACAGCTTTCCATCACCGTCTGAAAGCTCTCCCCCGCTTCCAGCCTATCCGATATCTGGTGCGCCGTCTGGTTTAAGGACTGCTCCAGCGCCGTCTGATTGGAAGCGAGCTGCCTGGTAATAAAAATGTTGTAATAGCCCACCAGCAGCAGGAGGTTCAAGCAGCAGGCCGTCACCACCGTAAGGGTGATCTTCCATCTAAGCTTCATCCAAATCCTCCGTGGGTTTTACAAATTTATAGCCCACACCCCACACCGTTTTGATGTAACGGCTGTCGGGATCAATCTTCTTCCGCAGGTTCTTGATGTTGACCGTCACAGTGCCAATATCCCCATAATTCATCCCCCAGACCCCATTGAAGATCTGTTCCCGGGTCAGCACATTGCCCTGGTTCCGCATAAAGTATTCCAATAGTTGAAACTCCCGGGGGGTCAGTTCCACCCGTTCCCCCTTCAAAAACACCTCATAGCTTTTGGCATATAGGCGGATGTCCCCTACCGCAAGGCAATCGGGCTCCTGATCCACATGGCTGCTGCGGTTTTCCCGCCGGAGATGCGCTTTTACCCGGGCCACCAGTTCCTCTACCACAAAAGGTTTGGCAATGTAATCGTCGGCCCCCATCTCCAGGCCCAGCAGGGTATCGATGGTCTTGCTCTTGGCGGTTACAAAGATGATTGGGCAGGATACCACATCTCGGATCCTGCGGCACAGCTCCAGACCGTTCATCCGGGGCATCATGATGTCCAAAAGGATCAGGCTTACATCCGGGTTCTGCCGCACCGCTTCCTGGGCGGCAGCGCCGTCCCGGCAGAGGATCGTCTCATAGCCTTCGTCCGCGAGGGCATCTGACACCAATTCTCCAATGGCGCGATCGTCATCCACGATGAGTATTTTTTCCACTGTGGCTTCCCTCTTTTCCATAGGCTCCATTCCTTCCGGCTCCAGTATAACACAGCATTTCAGGCCAATTCTAACGTCAGTATAAAATCAAAAAGTGATGGAGTAACCCACAACCCATGAAGAATTATGAAAGATCCTTTTCTCTTGACATGCCGCGTTCCATTGGGTATGCTGAAGCAAAACCATAGGAATTGGAGTTGAAAGCATGTTCGATTGCGCTTGCTAACATGATACCCATCATGGGGCCCGGAGATCTCTTGGCCCGCCGGCAAGGAAATCGTCATGCTTTTTCCATTCGTATCATATAAACGCCCAGGGGCGTTTCCTACGGGGATGCGGGACGCGGAAAACACGGTTTTCTTGCGTCCCTTTTTATCGATAGGAGGTGCCCAATGGCACAGATCCGCATATCCCATCTTACCTTTGCCTACCCAGGCAGCTATGATGATATTTTTACCGACGTCTCCTTTTCCCTTGACACCGATTGGAAACTGGGATTCATCGGCCGTAACGGCCGGGGCAAGACCACCTTCTTGCAGCTTCTCATGGGACGGTATCCCTTTAAGGGCTCCATCACCTCACCGGTGGATTTCGCCTACTTTCCCTTTTTGGTAGAGCGTCCCGAGAAGTGGACCCTCAGCATAGCCCAGGATCTCCTGCCTTGGATGGAAACCTGGGCTCTGTGCCGGGAACTCTCCCTTCTGGAGGTGGAGGAAGAGGTCCTCTACCGGCCCTTTTCCACCCTGAGCCAAGGGGAGCAGACCAAGGTGCTCCTGGCCCTTATGTTCTTGATGGAGGGCCGCTTTCTCCTGGTTGACGAACCCACCAACCATCTGGATCTCCACGGCCGGGAGGTTGTCAGTCGTTATCTATCCCGGAAGCATGGCTTTATCCTGGTATCCCATGACCGGTCCTTTCTGGATAGCTGTGTGGACCATGTTCTCTCCCTCAACCGCACTGGGCTGGAGGTACAGCAGGGAAACTTTTCCTCCTGGTGGAAAAACAAGGAATACCGGGACCAATTTGAACAGGGCGAACAGGATCGGCTGCGGAAGGATATTGGCCGCCTGACCCGCGCCGCCGGCCGCACCGCTGGATGGTCCCATCGGATAGAGGCCAGCCGTACAGGCCAAGGCCCGGTAGACCGAGGGTATATCGGCCATAAATCCGCCAAGATGATGAAACGAGCCAAGGCCATCGAACAACGACGGGAACGGGCAATAGCAGCAACCACCGACCTGCTTCAGGATCTAGAGTCCGCCGAAGCCCTCAAGCTCTTTCCTCTCCGCTATCACAGCGCACGACTGGCGGAGTGCCAAGACGTCACAATCATGTATGGAGAACGAGGGATAACCAATCCCCTGTGCGTTACCATCGCCCAAGGGGAACGGCTGGCCGTCACCGGACCCAACGGCGCGGGAAAGTCCAGTCTATTGCGCCTGCTTGCTGGGGAGGAAGTCCCTCATCGGGGAAGCCTTCGTCTGGGGAGCGGCCTAACGGTCTCCTATGTTCCCCAGGATCCCTCCTTTCTGCATGGAAACCTTCTGGAATATGCCCGGGAATGCGGGATAGATCAGAGCCTGTTTCTAACCATCCTACGAAAGCTGGATTTCAGCCGGAGCCAGTTTGAAAAGAATATGGAGAATTTTAGTGCAGGGCAAAAAAAGAAGGTGCTCATTGCCCGGAGCCTATGCGAAAAGGCCCACCTCTATCTTTGGGATGAGCCTTTGAATTACTTGGACGTATGGTCCCGCATGCAGGTGGAGGAGCTGCTTTTAGACAGCCAGCCCACCATGGTGTTTGTGGAGCATGATGCAGCCTTCTGCCAAAAGGTCGCCACTAAACGATTAGCGCTCTAGGCGCCGCTTCCGTTTCCGGCGGCGGAATACCAAGCCGCGCATTGGCGCGCCTATGACAAAACCTTTTGAGAGCAAGGCCGATATGGTTTACCCGTTGAGCAGTTCCATAAACTCCTCGCCGGAGATGGTCTCCTTCTCCAATAGATGCTTGGCCAGCAGATGGAGTTTTTCCTGATTGTCCTGAAGAATACGGGCAGCCTTGGCATGGGCCGATTTAATGATGGATAACACCTCGTCGTCGATTTTGGCCGCCGTCTCAGAGGAGCAGGTCAGGCTGGTATCCCCCGAAAGATAGGGGTTATTTACCGTTTCCAGAGCCATCATATCGAAGGCATCGCTCATCCCCAGCCGGGTTACCATGGCCCGGGCGATGCGGGTGGCCTCGGCAATGTCATTGCTGGCGCCGCTGGTAAAGGTGCCAAACACCAGTTCCTCCGCCGCCCGGCCCCCGGTCAGGGTAGCCACCTTGTTCACGGCCTCCTCCCGGGTCATGAGAACCTTTTCGTCCTCCTCCACCTGCATGGTATATCCTAGGGCTCCCGAGGTCCGGGGTACGATGGTGATCTTATGAACCGGCGCGGAATCCGTCTGCTTGGCTGCTACCAGGGCATGGCCGATTTCATGATAGGCTACGATCTCCTTTTCGCGGCCGGAGATCACCGCGCCCTTGCGCTGGTATCCCGCAATGACCACCTCTACGCTCTCTTCCAAGTCTTCCTGTGCCACGGCGTGCCGGCCGCAGCGCACAGCCCGGAGAGCAGCCTCGTTGATGATGTTGCTAAGCTCCGCCCCCGAAGCCCCGGCGGTGGCCCGGGCAATGGCTCGAAGATCCACAGCGCTCTCCATCCGCACCTTTTTGGCATGAACCTTCAAGATGGCCTCCCGTCCAGCCAAATCCGGAAGCTCCACCGGGATGCGACGGTCAAACCGCCCCGGCCGCAGCAGAGCCTTGTCCAGCACCTCCGGCCGGTTGGTAGACGCAAGAATTACCACGCCCTTTTTCCCGTCGAAGCCATCCATCTCGGTAAGGAGCTGGTTTAGGGTCTGTTCCCGCTCATCGTTCCCCCCTGGCATCCCGGTATCCCGCCGTTTGCCAATGGTATCAATCTCATCGATAAAGATGATACAGGGCGCCTTTTCGTTGGCCTCTCGAAATAGATCCCGTACCTTGGCGGCGCCCATTCCCACAAACATCTCCACAAACTCCGAACCGGAAATAGAGAAAAAGGGGACTTGGGCCTCCCCCGCCACCGCCTGGGCCAAAAGGGTCTTACCGGTGCCGGGAGGGCCCACCAAAAGAGCGCCTTTGGGCATACTAGCGCCGATCTCCTGGTACTTCTGGGGATTATGGAGGAAATCCACAATCTCCTGAAGGGCTTCTTTGGCTTCATCCTCCCCCGCCACATCGGCAAACGTCTTTCCGGCGGTATCCTTTACATATATTTTTGCGTTGCTCTTCCCCAGGTTCAGGGCATTGGGCATATTGCCTCCGCCCATCCGCTTCATCATGGAACGCATCATCAGCTGACCCAGGAAAGCGAAAAGAGCAATGGGAAGCACCCAGGACAAAAGGAAGCTCACCAGCGGGGAGTTCTCCTTGGGAATCACTCTGCCAAATTCGATCTCGGCCTGATTCAGACGCTCCACCAACCCTGGATCGTCCATGATGCCCGTCACATAGGCTACATCGTTGCCGGTATCCCGGGTGAGGTAGGCAATCTGGTTTTCCTGAATCTCCACCTGGGTCACCTGGCCGGCTTCCACCTGATCCAAGAAGGTGTTGTAGCCTACCTCTTCCACCTTCTGCCCTCCCAGGAAGGGAAACACCAGGGCGTTGAGCAATAGCACCAGGATCAGTACAATACAGTAATAATATAAAAGGGATTTCTTGGGATTTTTAGGATTCTGTTGTTCGATGGGCATGGAACCCCCTTCTTTCTTCATTGGTTTCCAGTGTATCTTTATTTTATCTGTCGTCTATGAACCAATCCCGAAAATATTATAAAGAATCATAAATTTTTGAATCTATAAAATTCATATGAAAAAGGACGGCGCATAGCCGTCCTTTTCTGCCGTTTAAACGGATTACCGCATCCAAGCCAGGGCGCCCATGGGATCCCAGGGCGGCAGAGGGATGGGCTCGCTTTCATAGGCGAAAAGCTCTTCCTGGCTCAGATACTTCTTGTGTACCACCACCTGATAGGTGAACTGAGAAAACCAATCATCCGACATGATATAGACCCCCTTCTCCCCGGACTTGGCGCCCCAGCTGTTCTCCACCCGCCAACGGTCCGGCACGCCGTCTTCGGTTAAGTTCACCCCGGTAAATACCATGGCGTGGGTCATCAGGCTCTCACCATAATCTAAACGCTGGGCCTTGGTCATGGGGAACCGAGTGGAAAACAGGTTTTCAAGAGCGAAGCCGTCAAGGTCCATAGCCCCTGTGGTGCGGTTTAGCCACTGGCCCACATCGCATCCAAACCAAACCGCATGGCCGTCCTGCATCTGGGCAATGGCCAAGCGCTTTAAACCCTCCACCGGAAGGTTCAGATACCGGACAGGCGCGCCATCCACAGCACTGCCCAGGTAGGTGACGGTGTAACTTCTGCCGTAGGGCTTATCGGCTGTAGGCGCATTGATAACGCTGACATAGTCCGACAGCTCCCAGCCCACATACTCCCGGTAGAAATCCTGGGGCGTGATGGGCCCAATGCGCAGGAACTTGTTATCCTTGTCCCGGGTCTCATAGACAAAGGTCTCCGGAGGCTTGCCCAAAGCCACGCACAGCATATGGTAGATGGTATACAGCATTTCCTCCTTCATTCCCCGGAGCTCCCCCAGCGGCGCGCCGGCGCCATGTGCTTCCCGGAGGGTGCAGGCAAATCCCCGGAGTTTTAAGGTCAGGTAACGGTTCAGTTCCGCCGTAGCTGAGGAGGAAAAGGACTCGGGCATAGCATCCTTTGGCACCACGCCGTACTTCCTTACCAATCCGGCAAACATATCCCACTGTCCACCATCCTGAACGGGGGCGGACAGCAAGTGGGATACCAGCCGGCCGGACAGGGGTTCATCAAGGGTGGAAAGAATGCTCTCTAAAAAATAATTGGCCTTCTCCAGCTTGTCATAGAACAGCGGATAGCTCTGGGATAGCTCCATGGTCTTGAGGTTCAGCTTCTGCATCACTTCCAGCCGCATGGTATTAAGGGCGGCAAACATCCAACAGCGGCCTGACCGTTTCTGGTCCGTCACCTCTCCCGCCTCCAGCTGAAGGGAAAAATCGTACCGCATGCGCCGGGCTCCAGCGTAGTCCGTAGCGGCAGCGCTGATCCCATTCTTAACGGCGGCGTTCATGGCAACCTGGGCAACCTGGTTTTCATCAAACCGGGCGGAAAATCCTGTTAATAGCTCAGATGTGATCGCAACTTCCATACCGTTCATCCCCCTAGTCATTTCGATATTCCAATTATACCACCAGGCACTCGTCCCCTACAATCCCGGCCCGCTGCATGTTTTATCCGGGAAAGGCATATGTACTCATAGAACAAGGAGGGCCCACATGGAGCAGTTTCTAACCACTCTGGATTCGGCGAATCGCGCCGTCAACAATTTTGTATGGGGGCCGCCCATGTTGATCCTGCTTCTAGGAGCCGGCGTCTATCTAACCCTGCGCACCCGGTTCTTTCAGCTATCCAGGATGGGGCTATGGTTTAAAAGCACCCTTTTTGCCCTATTTTGCAACAAAGAGGTACGGGATGGAAGTGATCCCGGCTCCATTAGCCAATTTCAAAGCTTTACCACCGCCCTCGCCGGCACTATGGGCACCGGCAATATCGTGGGAGTCGCTACCGCTCTTACTGCCGGAGGGCCAGGAGCCATCTTCTGGATGTGGGTCTCCGCTTTATTCGGCATGATGACCAAGTACGCCGAAATCGTGCTTGGCATCCTCTTCCGGCGGCGGGGGAAAAACGGTCAATGGAAAGGCGGCCCCATGTCCTATCTTGAAAAGGGGCTTCACTGCAAACCCCTGGCGGTTCTTTTTGCTTTTTTCGCCAGCTTGGCCTCCTTTGGCATAGGGAATATGACCCAGGGCAACGGCATCGCCGACGCCATTCACCGCAGCTTTCCAGTGATCCCCAAATGGGCGGTAGCGGTAGCCGTCATGGCCCTTACCACCCTCTGCATTTTAGGCGGCATCAAGCGGATAGCCAAGGTCACCGAAGGGCTCATCCCCCTTATGACGGTTTTATACCTGGCGGGTTCCCTGGCCATTCTGGTTCTGCACTTCCGCCTGATTCCCGCCGCGCTGGGGCTGATCCTGCGCGACGCCTTTTCCCTACAATCGGTGGGCGGTGGTGTAGGTGGATATGCCGTTCTGCGGGCCATCCGATACGGCACCGCCCGAGGAGTCTTCAGCAATGAAGCCGGCCTGGGCTCCTCGGTGATCGTCCACTCTGCCGCACAGGTCAAGGAGCCGGTGATCCAGGGCATGTGGGGCATCTTTGAGGTGTTTGCCGACACCATCGTTTCCTGCACCCTGACCGCTCTTTGCATCCTTACTACCGGAGTGCTTTCCACCGGACTTACAGGAGCGCCTCTTGCTATGGCGGCCTTTTCCAGGGTATTCGGCTCCTGGGGGGAGCTGTTCATCACCATCTCCATCACGCTCTTTGCCTTCTCCACCATTTTGGGATGGAGCTATTATGGAGAGCAAACGGTGGAATATCTTCTGGGGCCTCGGGCCATCCCCGGCTATAAGCTTCTCTATATCCTGCTGGCTGGAGTGGGCTGCGTAGCTTCCTTAGAGTTGGTCTGGGACATCTCCGATACCATGAATGGCCTCATGGCTCTACCCAACCTCATCGGGGTTCTGGGACTCAGCGGCATGGTGGTTCGGGCCACAAAAGACTTTCTTTCCCGACGTGACAAGGGCCAATACCGGGAACTGGCCCGTACCTATCGGGATTTTATTAAAAAGCGGTGAGGAATTCCTCACCGCTTTTTAATAATTAATTTAGTTATTGTCGATGTTTTTTACAGTCAAAGCAGTCACCGGCTTCTTCCTCGTCGCCTCAAGGTAGCATAATGCTAACATTAGAGAAAAATAAATGGAGGCATTGGGCCGCCGCAATAGATAACCTGTAAAAATGGAAGCTCCAATTTGCAATGCCACTGTTAAAATAATTGCAAAATTGTATAAGGACATCGCATTTCTAAAATCCGTCAAAACTTTCTTCAACACTTTGGAAAAAATAAAAAGTAAAAGTATAAGGTACAGTCCTGCCCCGATATAACCAAAGTAATAGAGAATACTCTCCGCGTCATTCTCTAAGTCAAAATTATCATTCGGCGTACGCATCCTTGTTTCTTCAAAGCCAACTAGCTTCGTAAGGAAATCGCTTTCTTCCCATTGCAATTGTCCAAAAATTCTTTTTTTTAACCGCATATCAAGCAATTGGGATGCCGATGGATCTCCTCCATAAGCTGCCAAAACACGCTCAAATCCAAATCTAGCAATCAAGTCTTGATTGAATTGATTTTTATAGTCTTCATTGGACGATAATTCAGTTGGACCATTTGAAGAAGGTGTTTCAATGTTACTTAGTTGTTGCTCCACCTGATTCTGACCGTGAATCTCAGTATTGCGTCTTTGTTTATATGGAGTATATGGTAAAATAATATATGTGACAATCAGCATACTACAAAGAACAACTATTATAGATCCACAGAATTTTTCTCCTTTTCTTATATTTAGAAAATACTTAAATAACAAAAATAAAATAAATCCTAAAAACAGAATGATCAATGTATAAAAAGTAGTTTTCGTCCCATTACTTAGCAACAAAAAGGTAAGAATAGCAACACCAGTAATCAATAACCATTTATTATTTGACTTAATAAAGGTATAAAGAGCAAATGGAGCTAGGCTAATTATAACAATGCTCTGGGAATTTGCCTCTGCAAACCATCCAGTCAAACCCAAGTCATAATCTACGTAAGTATATCGACCCGTTCCTGTAATCCATGCAAGTATCACCACCAAAAATATCAATAATAGATTTACAAGAAATCCATATTGGATTTCTTTTGATATTAATTCATAATCTTTTTCTTTTCTGTGATTAAAATAAAAAATAAAGCTTATTGCAAGTATTGGCATATACCACGTACGAATAAAATAACCCATATCCTCAAAAAAAGAAATATAGCCAACGCGAAACGAATTTGCGCAATGCAAGAGGCCTAACAAAGCAATCGGAAGCAATGAGAAAAGAAAACCTTTTTTATAGGATGTCTTTATGAAAACAAAAATTGGAACTACAATTACAAAAGCTAGGCGCAAATATCCTGCCATAGTCCCTATCGGATTATTATATTGAATATATGCAATTATATCCAAAATAGGCTGCATGACAATGCATAAGAATAGCGGACTTTTAATAACTTGTTTTATTGTAATTCGATTTACTGTCACGTTCATTCTCCCTACCCACAATCATTGCTATAGACTAAAAAATCTTATTCTTGAATATACAGGTAAGATGCAAATTATCCATCATATTTTCGGACATAAAACACCATTACAATTCAATGTTTTATTTTTGCGCTTAATAACAAAAGAATTCGTGAAAGGGAATGTAAGCCCATAGCATTCATCTTTGCAACGATTCTTCGGTTCCTTGGCATATTAAGAAAAGCTTCATCCCTCTGAAATTTTGGGTACTTATTTTTCACATAATGGCGCAATTCAGCTATAACCCTATTTTTCTCAGGATGCTTTTGTCTTGCCACCCGATTAATCGTAGTAATCAAGACATGCTCAAGTACGATGTACTCAATATCCTTCTCGTATTTATCATACAAGAAATTCCTCCTCGCAAAATCAAGAATATCATCAACCGCTACAATGATATCAAGATTTTTTGGAGAATTATGATTATTCATTGTTGATACAGCGCGACTATGACAATGATAAAAAAACTCTGCACAATATCCTATGCACTCTGTCTTCATCAGAAGTTTTGTCGTAAAATTAAAATCTTCATACCAAATACCGTCCATAAAAGTTTGATTTCCTATCAAATTTTTAGAAAAAAGCTTGTTACATGCAGAAGGAGTCTGCATAAACTTATTTTTTGCATGGTTTGTATCATAAGCTATCACTTTTCCATTGGAAAAATGATCATCCAAATTACATACTACAATATCTAGCATTTCTTTTTGTGCAAATGCTAACATAACTTCATACATGCTGGAGTCAACCCAATCATCGCTGTCAACAAATCCAATATATTCTCCTTTAGCATATTGCAGCGCATAATTTCGTGCACTAGCTTGTCCAGCATTATCTTTAAAGTATGCTTTTAAGCGCCCTGGATAACGTTCGGAAAATTCTCGAACAATTTCTGTACTTCCGTCAGTTGAACCATCATCAACCACTAATATTTCTAAATCCTCTAAAGTTTGCGCAACTAAAGAATCAAGACACTGTTTTAAATAGTCCTTAGTATTATAAACAGGTACGATAATACTTACTTTCATAATAATTGTCTTCCTTATAAATTCTTGAGCTTAAAAATTAATCGAATAAGTTTATACATTTTATGACGTAGTAAAAAGAAAACCAATCGTTTATTTCTTCCCAACAAATTCAAATAAGGATTTCTATTATAATCAGGAAAGCTATTCCGCATAAAGGCACAAATTTCTTGAAGAAGTTGATGTTTAGAATCCACAAGAATAATTCTAACAGAAGCAGCAATATAAAGATGGAAAATCGCTAAATACTCTATTTCATGATAGTATTTTTCCCAAAGATTATTACTCTTGTAATAATCTTGAATATGACTAAAAGCTAGAGAGACACTTTGATTTTTTTCTGGATCTTGACTTCGCATAGCAGAAGAATTTCTTTGTATATAGTGATAAAGCGGCGCATCCCCCTCATATACAAAATAGCGGCAGTGAGGAAGATATGCCAAGAAAAAATCCAGATCCTCCGCAATAGATAGACTAGGACTAAACCGTATAGAAAATCTTTCAACAATTTCTCGAACAAACAACTTATTCCACATAGCGGGCTGAACCAGCATTACTTCAGAATAATTATCAAAAAGAAGTGCTTTCTGGACAGGGAGCTTCTCATTCATAATTTTAAGCGGGGTCCCGTCTTCTGATTCCGCTATTGCGCTACAAATTACACATCCGATCTCAGGATGCAAAGCACTACATTGGTATAAACGTGCTAACATATCAGGCTCGATATAGTCATCACTATCCAGAAAGGCTAGATAGGTCCCCGAGGATTTCTTTATTGCATAATTTCGCGCATTGGAAACGCCATTATTAGAGGTGTGAAATACCTGAAAACGGGGGTCTATTTTCGCAAAAGAATCACAGATTTTACCGCTTTCATCCGTGGATCCATCATCAACAATAATCACCTCAAAGTTCAAAAACGTTTGAGCAACTAATGAATTTAAACATCGCTCCAAATATTTTTCAACATTATAAACTGGGATAATTACACTAATTTCAGGCATAGAAACTTCTCCTACTAAAAAGTCTGACTTTCAACAGGAACTCGTGCATAAGGAAAAGGATAAAGGTAATCTGAAAGATTATCTGTAATTATTTTAGTCTCTTCCTTATACCTCTCATTTTGAAACAATTGTGTATTATTGATGGATCGTTCAGGCAAAAAGTATGTCTTCTTTAATGTGTGAAAACTAGAATCCAAATTTAGAAATTTCAAGATTTGGTTAACACTATTTTCATAATCATATACTAAATCCTCAAAATGAATCCGCAAAACTTTGTTGGATTGCGTATATTTCTCACTTTCCCTTAGGCCTTTATAAAAACCGCAAAATTTTTTTACATCCGTTGGATAAGGCACAGGCATATTTTGTTTTGACCAAATATATTTATTGATAATAAAAACATCCCTTGGATCACGAGAAACCACTATAGCTCTTAGTTCATCTCCGAAATAGTGATCAACACGATATAAATTATGAGGAAGCAAAAGCTGATCCAAAATAATTGATTGCTCCATGATGCCCATTAATTTCAATATTTGTTGTATATAAACACGACTTATCTCATAAAACTCATCTGGTTGAATAAAAGATATCCACATGGGTGAATAAAGTAATGGTTTCTTTAAATTAACTTTGTGAAAAGTCAACAACGATACAATACGCTTCCATGCAAGTTTAAAAAACATTTGTATATTTGTATTCTCTTGCATATACCAATAATACGTAGGAGTGTACTGCACTAATTTTTTTATATAAGTTTTAGTACAATCCCAGAATTCCACTCCAACTCGCTGTTGATAATCTCCAACCCACCACCACTTTTTATCATATAGCTGACGCATTGTATTTAAAAAAGAGTGCAAAGCTTCATCACTTCGTAGCGCATTGTTCCCAATTAATAGTTTATCTTCTAAATCAAACACACCATTTGGGCAATGTAAGAAAACGTACTCAAACGTGTCATTTCGCGCTTCGTATCCTCGAAACTCAGAGACCAAGTCAGTAATCACAGATGAACCTGATCCCATATATCCTATAGGAACTACCAACTGATGCATAAGCTCACCTCAGAAATACTTTTATTAATTTCTTAGTATACCCACAATTGCACAAAAATACCGAAAAAATGGGTCAGATATATGTTTATATTCTACCCGATTCTATGTACATCAGCAACTATGAAAGCAAAGGGCTCAATTTAAGTGCATAAAATTAATTTATTATTTTAACACCATTCTATCCCAAAAACAATCAAGTAACCCAATCGCCTATTCCATCTTGGTCAAGCAGGCATCCCGATCTACGGCATTCACATGGACGATTTTCACGTCCACGCGATAGACGCTGGAGAGCAATTGCTCCGTCAGCACCTGGCGGGCGAGGCCCGCTGTCATCCTGCCCTCTCGGTCCAAAACGCCCACGGTATCGTCCAGCATGATGGCATGATCAGGGTTGTGGGTGGTCATGACTACAGCATAGCCCCGTTGAGCTAAGGCACGGATCATCCTTATCGTCCGCAGCTGATTGCCAAAGTCTAGGGAGCTTGTGGGCTCATCCATGAGGATAATCTTGGGCTCCTGGGCAATGACACGGGCAATGGTCGCCTGCTGGCGCTCTCCCCCGCTGATATCGGTATAGGGACGATCCCTAAGATGCTCAATTCCCATGATTTCAAGGGCCTGATCCGCTTTTTCAAAATCCTCCTGTTTGGGGAGCTGCATGGTGCTGATATAGGGGGCGCGTCCCATCACCACAAAATCCCGAACGGTATAGCCATAGGTGGGATCCTGGCTTTGGGGTACATATCCTATCCACTGGGCGACTTCCCTGCGGGAAAGGGTATGCATGGGCTGCCCGTTTAAGAGGATTTCTCCCTTTTGAAGGGGAAAGAGATTGGCCAGGCAGTTGAGCAGAGTGGATTTCCCCGCGCCATTGGGACCTAGAATGCAAAAGACTTGTCCCGCTCGCAGAGAAAAGCTGACGTCTTCAAAAATCACAGGGCCGTCATGATATCGAAAAGCTCCCTGTCTTATTTCCAGCTGTACATTTCCTTCCATCATTTTATCCGCATCCTCTGTTTGGTAAGCATCCAGGCATATAGCGGCGCACCGATGAAACTGGTTACGATACTGAGGGGCAGCTCGGCCACCGTCACGGTACGGGCAAGGGTATCCACCACCACCATAAAGGCCGCTCCCATCACCAGGGAGAAGGGGATGGCCTGCGTATTGTTTGGGCCGGCCAGCATCCGGCTAAGATGGGGCACCACAAGGCCCACCCAACCGATGGTCCCGCTGATGCATACAGCACAGGCCGTCAAAATGGTGGAACAAAGCACCATCAAGCCCCGAACCGCGCGTATGTTGACGCCCAGGGTCTTGGCCTCTCCGTCCCCCAAGGACAGAAGGTTGACCCGCCAGCGCATGCGCAGCAAGATGACTGCGGCAACAGCCATGGCAGGGAGGACAGAAAACACATCCTGCATATTGGCCCCAGCAATGCTGCCCATGGTCCAATAGGTGATCTCCGCCAGCTCGGTCTGGGGATCGGCAACAAACTTGATGATACCCATCAACGCTCCAAAAAAGCCGCTGACGATAATGCCCGAAAGTACCAGCACCATGGTGGAACGATTTTTTAAAAGCCGTGGCAGCATGGTGGTCATCAGCACGGCCAATAAGCCGGCTATTAGGGCCAAGATTTGGATGCCGGTGCCTCCCAGGCCCAATAGAATGGCTATGGCTGCTCCCACGCAAGCGCCTGAAGAAACGCCCAATAGATCGGGGGATACCAGGGGGTTCTTAAAGATTCCCTGATAGACCGATCCCGAGAGAGACAAAGCGCCTCCCACCATGGCTGCTACCAGCATACGGGGCAGGCGGATCCGAAAGACCACGTTTTCCATGGTAGGCGTCCAGGTGGATTCCATGGGAATGATACGGGAAAGCAGGATCTTAACAGCCTCCAAAGGCCCGATACCATACCGTCCCACGCAGAGAGAGCCGATGCAAACCACAAGGGCTATCACACATACGGGTATGAAAAAGTGGGAACGCCAAAGGGCGTTCTCACTTTTTCTTTTGCTATGTTGCTTTTGGATTTCCATAAAGATGCTCCAAACTTATTCTATTGGGGAAGCAGCTCGGTGCGCAGAAGCTGATCGACCTCCTCGTCGGTAAGCTCGCACTGTTTGAAGTCCTTATAATATTTCTTGGTCTCTTCCTTGATATCGAAGGAAACCTTGTCGGGATGCAGAATGGTTGCGGCCCACAGCGCCTGCAGAGGGGTATCGCCGCACAAACGGCCCCACCAGAAACAGCCCTTGGGGATGCAGTAAATCCTGTTTTCCTTGACGGCGGTGATGTCCTGCCACTCGGGGCTGGCCTTCAGAGCGTCACGGACTTCCACAGCGTTATCCCCATCGATCATGATATAGTCGGGGTTGGTGGCCAGGATCTGCTCAGCGGTAACGTCCTTCAAGCCCATGCCCTTGCCTAAGGCCGCAGTGGAAAGCTTGCCGCCAGCGTAGTTGATCCACTCTTCGATGATGCTGCCGCCGCCAGCGCCGGAATAGAGCTTGGTGGTATCGGAGGTCATGATGTAGTGAACAACGGGCTTGTCCTCCTCCTGAACGTCCTTCAGGTCTTCCGCCAGGGTGTCGGTAACCCATTGGGTGTAGTCCACCAGAGCCTTAGCACGCTCCTCGTATTCGCCGCCCAGGATCTGGCCCAGGATGGTGGTGGATTTCTGGAAGCCCTCATAATCGGTATACATGAGGTTGATGGCGTTTACCCCTACGTCCCGCAGCTCCATCTCCTTTTCGGTGCTGGTGACGATGACCATATCGGGGTTCAGCTCCAAAAGCTCCTCAGCGGTGGCCTTGGAATAATCCGGCAGATCAGCGATTCCAGGGAAAACCCGTTTGCTCCAATCGGACACAGCAGCGGGATGTCCAGAAACCAGCAGCTCGCCGGCGCCCAGGTTAAATAGGTTGTCCGTAGCGGCAGACCAGGTATCCACGATGGTCTTCACTTCCTTGGGAAGGGTAACCTCCACTCCCCCCATGCCAGTTACGGTCTGGGTCTGAGCCTCTTCAGAAGCAGGGCCGCCGCAGCCGGCGGTCATGAGCATCAGAGCGGCCAGCATCAGCGCCAGCAGAAGGCTTGTCTTCTTTTTCATTCCGTCCTCTCCTTATCCTTAAACATTATTTTACAGCAGCCATAGGCCACGGCTGTAACAAAAAAAGAACGCGCAGAAAAATCCACGCGTACAGAAAACTGCGCCGATCTTTCTTTTCAAACACGGAAGGCGGCGCCGTTTCCGGCGCAACCCATTGGCAGCGGACCATAGCCCATCGGGCGGTAGGCGTCGCTTGCTTGAAAAATCGCGGTATGATTCGTATGGTTCACTGGGTCAGGTTGGAATCATAGAAGGCCCCTGGCCTCTGCGGTATAGAGATCCGCAACAGGATTATGGTTTAACATTCGGTCCTTGGCAACCAAAACGGTACAAGGAGCGTTAGCATACTGCAAAAATAGACTGTCGTGCCCGACGCATAGGCCTACCACAACGTTGAACTCGGTATTGGCCTCGTTAAGCACCATGGCTTGGCCGATAGGATCACAGATAGCCCGCGGTTTGACCTTTTCCGGCGGATGAAGCCGTCCATCCGGGCTCCGGAGATCCCTGCGCTCGGGAAGGGATTCCCGCATGGGGCAGGGCCCGATGAGCTCCTCACTGGAAAATCCACCCACCTTGCAGCCGGCCGATACGGTTTCAAAGCCTTCTTTTTTGAACAGGGCATTGACGATCCGTCCCTCCCGCAGCATGCCGCTGCAATAGGCGATGCCGATGGTATGATACTTCATCAGCCTGCAAAAATTAATGGTCTCCATCAGCCGGGTCAGACGGGCAAAGGATTGCCGCATGCTCTCCACGGAGGCCTCATAAAAGGTATGGATATCCGGCTTCTGATACTCGGCCAGAATGGCGTCAAATAACGCCTGATCCTTCATGGGGCAATCCGCACCGCCAGGCTGTTTACACTGAACCTGACAGTTCTGAACGAGACACTCCGCGCAATGCATAGGATACTCCTCCTTCATCTTTCGACACAATTTGCCAAAAGCATAGCCATTCTATCCCATTTTCAAATCTCTGGCAAGGGGACTACTGCCGGGCGACAGCCCCTTTCTCTTTCTAAAACATGAAATACGAAAGCCGGATCTCCTCAACGGCACATCCAGTTCTTCCATTAACGGCACTGGCTAGCGCCGCTCCAACTCCAAACGGCGCCTGGAGGATTCACAAAACCGCTCCATGAGCCGCTCCTCATCCTCCTTTTTGATGGCCTCCTTCAATTCTTGGAATTGCATCTCAAAGTCCTCCATGGCCAATAGCAAATTCTCCCGGTTCCCCAGGAAAAGCTGGGACCATAAGGGCCCGTTGATATTGGCGATCCGGGTCAGCTCCCGGTAGCTGTCCCCCACAAAGGAGCTGGTTTCCTGGGGATGGCGATCGCTGTTGATAAGGGCTACCGCCAGCACATGGGGCAGTTGGGAGGTAAAACCGATCATCCGATCATGCTCCTCCGGCGAGATGCGTCTGATCCTGCCAAACCCCAGCTCCCGAACCAGATCTTCCACCAATCGGATGCTCTCTTCCCGGTTTCCCGGCCGGGGAACGATGAGATAGTTGGCCCCAAGGAATACCTCCGCACTGGCAAAATCGATGCCCTCTTTTTCCCTTCCGGCCATGGGATGGCCTAAAACAAAGTCCACCCCTGGAGCCAGAAGGTCATCCAGTTCCCGGCATAGAGGGCCTTTGACGCCGCTAACGTCGGTAAGGACGGTGCCCGGCCTCAGGCAGCTTCCATGCTCCCGTAAAAAGGCAGGTACATCCTTAGGATACACCGCCAATATGGTAAGATCCGCGCGGGGCAGTACCGCCTCGGGATCGACGCTGCCCTCCCGAATCATTCCTCGGCAAAGGGCCTTTTGGATGGTATCGGGATTCCGGTCCACTCCAAAAACGGTGTGGTCGCTTTTCTCCAACAGGGCCTGGGCGAAGGATCCCCCAATAACCCCCAAGCCAACAATGGCAATGTTCATGTCCGTTTTCCTTTCAGATGGTGGTTCAATGCGTAAAGCGCCAGGATATAGCCGTATTCCCCCAGTCCGCAGATCTGGCCCAGACAGACCGGCGCCGTCACCGAGCGGCTCCGAAACTCCTCCCGGGCGTGGATATTGGACAGGTGCACCTCCACCGTGGGGATGGATACCGATTGAATGGCGTCATGGATGGCATAACTGGTATGGGTATAGGCGCCGGGATTTAGGATGATCCCATCCACCCCGTCATGGTAGGCCTTCTGAAAAGCATCGATGATGGCGCCCTCGCAGTTGCTCTGAAAAAACGCCATCGTATGGCCCAGCTTCCGAGCCTCCTCGTCTATCCGAGCGTTGATCTGCTCCAGTCCCACGCTGCCGTAAATCTGCGGCTCCCGAATCCCAAGAAAGTTCATATTAGGGCCGTTGATCACCAATAGGTTCATCCGATTCCTTCCTCCTTCAGATAGACCAGGATGGCGGCCACCGCCGCCTCCTGGGTCGCATCGTTTTGAATCACCGCGTCCCCGGCCGCCCGGTACAGGGAATAACGGTCCGCATAGAGCTGATACAAGCGATCCATTCCATCCCGCAGCAGCGGACGGGTGGATCGGTCAATATCCCCAGCGATATGGGCCAGGGGCCTATCCAGGAACAACACAGGCCCACCGGCTTTCAGAGCGTCAATGTTGCCAGGGGTTAGGACTACCCCCCCGCCGCAGGCCACTACCGTAGGCCTGTCAACGCTGGATAAGCGGGCACAGACCCGGGCCTCCCATTGGCGGAATACCGGCTCCCCTTGGGAAAATAGCTCTGGGATGGTGCGTCCCGCCATATCCTGGATGGCGTCGTCCATATCCACAAAATCCCATCCCAATTCCCGCGCAACCAGCCTTCCCAAAGTGGTCTTCCCACTGCCCGGCATACCAATTAGAGACAGGATCATCGCCGATGCCTCCCCTCATGCAGAGCGCCCCAGGCCTCTTTATAGGCCGCTTCCCCAATCCTTTGGGGAATGTCCCGCTCCTGCCAAAGCTCCTGTGCCCGCACCGCTTGGCTTACCAGCATCCAAAGCCCTCCACAGGTGCGCTTGCCCAGCGTTCGGCCCAGTACCAGAAGCTTGGTCTCCAGAGGATTGTAGATTAAATCCACAATATCCTCATGCCGCTCGATGACGGTGGGCCCCACCGGGCAGGCGTCCGTATGAGGATGCATTCCAACGGGGGTACAGTTGACCAGCACATCCCCTTCCCAGCGTTCCAGTTCCCGGTAGGAGCGTTCCCCCTCTCGTGGCGTGCGGCTCACCAGGGTCACCTCCCCACCTCCATCCCGGATGGCCGTGGTCACCGCCCGGCTGGCACCTCCCGTTCCCAAAACGGTAAACCGCCGGCCGGACACGCCGATGCCCTTCTGCGCCAGCATGGCCAGAAATCCATGGTAATCGGTATTATCCCCGTATAATAGTCCATCCCGCAAAGCGACGGTATTGATGGCCCCGATGCGTTCTGCCTGGGGAGAAAGAACATCCATCTGCTCCATCACCGTCCGTTTATAGGGGATGGTAACGTTGACTCCGCGGATGCCAAGGGTCCGGATAGCTTCCCCAAGGCCGCCGATGCGGCCGCGGGGAACCTCTATCAGATGATAGGTGCCGGGGACGCCCAACTCCTTTAAGATGCGGGTATGAATCAGGGGGGACAGGCTATGGCCCAGAACCTCCCCGATCAATCCATAACATTCCATAGATGCTCACCAATCCTCACAACGACTGTGGTTTTTAGCCGCCTAAAGTTCGTCCTCCCATTTTATGGGCCTGATAGATTCCCAGCAGCCGCCAATGTTCGCTTAGGGACTGGGCAACCATTTCCGCCTCCTGGAAGTTCTCCCCCAAATCCCCGGAAAAATCCCCGTAAAAGCGGTATTCAAAGGGGCGGTGAGGGATGGGCCTCGACTCGATCTTGGTCATGTTGATGCCCCTTTGGGCAAAGACAGTCAACAGCTGTGCTAGGGTGCCCGGGCGGTTCTTTAGGGTGAATACCGCCGTGGCCTTGTTCCCCGGCCCCCTCATGGGTTCCCGGGTCACCACCAAAAAACGGGTGTTATTGTCCCGCACATCGTTGATGGCCTCCGCTAAAATCGTAAGACCGTAGAGGCTTGCCGCCCGTCGGCTGGCAATGGCCGCCCGGGTTTGGTCGCCGCACTCGGACACATATTTGGCGCTGGTAGCAGTATTGTAATAGGGAATCAGCCTCCACCCAGGGTGGGTATGGAGGAACCCCGCGCACTGAGCGATCCCCTGGCTATGGGAATAAACCTCCCGGATGTCGTCGAGGCGAGCACCCGGCAGAGCGAGAAGGTGCTGCTGCACCCCGATGACCCGCTCCCCCACCACGCTGAGGTTATACTTCTCCAAAAGGTCATATACCTCAAAGACCGATCCTGTGGTGGTGTTTTCCACCGGCAGGACCCCGCAGGGGACTTCCCCACCCTGTACCAGCTGGCAGAGCTCCTCAAAGGTATCGGTTCGCCGGACGGGGGCCTCCTCCCCAAACAGTTCCCGGAGGGCCTGTTCTGAGAAGGACCCCGGAACTCCCTGATAGGCGATGGCTCCCTGCGCTCTCAAGGGGGAAAGCTCCTGGCAGGATTGCCGCTCCTCCGACAAAAGCTGGCGCTGATAATCCTTGCTGATGTTCATAAGAGCGGTATACAGTTCCCGCACGCCGGCATCATAGGCGTGGTTCTCCAACAACGCCTGTACCTTTTCCAGCACCTGGGCCTCCCGGGTTCCCTGGAAAACCTCCAGGTTATGGGCCAGCTTATACCGGGCAACATCCAACACCACATCCATCCGCTCCTCAAAAAGGGCGGTGATCTTCCGGTCAATGGCGTCAATTCGATTCCGATATTCCGTCAAATCCCCCATGCCGCTCTCTCCTTTAACAACTCCACCATGGCCATAGCCGCTACCCCCTCGATAACCGGTACCGCCCGGGGCACGATGCAAGGATCATGACGACCGCCCGTCTGAATGGGCTCCTCACGATGCCGGACGAGGGATACCGTTTGCTGCTCCCGATGGATGGAAGCGGTGGGCCGAACGGCCGCCCGAAACACCACCGGCATGCCACAGGTGATGCCCCCCTGGATACCGCCCCCTCGATTGGTACGGGTTTTCACTGCGTCCCCTTCCAAATAGAATTCATCGTTGCACTGGCTACCCCGCAGGGCCGCCATGGCAAATCCCAATCCGAATTCTACTCCTTTGACGGCGGGAACCGAAAACAACAAATGGGCGATCACCGATTCTGCCGAATCAAAGAAAGGAGCGCCCAGCCCCGCAGGAACCCCGAAGATTCCGCACTCGATGACGCCCCCTAGGGAATCCCCCTCCATGCGGGCAGCGTCAATCGCCTGTTCCATGGGCTTCCGCTTGGCTGGATCCAGCAAGGGCAGCACCTCCTTTGCCAGCTCTGGCAGGCGGGGATCCCCCGTTGGCACATCCAGAAGCAGCGCGTCTTGAATCCCCCCAAGGGCAGCCACATGGGCGTAGACGTCAATCCCATGGCGGCGCAGGATCTGTTTGCAGACCGCCCCACAAAATACCAAGGGTGCGGTGATCCGTCCAGAAAAATGTCCCCCGCCATGATGGTCCTCAAATCCGCCATACCGTACATGCCCGGTATAATCGGCATGCCCCGGACGGAGCAAATCCAACTCTTCCCCGTAATCCCCGCTATGGGCGCCGGTATTGGCAATGGTAGCGGAAAGGGGGGTGCCGGTGGTCCTCCCCCGATACAGGCCGCTCAAAATCCGGGGCGTGTCCGCCTCCTGGCGCTGGGTGGAGAGCGAACTCCGCCCAGGCGCCCGCCGTGCCATCTCAAAAGCAATGGCATCCAGGTCCAGGGGCAGCCCACTTGGCAGGCCGTCTATGGTGATGCCGATGGCCGGGCCGTGGGACTCCCCGTAAATGCTTACGCGCAGATAATTACCCCATTGTCCACTCATCCGCTTTTCCTCCTAACGCCGTAAAATCCCGGAAAAATCCCGGATAGGACTTCCGTACACAGGGATAGTCCTCAAGGTAAATGGGCTCCTGGCAGACCGTGGCGGCCACGGCCAGCATCATGGCGATGCGGTGATCCCCGTGGCTCCACACCGTGGCGCCCCCGGCAAGGCGCTCCACCCCCTGAATAAGAAATCCATCGGGAGTCTCCTCAATCCTGGCTCCCAGCTTGCTCAGTTCCTGGGCGGTAGCCGCCAGCCGGTCGCACTCCTTGATCCGCAGACGGGCCGCTCCGGTGATTTTCGTTTCCCCATGACAAAGACAAGCCGCCAAAGCCGCAATGGGCACGATATCGGGGCACTGGCTGCCATCGATATGAGTAGCCGTGAGCCGCTTTGGCGGAAGGACAGCGCCTCCATCCATCCGGCAGCCCATTCGAGAAAGGATATCCAGGATAGCCCGATCCCCTTGGGCGCTGTTGGAATCAAGCCCTGTCACCGACACACGGCTGCCCAACGCATCGGCAACCAGATAAAAAGCGGCCTGGGAATAATCCCCCTCTACCGCCCCGTCCCGGGGCCGATACCGTTGCCTGCCAGGAATATGGAATCTCTGATACATCTGGTTTTCCACCTGGATCCCATGGGCAAAAAGAGCCGAAAGGGTTAGATCCAAATACCCCTTGGATTCCATAGGCGTGGTGATGACCAGATCGGAATCCCCTTCCAAAACAGGCAGGGCCAACAGCAAACCGGTGATGAACTGGGAGCTGATGTCCCCTGGAACGGCATAGGTTCCCGGCGTCAGCCGTCCCTGAACCAGCAAATCCAGGTGTTCCCCCCGCCCTTCCTCATAGCGGATGTCCTGGGCCCGTGCGATATCCCGATACACCGTCATGGGGCGCTTGTGAAGGTTCCCCCGGCCGATGAACCGCACCGGCCTATTTTGCGTCAGCGCCAGGGGTACCAGGAACCGCAGGGTCGAGCCCGACTCGTTGCAGTCAATGGTAATTTCCCCATCGCCGGTCCCGGTCTGGATGCTAGCTCCGTCCAGAATAAGGGTATCTCCCTCAAAGGTCCATTCCGCTCCCAGGGCTCGAAGGCCCTTGAGGGTGGCCAGGATGTCGTCAGACGGGTCGATGCCGGTGATGCGGCTCTTCCCCTCCGCTAGGGCGGCACAGATGCACAAGCGATGGGCCATGCTCTTGCTGGGAGGCGCCGGAACGGTCCCGGCTAGGAGCCCAGGCTGGATTCTCATGGTTTTCATGCTGATAGCTCCTTAAAAAAAGCTGAGGTGGTATCGTAGAGATAGGCCTCCCCGATTCGTTTCAATAATACCACCTTTAGCACCGATCCCAAATTCTTTTTATCCCGGGCTACGGCGGCTAGTATTTCCTTGCCGTTCAATAGAGGATGCTCTACGGGCAGATCATAGACGGAAAGCACCCGCCGGATGCGGTCCGCTGTCCCTCGAGGAGTGAGGCCCTTTTTCTCCGCCAGACGGGTGATGGCTACCATTCCAACGGCCACCGCCTCCCCATGGGTAAGCCCCTCATACTGCTCTATCGTCTCAATGGCATGGCCCAGGGTATGGCCGAAGTTCAGCGCCATCCGCTCCCCCCGATCCCGGGGATCCCGCTCCACATAATCCCGTTTGATAGCCAAGCACCGGCAGATGATCTCCTCCATCCTTCCCCATAGGGCCTCTGGGCCCTGTTCCAGTAGGGAGAACAACTCTCCATCCCCGATGCAGCCATACTTTACGACCTCCCCCATGCCGTCAGCGTATACCCGCTGGGGCAGGGTGGAGAGAAGACCGGGATCCACGAACACCATCCGAGGCTGGTAGAAGCTGCCGACGAGGTTTTTCCCCTCCGGCAGGTCCACCGCCACTTTGCCTCCAATGGAGCTGTCCACCTGAGCCAACAGGGAGGTGGGCACCTGGATGTACGGCACCCCCCGCAGATAGGTAGCGGCGGCAAAACCCGCCAGGTCGCCGATGACCCCGCCCCCTAGGGCCAGCACCAGATCCTTCCGGGTGCAACCCAGAGCCAGAAGATCCTCATAGATGCGGGGTAGGTTCCCAAAGGACTTGGTGGCTTCTCCCGCCGGAAGCACCGTCCGGCCCACGGTAAAACCGTGGTGCCGGAGCTCCGCTTCCACCCGGTCCCCGTAAAGGGCGCTCACATGGCGGTCGGTCACCACCAGGATACGGGCCCCGGAATATTCCTCCCTGAGATGCTCCCCCATCCGGTCCAGCATGCCGTTCCCCAGAAGAATGGGATAGCTTTCTGGCCCCAAATTTACATGGATGCGCCGTTCCCCTTCCATAACCGTCTCCTTATAGCTCCCGGCCCACCGCCTGGGCGATCACCCGAAGTTCCTTCACTAGCTCATCCAGCACGCAGGGCTTGATGGACTGCTGGCCATCGCACAGAGCATGGGCGGGATCGTTGTGTACCTCAATCATCAGCCCATCGGCTCCCACCGCGATGGCCGCCTTGGCAAGGGGGGATACCATCCACCACTTGCCGGTGGCGTGGCTGGGATCCACCAGGATGGGCAGGTGGCTCAACCTCTTGATGGCAGGCACAGCTCCCAAGTCGGTGGTATTGCGGGTGTAGGTCTCGTAGGTGCGAATGCCCCGTTCACAGAGGATGACATTCTCGTTGCCGCCCGCCATGATGTATTCCGCAGACATCAGCCACTCCTCGTAGGTGGCGCAGAGACCCCGCTTTAGCAGGATGGGCTTGTGGATCTTGCCCAGCTGTTTCAAAAGATCGAAGTTCTGCATGTTCCGGGCGCCCACCTGGATGACATCTACGTCCCGGACGAAGACGTCGATGTCATCGGGGGACATGAGCTCCGATACGATGGGCAGGCCGGTGATGGCCCGGGCCTCCTTCAAGAGCTCCAGGCCCTGGTATTTCAGCCCCTGGAAGGCGTAGGGGGAGGTACGGGGCTTGAAGGCGCCGCCCCGGAGGAATCCCGCCCCAGACTCCTTGACGCTCTTTGCCACCGATACGATCTGCTCCTCACTCTCCACCGAGCAGGGCCCGGCAATAAGGGCCAGCTTCACGTCCCCGATGGTCCGATCCCCCACCGTTACCACGGTGTTCTCGGGATGGAAGCTGCGGTTGGCTTTTTTGAAGGGTTCCGCCACATGCATGACCCGCTCTACATTGCGGTTGGCCTCGATGCGGGAGGGATCGATCTTGCTGGTATCCCCCACCAAGCCCAGGATGATGAGCTCTTTCCCCACCACGGGGTTTACCTCCACCCCCTGAGCGGAGAGCTGATCGGTGAGTTTGTCGATTTCCTTCTGCTGGGTTCCCTGTTTCAATACCACAATCATGACATTCAACTCCTTAAAAAATGATAAAACAAAAAGGAGAGCCCTTTTATGAGCTCTCCTTACGTTCCCGGTTCTGCTATCCCTGGCGGCTTATGCCCCCAAGGCCATAGGATGGCTACATAAAAGGATGTTTTTTGGGAAGCGGAAAAAGCCGAAGCTAAAATAGCTCCGGTAAGTAAAGCCGAAAAAGTTAACGCTATGGGCTTTACCCGCCAATCCTTTCATAACATCCTCCAGGCCATGCCATGTGATTGATGTTATTATATGCAGGCGAGCCGGTCATGTCAACGAATTTTTGCGATTTTTTCAGCTCAGTTTTCGGGAATCCCTTTGTTCCCAGCAACCCTTGGCTTATAATGGATGGGATAACGATGCCGAAATTCCGGCAGAAGGAGCCGTCATGCAATCAATGGAGATTCTTGCCCCGGTTGGGGGCCAGCAACAGCTGATCGCCGCCGTGCGGGCGGGGGCCGACGCCGTATACCTGGGCGCTCAGGGCTTCAACGCCCGGCGCAATGCCCAGAACTTTGACGAAACCGCCCTTCCCCAGGCGGTGGCCTATGCCCATGGCCGGGGGGTGAAGGTCCACGTTACCGTCAATACCCTTGTGACCGATGGAGAGCTCCCCGCCCTTATGGAGGAAATCCGCCGTATCGGGGAAGCGGGACCGGACGCCGTCATCGTTCAGGATCTGGCGGTGGCGGCCCTTTTCCGCCGCCATCTGCCCACCATGCCCCTCCACGCCTCCACTCAGATGACCATCCATAACCTAAGTGGGGCCAAAGCCCTCATGGATCTCGGCTTTCGCCGGGTGGTCCTAGCCCGGGAACTAACCCTTCGCGAAATCAAAACCATTGCCCGCGGCGTGCCTTTAGAGGTGGAGACCTTTGTCCACGGTGCTCTGTGCATGAGCCTCTCGGGCCAGTGTTATCTCTCCTCCCTATTGGGGGGCCGCAGCGGCAACCGAGGGCTTTGCGCCCAGCCCTGCCGGCTCAACTACCAAGCAGGAAGCCGGGAATACGCCCTCTCCCTCCGGGACATGTCCTACATCCAGCATATGAAGGAGCTGTCGGAGGCGGGAGTGGTCTCCCTGAAAATCGAGGGACGGATGAAACGGCCGGAGTATGTAGCCGCCGCCGTCACTGCCTGCCGAGCCGCTCGGGAGGGGCGGGAACCGGATCTTGCCAGTTTGGAAGCGGTATTCTCCCGCAGCGGCTTTACCGACGGATACCTCACCGGCAAGCGGGACCTTTCCATGTTTGGACGTCGGACAAAGGAGGATGTAGCGCGATCAGCTCAAGCCCTCCGGGGCCTAGGAGAGCTCTACCGCCGGGAATACGCCCATATCCCGGTGGAAATGTCCCTGACGGCAAAAACAGGGAGCCCCGTGACCCTTCTGGTCACCGATGGACAGCACTGGACAACGGCGGAAGGCGCGCTGCCCCAGCCGGCTCAGACCCGGCCCCTGGATGAGGCCTACGCCCGCCGAAGCCTGGAGAAGACCGGGAACACCCCCTTTGTCCTAGGCCGGCTGGAGACCCAGATTGAGCCGGGCATCATGGTACCCCAAAGCCAGCTCAACCAGCTGCGCCGAGAGGCCCTGGAGAGCCTGCTAAAACTCCGCAGCGTCCCGACGGACCATCCCTTTGTGGAGGGCGCCGTTCCCCATACCGTGGGCAAGCGAAGCGCGGAGGAGCCCCGGCTTCATATCCGCTTGGAAACGCTTCACCAGCTCTCCCCTGCCCTTTTAGAAGCGGAGCGGATCGTCCTTCCCATTGGGGAATTGGAGCAGGATCCATCGCTGATCCAGGTCCTGGGAAGCCGGCTGGTGTGCGAGCTTCCGGCCCTGGTGTTTCCCCCGGAGGAGGAGGGGCTCCGGGAGCGGCTGGTCCGGCTCCGGGAACAGGGGCTTCAGGCGGTCTGTGTCCACAATTTGGGAACCCTCCATCTGGGGCGGGAGCTGGGGTTCCGGCTCCACGGGGGCTATGGGCTCAACATCTTAAATTCCGCGGCACTCATGGAATATCAATCCCTGGGGCTTTCCGACGCCACCCTGTCCTTTGAGTGCGCCATGGGAGACGTCCAGCGGATGGATCATAGCATTCCGACGGGAATCCTGGGATACGGCCATCTGCCTTTGATGCTGTTACGGGCCTGTCCCGCCCAGGGTCCAAAAGGCTGTGGAAGCTGCGATGGACGCCCCGCCCTTGTGGATCGTTTGGGCGCTTCCATCCCTCTTCTCTGCCAGGAAAAGCGCTATGCCGTACTGCTAAACCCCATCCCCCTGCATCTAGCCCATCGAAGGATCCAGGGGATGGCCTTCCTTACCCTCTATTTTACCAAGGAAACACCGGAAGAGTGTGTCCGCGTCTGGGAGGACTACCAATCGGGACGGGCATACGAGGGGCTCCGCACCGGCGGGCTCTATTACCGGGAACTGCAATAGGAGGTCCTATGAACAAACCTGAATTATTGGCTCCTGCCGGGGACATGGAAAAGCTAAAAACCGCCCTTTATTTTGGCGCAGATGCCGTCTACCTGGGCGGGCCGGGGCTCCATCTCCGGGCAGCCTCTGCCGATTTTACCCTGGATGATCTCCAAACCGGGGTGGAATATGCCCATGGCCTGGGAAAACGGGTATATGTCACCGTCAACGCCTTTGCCCGGAATGGGGATTTCGAAACGCTTCCAGAGTATGCCCAGGCCCTTTCCCATATGGGCGTAGACGCCGTGTTGGTGGCGGACATCGGCGTGCTGGCCGCCGTAAAAAAAGCGGCACCCAGTCTTCCGGTTCATATCAGTACCCAGGCCAACTGTACCAACTATGCGGCAGCCAACGCCTATCACGACCTGGGTGCCAGCCGGGTGGTGCTAGCCCGGGAGCTCTCCATGGAGGAAATTGGGGAGCTGCGATCCAAAATCCATCCCGGCCTGGAGCTGGAAGTGTTCATTCACGGCGCCATGTGTATGGCCTATTCAGGACGATGCCTCATCAGCTCCTATCTCACCGGCCGGGATTCCAATCGAGGCGGCTGCGCCCAGCCCTGCCGCTGGACCTATGCCCTCATGGAGGAAAGCCGGCCCGGGGAATATTTTCCCGTCTATGAGGAGGATGGCTTTACCACCATTCTAAGCTCCTGTGATCTCAACACCATGGCATTTGTGGACCAGTTGGCGGACATGGGCATCGACTCCCTGAAGATCGAAGGACGGATGAAGTCTCCCTACTACGTAGCCACGGTGATCAACGCCTATCGCCGCCGATTGGACGGCTCCGCGCCGGTGGAGCAATTAGAACAGGAACTCCTCTGCGCCAGCCATCGGGCGCAATCCAGCGGCTTTTACTTTGGGGAGCTCAAACGCCATACCCCCGATCCCGGGATCTACCATCAGAACTGCCTTTTCATCGGTCCGGTGCTGGAACAACACCATGGGCGCATCCTGGTAGAACAGCGCAACCGGTTTGGCATCGGCGACCGGCTGGAAGTGCTGTCCCCCCATTCCCTAGGAGACTCCTTTATGGTGGAAGGACTTTGGGATCGGGACGGCGCCCCACTCTTGGAAGCCATCCATCCCCAGGAGGCTGTTTGGGTCTCCTGCCCGTTCTCCCTCTCCCCCGGTGATCTGTTGCGCCGGCGCATCTCTGATTGAGTATCTGATTGTTGAAAAATTGGACAAATATAGATCATTTAAATTATTCGCTGGTATAAAAAAACCCCCGGAGCGCACTCCGGGGTTTCTC
The DNA here is from genome assembly GCF_044357945.1 of Christensenella sp. MSJ-20. Classification (NCBI taxonomy): domain Bacteria; kingdom Bacillati; phylum Bacillota; class Clostridia; order Christensenellales; family Christensenellaceae; genus Christensenella; species Christensenella sp. MSJ-20. The sequence goes on from NZ_CP076563.1 coordinate 733,357, forward strand.
TTTTCCCTTAAGCGTTTTTATTCTTGATGTACTCGTCGATGGCCGCTGCGGCATGCTTGCCGGCGCCCATGGCCAGAATCACGGTAGCAGCGCCGGTAACGGCGTCGCCGCCAGCATATACGCCCTCGCGGGTGGTAAGCCCACTGTCATCCCGGGTAATAAGGCAGCCCTTGCGGTTGGCCTCCAATCCAGGGGTAGTGCTGCGGATAAGGGGATTGGGGCTGGTACCGATGGACATGATCATGGTATCCACATCCAGTACAAATTCGGAGCCTTCCTTGACCACCGGACGGCGGCGGCCGCTCTCATCGGGCTCGCCCAGCTCCATCTCTACGCAGCGGAGGCCGCCAACGTTGCCCTCGCCATCGTCAATAACCTCAACCGGGTTGCTCAGCAGCTTAAAGATGATGCCTTCCTCCTCGGCATGTTCCACCTCTTCCTTCCGGGCGGGGAGCTCCTCCATGCCGCGGCGGTAAACGATGTAAACATCCTCGGCGCCCAGGCGCTTGGCACAGCGGGCCGCGTCCATGGCTACGTTGCCGCCGCCAACCACAGCCACCTTCTTGCCCCGCTTGATGGGGGTCTTGCTGTCCTCACGATAGGCCTTCATCAGATTGACTCGGGTCAGGAACTCATTGGCGGAGTAAACGCCGTTGAGGCTCTCGCCGGGGATGCCCATAAACATGGGAAGACCGGCGCCCGAAGCGATATAGATGGCCTCATTGCCCATCTCAAAAAGATCGTCCACGGTAAGGACCTTACCGATGACCATATTGGTCTCCACATCCACGCCCAGGGCGGTGAGGTTGTCGATCTCCTCCTGAACGATAGCCTTGGGAAGACGGAACTCGGGAATGCCATAAACCAGAACGCCCCCCGCCAGATGCAGGGCTTCGTAAATGGTCACCTCATAGCCCAGCTTGGCCAGATCCCCCGCAGCGGTCAAACCGGAAGGACCGGCGCCGATCACCGCAACCTTATGGCCGTTGGGAGCGGGCTTCTGAGGTTTCTCCTTGCTGTTGGCCCGATGGTAGTCGGCAACAAACCGCTCCAGCCGGCCAATGCCCACGGGCTCGCCCTTGATACCCCGGACGCAGGCGCTCTCGCACTGGGTTTCCTGGGGACAAACCCGGCCGCAGACGGCGGGCAGGGTGCTGCTGGCGGACAAAATCTCGTAGGCGCCCTCCATATCCTCTTCCGCCACCTTCTCAATAAAGGCGGGAATATCGATCATTACAGGGCAGTGGGCCACGCAAGGCTTGTTGGGGCAATGAAGGCACCGCTTGGCCTCGTTGACCGCCATCTCATAGGTATAGCCCAGGGCCACTTCGTCAAAGTTCTTATTGCGGACATTGGGATCCTGGGAAGGCATGGGACACTTCTTGGGATCCATATTACGCTGTACCGCCATCTCACTCAACCTCCTTGGTAAAAAGCTTACAGGCTTCCTCCCGGGCATGGGCCTCTGCCTCATGATACATGGTACCCCGCTTCATAGCCTCGTCGAAGTCCACAAGGTGGCCGTCAAAATCCGGGCCGTCCACGCAGGCAAACTTGGTCTCGCCCCCCACCGTCAGCCGACAACCGCCGCACATGCCGGTGCCGTCGATCATGATGGGGTTCATGCTCACGGTGGTCTTGATGCCGTATTTCTTGGTGGTTAGGGTGACGAACTTCATCATGATCAAGGGACCAATGGCGATGACCTCGTCATACTGATTGCCCTCATTGATGAGGTTCTCCAGGGCTACGGTAACCACGCCCTTCTCTCCATAGGAGCCGTCATCCGTCATCACCACGAGTTTGTCGCTGACGGCGTTGAACTCATCTTCCAGGATCAAAAGATCCTTATTGCGGAAACCGATGATCGAATGTACCTCACAGCCCAGCTCATGGAGCTTTTTCGCGGTGGGATATGCGATGGCGCAGCCCACGCCGCCGCCTACCACAGCAACCTTTTTGAGGCCCTCCAGTTCGCTGGCCCGGCCCAGGGGGCCCACAAAATCATGGAGGCTATCCCCCACAGACAGGCTGTTGAGCTCCATGGTAGCGCCGCCCACGATCTGATAAATAATGGTAATGGTGCCGTTCTCCCGATCATAATCGGCAATGGTCAAGGGAATCCGTTCGCTGTCCGCCTTGGACCGCAGGATGATGAACTGGCCCGGCTCCGCCTTCTTGGCGATAAGAGGGGCTTGGATCACCATCTTGGTAACGGTTGGGTTCAATGCTTCTTTGGATAAGATTTTATACATGAGTCCATCCATCCTCGCTTTTAAATTAAATTCACTAGTGTTTATAATAGCGGCCAAAGCGCAAAGTTGCAAGGCAACTTTGCGCTTTGGAAGAGTTTACATTTTAGATATGCAAATCATGAAAGAGCTCTCTGCCGTTCCCGATTAAAAATCGATTTTCTTGCCGTCGTAGATGTAGCGGAACAGCTTCTCCATCTCCACAGGGGTGATAGCCCGGGGATTGCTGCCGGTGCAGGCGTCGCCCACAGCCAGCTCGGCAATCTTGGCGATCTTCTCGTTAAACTCCTTCTCCTCGATGCCGAATTCACGCAGGGTCTTGGGGATGCCCAGCTCCACGTTGTAGGCGTCGATCTTGTCGCACAGGGCCTTAACCAACTCATCGTCGGTGCTGCCGGGCAGCTTCACAAACCGGGCGATGTCAGCATAGCGCTTCTTGGCGGTAGCATCCTTGGCGTTGTACTGGATGACATAGGGCAGATAGATGGCGTTGGCGCAGCCATGGGGGATGTGGCCGGTGCTGAAAGCGGCGCCGGTCTTATGGGCCATGGAGTGCACGATGCCCAGGAGAGCGTTGCTGAAGGCCATGCCAGCTAGGCACTGAGCGTAGTGCATCTGCTCGCGGGCATCCATATCGCCGTTGTAAGAAGCGGGTAGGTTCTCGAACACCATCTCGATGGCACGCAGGGCCAAAGGATCGGTGAAGGGGCCGTTCATGGTGGATACATAAGCCTCGATGGCGTGGGTCAGCGCATCCATACCGGTGTGGGCAGTCAGGGTCTTGGGCATGGTCTCAGCCAGCTCAGGATCCACCACGGCCACGTCGGGAGTGATGTTGAAGTCAGCCAGAGGATACTTGATGCCCTTGGCGTAATCGGTGATAACCGAGAAAGCGGTCACCTCGGTAGCGGTACCGGAGGTGGAGGGGATGGCCAGGAACTTGGCCTTCTGCCGCAGCTCCGGGAAGGAGAAGGGCTGAATGATCTCCTCAAAGGTGGTGTCGGGATACTCATAGAAAACCCACATGGCCTTAGCGGCGTCAATGGGGGACCCGCCGCCCATGGAGATGATCCAGTCGGGCTGGAACTCCCGCATGGCCTCGGCGCCCCGCATTACGGTCTCCACGGAAGGATCGGGCTCCACGTTCTCAAAGAGCTGAACCTCCATGCCAGCCTCTTTCAGATAGCCCACGGCCTTATCCAGAAAACCAAAGCGCTTCATGGAACCGCCGCCCACCACAACGATGGCCTTTTTGCCTTTCAGCGTCTTCAATACCTCAAGAGAACCTTTGCCATAGTACAAGTCACGGGGAAGTGTAAAGCGTGCCATTCTTATAACCTCCTATAATAGATTCTTATTGGATCTCTCTCCCCCTCTCCGTATTGCAGCCGGAGAAGGTTTGATAAAATTTTAACAATATCTTGCGAAAGAAAAGCCGAATCAACGTACGGCATGGAATGAAACTTTCAGTTTTTGATTCTCTCGTTTTGAAACAGGCGCTCCATTTTCTAGCATTTCCCTCTTTCGATTCTTATTATAGTCTTTCTTTTCTATGGCGGGTAATGCATAATTGAAATAGACCGTATATGTTCCATCATATGTTAATATTTTCACAAACATTCGTTTCATTGGATGTGCCAGGAGGGGACCATGAATTTACAGCAGTTGCGCTATGCCGTCGAGGTGGAAAAGACCTCCAGCATCACCCAGGCGGCAAAAAACCTTTATATGGGGCAGCCCAATCTCAGCAAGAGCATCAAGGAATTGGAGCAGGACTTGGGCATCACCATCTTTACCCGAAACGCCAAGGGAGTGGAACCCACCAGCATGGGGCTTCAGTTTCTACGCTACGCCCATGAAATCTTGGACAAGGTGGATGAGCTTAGCAGCCTGTTTCAACCCCAGCATGAGACCACTTTGCGTTTCAGCGTTTCCCTTCCCCGGGCCACCTATGCTTCCGTTGCCTTTGCCAACTTTATCAACCGGCTGGACCGCTCCCGGCCCTTGGATATCCTCTGCCGGGAGACCAATTCTCTGGCCATCGTAGGGGATGTCAGCGTAGGAACCAGCGTTATGGGCGTGCTCCGCTACCAGGACATCTATGAAAGCTATTTTCTCAACCTCTTGAAAAAGAATAATTTGCAGTACCAGGTACTGTGGGAATACCGCATGATGCTGTTGGTTCATAAAAGCCATCCCTTGGCCGAATGTACCGATGTCCCCTACGAAAGGCTGCAGGAATATACCGAAATCATCCATGGGGATTTCCAGGTGCCCGCTCTTCCCCCTGCTCAGATGAAACAGCTTACTCGTTCCGATAACCGTATCTTCATCTATGACCGGGGCAGCCAATTCGATCTGCTGGAACGGGTCAAAGGCACCTATCTATGGGTGAGCCCCCTGCCCCAGGAGGTGTTGGATCAGCATGACATGGTCCAGTTAAAATGCAGCGGGGCGGGCATCCACCGGGATCTGGTGATCTACCACCAAAGCGATGGATTGGAGGAATACGAGCGGCAGTTTATCGAGGAGCTAAAACAGGAGGTCGCCTTCCTGGATCAATCCATCCAATAGTTCAGTGTATGAAGCGCCCGGCAATGCCGGGCGCTTCACGCCCATCCCTCCTCACAAATTTACCATACGGTTGTTTTTATTCTATTATGAGGAGGCAAAAATGGAAAATTTGGCTAACCATCATAAAAAAGGACCGGGAAAATCCCGGCCCTTTTTGCCGTCTATCGTTCTTCTCGGAAGAAATTGGTACCACAGCTCTTGGGCTGAAGCCCCTCCTTGGATTGACGAATACTGGTTATGATGATAACCAAAATGGTCGCCACAAACGGCAGCATCACATAGATGGCAATGGGGATCTTGGCGGATACATACAACCGCAAAATGCTGAGACCGCCAAACACCAGGGAGCCGATCACCGCCCGGCCTGGTTTCCAGGCCGCGAAGATCACCAGCGCCACCGCAATCCAGCCCAAACCGTTGACACAGTTGTACACCCAGGTGCCCCCGCAGGTAGCCATGATCACATACACCCCGCCCAAACCACAGAGTCCGCCGCCCAGGCAGGTGGCCATGTACTTGTACTTGGTTACACTGATACCAACCGCATCGGCAGCCGCGGGATCCTCCCCCACCGCGCGGAGGTTGAGGCCGGTCCGGGTATGCTTGAGGAACAGCGCCATGCCAATGGCGATAGCGATTCCAAGGTAAACAAAGATGTTGTACTGGAAGAAAAGCTTGCCCACATAGGGGATATCGCTCAAAAACGGAATGCTCAGCCTGGAAAAAGCGCCGCTGACCTTGGCGCTTACCACCGCCGCTCCACCGGGAGCCGATCGCATCAACGCGTCCCCGATCATGTTGCCAAAGGCCACCCCGAAGATGGTAAGGGTCAGACCGGTAACGTTTTGGTTGGCCTTTAAGGTCACCGTCAAAAAGCAATAGATGAGCGCGCCCAAAGCGCCGGCCAAAAAGGCGCCGATCACCGCCATTATGGCGCTGTCGCAGGTATAGCCCAGCACCAATCCCATGGAGGCGCCCATATACATCATACCCTCCACACCCAGGTTCAGGTTGCCGGACTTCTCGGTGAGAATCTCCCCTAACGTACCATACAAAAGAGGGGTGCCCGCCAACACCGCGGCATAAACAAAGCTGATGATGTAGCTTACGGTCTCATTCATGATCCCGATGCTCCTTTCTCCTCCAAACCAAGCGGTAGCGGATAAAGAACTCACAGCCCAGCATGAAGAACAGGATGATGCCCGTCAGCACCTCGGCGGCGGCATTGCTGATGGCGAATACCGTCTGGATGCTGTTGCTGCCCTTATCCAGAATGCTGAACAAAAAGGTGGTTACCAGCATGGCCACTGGATTAAGATTCCCCAGCCATGCTACGGTGATAGCGGTAAAGCCCACGCCGCCGGCCACCGTCTCCACCAGAGTATGGTCGGCTCCCGTTACCTGAAGCATGCCCGCGATTCCACACAAGGCTCCCGACAGGAACATGGTCCGCATGATGATGCGCCCCACGTTCATTCCAGCGTACTTAGCGGTGGGTTGGCTCTCCCCCACCACGCTGATCTCGTAGCCCTGCTTGGTACGGTTCAGGTAGAAATACATCACCCCAACCAGAACTAGCGCCACAATCCAGCCGATGTGGACGCCAAATACCTTGGGCAGCCGGGCGGCGGTATCAAATCGAGCGATCTGAGGAAACCCAGTGTTGGCCGGATTGATCCAAGGCCCTTCCCGCAGATACTGGATGATGTATACCGCCACATAGTTCATCATCAGGGTAAACAGGGTTTCATTGGTATTGAATTTCGCCTTGAAATAGGCCGGAATTAACCCCCACAGGCCTCCGAAGACCGCTCCGGCTAAGAACATAACCAGGAACAAAAACGGCTGCGGGATTTTATCCGCATAGAAGAGGGCAAAATAGGTGGCTGCGATGGCCCCCAAGCAGATCTGCCCCTCAGCGCCGATGTTCCAGAATTTCATTTTAAAGGCCAGTGCCACACCCAGGGATGTGATCAAAAGGGGAATGGCAATGCGGATGGTCTCCCGTAGGGCCGCTGGCGTCATAAGGGCCCCCGTTACCATCTGGCCATATACCGCCACCGGATTTTTCCCCAAGAGGGCGATGAGCAGTCCCCCGGTGACAAAGGCTGCCAGCAAGGCCAGCACTCGGATCAGGATGGATTTTCCCCGGGTAAGATCGGTGCGTTTGACCATCCGTACCAGGGGCTGGTTGTGATGATGGTTATTCTGCTTCATGGTCCGCACCCTCCCCCGCTACATGGACCATCATCAGGCCCAACTGTTCCTTGGTGGCCGTCCGAGCGTCCACCACGCCGCTGACCCGGCCCCCGCACAGCACCAAAATTCGGTCGCTCAGCTCCAGCAGCACATCCAAATCCTCCCCGATGAACAGTACCGCCACGCCCTTTTCCTTCTGTTCATTCAAAAGGTTGTAGATGGTATAGGTGGAGTTGATGTCCAGCCCCCGGACGGGATAGGCGCTGATGAGAATGGCGGGGGCGCTGTCGATCTCCCGTCCCAGCAACACCTTCTGCACATTGCCCCCCGATAGCATCCGCACCGGTGTGTGGATGCCCGGCGTCACGATGTCCAGCTTTTCGATGAGGGACTCCGCCTGGGCTGCCGGCGCTTTTCGATCCACCAAAGGCCCGGAATGCTCCCCGTAATTCTTGAGCATCATGTTTTCCACCATGTCGAGGCCGCCCACCAGGCCCATGCCCAGCCGATCCTCCGGCACAAAGGCCATAGAAATGCCCTTTTTGATGATCTCCCTCGGGGTCTTGCCCACCAGATTCTCGCTGACCTCCACCCCATCCACATGGTTTTTATAGAGGATAGCGCCGCCGGCCACATCGTAAAGCCCCGCGATGGCCTCACACAACTCCCGCTGGCCGCTGCCCGCCACACCTGCTACTCCTAAAATCTCTCCTGAGCGCAGGGTAAAGCTCACATCATCCAGTACTTTGTGCCCCTCGCTTCCCAGGCAGGTGAGGTTCACCACCCGAAGCCGATCCTCCGGATCCTTTACCGGGGAGCGGTGAATCTCCAGACTAACGCTGCGGCCTACGATCATCTCCGTCAAGGTGGGGACGTCCATCTCGGCGGTTTCCACCGTACCCACCGCATGGCCCCGGCGTAGCACCGTCACCCGGTCCGAAATGGCCATCACCTCGTTGAGTTTATGGGTGATGATGATCACCGCTTTACCGTCCTCCTTCATCCGCCGAAGGATGGCAAACAGCCGATCGATCTCCTGGGGCGTCAGTACAGCGGTGGGCTCGTCCAAAATCAAAATATTAGCGCCCCGGTACAGGACTTTTAGAATCTCCACCGTCTGCTTCTCGCTGACGGACATATCGTAGACCTTCTTCTCCGGGTCCACCTCCAAGCCATACCGGGCGCTGATCTCCCGGATCTCCTGACTCAGCTTCTTCCGGGACAACCGCTGCTTGCCCGGCAGCCCCAGGACGATGTTCTCCATACAGGTCAGCACATCCACCAATTTAAAGTGCTGGTGGATCATCCCAATGCCCAGATCAAAGGCGTCCTTGGGGGAACGAATGGAACAACTCTCTCCCCGCACCAGAATCTCCCCTTCATCCGGGTAATAGATCCCCGACAGGATATTCATAAGGGTGGTTTTGCCCGAGCCGTTCTCCCCCAAAAGCGCCAAAATTTCTCCCCACCGTAGGGTGAGGGAGACGTCTTGGTTGGCGATGACCGGGCCAAAGGTCTTGGTCACATGTCGCAATTCAATGGCGTTTTCCATGGATATCCACCTTATACGCAAAATAGAAAGATGGGGTTATGCACATGGTATAACCCCATCCCTTCCTCACTATTCTGGGATGCGGATTAGTCTACCCGCACGCCCTTTACCAGCCAGGTCATCTGCTGAGCAATGAGCAGGTCGGAGGCTTTCTCGCCTTCCGCAATCTGCAGGTTGCCCTCGTTGTCGTAGATGGGCCCGTTGAATACGTCAAACTCGTCGTTCTCATCCACGATCCTGTCATAGGCTTCCTTGATCTTTTCCTCGGTGCCGGGAGCCACGTTCTTGGACAAGGGAGACAGATAGCAGGTGCCGATGGCCATGCTGCCCAGATGAATGCCGCCGGTGAAGGTGCCGTTCAGAGCATCCTCAACCAACTGGGTCATGATGGCGCCCCAGTTCCAGACAGGCGCGCACAGATGAGCGTCGGGAGCAAACTCGGTCATGTCGTTGTTGTAGCCGCAGCCCCACTTGCCCCGCTCCTGCGCGGCCACCTGGGGACCGGTGGTATCCACATGCTGAGCGATCACGTCGCAGCCCTGATCCAAAAGGGCCTCGGCAGCCTGCCGCTCGCCGGTGGGATCATACCAGCTGTTGGTATATTTAACGATAACTTCAATGTCGGGGTTTACGGACTGAGCGCCCAAGGTAAAGGCGTTGATGCCGCTGTTGCACTCGGAATTGCTGAAGGCAGCCACATAGCCCAGCTTATTGGTCTCGGTACGCATACCAGCGGCGATACCCGCCAGATACCGAGGCTGATAAACCCGGCCGAAATAGTTGCAGAAGTTGGTCTCGTTGGACTTGATGCCGGTGGCATGGCAGAAATACACCTCAGGATGCTCCTTTGCGGCCTCATCCATGAAGTCCATAAAACCGAAGCTGTTGGCAAAGATGATATTGCAGCCCGACTCGATGAGCTCGTTGATGGCGTCGGCACAGGCGCTATCCTCGGATACGTTGGCCTTGACGATCATCTGATCATCCCGCAGGCCAAGCTGCTCCTGCATGTACAGGCGGCCCTTTTCGTGGGCATAGTTATAGCCGTTGTCGCTGGGATCGCCGATGTAGATCAAGCCGATCTTCACGTTTTCCTTGGTCAATTTGCCGTCAGTCCCGCCGCCGTTGCCAGCGTCTCCGCCGCAAGCAACCAGGGACAGGGCCAGCATGACACAGAGTGCTGCCACCAACCACTTTTTCATTGCGTCCTCTCCTCCAAAACCAATCAAAAAATTCCCCGCTGCCATTTTGCACCGAGGTGACATCCATATGATACGCTATTTTTTGCAGCCTGCCTAGAGCAAACCCGTCATTTTTCTTGCAGTTTTTGCAAATTACGACGGAATTTTTGAAAGACAGTCCTCTCCGCCCTGAAAACAAAACAAAAAACGCCCCCGGAACCGCCTCTCCGGGAGCATTTTCCCAATCTTTGCATAATCGGCGTCACGCCTGGCGGAAGCGGAACTTGCCGTCCTCCACCCCTTCAATGATAGCCAGGGACTGCAGGTTAATCCCCCGTTCCCGCAGGCGTTTGCCCCCCTCCTGGAAGCCTTTTTCCACCGCCACACCCACGCCCATCAACTGGGCGCCAGCCATATCCACAATGTCGATGAGCCCGCGCAGCGCCTCGCCGTTGGCTAAAAAGTCATCGATGATCAAAACTCGGTCCTCAGCACCGAGCCACTGCTTACTTACCAAAAAGGTGACCTTTCTATTATAGGTATAGGAGTAGATCTCGCTGGCGTAGAGGCCCCCCTCAATGTTATCGGATTTGGCCTTTTTCGCAAATACCACCGGCACATCAAAATACTGGGCGGCAATGACGGCCACAGCGATACCGGATGCCTCCGCCGTCAAAATTTTGGTTACGCCCAGATCCCCAAACAGCCGGTAAAATTCCTTTCCCATGCGGTTCAATAGCTTGGTATCGATCCGATGGTTCAAAAAGCCGTCCACCTTGATGATCCTGCCATCGATGATCCTACCCTCCTGGGCAATGCGCTCCTCCAGCTCCTTCATGGACCCCTCTCCCCTATCCGTCGTTGATGAAATGTTGATGAAATTTAGTATAGCACAAATCCATGGCCGTGTACCATTTTCTTGATAATTCATAAGGAGATCGGCGGGCCAACACAACGGAACCATGGACAGAAGAAAAATACCGTGCTATAAAAAAATCATGAATGATACCGGGTGCCCCAATATCGAGGAAATCGACGGCGGGCTTCTGCGCCGGAAAGACGGCAGAAAGGTATTGTGCCAATGAGATACGGTATGACATCCATCATGCCCCATGAGTCGCCAAACCAGTGGGCAGAGGACTTGGCAAAGCGCGGCTTCACCGCCGCCTATTTTCCCGCCAAGGAAACGGCTTCCGACCGTGAGATCTTCGCCTATGAAAAGGCTGCAAAGGATCACAATCTGGTGATCGCGGAGATGGGCATATGGAAAACCCCGTTTGCCCAGGATTCCAAGGAGGCCGAAAAAAACAAAAATATCTGCTTGCGTCGATTGGAAATCGCGGACGCGGTAGGGGCCAAATGCTGTGTCAACGTTTCCGGAGCGGCGGGAGAAATTTGGTATGCCTACTATCCGGAAAACTATTCGGAAGCGACCTACTGGAAAAACGTGGAGTTTGTCCAGTGGCTTTTGGATACGGCAAAGCCAAAAAGCACCTACTACGCGCTGGAGATCATGCCCTGGATGCTGCCGGATAGCGCGGAAAGCTATTTGAAATTCCTCTGGGATGTCAACCGTGACCGGTTCGCCGTGCATTTTGATCCGGTAAATCTCATCAACAGCGTTGAAAAGGTCCGCCACTATGGGGATATGCTGGAAAGCGCCGTCATCCAGATGCATCCCTATATCAAAAGCTGTCATCTCAAGGATTTTCTTCTGGCGGACGGCTATACGCCAAACGTCCGGGAAACCATCCCGGGAAGGGGCTGGGCCGATCTTTCCAGGTATCTGAAGCTAATCCACAGGCTGGATCCCCAGATGCCGATGCTCTTCGAGCACCTCCATACCTGGGAGGACTACGAAGAGGCGCTTGCTCATGTTCAACAGCTGGAATCCCGGCTGTTTCCCCAGGATTGATGTCCCCGGGTCAACGCTTCCAGGCCACCTGTCCTCCCACAAGGGTATGGGTTAGGATCAGTTGAGGGGTCAGCACCACAACGTCGGCCAGCTGGCCCACATCGATCTCCCCCCGGTCCATAAGGCTGATGGAGCGGGCGGGGTTATAGCTGAGCACCCGGCTGGCCTCCTCCACCGTCAGGCCAATGACGTTGACAAAATTGCGGAAAGCCTGGTCCATGGTCAGCGTGCTGCTGGCCAGAGTCCCGTCCGGCAGGCGGCAGATTCCATCCACCACCGTCACCTTTCGGTCACCCTCTAAGAAATCGTACTCGCCGTCCGGCATGCCTGCCGCCTGCATGGCATCGGTAATGCCGATGATCCGGCCCACTCCCATAAACTTCACCGCAAGGCGGACCATAGCGGGATTCACATGAATGCCGTCGCAGATGATCTGTCCATGGATTCGGTCATCCAAAAAGCATCCCACGGGGGTGGTATCCGCACGATGATTCATGGGCGGCATGCCGTTGTATAAATGGCTGGCCTGGGTGGCGCCCCAGTCTGCGGCAGCCTTCACCGTAGCGGAATCCGCCGTGGTATGGCCAATGGCCGCCACCACCCCATGATCCGCCAAATATTCCACGACGGCCTGCGCTCCCTCCATCTCAGGAGCGATGGTCATCATCTTCACATCCCGGAGGTCTGGACCGCACATCTCGATCAGGGTATCCAGACGGGGCGGCCGGATGCTCTCCACCGTAATAGCTCCATTGCGCTCCGGATTCACAAAGGGCCCCTCCAGATGGGCGCCGGCAATCCTAGCCCCAGGACAACCCATGGCCTCCCTGGTATCCTGCAAAATTCTCCGATGCTCCTCCGGCGTTCCCGCGAAGGTGGGTAAATAGCTGGTAACGCCCTGGCTGGGCATTCGGGCCGTTAGCGCTTCGATGGCCTCCCGGCCCATGAGGGTGGCATATCCATAGGCGCCATGGACGTGGACGTCCACAAAACCCGGCAACACATAGCCTCCCTGAGCATCCAAACAGGGGCCTTCCGTCTCAGTCTGGCCTCCTATCTGGGCAATTCGCCCATTTTCCATGAAAAGATCCCCTTCCACAAATCCCCGAGGCGTCAGAATCCGTCCGTTTACGATGCGCATGGCCTACCTCCTATAATCAATATATCATGATGTCTTAAAACCAATTTGTCCCGCTCCCTGTCATAGACCACCTTGCCGTCCATAATGGTCTTTTGCACAAAGAGATCGGGGGTCATCAGAACAAGGTCTCCCTTTCTCCCCCGCTCAACTTTGCCCCGATGGGTTTCCCCAATGGATTTTGCCGGATTCTCCCCGCACATGGTGCCGATCTCCTCCAGACTAAATCCCATGGATCGAAGGGTTCGCATGTTTTCATCGAAGGGATGGGCGCCTGTCACCAGCTTTCCATTGGGATCCCTCGCCGCGCCGTCCTTAAAGATAACCTCCTTGTCTCGCCGCATGTAGCGGCCTTCAGGCATCCCCAGGAACTGAGAACAATCGGTAACCGGCACCACCCGGTGGATTCCCTTGGCCCGCACGGTAAGCTTCACAAAAGCTTCCGCCACATGGATCCCATCACAGGTAAGCTGGGCGTACATCCGATCCTCCAACAACCCGCCGGCCAGGGCGCCGCTCACATGGTGATCCATAGGCGCGAATCCGTTGTAAAAGTGGTTTAAAAGGGTCGCTCCGTTGTCCGCCGCCTCTTTAACCTGGTCGGCGGTACACTCGGTGTGGCCCACTTCCCCCACCACTCCTTGATCGGTGATCCATCGAAACCATTCCATAGAGCCGGGAAGCTCGGGCGCACAGGAGATAATCCGAATATCGGACAGATCATGATCCGTCATCTCAAGGGTATATTCCCGGGTGGGAGGCACCTTGATGTTGTAATAGGCAATGGTCCGATACCGAAAAGGGCTGTCCAGATGCATCCCCAGTACCTCAGCGCCGGGGCAGCCCTTTGCCGCCCGAACCCCCTGTACCGCTCGGCGGACGGTTTCCGCGTCGGGCAGGGAAAAGGTTGGAATAAAGCCCGTCACCCCATAGTTGGGCAACAGCGCGCAGGCCTTGCGAACTGCCTCCGGCCCCTCATTGCACTCGCTGCCATTGCATCCGTGGATGTGGGTATCCAGAAATCCAGCAAACACCAAGCAGCCCGAGGCGTCCACCACCTCCTCATCTCCCGCGGTAAGACAGGGGCCGATCTCCTCCATCACGCCATTGCGGATCCGAATGTCCTTCTGATGAAAACCGCCGTCATAAAACACACTTCCATTTTGAATCAGCATGGGAAACTCCTTTCCATGATACCGTCTCCCATGATTATAGCTTCTTTTAAAGAATATTTATATAGAAAAAAAGCGGCTGCCTGTCCGGCAACCGCTGTTCTCCTTTCAATCTATTCCGTAAGATCCGCGATGCTGGTGTCCCCTCGGACGCCGGTCCAATCGCGCTTAAAATCCTCCACAGCTTTGGCGATGGCCGCCATGCCAAAGGCATCATGCAAGAGCTTAGGCTGCACCGTCACCGCCTGGGCCCCCGCCAAAAGAGCGCTTGTGACTTGGGCCATATTCCGGAAGCTGGCCGCCATAATCCTGCTATCCGATCCCGCTTCATCGATGAACTGGCGCATGGCTGCAATGGTCTCCCGAGGCTCGATATCCAGGTTCTCCATCCGGTTGAAGTAGGGGGCGATGTAGTTGGCTCCCGCCTGCATGGCCATAAAGGCCTGGATCTGACTGTAGACCGCCGTGGCGGTAATGGGAACGCCCTCTCCACGCAAGGCCCGGATGGCGGCCAGCCCCTCCTCGGTAACGGGCACCTTGATATAAACCCCGTTGTCCACCATCCGATGGATGGCATGAGCCTCCCGAATCATCCCCTGGGCGTCATCCGCCGTCACCTGGACATGGAGGGTACGCTCAGGGCCGATGAGCTCCCGCATCCGTTTCAGATGATCAAAAAAGGCCACTTTCCCTTCGGCCTTGAAAATGCTGGGATTGGTGGTCACCCCGGTCATGGGAAAATAACGGTCATAGGTCTTGATCTGTTCCAAATTGGCGGTATCAAATAGCAATTCCATAGCTGTTCTCCTTTTCTGCTCTCTTCCCTTTAGTAGGATGCGCCATTTCCTTTCAATCATGCAACCCCTTCCGCTGGCGAGGGCTCCGGCGCATGCGAATGGATGGCATGCTGCTCCGAGCGGCCTGCATAAGCTGGATCAGGGTCTGCCAAATCATACGACGGGTATCGGCGTCCACGTTTTTCAGCCCCTTCAAAATGGTGCCGGCGCTCCTAAGCCAACTGGCCGATAGCTCCGATAACGTGGTAGCCCCGGTGGCGGAAAGCACCTCGTACAGCACATCCAAAAACCGCTCCCGCTGGATGGGCGCAAGAGCCGCCAGCCAGTTTTTCAGGGTACGATCCACAAACTGGCTGCTTTCGGTAATGGTCTCCATCTCCCGAAATCCCGAACGATTCACCTCCCAGGAGTAAAGATCATGCTGCAGCAAGCCTCTTTGGACGCTGTGGACCACGGTATAGGGTTCCTCATGTTCCAGCAACATGCCAATGACCGAGGACTGGGGCAAAAAGGTATGGATGCGCCCCAGTACCGCCTGGTAACCCGGCTGGCGCAACATTTCGGCGTCAAATCCAGGTCCATCATTGTTGTGTACTTCTAGGATGCGGCCCTGTACCTTGGGCGCGGCCATTGCCGCGGCATAGACCGCCAGGTTTCCCCCCTTGGAATGTCCCCCCAGCATCAGAGCGCCCCGACGTTTCCGGGCCACGTAGTTGAGGTAATCGAGCCCTTCCCTCTGAGCCGGCACAGGGGTGAGAAATGTCATATTAAAGTCCTCTTTCCACCCAACAAGCGTGCTGTCGGTGCCCCGGTAAGCCAGATACCGGATGCCGTTGCCCAAAGCCACCGTTACCGCCGAAAACTGTTCCTCTTCGGCCGGGTCCAAGTGGTTCACATAATCCGATAACGCCATGCCGCCAAACCGCCGGCTTTCCCCCAGTGCCTGAAAAAGGGAAACGTCCTGTTCCATCAGCAGCCGTCCTAAATGGGGCGTTCCCTTTTTAAAGTACCGCTGTGCCGCCTCCGAAAAGGTCATAGGAGCATCCCCCAAAATCCCGTCAAAAGGGAGATAGGCCGCTCGGCAGAGGATTAGGCTATCCACCGGACAAAACGGCGATTGATCCAAGGTCAGGTCTCCCCGCCACTCCAGATAGTCCAATATGTTTGCCACAATATCCCTCCTCATGCCGCTCCTCGGTTCACGCTAACGCAGCATACCGCCGATCCCCCAGGGGACCGCAAAACAGACAATTCAGCCCCATGTGCTATACAAACAGCCGCAAAACCATCTCCAATTATAGGTTTGGGGCATCAGAAAATCAATCCAATCAAAAAGCCGTCCACCTCCATGGTGAACGGCTTAGACGCACTCCCTTATTTGCCCTTCTTCTCCTTCTGCATATCCAGGTACAGATAAACAAACTCCTGGTCCGTCAGCTTCCGGCCAATCTTGTTCTCCATGTCCTTGCGCGCTTTCTTTTGTCTGAAGAAAGCGATCAACACCTGTACTGCGATGAAAGCGGAATACAAAAAGGCAAGCCCAGCGATAATCGCCAGTGCCCAGTACAGCCACGGAACCGCGTTGCGGAACCAGACCATGAGAGGGCCAATGGGATCATGGAATTCCACAAAGAACCGTAAAATCAAGAGGACGGCGATACCGATACCGCACCAAACGGAAGACCGTTTCCGCGCCCGGAAGATTCCCATGGCCATGGTAGTCCCCTCGTTCTGCTGCTTCTGCTCAATCTCCTGACCCATCCGGTTCATAAAAAGGACTTCACTCTTATAGGCCGGCATATAGAACATGAGCGCATAGACCAGCACACCAAAGGTGATAAGGGACATCATCACATTGGTGGATACGCCGGGAGCGTATTGGAAGACCGTAAACACCACAATCCAGGCTGCCAGAATGTGGAACGCCGACCAATATCCAAGGGCAAACTTCTCTTTTCCGCCCTTCATATACCACTGAATCAGGAACAGGGACTCAAACCCCGCTCCGATTACTCGCACCAATCCCAAGCCGATCAGCATCTGGGACATAAAATCCAGGATCAAATACAACAACTCCTCCAACTATTCCTTCGCCCATCGGGCATTTGTGCGCAGCAACCGCCGTTATTCCTCCGGCGTTTTAGGGGCGTCCTCCACGGTCTCTCCCTGATGGTTCTCCTCCTGGGCAGCCATGCTCTCCTGATAGGCAGCCAGTTTCTGACGAAGCAGCTCCGCCTCAGCGTCTTTGGGCTTCCTCGGAATATCCTTGGGCTGCCTACGCCTGCGCTTGTCTCCCGACTCCTGCGCCTTAGTTTCCTCTTCTTCCACAGCAGCCGCGGCCTCCTCGTTGTAAGCTGCCCGTTCCTTTAAGGTCTCCGGGGTTTCCGCTTCCAGAACATCCTTGTCGTAGCCTTTGGAAAGCGCTTCCTTCAGCCGGCGCCTTGCCGCACGGCGCTGGGCCTCGGAAGTCTTGGCGTTATATTCGTCTTGAATCTCTCGAAACGTCGGATCGGGCGGCGTAATATCGATGCCAGTCTGCTTGGCAAAGGCTTCTATGAACCCTTCGTCGTTCTTAGGGGTAATGGTCACCACGTCATACCCGCCGCCAGTCCCCTTCATATAGATGGCAATCCGTTTGCGGGTGGAAAGGCCATAACTGTTCTTCGCTTCGGCCAATACACGCTGGAAACCAAAAATCGAGGAATACGGGAAAAAGCGGTTGGCAAACCAGCCAACCTTAATCCGAAGTCCGTCCTCCTCCACAATGTACTTCATCGAAAAGTACATTGGGACCAAAAGGACAAAAAACATCAGGGAAAAGATAATAGCCAAAATCAGGAGGGTTACGCTAAAAGATGTAACCGTGAAGTAGATAAAGATTGCGGTAAACAGAAGGAAGCAGAGAAATCCCGCTTTATAGCCGCCATCCACATCCGTTTTAAAGGTCATTCCTTTGGGCTCCTTTGTTCAGGCGCCAAATTTCCGCACGCCGTATAATATGGATAAGTTATTTTATCATAAACGGATGCGAATTCCTAGGCTTTTTTCCCCTGGCAAAGGGGATACAAAATAATTTGCACAAGAAAAGGGCTGGCACATGGCCAGCCCTTATTCCGTTTGATGTATTCGGGAATCGGCTTAGAAGATGCCAATACCCACGCCAGCGATGCCGACGACTACCATGATCACGATCAACCAAGCAACGTTGATGCCCTTGCGGATACCAGCCAGGGTCAAAAGGCTCACGATCAGGGGCAGCAACTTGGGGAAGATGCTGTCCAGAGCGGACTGCAGGGTCTGGGCGGTTTCGCCGGAGCCGGACAGGATGATGGCGGTGTTCAGGCTGACGAAGTTGGCGCACATGGCACCTACCATGATCAGACCGATGGTGGTGGCGCCCATGGTGAGCATATCCACATAACCACTCTCGTAGGCCATCTCCAGGAAGTTGTTGCCCAGGCTGTAGCCATACTTCAGCATCAGCCAACGCAGGGGCTCGCTGATCACATGATAGATCACCAGGAAGGCAAAGGGAGCCAGCATGGAGCCGTTCTGGGCCAGGGTAATGGCCACGGAAGCGGCGATGGTCCGAACGGTTACCCAGAAGATGGCGTCGCCCACACCGGACAGGGGGCCCATCAAAGCGGCTTTCAGCGCGCTGATGGAAGCGGGATCAAAGTTCTCAGGATCGGCAGCGTACTCACCCTCCATGGACATGCACAGTCCAAGGATGAAGAACGCGGTCTCGGGGGTGCAGTTGAAGAAGGGCTGATGCCGTACCATGGCCTCGGCCATCTTCTCCTGGTCGTCGCCGTAGAGCTTCTTGAGCCAGGGAGTCATAGCGAAGCAGAAGCCAGCGGTCATCATCTTAACCTGGCTAAACGCGGCAGACGACATAATTTCGTAGCGCCACCAGATTTTTGCCCGTAGTTTCTTATCCATTACGATGACTTCATTAGCCAAAGAGATCGTCCTCCTCTCCGGAAGAGCTACCGCTTACGGCCTTCAGCCGGTCACGGAGATCCAGCTCGTTGTAAACCTGCATCAAAGTGATAAACACAGCGATGACGACCATGAAGGTCATGTTGATGTTGAGGTACACGGTGGCGGCGAAGCCGAAGAAGAAGTAGATGGAGGCTTTGCCGGACCACAGCATGTTCATCAGGAGGCCAAGTCCGATGGCGGGCATCATGCCGGCAGCCACGCTGAGACCATCCAGAATGAAGGCAGGGATAGAAGCCAGGATGCCCTGGAGAGCGTCGGCGCCCAGTCCGATAGCAGCATACACCAGGATGGTGGAGAAGATGGGGTTGGTCGCGTTGGCCAGGATGGCCATGCGATTGTAGCCCTTCACATCGCCCTTGGCGGCCAGCCGCTCAAAGATGGTAACGAACATACCCTGATAGACAATACGGACGGTAAGGGACCAAATGGCGGATACGGCGCCGATAGCGGCGGCCAGAACCACGGCGGTCTCATAGTCCAGATTGGTGCCGATGCACAGGGCGGTTACGATGGTGCCAGCCAAGAACACGTCGCTGGGGATGGAACCACCGATGTTGGTGATGCCCATGAACAGCAGCTCCAGAGAGGCGCCCAGGGCCAAACCGGTGGCCGCGTCACCAAGGATCAAACCAAGGATGGGGCATACCACGATGGGACGGGTCGCAAAGTTATGCGCCCAGAATGCACCGAGCTCACTAAAAGCCAAGTACACCAATGCAGTGGTTAAAGCAAGAGTACCTGCACTCAAATTAATTAACCCCTTTCATTTCAATGTAAAAGTGCAAACGATTCCGAATTTACTTGAGCACGTCGTCCAGGGTAACCATCGCCATGTACGGCAGCAGCTGTACGTCGATGGGAATCCCGGTCTTTTTCATCTCTTCAATGACTTTCAGATCCTCTTCGTCCACGTAGACGTTATCGGAGAGTTTTTTCTTCTGCGAGACGTCTCCGCCGTTCAGGCGGCCGTAGTTGCCGAAGTTGATCCGCTTCACCTGGTCGGTGGCTCCCTGCGCGATGGCGAGAGCGTCTTTCAGGTTGGTGACGATGATCCCAATTACGGTGTTAGCGGTCCGGGGATCATTTAGGGTTTTAATCGCCTGCTCAATGCTCTGCACCGTGGTCTTGCTGCTGGGCGGGCCCGCCATCTTCAACGCCATGGTCTGGGTCTTGCTGGCAGCAGCCACGTCGCTTGCCACCATCAAAACCTTGAATTCCAAGGCCTTGCTCCAGGCAATGGCCACCTGTCCGTGAATCATCCGATCATCCACACGCATTAATTTTACCAATTCATTTTTCACCTCCTCCTTTTTTAAGTGACCAAAGACGCTTGGTCCTAAAGAGAAAATTACGCATACTAGAGTTCTTTTTTACACCGTTTGATATCGGTGCGGGTAACTTTCCCCGAAGTATTCAGGCAAAGGGGCGCTTGCCATTTTCATCAAAATTGCAATGTGCGTTCACCGCACGCTTACAAACAAGACATCCACTCTTTCAAACAAATAAAATTAAACATTTTACTTGTTTTTTAAATTTCCATATATAATCCAGGAAAATCCAATCACTTTTTCTACCAATATCATTCTATGATCAAACGCGCTAAAAATAATCGCTATTTTTAGGGTATTTTTCGGAAATCGCTCTGACTCATCTCCGTTTTAATCCCTCTATAATTAACTTTATTATATGTACTCACCTATCGATTGTCAATAATAACCTGGTATTTTTCACATAAATAATCAATAATTTATTGTTTTTTTATATTTTTTTCAGTTCAATAATTTCAAAAATTTTTTGTAGTTATTTGGGCTACTTGCGTCATCCATTTTATTGGAAATTTCTAACTTTCATAGGATAAAGCCTCTATTCTATGGGAATCTTTTTAAACTCCACCTGAATCCATTCAATCATCTCCGCAATTCAATATTCCAAATTCTTATTTTACTTTTGTAACTTCAAGGAGATTTTTTCCATACCTGATTTTCCCTTTCATTTATTGATGCCAAACCTTTGATCCATCAACGCAAATCCGCGCAAGCGAAGACACAATCCTTTTCCATCTTAGATCTCCTCCTGGCCCTCCCCTTCGTCCATATCCGTCCCCATGTGGGTCTCTTCGGTTTTGATCTCCCAATGGATCAGAAAGGTCAAAGCGGCCCGCAGCAGTATGATTGCCCCAACGATAGCGATTTCACTGAACTCCCGCACTACCACCGTTCGCAAAATCTCACTTCCCAGCTTAAATTCAAGGCCCATGGCCATTCCTTTAGCCAACTTCAAGCGCGTAAGCGGATCCCGGCGAAGATAGCACACGAGCCCAACTACGCCCGCTACAATAATGACGCCAACGCCCATAAACTCAAACGCGATGATGGCTAAATTGACCACCCGGATCAAAATATGATGAAGTAGTTCTTCCATCTGTATCCTTCACCCTTTCCGATTTCCTCACTATTGTTAACGCAAGGATGGGGAAATCATTCCGATTTCCCATTTCTTCATCAAATCCACTCCAGATAAAACACAGATCTAGCGAAGAAATCCAAAGGCATTATAGGCGCAGGCGAAGAAACTTTTGAGTCATAACCTTCATGTGGTTTCGATTTGCGGCAGCAAAGGAGCTACGTATTTCATGTTCTCAGCAGAATAAACCAATTCAATAAACAACTTAAAAAAACAGCCCTCATTTATGACATCCATGGGTCTGAAGTGAATGGCGAATTAAAATTAGTGGCAAATGCCGTTGACGATGTGTTTTCAAAAGCAATCAAGAAATGAACTATGTACTTTTGTGTGTACCTGAAAAAGAAAGCCCCCGAGAAACCTTTATTCTCTGGGGTTTTGTTTAGCACAGTCTTACGATATGGATCTTTACTTGCGGGTACAAAAATATCGCAACCCGCAAAAGCAAGTTGCGATATTGGATGCGGCAACTTGCCGCTGGTGGAGGCGAGGGGAGTCGAACCCCTGTCCGAAGACGTTTGTTCACGGTTTTCTCCGAGCGCAGCGGCTCGATCAAATTCCCGCATCCCTTCCTCGATGCCGCGAGGGAAGGGAGTTGGTAGCTTCATCTTACCGGTTTAGACGCAAAGCTTAGCCTAACCTGTTCCCCATCTAATGGCGTTCTATCCTACCCGATGGGACATGTAGGGAGAACGTCGCGGCTTAGGCCGCGAAAGCTACTTCGTTTTTCGCAGTTATTATTTGATTTGCCGGTTTTTAACGCAGCCCCGGCGGTCTGCGGCTCGCTTACCGTGCCCAATCCATCCCCGTCGAAACCATTACGCCCCCATATAGGGCCCCATCGGGTATTAGATTATACCATACCCGCAAGAGAATTCATATGCCAGATTCTACAAAACATGGAATCAAAAAACAAGCGGGCATTTCATAGAATGCCCGCTCTTACCTCGGATATGCGTATGGGGAAACTCAATCAAACAGATTCAGAAAATCCAGGGTAGCAAAGTAATCCTTTGGCGTCTCCGCCCGGCGGATCAGCTGGGTGCTGCCATCCTCCTTTAGCAAAACCTCTGCGGAGCGGAGCTTTCCGTTGTAGTTGTAACCCATGGAAAAGCCGTGAGCGCCGGTATCATGGATCACCACGATATCCCCAATGTCGATCTTGGGCAGCGCCCGGTTGATGGCAAACTTGTCGTTGTTCTCACACAGCGAACCCGTCACATCGTAGAGGGTATCGCAGGGCTCGTCCTCTTTGCCCATCACGGTGATGTGATGGTACGCGCCGTACATGGCGGGCCGCATCAGGTTGACAGCACAGGCGTCAAGGCCGATATAGTCCTTGTAAATCTTCTTTTCGTGAAGAACCGTGGATACCAGATAGCCATGGGGGCCCGTCATAAAACGCCCCAGCTCCGTTTTAATCTGTATCTCCATGCCGGCCTTGGCGATGGTCTTTTCATAAACCTTCCGGACGGCGTCCCCCACCTCCAGAATATCCACCGGCTTGTCCTCGGGACGATAGGGAATCCCGATTCCACCGGATAGATTCACGAAGACAATGTTGGCGCCGGTGGTCTTATGCATCTCCACAGCCAGATGGAACAAATCCTTGGCTAAGATGGGATAATAGTCTTTATCGGTGGTATTGCTGGACAAAAAGGCATGGATTCCGAAGTTCTTGGCGCCCAGGGACATGAGCTTGCGGATACCCGCCATCAGCTGAGTTTTGGTCATGCCATATTTGGCGTCCCAGGGGCTGCCCATGATGGCGTTGCCCACCTGGAAATCCCCGCCGGGGTTATACCGCAAGCAGATGGTTTCCGGAATGCCCCCGTTCTCCTTCAAAAAATCAATGTGGCTGTAATCATCCAGGTTGATGAGCGCGTCCAGCTTCCGGGCGTACCGGTACTCCTCCGCCGGAGTGACGTTGGAGGAAAACATGATGTCCTCCCCCGCAAAGCCCAACGCCTCTGCCAGCATCAGCTCGGTGTAGGAGGAACAATCCAAGCCGCAGCCCTCCTCCTTCAGGATGTTCAGAATCACGGGATTGGGCAGGGCTTTTACGGCAAAATACTCGCGGAACCCAGGATTCCAGGAAAACGCCTGGTTCAGGGCCCGAGCGGTAGCCCGGATACCCTTTTCATCATAAATATGGAACGGCGTCGGATACTGCTTGATGATCTCGACGATCTGCTCCTTGGTAAAGACCGGTACCTTCATGGTGTGCCTCCGTACAAAAACTTTAATAGCGAAATTGTATCATGGGGGGTTAGCCCAGTCAAACAAAGAAGTAATTAAAATTGACGGTTTTGCCCTCTCCGTCTTGCATAAATTGAAACAAATTTTTCACATAGGGAAAAAGAAATCCCCGGGCCCCGGGGATTTTCCTTTCTTTTGTCAACCCAGGGGCTACTCCCCCCTGCGTCCAGCCCGGGCCACCGCCCGTTCCATTTCCCGTTTATCGTCCCGCTGCTTGAGAGATTCCCGCTTGTCATACAGTTTCTTGCCCTTGCAGATGCCCACTTCCATCTTGGCATAATTGCCATAGAAGTACACCGAAAGGGGAATGAGCGTATACCCCTCTCGCATGGTGCTGGCGTTGAGCTTTGCAATCTCCCGTTTATGGAGCAGCAGCTTCTTATCCCGCAGCGGATCCCGGTTAAAGATATTCCCCTGTTCGTATGGGCTGATATGCATCCCCACCACATAGGCTTCTCCATTCCGCACCCGGATATAGGCGTCGGTTAGGTTTGCTTTTCCCTGGCGGATGGACTTCACCTCGGTGCCAAAAAGGGATAGGCCAGCCTCCATGGTCTCCTCCACATAGTATTCATGGCGGGCACGGCGGTTCTGCACCATCACCTTTTTCTTCCGATCCATTTAGCGGCCGCCTCCTTCAGCGGGAACAAATTCCACCCGGCGCATATCCAGGTTGACCCCGCTTACTATAATATCCATTTCGTCGCCGATTGCAAAGGTTTTCTTGGTTCGCTTGCCGGTAAGCCGAAGCATCTTCTCGTCGTAGACATAATAATCGTCATCCAAGCTGGCCATACGGATGAGTCCTTCGGCGGTATTGGGCAGCTCCACAAAGATGCCGAAATCCACCACCGAGGTGATCACCCCGGTGAACCGCTGGCCGATGAACCGCTCCATGTATTGAGCCTTTAAGAGATCGTCCACCGCCCGTTCGGCTTCCATAGCCACCCGCTCCCGAGCGCTGGTATGCTCCCCCATAGCATGGATCTTTTCCTCCATGGCCTCCAGCTCTTTACAGCCGGGGCCATGGCCAATGGCCGCCTTGATGGCCCGGTGGACCACTAGATCGGGGTACCGGCGGATGGGCGAGGTGAAATGGCAATAGTTCTTAAGAGCCAGGCCAAAGTGTCCCAATGGGGCGTCGGCATACCGGGCCTTTTTCATGCAGCGAAGCATGGTACGGTTCATTACCGAAGCATAGGGCGTATCCTCCGCCTCCCGCAAAAGGACCTGCAAGGCCTTGGGATGGATGTTGCGCAGCTTGGGCGCCTTTAGGCCCAAGGCCTTGGCCATGGTAAAAAGCTCCTCCATCCGCACCTGATCCGGCTCCTCGTGGACCCGGTATAAAAAGGGCAGATCCCAGGCGGAGCCATAGGCGGCGGCGCACTCGTTAGCGCTGAGCATAAAGTCCTCGATCATAGCGTTTGCCCTGCCCCGCTGGGCCCGGCGGATATCCACGGCGTTGCCCATATCGTCGGTCTCGATATCGGTCTCCGCCAAATCAAAGTCGATGCTGCCCCGCGCATGCCGGTTGCGGGAAAGGATCTCGCTCAATTTTCCCATTCGAAGAAGCAGATCCGCCACCCCCTCGTATCCGGGGACAGTAATCCCCTTCTCCAGCAGCTGGCTCACATCCTCATAGGTACACCGCTTATCCACGTGGATCACCGAGTTGTGGAAGGAATAGCTTTTGATGTTCCCCTGCCGGTCCAGTTCCATACGGCAGGACAGGGCCAACCGGTCCACCCCGGCGTTGAGGGAACAGATGCCGTTTGAAAGGGCCTCAGGCAGCATGGGAATCACCTGACCCGGGAAGTATACGCTGGTTCCCCGTTCATAGGCGTCCTGATCCATGGGACACCCCGGAGTCACATAATGGGATACGTCGGCAATGTGGACGTATAGGATATAGCCATCCTCCCTATCCTCCAAGGAAACGGCGTCGTCCAGATCCTTGGCGTCCGCCCCATCGATGGTGACGGTGGTAAGGCCCCGATAATCCTCCCGGCCCCGTTTCTGCTTGGGGTCCACCTGCTGCGGCACCCCTTTGCTCTGGGCAAGAGCCCCCTTTGTAAAGGTATCGGGCAGGTCATAGGAGCGAACGATCCCCAGTATCGACGCCTGAATGGAGCCGGATTTGCCCAGCACCTCGGCAACCTTTCCTACAGCGTTGCGGTTGCCGCTGGGCCATTTGACGATTTGGGCCACCACCAGGTCTCCGTTCCTGCCGTCTCCCATATTCTCCAGAGGAATGAACACGTCGGGGATTCGCCGATCCTCGGGCACCAGAAACCCGGCGTTATGGCCTCGCTCCAGCCGTCCCACCACGCTGTCCCGGGCGCGGCTTAGGACGCGGACCACCTCTCCCTCCTTCTTGCCCCGGTACGCCCGGCTGCCCCGAACCTTCACCAAGATCCGATCCTGATGCATGGCTCCCATCAAGGCGCCACTGGGAAGGAACACGTCCTCTGCATTCTTGTCGTCAGGAACCAAAAAGCCAAAGCCCCGCTGGTTTCCCGACAGGGTTCCCGCAAGATACCCCAGCCATTGAGGCAGAGCCACCTTGCCCTTACTGGTATAAACCAGCTTTCCCTGGAATTCCAGCCGGGCAAGGATTTCCCCAAAGGCTTCCTCTGAAAGGCCGGACCGCTCCATCAATTCATTCTTCTTCATGGGAATCCCCTGGGATTCCAGTACGTTCAACAATTTTTCTTCCATAGAATTCTCCAATAATAAAACAGGGGCGCCCCAGGCGCCCCGTATGAACCTATCCCTTAAGCAGCAAATTTCTGTATCAACACCAGCGCAAAGGACCCAATGGCCAGCAGCACTGCCGCGATCTTGGTGTAGCGATCCAGCTTTGCTTCATAGGTCTTGCTCTTGGTCTTGGACAAAAAGGTGTCGCTCCCCCCAAAGGATGCGCCCATGCCGGGCTCTTTGGGTTTCTGCATCAGCACCAATACGATGATCAGCGCCGACAGGATACAGATAACGACTTTTCCAATGGTCATCAGCATTTAGTTCACGATCCTCCCAAAATCCATAGCATTCGGATTATAGCATACCCCATGTCCCATTGCAAGCCCGGCCTTTGGGAGAATCTGGCGGAGGAGGACCAGACGCCCGGTACTGTGTCATTTTACCGGCGGTTTATGGGTTCCTGGTTATTCCCGTGTTAGGGTTTCCAGAAGCGTGCTATAGCATTCCTCCGTCTCCTCCGGGGTAGAAAGGTTGAACACCACCGTCTGTTCTCCCCGAAGCACGATATACCGGTGAACTTGCCGGTAGATGTGAAGCTGGTATCGGCCAAACTCCT
This sequence comes from Christensenella sp. MSJ-20, assembly GCF_044357945.1. NCBI lineage: Bacteria > Bacillati > Bacillota > Clostridia > Christensenellales > Christensenellaceae > Christensenella > Christensenella sp. MSJ-20. The sequence continues at coordinate 760,180 of NZ_CP076563.1, forward strand.
CGTTCTGAAAGCTGCCGCTAAACACCTTAAAGCTGTCGGTGCCAAACACCTTTTTCCCCGGGGCGAGCTCCTCCCGCAGCTCGACGCCGGTCACGGCGTCCAGATCCACCGTGACGCCCGCGCCCAGGACCCCATCCACCCGCAGCCGATCCCCCGACATCCCCGCGTGGATATCTCCGCCCACAAACAGAAGAATCAGCACCACAGCCGTGATCACCAGGGTGATGGCCGTGCCAAAGCCAATGAACACCCTTCTCTCATTCGCCCGCATCGAAATCCCTTCTCTCCTCTATAAAAAAGGGGAAGGACCGAGGTCCTTCCCCTTTTGGTTATCGGTTCAACAGGGATACGCCCGTCATCTCCGGCGGCTGCGGAACATCCATCAGCTCCAGAAGAGTTGGGGCCAAATCGCAGAGCCGGCCGCCTTCCTTGAGGGAAGCACCGCTCTTCTCCCCCACCAGGGCCAACATCACCGGATTGGTGGTATGGGCCGTCATGGGCCCGCCGTTCTCATCCACCATGGTTTCCGCGTTGCCATGGTCCGCCGTCAAAAGGAAGCAGCCGCCATTTTTCAGGATGGCGTCCGCCACCTTGCCCACGCACTCGTCCACCGCCTCCACGGCACGGATAGCCGCGGGGATCACGCCGGTATGGCCCACCATATCAGGGTTGGCAAAGTTCAACACCATAAAGTCGTATTTCCCCTCGCCAATAAGCGCCACCGCCCGGTCTGCCACCTCATAGGCGCTCATCTCGGGCTTTAAGTCGTAGGTATCCACCTTGGGAGAGGGAATCAGCTCGCGATCCTCCCCGGGATTGGGCGCCTCTACGCCGCCATTGAAGAAAAACGTCACATGGGCGTATTTCTCGGTTTCGGCGATGCGGAGCTGCGTCTTGCCCATCTTGCTCAGGTACTCCCCTAGGGTGTTGTCCAGGGACTGGGGTAAAAAGGCCACATGGACCTTGTCCCCAAAGGTGGCGTCATACTGAGTGAAACACACATAGTGGACGGGGAAATACGTCCGCTGAAATCCGTCGAAGTCCTCCATAATGAAGGTACGGGTGATCTCCCGAGCCCGGTCGGGGCGGAAGTTGTAGAAGATGATGGAATCCCCTTCTCCTACGGTTGCCACCGGCTGGCCGTTCTCCGTAACGATGATGGGCTTGATAAACTCATCGGTAACGCCCTCGTCGTAGCTCTTCTGGATCATGGCGGGGGCATCCTCACCCCGCTGGTCGCCTTCGCCCTTGGTGAGGGCGTTGTAGGCCACCTCTACCCGCTCCCAGCGGTTGTCCCGATCCATGGCATAGTACCGGCCGATGACGGTAGCCACTTTTCCGCAGCCCACCTTCTCCATGGCCGCCTGTAGCTGCTCCACATATCCCTTGCCGCTGGTGGGCGCCACGTCCCGGCCGTCCATAAAGCAATGGACATATACCTTATCCACGCCCATCCGCTTGCAGAGCTCCAGCACCGCGATGCCATGGGTCAAATGGCTGTGAACACCGCCATCGCTGCACAGGCCAAAGAGGTGAACCGCCTTATCGTTGTCCTTTGCATGCTGGATGGCCTCCCGCAGCACGGGATTCTCATAAAAATCCCCATCTTCGATGGATTTGGTAATCCGGGTCAGCTCCTGGTACACGATGCGCCCAGCGCCGATGTTCATATGACCCACCTCGCTGTTGCCCATCTGTCCCTGGGGCAGTCCCACCGCCAGACCGCTGGCTTCGATCTGGGTATGGGGATAGGTGGCAAGAATTCTGTCAATATTGGGGGTATTGGCAGAAAGGATGGCGTTACCGCCATCCTTCTTTCCAATACCGAACCCGTCCAGGATAATCAATCCCGTCAGTTTCTTCATGATATCCTCCTAAGTCCGGTCAATGTTCCTTATTTCTGGTAGTTGATGAGGGCGGAGAAATCCTCAGCCTTCAGAGCAGCACCGCCGATGAGGCCGCCGTCGATCTCGGGCTGCGCCATGAGGCCCTTCACGTTGCCGGGCTTCATGCTTCCGCCGTACTGGATCCGAACGGCATCAGCGGCTTCCTTGCCGGCAATCTCCTCCACGGTCTTGCGGATGATGCCGATAACCCGGTTGGCTTCCTCGTCGGTAGCGGTCTTGCCGGTGCCGATGGCCCACACGGGCTCATAGGCGATGACCAGCTTGGCAACGTCGGCGGGGGCCACGCCGGCAAGGCCGGCCTTAACCTGTCCGGCCACCAGGGTATCGGTAACGCCGGCTTCCCGCTCCTCCAGGGTCTCGCCTACGCACATGATGGGAATCAGATCGTGGGCAATGGCGGACAGAACCTTCTTATTCACGGTCTCGTCGGTCTCAGCGAAGTACTGGCGCCGCTCGCTGTGGCCCAGGATCACGTACTCCACACCGATCTCCTTCAGCATCAGGGGAGAGATTTCGCCGGTGAAGGCGCCGGACTCCTCCCAGTGCATGTTCTGAGCGCCCAGGTGGATGTTGCTGCCGTCCAGATACCGCTTGGCGATCAACAGGCAAGCAGCGGTGGGGCACACCACGGCGGTCACGTCGTTGTTATCGGCAACCAAGGGCTTCAGAGCCTCGATGAGCTCCTTGGCCTCGTTGGGGGTCTTGTTCATTTTCCAGTTGCCGGCGATGATGGGTTTTCTCATGTGCGTAAGCCTCCTAATGATATGTATCAATGTTGACCGGGCTGGGCCCGGCATGTTGCCTTATTTGTTGGGGATCGCCGCGATGCCGGGAAGTTCCAAGCCCTCCAGGAACTCCAGGCTGGCGCCGCCGCCGGTGCTCACATGGGTCATCTGATCCTTGTAGCCCAGCTGCTCCACCGCCGCAGCGCTGTCGCCGCCGCCAACGATGGTCACGCCCTTGCACTCGGCCATAGCAGCCGCAACCGCCTTGGTGCCGGCGGCAAAGGCCTCAAACTCAAACACGCCCATGGGGCCGTTCCAAACCACGGTGCCCGCGCTGACGATGGCGTCATGGAACAGCTTCTGGGTCTTGGGCCCAATGTCCAAGCCCTGCCAGTCGGCGGGAATCTCGGTGCTGTCCACAGTTTTATGCTCGGCGTCAGCCGCAAATTCCTTGGCCACCACGGTGTCCACAGGCAAGAGCAGCTTCACACCCTTCTCCTCGGCCTTGGCCATCAGCTCCTTGGCAAAGCCAATGCGCTCCTCGTCCAAGAGGGACTGGCCAATCTCATAGCCCTTGGCAGCAAGGAAGGTATAGGCCATGCCGCCGCCGATGATGAGGGTATCCACCTTCTCCAGCAGGTTGTTGATGACGCCGATCTTATCCTTCACCTTGGCGCCGCCCAGGATGGCGACGAAGGGACGGTCGGGATTCTCCAACGCCTTGCCCATAACGGAAACCTCTTTCTCGATGAGGTAACCGCAAGCGGTGGGCAGGTAGGCAGCCACGCCGGCGGTGCTGGCATGGGCCCGGTGGGCGGTGCCAAAAGCGTCGTTGACATAGATCTCAGCCAAATCGGCGAGCTGTTTGGCAAAGGCAGGATCGTTCTTCTCCTCCTCTGCATGGAAGCGAACGTTCTCCAGCAGCAGGATCTCGCCGTCCTTGAGGGCAGCGGCCTTCTGCTGGGCGTCCTCGCCCACAACATCCTTGGCCAGGATCACGTTGGTATCCACCAGCTCGCCCAGGCGCTTTGCCACGGGAGCCATGGAGAACTTCATGTTAAACTCCCCTTTGGGACGACCCAGGTGGGAGCAAAGGATGACTTTGGCGCCATGCTCATAGAGGTATTTGATGGTGGGCAGAGCCGCGGTGATGCGGTTGTCATCGGTAATTTCCCCGGTTTCCTTATCCATGGGGACGTTAAAATCCACACGAACCAGAACCTTTTTGCCCTGTACAGCGATGTCCTCGATGCTGACTTTGTTCACAACGATCACTCCTTATATAAATGTCTCATTTGGGTTCCAAGAAGGCACAATCAGCCCATTCTTCCACACCAACCATTTTATAGCAACCATGTTAAAAAGCAAGCAATTTGTGAAAGATTTCTCTTTTTGAAGGGATCCAGGTGGAAAACGCCAAAAACCAAAAGCCCCCAACTGGGGGCCTTTGGTCTGCTGCATTGCTTTCATTCTAATTGGAGGGGAGGTATTTGGTTATCTGCTGCATCTTTACTATAGGCACAGGATGTGTCCTCTATATAGTAAAATCGTGTCAAAATTGTGAACAACTGTGTCAGTTTCCTGTCCGTATTGTTTCCCCCTTCCTCTTTCTATATAATAGGATCGAAAGCGATTATCATCCCACCCGAGGTGCATTTATGACCAACCTAATCCTGATCTGCGACGATTCCCCGGTGGTTCACGAGACCCTGGGCGCGTACTTAAAATCCGAAGGCTTCCCCTTCCTCTCCGCCACCGATGGCGAGGAGAGCCTCCGCCTGTGGCGGGAAAAGGATCCGGATCTCATCATCCTGGATATTATGATGCCCAAGCTGTCGGGCATCGACGTCATGCGGGAGATCCGCAAGGTGAGCACCGTGCCCGTACTGATGCTCACCGCCCGGGGAGAAGAGGTGGATCGTATCCTGGGCCTGGAGCTGGGCGCCGACGACTACATCGTAAAACCCTTTTCCCCCCGGGAGGTGGTAGCCCGTATCAAAGCGGTGCTCCGGAGAAAGAACGATCCCCAGGGGGAAAGCCAGGGTGCCATCGTCCGGGCCGGCAAGCTCTCGGTAAATCTGGCCAAGTATGAGGTCCTCTACGATGGAAAGCCCGTCATCTGCACCCCCAAGGAGGTGGAGATCCTCAACCTGTTGATCTCCCATCCCGGCCAGGTGTTCGATCGGGAGACCATCCTCAATAAGGTATGGGGCTATGACTACTTCGGGGATACCCGGGCGGTGGATACCCAAATCAAGCGGATCCGGCATAAACTTCCCGAGGATCCCGACTTCTCCATCAAAACCATCTACGGGGTGGGCTATAAGTTCGAGGTATCCTGATGGGCCGCAACTTCATTTTAAAGCGAATCCTTTCCATGGTAGCCATGGCCCTCGCCATGGCTACCATCCTCATTGCCGGCATCTACGCCGTGGTAACCCCTGGCAAGGTGGCAAAGGCCAAGGTGCAGGAGCTGCTGCCACGGGCCTGGGCTGCCGCGGACCTGGTCAACGAATACATGCTGGGCAACATCAGCATGGATGTCCTAACCCAGGTGCTGGGCTCCGAGCAATCCATCCTAAACTCCTATATGTATACCTTTTTCCGGGACAGCGAAACCATCCTCTACACCCAGCGGGAAGGTGAAAGCTCCCTGCCCAGCGATAGCACCCTTACCCTTTTGAAGCCCTACCGGGATACGGTGCTGTCCGGCGCCGTGGTCACCACCACCGCGGATCTTCGGGACGGCCGGGGCAACTGCCTTCTTGTGGGCGTTCCCATCTATCGGGAAAGCCGGGTCATCGGCGCGGTGTTCCTCACCAAGACCCTGGCGGAGGTCAACGCCGCCTTCCAGAGCCTGAATATCACCCTGTTTATCAGCCTGTTGACGGTGTTTTTTGTCATGCTGTTCCTCACCTATTTCGCCTCCCGGGTCATCACCCGCCCCATCGTTCAGATGCGAGGAGTCGCCCTTGCCATTGCCGGAGGGGACTTCTCCGCCCGGGCAAACGAGACCATCCGGGGAGAAATCGGCGAGCTGGGCCGCACCCTCAACTATCTGGCCGCGCGGCTGGACGAGAGCATGACCGCCATCATCCTGGAGCGCAACCGCCTGATGCAGCTGTTTGACGGCCTCAACGAGGGCATCCTGGCCCTAGATGTGGACGGCAATATCACCCACGCAAACCCCGCCCTATACAACCTGATGGGGTGTGACGAAAGCATGCCCATCTCCCAGCTTCGCAGCACCGATTTCCTCACCCGCGCCCTTACGGATGTGGACGTGATCATCAGCACCCGCAGCTCCGCCATCAAGCAGCTGGTCTGCGGCGATAAGATGATCCGGGTCATTCTCTCCCCCATGCTCAATTCCCGAGAGGAATGTGAGGGCGTGGTGGTGCTGTTCTCGGATATCTCGGAATCCGAGCGGCTGGAACAGACCCGGCGGGAATACGTGGCCAACGTATCCCACGAGCTGAAAACCCCCGTCAGCTCCCTCATCGGTTTGGCCGAAACCCTCAACGACAATATTCTCACCGAGGAGGCCGACCGCCGGCGGTATTACAGCCTCATTCTAAAGGAGTCCCAGCGCCTAAGCCGCCTCATCGACGACCTCCTGGAGCTGTCCCGCCTTCAGGAAGGACGGGGTCGGGCAGACATCATCCGGGTAAATCTTTTGGAGCTGGTCCACGAATCCCTGGAGGTATTCCAGCAGACCGCCCGGGAAAGCGGCGTCACCCTTATGGTGGACGAAAGCTTTACCGATTGTCCCCGGGCCCTGACCGACCCCGACCGGGTGGACCAAGTGCTGGTGATTTTAACCGACAACGCCCTGCGGTTCACCCCCCGGGGCGGATGGATCAAATACTCCGCCGCTTGGGATGAAACCACCATCCGGATCACGGTGGAGGATTCGGGCTGCGGAATCGCCCAGAAGGACCTGCCCCATGTGTTCGACCGGTTCTACAAGGCCGATACCTCCTACGCCAGCCCCGGTACCGGCCTGGGGCTGTCCATCGCCCAAAAAGCCTTGGGGCTCATCGGCCAGCGCATCTGGGTTAAAAGCGAGCCGGGCCACGGCGCCGCCTTCACCTTTACCGTCCGGCGAGCGGACCCCCAATAAAAAGCGTTTGACCTACGGCCCCCCTTTGCCTATGATATCTTGGGACCCAGGGTAATGGTTTCGCCACAGTGTTGCCTTATTTTACCGGTATAATACCTAACGTTTGAGGAGGTGTGCCCCAAATGAACCGACAGTCCGTTGTGGTATGTGTCACCGACCAACAGAGCTGTGTTCGGCTGATTCACGAGGGCAGCCGTATTTCCAGGGAAAAAGACCTGGATCTCCACGTATTAAGCGTCGTGCCTTTAAAGGTGGCCCCCCGCAGCTGCGGCGAGGCCCTGGAATACCTTTTTTCCGCCTCTCGGGACGTGGGTGCGGAGATGACGGTGTTTTACAACAACGACGTACTCCCCACCATCCTGGATTTTCTGGAGAAAAAACGGGCCACCGATGTGGTCCTGGGCGAAGGAGATCTCTCCGCCGGCGGCTTTATGGATTCTCTCTTAAGCCATACCCAGGCCAATCTCCATGTGGTGGATAAAAAAGGCGGAAAAACCGGCTATCGCAAGGGCCGTCCTTTGGACTATAATAAAGAATCATACCGGAAAGCTCTATGAGCTTCCCCCGCGTCGCGGGATCAATAGGAGGTATATCCCCATATGGAACCGAACAACGCGCCCCAGCCCCGCAAAAGCCAGTTCTGGCCTCTGTTTACCACCGCCATCTGCTCCGCTTTGGTTGGGGTGCTCATCGCCTGCTTAATTCTGTCGATCTTCTTCAAGGGGTATGGGGATACGGCGGGCCCCTCCGCTTCCCCCCACCCGGAGAATCCCAGCCAGACCACCATCAACCTGGATAAATACGAGAATCCCGCCGTAGCCGTGGCCCAGAAATGCATGGATACCGTGGTGTATATCGAGATCACCCAGGTGTCCGCCATCGGCAAATACGCCGGACGGGAGCAGGTATCCGGCACCGGCAGCGGGGTCATCATCAGCGCGGAAGGCCATATCGTCACCAACAACCATGTGGTGGATGGCGCCAAGAGCATCTATGTCACCCTTAACGATGGCACCCGTATGAAGGCCAGCCTCATCGGGGTGGATTCCTCCAGCGACCTAGCCGTGGTAAAGATTGAAAAATCCGGCCTCCATGTAGCGGAGATGGGCAGCTCCGCCAGCCTCAACGTGGGAGAGATGGCCATCGCCATTGGCAATCCCTTTGGCAGCCAGCTGGGCAACTCCCAGTCGGTGGGCTATATCAGCGCCCTGAACCGGGAGATCAATACCGACGGCGTCACCATCTCCTATATCCAGACCGACGCCGCCATTAATCCCGGCAACAGCGGAGGCGGGCTTTTCAACGCCAAGGGCGAGCTCATCGGTATCAACACGCTAAAATCCCGGATCAGCGGATACGACCAATACGGCAACGCCATCTCCTCCGAGGGCATCGGCTTCGCCATCCCCATCGATTACGCCAGAGGCATCATCGACGACCTAATCCAGCACGGCAAAATCAGCCGTCCCGGAATCGGCATCGTCGTCTACACCGTAAGTCCCGAGGATGCCGAAATCAATGGCCTCCGGGCCGGCGTGGTGGTAGATCGGGTGGTGGTCGGCGGCCCTGCCAGTCAGGCCGGGGTCAAGGCCCAGGACATCATCCTTCAGGTGGATGGCCAGGATGTAACCGATAACGACGCCTTCCTCGCCGCCATCAAAAGCAAATCCATCGGGGATCAGGTCACCCTGAAGATCCAGCGGGAGGATGCTCAGCTGGAGCTCTCCGTCACCATTGGGGACATGAGCGAAATGAGCTACGAGTAGACAAAACAAACGCACAAAATGGGTTTTGCATCCCCAAATGCAGCCAATGGCCCGCCGGGATCCGGCGGGCCATTGCTTGTCACATTCGTGATATCATATGATCAAGCGTATCCAGAATGGACGGAGTGAGCTTCCATGTATTTTCAATATGGAGAAAAGGAAATCGCATATCTGAAACAAAAGGATCCCAAACTTGGGGACGTCATAGACCAAGTCGGCATGGTAAAGCGCGCGGTTGATCCCGATTTGTTTTCCTCCGTCGTTCATCACATTGTAGGCCAGCAGATCTCCACCAAGGCACAGGCCACGATCTGGAAACGGGTACAGGATGACCGCGGCATCGTCCAGGCCGATACGATTCTGGATGCTGGCGTTACGCATTTGCAGTCCCTCGGCATGTCCTTTCGGAAAGCCCAATATATCGTCGATTTTGCGGAAAGGGTCAAAAGCGGAGCCTTCGATCTAACGGGCATCTATCACAAATCCGATGAAGAAGCCATTCAAGACCTGATGAGTTTACGCGGGATAGGCCTTTGGACCGCCGAAATGATTCTGCTCTTTTGTATGCAGCGTCCCAACGTATTGAGCTATGGCGACCTGGCGATTCATCGTGGCATCAGAATGGTATACCATCATCGACAAGTCAGCCGCAGCCTATTCGAAAAGTATCGGCGTAGATTCAGCCCCTACTGCAGCGTCGCAAGCCTTTATCTTTGGGCGGTGGCCGGCGGTGCGATCCCCAACATGAAGGACTACGCCCCGAAAGCGGCAAAAACGGGGAAATCATCTTCCTCGCTTTCTCCTCTTTAACTGTCTCCGTTCCCCCTGTCCCGCCCTTGCTTTGCGGGGGCGTTTCCAACATCCAGAGGGGCTTCATGTTAATGGGATGCGCAAGGGAAAATCATCCCCCTCTTTCCCAACAGGAACCGACCGTTCCCGTCCCTTCTCCCAAATAAGGCCGCCCGCCAGGGCATCCATCCCGGCGGGCGGTCTGCGCATCACGAATCCTACTTCAAAATATCCTCTCCAACGGTCTCTGTCCTGGGAAGGAAATGGAACGCCGCGAAGTCGGACGCCAGGAATTGCGCTGCAAACTCCTTGGCGGCGTCTTTGAACTTTGCGGTTTCCGGAATGGTAAGCGCATGAACGATGGGAGCGCCGTAAACGGTATTCTCGTCATCCACCGCAAAGCTCACCTTGGCATACTCCTCCTTCAGATCCTGGCTGGAAAGATCGATGCTCTCGGGAAGCTCCGCAAAGTCACCCCCGCGAGCCTTCGCCCCGGAATAGTAAGTAAACATATAGTCGGCCTCAGGCATCAGTTTCCCCTTCGCGGGGTCGTGTTCCATCCCCAGATGACCGGGATGGCTCATCAACTGATGGGCCAACCCCTTCTTTAGCCGATCGGCCAGCAGGATGGTCATAATGGCCCGGTAACCGCTGGGATCGCCATAGGGGTTGGTATGGCTGAAAGTACTGCTGGGATCCAATAACCGCTCCATCCAGTTTTCGCTGTTAATCCCCTTGCCCGCAATGACCATCTTGTTTCCGGCAAACACCTTGTATCCCCTGGCATACTTGGGCATCAGCATGGACTCAATATTGGTATCGTCGGCTAAGATCAGCACATCGCACCGTTCCCCCGCCAAAACCTGCCGGATCAAGTCCACCGATCCGCCGGGATGCATCTCTGCCTGGAGCTCCGGATGCTTTAAATTCCACCGCTGGATGGCCTCCTTTGTCACGCCGATTGCCACGCCGGCGGTAAACACCTGCAGGGTCTTGTCCGTCTCCTGGAACATATCCCGAGCGTCGCGGATCAAAAACAGCTCATGGCGTACATCGCAGACCTTCTGCGCTAGGATGCCCAGGAAGTTACGCAGCATGATGCCCTGGGCATGGGCATGCTGCTCCCCATAAAAGGCCGTCATCATGCCCTCGGTAAACTCCAGCATCTCCAGATCATAATCGATGGGCGTAGGCTTGTGCATAGGCCCCCCTGGCCGGCGCTTTAGCCCCTCAAACATTCTGGAATAGGTGGGGATCTCCGCCATCAACATGCCTGGTTCCCCAAACTTAGGCATATCGTATTTGAACTTTCTGGGTACGATCCCCTGATCCGGCGTAGCGCGAAGGGCCATTTTAAAGGTTCCCTCCGGCATGGGCGGCATGGGCTCCCCCGCTTTGCGCATAACGATCTTCGGCTGCATCGCTTCCAGGAGAGCGATGAGCTCCTCATCGGGGATATCCTGAAACAGGGTGGTGGTCTTGAGTTCCTTTAAATACGCTCTGTAATTCTCCATAAGTTCTCCCCTCTTGCTAGCATACGACGCAAATATTCCGTTTGGCGTCCTCATCGTATACGGTCTTGATATTCAATCCATACAATGTGGAAAGGGTCTCCTTCTGCAGCGTTTCCTTTGCCAATCCAACGCTGAGCAGCCCTTCCCGGTTTAAAATGGCCACTTTTCCGTCCAGGAGGATGGCGTGATCGGGATTATGGGTGGTCATGATAAGGGCAAAGCCCTTGTCAGCAAGCTTTTTGATCATCTGCATTACCCGATACTGGTTGCCATAGTCCAGGTGGGCGGTCGGCTCATCCAGCAGGATCAGCTGGGGCTGCTGGGCGATCACCCGGGCTATGGTCACCTGCTGCCGTTCTCCACCAGAGATCTCCGTATAGGCTTTGTTGCTTAAATGGCTGATTCCCATCCGTTCCAAAGCCTCGTCGGCAATACGGTAGTCCTCCTTTTTGGGCTTGGCAAAGGCGCCGATGTAGGGCGTCCGCCCCATAACGGTAAACTCTCTAACGGTATAGGCATAAGCCGGGGTGTGGATCTGGGGCACATACCCGATCACCTTGGCCACATCTCGCATATGCATTTCCGTCATGGGCTTGTTATGTAGGAGAATCTCTCCGCTCTGCGGCCGATACAGATTGGCAATGCAGTTCAATAGCGTGGATTTTCCCGCGCCGTTGGTCCCCAGGATGGACAGCACCTCCCCCTTGGACAGGCCAAAGCTGACATCGTGGAAGATAGTGCGGCTGTTATAGTAACGGTAACTCAAATTTTTTACTTCTAAAATCATCTTAAGTTCCTACTCTGCTTGATCAAAATCATGATAAAGAAAGGCGCTCCTATGATGCCCGTCAAAATGCCAATCCGAAGCTCCGCCGCCGTCAGGGTTCGGCATAAAAGATCGATGAGCACCATAAACGCCGCGCCCAGCAGGAGGGCGATGGGCAGCATCTTTTTATTGTCCGCTCCCACAATCATCCTGGAGGTATGGGGAATCACCAATCCTACCCAGCCGATGGTTCCCGAAAGGCATACGCAGCTGGCGGTGATCAGGGTGCTGCATAGGATAAAGATTCCATTGACCGCCTGAATGTTGATCCCAAGGGATCGGGCTTCATTCTCTCCCAAGGAAAGCACGTTGAGCCGATAGCGCATCAGGAGAATCGCCGCTACGGGAACAAGAATGGTCGGAAGCACGGGCAGCATGTCCGAAAAGGTCACGGTAGCAAAGGAACCCATGGTCCAGTAGGTGATCTCCGCCAGCTGGGTATCGGTATCCGCCACAAACTTGAGAATGCTCATCACCGAGGACATCAGGCTGCTTACCACGATCCCGGAAAGAATCAAAACGGTGGTGGATTGGTTTCGCATCAGCCTGGGGATCATCACGGTAATGGCCACCGCTAAAATACCTCCCATAAAGGCGCTGCCCTGAATTAAAACGCTCCCCCCTCCCAAAAGGATGGCGGCAGCGGCGCCCACGCAAGCGCCGGAGGACACCCCCAATAGGTCGGGCGAGCACATGGGATTTTTGAAGATGCTCTGGTAGGCCGCACCGGAAAGGGCCAGTGCAGATCCAACCAACATGGCCGCCACGGTCCGAGGCAGCCGAAATTCAAAGACCACCGCGCTTGCCATATCCGGCCAAGTTTGCTGGATGGGAAATAGCCGGGAAAGCAGAATCTTTATGGTATCAAAAAAACCGATGCCATAGCGCCCTATGGAAAGCGACGCCACAAAAACCAGCCCCAGAACCGCCGCCACACCCCAAATAACCACCCGGTACCGGCGCTCTGAGATATTAAGAGACTTTTTGTCAAGAGCCTCCCCGTTTTCGGGAAGGCTCTTAACACTTTTCACTTTCAATCGTTTCATTGCTTATTGAACAGGAATTTCAGCGGTACCATCGGGCTTCAAGCCGTCCAGCATATAGCCGGCCTCTTCCGCGGTCAGCTCTTTGCCGTTGTACTGCTTATAGAACTCGATGATGCGCTTCACCATATACTCCCGGTCAATACCGTTTTCTGCGGCAATCTCCGGCTGGATGGCCATCAGCGCGTATTCAATCTGCAGGTTGCTCTCCAGGCCAAAGCGATCCCAGTTAAAGCAAGCATAGGGATTGGTGTATACGCGGTTGTTCTTTACGGCCTTCAGATCCTTCCAGCCATCGGTGTTCTTGAGCTGGTCAACCAGCACATGCTGGTAGGCGCCGCCCACGATGATCACGTCGGGATCCAGCTGGAAGATCTGCTCCGCGGTCACCTCGGTAGAATCCAGATTCAGCGCTTTGGCGGCATAGATGCCCCCGTTGGACTCCACCCAATCCTGCATGATGGAGTTCTGGGCCATGGTGGTCACAAGGCTTTCTCCCTGGCCGGCGATGTAATAGACCACGGGTTTCTCATCCTCGGGGATATCCTTGGTAAGCTCCCGGGATTTCGCCAGCTTGGTCTCCACCTCTTCGCACCAGGTCGCCAGCTTTTTCTCATAGTCTCCGCCCAATACCTTGCCCAGAATGGTGTAGGCTTCAATCATACTCTCATAGTCGCTGAAGTTGATATTGATGGCGGGTATGCCGGCCTTGCGGATCTGCTCGGCAAACCCATCCTTGGCCGTGCTGGGATGGATGATAACCAAGTCAGGCTCCAGGTTGATGAGCTCCTCCACAGAGGGGGTGGTGCCGCCCAGAGCGGGGATGTTTACGGATTCCGGATAGAAGTACTGGGTCCAGGCGCTCATAGTGCCGGTGCTGTTAACGGCAAGGCCCTTTACCAGATCGCCAGCGCCCATCACAAAGAACGAGGAAGTTCCGGCGGGCCACAGGTTGATGATGCTCTTAACCTCACCCTCGATGGTCACGGAATCCCCGCTCATGTCGGTTACCGTAACGGAACGGTCATCCGGGGTCTCGTTGCTGTTGGTCTGTGCGCTGCCGCACCCTGCAAACAGGGTAAGGGCCAGGCACATGGTCAGGAACAGTGCAAGAGTTCTTTTCATGATTCTCCTCCTCATCGTAAAAAAATCCGCCCTTCTGTTAAGAAAGACGGATGCTTTATCATTGCATGTAGGTTTGAAAGCGGAGCTCAAGCCCATCACAGCGCAAACACCATCTTCTTTTCATACTGGAAGGCTGCTTCGTTTCCAAAGAAACCCTTTGCCTTTAAGGCCGGCCAACACCCCATAGAACCCCTTAGGCGTGATGGCTCGAAGATAAGACGCTTATTCACTTGTTTATTGGACTTAATTCGTGTGTATTCTTATATATTCTCCAATAATTGTCAAGTTTTTGCAGGATGCTTTTTTTGCTTTTTATCACAGGCTGGGTGCATGCGGTTTTGGTGTAAGTCAACAAAAAATCGTTTAAAAGTCCCACATAGAGCCAATCGAAAGGCATGATCAACTTACAAAAAACATGAAATATACGAATAGCGCAGGCCAGCTTTGAAAAAAGGCTTTCAACAAACATGGCTTTCAGAATACAAAAAAGTTCGCAAACCACCTATGGGTTTGCAAATTTTTTCAGCGCCTGGCTGCTGACAGAATTTTACGATATGGAGATTCTCTAACGGATACAAAAATACCGCAATCCACCCAAGTAAATTGCGGTATTGGATGCGGCAACCTGCCGCTGGCGTACCCGAAAGGATTCGAACCTTCGGCCTTTAGAGTCGGAGATCAACGCTCATCAGTTTTTAAGACACCCCCAAAATGCTGAAAATGCCCTTAAATAAAGGCTTTTGGCCATTTTCTTGGGATTCCATTATTTCTATAAAAGACGGCTTTTTCCACTGTTTTTTGGTGAGATTGTAGTCAAAATTGTAGTCAAATTTGACTACAATTTTTTGTTTCGCCAGTCTGTCAACAATATATTTAGAGCAACGCCTATTTTTAAACGTTCCAAGTAGAATTTAATTTTTTCATCATTGGTTTTCATATAATTGAACCTATTGATTCGACCAATATATTTTTCTGGCAAGTCTTGATTTCCTTCTATAAATGATTCAAAGGCTAGTTTTTCTTCCTCCGAGTAATAAATAAGAATCACCTCTTTAAGACGCTCAAACGCAGAGTGTTCATCACCATTTTGTGGCTCATATAGAAAAGATAATATCTTATAAAGTTTACTACCAAGAATATAGTATTCATAACTATATTTCGGACATATCTCATACCCCTTATGACAGACAAATCCCTGATCAGGTATTGGTATCCTCAGTCGGCCAGAATCCAAAATAATCAACCCATAAGATTCTAATATTATATTTTGATATTTGATATTTAAAACTTCAAATGATGTCTGTGAGTTTACCATTGCGTATGAATAATACATTGGTTCATCTCTAGCTTCATCGTTTTTACTTTGTATTTGAATAGTATACTCAGGGCGGTAAATATTATAAAAACCCTCGTTTTGTTCTATCCATTCAAACTTATTATTCATACGATCATAGATAAATTCCAATGGTGGCTTAGTGAGTCCAAATCGCTTGCGCCACAAATCCTCTATCTCTCCAATATCCGCATTTCCATTATCAGGAGTATTTTTATCGCCCACACGTGTATAAATGCATCCGCCCCGCATTGTGCCATAATTCTTTTT
Organism: Christensenella sp. MSJ-20; assembly: GCF_044357945.1. NCBI lineage: Bacteria > Bacillati > Bacillota > Clostridia > Christensenellales > Christensenellaceae > Christensenella > Christensenella sp. MSJ-20. Next base: position 775,601 of record NZ_CP076563.1, read on the forward strand.
TAAATATATAGGCGTGCGTTCTACATTAAAAATAATCAGCACATCTAGCACTTGTCCATCTAACACAATAGTCTTTACTTCTATTTTGGGTGAGACATCACCCGCAAACGTAAGATTAGAAATTGCATCAAGTATCTCAGCTTGTTTGATCCGCTTCTTTTGCATCCCTAAAATCTGTAAAGAATCAGAAATGCCAAAAATAATATAACAATTTTCATCGTGAACTGTATTGGCAAAACAAATTATATCTTTTAGAAGGTCAACCATATTGTCATGCCATTCCAGTTTGAAATCCCAGCAATCGCCCTCTTTGCCCGTTTTAAGAAAATAGCGTACTATTTCTTCAGTTGAATAATATTGAAACCTTGATATTAGAATACACCCCCTATTTATTTTTTGTGCGATAATTGTATTATAATGAGTAACATAATTCTAAATCTATAAAAACTATGATACAGTAAATTTGATAATTAATCTCTAAAAACATAAGGATCGGTGCTATGACTCTTAAAGAACAAGCCAAAGAATTTGAAAGAAATTTTACGGAGATTATTGAAAGATCGGTAAGGGATTTGTCATCAATATTTGACGATCTATATTTCAAAAGAGATGGGCGTAATATTCTGGATACTATTAAAAAAGCCGAATCTTTATTATACAAAGAATACAATATCCCAACACAAATTCAGATCCACTATGACATTGCAACTGCGTATGACGAACTATCTTTACTAGAAGAAGAAATCAAAGAACAATATTTTGAAAAAGAACTCTATCATTTCAGATATGCGTTAGATTTATATGAAACTCACTATGATGATACCGATAATAACCCAGAAGCAAAGGTCGCACAATATATTGCAATGCGTTCGTATACTAATTTAGGAAATGCATATAACAAACTAGGGCGATATATCATTGCATCAGATTGTTTTCAAAATGCTTTGCTTATTAGCAATGATTTCGCAATGGCAAGTCTTAATTATTCAATTTTATTATTTCGATTTGCACCAATTCAGCTTAAAAAATATGAACAAAACTATTTTTATCACGCTTGTTATCATTATTTTAAACAAGCAGAAAAATGCAAAATAAATATAGAGAACAAGGAATTTCTAAAGATACTACAAAATCTCATTTCTTCATTTGATTCCACATATATCGAGAATTATTTGAGTAAACCTCTAAACCTGCCTCCTTTCCAATCGAGTAATCAAAAAGAAGCAGATTATCGAAACTATTTACTTCTATTTCGTCTTTTTCTCAACCCATGCTTAGATATAATAACAAGTCCATGCTTTGCAGTCGATAGTGTTAATCTTCCTTTTAAAGAACCCTATAACAATAAAGAAAAAGAGTTTATTGGTTTATTTAACCAGATTAAACAAGAGTATAATTGGGCCAGGTTACTATGGTATAAAATTTCTACTGAGGAAGAATACAAACACTATTCTGAGTCGAATTTGGATTTAATTGATACAGCAGATTTCTCTGATTATTCTTTAAAGGATAGTATGTTAAGAACAGCCTTTAAATCAGCTTACTCTTTGTTTGATAGGATTGGTTTTTTTATTAACGAGTATTTTCAAGTAGGGCTTACTGGTACAAAAATTAGTTTCAAAAATGTATGGAAAACTGAACTTATCAATGGAAAAGGAAGATCTTATTTTATTGTTCCACATCCTATTCTCAAAGTACATCCAAACAATCCTTTAGTTCAGGCAATGTATTGGCTCCAAAAAGATTTTTTTGAAAAAGATTCCATTACCACTGCACCTCAAGCAGAGCCAATCTTTAAAATGAGAAATGATATGGAGCACAACTGCTTGCGCACAGCATATCAATTAAATAAAAATATTTCTTTTACAAAGTATACCACAGAAGCTAAAATTGAGGATAATACGTTTCGACTTTTAAAACTAGCACGAGAATTAATCATATATCTTTGTCTTGCAGTCAAGTTTAATGAAGAAAAGAATGAATATACTAAAGATTAAATAAACTAAAACATTTTTTAAAAGGCGCCAATGGCGCCTTTTTCATTTTCCAAACCTATGGAGGTGAAGCAATGCCGAAAGTCATCACAATCACCAATGAGAAAGGAGGGGTTGCAAAGACCACAACCACCATAAACCTGGGCGTAGGACTAGCCCGCCATCGAAAAAAGGTTTTGCTGGTGGATTGCAACATGCAGTCGGATTTAACATCCTGTTTTTTAGGGGAGGATGAGATCCAATCCACCCTGGCCGACGCCATGATCCAAACCATGGACGGATCGCCCATTGAAAAACTTGATTTCATCCATCCTACTAAAGAAGGGGTAGACGTTATCCCCGCAGAAAAAGCCCTAATCGGTGTTGAAAGCCATTTGGTAACAGCCTTAAGCCGAGAAAGCATATTACGCCGGTTTCTGGAACAGGTTCAAGAGGGATACGATTATGTGCTTCTGGATTGTCCAGCCGGACTATCCCAAATCGTCATCAATGCAATGGTAGCATCCGATGGGGTGATTATCCCAACAGAACCAGGGACGGACAGCTTTTCCGGGGTTTATGGAGCGGTAGAAAATGTCCGCAAGATCAAAAACCTGTTAAATCCTTCCCTTGACGTAACCGGGATTCTCATTACCAAAGCGGATCTGAGGACCAATCTTCACCGACGGTTTGCCCTGCAAATCAAGGAGATGTTTGGCCCATCCGTTCCTGTTTTTCGGCAGATCATACCAGATCGCATCGCCGTGGGTAACAGCAAGGAAAGCCGCAAAAGCATCTTTGCCTATGACGCAAGGAGTGATGCCGCCATAGCCTACGACAATTTAACAAAGGAGGTGCTGTCACTGGATGCCCCAATCAAAAAGCAAAGCCGCACTCGATAGCCTGTTTCAACCAGCGTCCCATCCTCCAATCGGAGAACAACGGATCCCATTGGAGCTGATTGACCCGAACCCCAATTTATTCGAGCCCATTGACGAGAACAGTCCTGAAGTCATCAGCCTTGCCGAGCAGTTACAGGACAAAGAAATCCACACTTCCATCAAGCTGCGGGCTTTGTCCAACGGAAGATATGAGATCATCGACGGCCACCGGCGTTTTCTCGCTTCCAAGATAGCAGGAAAGAAAACCATTCCTTCCGAGGTTCGCAATATCACAGAGGAAGAAGCCAAAGAGGAATACGCCGATTCCGTACTGCTGCAAAGAAAAGAATTTCATCACATGGTAGTTGCCCGTGCCGTGAAACTCAAATATGAGGTGTTAAAACACCAGGGCAAAAGGCTTCCGTTTCTGGACGAGGAAACTTGTGCCCACGATGGGCACAAGTTAAAAAGTCAGAAATCCAGGGACGAAGTTGCCGCCGACTTTGGCATGGGTCATACCTCGGTACACCGGTATTACCGGCTCAATTTCCTAATCCCACCGCTCCAAACCATGGTAGACACGGGGAGCCTCAAAATGACCCCAGCCGAGCAGATCTCCTACTTGTCCCAAGATCAACAACAATCCACCCATGACTACCTGATCCAAGCAGAACGTACTCCTTCTCTGCCTCAGGCAAAGAAAATCCGGGCAGAAGCGCAAAAGGCTAAAACGCTTTCCGATGAGATGCTGGATCAGATCATGGTGGATATTCCAGGTCCCAAACCCCTGCCAACCAACGGGAAACGTGATCTCGTCATTCCGTACAAGGAGGTATCCAAATATTTCGGCGGGGAGGTGAACGTAGACCAAATACAGAAGTTGTTCCTGGATTTTGTCCAGTTCTACAGCAAAAAGAAACAGCGCCATCAACAAATGGCAAGGTAGTCCACTCAAAAGAGGTGGGCTTTTCATTTTTCTAGGAGGGATTCTCCATGCATAAAGACCCTATTTCCTTAAACGATCTCGTCATTGGATTGAACCGTCTTACCAAAACCCTGGTCCGTTTCAACTATCTGTCCGTACATCTCGCGCCGGATTTCCTACATTGGGTATTCCAATCCATTCCCATCCTATCTGCAAAGGCCGCTTATCAACCCGAAGCATATAGCAAGGCCCTCCCTTATCAGACCGAAACACAGCTTTATCGATCCCTGGAGTACCTTTTACATGATCTTCCCAAGGGGATGTGCCTGCCGCATATGGCCCAAAGACTCACAGGGTACAAACGATGGGTATCGGATCATTTCTCCATGGTTTATGGAATGCCCATTACTGACAGCCGGACAACATACATGTTCACCGAGCCGTCCTTAAACCCGGATTCAGCCGATGAGCCATCCTATGTCTTTGCAGACGATCACGACGCCGTACTGGAAATGATTGACCTGGACACGCTGGAAAACGCCGTACAACAAGCGGTTGAGGGGGTATTTGATGAACTCCGCTAAACCGATCAACGAGCAATGGCGTAAGGAGCTGCGGAAAATCCTCTCCACCCTCTCCCAGCGATGGGGGCTTGAAGATTATCAGGCCATATATTTTCTTGCCCCCTTAATGTTCATCCCCGCCAACGAAGAACCCGAAAGCCTATACAAATGCCTGTTAGCCCTGTATGAAATCGCAGATCTTCCCCTGCCCGATGGGGTCGCCCAGCTTCCTTCTTCCGAGGCGATACGCCAGATGCCAGCCATGCAGATTGAATGCGATGATCTCTATGGTTCGGTGCTATTGGTACAAGGGCTTTTGGATGATTTTCTCATTTCTTAGGAGTGAACCAATGAAGATATTGAAAAACCGATATGTTGTAGGAACTGCCTGTATTGTCCTTGGTCTGTTGATCGGCTTTGTGGCGATTCCAGGTATTCAAAGGGGAAGCGGGAACGCCACCGTTTCCGTGATCCGTGCCAAGCAATATATATCCGAACAAAGCGAGATCATGCCCGAAATGCTGGAAACGGTACAGGTCCCCCGCAACAGTGCGCCCAAGGACGTGTTATCCGCTTTGCCCTCCGGCTCATACGCCGCCGCTCCCATCTATGCCGGCGACTATCTCACAAAATCAAAACTAGCCGGAGACAGCAGCGCCTTAAACGGAATGGAGAAAGCGTCGGCAAAGGGACTGCGTGTGGTATCCGTTACCCTTCCCTCCCTTGCCTCCGGTGTATCCGGCAGATTGGAGCCCGGCGATATCGTATCCGTACTTTCCTTTTCCCGGAGCAGTAACAGCGTAACCCCCGGCGATGCCGCTGCTTCTGCCGTTGCTTTGGTACCCGAGCTGCAATACCTTGAAGTCGCTATGATCTCAACAGCCGATGGCGCTGATTCCCTGGTACAACCCAGCCCATCCGAGGAAAACAAAAACGCCCTGCCCGTCACCATCTCCTTCTTTGCTACGGAAAGCCAGGCACAGATGTTAGCGGACTTGGAACAAACCGGCGTACTGCACCTGGTTTTCGTGGCCCGTGGGGATGATGCCGCCGCCTATCTATCCGATGACCTGCGTGTGTTGAAATAAAGGAGGGACAACTATGATTTTAGCCATCTGGGGAAAAGACGGGGTCGGCAAAAGCACCCTGGCCCATAGGCTAGGTGCTTTTTTTGCAGCCCATGCACTGGCCGGAGTGGTGAATACCGATCTTACCATGCCCACCTTACCTCTCCAGGTACCCAAAGCCATCCCGAGCTCTGGTTCTTTAGGGCGATTCATTGCCGGAACGGGCACATCTGAAATCCGGCCCTATCTGCATCAGCATCCTCAACAAGAAGGATTGTTCCATGCCGGTTTATCCTATGAAGATGACTTCCTCACCTATGAGGTTGGCCTGGAAGCGGATGAAGCCGCCCGCCGACTCATCAACCAATGCACCCATGTCCTCGACCATGTGATCCTAGATCTCTCAGGGCAGAGGAATGATCCGTTCCTGCTTCCCGCTCTGCAAATATCCGATCATGTTTTGGTCTGTATGACGGCGGATTTATCCGGGCTTTGTTGGTTCAATGCCATCTCTCCCCTTTTACACCATCTGTCCGTAGATGGCCGGGTGGTTCCCGTCGCCATGCAGGTACAGAAGGGCCAGGACCCCGGAGCCATCGAACGATCCGCTGATCTCCGATTTCAGGCAGTGTTGCCGTATGTAAAGGAATTTCCGCTCCTGAATGGAACGGGGGAGATGGACGGCATCACAAAGGAATCTCTGCGCTGGTCCCATGGGGTAAAGAATCTATGGAAACGATTGGACAAGCTCTCCGAAACGGAGGGAGGCAAGAAGGAGGGTGAAGCCCGATGACCCCTACGCTCCGTGCTATGGCCTATGGACAGCAACAAAAAAAGGCAGTAGACGCCGCCGATCCTCTTAGCTATGAAACCATCCTGGCCCAGACAAGGGAATATATCTCCACTGAACACGGGGATGCGCTTTCCGAGGTAATCGGCAACAGCAAAAGCGCCAGTGTTGTGAAACGACTGATCTCCCAATACCTAACGGACCAATCCCTTTCCTTGCCGGATATGACCCTGGATGAGCTTACTAGCCGCCTGTATGGGGACATGGCTGGATTCGGCTTTCTGGACGCATATCTAGCTGATCCCGAAATTGAAGGAATCAACGGCAATCGCTGGGACGATATCGAAATCGTTACCGCCAATGGCATTTACAAGATCACGGAACACTTTTCCTCCCCTCAACATGCGGTGGATGTGATCCGCAAAATGGTACGCTTGGGCGGCCTGGTGCTGGACGGCACCACCCCCATTGTGGACAGCTTTCTTTCCAGGGGCATCCGCATCTCCGCCATGATTCCCCCCGTTGCAGACCGGGACGCAGGCGCTTCCTTTTCCATCCGGCGGCAGCGGATCAAGAACCTAACGGCCCAGGACTTTATTGATACCAATATGGCATCAAAGGATATGCTGGACTTCCTTTCTTTTGCCCTAAACCATGGAGCCTCTATTGCCATCTGCGGAAACACCCGTGGCGGTAAAACCTCCTTGATCTCCTATCTGCTCTCCACCGTCCATCCAGACCGGCGGATCTACTGCATCGAAGAAACCAAGGAGATCGAGGTAGTCCGATATAACGAAGATGGTCGGGTGGCAAACAGCGTTGTTCATACCACCACGCGGGAAAGCGACTCCCCACAAGCAAACGTGGATATGAACGATTTACTGCGTCATGCTCTGCGTTTTGACCCAGACATCATCGCCCCCGTAGAGATCCGTGGCCCAGAAGCTCTAACGGTGCAAGAAGCAGGGCGCACCGGGCATACCATTATCACCTCCCTTCATGCCAACTCCTGTCGGGCCGCATACAACCGCATTTTGAGCATGTGCGAAATGGCCGATACCATGCTCCCCTCCCATGTCCTAACCCAAATGATCGTAGAGGCATTTCCCATCGTGGTACACCTTCGCCGATGCCCCGATAACCAGCGCCGGATGCTGGAGATCACGGAAGCCGTTGGGATCTGGGACGATGAGGTTACTTGCAACACCCTGTACCGCTACGACTTCTCCACCCGCCAGTACCGGCAGATAGAGCCGGTATCCGATGCTCTGGAGCAGCGTTTCATCCAGAATGGAGCTACCACCTTTGAAATGAGCCGGTTCAAAAAACGCAGAAAAGGAGGTGCAAAATGACTGCCAAGCTCTGTTGTACCATTTTTATCATCCTGGGATGTTTCCTGGTGCTTGGCTTCTCTTTGCGGGATATATCCGATCTCATGACTAAGCCCTTTCAGCACAGACTAACCCGAAAACAGCGAATCCAGGAACTCACCCAAAAGCCCCACGGAAGAATCCGTTCTTTGATCGAGGATACCCGTGTCCTACTAGAAAGTATCGGGGGTCAAAAAACCTTGGAATCCTATCAGTGGGGAACCTGTCTGATTGCCCTAACAGGATTTGCCATTGGCGTTCTTCTGGACAATTTGCTTCTCGCCCTTGTCCTTACCGGCGGTTCTGTCCTTCTGCCCCTTGCCATGATCTATATTCGTTCGGGGGAATACCAGCGCAGTTTAACCGCCAGCTTGGAATCCGGCATGGGCATTGTTACCAACGCATACATCGCATCCGGCGATTTTATTCAAGCAGTAGAGGAATCCCTGCATCTGCTCCCCGAACCCCTTATCGGATGGTTTCGGACGTTCTTAACCCAAACGCAGTTGGTGGACGCCAGCATGGACCGGGCTTTAGAGGCGCTGCGCCGTCAGTGCAGCAACCGTTGGTGGCAGGATTGGTGCGGCATTTTGATTCAATGTCAGGTAGACCGACAGCTACGCTATGCCTTGCCCGGAATCGTAGAACGCCTGGGGGAATCCCGGCGGGTACAGATGGAGGTGGACACCACCATCCAGCGAAATTACCGGGACTATGCGCTGATCGTCCTCATCGTATTGAGCAGCGTGCCTCTCATGGGGGTTATGATGCCCGAATGGTGTGACGCCCTTTTATATACCCTTCCCGGCAAGATCACCCTTGCCCTGGTGCTGGCTGCCGTTCTTGCGACCAGCGTATGGGTAGCCCGTGCCAATCAGTCCATCGATGCAAAAGAAAGGAGGAAACATTCATGACCATGATCCTATCCTTTTGCATGGCTGTATTGCTCTGTGTTGGACTGTACCAGCTTGCCGGAGCCATCCTCTGTTTTCCCACCGGACGCTGGCTAAAAAGCGTCCAATCCTACCGGGGAAACCCCACCATAAGCCAGCGACTGGACCGAGCGTTATCCCCCTGCGTTCCCTTGGTACAAGCGATCTGGCCCATGAGCGAATACCGAAAAAGGCGGCTTACGGTGTGCCTGGACCGCTTGGGAAAACAGGAGGATCCCGAATGCTACCGTGCATTGGCGCTCTTGCGCTCCATTCTTCTTGCCCTGTGCGGCACTTTCTTTCTTCCCTTTGGATTTCCGCTGTTCTCCATTCTTTTGGCCATCTATGCCGTACTCCACTACTTTAAGACCATCCAGGCACCCCAAAAGAAGGTTGCTGCATTGGATGATGAGATTGAATCGGAGTTACCACGGCTCATCGAAAGCATCAACTATTCCCTGGCAGATCAACGGGATTTGATTTCCATTTTCCGACGTTATCGCCGGGTAGCTGGACCCGCTCTTGGCGCTGAACTGGATATTCTCTTGATGGACATGCAGACCGGCAACCACGAATCTGCTTTACGGAAAATGGACAGCCGGTTAAATATCCCCCAGCTTTCGGTATTGGTCGCCACCCTGTGCGGCGTATATCAAGGAGCGGATCAGCGAACCAGCCTTATGATTCTGGAACAGGATGTACGAACCACTCAACGGGAGAAACTTCGCAAAAAGATGGAACGAAGCCCCGGACGCATCCGGGCCGCTTCTTTTCTCCTAACCCTTCTATTGATCTTCCTATTCATGGTTCCCTTGGTTATCCTGATTCTTTCCAATCTGCAAGCTGCCGGCATTTAGCCGGAGCAATATACAAAGGAGTGTTGTAAATGAACTTCATCGCCAACCTTTCCCGTTCCCTTTCTCTCCCCCGCTTTTTGAAAAAGCGTGCCGACAAGCCCAGGCGGTCCCTTCTGTCTGATTGCCGGGGCGAAGGCTACTTGGACATGGCCATGAAAATCTTGATTGTGGTCGTGGTCGGAGCCGCTATCCTGGTAATCATGAACACCGCAATGCCCGACCTGTTCCAGTCGTTGATTGATAAGGTATCCAGCGAGCTCAGCGGCGTAACCGTCCTTCCGTAACCCCCATCCTCCTTGCACTCGGTGGGGGCGGCAATGCCGCTCCCACCACCCCTTTTTAGAAAGGAGGCCCCCATGTTCAAATCATTACACCGTTTTTCCAAGGATCAAAAAGGAGAAGCCTATGCTGATCTGGCAATCTCCATGGTTCTTTTGATTTTACTGGTTTTTGGCCTTATGATGCTTTGGCCCATTTTCAGTACCCAAATGAGCTTGTCCCAGTCAACTCGTCAGATCACACGCACCATTGAGATCACCGGCGACGCCAGCGATCTGGATCATATGGTGGAACAACTAGCGGGAGCCCAGCCCGATTCCATAGAGATTCAAACGGAATGGCTGGATGAAAGCGAAAAAACCATCCAGCTGAAAACCCCCTTTACCGTTAAAGCGGTTAAGGAAATCCCCATCACCATTGCCCGTCCAATCTGGGGCGACCCCATTGTGTTCTATGTCACCTTACATTCCAGTGCGGAAGGCATTTCGGAGGTGTACCATAAATGACCCTAGCCCTCATCCGGGATAAACGGGGGAGCGCCTATGTTATGACGGCGTTTTTGATTCTACTAGTCTGTTCTCTGGCCCTGGTGGTCTACTCCGTCGCCATTACCTACAACAAATATCTTCAGGCGCAAAACGACCTGGAACGGGTTCTGTCGGTATCGGTAGATGAACAACTGCGCAACGACCATATCCGGGATCTTTTGGTGGACGTCCCCAATACCGTGCCTCAAGCTGTCGAAAACAATCTCAAAGCCTACGGATGGTCCCCGGATGGAACCGATTGGGTCAAAACCTCGGACGGAACGGAGCGTTACCGGCTCTCCGATCTTCAAATCACCTTATCCGGCAATGACCTCATGGTACGGGCCAAGGTGTCCTTTCCTTCCCCCTGGTTCTTTGGGGGGATCCGTAACATCACCATTCCACTAAAAACTCAAGTGCAGGTCCTGTACATTGAATGAGCGTCGGACACTCTTGCAAGAAAATTCTTCCTATGAAATGATGAGGCCGAAAAGAGGTGTTATATTATGAAAACGATGCGTAGTCTCGTCCTAATTGCCCTGTCTGGCCTATTGCTTCTGGCTGGATGCTCTCCCAAGTCCTCCATGACTCGTGTGCCGGAGGATTCTCCGGCTCTTTCCTCCCCTTCGCCGGTTGAAAGCCAGGAGGAAAACGCCGCCCATGAGGAGGAAGAAAAGGCTTCCTCCCAAACCAGTGCAGCCGGGAATATCGATGCGAAAGAAACCGTACCAGATACCAAACTTCCATCCCCCAACTCCAATACTTCCTCCAGTCCGTCCAAGGTGGAGAAACCATCTACCGGTTCCAGCAACAGCCCATCAAAACCAGCCGCCGACAGCAAACCGGAATCCACAGCTACCCCTGTTCCAACTCCCAAGCCTACCCCGGTACAGCCCAGCGGCAGCGCCAGCACTGGTTCCTGGCCCTCTCTAAATCGCCCCGTGACCGCGGCACAGATCAAGAATGCCGTCCAGGTACGCCCGGCGTCCTCCGATTGGGCCGTCCATGCGGCGGGTATCCCAACGGCCCTGTACACTTATCGGTATAACCTGGGCACCAGCGACAGCATCTTTGCCGGGGAAGCGGAAAAGGTCAACAGCGGGATGCAGCTATCCGATCCCTATCCTGTACTGCGGAAAAACAAGGACATCTACTATCGCTCCGACTACTCCGGTTCGATCAACAGTATCCAGTCCCGGTTCCGCAGTCAATATGGGGACAGCGCCATATTCCAGTCCCATAACTCCCTGGTCTACAATGCTCTGTACAGTGGAATCGTGATCCGTGGCCGTCTCTTTGTGGAAAAGGACGGCGGTTGGCAATACCGGGACGTGGAATGCACCGTGGGCGGGTCTGTCTATGCTTGGCTGTCCGGCTGGGCAATCGGCAATCCTCCCGCTTGATCTCCACACATATCTCCTATAACTGAAAGGAGAAGACGCTTTTGAAAAGGAAAATACATCGATCCGTCACGGCCATTCTAATGGCCGTGATGTGCTTTTTAGGCCTCATATTCCCCAGCCTAGCACAGGCGGCAGAAACCCGAACCTTTAAGACAATTGGATGGAATGTACGCTTGATTGTGTCGGGGGAATCGCCCATTGACATCCTGTATCCATATTATTCGTCCTGGCCCATGGCAAAGGTATCCCAACAGCCCAGCGATACATCCAAATCCAGCGAAATGCAGAACGCCTACCTCAAAGACGGTACTTCCTATCTCTATGTGGAAAACTGGGAATATTATCTGAACGAGAACAACTACCAGCTTACCCGTTACTCCATGCCCCTTGTTACCCCCATTACGAAGGACGCCCTTGCCACCCCCTCCGAACAATATTACTTCGACCAGGGCACCATCCCGTCCCTGGAATCCGTCATCATCCAACAGTATGGGAAAGACAGCGCCAAGCACAAAGCCTTTAAGCGCCTTTTAACCAAGGGTGGTCGGATTGAAATGCACTCCATTGATACCATCTGCTATTCCAAGGTTCCCCAGGGGTCCATCAACTCCGGCGTGACCTTTGAAACCCCAAAGGACACGTCATACAACTGGGACCCCTACGGAAAGTACAATGGCTTTGTGGTGGACAGCTACTATGGCGATAATGATAATGTCATCGGATACAACAAGAACGATCCCATCAATACCGTGGGTATCGCTGATCTCCTGATCTATCACCTCAAAGAATACCGGGGAATCACCGGCCCCAATTTCAGTCAATTTACCCTCAATTCTATGAAGGTAACCCATCCCCTATGGGGGCTTTTCCCCGCACAGCCCCATGTGGATATTCAAGCCCATCTTACCTACCAGACCCCGGATGGCGCTGTGCTCCATACCGAGACAAGGGACCTTGCAACCCTGTTTCCCGATCAAAGCCAGGCCGTATCCATATCCTTTCCAGCCGCCTTTGAGGACAGTGCCTTTGTAGGATGGGAGCGCACTTACCTGGGGGCTTCATCCTCCGGCACTTCCGTTACCGATACCCTAACCGTCACCAACCATGCCGATGGCCGGGATGAGGACGTCTACTACACCGTTACCTATGAGCGGGAGCCAGAATATGACCTTACCATTGATTCCGTAAACATTGAAAATTGGTATGCAGACCGGGATGTTGTGGTAACTGCCGTTATCAGAAGCAAAACTTCCGATTCGATCCCTGCTACTGATGTTCGGATGCGGCTGGGCAATCTTGAATTAAGAGAAACCATCTGTGTCCCAGGCAATGGGACAAATCTTGCCGTATTCCGTTTCCGTACTCCGTCCGATCCGGGGGAATACCCCATTAAATTTATAGTTGACCCTGATAACGTGATCCCGGAAACCGACGAAACCAACAACGAGTATTCCGAAACTGCCCATATCTTTGCGGTTCCTGCTTCCTCCCTTGTTGATCCCGATGACCCCGATATGCAAAAAGCCTATCAGGAGGATGGCATTGCCTCCCTTCCTCCCACTACCGGCGCAGCTACCCATAGCTGGACGGAAACCCGGTATGAGGATGGGCAGTATGTCGCCAAACGGTTTTGGGCTCGCTTGGAGAACGAGTTCTCCCTCTCTCCCGATACCAGGATATCCGCTACCAATCTCCTGGAATCGGGGTTCGGCGTGAACCTCTCCTGCAAAACCATCCTAACTACCAACTATGACCGAGTGGATAAGCTGGTAGGACCCCAGATGGTATGGGTAACATATCCCGAATCGGCCTATGGCACAGGAAAATGGGGTAATGTCCGCAGTAGCTTGGAAGTCAAGGAAGGGGCCCCAGGGGAAAGGATCGTCACCTGGCAGAATCCCATCAATCCCTATTCCATCCTGGGTACACGCCTCCATTACATCCCCCTCTGGTATCCCGACGGCGCTTACCTGGCTTCTGCTCAAGCGTTCTACGCTTGGACGCCCCAAGGCCAGCTTCACAGCACCCAAACGGGATCCGTGGAGGTTTATGGGGATATGTACGACAGAATCCATGTGGTGCGCCGATAGGGAGCAAAATCATACAGAGCGGGAACAAGGAAGTTATGGTATAATGACTTTGTTCAGCATCGTGAACATTATTAGGAGGTGACGCCATGGCAATCTGGGATCAAATCGACGAGGCAAAAGCGGTCCTTGACGCTCTGCCTCCCCTTACCAATGGCAGCCTAATCCGGTTGGACGAGGAGTTCAGCTTACAGTTCAACTACAACTCCAACCGCATCGAGGGCAGCACCTTAACCGAGCAGGAAACCCGGCTTGTGGTAAAGGACGGGATATCCATCAAGGGGAAACCCGTTCAGGATCAATTTGCCGCCATCGGCCATCAAAAAGCCTATGCCTATCTCTGCGATCTGCTCCACGACAGCCCGCTGATTTCCGAGGAGATCATCCGGCAGGTACATCGGCTTGTACTGATGGGACAGCCCGAGGACGCTGGGCAATACCGCACCGTACCGGTATATATCGGCAATGCCGACGTGATCCTACCCTCTCCCAACCTGGTGCCCGCCCGGATGGAGCGGCTGATCCGGGAATACCGGGAAAAGCTGGCGTGCTGCCATCCCGTCCAGGCCGTTGCCTGGATGCACTTGGAGTTTGAGAGCATCCATCCCTTTGTGGACGGAAACGGACGTACTGGGCGGCTGATCCTCAACTATGAGCTCATGCGTCAGGGATACCCGCCCATCGATATCAAATATGCCGATGTAGAGCGATACTACGACTGCTTTAGGGAATACCAGGGCGGCGATGAGAATCCCGGCCCCATGGAATACATGGTAGCGGAATACCTAAAGGACGCCCTTCAACGACGCATTGCGTTGGTGAAGGAATCCCACCGGCTTAGAACGGAACAGGAACGATAAAGAGGCGCGTATGCGCCTCTTTTCTTATCTAACGATGCATTCCTCTGGCGGTTTATCGTCCCGTAGTCCTTTGTATACTGCCCGTCGCAACGATCCGTTCTTGGTTTTCTCCATGTACTCTACCCGGCAGACCAGCTTAGGCGGTATCCAAACAGCTTGTTCGTTTCCGTGGCCTTTGGGATACGGCAGAGGTGCAAAGGGCGCTGGTGGCAGCGCCTTGATCTTTTTCAAATCCGACTTAGATACGCCCATAGTAATGTGGCCTTTGTAGATTAGCTGTTCTCCATCATATTGTCCAAGAATTAGGCTAACCAGCCCATCGGCCTTGTTGATGTACCCGCAGATCACAAAATCGTCATCCTCAAAAGTCTTGATCTTAATCCAATCTTTTGTACGTTTGCCAAAGTAGTATTTGCTAGTTTTTCGTTTGGCTACAATCCCTTCCAGCTTTTGTTCCACGGTTAGGTTGTAAAAGGCAATGCCCTGATCTTCTATGACCCGGGATACCGCCATCCAATCCGTTTCCTTCTTTACCATAGCCGACAGGAGTTTTTTTCGTTCCATCAATGGCTTCTGGGTCAATGATTCGCCATCCTGATAAAGAATGTCAAAAGCAGTAAAGCAAACGGGCAAGGCATCGGCGGCAAGGCGTATCTTAAAAGGATCTCCCATGAGCGCACGGCGTTGCATCTCGCTAAAGTCCGGTTTGCCGTCTTTGATTACCAGCACCTCTCCATCTAAAATACACCGTTTTTTGACTTGCGTGTGTATCTCTCTTAACTCTGGATAGGCAGCCGTTACATTGAGATTCCTTTTGTTTCGTAACTCTGTTCCGGTTTTGGGATCCAAATATGCGACACAACGCACCCCGTCTAATTTGAGCTCATAGATATAGTCCGGGGAATCGAATGCCTCTCCCGACGCCCCGATCAGCATAGGCGCTATGCTCTTTTGTTCAAACAGGTCGCTCATTTAGCCACGGCCCGTTTCCGGGTGGAGGGCCGTTTAGACGGCTTCTTTTGTTCAAGCGACTTTTGCAGGGCTTCCATCAGATTGATTACATTTCCACTCGTTTCCGTACTAGGCGCAACAAGTTTCTGGCCTGCGGCTTTTTTCTGAATGGCTTCCATTTCCCGTTCGTAGTATTCGTTCTTATATGCAGCAGGCTCAAATGGCTGTACCATTGCGTTGATCAGAGACTTTGCCACTTCCAACTGATTTTGCTCCACCTCTGGCTGGGTATACGCTTTTGGCATTGGCTGGATTTCTTCTGCATAGAACAGCGTTTCCGCTAAAATGCCGTTTTTCCCTGGGACCAGCGCAACTAATGTTTTACTGGTACGGATCACAGTCCGGGCAATCGCTATTTTATTTTCCTGCAACATAGCCGTGCGGAGCAGTTCAAATGCTTGCTCTCCACCGCCGTCCGGCACGACATAAAACGCCTTTTCAAAGTAAATCGGGTCTACTTCCTCTATGTCCGCAAAGTGCAGTATCTGAATGGATTTATCAAGCGGCGTCTTAATCGCTTCAAAATCATCATCTTCCATGATGACGTATTTCCCTTTTTCTATCTCATAGCCCCGGACGATATCCTCTTGCTTTACTTCCGTCCCATCGTCCAAAACCTTTTTATATCGGATTCTTTGATGGGTGTCCCGGTGTAGCTGGTTATAGCTGATCTTTTGTTCTCTGGTCGCTGTGTAAAAGGATACCGGGATATGAACCAATCCGAAACTAATTGCCCCTTTATGGGATACCGATGCCATAAGGATCACCTCTTTCTTCTTTAGGGTGTCCTATCGCACAAAATCTTTGCGCCTACCGGCGCTTTTTTATTGGAGGTTAATCATGATACGAATGGATGAAATGGGTTTTCCAGCACGGATATATTACTCATAATATATGCCGTTGAATTGAATGCTCCCGTTAGAAGTGGCAGATCCTTTTTACGCTTTTTTCGCAGATGATCTATAGGCTAGATTTCGTAAAAACATCGAGTTATGAAATAGATTATTCTAGTTCACTGTCAAAATGAATGTTTGCATGGCACAATGAATTAAAGAAAAATCAAAAAGCCAACTAGTGTGGTTTTTTGCATCATAACATCCAAACCTTTTTGAACATAAGTAAATTTGTCGAATATTGGCTAAACTATTTACATTTTTTACTAATAGTATATATTGGAAATAGAAAATAGTGTTAGGAGGCAAAAATGAAAAAAATCCAAATAATACTATATTCCCTCTATTCTATCTTTCTATTAGCATTGCTTCTTTTGCAAAATTACTTTGGAAATTCCTTAAGGAGTCTATTGGCGAGCTTTGATTTAAGAATAGTAATTTATAGTCAATTCATACTATTTGGGGCTGCTGTGTATTCAGAAAAAATATTTTCTTCCAGAACAAGCAGAAATCAAAGAATAGTGACTACGGCTTTAGGCACCATTGTATTTGGTGCCTATTATTTTTATCAATTCAAAATTCCTCTTTTTGCGCATCAAGCCAACCAATCCGTAATTTCCATAGCCTTTGTTGTAGCTGGCTATTTTCTAATTAGGTTAATAGAGGAGGTGAAGAATAGATAAGCCAAAGAACAGCGGTAACCAATAAGACCAAACTCATCACTAAGGAGGAAAACAGAGTGAAAAAAATCATGAAATTTTGGCCATTGTTTTTAGCCCTAATGATGACCGCCTTACCTCTTCAAGGGTTTGCTGCCAATAGTAATTATGTGCAGTTACCTGATACAGCAGTCGTTGCTATTCTCGAGAGTAACGAAGAACTCAGTATAGATGAAATTCGTACCAAATCAACTAAAGTAAAAACGGAAGTTCTTCAGGCAAGCGACCCTGCATTGCGAAACACTTCCTCCGTGCTGGTCTCAGAAATTTATGAATATGATCAGGTTTTGAGTCGCGTTCAGTTGGCAGATGGAACAGAAGTAACAAGACGTGCTAAAACTGTAATTGAGGAAATACAGCCCCGCTACAATTCTGAAACGACTAAATCAGAAAACGATGGATACTATACCCACTACATTACTTTTTACTATAATGAAACCACGAATGGCTATGCAACTTACTACACTCTTGAAAGTTTGAAGCTAAGCCGCTCTAGGACGCAAAACGGTGGAGATATGGTATCTGGAACCTTAACTGCTTACTCACTTGCAGAAAGTCCAAAGACAACAGTATCTACAGTTCCTATGGGTACAGCTGGTTTTTATATGAATTGTCCTGGGCATCCTCCGGTAATTGTTACATTCGGAGTTATTTCGGGGACCCTAGATTATGTCCTGAACATCAACGGAGTTAACTATACTCGACAGTGGCAGACTTACTTGCTTCATAACAGCTAAGTAAATAAAGTAAAAGGTGAAGGGGCCGGCGTATGCTGGCCCCTTTTCACATCTGAATAATTTACCAACCAAGTAAAACATCAAGTTGATCAAATACCTGCGATGTTATAAGCATCTTTTGTCGCCGGGCTCATATAGCGCAGTCATAGATGATATTTTATGAGTATTTTCAAATACGATGTTGATGATCTTGAACCAGAACTTGAAAGGGAACAACTGCAAAAAATAGAACTTGAAAGGTAAAGGGGGGCCATATTGGCCCCCCTTCCCACGATCAATATGGTCAACATGAATTACCAGCCGGGCAAAACATTTAGTCTAGCAGAACGGTTATAAAGATTAACGCCTACTTGGACAGTAAAAGAGAGGGTACATGTCATCTGAGCTGCTCCTTGAAGCATTGCATCATGAGCTGTCGGATAAATATTATAGTTATTGGTATCAGGTATGGAGTGGGTTGTGGTCAATGCCGTTTCCCTGCGTTCATACCCTGCTCCAGAGGTAAATATCGTAGTCTTCATATTAGAGTAAGAGGCAGTTCCTCCATGCAACGAAGAACGGTTATAGTTTACTCAAGTAAGATCAAAGTATGTCTGATAGAGGTTTAGTTTAACCAGATCATAATAAGCAATCATCTTATGACGGGAAATCCCGTCAAGATCTCTCTGATCGTCATAAGTCTGAGAATAACTGGCGTAAGGAACAATTTCCTCAACAATAGAAGATGCATATTCTTCGACGATAGTCCATCCTCCATTGCGCTTCTTTTTAACAGCTGATCATATTGAACATAAAATGATTAACTGGGTGTATTTTTTTGCTTTTATGTTTTCTTCCTTTGTACATATTGGGACTCGGGTTCTCATTCTTCTGCCTGCTTATTTTTTTCTACCACTTCCTCAACAAATCTAAATATAAAGTATCCAACAGAAAGGAATAATGAGACATTAATGAATTGAGTAATTTGTGCCATAAAAAATGCTACCCGATACTGTAAAATGTAATATAAAATGTTGATTATAATGCTACTTCCAAGGACAACAAGACAGGTCTTTTTTGAGTGCGATCTGGATAGTGACCTTTCCATCGCTAAACAAAATCCATATGGAATTAACATGGAAAAAGCAAATGCAGAAAATAGTATGAAGTTTCTATAATTTTCGATCATTTCGTATTGGATTATTGTAGCAATACGATTTGCTATCATAAGGAGTATAAGTAGAAAAACAGGATACGTAAGATAAAGAATTTTGATACTTTTTTTCACGCTGATTCCCTCCTTTTTAATCTCCATAATTTACCTTTTTCTTACTTTTATAATGACAGGAAGGAAATAGATGTCAATAGAAATCGACAAAAAAAAGATAAAAAATGCTAAAATCATACAAGCCTTTAAAAACCAAATGGCAATAGAGTGAGGAAAAATAAAAATGACAACCTTTGATTTTATCAGCATCCTTTTGGATGCTTTTTTTGTTGCTGGGCTTATATGGAGCAGCTATACCGACCTACAACATCGGAAGATCTCAAATGCCTGTGTACTCCTTCTTTTGTGTCTAGGATTGACCCGCACCTTTTTATCTCTTGCAGCCGGATCAATCGTATGGTATTTGCATCCGTTTGGATTGCTCTTTGGCCTTCCCTTTTATATCGGCTGGCACCTTCACAAAGTAGGCGGCGGTGATGTAAAACTCGCCGCCGTCCTTGGTCTCTACTTTGGCCTCCCTGCTTGCGTTATTCTTGTGATCTTTATGCTACCTATCCTATTTGCATATTACCTATTCCTCCATACCTCTAAAGCCAGCGTAGCAATGGCCCCAATTTTTTCCTTGGCGGCCATTGCTATGTTGGTCATCCAATACTTGATTTTTTAATAATAGAAAGGATGTTGTCTATGAAAGTATTGATTATCGAACCATCTTTTGAACCACGGGAAGCAGAGATCGAAAGCGGCCTGGAATCCCTGCAATCTGTTGTGGGAGGGAACATTGAAGCAATCTATCCGTATGAAGATGAGGTGGCCATCATCTGCAACGAGGAGGGGAAGATCAACGGTCTCCCGCTCAATCGCTCCATCGTTATGAATGGAGAAACCGTGGATATCATTGCCGGAACCTTTCTTGTCGCTGGCCTGACCAAATCCAACTTTGGTTCGTTGTCACCAGAACTTTTAAAAAAATACCATGATCTGTTCTATCCTGCGGAATTGTTCCAAATAGATCATCACCAAATTAAATCCATAAAAATTCCTCCTAAAACAAAACGGCGTTCTCATAAGTCTGTTGATGATCTCGTCCGTTAACGCTACTGCCGGGCTCTGCCCGGTTGTGGCAAGCATCGCATTTGTGGCCCTCCGGCCACACCAATGCCGCTTGTTAGGGGATACTCCCCTAATACCCCTAGAAAGGATGATGTGTCTTTGTCCAACGTCTTTCCCGAAGAACTATTTCGCTACCGGGAATGCCGCAGAGCTTTGGAATCCGAGCTCTTTTCTTCCCATGGCCGCATTTGCCTTTTTGCCCTTAACGCCCTGGATCAGATTATCCAGCAATATGGATTCGACCATGTGTGCGCTGTTATAGCTACTACCATTAAAAGTAACGATCCCGAACAATACAGCCAGCGAATACAGAAATGGGCCGATTCCATCCCTTCCCTCCCATTTTCAATGGAAGATCAGAAATCCCTATGCGTCTATGCCTCAAACTTTGCCCTAGAACGTGTGGCGCACTATCTATCCCTGGTGGCGAATGCCATTGCGTAAAAGAACCTATCGAGCTCGTGTCTGGCTGGACGATCAGGAGTACCGAGCCTATCGATCAGCCGTAAAACAATCCGGGCTTACCCAGGAAACTTTTCTGCGCCAACTGATTACGGGGTATGTGCCACGGCCCGCCCCCCCAATGGACTACCATAGGATGATCCGAGAATTAAACTCCATCGGGAACAACTTGAACCAAATCGCCGCTGTTGCCAACAGCAACGGATATATCAACATTGAGGAATACCGGAAAGCGGTGGCATATTTAAGGCGTGTTCTTTCAGAAATCCAAACCGCTATCGCCCTTCCAGAACGCAGGTGATCCTATCGCATACACGAAGATCTGGCCGGTCTATGACAGTATAAAGCGCCTCCTGCATTATGTGGCACGGGAGGATAAGGTACAAAACCCCGATCCCCAGGGAATGCGTCAACTGGTCACCGGCATCAACTGTGATCCCGATCCCGGTATTGCGACACAGCAATGGCAGGATATTCAAATGCATTATGGGTTACGGGGAAACCGCTTGGCCTATCATGCGGTACAGTCCTTTCAAGGATACGAGGTTCCCCCCTCAACCGCCCATGAAATCGGAGTAAAGCTGGCAACAAAGCTATGGGGAGAAAACTACCAGGTTCTTGTCGCTACCCATGTTGATACAGACGATATTCACAATCAATTTGCCATCAACCCCGTATCCTTCATAGGAGCCGAAAAATTCAGAAACGAGAATGCTTTTTATCCCCGAATGAGAGCTTTATCCGATGAACTATGTAAAGAATATGGGCTTTCCATTATCGACCTTCCGCAATCTAAAAAGGGGAAATCCTATGCGGAGCACAAGGCAGAAAAGGAACATCTGCCCACCAAACGGGGTATGATCCGGGAGGATGTAGACGCCGCCATTGCTCAAAGCCAAACCTATCAGCAGTTTCTATCCTGCCTCCAAAGAATGGGATATGAGGTAAACACCCGTGGCAAGTATCATAAAATCCGGCCAATAGGCGATGAACGCTTTTTTCGGCTTCGCAGCTTGGACCACAATGAAGGGGCTTACACCCAAGAGGCCATCATCCAGCGGATTCTTGCAAATGAGGCCCCTGCCAAGCCATCCAAGCGTCCCCAACGCAAAACGCTTCGTGTCCGTCCCTATCCCGTTCTTCATGGCCTACAAACCACTTGGTTCATTTATATCTTTGCCGCTGGGCCTCGGCGCAAATCTCGACCCCGGTCCCACCACACCGTTGTGTTGCGCAAGGACGCCCAAAGGCTTCGGCAAAGGGCGGCCATGTGCACCCTCCTATTTCAGCGAAAGATTACTACCCTATCTCAACTGGCCGAATATCAGCTTTCCCTACAACAACAGATCAAAGAACAATCCTCCCAGTATCGTAAGACATGGGAAGAAAAACAGCGAGAAGCAATCGGCCAACAAGTCAAACAACTGCGGTACGAGCTGCGGCTCTGTAAACAGATCGCCTCGGAAAATGAGGAGGTGTCTCGCCAAGTCCATTTGAAGAACCAGCTAGAAAAACATATAGTGTCCAGGACGATTTCTACTCCCATCAGATAGAAAGGAGTATGCAATGAATTTCAGCGATCCGGCCTCCCAACTGGTTGAGTTGGGATTAAAGGCCATCAGCACTGCCGCAATCGGCGGTGCAATTGCCGGCAAATTTGTGATAAAAGGAGCAGCAAAAGGCGGTGTCAGATTGACCAAACTTGCCAATCAGAAAATCAAGACGCTAGCAGGAAAAGATCCGTACTTTGTAAAAAAGGTGGAGGCATTGCAAAAGAGAGGACCCATCGCCATCTTTGCCGTCCCCAAGGAATGTGTAGACGCTTTTCGTGAGGCGAATATGGGAATGGAAAAGGGGTTGAATGTCTTTTACCATACCAGTCCCAGTGCGGATCGGCAGGGATTGGTTGAAATCATCGTAAATGAGGATCAGCTTGCCGTTGTTCAGCGAATTTTTCAACGTGCTGAGCTTACTTTTTTGGAGGATGATCGTACTCTAAAAAAAGACAAAGCCCCGGAGGATCGGAGCAACGGCAGTCCGTCCGGGGCTATCTCCAAAGCCTACGCTTCTTTTAGGCAGACCAACCAAGATCGTCCATCGGTTCGTTCCGAGCTAGAAAGTATCCAACATAACTCTTCCTCACAAAAAGAAAAAAAGAAAGGGGAAAAAATGCCATTGTTCAATAACCGGAAAGGACGATGATGCAATATAAAAAATCCAAGCCAAGGCCAGTATGATTGGATCATATGGCCTCTTTGTTATCCCCTCGTCCTATGGGCGGCCTTGCTGTTCGCCCCCTATTTTTCCTCCCATGTCAACGTCGGCACCATCTTAGATTCCCTTGTGCTTGCGCTCCAACATCCATTTTCCATCACATGGGCGGAATCCTCCCCGCGCTTTTTGTTGCTCTTTTCACTGGTCTATGGAATTGCCTGGGCTTCCTGGTGGGCAACCCGCCGCAATCTCCGTCCTAAGGAGGAATATGGGAGCGCCCATTGGGGCAATGTCCGGGAGCTCTGCAAACGCTATGCCGATCCTCATGGAGGCAACCGTATTTTTACGGAAAACTTCCGCATGGGCTTGGATGGCAAAAAACACCGGCGTTCCCTAAACTCTCTGATCCTAGGGGCCAGCGGCACCGGCAAATCCCGAAGCTATATCATCCCCAACATTCTTGCCATGAACGGCTCCATGCTGATCCTCGATCCAAAAAAGGAGCTATTGCGGTCTACCGGCGGCGTTCTAAAGAAAAATGGGTATGATGTACGGGTCTTTGACCTCATTGATATTCAAAACTCTTACCGCTACAACCCCATGCGCTATCTGGAATCAGACAAGGATGTATTAACCCTGGTGGATGCCCTCATAAGGAACACCACTCCCGCCAAATCCCACGACACCGACCCTTTTTGGACAAAAGCAGAAACTTCCATGTTTCAAGCGTTAATCCTCTATCTCATGTACGAAGCGCCGCCCGAAGAACAAAACCTGGGGATGGTCATGGAGCTCTTGCGGGCAGGAGAGGCACGAGAGGAAGAAGACTTCCAAAGCCCCTTGGATATTCTCTTTGAACGCCTTGCCATGCGGGAGCCCGACCATGTTGCTGTCAAAGCCTACCGTACCTTTCAACAGGCGGCAGGAAAGACGGCAAAATCCATCTTGGTGTCAGCGGGCGTCCGGCTCAGCTCCATTTCTCTCGGCATCATTGAATCCCTCGTCAGCATGGATGAGCTGGACCTATATACCCTTGGCACCCAGAAGGTCGCCCTATATTGCTGCCTCCCCGACAACGACAAATCCCTCAACTACCTGGCCGGGTTGTTGATTATGCAGGTGATCCAGGTACTCTATCGGGTTGCGGATCAGCACGGCGGCTCACTTCCTATCTCGGTTCATCTCATGCAGGACGAGTTTGCCAACGTCCCCAGCCTTCCGGGGGACGCCTACCAGCAGTACCTTAGCACCTGCCGATCCCGGAATATCCACAATTCCATCTGCATCCAAGGGTTGAGCCAGCTTCAAGCCATGTTCAAGGACGAGTGGGAGATCATCGTCGCCAACTGTGACGAGCTTCTTGTCCTTGGCGTCAATGACAGCAAATCCGCAGACTATATCAGTCACCTTATGGGCAAATCCACCGTGGATATCACCACCCATGGGCATACCAAGGGCCTAAAAGGTTCTTACTCCGACAACTTCCAGCAAGTGGGTCGGGAACTGATGGCTCCCGATGAAATCCGGCTCATGAATAACGACTATGCCCTGCTTTTGATCCGTGGGGAAAACCCATGCATTGACCGCAAATTTAACCTGTCCCGGCATCCCAGCTATGCCGCCACGCCGGAGGGTGGGGGCAGCCAGGACTTTGACTATACCCAGCTTACCTATCCGTTACAGCCGGATATCGACTTTGACGATACCGACGATCCCCAAGGCCATACCTTGAATCTTTTGGAGGTGCATTCCGATTAACATGCGTTGCCGAAAATTATTGACCTTTTGTTCCGTCCTGCTCCTAGTGTTTTCCCTTGCCGTACCCGCCCTTGCCGCCCCCGACGATCCACTTACCGTCGTCCATAACCTGGACGATTTCTTGTTTCAGTTCATCCAGGCCATCGGATATATCATGGCGGGCTATGGCGCAGTCCAGGTCGGCCTATCCTTCAAAACCCAGGATGCCAGCCAAAAATCCGCCGGATTGATGACCCTTGCCGGAGGCATTCTTGTAATCTTTGCTCGCAGCATTATCTCCCTCATCACCGGGGGCTGATCTCTTTGCCCATCTCTAGGAGGTGATCCCTCATCGACAGCAATCTTACCATTGAACTTCTGGAAGGGGCCCTAAATACTTGGAATGAAAAGCTCAGCCAGTTGTGGACTCTCCTTACCACCAGCCCCGCCGAGTTTCGGGATGGGGCGATTTGGCAGACCATCGTTACCATCAACGACGCTTTGAAAGCCTTTGCCCTGGCTCTATTGGTTTTATTTTTCTTTGCCAGCATCTTCAAGACCGTGGGGAATATGGCCGAGCTCAAACGGCCCGAGCTCATCGTCAAGATGCTGATCCGTTTCGTCCTGGCCCGTGCCGTGGTAATCTATGGGATGGACTTGATGCTGGCCGTATTTGAAATCTGCCAGGGCATCATGGCCACCATTGGGGAATCCATCGGGGCCATCGGAGCAGAGCCCTTGGTTTTGCCCGACGCCATCCGGGCAAAAATATTGGACACCGGGTTCTTTGAACGGATCCCCATGACAGCCGTTGCCCTCATCGGGAGCCTGGGCGTTACGATTATGTCCTTTGTTCTGATCCTCACGGTATATGGCCGCTTCTTTAAGCTCTACATGTATACCGCCATCGCTCCCATCCCTTTGGCTTCCTTTGCCGGGGAAAGCACCGAATCCACCGGCAAAGCCTTTCTCCGCTCCTATATCGGGGTATGTATGGAAGGGGCCATCATCATGCTGGCCATGCTGATCTTCAACGGCTTTGCCATATCCCCACCCGATCCCACCATCAACGTCGGCAGCACACAGATGATCTGGAACTATATTTCCGAAACCATTTTTAATTTCCTAGTTCTGGTGATTGTCGTTAAGGGCAGCGACCATATCACCAAGGAAATGCTGGGCCTATCGGGATGAAAAAGCTCCGGCCTTCGGCAACGTTCCATAAGGAAGTAAAAAGTATTTTGGTCGGAACTGGCGTGTCAAATCATGCCGGTTCCGATTCGTTTGGGGACTCCCTTCCAATCTTCAAAGGAATGCGGATTTGTCCCACATAGGTGAAATACAGGTCGATTCGCACCTGCTTCCTTCCGTTCTCCCTTACCGGGCTATGTACCACATTCCAATACGGCTAATTTCCCTTTTGCCACCACTTCCCTGATTTCTTGGAAAATCCAATTCATATATCCTATATAGTAATTTTTGTGAAGTCTAATTAAGCGCCTATCGCATTACCCGTATAAAGCTGGTAGTACCGCCCTTTCTCCGCAATCAACTGGTCGTGGGTGCCCCGCTCGATGATACGGCCCTGCTCCAGTACCATGATGCAGTCCGCATTCTTGACCGTGGACAGACGGTGGGCAATCACGAAGGTGGTGCGCCCGTACATCAGGCCGTCCATACCTTGCTGCACCAAAGTCTCCGTCCGGGTGTCGATAGAGGAAGTGGCCTCGTCCAAAATCAGCACCGGCGGGTCGGCAACAGCGGCGCGGGCAATCGCCAATAGCTGGCGCTGACCCTGGGAGAGGTTAGCTCCGTCCCCGGTGAGCACCGTCTGATACCCGTCCGGCAGGCGGCGGATAAATCCATCGGCGTTTGCAAGCTTTGCGGCGGCAATGCACTCCTCATCGGTGGCATCAAGACGCCCATAGCGGATATTGTCCATAACTGTCCCGGTAAACAGGTGGGTGTCCTGAAGTACCATACCCAGGGAGCGGCGTAGGTCTGCCTTCTTGATTTTGTTGATATTGATCCCATCGTAGCGGATCTTGCCATCCGCGATGTCATAGAAACGGTTGATCAGGTTGGTAATGGTGGTCTTGCCCGCGCCAGTGGAGCCGACAAAGGCGATTTTCTGCCCCGGCGTGGCGTACAGCTTGATGTTATGCAGGATGATCTTACCCTCCTCATAGCCAAAGTCCACATCGTCAAAGGTGATGTCGCCCTCCAGTTTTTTGTAGGTGATGGTCCCGTCCGCCTTATGGGGATGTTTCCAGGCCCAAACCGCTGTCCGCTCGCTGGTCTCGGCCAAAGTGCCGTCCGCGTTTTCCTTTACGTTGACCAGCTCCACATAGCCGTTGTCCTCCTCCGGGTGCTCGTCCATCAGGTCAAAAATCCGCTGGGCGCCGGCCATTGCCATGACAATGCTGTTGAGCTGCTGGCTGATCTGGCTGACCGGCTGGGTGGAGTTTTTGTTCAGCGTCAGGAAGGAAACCAGAGTACCGAGCGTCAGCCCCAGGTATCCGTTCAGGGCGAATACCGCGCCTACCACCGCGCACAGCACATAGCTGATGTTACCCAGGTTCACATTGACCGGCATACTGATGTTGGAGAAGGTGTTGGCCTTGTCTGCGCTCTGGCGCAGCTCGTCGTTCAGCTTACGGAACTGCTCCAGGCTCTTGTCCTCATGGCAGAATACCTTGACCACCTTCTGGCCGTCCATCATTTCTTCAATGTAACCGTTGACTGCGCCCAGGTCTTTTTGCTGACGGGCAAAGTAAACGGATGACTTCGCAGCGATCTTCGAGGTGGCAAAGACCATCACGCCGATCACTGCCAGGGTGATAATGGTCAGCGGGATGTCCAGAATAAACATACTGACAAAGGAAGTCACGATGGTCACGCCGGAGTTGATAACCTGGGGGATGCTCTGGCTCATGAGCTGCCGCAGAGTGTCCACGTCGTTGGTGTAAACGGACATGATGTCGCCGTGGGCATGAGTATCAAAGTAGCGGATAGGCAGGCTTTCCATGTGCTGAAATAGCTCCACGCGGATGTTCCGCATCGTGCCTTGGCTAACATTAACCATGATCCGGTTGTAGGTATAGGCACAAAGTATGCCGATCCCGTAGGTGACCGCAACGGAGACCAGCGCCGTCGCCAAATGTGAGTAGTCCGGTGTCTGGGCCTGAGTCAGCGGCACGATGTAATCATCAATCAAACTCTGCATGAACAGGGTGCCCCGAAGGGTAGCCAAGGCGGAACCAAGGATACACACTACCACCATGAAAAAGGAAAACTTGTAATTTTTCAGCATCAACCCCAGCACCCGGCCCATGGTGCGGAGTTGCCGACCAGTGCTCATTTTGCTGTTTTTCTGTGCTGTCATGCCAAAATACCATCCTTTCCGTCCGGGGCCGGCTGGTCGAAGTCGCCGCCACCCTGGGTCTGCGCGTCATAGATCTCGCGATAAATCTGATTGGTTTTCAGAAGATTTTCGTGGGTATCAAAGCCGTTGACCTTTCCGTTATCCAGCACAAGGATACGGTCAGCGTCCTGTACGCTGGAAATTCTCTGAGCCACAATCAGCTTCGTGGTGCCGGGAATCTTTTTGGCAAACGCCTCTCGGATCTTCGCGTCGGTGGCCGTATCCACGGCGCTGGTGGAATCGTCCAAAATCAGCACTTTCGGCTTCTTCAGCAGGGCGCGGGCAATACAGAGACGCTGTTTCTGGCCGCCGGAGACATTGCTGCCGCCCTGCTCGATCCAGGTATTGTATCCATCCGGGAACCGCTCGATGAACTCATCGGCACAGGCCAGGCGGCAGGCTTCGGCGCATTCTTCCTCCGTGGCGTCCTCTTTGCCCCAGCGCAGATTGTCCAGGATCGTGCCGGAGAACAGCACATTTTTTTGCAGTACCACCGCCACCTGATTGCGCAGAGCCTCCATGTCATAGGAGCGAACGTCCTTGCCGCCGACACAGACGCTGCCGCTGTCCACATCGTACAAGCGGCTGACCAGGCTGACCAAGCTGGATTTTCCGCAGCCCGTTCCGCCGATGATACCAATGGTCTCGCCGGAGCGGATGTGCAGGTCAATATCCTGGAGCGTCTTTTCGCCGCTGCCATGCTTATAGGAGAAGTCCACATGGTTGAAGTCGATGCTGCCGTCGGCAACGGTTTCCTCCGGCTGGGAGAGATTAGCCATATCGGGGACCTCGTTCAGGACCTCCGCGATCCGGCGTCCGCTGGCTGCGCTCATGGTGACCATGACAAAGATCATGGAGAGCATCATCAGGGACATGAGAACGCTCATCACATAGCTGAACAAGCTGGTCAGGCTGCCGGTGGACAGGTCGCCTGCCACGATGAAGTGCGCGCCGAACCAGGAGATGGCAAGGATGCAGCCATAGACCACCAGCATCATCACCGGGTTATTCAGCGCCAGGTTACTCTCCGCCTTGACGAACAGACCATAAAGTTTTTCCGCAGCCTTGCCGAATTTCTTGTTTTCGTGGTCCTCCCGCACGAACGCCTTGACCACACGGATGGCGGAAACATTCTCCTGCACACTGGCGTTTAGGTCGTCGTATTTGCGGAATACCTCATTGAACACCGGCAGGGTGCGGGTCATGATAAAAATCAGCCCCACAGCCAAAATAACGATGGCCACCAGGAAGATCGTGCTCAGCTTTACGCTAATGAAGAAACACATGACCATGCTGCAAATCAGCATCAAGGGAGCGCGAACCGCGATCCTCAGAATCATTTGATAGGCGTTCTGCACATTGGTCACATCGGTGGTCATCCGGGTAACAAGACCGGCGGTGCTGTACTTGTCGATGTTGGAGAAGGCGAAGGTCTGTACCTTTTCATAAATCCCTTCTCGCAGGTTGCAGGCCAGGCCGGAAGACGCCTTTGCCGCGTACCGGCCCGCCAGGACGCCGAACACCAAGCTCAGAAAAGCCATGACCAGCATGATGCCGCCGTACAAATAGACCTGGTTGATATTTCTCGCCTCGATCCCCTTGTCGATGATTGAAGCGGTAACGAATGGGATCAGTACTTCCATCAGCACTTCCCCCACCATAAAGATCGGCGCAAGGATAGAAGCGGATTTGTACTGCTTCACCTGCGCCAATAGCGTTTTAATCATATCGCTGCCTCCATTTCTTTTTTCAAATTACAGAGCATTTGATCCAGGACCTCCTCCAGCCATTGCTGGGATCTCCTGGTACAACCGCTTCTGCTGGGCAAGCAGACTGGTGTGAATCAACTGCTCGGCGCCGTAGGCCTTTTCCATCAGGATGATCTGCTTTTTCCCGTCGTCCAGCGGATCTTCCTTCATGCGTAAATATCCCTGCCTCAATGCCTTCAGTGTGGAGGACACGGAAGCTTTTGCCAGCGTTGCTAGAAGGTCCGCTCCGTAAATATCCTGCCCTCTGCGGCTCAACAGATAGTGGAGAAGGATACACTGGGTCGGTGATAACTCCATATCTTCTAGCAGTATCTTTCCGTACTGCTCCAAAGAGAGATGGAGCTGTTTCAAAGTCCATATGAGATTTTTCCGCAAGGTTGGCTCTCCTTTCCCGAACTTTTTCACGGTAAACGATTCAGCTCCTGACCGTCCGTCCAGACATCATTATACGGATTTCCTGTTGAAAGTGAATTTAGAATATATTACTATTAGAAAGGAAATCTTACTAATTGAAGAAGGAGGGCATTGCCATAAACACCTTTCAGCTTTCCTGCTTTCTGGCGGTGGCGGAATATTTGAACTTCGCACAGGCGGCGCAGTCGCTCCATGTGACGCATCCAGCCGTCAGCCAGCAGATCCAGTCCCTTGAAAAGGAATTGAATGTGAAACTGTTCCAGCGGACCACCCGCACCGTCCGACTGACCGAAGAAGGAAAAGCGTTTTTGTGGGATGCGCAACAGATCGTGGTGCTTTCCGAGCGTGCCAAGAAACGCTTTGGCAATGTCATGGATGGAAATATAGAAACGCTGGCCATTGGCTGCTATAACTTTCCCTGTATGTTCCTGCTGTCGGACGCATTGGAGAGCCTACGCGTCCTCCGGCCAAAACTTCACCCGCGCCTCCAGACAATCCCATTTCAGCACATCTATCGAATGTTGGAGGAGGGAGATCTGGATGCAGTCGTTGGCTTTCGGGAGTCATCCAAGCAGAAAGTCAACGCGCAGTATAAAGAGATTGCAGAGATTCCGCTGGTTTGCCTCTGTTCCTGTAAGCATCCACTGGCAGGCCAGAGCAAAATCAGTTTAGAAGAATTACGAAACGAGAAATTGGTCCTGTTCGTCCCCGCTAGAGCCACCATTTCCATCGCACAGATACAGGAGCAGCTCATGGGGGAGCATTCGCCCTCAGAGTTTTATTTTTGCGAGTCGGCGGAGGCAATCACGGTTCT
Source organism: Christensenella sp. MSJ-20 (assembly GCF_044357945.1). Classification (NCBI taxonomy): domain Bacteria; kingdom Bacillati; phylum Bacillota; class Clostridia; order Christensenellales; family Christensenellaceae; genus Christensenella; species Christensenella sp. MSJ-20. The sequence continues at coordinate 806,629 of NZ_CP076563.1, forward strand.
GGTCACGGCTGGATATGGTGTTTCCGTCCTGCCGGATTATCTGGTGCCGGATTCACCGTTGATTGCCAAAATTCCGCTGAAAGACACGGAACCCATGTCCTTTGGCATTTACTATAAGACTCTTCAGGGTAACCCGGCGCTGAAAGCCTTTATGCAGTGCGCCAAGGAACATTTTGAGTAAAAAATGTTCAATCTGTTATTTTAATTGAATCAATGCCGAAAGTCAGATTATCCCAAATTCGGGATAATACCGGTTGCGATTTTGGCCGGATTACCAAGGAAATGCTGGGCCTATCGGGATAAAGGAAGCCCTGGCAAACTGCCGGGGCTCCTTCCCTACTTGTACCATCGTGGGCACAAGTGAATATCCATAAAGAAAAAACTTGTGCTCATCGTGAGCACAAGTTGATTTATATGATATATTGAAGATATATAGGGTAAACATGAGTATCCCCATAAAGGAAGTGGCTCAACGATGAATTTTGAGAACAAATATTGTATGAATGAAGAACAGAATATCTTTGTTGCAAAACGCAATATTGTCGACTATATCTGGAAAAGCGCAAAGCTAGAGGGGCTGGGCGTTACGTTCCCACAGACCCAGGAAATTTATGACGGCGGCATCATCAACGGAATCCCACGGGACGAAGTCATTGCCGTTAACAACCTAAAACATGCGTGGCAATTCCTTTTTGAAACATTGGAGTATCCCATGGATCTTCCCTATCTCTGCCATATCAATCAGGTGGTAGGGGCAAACCTGATCTATGGTTCCGGCTTTTTGAGGAAAATGCCCGTCCGCATGGGCGGTACGACCTGGACGCCGGATATGCCCATAGAATCTTTAATAAAGGAAGAATTGGACGACATCCTAAAAATAGAGAGTGCAACCGAGCGGGCCATTACCCTGATGCTTTGGGGGATGCGCCGCCAGATGTTCCCCGACGGGAATAAACGTACCAGCATGCTAGCCGCCAATCAAATTATGATTCAAAACGGCTGTGGGATCATCAGCATCCCCATTGACCGGCAGGGAGAATTTATAGAGAAGCTAGTGCGCTTTTACGAAACCAATGAGATGGATTCTCTCAAAACATTCGTCTATAACCACTGCATTGACGGCGTTGATTTTGAGCCAATACAGGAACAGCCCACCACACGGGAGCAATTTACAAGCAAAAAGCGCAACCAAGAACGATAATACAAAATAAAAGGCCCTACACTTACAGGGCCTTTTTCATTGAATGGGTCACTTGTGCCCATCGTGGGCACAAGTGCTTACAAACTCTCTTGATATTGTTTTTCCATCGCTACAAACCATGCCGGGACATCTCCATTGGTTCGCATAAATTCTCCATTCTGATACTCTGCCACGAGCTGAAATCCATTTTCATTGTCATAAAAATTCGCTTCATCGCAGTATGGGAGAATATCAACCAGCACATCAAATCGTTTGGCAAACCGACGGCGCACATCTTCTTCCTGGATATCGTGCCCGCCCTTTGCAACACGGTTTGCAATCCGCTTTAGGCATTCCTCCTCCGTTGCTACGCCAACATAAAATAGATGTACCTCGTATCCTCTTTCCTTGGCCTTCTGGATCATCCTCGTTACCTGATGTCCACCCGAAAGCGTAGATTCCTGTGTAAAAGAGATACCATTTTCACAGTAATGGTTCATCAGCCTTAACGCCTGTTTTCCTGCTTCTAAAGCCGACAGCTTCCCCTGCATCGCCATCTTATCAATGTCTATAATCATGCCCAGGTCATCGCGTTCCTTTTTCAAAACGCCTGTTAAGCTGGATTTCCCCGCTCCATTGACCCCGCCGATGATGGTATATACCTTTGCCATGACATCTTCTCCTGCCTTTGATCCACCCCATATTCTTTAGGGTATTATATCATACCATCCATGATTCGTACCAATCTGGCAAAAGAACGGACCTCTAGCCTTTATCCATTTTAATAACCATTTAGTTATAAAGTGGCTTTCGATACAAAAAAGACCCCGCAAATGCAGGGCCATTTCAATATCGTTTAGTCCGCTTCTTTATATTTTTCAAACACCTTGAGCAACGCATCAAACTCTTGCTCCCATCATCAAGAAAATAATAGAGCCCAGGATATTTCCCTGGGCTTAATCTTTTTTCCGGCCTTTTTTATATTTCCTTATCGTACTCTCAATGGAATCTAATGTTTCTAATGCACAAATTGGTTTTTCAAAACCCGGCGTAAAAAACTCTGCGGGTGTAATTCCGAAATAATCGCATATTCCCAATAAGCTATCTATGGTGATTCCCTCTGGCTTCTTCGTATGATTCCTCAATGCATTGATGTATCCTTCACTTAAACCTGATCCCAAAGATGCTTCACGATCAGATACACCCTTTTCTGAGATCCCTTTTCATCGGGAGTGGTCCGCCCAGGAGATCCGCTCCATGGAGGAATCGGAGTTTCTGGCCGCAACCGAAAGCCTAGAGCAATTCTGCAATGAGGTTTTAATTACGGAAACAGAGCGGGGGCCCCAGCTTCCCACAGTTCGGGCGCAGTATATTCACTTTTACACCCAAGTTGCCCGGTTCATCCGCACCGTCCATCCCGTAGTCTATTTCAACCTGGTCAACGGAGCGGGAAAATCCAGCCCGTTATATGTTCTGGAATTCATCACCGCCGCCGTGCATGCGCCATATATCCCATGCTACCCGGTGGATTTTATGAAAGCGCTCTCCCGTGAACAGGCCCAGGAATACATCGGCGATCTGTTACACGCCGGTGAAATGCTGGTTTTTATCTATGGAAAGATTCATCCTGTCCCTATGTTCCTTTTGTCGTATTTCTCCATGTTCCTAACCAAGCGGCCAGGGGAAACAAAGGACTTTCAAAAATACCACGGTCAGCATGACGGCAGTACTACGCCGCAAATACTCAACTAAATTTCATCTTGGGAGGCGGTAGCATGATACACACGGACCATTTGTTGACGGAATTTACCCTGGGCATGTACGACGAAAATACCATGAGCGTTGTCTACCAGATGGATGCAGAGGAATATGCCGACCACGACAAAGCATTAGCGGCTGTCAAAGAAGGCTTTTTTCACGGGAAGATCCGCACTTGCAATCCTAGGCTATACACTTTTCTTGTTCGGTATATAGATGGGTCGCGTGGGCTGGGCAGAGAAGTTCGCCAGGATGACCGCCCGCTGATTGCCGACCTTGCCCGTCAAAACGCTCCGCACTACATCGAATATCTAAGCGTGGATTTTGGGCCGCAGGACCGGCACTATATCCCGCCTGTTTGCTACCAAACTCGCTTGGAGGATGGGACTGTTCTGTTGCCTCAGCTTGCCTTAAAAGACCTTTCAGAGCTTACCGATCAGGAGATAGCCGCATATCAGGTAGATCTCTATCTCCTGCTTCTAAATCTAAAACAGTCCTTTTATTATGATGATCCTGCGCCAGTCTATGTCCGTTCCTATGCTCGGATCATGAACTGGTGTCTAGGATATGCTGCTCCTAGCCGCCGATATTTTGAGGTCGCTAAGGACGTATATTTGAGGAAATTGGAGGAAGGGATTTATGAGCAAAAAATGTGCGATTATAGTTGAGCATGGGCTATCTAGGATGAAACTAGCACCAAAGTTGGGGGAAGCCATTGATCTCTATATAGAAAATGGTGTGGATGAGTTTTACATTTCTTTAGATACCTCCCTCGGCAGATGGGCACTCCAATATGTCACAATAAGATTTCCTGGCATGAGATGCATTGGATGTGTTGCTAGCGATAAAGGTACACACAGCAATCATGGAAAGGTCATAATAAGGGACTATTCAGAATATAGCCGAGCGCATTTGAAAAAAATCATTGCGGATTGTGATTGTGCGATTATGGTAACTGCTTTTATGCCAAATGCTTTCGGTTCAATTCGCTCTACCATTGGCTGGGCACAGCGATATGTGTATGACCACAACTATAACACCCTTCACATAGATATACGGGATGGCAAAATTCGCCCTTCCAAAACAGCGATCAAACAAATATGCGTAAATACTCTAGTACCGCATCGTTATCACCGCTGTACCCTTGTAATCCAAGATGAGCGACATCTGCTTAGTCACACTGGAGATTCCATCTCTGAAAATGTAATTGAGGAACTCGAGCGCTGTATCGTAGAAGGTATCTCTGATTACGAAATAGTTCTGTGTTCTAATCCAATCATATCCTTAGCAAAGGAGATTCTCTCATATCCCAATACCACTTGTAAGACCAGTTATTCATCCATTTCCGAACAAAGCGAATGGCGTTCAATTCCCATAGAAGATTTGATAGAAAAACTGGATTCTGATTATTTCGTCTTTATCGGCAAAGTTGCGGGTACGGGAGACAGCTATTATGAACAATTGATCCAAGCAGTTAAGAAAAAACGAATTGATGCATCCTATGTTGTCCATCACGATATCAAATATATACGTTATGAGGACGATCAAGAAAAGCTTTTAACCTATCCAGATTGATAACCAATTGTTTATATACAACAGCCTCCATTGGAGGCTTTTCATATTTTAGGAGGTGAAAAACTTGGAAGTCAAAGTCCCAAAAGACATTAAGCAGTTCCATGAAACCGTGTTTTTCGGCCTTACGATCCGGCAAGCCATCTGCGGCATATTGGCCGGTGGCGTCGCAATCGCCCTGTATTTTTTCTTCATTGATAAGCTGGGCATGGAGATCACAAGCTGGATCTGCATTCTAGCGGCTGTCCCCTTTGGATTGATGGGGTTTTTCAACTACCACGGCCTAAACTTTGAGCAATTCCTATGGGCCTGGTTGTTTACCAATGTCCTAACCCCAACCCGACTTTTCTTTCGTGCCGAAAACCTTTACTACACAATGCTTACAGAGCCCAAGGCAAACCGCAAACAGAAAGGTTGATGTTGTTGCTATCTTCCCTTAAAAAACTCTCTATCCTGTCCCGAAAAAAGGGCCCTTCCATTCCGAAATCCACACAAAATGTTATCCCCATCAACCGCATCTGGCCTGATGGGATTTTCTTTTTAGGAGATAACCGCTATTCAAAGACCTACCACTTTACGGATATCAACTATTCCGTCAGTTCCCCCGAAGATATGACCACCATGTTCTTAAGCTATTCTGCAATCCTTAACTCACTGGAACCCGGCGTTGATGCCAAGATCACCATTAACAACCACCATATTGACCGCGCGGACTTTAATCAATCGGTGTTGCTTCCTTTAAAGCATGACGGCTTAGATCATTACCGCCAGGAGATCAATCATCTGATGGAAAACCGGGCGCTGGTTGCCCACAACCACATCACACAAGATAAGTACATCACCATCACGGTTGAAAAGCGAAACGTAGACGAAGCTCGAACAGCCTTTCAAAGAATCGGCAGCGACTTATCCGCAAAATTCAAGCGGCTGGAATCACAGCTAGAAGAATTGGATACGAGCTCCCGCTTAAAACAACTCTATGAATTTTTACGCCCGGATCATCAGCCCCCAATGCTATATCCCATCAATGAAACCGCAAAAAAAGGACATAGTTTTAAGGATGCCATCGCTCCCGATTCCATGTCCTTCAAACGGGACTATTTTGAAATGGACGGTAAAGTGGGGCGGGTACTCTACTTGCGGGAATACCCTTCCTATCTCCGGGACAGTATGGTTGCAGAGATTAGCGACATCGCCCGGAACATGATGCTGTCCATTGATATTGTTCCTATCGCTACCGAGGATGCATTGCGCCAAGCGCAAAATAAGCTCCTTTCCGTAGAAAGTAATATTACAAATTGGCAAAGACGACAAACACAAAACGCCAATTTCTCCGCACTGATTCCTTTTGATCTGGAACAGCAGCGCCAGGAGTCTCGAGAGTTTCTGAGTGATCTCACCGCCAGGGACCAGCGAATGATGTTCGTTGTCCTCACCATCGTCCATCTTGCCGATTCCAAGGAGCAGTTGGATCAGGATACCGAAAGCATCCTTTCCGTTGCCCGCAAAGATATGTGCCAGGTCAGCCCCCTGTCCTATCAGCAGCTCGCCGGACTTCAAACGGTGCTGCCCATTGGCGTCCGGCAAGTCCATGCTCTGCGCACCATGACGACAGAAGCCACCAGCGCTCTCATGCCCTTCCGTTCTCAGGAGCTATCCGACCCTAACGGCCTATACTACGGCCAGAATGCAATCACCGGACGGCTGTTGCACCTCCATCGCCAGGGGCTGCTAAATGGCAACGGGTTTTACCTTGGCGTATCGGGCAGTGGAAAAAGTATGGCGTGTAAAGTCGAAGCTGCACAGATCATTTTAAACACCAACGACGAGGTTCTGTTCTTGGACCCCGAAGGGGAATACTCCGAGTTTGTCCGGCATCTTGGTACAGGAAATGACTGTGAAGTCATCGACATCTCCACCACCAGCAAAGCGCGGATCAACGCCATGGATATTTCTGCGGGATATAGCGATAATCCTATCGCCCATAAAGCAGAATTTCTCCTTTCCCTATGTGAACAATGTATCGGCGTTGGAAAGCTCAACGCTAACTTTCCATTGATTGTGAACTTAGTCGCCATATTCCCTGTGTTTTAACCCACTTCCCCTGGTATTCCCATATGTTTGCCATCAGACGGAAGATAGAAACCTCCACCGCATCCTCCCGTTGGTCTCCTCCTGATCCTTCTGTTCTGGTGGCGTCACCCAGAAACGGCTCTGTTACAGGCTCCGCTTGAATCGTCGCGGCATATCTTCCTCCTGGCCCTCGATCATTTAAGTTCACATAGCCTTCTCCACCAAATACTCTAGAGTGCGTTTCTTCATCTAAAGAGATCGGGGTGTCCAGTTCCCCAGCGTCGATAAAGGATCTATCCAGCCAAATCGCGTTCTCCTTGATATCAAGAATGAAATTTGGAGCGCCCATGTATAGACACATGCCTTCTTCCGTGAGTTCGCCTGCAATTCCCGCAAATACAACATATTGCCCATGTATTTCCTCTGTCCGCGCCATGATCGCCATATTCATTTCATAAAGGGGCGCAGATAGCTCTTCATCCTCGTCCGATGGTGCAGCATACGCCATCTGGAATGGCAGGACTAAAAGCAGCAATAGAATCATCAGCATCCATTTTTTCATGGTCCTCACCCTTTACTTCATAATCGTTTGAACATGATGTCCAAACTCACCCAAATAGATGTCTTTCCTACGCTTATGCATTTATCTCAATTTTAGCTCCATTGGAGTGCTTTCCATCATATATGTCAAGCAAAGAGGAAAGGCGATGCCACCACCGCCTTTCCTCTTCTCAATCAAACTTTATGTCCCTGCCAAGATCATCAGAACCATAGCTATTCGGCTCACGAATGATCTCCATCTTCTTTACTTTCGTGACCTTAATCCCACACGCATATGTCCCCTCCGGTCCTTTATCCGCTACGGATTGCACCCCAGTAACTTCTACAAACCAGGTGTTCCATTCCTCTAGGCTCTGTGCATTGACAACGTCCTCATCGATTTCTCCAAGCCATATGGCGTCCAAAGGATTGTAGTATTTTGCGTTTTCCCTTGTATAGTATAGACAGTATCCGTCGGTCTCTTTTTTCAGAACGCCTCGTACCGTTACTTCCTCTCCATCAAACCGGGACGGATGCGTTAGCAGCTCAAAAAAAGAAACCACATTTTGTTTCGCGGGCTGCTGTTGTTCTCCACAGGCACAGATGAGCAGCACCTGCAATACCACCAGAATAATTAGAAATATCGGTTTCTTTTTCATGGATTCTGTTCCTCCATGGATTGTCGCATCTCCTGTTCTCGCTTAGGATGCAAGGTTAGATCGCTTGGATGCTCTAATTGAGTTAGCAAATAGTAGACGTCATCAATATTTAATTCTACCTGAGCCTGACCAATTACCGATGCCTGAAAGCCACCAGAGGAATCAAAAGATCCGCTGACTACCCGTTTGTATTCCTCCCTTTCCATGGTTGAAAGCTGCTTCCCCAATACCGTTATCTGAGAACCTGGGAATTCAATGCGGGGAACAAAATGCTCACCACTGATTGATTCCATCCCTATTTTCCCCTGAATCTTCACCCATTTTCCGGTAAACCGCCACGGGTCTCCTAAAAGGGCGTGTATCGATACTTCCATTGCATTTTCCCTGGTATCCCCTCCGGATGGTATGGGCTCTTCTGCCTGTTTCCCCTGATATGGTTCTGTTACAGGCTCCAGCTTGAGAGTCCCCGCATATGCGTTTCCTGGACCCCGATCGTTAAGGTCCACATATCCATTCATGCTGATAAGCCCATCGTTATTCACCACATCTATTCCATGCTTTTCAAGCATTTCAGGATACCCCGTTCTTTGATACTGCTCCGTTTCAAAGAACTCTTTTCCTAGCCAAACAGCATTTTCTTTGAGCCCCAACGCCCAGGCTTGTTCACTGTAATAGATGGCCATCCCCTCATTTTCATAGAGGTATAGAATCCCTGAAAATATAACATATCTTCCATGTATCTTTTCTGAGCGGGATATCACTGCCTGCTCCGCATAAAAAACTTGGATTGGGCTCTCAGTAGCCTCCGCTACCGGTATTTGCAGATACCCTCCCAACAACAAGAGACAAGTTACTAAGCTCCAAGCTCCTCTTTTCATCTTCATTTCCCCCTTATGGATAGATCCTTTGTACATACTTGTCAAAATAATTGATATACTTTCTATTGAGGTAATAGCTTCATTAATTCTTCTCCTACCTCATAAACAGCTTTTGAGGTCTCTTTTTCTAATCTTTTGCATATTTTTTTCCGTAAATATAAAACAGAAATATTATCTTTAAAACCATGATCTTTATACAAATCCAAAAGGCTTTGAATAGCTAAATATCTGTTTTTATAAAACTTATTATCTATTTCTCTAATTATTTCATAAACATACTCTATCTCACCTAAAATACAAAGGTTATAATAATAATTTATTTTTACCCATATGCTCTTCTCTTTTTTACTTGCACTTTTTAAAAACGAGTGTATATCCTCATCTTTTTTTCGAAAGGCAATATTCCCTAATGAAAGTACTGCATAGCCACGCACTAACTGCAAATCATTTACAGCCTTTTTCTTCAATACTTTTGTAACGCTCTCTGAAGAATAACTTCCCAGGGAATCACAAGCGTTAGCTCTGATTAATTCATCTGTATCATCAACAAGTTTAAGAAGAATTTTTTCACCTTGCTTTTGATCTGTTTGAGCTAATATAATTGCAACAGCATTTCTTATCTCCCAATTCTCATGTTTTGCATACAACTCTAATCGATCAAAGTTTATACCTTCTAATGGAAATTTTAAATTATCAATAATTTTGATAATCTCATCATTACTCATATTTTTCTCTCCTCATTATGGAACCATAAGATTCCCAGGTATCGTCCACCAAAAAGGTGGGAATAGCGATGGTAATAATCGTATTCCCCTATATGCCAAATAACCCAAACTTACTGTTGAAATGACTGCTATTTCATTTTGATAACCATATGGAATCACTTGATCAATATTACTTTTGCGCTTTTGCACGTTTCTTTGTTTTCTATACTTTTCTTCCGTTTGATATCTTCTTCTTTCTTTTCCACTTAAACTTTTATCTCTTGCTCTCCGTGATATTTCTTCATTTGTCAAATCCTTAAGACCTGAATCCCTGTTTGAATGTGTTTGTTTTGATAACACAATTATTCTATTTTCATTCTCTGAGAAGCTTAACTCATGGTATACATTTATCTCATTCTCTCCATAAGATAGTCCCCAATAGCCATTTTGATTATCAACTTCTGGCTTCCATATATTCTCAGGATCTTTGCTAGAATTATCTGAGAACCAGGGAATCACTTCCTCAATATTTTGCTTTACAGCAGCAGTGGCACCGCTTTTTACTTTTTCCTGCACTCCTCCAACAATTTCTTCTTTCCCTATTACTAGTTTTAGAGATCGATGCCCAGTAGGATCGATATAGTTGATGGGATTGTTGCTGGTATAGGTATACAGGTTCTGGGTCCAGGGGCTATACCTGTCCCCCTTGTAGCTGTCCTGCTGCACGAACCGCCCTACGTTGGGATCATAGTGCCGTGCCCCCATGTAGTATAGCCCGCTACTATCGCTCATGCTCCCGCCATACTTGATGTTGTTCTCCACCTGGCTGAAGCTAGTGGCCTCGTTCTGCTTCCCAAAGGGATCGTACTGGTTCCGCTCCGTATACCGGTACCCCGCAGCGCCATCCTCTCCCAATACGATGCTCCCCACGCTGGACTGCATGTCGTAGTGGTAGAACTGGTACGCGCTCTCAGTTGGGTTCTCGTAGATCTCCTTGAACCCTCGCTTGCTGGCGATGATCCGGCCGTCCGGACCCAGGATGTTCTCGCTGGGCACATAGTCCGTCGACGATCCCGTGGTGAACGCCAGCGCTCCTCCCATGTAGAAGTACCTCTCGTACTCCCCTGCCTCGTTGTACTGCCGGACCCGCTGACCCTCTCCGTTGTACACGTTCCGGCTCTTCACCGTGTAATCGCTGGCGCTCTCCAGCTTCTCCTCCACCTTCGTTAGCTGGCTGGCGTTGTTGTAGGTATACCGGATATCCCCGATCCTCTGGCTCTCATCCTGGGTGTAGTCCACATGGTACTGGGTCTCCAGCGTCCAGTTCCCGTAGGCGTCGTACCCATAGGCAATATCGTTTTCTATATATTACCATATTGTAGGGTATAAAGGAAGGCGATGCTTAGCATCACCTTCCTTTTCCTACTTCTCTATTCCTTTGGCAGTTCATTTACTGGTTCCAGTTTCAGTATCTTCTGAATATCCTTTAGCTCACAGTTATATGCTTCCTTTGGACCGTAGGCGTCTCCTACCACCGTACCCGTCACTTCTACATATTCTCCATCCAAAGCTTTTAGCTCCTCGGGGGTATACGCCGTGATCGTTTCCTGCTCCCCCATCCACAGAGCATTAATGGTCAGCAGATATTCCCCATCGTCAGGAGTAGCATACAAAGCAGCTCCATCTCCATCCAGATAGAACGCTCCCCGCACCGTTACCGTTTGTTCGTTATAGGCTTCCGGATCGATGATCAAGGCAAAGATGGAGGTGCGATCCTCTGGGGAGACACTCTCAGGGTTTACTGATGCTGAAGTAGGTTTATTCTCTCCACATCCGGATATCAGAAAAAGCAGTATTGCGAACGACAGAAACACTTTTGTTAGCTTCAATGCTTTCATGGTTTTGTCCTCCGTATCTCATACAACTCAACTATTGGATTTTTTAAATATGCAGATGACATGCTTATTCTTTCATTCGGCATTGCTCTTACTTTTACCATTTTGCCCAAATAATCATTGTTATATATTGGTATATATTCTCCATCAGTTTTAGAGTATCCTGAAATAATGGTTCCATCCATCGTGCAAGGTTCTTTTTTTCTTTTTGATGGCATTACTTGCCAAAGAGATAGCTGGTGTGTAACCTGTGTTTTCCTGTTGTACGGCCATCCTAGGTCAATCATTGGAGTTTCCCCAGCCTCACCAAAATCTTTCCCAATGTTTAAAACCCCAACTAGTTCCACAGGCATTCCCACATACTTTTCTGAGAGATCTGCAATATATCGATATATCGATACAGGCATAGCATCTTCCCAATATGCTTCTGGGTTCTCTATAGGAGTAGCAGCATAATCCACCGTTCTAGTTTCCTCTTCCATTCCCCACCGATCATACAAAGAACACATATCCAATTCTTGCAGTTTTGCAATGGCTCCATTTGTTTCTTCAGAAGAAAACGTAAAACATCTTGCCATAATCCATGCCCTTTTTCCTTCCAATTGCTCCAATCGCAATATATCTTTTGTATTTTTAAAGCTACTTCTAGCCTCATCCTTTTCTACTACTATTGCAGATTCTCTATTATTATAAGCATAGTCATAAGGAGTAAAGTATAACAACACCTCGTTTTCTGTAATATGTAGATACCCTTCTGTCTCCACAACTCCTTTTTTTCGCAAGATTTTTTCTTGTCCAATTAGTGTTATCGGCGGAACGATTCCATACGTGGGTCCGATTATACTCATATCCGATTCTAAGGCAAAGCTCCCCATTTGAATGTAACAAAGTAGGGCAATTATAATTTTGTGAAACACTGCTTAATCTCCTTTTATGCTAACTGTATTATGGATATTGCATCTCTCGGTACACTTGATAACCTCTTCCTAAAAGTGCATCATCAATCTTGTCTTTCTGAAGGCCTGATACAGTACTTACTACGTAACAACCTCCGCCCATAAACAAATTTGGCGTAATATACTCGTTTGCGTACCAAATTGCTGCCTTATCACTATCAGAGGGGCTCTGTTCATACTTTAAAAGCCCTTTACTATATGGATGCGTATGCGAATAGCTTAAGTTCTGGATGTCTACTTGCTGAGCAAACTCTTTAGCATCTGCATGTAAAAAGCCTGCTTCTATTCTATCAATTGCTTTCGTAGACCACCTTAGTTTTCCAAGCTTTGACCCTGAATGAAAATTCCCAATCACCATTCCAAATTCTATCCCAGTAAAATCTCTTAGCTTTGCCAAGTCTCCTGCCGTCGTCTCCGCTACAGCATCCGAATTTTCATGGTCATTTTCTCTTGTTACTTCAATACTTAGTATTATTGACAGTACATACTCCTGCTGCCATTTTTCTGTAATTTTATCATCGATCCCATACGCCGTACTTGCCATCTCACTATATGTCTTTTCTGCTCTTCCATATGCAGCTGGATTCGTCCTCTTCCACGAGTATGTTTTTGCATACTCATTTCTCATTACCATAACTCCTCCCAGGCGTATACGCTCTGATTCCAATATGTCCAATGATTCCTGAATGGACATATTCGTATTATCACTTCTTAGTTGCTCCATATACGCTTGATCATATGCTTCAATCATGCTCATATAGCTATGGCCAGTAGGATCGATATAATTCACAGGGTTGTTGCTGGTATAGGTATACAGGTTCTGGGTCCAGGGGCTGTACCGGTCCCCCTTGTAGCTGTCCTGCTGCAGGAACCGCCCTACATTGGGATCATAGTGCCGCGCTCCCATGTAGTACAGCCCGCTGCTGTCGCTCATGCTTCCGCCGTACTTGATATTGTTTTCCACCTCGCTGAAGCTGGTACTCTCGTTCTGCTTCCCAAATGGATCGTACTGGTTCCGCTCCGTATAACGGTATCCCGCGGCACCATCCTCTCCCAATACGATGCTCCCTACACTGGCCTGCATGTCGTAGTGGTAGAACTGGTACGCGCTCTCAGTGGGATTCTCGTAGATCTCCTTGAACCCTCGCTTGCTGGCGATGATCCTCCCGTCCGGACCCAGGATGTTCTCGCTGGGCACATAGTCCGTGGCCGATCCCGTGGTAAACGCCAGCGCTCCTCCCATGTAGAAGTACCTCTCGTACTCCCCTGCCTCGTTGTACTGCCGGATCCGCTGACCCTCTCCGTTGTACACGTTCCGGCTCTTTACCGTGTAGTCGCTGGCGCTCTCCAGCTTCTCCTCCACCTTTATGAGCTGGCTGGCATTGTTGTAGGTATACCGGATGTCCCCGATCTTCTGGCTTCCGCTCTGGGCATAGTCCACGTGGTACTGGGTCTCCAGCGTCCGGTTCCCATAGGCGTCGTACTGGTACTCCCGCTCCACCTGCCATACGCTGGCTCCCGTATTGCTCCCGTTCCCCTTCTCGCTCCTTATGAGCTGGTACAGGTTGTTGTAGCTGTACCGGTCCGTCTGAGTATCCCCATCCTCCGTGATGCTCTGGTACTGCCGGTTTCCTACCTTGTCGTATCCATGGGATTTCCATTGTGGAGATCAGCAAGCTCATGGGCTTAAAATATCAAACCACTGCCAAGAAGATCAGAGAAAAGAAAAAGATGGTTCAGAAAGCAATGCAAGAGGAGGGGTCGCCGGGTGAGGCAAAACTATGAACCGCCCATCCAGGATAAAGACTACGACGAGGAAATGGGAAAACGGGTGCTGGAACAGGCTAAACGGATCGTTGCTGCGGAATCCAAATTCCAGTACCGCCGCAAAAAGCCCCGGTCGCTCTTGATCGCTATGATCCTTGCTTTCATTGTCTTGCTCACTCCTGCCGGGATATTCGCCTGGCAAACGATTTATCCGCCAACCTATCCCATGGAAGGGGAGTTCCAATCCCACTATACTTTGGAACTGCCGGGGGCCGAGCTGCTTTCCCGCTACACGTCGGAAGGGCAGTTGGATGAAGCCTAGCTGTAGCTCCGGCTCTTGGTGGTGGATGTTCCGCTAACTGGCGTGCTCACCTCCGTGATCCCCGTACTGGTTAGCCGTCCGATGGCGTCGTACCCATAGGTACGGCTCACGCTGAGATCCTCTTGATCCCCCATGTTGTCCGCCAGATAGCTCCCCCCAGTCGCATAGCTTCTGCCGTCATAGCTCTGGGTATATTTCTCCAGCAGGGTCTCCGTTTCCCCCGCCCGTTTTACGTACTCCAGCTCCGTCACTCGGCCCAGGCTGTCATAGCTGTACTTCTCCACCACCGTGGTGCCCTGGAGATTGGCTTTTCGGTCAAAGTCCAGATACTCCACCGCTTCGTTCAGATCCCCATTGGCGCCGTAGTGGTAGGTCTTCACCGTCTTCAGGTTCTCCGGTTCCACGGTCCCCGCTCCCGCCATGGCGCTGCGCACCTCCACGGGGCGGCCCATAGCGTCATACCCATAGGCGATGGTCCGCACGCTCCCCGTGTTCCCATACTGCATGGCCACCAGTTCCCCTACCCCGTTGTAGCTGTAGTTTACCGGCTTCCCGTCCTGGATCATCTGGATTACATCGTTTTCTATATATTACCATATTGTAAGGCATAAAGGAAGGCGATGCCAAGCATCGCCTTCCTTTTTCTACTCCTCTATTCCTTCGGCAGTTCATTTACCGGCTCTAGTTTCAGTATCTTCTGAATATCCTTTAGCTCGCAGTTATATGCTTCCTCCGGACCGTAGGCATCCCCTACCACCGTACCCGTTACCTCTACATATTCCCCATCCAGAGCTTTTAGTTCTTCCAGGGTATACGCCGTAATCTCTTCCTGCTTTCCCATCCACAGGGCATTAATGGTCAGCAGATACTCTCCATCGTCAGGCGTTGCATATAGCGCCGCTCCATCCCCATCCAGATAAAACGCTCCCCGCACCGTTACCGTTTGTCCATCATAGACTTCTGGATCGATGATTAGCGCGTAAATCGATGTGCGGTTCTCCGGAGGAGTAATTGCAGTTTTATCAATGATTCTTTGATTCCCTTTTCCACAGCCAACACAGAAAAAGAGCGTTGCCAACACAAAGCATAGTATTATCAAAACCCTTTTTTTCATTGTCGCACCTCTCTCTTTTCTGCCAATCGTATTTCATCTACCTGAAGTTCAATCGTTGGAATAGCATAAAAGCCATAAAGTCTATTAATATCAGCAACATGGCCAATTATTTCTACTCTCTGATCCAAATACTTTGGATCAAGCACTGCCGCTCCATTATCCTCATATCCAATAATCAAATTCCCATCCAAGTGTTTATCAACTATTAAGCGGATATGTTCCCCTTCTTGATTATCAAGTCTTTGATCTAAACTTAACAAGCACCGTGTTTCTTTTGTGGTTATGGTTGTTGTATACGCCATAAATTTCCCTTGAATGTAAACTTTTTGTTCCGCATGTAGCTTTGGATTCCATAAAAAACGATAGAGAGATACTTGCTTTACTTCATCTAAATTGAACTCTGGCTCTTTTTCCAAACAGTATCTTTGAATTTCATTTGGAAAATAACACCTTTCTTGATACTCATTAACCAGCTTTTTCCCGACATCTACTTCATAAATATCATAAAGCCTTGCGATAGCGGCATCGTTCTTTTCACAAGTCAAATACGCCGATATTCTCATATATGTTCCATTCAAATCCTCTACTCGTTTTCCGGTCCATCCTTTCAATTCTTTAGAGTTCTCGCTTAAACCATCAAAGTATTCTTGAAATTCCTTTCGATCCATAACAACCGCATTCTCATGATTTCCATATTGGTAGTCTGCAAAGAAGCAATAAAGATATATATTGTCTTTTTCAGCGCCAAAATAACCCTCTACATGCTCAAAGTCATAAATTTCCTCAATATTGTCACGACATAACAAAGTAAATGGTAATATAGTACCCCATCGTACTTCTTCATCTACCAAGCTGCTTCCACAAAACAACATATTCAAACTAATCACAATACACACAATATATTTTATCTTTTTCATTTCTTTTCCCCTATGGTTGAAAGCCTGGTATGGTCAAAGGTTTTCCCTTCTCGATCACATATTTCATATTAAATCCTTTGCTTTCTCTTGTACTTTGTGACGTAACATAGAGCTTACCATAAATCTTGGCTGTTCCCTGTCCAACCACAAGATGATGTTTTGTCGCCAATGCTTCTCCATTAGCAGCAAACACACTAGCGTCTCGACTAGAAAACAGCTCCTTTGTTTGAGGATCAACACCATCAGCACCTATCGGATGCACATGGGTAAAGCTATTAACGATAAATCCTCCTCTTTGACTTAACTCATAAGATGCCTTTAGAGTTCGCTGAGATTCAGCATTAATTGCAACATTCGTTCTACTTCCAAATAAAATGCCACTTAGCTCCGCATGACTGCCCATATTCCCTATGAAGGCTCCAAACTCTACTCCGGTAATATCCGTCATCTTAAGGAATATCTCACTTGCCGCTTCATTCGCATCATCTACTGTTGCAAACAATGCACTGCTTCCGCTTGCTACGCGCAGTTCTTCATACTCTATAAAGTAATTTTGCAATTGGACTTTTTCTTCAGCTGATAATCCTTCCACTCCATTTGTTTCCACATATCCTCTCCATCCACCCGGTCCGTCATCTTCTTTCGCCGTCCGAAGTGGTCGTACTCATAGGTGGTGTACCGACCGCTGTCCGTGGTCTCCTTCACTACCCGGTCATAGGCGTCGTATTCATAGCTCTGCCGCACGATGAGGCTGTCCCCGCTGGCTCCCGCCTTCACCTGGCTCAGGCGGGCGTATTCGTCGTACACCCACTCCGTGATGATCCGCTTGTCCGTGGCCGCGTCCACCGTTTTTCCATACTGGATCTCCCTCCGAGTCTGACCCAGCTGGTTGTAGTAGGTCCGAGTCACCCCGCCCTCCGCGTCGGTGACGGTGTCGTAGTACATCCCTTCCACCGCGTCGTAGGTATCGTAGGCATAGCTGGTGCTCTGGCTTTCCCCGCTGGGAGCGCTTCCCCTGGCTTGAAGGCTCAGATACTCCTTTACCTCCGTCACCCGGCCCAGAAGGTCGTAACTGTACTCCTTCACGGCGTACTTCCGTATCCCGTCCGCCGTCTCCACATAGGTCCAGCTACGGAACACGTTCCCCATGACGTCGTAGTCTGTATAGCTCTCCACCAGCAGATTCTCGTCATACTGCCGGACGGCACGGCCTACCAGGTCGTATTCCACATGGACCGGCCGCTCCTCCTTCCAGGCGCCATCCTCCTCATACATCTGTACCGATTTTACCATGTTTCCGGCGTAATCGTAGTATGCTTTGCTACCCAGGGTGCCATTTTTCTGATACTGGTACATTTGACTGGCATCCGCCACCCCATAGGGGTTCTTCCCGCCGGTTACCGCCGCGCGGCTTACGCCATCCGTTCCCGACACAATAGTTGCAGATGTGATCTTTCCAGCGCTCGTCCCCACCTGGTTTGTCGCAATGCTTCCATTGGGTAAGGTGGTCTTTATGAGTCGCCCTACTTTATCATATTCATACTGAGTCTCCAGGCTTTCCACAAAGGCATTGTTCTGATACCCCAGCAAGGCATTGCTCACCATATAACCCATGGGACTATATTGGACATATTCCTTCTGTCCCGTAGCGTAGTCCGTATGCACCAAATACCCTAGGTCGTCGTACTCATACTGGTTGGTGATGGCGCCGCTTCCCCGCTGTATGCTGCTGCTCACCGGATTGTTCCGGCCATCGTAAGCGTAGGTGGTGGTCAAAGTCTTTCCGTCTCCAATATCCGATGTGCTGGTTAGCCGTCCAAACTTGTCATACCCATAGGCCGTTTTCTTTCCGTTCCAGGCCGTGGTCTCCAGCAGCAGCCCTTGGTTATCATATACATTGGTGGTGGTTTTCACGTCCGTAAACACAATGGGGTTGCTCACCGCGATTTTACTGGTCAGCAAATTCCCCCGATCATCGTAGGTATACTGAGCGCAGTTCAATAGGGTATCCCCATCAAATACCTTCTGCTCCGTCAGCCAGCTGGTCCCGCTCTGGTAGGTGTATTCGCTCTGGATTCCCAGAGGATCGGTGCTGGTCAGCACGTTTCCTCGGCTGTCGTAGGTGTACATGTTGGTTACCGCCGTGGTATGGGCTGCGTCATTGTAGGAGCGCACCGTCTGGGGCTGTAGCGTATCGGTATAGTCTTCGTAGTATACCGTCCGCCCGCCATCCACCCGGGTTTCTATCACCACCCCATGATTGGCCGTATCCGTATAGAACGTATATCGGGATACCGCCACATCCTCCTGACTGGCAGTAGCCGTTGTCTTCAGAACGTTGGCCCCATAACCGCTCTCCGGCTCCAGGTAGCTGAGTTCCATCCGTTCCTCTTCATGGACAATGGAATCGATCCTATGGTTTTCCGTATTCAAATTTAAGGTTGCCGCAGAGGTCCGTCCCGGGTACGTCAAGGATTTAGACGGCATGGTGATGGTATGGAGTCCCGCTCCATCGTAAGAGTAAACCTCTGCTACGGTAAAGGCCTGGTAATCAATGGGTTCCGGAACATCATCCTCTCCAAAGGTCAGGATGGGACGCACGGTAGACGTACTTACCCCCACCAATTTTCCATAAAGATCCGCGTTCTCCAGGTTACTGCTATACTCATAGACATAGGCCTGCTCATCGGCCGTCCCATCGGAGTTGATTCCAAAATGGTTTACCGCCTTGATAATTTTATCTTGATTATGAGGCGCCTCACCATATTCAAAAGTGATATATTGCTGCTCGCTTTCACTAAACAAGAGCTGACCATCGGCTTCTCTCTTCAGATATTGGTTGTGAATCACCTTGATGAGCCGACCCTTCCTATCGTATTCGAACAGCAGCTTATTCCCATTGGGCTCGCTAAACTCTTGAATCATCCTTTGCTGGTTGAATACATAGGTAATATCATCGGAGCGCTCCGCAGTAAAAGTTCCATCCTCCTGTTCAATCAGTTCCAGGAAAACGCCATTAGGCGCTTTGTAACTGCCATCCTCCTGCTTTACATACCGATGGATGGTTCCATCACCGTCTTTCAGCAGGATCGCGATTTCCACCATATCGCCGTTGGCATCCGCCCCATACTCCGTCAACAGGTTGGTGTTAAAGCTAAAATCCCATCCCTCCCCCAAGGGGGATCCAGCGGTGGACTGGCTATTGTAGGTTCGCCGCATCACCGACGCTAACAGAGGCGCGGTATTGGCAAAATCCGTTTTCTGATACACCAGGTTTCCGCTGGCCACGTTGGCATAGGCAGTGCCATCGTCCAGGCCCAGAGTGGCATAGCTCCAATAGCTCTGAAGCCCCAAATACTTCTCCGTTTCCCCTTGGTCCACCATTGTAGCTTGGGCCGAGATAGAAGGGGCGCTAACCGCTTCAAAGCTGTTCTCTCCCGTTCCAATGGTCTTCTTGGCTACCACATAATATTGGAAGGTCTGGCCATAGTATAGATTGTAATCGTAATGGTATGGCTCCGTCAGATTCTCCGCAATCAGCTGCGGAGTCCCTGCTCCATCCGCATAAATCGGGGTCCGGTAGACATCGTAGGTCAGTGCCTCTACATCTGATTCCTCCTCATCCCACCGCAGCCAGGTGGTGTAATTCATCTGGGCAACCGCGCTGAGTCCCCGGGGAGGCAGAACCAATTGGTTATCAGTCAAAAGGTTGATTCCCGTATAACCCACGGATATTCCTATATCTGTAATGGCTAAATTCTCCGATGGCGCATGGGTGCCGTAATCCACAACCCGGCCGGTGACTTCATAGCCGTAGTAGCTTCCAGCAATGGTAGCCGCTTCCCCAATCCCTACAGTTACCGGTTCCGTATAGTTTTCTCCATCAAAGAACCGCACATCAAAAGCAATTTCCACATCACTGGGCAGCCCTATAAAGGTATCCACCACAACGCTGTTAACCAACCCCAAACCCGATTCCACAGGGGCCAAGATAAAGTATCCATCCGTGGACAAGTCATTGGGCACATTAAGCCGTCCTTCTTCCAGGGTAAAGCCCAATAGCTGACTAAATTCTTCCGCAGCAAAAGCCACCGATTGATTGGCCACAAACACCGGCACCGAATACGCAGACGTTTCTCCCGCTGTCAGCTTTATGTGCAAGGATACCGGCTGCTCCTTCAGCAGAAGTGTCCGGTTCTGAGGGTCAATCACATCAAAACTGATGGTTTTTGCCGTTTTATCCACCACGGTGTTGGGCAAAGGTTCCCCGTCAGCATATAGAATTAGGTCATAGGCATCCGGCAGTGTGTATTCTCCCAGTGTTCCATAGCCAATGGTCTTGGTCGGGCCATCCAGTATAACAGAACCCATGGGATCTCCTTCCGCTCCCACAATCCGAATCTGCGGATTCTGATATTCTGCCGACGCTGCCAGATAAAAGCTCTTCTCTTCCATCCAGGTATTCCCTACAGTATCAACTGCTTTGACCCGCAAGGAATATTCATAGTTCCCCAAAGCCAGCGAATTGAGGGGAATTACCGCTGGATACACAGTATCAGCAGTCCCTGTATAAACCGTACTGTATGCCGTGCCCACCAAAGGCAGCTTAACTCCCAGCTCCACTGTAATCTGTTCCAGATTGTCATCCTGCACCGAGGCGATTTCAATGGAATCGCTAATCTCCCATACCGGTGGTTCCCCCACTCCCTGAGGGTAAACCATCTCCAACACAGGGGGAAGGGTATCCCGTTTTACCTGGATATTGGCGGATGGCCCCGCTAGAGCATTCGTCGGGTTACTATCAACCCCACGAACCTCAATATAATTGCTCCCCTCCCATAGGCTATCGACGTCCAGCATGATACCGTTAACCGCCATAGTATCATTGGGACCAGTCAGCAGAAGGTCCTCCGGACTTACGGTAATCCAGTCCTCGCTAGACTGATTCACACGGTACTGCACTGCACCAATCCCATAGTCGCTTCCCTCTCCCGGAGAAATGCTCCAATATAGTTCAACATCCTCCTTTACCGCAAATCCAACGGGATCGTCCTTCCCATAACCGTCCCCCGCCTGGTTTTTGATGGTTAGGCTGCTGGGTGCCTGGGGAGTAATATAGTTGGGTATGGTTATCCCATTGGAGAAACAGGGCACCGTAGTGTAGTTCCCCTTGGCATCAACTGCCCAAATTCCAAAGTAGATGGTCTCCCCGCTTGGAAAATCCATTTCCTCATAGTTATAGGAACCGCTGGTCGCAGAAATATTCTCAATATGATTTCTTTGTCCGGAGATATTGGTAATCTTCCCAGTACTGTCCGTAGTCACTTGGGACAGTGATCCCCGATACCAGTACACCTCGTAATGGCTTACTCCTGTGTTGTCCGTTGCAGCTGGCCATGACACATTGGCCTGAGCCCCTGAGATGGACGCTGTTGCGTTCCCTCCCGGAAACTGGGGAGAAACCGTATCCGGCATGGTAAAATACAGCCAATCGGTATCTCCGATAATTGTGCTCCCACTATAATATCGAACAAATCCCCGCGTGGTATTATAAGGTACTCCTGTGATAGTTTTGCTGGTTGCAGTACCCGCATCGTAATAGGTTCTCTGCCCTCCATGCTCCAACGCCACCTGATAGGTCGCTCCCGGTATTCCCGTCCAGCTAAGGCTTATGTTTCCAGTCGAGCTGTTAACTGGCCCCGCACTGACGCTTGTGGTCGCAGATACCGGGGTATAGTTCACCGTGATCTTCGGGTTATATGTGGCGCTTCCATTCTCAAGAGAATAGAGGGATTTCACACGCTGATAATTTTCCGTTGTACTTTTCAAACGCACAATGTTATACGTCCAGCCAAATTGTCCTGCTCTCGCAATACTAGTAATATCCCAGTTATACCAACCCGCTCCAACTACCGTTGTAGTAGAAACCGGACTTCCTACCTGGCCCAATTCCTCTTTCGGCTGATTATTCCACTTAATATCCCACATGGTATTGACACCGCCCGTTACCTGTGCCACCGCCGTAGGAACTTGGGTTGCTCCACCTTGGTTGTATAAACTCAGTGTTGCGCTATGAATCACATTTCCTTCCATGCCCAATAAATGGTCCGGTAATTTAAACCAAATAAAGGACCGATATATGCGATTACTGGTATCCTTCCCCACACGAATCCGGCTATAGCTGGGGTAGGGAGTCTCTCCATACAAGCTAATGACGTCGGCATCATAGATCTGTCCCGATGTATTCATGGTAATGGTGGGATCGATCACCACCGGATACTCCCGCTCTGGATCCTTCAGATACTCCCAGCTGGGAATCATGGTATACCGGTACTTCCCATTCCCCAACTCCTCCAGCTCCACCTCAATATCATAGCTGGTCAGAATATCATCCTCCGCTATCCGGCTGTCCTCCATAAAGGGATCCGGAATAAACCCAATCAACCCATCGTCCTTCTCCACATTGGGATCATAGATGGCGATATACCCTTCCTTGGAGGTATCCAGATACTGATCCCCCTCCAGCTGAATCTCAAAGGAGAACCGGTTGCTCCTAGGTACCTGACTCAGGATGACCTCTTCCTTGTATCCATTCACTCGGGGTGTGATCCGAAGATGTACCCCACTCTCAAATACATTGGCGTATTCCACCGACTGGTATTCCGGAATCGGCGCTTCTTCCCCTTCGGACTGAATCGCTGGCTCATCAGCTGTGCTTTTCTCTGTATTCTCTGCCGCTTTGGGAACCAGCGTCATCTCCCGTTCTACTTGGACCAGCTCATGACTCAACGTAGCGGAACTTTCCTCCTGAACAGCAACTCCCTGACTCATGGCTGCATCTTGGGAAAAAGGCTCCTGATTTTCCTGTGCCTGCTCTTCCTCCAGCGCACTTTCTTCCAAGGTCTCTTCGCCAACGCTTGTCCCATTCTCAGACAGCGGTGGCAATACCTCCCCCTGTTCAAGCTGGAATGCAGGCCCCTGCACCGGCAGTATCGGTTTTACCGTAATAACCGCATTCTCCCCCACCAGCTTGATGGGCGCTTCCGCTGTAATATCCTCCTTTAGGAGCGTCCAATACTTGGACGTCTTGGTCTGATAGTCATAGGCCGGATCGGCGTACTCGGAAAGAATCGCTGTCTCCTCCTCCGTGGAGACGATGGCCATATCCACCTCTTGCCACACCCCATCCTCGTCCTGTACCCGTATGGGATCGCGGTAGGTCTCATAGGTCATAGTGCCGTCCCCGTTTCGATAATAGGTCTCCGTCTCGGTGTTCATGCTGTCAACGGGCACCTTGGTGTTGGCCAGCTCCCGGGCAACGGCTGCCTCCCGTGCTTCCTCTGCCAATACCCCCATAGGGGTTAACAGCACCATCAGTGCAGACAGCAGTAACGTAATGACGCGGCGCATTCCCTGTTTCCTCATTTGTTTAACCTCCCGATTCAATCCAACAGAACAAAAAAACCACGAAACAAAATGTTTCGTGGTTACAACAGCAACAATCCGGACCATCCTCCTCCAGGATGGCCATAATCGTTTTCTAACCTTGTGGATATAAACAACGACATCATAATTCTCCAGAATTCACACAATACTCACTTATAAACCCAATATATTCCAATTTATTCTATATGTCAACCAATAACTGGATATATCATGTAAATTCTTGATTTTACATGATATTTTACTTACAAAAAGTCCTAATGGAGTACACGCATTAGAAACATGCAAAAATAGAGATTAAGAAAATAGCTATTAAATTAAGTTAAAGAATCCCGTCACTTTTCCTTATATAAGTGACGGGGTTCTTTTTATGGCCCCATGTGTTGGTACTTTGAAATTCGAATAGGAAAACCCAAGTACATTCTGTTGGTTAGCCCTGAATGGGAAAGCGGGTACAGCAGCGCCATGACTGCAAAAGCAAGAGCGATAAAACTGTGATCGTACCACCGGTGGGACAAGCCGGGTGCCATGACCTAGCCAGCAGGGATTATGATACACCCGTCCGGCTTCACGTCGTGGTGAGGGACGGCCAGGCATCGGAATGCGTGGAGTGAAAAACACTGTGAGGGCCCGTCAAGCCCTGCTTGGGTGGTCCATATATATTTTGTTCAATAAACCCATTTGTTTCCGTCTCTTTTTCAAGGAGGTAGATGGCTCATTTATAAAGATTTTGAAGAACTGCCACTTACCCTAAATGCAAAAGATATTGCAGATGTTCTGGGTATTTCAAAATCCTACGCTTATAACCTTTTTTATAGAAAAGACTTTCCAACTCTAACAATAGGAAAACGTAAGATTGTTCGTAAAGATAAATTCTTACTTTGGTTGGATGAGCATGAAGGTGGAAATTTAGATGCCTAAAACAAAATATAAGAAAAGAGCGGATGGCCGCTATCAAAGATTATTAAATCGTGGGCGCAAGCCGGATGGATCATACGACCGAGTACCCATTTATGGGAATACCATTACAGAATTGGAGCGTAACTACGAGGAAGCAAAAAAAGCTTGGGAAATAGAAAAGGCCAAAGAAAAAGAAATGAAACAGTATGAAGGGCTAAAAATCAACCCATATATGACCTTTCGAGAATTGGGCAACTATTTTCTAACCCTCCCAAAGCCTGGAAAATCAGCAAGTGAATCGGATGAAAGGATTTTTCGTTTGCACCTTTGTCCTAAACTGGGTGACTATCGGATCTGCGATATCAAAAAATTTATGTGCAATGATCTCATCGTAGAAAAAGGTGCTACTTATTCAGAAAAAACAGTTAAAGATATGCGAAATGTTGGCAGACAAATTTTTGACGTTGCCATTGAAAATGAACTATTGACAGTAAATCCTTTTAACAGAATACAGGTTATTGGGATTCCACCAAAACAACGTCGGCCACTCACCAAAGATGAGATAAGTCTAATTGTTAAGACATGGTCGGGCCATAGAATGGGACCTGCCGCAATGACAATGCTATTTTGCGGAACGCGGAGAGGAGAAACGGCCGCCCTTAATGTCTTTACGGATTTCAATCTCAACGAGTCTGTTCTTTCTATCAACAAATCCATTGAATGGCCGTCCAATCAACCAGTTTTGACTGATCCCAAATCAAAAGCTGGTTTCAGAGACATTCCTATCCCTGAGATTTTACGTCCGGTTGTTGAATTTGCTCGAACAAAGAATCCTTTGCTTTGTTATAGTGTCCAAGGAACAGCCATTACCGACACAGCATTTCGACGCGCATGGACAGCCTATGAAAATTATTTGAATGTTCAAGCCGGAGGACAGCTATCCACTGGCCGCTATGTGGAGCGTATTCAGGTCATCGACCATATAACCCCTCATATGCTTCGCCACACTTACGCCAGCTTGTTATACGATGCCGATGTGGATATTAAAACCGCTCAAAGGTATCTCGGTCATGCCGATATCGTTACTACTCTCGATGTATATATTCATGTTTCGCATTACAAAGAAGGCCAAGCAAAGAAAAAAATCAACAAATACCTAGTGGATCTCTATAACGATTCTGCGACAACACAATCGGTAAATGAATATATCCAAACCCTGGCTCCTGATTTCAACTCAAATCATTCTATTTCGATGAAACAAAAATCACATGGAAAGGCAAGATGATTGTCCATTAAATCTATACTTTTTATTATGTACAAAAAATATTGTAGTCAAATTGTAGTCAAAATGCATAAATAACCAAAATATACAGCCCTTATTCAACAAGAATGTCTACAATAAAAACCGATCATATTGGATTGCTCTTGAATGATCCTTTGCATAAGGAAACCCCCGAAAACCTACTGTTTACGGGGGTTTCTGGCGTACCCGAAAGGATTCGAACCTTCGACCTACAGAGTCGGAGTCTGTCACTCTATCCAGCTGAGCTACGGGTACATGATAACTATTTGAATGTATATATTACTACGGGCCTTCAGCGTCGGAGTCTAACGCTCTATCCAGCTGAGCTACGGGTACCCGTTTGAGCCTATTGATTATAGCATACCCTGTCCCCAGGTTCAACTCCCTTTTCAAAGTTCTTTCTTTTCCGCTCTAATCTCGTTCCTCCGATTCCTTCATAAACCGCTCCATCCAATCCTCAAGCGCCTCTGCTGGAACCGGCGGAGAAAACAGATAGCCCTGTACCATGTCGCAGCCTAATTGCCTGAGATACGCCAACTGCTCCTCCGACTCGATGCCCTCGGCCACCGTGCTGACCCCCAGCCTGGAGGCCAAAGCAATGAGACAGGCCACCACGTCCTTTGCTTTGGGCTGGGATAGCCCAAGGAAGAATCTGCGGTCCAGCTTGATGGCGTCCACATCAAATTCCTTCAGCAGGCCCAAAGAGGAGAACCCCGATCCAAAATCATCCAGCGAACAGGAAAATCCGTACCGATGCATCTCCCGGATGCTCTCCTTCACCGCTTTGATCTGCTGGTCGTCAAAGAAGATGGACTCGGTAAGCTCAAACTCAATGAGCCCTCTGGGAACGCGATACCCTTCGGCAATGGCGTCCAGCCGGGACAAAAAGTTGGAGGTACGAAAATGCTGCCGGGACAAATTCACCGAGATGGGGAACACCTGCCGGTTCTCCTGCAGCCGCTGGGCCAGATATTCGCAAACCCTGCGGAACATATAAAAATCCAGGGCGCGGATGTTGCCGTTCCGCTCAAACAATGGAATGAAGTCGGAGGGATAGATCATCTCCCCGTCGTGCTCCCAGCGAACCAGCGCCTCCGCCCCCGCGATCCGATTTTCCTCAAGCCCCACTTTGGGCTGCAGATATAGCTGGAATTCCCCCTGCTCCAGCGCTCCGCGAAACATGGCGTTCAGATCATGCTCCCGCTGCAAGCGCTTGGTAAAAGCGGCGTCATAGAAAACGCATCCGCCGCCGGAATGCTCCCGGTCGGCCACCTTGGCCCGATCCTCTATAACGGCAATCTCCAGATCCGGGTCCTCCACCAAGTACGCCCCCTGCTGGAAGGTTAGAAGATAAACGGTGTCCCGGGTTTGGTTAAAGCTGTTGATATCCGTCAGCATTTCATCCAGCCGCCGCTGGACGTCCAAGGGCTGGTTTTCCCGCAGCAGCAGCAAGAAATGTTCTCCTTCACCTCGGCAGGCCGCTTCATCCTCCCTAAGATGGCGCCGCAGCGTCTCCATGATGTATCGCAGCGTGGCGTTTCCCTCCGCGCTCCCGGCGGCTTCATTGATGAGATTAAAATTCCGCAGCTGCATGGATACCATGGTGTAGGTTCCCTTGGGCTGGGCCGATAGCAGCTCCCTGCACCGTAGCCCAAAGGCCTCGTGGTTTATCCCTCCGGCGATGGGATCCATAAAAGCAAACCGTTCCAATTGCCGGCGATGGTTCCAGTAGGTTCGTAAGAACGCCATAAAAAACAGGAACGGAACCAAAATCATGCCAACGACGATACGAAACATGCGGCTGATGTGCACGTTTACCTCGCTGACGATAAGATCGGCGGGAACCAAGGTCAAAAGCACCCAATCAAAAGCCTGCATAGCGTTATAGGACAGGATCAGTTCCATCCCATTTACGGCGGAAAAAGTCACAACGCCATCCCGGTGGTTCCGCATATCCTCCCGCATCTGCTGAATATCCTGAACCGTCTCAGGGTCTCCATCCTCAAAGAAAATGCTGTCCAGCTGCAAAAAAGGGTCTAAATCCGTAGGGGAGATGATCACCTGCCCACGGCTGTCAGCGATGCAGCTCAATCCCTTGCCCATAAAGCTCTTGGGCTGGATCAAAGCCTGCATGTTGTTTTTGTTCCGAAGCCCCCCAATACGCCGACCACCCTCTCCTCCTCATAGAGCGGAATGGCATTTATGATTTTCTGGCCGTCCAGAAGAAAGAGGGACCCCTCCCCTTGAAACGCCCTGCGTATTTCAGCCAGCTCCTCTTCCGAAAGGGCCACAGAGCCGGCGGTATGCACGTCGCCCTTCTCGCAAAAATAAAGCAGCGCGTCAAAGGCAAGGATCTCCACCTTACGGTTCAAAAACTCCTCCAATTCCTCCTGATTAGGGCCGTGTTCGATGCGCAGTAGGCTGTCCGCCAAAAGCTCCAGCTCCTGGCTGTCCTTTAACAATAGGGTCTCAATATCCAAAGCCAGCTGCCTGGCCACATCCTCCACATATCGCTCCGTGCTCGCGTGGATGGATTCCCGCATCCCCATAACGTTGACGATGGTCAATGCCACCACAGCGATCGCAAGCAACAGCAGCACTCCAATCTGAATCCATTGGAATATCCACTGCTTTTTGCTGTTAAACAGCTTTCCGCCCTGCCATATGCCCTTCGGTTTCATCTCTTCCGCCCCAATGCAAATATCATTCCCATCATAAATACCATGTCCAAATTTCGCTTTATGATGTCCCCCTATGGAAGACAAGCGCATTTTCCTAGCTTTTCCCTTCTAAAAGTGGATGCAGAAGTCCAGTCTGGTTTCCCGCTAAGGGCGCAGCTCCCCGTGGAGACAGGCCCTTCTGTGCAGCTCCTCCACCCGAACGATCCGCAAATCGGTCTCATAGACCTCCCTAAGCCGATCCTGGGTAACAACCTCCTCCACCGAGCCGCATACAAGCCCGCCCTTGCGGTCCACAATGGCCGCCCTTCCCCCCAAAAGGATCACATGGTCGGGGTTGTGGGTGGTCATCACCACGGAGTATCCCTCTCCCGCCATCCGGCGGATCGCCTCCAGAATGCGAGCCTGATTGCCAAAGTCCAGATACGCGGTGGGTTCATCAAACAAAATGGCCTGGGGTTCCTGTGCCATGGCCCGGGCGATGGTGCATTGCTGGCGCTCCCCGCCGCTGATCTCGGTATAGGGCTGATTGGCCAGATGTTCGATGCCCAGCTCCGACAACACCCGCCATACGGCCTCCCGGTCCCGGTTCCCTGGACGGCCAAAAAAGCCCACCTTGGGGGCCCGGCCCATCAACACAAATTCAAATACCGAATAGGAAAAGGAGGGAACGTGGTTCTGCTGCACGTAGGCTACCTGCCGGGCAATCTCCCTTTGCTTCATGGCATGAATGGACTTCCCGCACAGCTCGATGTCCCCGGCGGTGGGGTGAAGCAATCCCGCCATACAGTTGAGCAAGGTGCTCTTTCCAGCACCGTTTGGCCCTAAGATGGAAAGCACCTCGCCCCGTCCCAGGGTTAAATTGGCGCCGGAAAGCACCTGGCGCTGGCTGCCGGGATAGGAATAGCTTAGGTTTCGAACCTCATAGATCACATCCATTGGGCGTCCCCTCCTACTGAACCGTCATTCTGCGCCGGTACAGGAGCCAGGCGTAGAAAGGCGCGCCCACCATACCGGTAAGGATGCTGATGGGCAGCTCGGTGGTGCCAATGGTACGGGCCGCGGTATCCACCACCAGGAGAAAAATGCCCCCCACCAAACAGGCGGCCGGCAGCAGGCGGATGTTGCTGGTGCCCACCATCATCCGGCCGAAGTGTGGAATCACCAGTCCCACCCAGCCGATGGTCCCCGCCAGGCAAACGGAGCTGGCGGTCAAAAAGGTGGCGCAAACCACCGTCAAGGTGCGTACCAGCACCACATTTGTTCCCAGGGTCTGGGCTTCCCGCTCCCCCAAGGACATCACGTCGATCCACCAGGACAGGCCAAAAAGGCAGGCGCCCGAGAGCACCATGGCGGGCAGCACCGAAAAAAAGCCCTCCAGATCCACATAGGAGAAACTGCCCATCTGCCAATAGGTGATGGCGGCCAGCTGGGTCTCCGGATCGGCGATATACTTGATAAACCCCATCAGAGAGCCCATAAGCCCCCCAACGATGATGCCGGATAGCACCAGCATCAGATTGGACTGATTCCGGATAAGGGATGGGATGACTAGCGTCAACCCGACGGCCAGGATTCCCCCCAAAAAAGCAAAGAGCTGGGTCATGCCGGCGGGCAGCGCCAACAGGATAGCAAGGGCGGCGCCCACGCAGGCTCCCTGAGAAACCCCTAGAAAGTCGGGAGAAACCAGAGGATTTTTAAATACCCCCTGGTAGGCCGCCCCCGAAAGCGCCAAAGCCGCGCCGCAAAAAACAGCGCCCAAAATCCGGGGCAGACGAAGCCCCCAAACCACGCTGTTTGCCATGGCGTCCTCCGCGCCGCCGCCAAATAGGATGCCAAGGGCCTCCCATGGCGAAACCGGATATTTTCCCACACAGAGCGCCAACAGCGCCAGAGCGCAAAGAACGGTCAGCAGCAATAGGTTCAGCCGGGCCGCTTTGCGCCGGCCCGCCCGTTCCTCCATGCGTGGGTTAAAATCGGATGCCTGCATACAAACCTCCAAAAAGGCCCCCATGGGAGCCGGAAATACAAAAAACCGCCGGATCAGCGATCCTTCCAATAGTGAAGGACGCACTCCGTCCGGGGATAGGGCAAATACAGCCGCCCCTGCCGCTCTACCAGATACCGGGGCGCAAGCTCCTCAATGGCCTGGGCATACTCCTCCCCCGCCCGCAGCTGGGCGCGGATGAAGTCCGCCGCCTCCCGGACGTCCGCCACCGGCTGTCCAAAATCCCGCTGAAAATGTTCGCACTCTACCCGGGCTCCCACTCCCTCCAACAGCCCCATGATGTGGCATCCGCGGCTGCAAGGCGTGCTCCGGGCAGGAAGCCCCAGCAAAGGAGGGATCTCCTCCATAAAGCCTCGATCCTCCCGGCGCAGCAGGATGATCCCCTCCCGGCCCGTCAGCTCCAACAGACGCTTTGCAGCGCTTCGGTTTTCCAATAGGAAGAATACATAGAGGGCCACCACCACGTCGCAGACCGGCAGCTCCCCCTGGGGAAAGGGCTGGTCCAGGGGCGTGATGTTACGGGTGCCCTTCTTCGCGATCCGCTCCCGCAGGCTGTCAAGGCCGGCCTGGCTGGTATCCACCGCCCAAACCTGCCGGCAAAGGGTAGCCAGATACTCCGAGCTGGCGCCCGGTCCGCAGCCCAGATCCAGCACGGTGTCCTCCGGCCGGATGATCCCCTCCACATACTTTGCCAAGGGTACCCTGGGATAATCCAAAAACGCGCAGGCGTCCAAATACCGCCGCAGGCTTTCAGGCGCCCAAAATTCCTTCTTTTCCATCCATCCGTTCCCCCAAATCCTGTTTGAATCCCTATCCGCAAAATTCGATAAAAAAGCTATCAGCCTCAGTATAATCCATTTCCTCCCGGCCAACAAGTGGAGGGGCGGATGGTGTCGAGGGACCCGAAGGAAGATTGACAAATCCACCCAAATCCGATAGAGTTGAAACAGCCCATGTCACGAAGGCATGGCCCGCCGCCGGATGTGCGGTTCTTTCTGCTTTCGATTCCGAATCCAATGCCACGAAGGTGTTGCGCGCAAGCCGCCCTCGTGGCAATTTTTCTGTCTGGAGGAAGTATTATGGGAAGAAAACGCATAGCCGCCTGTCTTTCGTTCATTCTGTGCCTGGCTCTTCTGGCGGGCTGCGGCGGAGGAACCCCCGCCGGCGCCCAAACCGGGGCAAAGGACTCCGTCGTTGTGGTGATGTCCCCCACCTCGGAGCCCGAAGCCGGGTTTGATCCCGCCTATGGCTGGGGCGCCGGAGAGCACGTCCACGAACCCCTGATTCAAAGCACCCTCACCATCACCACCGCTGATCTCAAAATCGGCTATGACCTGGCCACCTCCATGGAGGCAAGCCCCGATGGTATGACCTGGACCGTCACCATCCGGGATGACGTCTCCTTCACCGATGGCGAGCCTCTTACAGCCCAGGATGTGGCCTTTACCTACAATACCGTAAAGTCTGCCAGCTCCGTCAACGATTTCACCATGCTGGACCGGGCGGAGACCACGGACGATACCACCGTGGTGTTCCACATGACCCGTCCCTATTCCATCTGGCCCTACACCATGGCCATCGTGGGCATTGTGCCGGAACACGCCTACGATGAAGCCTACGGCCAGCACCCCATCGGCTCGGGCCGGTACATCCTCAAGCAGTGGGATAAGGGCCAGCAGGTGATCCTCACCGCCAATCCCGACTACTACGGGGAAGCCCCCATGATGAAGCAGGTGACCATCCTCTTTATGGAGGAGGACGCCGCCTTTGCCGCCGTAAAATCCGGACAGGCGGATCTTAGCTACACCGCCCCCTCCTACGGGGATCAGCAGGTGGAGGGCTTTTCCCTTCTATCGGTGGCCACCGTGGATAACCGGGGGCTCAACCTGCCCGCCGTTCCCCGGTCGGGGGACGTGGGCAACGACGTCACCGCCGATCCGGCGATCCGCCAGGCCATCAACCTAGGACTAAACCGGGAGGAAATGATCCAAAACGTGCTGAACGGCTACGGCACCCCCGCATATAGCGTCTGCGATAAGATGCCCTGGTTTAACGAGGATACCGTAGTTCCCTACGACCGGGAAAAAGCCCTTTTTCTCCTGGAAAGTGCCGGCTGGAAGGCGGGCAGCGACGGGATCCGTGTAAAGGGCGGGGTTCGGGCCGCCTTCACCATTCTATACCCCACCGGCGACTCCCTGCGCCAGGCCCTGGCCGCCGATACCGCCAACCAGCTTAAAACCCTGGGCATCGACGCTTCCATCGAGGGCGTGGGCTGGGATGTGGCCTATGACCGGGCACAGATGGACCCCATGGTCTGGGGCTGGGGCGCCCACACCCCCATGGAGCTCTACAACATCTATCACACCATGGAGGACACCGGCCTGGCTCAGTTCTCCCCCTACGCCAATGCCCAGGTGGACGCTACTATGGACAAGGCCCTCCGCAGCGCCGATCTGGAAACCTCCTACGCCCTGTGGCAGAAGGCCCAGAGGGATGGAGACGCCGGGATCAGTGCAGACCTCCCCTGGGTCTGGCTGGTCAACGTGGAACACCTGTACTGGGCCCGAGACGGCCTTACCGTGGCGGAACAAAAGCTCCACCCCCATGGCCATGGCTGGTCCATCGTCAACAACGTGGACCGGTGGAGCTGGAAGTGATCCCTTTCCCATGGGGAGGCCATCGCCCGCTTTCCCGCCCATTTGGACGATTGCTATGAAACGGAACCTGCTCTTTCTGTCAAAAAACCTGTTGAAGATGGCCCTATTGCTGCTCTGCGTCAGCATGGTGGCCTTCTTCCTCGTTTCCGTTTCCCCCATCAATCCCCTTCAGGCCAACGTGGGCCAAACCGCACTGGGCTCCATGAGCCCGGAGCAGATCCAAAAGCTGGAGGAGTACTGGGGGGTGGGCCAGCCTCCGGTGGAGCGGTATCTCGCCTGGGCCGGAGATGTTCTCCGGGGAGACATGGGCACCTCCCTTATCTACCGGCAGAGCGTGGCCTCGGTCATCGGCCAGCGACTCCAAAACTCCCTATGGCTGCTGATCATCGCCTGGGCCCTGTCGGGAACCATCGGATTTTTCCTTGGAGCGGTGGCCGGAGCCAACCGGGGCGGGATTTGGGATCGGCTCATCAAGTCCTATTCCCTCATAACCGCCAGCACCCCCGCCTTCTGGCTGGCCCTGCTGCTGCTCCTCTTTTTCTCCGTCTGGCTCAAAGTTCTGCCCATCGGCCTGTCGGTGCCCATCGGAATGGAGGCCTCCGCCGTCACCCTTCTGGATCGGGTCCGCCACGCCATCCTGCCGGCCCTGACCCTGGCCATCACCGGCGTCTCCAGCGTTGCGCTCCATACCCGGGAAAAGATGATCGACGTCATGGAAAGCGACTACGCCCTGTTCGCCCGGGCCCGGGGAGACAGCAACTGGCGCATCCTTCGCCGCCATGGGCTCCGCAACGTGCTGCTTCCCGCCCTAACCCTGCAATTCGCCTCGGTGGGGGAGATCATTGGGGGATCGGTGCTCATCGAGCAGGTGTTCTCCTATCCCGGCTTGGGCCAAGCGGCGGTAGCCGCCGGCCTGGGGGGCGACGTTCCCCTTTTGATGGGCGTCACCCTGGTCTGTGCCGGCCTGGTGTTTCTGGGGAATCTTGCCGCCAACCTCCTCTACGGCGTGGTGGATCCCCGCATGAAGGGGAGGGAAAGCCCATGAAAAAGCGCAGCCGCCGGAAGGCCGCCCTTTCCCTTTTGATCCTGTCCCTTTGTCTCCTGTTGGCCGTCACCTTAGCCGGCGTCCTGCTGCGGGACGCCGCTATGGAAACGGATTTCGCCCGGAAAAACCTGCCGCCCTCCCTCCGCTACCCTTTCGGCACCGACTGGATGGGCCGGGATCTTTTCGTTCGGACCCTCTGCGGCCTGTCCATGAGCATCCAGATCGGGATCATCACCGCCAGCGTCAGCGCCGTAATCGCCTTTCTGCTGGGATCCGCCGCCGCGCTGTTGGGCCGGGGCGCCGATGCCGCCGTCTCTTGGCTCATCGACCTTATGATGGGAATCCCCCACATCCTGCTGCTGATCCTGGTTTCCTTCGCCTGTGGAAAAGGATTCTGGGGGGTGGTCATTGGCGTAACCCTCTCCCACTGGATGTCCCTCAGCCGCGTCATCCGGGGGGAGGTGCTACAGCTCCGGGAGAGCGGCTACGTGCAGGTGGCGCAAAAGCTGGGCATGGGCCGCGGATACATCCTCCGGCGGCATATGGTCCCCCACCTGTTCCCTCAGTTTATGGTAGGGCTGGTGCTGCTGTTCCCCCACGCCATCCTCCACGAGGCCAGCGTCACCTTCCTGGGGTTCGGCCTCTCCCCCGAGCAGCCCGCCATCGGCGTCATCCTATCGGAGGGGATGAAGTATCTCATCATGGGCCAGTGGTGGTTGGCGGTGTTCCCCGGCCTTGCCCTGGTGCTGGTGGTACTGCTGTTCGATCTGGTAGGAAGCACCCTAAGAAAGCTGCTGGATCCCGCCAGCATCCACGAGTAAGGAGGCGGCTATGGAACGTCCCATTCTAGAGGTAGAGCACCTCTCCCTGTCCTTTACCCAATACCGTGGCCTGTTGGGCCGGACACAGCTTCCTGCCATTTCCGACCTAAGCCTACGGATTCATCCGGGGGAGCTGGTGGCGGTGGTGGGAGCCAGCGGTTCGGGAAAAAGCCTTCTGGCCCACGCCATTTTGGGGATCCTCCCCTATAACGCCAGCCTGACGGGCGCCCTCTTTTACAACGGCGCTCCCCTGACCCCCCAGCGGCAGAAGGCCATCCGGGGAAAGGAACTGTTGCTGGTCCCCCAGAGCGTCTCCTATCTGGATCCTCTCATGAAGGTGGGCCCCCAGGTGCGCAACGGCCGCCGGGATGAGGCCGCCCGAAACCGCTCCCGGGCGGTGCTGGCCCGCTATGGCCTGGATCCACAGGTGGAGGAACGCTATCCCTTCCAGCTATCGGGGGGGATGGCCCGGCGGGTGCTGATCTCCACCGCCGTCATGGAACAGCCCCGGCTGGTCATCGCCGACGAGCCCACCCCCGGCCTCCACCCCCAGGCGGCCCAGCGGGTGCTGGGCCATTTCCGGGAGCTGGCGGATCAAGGAGCGGGGGTACTGCTCATCACCCACGACCTGGAACTGGCCCTGACGGTGGCCCACCGCATCGTGGTGTTCTACGCCGGCACCACGCTGGAAGAGGCCCCCGCCTCCGCTTTTCAGGAAGACAATACCCTGCGCCACCCCTATACCCGGGCCCTCTGGCGGGCCATGCCCCAACACGGCTTTCACGCCCCGGAGGGCAGCCTGTTCTCCCCGCAAAACCAGGAAGAGGGATGTCCTTTCCGGCAGGGCTGCCCTGAAGCCAGGGAGGACTGCGCCGGCTCCATCCCCTACCGCCAGGTGGAGGGTGGCTACGTCCGGTGTATTGGGGAGGTGGCGCCATGACGCTGTCGGCAGAAAACTTGGGGTTCCGGTATGGGGATGGATCTCCCATCCTATCGGGCTTCAATTTCACCCTTATAAGCCAGGAGCGGGTGGGGCTCATGGCCCCCAGTGGCTTTGGGAAAACCACCCTGTGCAAACTGCTGGCGGGCTATCTCGTCCCCCAGGAGGGGCGGATCCTCCTGGACGGCGTCCCCCTCTCCCAATACAAGGGGCCCTGCCCGGTACAGATGATCTGGCAGCATCCCGAGCTGGTGGTCAATCCCAGAATGCCCCTAGGGCGTACTCTAGCGGAGGGGGGAAAGCTGGATGCCAGGATCCTGACGGGATTGGGTATCCAACCGTCCTGGCTCAGCCGGTATCCCCGGGAGCTGTCAGGAGGAGAGCTGCAGCGGTTTTGTATCGCGCGAGCCCTGGGATCCCAGACTCGATTCCTTCTGGCCGATGAGATCAGTACCATGCTGGACCTTATCACCCAGGCGCAGATCTGGAACTTCCTCCTTGCGGAAACCGCCGCCCGGAACATCGGCCTTCTGGTTGTCAGCCACTCCCCTTCCCTCCTGGACCAGATCTGCACCCGCACGCTGGACCTAACAAAAAAGCGTCCATAACGCCCGCTTTTTCCCCTTTTGCTGTGTTAAAATAGAAAAAACGGCAAGAGGAGGGATCTCCATGGCCAACTCCATTCAATACAAGCTCTATCTCCCTCCGGGGTTTTTGGATAAACGCATCAACGAGCAGGTGATCTTCGATTTCGTGGATCAGGTGCGCCACTATTCCGTCTGGCGGCGGGGCGACCCACTTCAAAAAGAGCCGGATTTCGTCTGTGATGGGGAGGGGTTGGAGGTCACTTTCGCCTCGTCGGATTACTCCACCCGGAACTTTATCGGGGATTTCTGCGATGGCGTCTACTCCCCCTTGGAGGCCCAGGAGGACCATACCCAATACATCCAAAACGCCCTGGAGCGCAAAGCAAAGAAAACCTATGCCACTCCCCGCACCTCCCTTGCCATCCTCTGTATGCTGGAGCTGTTTTGCTGGACGGAGGCGGTTTTTATCCAAGACCCGGCCATACAGGGCCAAAAAAGGCGTTTTCTGGACAAAATCGCCCAGAATTACCTGGGCGTCAACCGCTTTTATCATATCTATTTGATCCTTCCCGGCCTCATGGCCGATTGGTATGTCCTGGACGTAACATCAAACCAAACCCAGCGGGTCAAGGCTCCCTCCCACGCCGATCTCCCCTATTTTAGAAGAACCCGATAGCATTCATCTATACATCATGATTATTTTATTCATTTTATAAAACCAAGGGGAGCGCAACGCGCTCCCCTTGGTTTTTCAAACTTCTCACCTTTTGTTAAGCAACCGAACCCGTTCCCAAAACGGGTCGGATTCCCTCGCGTTCAGCACATCCTCATTATACCGCTCAATTCCTTGATTCCACCAATCCACCAGGTCGGCGTCATCCGTTCGAGGCGCTATGTTGTAATTCTCCACAATATAATCCGACAAAAAATCCGACAGCTTTTGCATCCCATAAGCATTCAGACGTTCGCCAGTCGTAGAGTAAAAATCGGTATCCAAGTCAAAACCATAAGATTGAAACTCCACATTGAAGTCCAGAAACGGCACATCATACTCGTCCGCCAACTGCGCAACCGCTTTATGCTGTGCATCATTCCAATAACACCCTGAAGGGCTTTTGACAATTAGCAATTCGATCTCATTCGTCTCGCATAATTCTTTTATTTTTATAAAATATTCAAAAACCCTCTTTTCAATTGGCGATGCAACATTTGATGTTTTCATATACTCTCTATCAGCCTCGTATTCAGCATGTTCAAATACCGGTACACCTCCTTTGGTTGCATACGCTCTCCCCTCTCGCCAATACTTATAGTCTCCTTCTCCAATCTCATTCCATCTTGAATGATACCTTAGAATTGGAAATACATAATTTACATAATTAAATATTGGCTCTATTCTTTCTTCCTCATGCTCTTTTCTCCATTCCTCTTCAATGGTAATAAATGTATCGATCAATCTAATTTTATTCCCAGAAAGGCGCATATAATCTGCAGAACGGCGATTATAATATTCACTTGGCGCCTTACCGTTTCCATAGGTAAAAAACAGTGCCTCCAATACTACAACTTTAGGTTGTTGATAAGCCAATGCTTCTTTTAAATAGTAATACGAAGTCCAAATCTCTTGATCGGAAGATCCAAATCCATAACTTGTTATTCCATACTTTTCCCATAAAATCAAGGGATTAAATGCATTATACATATTACAAGAACCTAATACTAAAATATCCAAACTGTCTTTTGGCTCTTCATAAAATCCTGCCACTTGTGCAGTCCCTGGGCTATTTCTATGTCCAGTTTCATATGTCCACTTTGGTTGGAATATCTTTCCGCCAAAAAACAAAAGGATTAAAACCAATAAGGAAAAACAAGCTATCTTCAGGCTTTGCGTTTTTGTCATCGTTAAAAGCCTCCATAGATAAAGTCCGAAGCCACATAGCCCTGGCCATAAATTCCATAAACCACAACGACCACAACTCCAGTCAAGTAGATTGGCCTCCGCACTATCATCGGCATCTGGGCAATTTTTTCCCTGATACAATACTTTCTTTGCAGGATATCAACTGCAACCAGCACCAGGGTAAAGACACAAAGCGCAATGAAATCGCTGCTG
This sequence comes from Christensenella sp. MSJ-20, assembly GCF_044357945.1. NCBI lineage: Bacteria > Bacillati > Bacillota > Clostridia > Christensenellales > Christensenellaceae > Christensenella > Christensenella sp. MSJ-20. The sequence continues at coordinate 845,459 of NZ_CP076563.1, forward strand.
TTCAACCCTAATTGGAACAACGTTTGATCGGAAAAAATCCATGGATTATCCAGGGGGAACATATTTCTTACATACTCGATTCCCCCTCTTAACCCTGCCATTCTAAAGAAAATCCAAGCAAAGGAAACCAGTGAAAAAGTGATCAGCATTTGAAATGCTTTTCTGCATCGATGACGCATCGCATATTGTTCCACTGGCAGATTGGATCCCATACCCAGGCGTTTTGCAATCCATTCCCTGGGCGTTTTCAACATCTGTCCTAACACCTGGTATACCCCGTGGAGTAATCCCCAAAACATAAAATTGAGTCCAGCCCCATGCCAAAGCCCACTGATAAAGAAAACAATCACGATATTGAGATATTTTCTCCAAGTCCCCTTCCGATTTCCTCCCAAGGGAATATAAACATAATCCCTCAACCAGGAACTAAGGGTCATATGCCAGCGGCGCCAAAAATCCGCGATAGATGTAGCGAAATAGGGCTGACGGAAATTATGGGGCAGCTCAATCTGCAGGGTTTGAGCCGTACCGCGAACAATATCCACGCAACCCGAAAAATCGGTATAGATCTGAAGGGAATAGCAGATCGCACCAACCAATAGAACAAAGCCGCTGTATTCACTATAATTAGAAAATATATGATTGACCAGATAGGCTACCCGATCCGCAATCACAAGTTTCTTGAAGAAGCCCCACAACATCAATTGAAGGCCAAACGTAAACTGAGTATAGTCAAATTTCTTTTTTCCCTTCTCGGAAAAAAGGCTGTCCTCCAAAGGTGCATAGCGAAGGATGGGCCCCTGCAAAATACAAGGGAAAAAGCTGACATACAATGCGTATTTTGCCAGATTCCGTTGCGCCGTAATCTTTCCATGGTATGCATCCACGCAATACGCCGCCACAGTAAGGGTATAAAAGGAGATTCCCACCGGAGCAATCATGTCAAATAGCGGCAACTGAACAGGGATTCCAAGCTTACCCATAGCCCTACTAAAAAGCGATGCACAAGCCGCGTACTGTTTGATAAAAAACAGCAGTCCAAGGTTTAACAACAGCCCAGCAATAAGCCAAAGCCGTTTTTTCCCTTTTTTCTCCTCTCTTTGCATCTGAATCGTAATAAAATAAGAGGTAAGAATACTAAATCCAAGAAAGATAAAATAACGCAGGTCAAAGGTGGAATAAAAAAATAGGCTAACTGCCAGCAGTACCCATGGTTGCATCCTTTGCGATACCAGATAGTAAACGATAACCGCAAAAAACACCAACAAGAGGTAGGGAATGGATGTTAAGCTCATAGGCATTCTCTCCCATCAGCAACGCATTGTTTGTTTAAAATGTATACTTTTCTTATCATGCCCAAAGAACAGAAAAAACCCCAATATTGTTGGAGTTTTCTAATAAAATAATCATATTTATATATGGTAAAAAAAGTATAAGATGTTGTGATGATACCATATAGCAAAACACTTGTGCAAGCCGTGCAAATCTACCCCATAAAACAGAAGGAGCGGAATTCCGCTCCTTCTGTTTTATTCATTTTTTCCGGGAACAGCTCACGTCTTAATTTCCGCACTCGATGCTGATCTCGTTAAACAACCCCAGAAGATCCTCCACCCGGGTGGCCGCTTTTTCTCCGTTCCGACGATCCAGGATGGCCGCTCCCTGATGCATCATGACGATGCGGTTGCCGTATTCGATGGCATACCGCAGGTTATGGGTCACCATGATGGTGGTCAGATGCTTCTCCCGCACGATGCGGTCGGTAAGCTCCATGATGGTTTCCGCCGTGCGAGGATCCAGAGCGGCAGTGTGCTCATCTAGAATGAGAAAATCGATGGGCGTCATGGTGGACATAATGAGGGCCATCGCCTGGCGCTGTCCCCCCGATAGGGAGCCCACCTTAACGTTCATCTTATCCTCCAACCCCAGATTCAGCTGGCGAAGGTGCTCCCGATATTCCTCGGCCCGTTTTCGGTTGGTCCCCCGGGCAAGTCCATAGGGACGTCCCTTATTATCGGCCAGGGACATGTTCTCCAGTATGGTCATAGAGGGGCAGGTTCCCATGGCGGGATCCTGATACACCCGGCCAATACACCGGTAGCGCTTAAAATCCTTGCGATGGGTAATGTCGTCCCCATCGATGAGGATCTTCCCCCCATCCACGCCGATGTTGCCGCAGATGATATTGAGCATAGAGGTTTTACCGCTGCCATTGCTTCCCACCACCGAAACGAAATCCCCATCCAGGATATCCAGGTTGAAGTCGTCAAAGAGACACATGGCGTCCACCGTACCGGGGTTATAGATTTTTTTAATCTGCTGAAGTGAAATCAAGCCGGTTCCCCCTTTCGATCCATCCAGTTCCCCGCGATAAGAATCACTAGAAACAGCACGGCGGTCACGAGTTTCATATCGTTGGCCGACATGCCGAAGGAGATGGCCGCCGCCACGCAGCCCTTATACAGGATGCTGCCCAACACCACAGCTGTGGTAGCCTTGATGAAGGTCAGGCGTCGGAAAAGATTGATGCCGATGATCACCGACGCCAATCCGATGACGATGGCGCCGGTGCCCATCTGAATTTCAAAAAACCGCTGCTGCTGGCACATAACACTGCCGGATAGGGCGATCAGCCCATTGGCAATTGCCAGTCCCATGATCTTGACGGTGCCCTTGTCCCGGGCGAGGGATGTAACCACCGCATCGTTGTCCCCAACCGCCCGAAGCAGATACCCCGCCTTGGTCTTTAGAAACAAATCCATCAAAAGCTTTCCGATCATCGCCACTGCCAACACGATGATCAGCGTCTTATAGGGAGCCAAACCGCCCCCGAACACTCCATCCACAAATCCGTTTTTGAATAGCGTAGTCATACCAAAAAGGGGCACGTTGGACATCCCCGCAATGTGCAGGTTGATGGAATACAGCGCCGTCATGGTGATGATACCAGACAACAGATCCCGCACCCGGCACTTCACATGGATCAACCCCGTTACCAGGCCTGCCGTCGCTCCCGCCAAGAGGGATACCCCCATGGCCAGGACGGGATTGCCGCCATTTGAGATCATAGTAGCGGTGATGGCAGCTCCCAGCGGAAAACTACCATCCGCCGTCAAGTCAGGAAAATCCAATATTTTATAGGTAATGTATACCCCCAGAGCCAGGATGGCGTAAATCAGCCCCTGTTCCAGGGTTCCGATGATAAGATCCATAAACCCCTTCCCCTTTATAGCCGGATGGGCGCCGGTGGAAAAATTCCAGCGGCGCCCCAGCGGCAACTGATATTTACTGTGCTACGTCGGTAGCCCGGGACATCATATCCTCGGGAAGCGTCAGGTTCAGCTCCGCCATCACGTCGCTGTTGATGGTAAGCTGACTCTCCTTCAGCACCTCATAGGGAATCTCGCTGGCCTTGGCCTCACCCTTCAAAACTTTAGCTGCCATGCGGCCGGTCTGTTTGCCCAGGTCGATATAATCGAGACCCTCTGCGGCCACACATCCCAGCTTTACCTGCTCGATCTCGCTGCCAAACACGGGAATGTTCTTTTCCCCAGCAGCATCCAGGATCACGGGCAGAGCGCCCACCACGGTGTTGTCGGTGAGATTGCTGATGCAGTCCACCTTGGTGACCAGGTTATCCACGGCAAGAGGCACATCCGCCTGGGTGGCCACTCCCGTATCCACGATCTCAAAGCCATAGTTAGGAGCCAATTCCTTATAGGTAGCGATGGTGGAAATGGAGTTGCTCTCACTGGTAGTATACAGAATGCCGATTCGCTTGGCATCGGGCATCATGGCCCGGATGAGCTTCAGCTGATCCTCCACCGGCAGCATATCGCTGGTGCCGGTGATGTTCCCCTCGGTGAGCCCGGCCAACTCTACATCGGTGATAGCGGTAAAGACCACCGGAATGTCGCTTCCTTCAGCGGCGTTATAGGCGGCCTGGGCCATGGGCGTGGCGATGGCGCAGATCAGATCCACCTTATCGCTAACAAAGGCCTGGGCAATGGTGTTGGTGGTGCTGCCGTCAAAGTTGGCGTTTTGATACTTTACGGTGAGATTTTCTCCCTCCACGATGCCTTCCTCAGCTAGGCCCAGCAGAAAGCCCTCCCGGCAGTTATCCAGGGAGCCGTGGGGGCCAAACTGCCCAATGCCGATGGTGTAATGGTTTTCTGCCTTTTGCCCGCCGCAGCCGGTGAGCATCAAAGCGATGGTGAGTACGGTGCAAAGAATCGCAAATACCTTTTTCATCATAAATCCTCCCAAGAAATCAATTTTATTTTTGTGGTCTTGTTGTTCCATAACATCCTTTTGCGCCCGAGGCGCCACCAATCCGCGCTCAACGCGACCACCTCCCTTTCCTTAATAAAAAAAGTCCCAAGCATCTTGCGATGCTTGGGACGAAATACCTTCGCGGTGCCACCCAAATTGGTCCAAAGACCCACTCTGCCGCATACCATCATATGCGCTCCGATGATAACGGCCCGGATCCCCGTCGGCGCCTACTATGATCTTCGGGCCGCCCTCAAAAGTCCATTCACCTTCGGGCTCCATACCGCAATCCCACCGCCTGCGGCTCTCTAAGCTGGAACCGGTTGAAAGGCTACTACTCTTTCTCCTCGGTTTCTTTTCTGTTGTTGTGTGTTATCGTAGCACAGCGTTTTTACCCTGTCAACCCCCGATTTTATAGAATCTGGATGGCGTCCTGAATGGTCTTTTCCAGGGCTTCCCTGCCGTACTGGTCCACCTGAGACTTGTCCTTGGCTCCATGGGTCAGGCATCCAGCGCCGCCGATACATCCGCCTACGCAGGCCATCCCCTCGATAAAATTGCCGTTCAACACCTTTTTGTTGGCTTTCAAAAGAGCCAGACGACATTCCTCAATCCCATCACAGGCCACCGGCTGGTAGGAAAAATCCTCGATGCCCCGCTCCGCTATGGCCTCTCGGACGGCATCGCTAAGTCCGCCGCTCCGGGCAAAAATACGCCCATAGTAGGAAGCGTTGTCCAGTACGTCCTCGGGCAGCTCGCTGAGCTCCATATCCTGGCTGTCGATAAGGGCCTGAAGCTCCTCAAAAGTCAGCACGCAATCCACGTAAGGCCGGACTTCCTCCCTCTGCGCTTCCATCTTTTTGGCCATGCAGGGGCCGATGAACACCAGCTTAGCGGTAGGATCGGTGCTTTTGATGTACTGGGCGATGGTTCCCATGGGGGATAGGTTGTGCGAAATATGCTCCTTTAGCTGCGGAAATTCCTTTTTGATATAATCCACAAAGGCGGGACAGCAGGAGCTGGTCAAAAACCCTTTATCCACCAACTCTTGAGCCTCAGCGTAGGCCACCATATCGGCCCCCAAGGCCACCTCCACCACGTTAAAGAACCCCAGCCGCTTGATGGCGGTAATCACCTGGCCCAGCTTTGCGTAAGTAAACTGGCTGGAGATGGAGGGCGCCACGATGGCGTACACCTTATAGTTCCGGTTGTTATCGCTCTTTTTGATGAGATCGATGGCGTCCAGGATAAAGGATTTATCCATGATGGCTCCAAAGGGGCACTGGTACGCGCAGGCGCCGCAGCTGATGCACTTTTCGTTGTTGATGACCGCCACATCGTTTTCGGGGTCCATGGCAATGGCGCCGATTTTGCACGCCTTTTCGCAGGGACGCTTGCTGTTCATGATGGCACTGTAAGGACAAACCCCAGCGCACCGGCCGCATTCCACGCATTTCTGGGGATCGATATGGGCCTTTTTCTGCCGTGGGTCAAAGGAGATGGCCCCCACCGGGCACACCGATGCGCAGCGGTGGGCAATACAGCCCCGGCAGCTATCGGTGACGGCATAGCTGCTGACAGGGCATTCGTCACAGGCGATGTCGATGACCTCTATGACATTGGGGTTCTCCCGATTGCCGCCTGTGGCCAGCTTCACCCGCTCGGCCAGAATGGCACGCTCCTTATATACGCAGCAGCGCATGGTGGGCTTAGGCCCAGGGACAATGGTCTTGGGAATATCCTGAACGGCCTCCACCAGATCCCCGGCATAAGCGTGCCGGGCCACTTCCTTTAACACCTGGTATTTGAGGTGCTGTACTTCGGTATCAAAGATTCTCACAACGCTTTCCCCTCTCCCCGGCGAGCAGTGCCCGCTTCCGTATTGCGCGCCTTCGGTGCGCCCTGTTTCCATGACAAACGCCTTGCCGCTGGCCAGCATAATCGTATAACTTCCGTAGCTTTTCCTCGGCATGTCCCCAGGCTCAGCCTGGCCGCTAGAAATAGCTGACTTTGATCTGCTTTCCCATCTGCTCCAGGCACCGGGCCAGCTCTTCAATGAGGTTGATCTTGATGGCAAAGGTGATGGGCAGATCCGGGTTCTGGTGGGCCGGATTCATGGCCCGCCCCACAAAGAAATTGATGTCGGTGGCTTTCTGGAACAGCTCCCGGCAGATAAGGCTGGCTCCATCCCGCTTGGTGCTCCAGGCCGGCGTCAAATCCTCTCCGCTCAGATAAGCCTTGGCATATTCCAGAACCTTGCTGATGGTAATGACCCCTTCCGTCACCAGATCCACCCCCTCGATAGCGCTGATGGGAGGGATCTCCGGATCCAGATAATCCAGCTTTGGATCCACCGGTTTATTCAGATACCGGGACACGATCTTGCTGGTGGTGCCGCCGCAGACGATTTTCTCTCCCTCCTTGGCAAAGAAGAGGTTCATCATCTTGTTATCGTCGGCAGGGTCAGCCGGCGGCCCAATGACCAGGTTCACTTGCTGGCGCTGGCGGATCTTTACCGCCGCCACAGTGGTATCGTCCCCCGGATGTTCCGCATACAGCTGATTGCAGGCGTCCACGATGAGGGAAGCGATCACCTTGGCGGAGAGGTTGTCGGAGTAATTGCCCTCGGCATACTGGATGATACTATCCCGCTGCCAGCCAAAGTTGATCTCCTGGCCTACCCCCGCGTAGATGGCGCCATCGCTCATGGCGATGAGCACATCCTCCTCCATAAGGGGAAAACGGCTTTCATAGATGGTCTTTCCGGATATCTCCCGGCTGGTGCGGGGATACTCGTAGTTCTTCCCGTTCCTGAGGCAGATGACCATGGGGTTATCAAACTGGATCAGCTCCACCTCGGTGTTGTCGCTGATGCGGATGATGGTAAAGGTGGAGTACGCCACCTTGCGCACACTGCAGATGGGCAGGGTGCTGGCCATGGTCTCCACGCAATCGTCCACCGACATGCCGCTGTCGATCATGGTACACAGGATCTTGCTGGTCAGGGTGGACAGGATGTTCGCCTTTACCCCGCTGCCCAGCCCATCGGCCAGCACCAGGGTGGTCACCCCGTTTGTAGTGGCCATTTCCACCCGGTCGCCGCAGAGCTGCTCCCCAAATTTATTGATGCTGGCATAGCCGGTATCCGTCCAAAGATTGTTCATGGAGCGCACCTCACTTCTGCAGGGTCTCTTTCAAGTTGCTTAGGGCGATCTTGGTCTCGGCGGCGGTCTCCCCCAACAGGGAGGCGATCTCCTGCACCACCCGCATCTGCTTGTCGATGACCTTGTCGGTGATCTCCACCGTCTGTTGCCGCAGCTCCCGGTTTTCCTCCTGAACCTGCTCCTGCTCTGTCACATCCCGCATGAAGCTCACCACGATATGGTACCGCTTGTCATAGACGATGGTCTCCTCCACAAACTTCTTGTACTCGGCGATGTAATGCCGCTTGTTATACACGTTTTTGCCGGTGAGCACCACATTGAGATAGTCGGTGGGAGAGAGCAGCCGGATCACCGGCTCATGCAGAATATCATTGGGGCTCTTGAGGTTGAACATCTCGCAGGCAGCGGCATTGATCTGCTCCACCACCAGATCCTCGTTAAGCACAAAGATGCCATTGGGGCTATTGCCAATGATCTTATCCGAGAAGGACTCCGCCTTCTCCTTCAAATAGGGCAGGCACATGGTAAGGTCCGCCTTCCCCTGGCATACGGCAATGGCCTTTTCCCGGCAGGTGTTATACCCACAGGTGCCGCAGTTGAGCTCATGCTCCGGCAGGGTCTTGCCCATTTGGGCCAAAACCTCCCGGATGGCGTCGTTGCCGGGCATCCTCTGATGGATTCCCAGATACGCGTGTTCCTTGTGGAGATCTTCCAAATCACAGGCAAAATCGGCTTTTCCACCGTATTCCACCACCTTCATGGCACCGGATACCCGGTGCTGGCCATGCTCCCGGATACAGGGACCGTTGATACAGCTGCCCTCACAGGCCGACATTTCGATAAAGACATTTTGCAGGCGGCCCTCCTCCAGCTCCCGGAAGGCGGCCACGCAATTCTCCACTCCATCGATGGCGATATAGTTGAAGTTTTGGGCGTGGTCCATGGATTTCAGGATCCCGCCGGTAGTGGGGAAGAACCGGGCCCGTTTCCCTTCCTGGGTCTCCCGGGGCGTCCGCTCAAAGGAGATATCCTTTCGGGCCATCCACTCCCGCAGCTCGTCAAAGGTGAGAACGATATCGGTATGCGCCGAGCCTGCGGCCTCGTCCTTTTTGCTGATGCAGGGTCCAATAAACACCGTCACAGCGCCGGGATGCTGCTCTTTCATGAGCTTGCAGTGGGCCTGCATGGGGGAAAGCACGTCGGCCAAGTAAGGCAGCATGGTGGGATAGTATTTCTGAATCAATAGGTTGATGGAATGGCAGCAGGAGGAGATGATGGCCCGGTGCTTTCCGCTGTCCACCAGCTTTTGATATTCCCGCTTGACCAAATCCGCGCCGATGGCGGTCTCCTCTGCGCCGGCAAACCCCAGCTTTATCAGGGCCTTTTCCATCTCTGCGATGCCCGAAACGTCGAAATCCGCAATAAAGGAGGGCGCTACGCTGGCATAAACCGGTTTCCCGGCATTCATGGCCTCCTCCACCAGATGGATATCATCGCGGATCTCCTTGGCGTTCTGCGGACAGGTCACAAAGCACATGCCGCAGAGGATGCACTCGTCCGGCACAATCTGGGCCTGGCCGTCTCCAAACCGGATGGACTTTACCGGACAGTGGCGGATGCACTTATGGCAGTTTTTACAATTGGCTTTTTTCAGCTGCAATACATCGTTCATGGGCTCAACCTCTTTTTTTGTTTGCCTTTTCCAGGAACCGCTGATTCTGGATGACGACCCGCTCATGGGTTCCCTCTCCAATGACGCCGGCCCCGTCATAGGCCGTCACGGAAAACGTAAGCCGCCGCCCCGCGACCTCGGTCAGGCGGCTTTCACACCAAACCCGCTCCCCCAGAGGGGTGGCGGAACAATGCTGAATGGAAAGGGCGGTGCCTACCGTGCCAAAACCGGGCTCCAGTTCCCCCGCCACACTGTCCATACAGGCTCCTTCCATCAGGGCCGCCATGGCCGGCGTGGCGTAAACCATCAGGGTACCACTGCCCAGAACGGCAGCGGTGTTGGCCTCCGTCACCCGATCCTCCCGGTATCCCTTCAATCCAATCTCCAACATCGCCGTTACACCTGGCTGGCGATGTACCGGTCGAAGATCTGCTCAAAGTTCTCCTTGTTGACCCCGCTGATGATCTCGTCCTCCACCTTGATGGACACTCCGTCAGTGCATTTCCCTAAGCAGAAAGCGGCGGACAGGTTGACCTTTTCCTCCAAGCCCCGGTCCCGGAGGGCGTCCTTCATCAGCATGATGATGTCATAGGACCCCTTAAGATGGCAGGAACTCCCCACACAAACGTACACGTTCATAGAAAAACCTCCTAGCGCTGTATTTTGCTCAATCCACGTTCAGGACATCGAAAGCCGTTCCTCCAGGCGGGTGGATAACACCGCCAGAGAGGCCGCGATGTCCTCATTTTGCACGATCACATCGTCGGGCGCCGTCAAATGGACCGGCGCAAAGTTCCATACCGCCAAAACACCGCAGGCCACCAGCTGATCGCAGACCGTCTGGGCCGCCGGCGCCGGCACGGTGATGATCCCCAGCCGGGCTTTCAGCCGCCTGCAAAGGGAGGCCAACTGCTCCATGGGATACACCTCCCGCCCGTCCTCCAAAGGGGCTGGGTGGGCGTCAAAGGCGGCGATGATGTTCAGCCCATAGTTGGAGAATCCTTCATAGGATAACAGGGTCCGGCCCAGCTGGCCCACCCCCACCAAAACCGCGTCCTTGGCGTTGTTATAGCCCAAATACTCCTCTAAGTCGGAGATCAGCATCCCCAGGGGGAACCCGGTTTTAGGGCGGCCGCTGGCGCTCACAGCCGCAAGATCCTTCCGCACCTGGACGGCATTCAGCCCCATATCCATGGCAACGGCCGAGGCCGAAATATATTCCGCCCCCTCCCTGCGCTTACCCCGCAGATAATTGAGATATCCCGGCAGACGCTGCAAGGTGGGCTTGGGCACGCTCTGCCCTCCCGGCACGGCTCTGTTCATCCCCATCCTCCAATCGATATTTTTTTATCGATATAATTATACTGATTGTTTTGCCCCGCGTCAATCGTCAGCGGGCAAAAACTCAGTCCTTTTCCTTTTGGCCGCCCCAGTCCGCCACCGGCAGGTTCCAACGGTACCGGGCAGCCAGAAAGCGAATCAGGATGATCACGGCGGCAGCGGTGATCATGGCCACAAAGCCCTGCATCCTCCGCCAAAGCAGCACATAAGCCAGGGCGCCCAGGATGGAAGCGCTGGCATAGACCCGCTTATACAACACCACCGGGGTGACCCCTGCCAGCACATCCCTGAGGATACCGCCCCCCACCCCGGTGACGACCCCCACGAACACCAGAAGAAAGCCGTTGTCCCCATGGCCTCCCTGGATGGCGGTGTTGACCCCGATGACGGTGAACATCCCAAGACCGATGGCATCAAAGGCGTTGATGGCCTTCCAGTACAAAGCACGTATCATCGCCCGGTTTCGAAAGGGAACCCGTCCAAGATAGGCCACCAAAAACACCAGGAGAGCGGTAGCCGTTGCCACCGCCACATAGAGGGGATTGCGGAACATAACGGGAGGGACGTTGCCTAAAAGCAGGTCTCGCAGCATACCGCCTCCCACGGCGGTGGTGATGGCCAGAAGCCATACGCCAAATACATCCATCCGCTTTTCGATTCCCACCATGGCCCCAGAAAAAGCAAAGGCCACGGTGCCCACCAGCTCGGTAATGAGGATGACGGTCTGCTCCATAGCGATCCCTCCTATTCCTAGAAAGCTCGGTCGATTCCAGCCGAAACCGCTCTCATTTTATCGAATCTTCCCGCCAAACACAACCGGGATTTCATGGGGATTTTCCGCCATCTTTCCCTTGCGGTAAAAGGCGCTGTCAAGGCCCCTGTGGTTGTGGTATAATATCCGCCAGAACCAAATTCCCAAAGCAGCGCTTTCCGGGGAAAAGGAGTTACCCATGAAAAAAGGCAGCGGAAGAAGGGGCGGGCTGGGCATCGTGCTGTTGGCTCTGCTGGCCCTTTTGATTGGATATTTGATCTGGGAAAACAGCGGATTTTCCGTTACCGATTACACCTACCAAACCCGTTCTGTACCGGATGAGCTGGACGGCATGAAGATCCTATTGCTCACCGATCTTCACAACAAGGAGTTCGGGGAGAACAACGAAGCGCTTCTGGACGCTATCCGGGAAGGAGCGCCCGATCTCATCGCCATCACCGGCGATCTTATCAGCCGGAACGACACCGACCTTGCCCCCGCTGTAAATCTGGCCAAGGCCTGTACGGAGATCGCCCCGGTGTACTATGTCACCGGCAACCATGAAAGGCAGTCCTCCCTTGGCGCCCAGCTCATCGCCCAGCTGGAGGAGGCCGGCGTGACGGTTCTCATGGACGAGGCCGCCACCGTTTCCTATGGGGAGGGCAAGCTTTCCCTCTGGGGCATTTCCGACGACCTCCAGGCCTATGAAAAGGAACACCCCCAGGAGGAGCAGCTCTCCTTCACCCTGTCCCGGCTGCGGCTGGAGGGCAACCAGCGTTTTCGCATTCTTCTTGCCCACGAGCCCCAGTTTTTCTCCACCTATGCCAAAAGCGGCGTGGATCTGGTCCTCAGCGGCCATACCCATGGAGGGCAGTTCCGAATCCCCCTCATCGGCGCCGTCTATTGCCCCGACCAGGGCTTTTTCGCTAAATATCAGTCCGGGGTATACACGGAGGGGGACACCACCATGTATCTCAGTCGGGGACTGGGCAGCAGCACCATCCCCTTCCGCGCCTTCTGCCGGGGGGAATTGGTCTTTATCACCCTTAAGGCAAAGTGAGCAACAATAGCAAATCCTTTCTTGTTGAAAGCCGCAGCAAAGAGCTGCGGCTTTCCTTTGCGTTCAGTGAAACGCGGATCGCGCGTATAACATCCAGCGGAAAAGGCACAAACTGGATCAACGGAGGTGTTTTTTTATGTGTACGGCGGCAACCTATCAAACAAAGGATTTTTACTTCGGAAGAACGCTGGACTACGCATTCTCCTATGGAGAGGAAGTCACCATAACGCCCCGCAAGTATCCCCTTCCCTTCCGGAGCATGGGAAAGCTGGACGATCACTATGCTATGATTGGCATGGCACATGTGATCGAGGGATATCCCCTCTACTATGATGCGGTAAATGAAAAAGGGCTGGGAATGGCCGGGCTCAACTTCGTGGGCAATGCGGATTACAAAGAGCCTATGGCAGGCAAGGACAACGTGGCGCAGTTTGAGCTGCTCCCATGGATCCTGGGCCAGTGCGCCACGGTAAAACAGGCGCGGACGCTGTTGGAAAAGCTCAATCTCGTCAATACCCCCTTTAGCGAAAAGCTGCCCCCGGCTCAGCTCCACTGGCTGATCGCAGACCGTCACGGATGCATCACCGTGGAATCGGTCAAAGAGGGAATCCGGATCTACGACAACCCCGTGGGGGTTTTAACAAACAATCCGCCCTTTGACCAGCAGATGTTCCAGTTAAACAACTACATGAATCTCTCCCCCAAGCCCCCGCAAAACCGATTTTCCCCCAAACTGCCGCTGCAAGCATACAGCCGCGGCATGGGCGCTCTGGGGCTTCCCGGGGATCTATCCTCACAGTCCCGGTTCGTACGGGTAGCCTTTACCAGGATGAACGCGGTATCCGGGGATTCCGAAGCGGAAAGCGTCAGCCAGTTTTTCCACATTCTGGGCTCGGTCGACCAGCAAAGAGGCTGCTGTGAGGTTGACCATGGCAGCTATGAGATCACCATCTATACCTGCTGCTGTAACGCCGATCAGGGAATCTATTATTACACCACCTACGATAATCACCAGATTACCGCGGTTGACCTGCGCCATGGGGATCTGGACGCAGGCGATCTGATCCGCTATCCCCTGATTTTGGGAGAGCAAATCAAACGGCAAAACTAAGGCTGGCCTTTCTGGAAAAGCTGCGCAGGCTCTCTCCATCCTGTGCTTCCCACCAAGACGTGCCATTGTTTTCCCTCACAGCAATCCAATGCCAGCCTTCGCGCTTTCCAGCAGATAAAAAAAGAGACCTCCTAGGAGGCCTCTTTTTCTTTGATTTTCTTATTTCACGGTGGACATGTGGATCATCAGATCGCACAGCTTGTTGGAATAACCCCACTCGTTGTCATACCAGGCAACCAGCTTCACAAAGCGGTCGTTGAGGGCGATACCAGCGCCGGCATCGAAGATGCTGGTGTGGGGATCGGTGATGAAGTCGCTGCTAACCACAGCCTCGTCGGTGTAGTCCATGATGCCCTTCATCTCGCCGGCAACGGCGGCCTTCACAGCGTCGCAGATCTGCTCATAGGTAGCGGGCTTGGAGAGCCGGCAGGTGAGGTCAACCACGGATACGTCAGCGGTGGGAACCCGCATGGACATACCGGTCAGCTTGCCGTTCAGCTCGGGGATAACCTTGCCCACGGCCTTGGCAGCGCCGGTGGAGCTGGGGATGATGTTGAAGCAGGCGCCACGGCCGCCGCGCCAATCCTTCTTGCTGGGGCCGTCAACGGTCTTCTGGGTAGCGGTAACAGCATGGATGGTGGTCATGAGGCCCTCTTCCAGACCGAAGTTGTCATGGATAACCTTAGCCAGGGGAGCCAGGCAGTTGGTGGTGCAGCTGGCGTTGCTGACGATGTCCATGTCGGCGGTATAGGTGTTGTTGTTCACGCCCATAACGAACATGGGAGCGTCGGCACTGGGGGCGGAGATGATAACCTTCTTGGCGCCGCCCTCGAAGTGCGCCTTGGCCTTGTCGGTGGTGGTGAAAGCGCCGGTGGACTCCACGATGTACTCAGCGCCGCACTCGGACCACTTGATCTCGGCGGGGTTCATGCAGGCATACACGGCGATCTCCTTGCCGTTGACGATGAGCTTGCCGTCCTTGGCGGAAACCTCGCCGTCGAAGCGGCCATGCACGGTGTCATACTTGAGCATGTAGGCCATGTACTCGGCATCGATGAAAGGATCGTTGATGCCCACTACGTCCAGCTCGGGTTTGGCGCAAGCAGCGCGGAACACCAAGCGGCCGATCCGGCCAAAACCATTGATACCAACTTTGATTGCCATTGTTAGTTCCTCCTAGCATTTTATTGTCATATTGTGTAATGAGAAAGTTTGTGCAACCTTTCACTTACATTCCAGGTTCTATCTTATCGCCTTTTTAAAATTATGGCAATAGTTTCCCGCTAAAACTTGTTTCATTATTCGGTTTTCTCCCGCTTTTTTGAGGCCCTCTCATCCCCTCGCCAGGGTTTGGGGATTCAGCGCGCAGAGGCTCTCCTCCACAAAGATTCCTTCCCGTCGGATCAGCTTGCCGTCAAAGTAGATCTCTCCCCCGCCATATTCCGGGGTCTGTATACAAACCAAATCCCAGTGGATGGCGCTCTCATTGCCGTTGGGGGCCTCGTCATAGCAGGCGCCCATGGCAAGATGAAAGCTGCCGGCGATCTTTTCATCAAATAGGGTGCTGAGCATGGGCCGGGAAATAGCCGGGTTTACCCCCAGGCTGAACTCCCCGATGTACCGGGCGCCGGGGTCCAGATCCAACATCCGATTGAGCCGTTCATCGTCGTTACAGGTAGCAGCGACGCACTTCCCCTCCTGGAAGGTCAGTCGGATGTTTGAAAACCGAAATCCGTTCTCCACGCTGTCGGCATTGAACGCAACGGTGCCGTTGACGCTTTCCCGTACCGGCGCGGTAAACACCTCTCCATCCGGCACGTTATAGATGCCGTCGCATTTCACCACCGGAATCTCCCCGATCTCAAAGGATAGATCGGTACCCGGCCCCTTGATCTCCACCCGGCGGGTCCGCTCCATCAGGTCCGCCAAGGCATCCATCCCTCGGCTCATAGCCTGGTAATCCACACAGCAGGCCGAAAAGAAGAAGTCCTCAAACTCCCCCGTGGACATGCCGGCGTTCTGAGCCGCCCCCGGGGTGGGATATTCCACCACCACCCAGCGGGTGCCGTTCCGCCGCATGATCTCGTCCATCACCTTCCAGTGATGGGTCCGGTATAGGTTGGTTTTCTCCTGAGGCACGTCCATCATGTCCAGAGCGTTGTTTCCGCCGGCAAAGGAGACGTACCCCTGCATCCGTTCCATGCGGCGGGCGTCAAATTCCGCCATGGCCTTTATCATTGTTTCGTTCATGCCCTGGTGGATCAAGCTGGTAAGCCGCGCGGTAGAGAGATTCACAAAGGGCCTCCCGCCCCGATGATACACCGCTTCGATCAAAGCACAAGCCATATCCCGGTCGTAGTCCCGTAGGTTGAGAAGAATGTTGTCCCCGGTCTTCACGTCCATGGAATGCTCCACCAGGACTTTGGCCAGCGCGTCGATTCTAGGATCCCGCATGGCGTCACACCAGATTCTCGGGGTTCAGGGCCGCCAGTTCCGGCAGCACAAACCGGCCGTCCTTGCGGACCAGCACGTCGTCGAAGTAGATCTCTCCCCCGCCGTATTCCGGCGTTTGAATCAGCACCAAATCCCAGTGGATGGCACTGTGGTTGCCATTATCGGCGTCTTCGTAACAGTTGCCGGGGGTAAAGTGGATGCTCCCCGCGATCTTCTCATCAAAGAGGGTGTCCCCCATAGACTGGTTGATGTTGGGGTTCACCCCGATGGCGAATTCCCCTACGTACCGAGCGCCCTCGTCGGTATCGAGATAGGCGTTCATGCGGTCGGTATCGTTGCTGCCGCAGTCCACGATCTTGCCGTCCTTGAAGGTGAGCCAGATATTCTCGTACCGGAATCCCCCCACAAAGCTGGGAGTATTAAAGGTGATGGTGCCGTTGACGCTGTCCCGCACCGGCGCGGTGTAGACTTCCCCGTCCGGGATGTTTCGCTCCCCGTCGCACTTTACCGAGCCGATCCCACGGATGGAGAAGGTGAGGTCGGTACCAGGGCCCACCAGCCGCACCCGGTCGGTGCGGTTCAACAGATCGCATAGGGGATCCATGGCCCGGCTCATAACGCCGTAGTCCAGGTTGCAGACGTCAAAATAAAAGTTCTCGAATTTGGCGGTGCTCATGCCGGCCTGCTGGGCCATGGCGGGGGTGGGCCACCGCAACACCACCCAGTTGGTATGGTCGATCCGCACATCCATATGGACCCGCTTCCCATAGATGGCGTTATAAGCGTTGAGCCGCTCCTCGGGAATCCCCGCCGACTCAAAAGCGTTGTCAAACCCCCGGATGGCAATGTAGGCGTCCATGGCCTCCATCTTGGGTACGTCGAAGTCCGCCATAAGGCCGGCCAGCTCCGGGGTCATCCCCGCCATAAGCGCGGCGCTAATCCGCTGGTCCTCCATCTGGATGAAAGGATAGGCCCCCACGCCGTAGGTCTCCTCAACGAGGGCCTCCAGCACTGGAGTGCCGGTGTTGCTGGCGCTAATCCATACCTTCTCCCCCTTTTGAAGCTTCAGGGAAAAGTGGATCAGGTTATGGGCCAACTGCTTGATTCTGGGATCAGTCATGCTCTCTCCTCCTGCGTAATGATTTCGTTGATGATATAGTTGGGGCGCTCCTTTGCCTCGTCATAGATGCGGCCGATATACCCCCCCAGGATGCCGATGATAACGAACAACAGCCCCACAAAGAGGAACAGCCCCGTTAAAAGGGGATACACCAGGGGAATCATCCGTCCGCACAGGGCCAGGACCAGTTCCACGATCAGCGCGATGAGGGATGCCACTGCCACCACCAGGCCCATGGGGATGGTGATGGTCAAGGGCTTTAGCGAAAAGCCCACGATGCCGTCGATGGCCAACCGCACCATCTGCCGAACCCCGTACTTGGTCTCCCCGTACTCCCGCTCCTCCCGGATGAACTCCACCGGCTCCTGGCGGAACCCCACCCAGGAGATCATTCCCCGGACGTAGCGGTTGTGCTCCGTCATGGCGTTGATCTCATCCACCACCTTGCGGTCCATAAGCCGGAAGTCCCCGGTATCCAAAGGAGCGTTGCTGCCCGATAAAAACCGGAACACCCGGTAATAGAGCTTGCTGGTGATCTTCTTAAAAAAGGTTTCCCCCTTGCGCAGCTTCCGCTTGCCATATACCACATCGGCCCCGGCCCGCCACCGCTCCACCATCTTGGGGATGGTCTCAGGCGGATCCTGCAGATCGGCGTCGATGAGGATCACCGCCCTGCCTCGGGCGGCGTGCATACCGGCGGTCACCGCCGCCTGCTGCCCAAAATTCCGGGAGAAGTCCACCGCCACCACATGGGGATCCTTCTCAGCCAGCTCCTTTAGGATGGACAGGGTATTGTCCCTGCTGCCGTCGTTGACATAGATGATTTCATAGGAGCCCAGTCCCTCCATCACGGCGGTGAGCCGCTTGTGGGTATGGGGCAAAACCTCCTCCTCGTTGTACGCTGGAACCACAACGGAAAACTTCGGCTGCTCCATGGATTCCTCCTTTGTGCAGATCATTTTTTCCTATTATACCTTGTTTTCCCATTTGTTACATGCCTCCCGGCCAATTTCTATAAAATTCTCCCTCTATAGGCCCTTTCCCCTCTCCCTCTTGTAAATCCCGGGGGGATTGGCTTATAATATTCATAAAATGAAACCAAAGAAATGAGGGATTCCATTATGGCCTTTGTTACGTCCAAGGAAATGCTGCAAAAAGCCTATGACGGCGGTTACGCCGTAGGCGCTTTTAACGTCAACAACATGGAGATCGTCCAGGGCATCACCGCCGCTGCCCAGCAGGAGAACTCCCCCTTCATCCTCCAGGTGTCCGCGGGTGCCCGGAAGTACGCCAACCACAACTATCTCATTAAGCTGGTGGAGGCCGCCATGCTGGAGACCGGCGTGGACGTGTGCCTGCATCTGGACCACGGCAATTCCTTTGAATTGTGCAAGTCCTGTATCGACGGTGGCTTTACTTCCGTCATGATCGACGGCAGCCATCTGCCCTTTGAGGAGAACATCGCCCTTACCAAGCAGGTGGTAGAGTATGCCCATGACCACGGCGTTACCGTGGAGGGCGAGCTGGGCAAGCTGGCCGGCGTGGAGGACGACGTAAAGGTGTCCGAGGATGACGCCCTCTATACCGATCCCAACGAGGTGGAGGAATTCGTCAACGCCACCGGTGTGGACAGCCTGGCCATCGCCATCGGCACCAGCCACGGCGCCTATAAGTTCAAGGGCGAGCCCCGGATGCGGTTCGACATCCTGGAGGAGGTTTCCCGCCGTCTTCCCAACTTCCCCATCGTGCTTCACGGCGCTTCCTCCGTCATGCCCGAGTATGTGGAGATCATCAACCAGTACGGCGGCAAGATGGGCGGCGCCAAGGGCTGCCCCGAGGATCTGCTCCGCAAGGCCGCTTCCATGGCGGTCTGCAAGATCAACATCGACACCGACCTGCGCCTGGCCATGACCGCCAGCATCCGCAAATATCTGGTGGAGCATCCCGATCATTTCGATCCCCGCCAATACCTGGCTCCCGCCCGGGATGCCATTCAGGAAGTGGTGGCCCACAAGATGAAGTACGTCCTGGGCTCCTCCGGCAAAGCCTAAGGCGGGCAGTGCCCGCTCCCATATCGCCGCATATGCTGGCGGTTTCACGCCGTTAGGCACACGGTTTGAGGGAAATCGGTTAGCCGCCTTTCCATCGGCGGGCGGTGCCTGCTCCCACGCCGCTGCATATGACTAGCGGCCTAATATCGCAAGGCCGCACGGCTCCAAGCGGGCAATCCTCCGTCCCTCCATTGGCAGGCGGTATCCGTCCAGTCAATCCATAGGCAAATAAAACCAGCAGCGCCCATCCCTATTCCCGGATGGGCGCTTTTGTTCTCCTCCATCCCCTTCCGGCCCGGCCCCTGGACAAATCCCTTCTCCGTCGCTAAGATAGGACAACAAAAGGAGGAATCGCTATGGATCCCAAGCAGCAGGTACTGGACTATTTAAACGGCCAATCCATCCCCTTTGAGCTGGTGGAGCATCCCGCGGTCTATACCATCGAAGAGGTTCTGGCCCTGGGGCTTCCCCAGGATCGGTGCATTGCAAAAAATCTATTTCTCCGGAATTCCAATGGAAAATCCCACTATATTCTAGTGGTGGAACACAGCAAAACCGTGGACCTAAAGGCCCTGCGGCGGCAGATTGGTTCCTCCCATCTGGGGTTTGCCAGCGAGGATCGGCTTATGACCCATCTGGGTCTTCATAAGGGGGAGGTCACTCCCCTTGGCATTCTCAACGACAGCAGCTGTACCGTGGAGGTGCTGTTGGATGAAGATCTCTTTTCCGAAGAGGTGATCGGCGTGCATCCCAACACCAACACCGCTACGGTGTTTCTCTCCCCTCAACATCTGGAACAAGCCATAATGGCCCATGGAAATCCCGTCCGGCGGGTCAAAATTGACTAAATCGCCGTATTCCACTCTTTTTCACTCTGTGGTATCATAGAAAACAACAAAGGGACAGGCCGGTTGTTCAATTTTGCGCCGGCGTTCCCCATGAGTGGAGGAATGCGATATGAAACTGGTATACACGGGAAAAACCAAGGATGTATATGCGCTGGAAAACGGCCACTATTCCTTAAAGTTCAAGGACGACGTCACCGGGGAAAACGGAAAGTTTGATCCCGGCGCCAACACCATCGGCCTCTCCATCGAGGGCATCGGCCGGGAGAATCTGAAGGTCTCCGTCATGTTCTTTGAGGTGCTGAAAAAGGCCGGCATCAAGACCCACTACGTCTCCGCCGACATCGACAACGCCACCATGGAGGTTCTGCCCGCCAAGGTCTTTGGCAAGGGGCTGGAGGTCATCTGCCGGTACCGGGCGGTGGGTAGCTTCATCCGCCGGTATGGGGACTACATCGAAAACGGCGCTCCCCTTCCCGCCTATGTGGAGGCCACGCTGAAGGACGACGGCCGGGGCGATCCCCTCATCACCTGCGAGGGCTTGGAGGCCCTGGGCATCATGACGCGGGATCAGTTCGACGCCATGAAGGCTATGACCCAGCGTATCGCCGGCGTAGTCAAGGACGTGCTGGCACAAAAGGGGCTGGAACTGTACGACATCAAGTTTGAGTTTGGCTATCATGACGGCGAGGTAATCCTCATCGATGAAATCGCTTCCGGCAACATGCGGGCCTATAAAGAAGGGGAAATCGTGGATCCCATGGACCTGACCGCCATTCTGTTGGGTTAAACCCGTGCATAAGATGGGGCCCAGTTGGGCCCCATTTTTCTATTTTTTATTTTTTTAGGAGGTATGTCGTATGAAACAGCATTGGCTGCGGGCCGCCACGCTTTTGGTGGCGATCCTGATGCTGGCGCTCTGCCTGGTGGGATGCGGCGGAGAAGCAGGCCCCAGGGGCCCCAAGGTCCCCAGGGAGAACAGGGAATCCAGGGCGAGCAAGGGGAACAGGGAATCCAGGGAGAAAAAGGGGAAAAGGGTGATACCGGCGCCCAAGGCCCCCGCGGAGCCACTGGGGCTACCGGCCCTCAGGGACCCCAGGGGGAACCCGGCGAGGATGCCGACCCCCAGGTAATCGCCGACCTCCAGGCCCAAATTCAGGAGCTGGAAGACCAGTTGGCGGCCGCCAACGCTAAGATCCAGCAGCAGGCCCAGGACATCAACACCATGAAAAGCGACATCCAGGCGGCAAAGGACGACGCCGCCCGGGCCAACCAGCGGCTGGATAACATGGCCTATCCATGGCAATGATTGAACATATAACCAAACTCCATCGTAAAACCGCCCCGAGGGAATCTCGGGGCGGTTTTCCTATTTACTATTTACGGTTCAGCATGCTCCGAAAATCCCGCTCGTATTCCTGGATTCCCAAGGAGCTTACATCCGTCGCCACAAATCGGTAGGGCAAAAGAGCGTCCTCTCCGGCATAGTCCACCCCCACCCGGGGCGTGGCCTTCATGGGCAGTTTCTTTTCCCCTTTTAGCAGGTAAATCCGGTCCCCTGTAAAATCCGCGCCATAGTCTTCAAGGCTGATGCCCAAGGCCATGCAAAGCTTGCCCGGCCCGTCGGTCAGCCCCCGAATCCCCTTCCGTTTCCGGCGGCGCTCCATAACGGAAAGGCCCACGGTGGGATAGATGCTCCGCAAAAGCACACACTGGGGCACCCCCTCCGCGGCGGATACCACGTTGACGCAATGGTACATACCGTAGATCAGATGCACATAGGCGTATCCGCCGGGGCCATATACCACCCGAGTGCGGCCGTTGGGGTTCCCCCGGCAGCTGTGGGCGGCGCGATCCTCCTTCCCCAGATAGGCTTCGGTCTCTACGATGACCCCTCCCGTCCGCTCCCCGCCCAGCTCGCTGATGATGGTAGCGCCGATGAGCTCCCTTGCCAAATCCAGGCCCGGTTGGCTCAATTCCTCTCTGGTATATCTCATAGGGGATCTCCTCCTTTTTTCAGTCTTCATTTGGGATAGAACCGGCTTTTTCCGGCCAAACGCGGCCAATTCCGGCCCTCTTTTCTCCATCATAGAAAAACCCTTCCCATTGTGCAAGGCCGGGATGCAAAACGCTCTTGACTTCTCCCTATAAATCTGCTTTAATAGTCCTCGCATGTAAGTTTAGTGTTAGTGAACTTTTGGTTCAGAATCAGTTACCCGGGAGGTGACGGCGTTGAACATTGGAGCTAAGATCAAACAGCTGCGGCAGGAGTTAGGCCTCACCCAGGAGGAGCTGGCGGACCGGGCGGAACTGAGCAAGTCCTTCATCTCCCAGCTGGAGCGGGATCTGACCTCCCCCTCCATCAACACCCTGATGGATATCCTGGAATGTCTGGGCACCAATCTTCGGGAGTTCTTCTCGGAGGATGGGGAGGAAAAGGTGGTCTACACCGGGGCGGATATCTTCGAAAAGGTGGATCCGGCCAACGGCAGCCGGGTGGAATGGCTCATCACCGCCGCCCAGCGCAACGCCATGGAGCCCATCCTCCTAACCCTATCCCCCGGAGGTACCGGCGGACGGGATAACCCCCACGAGGGGGAGGAGTTTGGTTACGTCCTCACGGGGAGCATCCTGCTCGTCATCGGTAACAACCGGTACAAAGTGAAGAAGGGGGATTCCTTCTACTTCTCCAGCAACGCCCCCCATGAGATTCAGAACCCGGGAAAGTCCGTTGCCAAGATTTTATGGATCAGCTGCCCGCCGACCTTTTGAATATCTCCATAGGAGGGGAATGCCGCTATGGCGGATAAAATCATCGATCTTGTGAATCTCACCAAATCCTTTGACGGCGAAAAAGCCCTGGATGGGGTGAATCTATACGTCCGCCGCAGGGAGTTCATCACCCTATTGGGCCCTTCCGGCTGCGGAAAAACCACCCTTTTGCGGCTCATTGCCGGCTTTGAAAAGCCCGATGATGGAGACATTCTCTTTGAGGGCCAGCGCATCAACGACCTGCCCCCCTATAAGCGGAGGGTCAATACCGTTTTCCAGAAGTATTCCCTTTTTCCCCACATGAATGTCTATGACAACGTTGCCTTCGGCCTAACCCTGAAAAAGAAGGATAAAAAGCTTATCGACCAGAAGGTGCGGGAGATGCTGGAATTGGTCAACCTCTCCGGATTTGAAAAGCGGGAGGTGGAGTCCCTTTCCGGCGGGCAGCAGCAACGTATCGCCATCGCCCGGGCCCTTATAAACGAGCCCGAGGTTCTTCTCTTGGATGAGCCCCTGGCAGCCTTGGATCTAAAGCTCCGCAAGGAGATGCAGCTGGAGCTGAAGAAGATGCAGCAGCAGCTGGGCATCACCTTCGTCTTCGTTACCCACGACCAGGAGGAAGCTCTTACCATGAGCGATACCATCGTGGTCATGAACAAGGGGCAGATCGTCCAAATCGGCACTCCGGTGGACATCTACAACGAGCCCATCAACGCCTATGTGGCCGACTTCATCGGGGAGAGCAACATCCTGCCCGGCGTCATGCTGGAGGACTATAAATGCCGTTTCGCCGGTCAGGAGTTCGTCTGTGTAGACCGGGGCTTTAGCCGGAACGAGGAGGTAGAGATCGTCCTTCGTCCTGAGGACTTGGACATCACCCCCAATGACCGCGGCATGCTCCACGGCGTGGTGGAATCCATCCTCTTTATGGGGGTCCACTACGAGATCCGGGTACGGCTCCACGAGGATTTGGAGTTTACCATCCACAGCACCGATTACGTGGCCGAAGGCACCCCGGTTGGCATCGATATCGAGCCGGACGCCATCCATGTGATGAAGGCGTCCGATATGCCGCTTGCCACCGAGGAGGAGTTGGAGGGGGCAGCCGATTATGAAGCGTAGCGTTTTTGCCACCCCCTATCTCATCTGGATGGCCATTTTCATCCTGGTGCCCTTGGGGATCATCGTATACTATGCCATGACGGCAGCCGCCCCTGACGGCGGAGTGGTCTTCACCCTGGATAACCTTATAAAAGCCTTTGATCCCCTCTACATGGGCATTCTAGGCCGCAGCGTCTGGCTGGCCTTTATCGCCACCTGCGTCTGTCTTTTGATTGGCTATCCCGTGGCTTTGATCCTCACCAGCCGGAACTTTAAAAAGGGAAGCCTGTTGATCATCCTCTTTGTCCTTCCCATGTGGATGAACTTCCTACTGCGTACCTACGCTCTCATCAACATCCTGGACAGCGGCGGGGTTGTCGCCCAGTTTTTAGGGCTTTTTGGCATCCAGAACCCCAAGCTCTTGTACAATACCTTCGCCATCATCCTGGGCCTGGTGTATAACTACCTGCCCTTTATGATTCTCCCCATCTACTCCGCCATGGTAAAGATCGACCACGGGCTTATCGAAGCGGCGGAGGATCTGGGGGCAAACAGCTGGGACGTATTTCGCCGGGTTCGATTTCCCCTTTCCCTTCCGGGCGTGGTGTCCGGCATCACCATGGTCTTTATGCCTGCCGTCACCACCTTTGCCGTTTCCCGCCTCCTGGGAGGCAGCAACTTTATGATGTACGGCGACGTCATCGAGAACCAGTTCTTCTTCATGCGGGATTGGCATTTTGGCGCCACGCTGAGCCTGGTGATGATGGTCCTGATGCTGGTATCCTCCTTTATCTTCCGGAAATACCAGGACGATGATTCGGGAGGGATGCTGTGGTGAAGGTAAAATCCCTGTTTCAGAAAGGCTATTTGGGCCTTGTGCTGTTGTTCTTATACGCTCCCATCGCCACGTTGATCATCTTCAGCTTTAACGTGGGAAAGACCATGGGCAAGTGGTCGGGGTTCTCCCTCAAATGGTATGAGCAGCTCTTCCAGGATCCCTCCTTGATGAGCGCCCTCAGCACCACCCTTACCATCGCGGTGCTGTCCGCCCTCATCGCCACCGTCATCGGCACCCTGGCGGCCATCGGCATCCACAGCATGCGGAAACGGACCCGCTCTCTGGTGGAAACCGCCACCTACATTCCCATGCTGAACCCCGATATCGTCACCGGTATCTCACTGATGCTGTTGTTCCTGTTTTTGCGGGTGAGCCTGGGGTATACCACCCTGCTCCTAGCCCACATCACCTTTAATATCCCCTACGTGATCTTCTCCGTGCTGCCCAAGCTTCGGCAGATGCCCCAGAACCTCTATGAGGCTGCTCTGGACCTGGGCTGCAAACCCACCCGGGCCATGTGGAAGATCATCGTGCCCCAGATCATGCCGGGTATCGTCACCGGCGCCATCTTCGCGCTGACCCTTTCCATCGACGATTTCGTGGTCAGCTACTTTACCACCCAGGGCGTTAGCAATCTATCCATCGCCATCTATGCCATGGCCCGCCGGGGCATCAGCCCCAAGATTAACGCCCTATCCGCCATCATCTTTGTCAGCATTGTCACCCTTTTGCTCATCGTCAACATCCGGGCCAACAGGGTGCAAAATGGAAAGGAGAAAAAAGCCTGATGAAAAAATTCTTTGCCCTTCTACTTTGCCTCGCTATGGCCTGCACCATGCTTGCCGGCTGCGGCGGCACGGAAACCACCGCTACCCTTCGCATCTATAACTGGGGGGATTACATCGACGACGATGTGCTGGACCAGTTCCGCAAGGATCATCCTGAAATCAAGGTAGTCTACGATATGTTCGATTCCAACGAGGCCATGCTGGCCAAGCTGGAAGGCGGCGCGGAATACGACATCCTCTTCCCCTCGGATTACATGATCGAAAAGCTGATCCAGGAAGAAATGCTCCAGGAGCTGGACCTCAGCCGTATTGAAAATCTGGACAACATCGGGGATTCCTTCCTGAACATGGCCTTTGACCCTGGCAACAAGTATTCCATCCCCTATATGTGGGGTACCGTGGGCATCCTCTACAATACCACCATGGTGGATGATCCCGTGGATTCCTGGGACATTCTCTGGGATGAGAAATACGCCGGTAAGATCGTCATGTACGACAGCGTTCGGGATTCCATGGCGGTGGCCTTAAAGCGCCTGGGCTACAGCGTCAACACCACCGATGACGGCGAACTGCAGGAGGCCGCCGAGACCCTTCAGGCCCAGAAGCCCTTGGTCATGGCCTATATGATGGACAACGCCAAATCCACCATGATCAACGGCGGCGCCGCCATGGCGGTGGTCTACTCGGGAGACGCCATCTTCTGCATGGGTGAAAACGAGGATCTGGCCTACGCCGTACCAAAGGAAGGCTCCAACGTATGGGTTGACGGCGTCTGCATCACCAAGTCCTGTACGGGAGAGAATTTGGATGCTGCCTACACCTTCCTCAGCTACCTCTGTGACGCAGAAGTGGCTAAGGCCAACTCCGAGTACATCGGCTACGCCACCCCCAACGCAGCGGCTCTGGAGCTCATGGACGACGCCGTAAAGGCCGACCCCGCCTACAATCCCCCCCAGGACGTGCTGGATCGCTGCGAGGTGTATCTGGACCTGGGCGACAAAGAGGCCGTCTATTCCCGGTATTGGGAGCAGATCAAGGCCAACTAATTTTCACATCATAATGTATAAATATAAAAAGCCCCTTCCAATGAAGAAGGGGCTTTTTATATTTGCTTGATATCTCTGCCATTTTCCTAAAGGGTCCACCGGCTTTGGCGATGCGCAGAAGCTTTTCTACGAATCAGCGCGCCCATCAACTGTAGGGTGGCCTTTGTGGCCCGCCAATAGCCCAGCTTGGTCATAAACTCATCATCATTCTCTGGCACATGGCCCAAATATTCCCATAAATCCCCCTCATAATAGAGGTACTCCGCCAGAATGGTCTCAAAGTCCCGCGGCAAACACCGGGCCTCCTCCATGGGAATCTGAGCCAGGTTTTCCTCGCGCAGCATCCGCGCCACAAACTCCGAACAGGTATAGGCCTTCTCGGTATCAAAGCCTTTCCCCATGGATTGAAAAATGGCGGAGAATAGATTATATAGGTAAGGCTCCTCTCCCATCTCATGCAGACGGCGCTGAATGCTTTCATATTGATCCCGGGGAACGGGCAACCGAAACACCTTGATGTAAATGGGCTCCGGCTTCCCCAGAGAAAACCGCGCCGGGGTTTCGCGGATAAATCCCCCGTAAAAGGGAGTAGACTTATAGTACCGGGCAAAGGAATACATCTCCCGCATCTCCCGATCCAAGCTTAAGGACGTGTGGCTGTATATGGTTTTGGACAGCTTTTTGATCAGATAGCCGATCTTGGTCTTGGTGGAAGAAAGGATCACATATAGATACCGCTGCTCCTCCAGGGCCAAGGGCCGCTGTGCTTGCATTTGGTGCATTGCAACCTCCCAAGAAGGTATTTTATTTATTATAATATAAGCTGTAAAAAAAAGATACGTACTTCACCCCCTTAATAACAGCACTTTTTGGCTTCACGAGAAAAAATGTGTAGAATACTGCCAATTTATTTTGCAATTTTTTCTTTTTCAATGTAAAAAACAAAGCGCCGGGCGGCCCGGCGCTTTGTTTTTCTGCTCATAGTAGGTATTTTCTTTGCTCCTCAAAGGAGAGAGTGGAGAGCATTCCCAACGGAACGTCATAGACCGTCATAGCGCCGGCGCAGCCAGCCTGGGCCATGCGGTGAACCGCCCGTGCGAAGGCTGCCAGCACCGATGCGGTAAATTGGGGGTTGGAATCCAGCTTTAGAGAAAATTCCACGATGGCGTTGTTGTCATCGCTGGTGCGTCCCGACCGGAACACAAAGCCGCCATGGGGCATCTTGCCATGATCCCGCTCCATCTCCTCCATGGTGATGAAGTGAACGGTGGTGTTGTAGTCCGAGAAGTAGTTGGGCATTTCCACAATGGTTCGGGTGATCTCCTCCCGGTCCGCACCCTCCTCTGCCACCACAAAGCACTCTCTAAAGTGCTTCTGCCGGGTTGTCAACTGGGGATTTGTTCCGCTGCGGACAGCGTCCAGGGCTTCAGGATAGGGCCGGGTATACTGGATGGCATACGCCACCCCAGGCACCCTACGGATGGCGTCGGAGTGGCCCTGGCTTACCCCGTCTCCCCAGAAGGTGTAGTCATTTCCCTGGGGTAAGCAAGCTCCCGCCAGCAACCGGATCATGGAGAAAAGGCCGGGATCCCAGCCACAGGAGATCAGGTTCAGGTGTCCGCTCTCCCGGGCCGCTTGATCCATGGCCGCAAAATACTCCGGAATCCTTGCATGGGTGTCAAAGCTGTCCACGGTGTGGAACAGTTTGGCGTATTCCGGGCCCTGCTGGGGCAGATCGGTGGCACTGCCGCCGCACAGCAGCATAACGTCAATCTGATCTTGATAGTTGGCCGCGTCTTTTGCAGCATAAACTGGCGTACCGGCATCAACAGGATCCAATTCGACCAACGCCGGATCCCGCCGGCTGAAGAAAGCCACCAGTTCCATATCAGGATTCATCCGAATGGCCTGGGCAACGCCCCGCCCGATGTTTCCATATCCTACGATTCCCAAGCGGATCTTTTCCATCTGCATTTCCTCCCAAGGCGATACCGCCCGTTTTTTGTTCCCTATTATAGCACAGGCCTCCCCATGAGAAAACCTTGCATCTTTTCATCGGCCGAATACTTCTTTGGCCTTTTTCATCCGTTCCACCACCGGCACTCCAAAGGGGCAGTTGCTCTCACAGCTGCGGCAGGCAATGCAATCCTCTCCATGGGTCTCCATGGCAAGATAATGCTCCCGCACGGTATCCGGCACCTTGCCCTCCGCTACCAGCGCTAAATCCAGGTACTTGTTGACCTGGGCCACATCAATGCGGGCAGGACAGGGCAGGCAGTGATTGCAGTACATACAGTTCCCCGCCATGGAATAGAGCTGTGTAGCGCCCAAAAACGGGCTGTAATCCCGTTCCTCCGGCGTGGCGGACTCATAGGCAACGGCAGCTTCCACCTCCGCCGGACTCCGATACCCCGCCAGAACGCTGGCCACTCCTGGGCGGGTCAGGCAATAATGGATACACTGGATCGGCGTCATAGGGGCTCCAAAGGGGGATAGCTCCTCCTTTAAAAGCTTCCCCGCACCAAAGGGCTTCATAACGGTAATCCCCACTCCACGCGCCTCACAGGCCTCGTAGAGCCGCTGACGAGCAGGATGGATTCCATGCAGGTCTTTGCCTTCCCGCACCAGATCCGCCTTGATGAGATCATCCACCGATACGCCGGCATCCAACAGATCATAGGCGGCGTTGATGCTGAACATCAACACCTCGATGACCCCAGTCTCAACCAGGCTGAGCGCCACACCAGGATCGTGGGAACTGACCCCAATGGCGCGAATCATTCCCTTCTGCTTCAGCTCCTGAGCATAGTCCAAAATGCCGTTTTCCAGCATCCGCGATAGATTCTCCTGGGTATCCACATAGTGGATCATCCCCACATCCAAATAATCGGTATCCATCCGGGTAAGCAGATCGGAAAACGCCGCTTTACACTGATCGAGATCCCGGCTCCGCTTGTATTGCCCCCCCAGCCAGCAGGCGCCGATATGCCCCTGGATCTGCATCTCGGGGCGGCGCCGGCCCAAAGCTTTTCCGATGTTGCTCCGCACATGGGGCTCCGCCATAAAACAATCCATCATATTGATTCCGGCGTCCAAAGCAGCGTGAACCACCGCCTCCACATCCCGGTATTCCATGCCCTCCAGATGTTCTCCTCCAAAGCCCACCCGGCTGACCTGCATTCCCGTCGCGCCCAATGCCCGATATTCCATGCTAGCTCCCCCTTTCATATGAAATTAGTATAGCACAGAAATATCTTTCGGAAAGAAAAAAGCGCCGGGCAGATTGCCCGGCGCCATGCGTCACACGCTTATTTTACTTCCACAGTAGCGCCAACCTCGGTGAGGGAAGCAGCCAGCTTGTCGGCATCCTCTTTGGAGATACCCTCTTTGACAGCCTTGGGAGCGCCGTCCACCAGATCCTTGGCTTCCTTCAGGCCCAGGCCGGTAGCCTCGCGAACAACCTTGATGACCTTGATCTTCTCACCGCCAACCTCTTTGAGGATAACGTCGAACTCGGTCTTCTCCTCAGCGGCCTCAGCAGCGGCGCCGCCAGCGGCGGGGGCAGCGGCAACGGCAACGGGAGCAGCGGCGGACACGCCGAACTTCTCCTCCAGCTCTTTTACCAGCTCGGACAGCTCCAGTACGCTCATAGCGGCGATGGCTTCGATGATCTGCTCTTTATTCATTTGATTTTCCTCCTAAATGATGATGAAATATGGTTGCCGGTTTCCGGCGGGTTTTAGGCGCCCTTCTGCTCTGCAATGGCATTGAGAGCGTAGAGGAGCTTCTTGGGAATGCCCGCCAGAGCGGACACGAAACCAGTGACAGGCGCGTTCATAGTGCCCAGCACCGTCGCAATGAGAACCTCGCGGCTGGGCAGATCCGCCAGGGCTACAACACCCTTCTGATCCAGCA
Organism: Christensenella sp. MSJ-20; assembly: GCF_044357945.1. Taxonomy (NCBI): domain Bacteria; kingdom Bacillati; phylum Bacillota; class Clostridia; order Christensenellales; family Christensenellaceae; genus Christensenella; species Christensenella sp. MSJ-20. Next base: position 875,760 of record NZ_CP076563.1, read on the forward strand.
CCTTGCCGTTAAGAATCCCACATTTGATCTCGGTTTTCTTGTTCTTCTTGATGAAGTCGTTGATGAGCTTCGCGGGCGTTACCACGTCATCGTACCCAAAGGCCACAGCGGTAGGACCGGCCAGGTAGGGCTCACACCCCTCGATACCGAGCTGCTCCACAGCCCGGGCAATCATGGTGTTCTTCAGAACCCGATACTCCACCCCGGCATTCCGAAACTCGTTCCGAAGGCCGGTGACCTCCTCCACAGTGAGGCCGCGATAATCGATGAATACTGCGCTCTTGCTGTTCTGCAGTTTCTCTGCGATCTCCGCAACCACTGCTTCCTTCATTTTAATTGCTTCCGACATTGTTTCACCTCCTGTGAAAAAGCCCCCGAAACAGCATACTTCGGGGGCGTAACACAAAACAAAGGTTATGCGCTTCCCACCTCGGCTGGATGTTTAAACGGCAACGCCGTCCCTGCTGTCTACGGTTGGATGATATTCTCTTGTTACCCAATGAGTTTAACAAACCCGACGGGCTTTGTCAATCCCTCTTACAGGAACCGCTGGGGGTTCAGCTTGATGCCGGGGCCCATGGTGCTGGACACCGTCACGCTTCTGAGATAGGTGCCCTTGGCGGCGGCAGGTTTTGCCCGAACGATGGCGTCCATCAAAATGGAGATATTCTCGTTGAGCTTCTCCGCCTCAAAGGAGGCCTTGCCCACGGGAACATTCACGATGCTGGTGCGGTCCACACGGTACTCCACCTTACCGGCTTTGATCTCGTTGATGGCCCGGGTGACGTCAGGGGTCACGGTACCACTCTTGGGGTTGGGCATCAAGCCCCGGGGTCCCAGGATACGGGCAATCCGTCCGATGGTACCCATCATATCGGGGGTGGCTACCGCCACGTCGAAATCCAGCCAGCCTTCCTGCTGGATTTTGGCAACCAAATCCTCCGCACCCACGAAATCGGCGCCGGCGGCCTGTGCCTCGTCGGCCTTTTCGCCCTTGGCGAATACCAAAACCTTCACGTTCTTGCCGGTACCATGGGGCAGAACCACGGCGCCACGCACCTGCTGGTCCGCATGGCGGGGATCAACGCCCAGTTTTACCGACAGCCCGATGGTCTCGTCAAACTTTGCCTTGCTGGTCTGCTTTACAAGCTCGATGGCGTCGGCCAGATCATACTGCTTCTGCCGGTCGATGAGGGCAAGGCTATCCATATACTTTTTGCCATGTTTCATGAAAAATTACCTCCTTGTGGTTCAAGCGCAGGGCAACTTCCCTGCTCCCACCCAGTATTAGTCGGCGACGACGACGCCCATGCTCCGACAGGTTCCGGCTATCATGCTCATGGCAGCTTCCACGCTGGCGGCATTCAAATCCGGCATCTTCATCTTGGCGATCTCCTCCAGCTGAGCACGGGTGATGGTAGCGACCTTATCCCGATTGGGACGGCCGCTGCCGCTCTCCAGGTTCAGCGCCCGCTTGATCAGCACCGCTGCGGGGGGGGTCTTGGTGATGAAGGAGAAGGAGTGATCCGCATACACGGTGATCACCACAGGGATGATCAAGCCCGCGTCTTTGGCGGTACGCTCGTTGAATTCCTTACAAAAACCCATGATGTTGACGCCATGCTGGCCCAGTGCGGGACCAACCGGCGGTGCGGGCGTTGCCTTGCCCGCGGGAATCTGCAGTTTGATAAATCCTGCAACCTTCTTTGCCATGGTTGCACCTCCATTGAATATAGTGGTTTTAGCGGGAAATACCCTCCCACCCCGGGCTGTGCCCGGTCTTTCTGCGCGTCCGCGCAGTCGGAAACAAATGATTGAGCGGGGGTGTCGTTATACCCGGCGTACCTGGACAAAGTCCAGCTCCACCATGGTTTCCCGTCCAAACATATTGACGGACACCCGCAGCTTCTGCCGTTCCTTGTTGATTTCCTCGATGACGCCCACAAAGCTCTCCAAGGGACCGGAGGTGATGGTGACCGTCTGGCCTACCTCCACATCCAGCACGATGGGCACGTCCTCCACCCCCGTCAGCCGGACCTCTTCGTCCGAAAGGGGGATGGGGCGGGATCCCGGGCCCACAAATCCCGTAACGCCACGGGTATTGCGCACCACGTACCAACTCTCATCGGTGAGGATCATCTTCACCATTACATAGCCGGGGTAGACCTTCCGGGCCACGGTTTTCCGCTTGCCGTTCTTGATCTCGATGGTGTCCTCCATGGGCACCTTTACCTCGACGATATAGTCCTGGAGACCACGGTTCTCCACCGCCTTCTCCAGGTTGGCTTTTACCTTATTCTCATATCCGCTATAGGTATGAACCACATACCAATAGGCTTTTTCTTCGCTCATGGCTATGCTCCCCTATCGTACGATGAGGTTCAGCAGTTCCACCAAAGCAAAGTCCATGGCTCCCACCACCACAGCAAAAACCACGATAAAGGCCAGTACCACGCCGGTGTACTTGACCAGGTCCTTTTTGGTGGGCCACACGGTCTTTTTAAGCTCCGCTCCGACCTCTTTGAAGTATCGTTTCATGCGGACAAAGATATTGGGCTTCTTCTCCGCGCTTTTTTTGCTGATAACCGGTTTTGCCATCTCGCTCCCCCGCCCTACCGGGTTTCTTTATGGGAGGTGTGCTTTTTGCAGAACTTGCAGTACTTGTTCAGCTCAAGCCTGTCCGGATCATTCTTTTTATTCTTCATAGTGTCATAATTCCGCTGTTTACACTCGCTGCAAGCCAAAGTCACTTTTACGCGCATGGTAAACACCTCCTAAGCTGGTTTTGAACATGATTAAGAAAAGCCCCTTATGGGGTTAGCCTATAAAGAATAGCATAACCGCCAAATGCTGTCAACGCAAATTTAGCGGACAAGCCCCCGCATTGGGGCTTTTTGTCCGCTAAAAGGGTAGAAAAAGGGGCCTAGGCATTGGCCCTTGACCCCAGATTCACAGAATTATTTACTCGATAACGCCGGTGACAACGCCAGAGGCTACCGTACGGCCACCCTCACGGATTGCAAACCGCAACCCTTCCTCCAACGCGATGGGCGTGATCAGCGTGATCTCCATGTCGATGTTGTCGCCCGGCATCACCATCTCCACGCCCTCCGGCAGCTTGATCACTCCCGTTACGTCCGTGGTCCGGAAGTAAAACTGCGGACGGTATCCGTTGAAGAACGGCGTATGACGGCCGCCCTCTTCCTTGGTCAGCACGTATACCTGACCATTGAAATGGGTGTGGGGATGAATCGTCCCCGGTTTCGCCAGCACCTGCCCGCGCTCAATCTCCGTACGCTGCACGCCCCGCAGCAGTACCCCGATGTTGTCGCCCGCCATGGCCTGGTCTAACAGCTTCCGGAACATCTCTACTCCCGTTACCACCGTGCTCCGGGTCTCCCGCAGACCTACGATCTCCACCGTATCCTGGATCTTTACCGTTCCGCGCTCCACACGCCCCGTCGCTACCGTACCGCGGCCCGTGATGCTGAATACATCCTCTACCGGCATCAGGAACGGCAGGTCGCTGGCACGCTCCGGCGTGGGAATGTAGCTGTCCACCGCATCCATCAGCTCAAAGATGGGCTTGCACCAGGGATCGCTGCTTACGTCCGCGTCGCTCTGCGCCGCCTCCAGCGCCTTCAGCGCGCTTCCACGGATCACCGGAATATCGTCCCCGGGAAACTCGTAGGTGCTCAGCAGATCCCGGATCTCCATCTCCACCAGCTCCAACAGCTCCTCGTCGTCCACCATATCCACCTTGTTCATGAACACGATGATGTACGGCACCCCTACCTGACGGGCCAGCAGAATGTGCTCCCGGGTCTGGGGCATCGGGCCGTCCGCCGCGCTTACCACCAGAATCGCACCGTCCATCTGCGCCGCCCCGGTGATCATGTTCTTCACATAGTCCGCGTGGCCGGGGCAGTCCACATGGGCATAGTGACGGTTGTCCGTCTCATACTCCACGTGCGCCGTGTTGATGGTGATTCCACGCTCCCGCTCTTCCGGCGCCTTGTCGATCTCGTCGTACTTCGTCGCCTCCGCATGGCCCTGCTTGCTCAGCACCATGGTGATTGCCGCCGTCAGCGTCGTCTTGCCATGGTCCACGTGCCCGATGGTCCCAATGTTTACATGGGGCTTCGTCCGCTCAAATTTCGCTTTCGCCATTTCTCTCTCTCCTTTTGCTTAGGGCGGCAACCCAGCCGCTTTTGGTTAGAATTGGAGCGGGTGATGGGAATCGAACCCACATAGCCGGCTTGGGAAGCCGGTGCTCTACCACTGAGCTACACCCGCAAATGTGCCAAATCTCATAAATTATGCGAGTAACATTCTAGCCCATCCCCAGGGGTTTGTCAACGGATTTGGGCCGATTACCGCAAAAATCCCGACAGCTTGGTCTTGATGCGCTGCAGGGCGTTGTCGATGCTCTTCAGAGGCCGGTCCAGACGCTCCGCGATCTCCCCATAGCTCATGCCCGTCAGGTACAGTTCCAAGACCGATCGTTCCATCTCTGAAAGCTCCTTTTTGATGTGGGCCTCCATAGCAGAACGGTTCTCCTCCCCCAGGATGATCTCCTCCGGATCCAGCGCCGACTGGCCCGGCATCACGTCAAGGAGAGTCCGGTCATCGGCGTCATAGACCGGCTTATTAAGGCTCACATAGCTGTTAAGAGGCATATGCTTCTGACGGGTGGCGGTTTTAACAGCGCTGATGATCTGCCGGGTAACGCATAGCTCCGCGAATCCCCGGAAGCTGGACATCTCAGGCTTGTAATCCCGAATAGCCTTATAGAGCCCCATCATCCCCTCCTGAAGGATATCCTCGCTATCCGCTCCCATAAGGAAATAGCTTCTGGCCTTGGCTCGGACCAGGTTCTTGTATTTCAGCATCAGATAGGTAAGGGCGTCGTCATCTTCCCGGGCAAGAAGAACCAATTCATCGTCCTCCAGATCCCGGAACCGTTCAAAATGCTCCATGGCGCTCCCCCTTTCTATTCCCGGCGCATCCGTTCCAGGATGGCCACTGTCCGTGCATCCGCCCCGTCCAAGAGGCTAATTCGTTCTCGACCGGCAGGCTGCTGACGGAGCACCTCCTGGGCAGCGCGTTCCATCTCCCGCAGAAACTCCCTCGGGGTAACGCGCAGCGCTCCCATCCCAAGGGCCAAGCTCTGAATCATCCCATCTCCCGATACTACAGCCACCCGGCAGCCCCGCTCCATCAGTTCAAAGCAGGTCCGTTCAATGTAGCTGTCGGCGCTTTGCCCCGTCCGGGTATAGACCACCTCCATGGTGTCCCAGGAGGCGACGCTGCCAGGGTTTCCCTCCGCCCGATGGCCATCAAACACCAGGATGCACCGGATTCCTGTGGCGCCGGCGTAGTTATCCATCCGCTCGATGAGAGCTTCCCTGGCATGGGACAGCTCCATATCCCCCGCCTTTTCCCAGGCCATGAGGATATTGTAGCCATCCGCCAGCAGGATGGCAGGGCCCCGCTCCATCCTAACCCCTCCGCTGCTGGCCGATCTCATAGAGCAGGATGGCGGCCGCCGCCGACACGTTAAGGCTGCTGGTAGCCCCCTCCATGGGGATACCCACCTTGATGTCGCACTTATCCAGGAGCAGAGGAGAAAGGCCCTCCCCCTCTCCGCCCAGGCATAGGGCCAAAGGGCCGGCAAGGTTGGTTTTGCCGGCATCGGGGCAGCCCATATCCGCTCCCGCTATCCAGAGTCCTTTCCTCTTAAGGGCATCCAGACAGGAGGCCAGGTTCCCTACTCTTGCAACCGGGAGATGGTTGAGGGCTCCCGCAGAAGCCTTCATAGCGGTAGCCGAAACCGGCGCGCTGCGGCGCTTGGGCAAAATGAGGCCATGGGCCCCCAGGGCCTCGGCGCTCCGGGCGATGGCCCCTAGGTTGTGGGGGTCCTGAACGCCGTCCAGCACCACCAGAAGGGGCGCTTCCTCCCGTTCCCGGGCCATGGCCAGGATCTCCTCCACCTCCACAAATGGGATCTCGCTCAAAAGGGCGCAGATGCCCTGATGAACCACCTTTTCCCCGATGATCTGATCCAAGCGGCGCTCGTCCACCTGGATCACCGGCGCGCCGATCTGCCGCACTCTGGCGGCCAGGCGGCTCACGGCCTGGGAGGACTTGGTCACATAGAGCTTTTCAAACTCCCGGCCGGCGGCAAGGGCCTCCTTTACGGGGTTGATGCCATAGATATACTCCTGCGCCATATCATCTCAGCTCCTGTGCCCGGCGCCGGACCTCTTCCATCCGACCACAGGATTTCTTGCCCTCGGGGCAGGGACCGGAAAGACATCCGGGGCCCGCGTTGCAGAAGAGGGCTGGCGCCGCCTTTCTAGCTAAGCGCAGCATCTCCCAGCTAAGGGCGCGTATTTCCCACTGGGCCCGGTTGCAGCACCGAAGGGAGAAGAAATGGATCAATTCCCGAGCGTTCATGGTCACCAGCATCTTGGTGCCGGCGGCGTTGGGCAGCACAAAGCGAGCGTCCTCATTGCTGCTCTCCCCCTTGCCGCCCAGCTTCTTCTGCCAGTCGTTATACCAGCCCTGGATGGTCATCATCTGCTGATGGAACGCCTCCACCGCATCCTCCCCCAGCGCTTCGATGGCCGGAGGCAGGATATAATCAAAGCAGCCCTCCTCATGGGCCATATCCACATACCGCTGGGATTGAACCGAAAAGCTGGCAATCCGATGGCGGGTGATCTGGGCTAGAAGGGATCGGGAAACCCCTTCAATGGCAAAGGTGAAGCTGGCGTGCTCCACCGGGGACAGATGCCCCATATCCATCAATACCTGGATAAACTTCGCCTGATCCCGGGCCTCTACCCCTTTTTTCAGCTCGTCCACATCGGCGCCGGAATAGCACAGCTTTGCCCCCAGGGCCACATTCTGCTGGGGATCCATGGTGTGGGACACCAGCTCCACCCGCAACGCAACTCTACCCATTTTTATTCGTCCTCCCATCCCTGTGCCTCGCACAGTGCCAATATCTCCTGGAGCCTCTCCCCGTTTCCGTGCAAATGCAGGTAGCCCAAGAGGGCCTCAAAGCCGGTGGCCAACCGGTATTCGCCCACGTCGGCATTTTTGGGCACCGTGGCCGATTTGGCGTTCCGTCCCCGGCGAAAAATATCCCGCTCCTGCGGGGTCAGGGAATCCAGAATGCCAAGGGCCGTCTTTGCCTGGGCTCCACACCGGACCACCCGAACCGCCCGGAGATGGAGCTGGTGGGCCGTCTCCCCCGGGTGGCGGCGGATCAGCCTGTCCCGAACGAAGGCATCGTAAAGGGCGTCCCCCATATAGGCGTACGCCAGCATCTGAATCTGGCCCCTGTCGCAGAGAGGCGCTTGGTTCTGCTCCATGGCTTATCTCCTTTCAGGGGCGCGCCCCAAGGGATACCCTATTTTATCATAGAATCCCCCGGGACACTACGCTATTCTGCGTCATCGGGAACGGAATCCCCCTCCTCCGGATGGTTCTCCTCCGGCGCGGGAGAGGCGGGCATCTCATCGGGAATGGGGCTCTGATAGGGGTTGGGCCCGGGGGTGATGGTGGGGCCGTCCTCCCCGTAGAGGTATTTGCATACCCCATCGGCGATGGCCACCGCCAGCCGCTTCTGATAGCTCTCCTGCTTTAAAAGCCATTCCTCGTCCCGGTTGCTCAAGAAGCCGCATTCCACAATAACGCTGGGAGCCTTTCCCCCCTTTAGGATGAAGAAGGATTCCCCGTAGGCGGTCCGCTTCTTGGCGGGATTCAGCTGGCTGTTCAGTTCCGCTTGGATGTATTTTGCCAGCTTCGCCCCGTTTTCACTGGAGCTATAATAGATGCTCACCGGCCCCCGAACGCTGGCGTTCTGGTTGCTGTTCATATGGATGATGATGGCGCAGTGGGCACCGCTCTTGCTGATGAGGTTCCGCCGGGTGTACATATCGTTGGTCTTGGTGTTGGAGATGGCGTTGCCGTCGGTGCGGGTCATCTCCACCTCTACCCCTCGATCCTGAAGCTCATCCCGCAAGAATTCCGATACCGCAAGGTTGAGGTCGTCCTCATGGGTGCCGGTGACCCCGATGGCCCCGGGATCGAACCCGCCATGACCCGGGTCGATGATCACCTTGGGGGTGCTGCCCTCCGCCGTAAGGGTCAGGCCGCACAGCATCACCGGAACCGCCAGTAGCGCCGCCAAAATGCATCCTCCCAAAACAACCCCTTTTTTCTCTCGCCAGTTTTTCATGGATATCCTCTCCCCCAAAAATCCTATCATTTGCATTGGTATGTTGGGGAAAGAAGTTTCATGCTTCTTGCATGAAAATGGAGTTAAATCCATGTTACATTTTGTATTATTTGGGGGAAATCCCTGTATATGCAACAGCTTATGCACACTGTCCACAGAGTTATCCACAGGGCGTGGCCCCAATTTCCATTAGTTTGTCCTGGGTTTTCCACAGCCGTGCAAAATGAATATACGGATATGTATGTAAAATTCGCCCTACTTTTTGGTATAAAAATTACCCTTCATATATGCAGGGCGTCCTGCATATACTGGAGCTTCAATCCCGGAACCGCATTGGTGGACAGCCCCATAAACTGCCGGTTTTTGATACGGTTGACCGCCGCCGCCCCGATCATGGCGGCGTTATCGGTACACATGGCCCGAGAGGGCAAATAGAGCTTGATCCCCAGTGCCCCAGCCTCAGCAGCAGCCCGGTTCTGAAGATAGCCGTTGGCCGCCACCCCGCCGCAGATGGCCAGGGTATGGACATCCATCTCCCGGCAAGCGGCAAAGGCATTGTGAAGCAGCATCCCCACCACGGCCTTTTGGAAAGAGGCGGCCACATCGGCCCGGTTGATCTTCTCTCCCCGCTGCTCCGCCGTATGGAGCAGATTGATGACCGCCGTCTTGATGCCGGAAAAGGAGAAGTCCATGGGGCGTTTCAGCTTGGGCCGGGTAAAAGCGTAGGCGTTCTCATCCCCCTCCCGAGCCAAGCGCTCCAGATTGGGCCCGCCGGGGTACGGCAGATCCAAAGCGCGCGCGGCCTTGTCAAAGGCCTCTCCCGCCGCGTCGTCCACCGTCTGGCCCATTTGATAGAAGGTTACCGGGTCCTGGGCATACAAAAGCTGCGTATGGCCTCCCGACACCGTCAGGCAGATATGGGGATAGTCCATGGGGCCCTCCAGCTGGTTGGCGGCGATATGACCCTCCATATGGTTCACCCCGATAAAGGGCAGATCCCGGCCAAAGGCCAGGGCTTTGGCGTAGCTTAGGCCGCAGAGGAGGGCTCCCACCAGGCCAGGGCCCATGGTACCGGCGACGCAATCGATGTCGTCAAGGGTAAGGCCCGCGTCGCAAAGGGCCTTTTCCACCACATGGGGCAGCAGCTCCATATGCTTGCGGGAAGCGATCTCCGGCACCACGCCGCCATAGGCCTCAAACACCTTGGCGGAGGAGGCCACCACGTTACTGTAAACCCGCTGATTGAGGTCCACAACGGCGGCGGCGGTCTCATCACAGGAGGATTCAACGGCCAGCACGTAACCTTGGCCTCGGCTAAGAAGGGCTTCCGCCCGGGCCTGGGCTTTTTCCCGATAGCTCATGCTTCCTCCCCGCTTTCCTCCCGAAAGATCTTCAACCGCATCTTTTTCCTACCCATGATCCGGGTGACGATGACGGCCACAAAGGCCGCTGCCAGCACCAGGCCCCACTGCACCACGATCTTCATGCAGGTGGCAAAGAAGAAGGGCTCGGGCACCAGACGGATGAGATAATCGGTGGCGGGGTTTAGAATCCACAGATCATTACGGAACAGCGCTCCATGGAAGGCGGTCCAGAAACCGCTAAAGTCAAAGTAGGCGTAGCAGCCCAGGGCCGCCAGGGCGAGAATCCCCAGGCCCATGCCGATTAAAAGGGGCAGAAAGGGATTGATCCGCCATTTTTCCGGCAGGAACAACGCCGCCGCCAGCACGATAAGGGTAAAGGCGTACAGCGCATAGGACAAGGTGTTGGCGGTGTTCATCACCCGCTGGACATCCACCATGTGATCCCGCTCCCGCTGGTTGTAGAACTCCCGGGTCTGGCCGTCGATCTCCACCTGAGCGGAGAGGGTGTCGGTTTTGCCGGAGAGGTACTGGATCAGGTTATCGGTAATGACGGAAAGCCCGGCTTCATCGGTGCCGATAGCCGCCGCCGTACCGTTTTTCCGGTATTGATCCAGGTAGTGATCTTGGTCCAGGGCCACTCCCCGGATCACGGTAAGCAAAAGAGCGATGGTAACCGCCACCCCTGCAAGGGCGGAAAGAACCCGCATCAGCCATTTCATAGGCCCATTCCTCCTAGGATTGGAACATTCTTTGATTCGTATTAGTATACACGAAAAAAGCCCCTTGGGGGCCTTTTTATTTGATCTCTTGGTCAAGATGATCGAATATGGCGGCGTCAAAAAACTCCGCAAGCCCCATATCCAAACCATCGCATAGCTTTTTGACCGTAATGACGGACAAATCCCTGCGGCCATCGTCCATCATGCTGTAAACGGTGGATGGGGATACCCCAGCCCGCCGCGCCAGGTCATTGTATGCGATATTGCGTTCCCGACATATCTGTTGAAAACGTAAAACGATAGCCTCTTTTACCTGCATAGGATGCTCCTTCAAAAAAAATTGTAGAGAGCTATCCGCGTCTGCGTATACGCACTTGCGTATACGCAGACCGACAAATCTCTCCGGCTATCATCCATCATACTGTAAACGGTAGGCGGCGGAATTCCCGCCTATCGAGCCAAATAATTATACGCAATGTTTCGTTCTTTGCATATCTGCTGAAAGCGCAGAACAATAGCTTCCTTAATTTGCATGGGACACTCCTCTAAAAAATTTTAGAGAATTCTCTCCTGCGTTATATACGCATATGCGTATATCCGGCGAAGTTGTCCAGTGCAAATCAGCATCACAAGGATGGATTGGGATGCACGGGAATATACGGTTCTGCATATCCTAGTGAAAAGAGCCGTTGACCGATTTGACGAACATGCTATAATGAGAAAAAAGAAAAGGCTTGGATCGCGGTTAGTAGCCGTTCCAGCTCCGGCCAAGAGAGGATGGGCCACCGGCTGAAAGCCCGTCCGCTGTGAGGGAACCGTGAAGTTGCGCCGCAGGAGCCGCCTTCCGCATGAGTGGAAGGACGCTCGCCACGTTACGGCGTCAAGGGGAGGCTCGGGCGTTTGCCCGCCTCAACGGGAGTGGAACCGCGGTCATCACCGTCTCTTAGGAGGCGGTTATTTTTATTTTGGTGGGATAAAGGGATGTATCTACGCAATCTGAGAAACGATATTAGAGCTGTAAAGGAGCGGGATCCCGCCGCCCGGAACGGCTTTGAAATCTTCATGTGCTACCCCGGCTTTCATGCCATCCGGTGGCATCGCCGGGCTCATGCTCTATACCGCATGGGGCTCCGGTTTCTGCCTCGGTTCATCGCCGCCCTAAACCGCTTCTTCACCGGCGTGGACATTCATCCCGCCGCGAAGATCGGGAGCGGGCTGTTCATCGACCACGCCTCCGGGGTGGTCATTGGGGAAACCGCCGTCATCGGCAACAACGTTACCATCTATCAGGGTGCCACCCTGGGCGGCACCGGCAAGGATACCGGCAAGCGGCACCCCACCATCGAAGACGACGTGGTGGTGGCGGCCGGCGCCAAGATCCTAGGGCCCTTTACCGTGGGCCGGGGCAGTAAAATAGGAGCCGGAGCCGTGGTGCTGGAGGAGGTCCCCCCCTACTGCACCGTGGTGGGCGTGCCCGGGCGCATCGTCCGCCGCAGCGCCTGTCCTCACGGCCGGCCCATCGGCTCCTGTGCCGAGTGCGATATGGAGGAATGCGAATATAAAAAGCCCAATCTGGATCAGGTACACCTGCCCGACCCCGTCCGCGGGGAGATGGCCGAGCTGCGAAGCCGCATCGAAGCCTTGGAGGGCATCATACAACAGATGACAAAGGAGGAGGATTCCCATGAAACTCTATAACACCATGACCCGTAAAAAAGAGGAGTTCGTTCCCATCACCCCCGGCAAGGTGGGCATGTATTCCTGCGGGCCCACCGTATACAACTACTTTCACCTGGGCAACGCCCGGCCGTTCATCGTCTTTGATACCCTGCGCCGGTACTTTGAATACCTGGGCTACGACGTAACCCGGGTCCAGAACTTTACCGATATCGATGACAAGATGATCAACAAGGCAAACGAATTGGGTATCACCGTCAAGGAGCTGGCGGACCGGTTTATTCGGGAATACTATGTGGACGCCGACGGCCTCAACGTAGAGCGGCCTACGGTAGCCCCCCTTGCAACCGAGCACATTGGGGAGATCATCGCCCTTATCGAAAAGCTCATTCAAAACGGCCTGGCTTACGAAAGCCAAGGGGACGTTTACTACGCTGCCAAGGAGTTTCCGGGGTATGCCAAGCTGTCGGGCCAGAACCTGGATGAGCTGGAGGCTGGCGCCCGGGTGGACGTGGCTGAGATCAAGCGGGACCCCATGGACTTCGCCCTGTGGAAGGCCGCTAAGCCCGGCGAGCCCAGCTGGGATTCCCCCTGGGGCAAGGGCCGGCCGGGCTGGCATGTGGAGTGCAGCGCCATGAGCATGAAATACCTTGGGGAGACTTTTGACATCCACACCGGGGGCCAGGACTTGATCTTCCCCCATCACGACAACGAGATCGCCCAATCGGAGGGAGCCACTGGCAAGCCCTTTGCCCGGTATTGGCTCCACAATGGGTACATCAACGTGGACAACCGGAAGATGAGCAAGTCCTTAAACAACTTCTTCACCATCCGGGACATCTCCACCGAGTTCGACCTCATGGCGGTGCGGCTGTTCATGCTCTCAGTCCACTACCGGAGCCCCATCAACTACAGCCGGGATTTGATCGTCCAGGCAGAGGCGGCGCTCAGCCGCATACGCAACGCCCATGACCTTCTCTCCCGAATCGCGGACGCGCCCTGGGGAGAAGCTCCCCGGGAGACGGCGTTTACAGCGTCCCTGCCCCAGTACCGGGATCGGTTCAAAGCCGCTATGGACGACGACCTCAACACCGCCGATGCGTTGGGCGTAATCTTTGATCTGGTGCGGGAGGCCAACACGGTGTTCGTGGACGGTGGTTCCGCGGAGGGTTCGGCCGCCGCCAAAGGGCTTTTGGAGGAGCTGCTCCACGTGCTGGGTATCCAGCTCAAGGCCGAGGCTCCCATTCCCCAGGAGGTGCTGGATCTGGCGGAGCAACGCCAAGCCGCCCGTGCCGCCCGGGACTTCGCCGCCGCCGATGCTCTCAGGGATCAGATCACCGCCCTGGGCTATGTGGTGGAGGATACCAAGGCCGGCCCTGTGGTCAAGCCAGGCGCCTAGTAGGCGCTCCCATGTGGCGGAGATAAAACGGCTATGCAGCCAATGGCACGGCGTTGATTGGGCAATAAAGATGCAATCAAAAAGTGATTGCAATAAGGGCACAGGCTCAGCCGGCCAGGAGCGGTTCCAGAAAATGGAGCCGTTCTTTTCTTTTGAAAAACAAACCGGACAAAAAATTCCGCACGGATGCATATTGGGGGTGCCGGTGCCCTATCATCTATGGTAGAATGGTGGTTGCATTTTAACCAGGAATGGCGGTCATTTCATGAAAAAACGAATCGTTCTGACCGGCGGCGGAACAGCCGGCCACGTAACCCCCAATATTGCGCTGGTACCCTATCTGCTCCGGGACGGATGGGAAATCCACTATCTGGGCACCGAGGAAGGCATCGAGCGAAAGCTCATCGAACAAGTGGAAGGGGTGGCCTATCATCCCATCCAGAGCGGCCGGTTCCGCCGGTATTTTACCTGGAAGAACTTTACCGATCCCTTTAAGGTCATCCGCGGCATGGGCCAGAGCAAGCGGATTCTACGGGAGTTAAAGCCCCGGGTGCTGTTCAGCAAAGGCGGATTTGTATCGGTGCCGGTGGTATTCGGCGCCAAATCCGCCGGAGTGCCGGTTGTCCTTCATGAAAGCGACTATACCGCAGGTCTTGCCAACAAGCTTAGCGCCCCCAAAGCATCCGTCATCTGCACCAGTTTCGATCCCAAGGAGCTGGGCATCGCCGGGGACAAGGCCGTATGGACTGGATCGCCCATCCGGGACGAGATCACCCACGGCAACGCTGCCAGAGCCCGGACAGCCCTGGGATTTGACCAGAAGCCCGTGCTGCTCTTTATGGGGGGCAGCCAGGGCAGCGCCGCCGTCAACGCCGCGCTTGAGGAGGCCCTCGGCGCCATCCTCATGGAGTACAATGTCATCCACGTGCGGGGCAAGGGGAATTTAAACCCCAGCCTCACGCAACAGGGCTACAAGCAATTTGAATACGTGGATGCCGAGCTGGCCGACTATTTTGCTCTCTGCGATCTGATGATCGGGCGGGCGGGTGCTAATACCATCTTTGAGCTGCTGTGCCTCATGAAGCCCTCGGTGCTGATTCCTCTCCCCAAGGAGGTCAGCCGGGGGGATCAGATCCTCAACGCGAGATACTTTCAGTCCATGAACTATGGGGTGATGCTGGAGCAGAAGGATTTGACCCCTGAAAGCCTTATCAGCGCCATTCACGACGTCTACCGCCGGCGCGGAGAAATGGCCGCCGCCATGGAAAAGAGCCCCATCAAAAACGGCACCATCAACGTATTGCGGCAGATCTATCGGGCGGCAAATCTTCCCTTCCCCTTTGAGGGTTGATGGAGGCAGTTTCCATCATCCCCTTACAATCGGCAGATTTCCGCAAAAACAATGCTTGCTATTCCTTCGCCGGCAGTGTATAGTGAAATCGTATTCTAAATGTACATTGATTGCCGCTGGCCGTAAGTCAATTTCATTTTGACTTGCGCCAGCGGTTTTTATATGCACGATTTTGAATAACATCTTTTAGGAGGTACTGGTTATGAATAACGGTACTGTAAAATGGTTCAATGAGGCGAAGGGCTTCGGCTTTATCTCCAACGACAACGGCGGCGACGATGTGTTTGTGCACTTTTCCGCCATCCAGGCCGATGGGTTCAAATCCCTGCAAGAAGGCCAGAAGGTTACATACGACACGGAGACCGACCCCAAAAACAGCCGCAAGCTTCGGGCAGTGAACGTCTGCTTCGCCTGATCGATAAAGCCAGCAAAAAAGCCGCCCAATGGGCGGCTTTTTTATTTGATCAGGTCTGCAAAACGGTAGTTGACCATCCTTTTCAGATCCTCCGGCGATACCTCCACCTGGGCGCCAATACGCCCTGCACTGAACAGGATGGCGTCAAAGGCCCGTGCGCTCTCATGAAGAGTGGTAGGAAAGGGCTTCTTCATGCCGATGGGCGAGCATCCTCCATGGACATAGCCTGTCAGCGACAACAGATCCTTGGACTTCACCATCTCGATCGCCTTCTCCCCCACCGTCCGCGCCGCCTTTTTCAGATCCAATTCCTCCCCAACGGGAATCACAAACACATAGTTTCGCCGGGAATGGCCCACCGTCACCAGGGTTTTGAACACCCGGGCCGGGTCCTCCCCCAGCAGTTGGGCCACCTGGATGCCGGCCAGAGCCTCCCCCGCGCCATAGTAATGGGCTCGGTAGGGAATCTTTTTCTGGTCCAGCATACGCATTACGTTGGTCTTCTCCTCCATGGTTATTTCCCTCCTAGTAGATGGGAATGCCCGAAGCAAACAGCCAGGTGATGGCAAACAGCCCCAGAACGCTCAATAAGGTGACGGCGGAATCCACCAACGGCTTTTCCGCCCAACGGCCCAGGATATAAAAGGGAAGGGCCAGTCCCATAAGATAGCGGGCGCCCGACAGCAGCCAGGTTTGGGACAGCATGAGATAGAATCCCGCGACGGCATAGGCAAAATGGGTGGGATGTAGCTTCCGTCCCCCCGTGGCCAGCAGCCCGCCAAACAGCAGGATGGCCACAAGCTGGGTAATCCAAAAGGGGGTTAGGGCGGCCTCCGCGTTCTGTAGCAAATGGCGGGTGGTGGTAACCAGGCTGTGGGGATAGGAGGCAAACCCGTTGTACCAATGCTCCTTCTGATAGGTCAGAAACTGGAACGGGTTTCCCGCCACAGCATAGTTGAGGTAAAGATAGGCCCCGGTTCCCACGAGGGGCAGAAGGGTCCATAGAACCGCCTGGTAAAGGGGAATCTCCCCCATGCGCCAGGAACGGATCCCCTCCATGAATATGGGGAGCATCAGGATCACGCCAGTGGACCGGCATAGGGCGCACAGTAGCCCCAAAATCCCGGACAACGGCAGTTTTCCTTCCATGGCATAATAGATGGAAGCCACCGATAGCAGTAAAAAGAGGCTCTCCGTATAGGGATTGCGGAAAAACAGGGCCAGGGGAAATAGGCTTATGTATTTTGCCGCCCGAAAAGCCGTTCCCCGGCCATAATAGCGGCATCCCATGCGGTATAGATACCACATGGCACCGTAAAGAAATCCGTTGTTCAGGAGAATTGCCGAAAGAAGATAGCTGCCCGTCAGATAGGTCATGGCCTTCATGGCATAGGGAAACAGCGGAAAAAACACCAGAAAGTACCGGGTCTCCCCCAGGTTGGTATAACCGTTTTTCGCGATCTCGATATAGTGGAGGGCATCGGCTTTCACCAGGGCATTATAAAAATCCCCCCGGCCGGCCAGGTAAGCCGTGGCGTAGATGAAAAGGCTACCCGCCAGCATCCACCCCAAAAGCCGAAGGGCATTGCCCGGGTGGGGAGTCCCCGCCACCAGGCTTTTGGGTGCCCGTTCCAAAAAGGTATACCGCCAACCTTGAATCCAGGCGGGGATCAACGCCAAGAGAAACAGCGCCCCTCCCAGGATTCCAGCAATAATTGGAATTACGGACTGCATAAGCCACCTCCCGCCTTATTATAGCCGGAAGGAGCGGGATGGTACAGCCCATAAATGGCTTCAAAAAAAACGAGTTGCCGGCTGGGGCGTTTGTGGTAGAATAACCCCATAAAGAAGGAGGACGCTCATGAAACATTTGACCACCCCCATGGAAATCGGATCGCTGCGCCTTCATAATCGTTTGGTGATGCCTCCTATGGCCACCGCCAAGGCCGATGAGGAAGGGCGCGTCACCCAAGCCCTTGTGGACTACTATCTGGAGAAAACCCAGGGAGGCTGTATTGGGTTGGTGATCACCGAGCATAGCTATATCAGCCCGGAGGGCAAGGCCAGCCGGAACCAGGTATCCATCGCGCAGGATGATGACATCCCGGGCCTGCGCCGGATTGCGTCAGCCATCCACCAGAATGGTTCCAAAGCGATTGCACAGATCAACCACGCCGGAGGGCAGGCAAAATCCGAAGTAACCGGCCATAAAAGCATCAGCGCCAGCGCTGTAAAGATGCCCAATCAAAAGACCGATTCCCCTATGCTTCCACAGGAGATGACCCAGGCGGACATCCGCCGGGTGGTAGAGCAATTTGCCAAAGCGGCGGCGCGGGCCAAGGCGGCGGGATTCGATGGAGTAGAAATCCACTCCGCTCACGGATATCTACTAAATCAATACTATTCCCCCCTCACCAACCATCGAAGGGACGATTACGCCGGAAACAGCCTTTCAGGGCGTATCCGGCTACATCTGGAGGTTATCCAAGCGGTACGGGCCCAGGTTGGCCAGAACTACCCCATCGCCCTGCGGCTGGGGGCTTGCGATTACATAGAGGGAGGCGCCACCATCCAGGACAGCGTACAGGCGGCCCAGGAGTTTGAGCGGGCCGGAGTCGCCCTGCTGGACATCTCCGGAGGATTCTGCGGCTACCGCCGGCCAGAGGGCGCTCCAGAACAGGGCTATTTTGGGGAGATTACCCAGGCCATCAAGGAGACCGTCTCCATCCCAGTGATCCTGACAGGGGGCATCACCGACGTCCAGGCCGCGAAGGAACTGCTGCAAAACGGCAAGGCCGATCTCATCGGCGTCGGCAGAGCTCTGATGCAGGATTCCCATTGGGCCAAGAAGGCCCTTCTTGGCCCAAATTGGCCGGAATTGGCCCCATAAGTCTCAAAAAGCGCAAAAAAGCCGGGAGGCAACTCCCGGCTTTTTTCTTTTCTATGGGGCGCTAAATCCGTTCCCGGCGGCGCTTGGAGAGCGGCGGGCGGATGATCTCCGATAAGATCACCGCTTCACGCATCCGATTAAGGTCGATGGCGCTTCTGCGGTCTTTCTCCAGGGAGGTGGGCTCCATCCAGGCTGGGCGGGTGGCATGGCGCTCTTCCCCACCCTGGGCGGTATGCTGGCCCATACCCTCCTCCTCATAGGCCGCCTCCAATTTGGTTTGGACGGCAAACGCGGGCTCAGGCGCTGTCCCTGCCCAGGCGCGAATGGCATCCGCCCCCGGAGCTTCGGCATCCGGAAAGGCGCTACCCTCCTCCGGAAAGGATTCGCCATCATCCTGGGTGATCTCCTCCAGAATCCGGTGCCAATCCACATGGGACGCGCGCCGCTGCTTTCCCCTGGCGCTAACGGATACCGCCACCACCAAGAGGATAATCAAGACGGGAAGGATCCCCGCTAGGGCTCCAATCATGGGCATGGCGTCACGTCCTTTCCATTAGCCGTCCTGCTGGCCGGCATCTCCGGCGATCTGCTTGCGCATGGTGGTATCGGCCTGGATGTTCTGCATGTTGTAGTAATCCATAACCCCAAGGTTTCCGGCCCGGAAAGCCTCCGCCATGGCCAGGGGAACCTGGGCCTGGGCTTCCACCACCTTGGCCTGCATCTCCTGGACGGCGGCCTTCATCTCCTGCTCCTTGGCCACAGCCATGGCCCGGCGCTCCTCGGCCTTGGCCTGGGCAATGCGCCGGTCGGCCTCGGCCTGGTCCATCTGAAGCTGGGCGCCGATGTTCCGGCCCACGTCCACATCTGCGATGTCGATGGAGAGAATCTCAAAGGCGGTCCCGGCGTCCAGGCCCTTGGCCAAGACGGTACGGGAGATCAGATCGGGGTTTTCCAGCACAGCCTTATGGCTATCGGCGGAACCCACGGTGGTGACGATGCCCTCTCCCACCCGGGCGATGATGGTTTCCTCTCCGGCGCCGCCCACCAGGCGGTCGATGTTGGCCCGGACGGTAACCCGGGCCTTGGCCCGCAGCTCGATGCCGTCCTTGGCGATGGCGGCCACCACCGGGGTCTCGATCACCTTGGGGTTGACGCTCATCTGCACAGCGGTGAGGACGTCCCGGCCGGCCAGATCGATGGCGGCAGCCCGTTCAAACTCCAGGGTGATCTCAGCGCGCTGGGCGGCGATCAGGGCGTTGACCACCCGGTCCACATTGCCGCCCGCCAGATGATGGGCCTCCAGCTTGTTAATGGAAAGATCCAGGCCGGCCTTGGTGGCTTTGATCATGGGATTTACGATGATCTGAGGGGACACCTTCCGGATCCGCATGCCGATGAGGTTGAAGATGCCCACCCTAACCCCGGCGGCGGTGGCGGAAATCCACAGGCGGATGGGCACAAAGCTGAAGAAGACGGCAAATACGATGATGACGGCCGCTACGATCAGCACGGGTACGATGTTGAAATCAGCAAAAAAACTTGACATGTGTTTCTCCTTTATTCGGGACTATTGTTGTTCCGGTTCCCGGGCCCGGCGTACCACAGGGGTAACGCCGTCCGTGCCCACCACGGTGACCTCCACATCCGCATCCAGCCAGCCTCCCTGGGTGATGACGCTGATGGGATTCCCCTCGATCTCGGCGGTGCCGGCGGGGCGCAGAGGGGTGACGGTCCTGCCGGTCTTCCCCAACAGGCTTCCCTTCTGGGGCTCCTGGCCGGTGATGGCATCCTTTAGGATGATAGGGGAGTTGGCCAGCCTCCCCCGCTGGGCGGACCGTACCGCGATGGCAAAGGCAATGCCCAAAATCACCAGGATGATAGCGGTGAGAATCAGGGCCTCCAGGATGCTCTTGGCCTGGAGAATGATGGCGGCGGCCATGAGAACCAGCCCAGAGCCTCCCGCCAGGCCAAAGCCCGGGGTGAAGATCTCCACCACCATGAGGACCAGCCCGGCCAGCAGGCAGATGACCGCCCAGGTGTTGATATCCGAAAACAGCGGCAAATTTGTTCGCCTCCTTTTCTTCAAAGTATACCATACTTTGTGAAAACCTGTAACAATCTCCCGGGGCCCTGGAGGGCGGCCTGGGGGATTCTAAGGCGGATTTTATGATTCCTTCCTTTTCTATCTTATCCGGGATGATCGGGGCGTATTCTAGCGCACGCTCCCGCAAAAATCCCCTCTTATTGGGGCGTTTTCCCAATAAAAAAAGCCCATCCAGCATCTGGATGGGCCTTGGATTAAAGGTCCTGCACCGGCACCCGTTGTTTTTGAAGGAACACCACTTCCCGGAGCCCCAGCTCCTGGATCAACGCCTGGGCCACCTGGTTATCCGCCGCCAGGTCCTCCACAAAATGGGCGTCGGAGCCAATGGTTACGTCCCGGTTGCCGGCATCCCGGTACATCCGCAGGAGTTCCCGGCTGGGCATGGGCTCCCGGAGCCCTTTACGGAGAGCGGAGGTGTTGATCTCCAGCAGGATCTCCCGCTCCGCCATCAGGCGAAAGATGTCCTCTATGAGCCCCGTATCCAAGGGGCTTTTCCCGAAATACCGCTTGGGGAAATCCAAATGCCCCAGGCTCTGGAACCCGCCGTGGCGAACGGCGCAATAGACCTCTCGGAAGTAACCGTCGGTATAGGCCATGGAGGGAATACCCTCCCGTTGCATCCGGCTGGGAAACAGGTCTCCTACCCAATGAATGCTGCCGATGATGAAATCATAGGGATAGGTTTGATACTCCCGAAGCAGATCGGGATGGAGGTGGGGCTCGGCGAACTCCACCCCCGCCAGGATGCGGATCCGGCCGCCGTATTGCTCCCGGACCGTTTCAATGGCCTCAAAATAAGCCTGGGGGTCGTAATAGCCGCAGCCCGAGTCCAGGGGATGGCAGTCCAGATGGTCGGTAAAGCAGACGCAGCCCATCCCCAGCTCCACCGCCCGCTGGCAATAGGCGGCAAGGGGGGTGTCGGAATCGGCGGAAAAGGCGGTATGGACGTGGAGGTCGTTCAGCATAGCGGTTCCCCTTCCTCTGGGATTTCTCGCTTCTACCCTATGGGAAAGGGCGAAAAAATGCAAGCCCTTTTCCATTTGAATGCCTACGAATCCCCTTTTGCGCAAAAAAAAGAACCCCAAGGGGCTCTCTTTTTTGCGTTTAGCCTTTTACCATCATCTCGGCGCCCTTTTTCATGGCCTCCTCGTTGACGGGAAGCAGATGGGCGCGGCGCTCGCCGAAGATCTTGGCCAGAGCCTTCATGGCGCTGTCCAGGGATACCACGCCGGTATCCGCCAAAAAGGCGCCCAGCATGGCCATATTGGCGGCCCGGCCATTGCCGACGGCGATGGCGGCCTCGTTACAGGGGACATAGCGCTTTTGGATGTCCTCCCGCTCCGACTTCAGCTCAATCAGGCTGCTGTTGACGTAGATGGTACCGCCCTTTTCCACCAGGGGCTCATACTTGCTAAAGGAGGGCAGGTTCATCACGATAAGCTTTTCCGGCTCGGTAACCAGGGGGCTGGCGATCTCTCCATCGGAGACGATGACGCTGCAGCTGGCGGTGCCGCCCCGCATCTCGGGGCCGTAGCTGGGCAGCCAGGAGACGTTCTTCCCCTCGGCCATCCCCGCATAGCAGAGCACCTGGCCAATGAGCAAAACCCCTTGGCCGCCGAATCCCGCAACCACGATACGATGTTCCATGGTTACACCTCCTTATAGACGCCCAGAGGATACTGGGGGATCATCTCTTCCTCAATGAACTTGAGGGCTTCTACTGGGGATTTTCCCCAGTTAGTGGGACAGGAGGAAAGCAGTTCCACAATGGCGAAGCCCTTTCCGGCGAGCTGGGTTTCAAAGGCCTTCTTCACAGCCTTCTTTGCCTTCAGCACGTTGGGATAATTGTGCATGGAAACTCGCTCGGCGTAGGCCACGCCATCCAGCTGGGACAGCATCTCCACCATGCGAATGGGATAGCCTTGGATATCCTGATTCCGCCCGTAGGGGGAGGTGGTGGTCTTCTGGCCCAAAAGGGTGGTGGGGGCCATTTGGCCGCCGGTCATGCCGTAGATGGCGTTGTTGATGAAGATCACAGTGATCTTCTCTCCCCTTGCAGCAGCGGAGACGATCTCCGCGGCGCCGATGCTGGCCAGATCGCCGTCCCCCTGGTAGCTGAACACCACCCGGTCCGGCAGGGCTCGCTTGATCCCGGTGGCTACCGCAGGCGCACGGCCGTGGGAGGCCTCCTGCATATCACAGTTAAAGTAATTGTAGGCGAACACGGCGCAGCCCACCGGCGCAATGCCGATGGTCTTGCCCTGAATGCCCAGCTCATCGATGGCCTCGGCCACCAGCCGGTGGGCGATCCCATGGGTACAGCCAGGGCAGTAATGGAAGGGTGCATCCGTCAAGGCCTTGGGTTTTTCAAAAGCGGCCATTTAGCCCACCTCCTTTACAAAGTTCAGAATCTCCTTGGGGGTGGGAATGACCCCGCCCGTCCGTCCGGTAAAATACACCGGGCATTTGCCGTTTACCGCGATGCGGACGTCGTCCACCATCTGGCCTAGGCTCATCTCCACGCTGATGACGGCTTTCTTGCCCTCCGCCGCCATGGAAAGGGCGTCGTAGGGGAAGGGCCATACCGTCTTGGGCCGCAAAAGCCCCAGCTTGATCCCCTCCTCCCGGGCCTTTGCCACCGCGCTCTTGCAGATGCGGGCGGTGGTGCCGTAGGCTACCAGAAGAAGATCGGCGTCCTCCACCATGTAGGACTCATAATCGGTCTCAAAGGCGGAGATCACCTCGTACTTTGCCTCCAGCCGGTGGCAGACCTCCTCCAGTTCGTCCGGATTGATATAGAGGGAATTGACCACGCTACGAACACCATTTTTGCTGTCCATACCAGTGGTGGCCCAGGGCTTTTTCACCTCCTGGTATCCGGGATCGATGGCCTCCAGATCCACCGGCTCCATGATCTGCCCAATCATACCGTCCCCCAGGATCATCACGCCAATGCGGTACCGATCCGCCACATCAAAGGCCTTTACCACCATCTCGGCGGCCTCCTGAACGGTGCTGGGGGTGTAGACCACCATGCGGTAGTCCCCATGCCCTCCGCCCCGGGTGGCCTGATAGTAATCGCTCTGGGCGGGCTGAATGCCTCCCAGGCCCGGGCCTCCCCGTACCATGTTTACCACCACGCAGGGCAGCTCCGCACCCGCGATATAGCTCAGCCCCTCCTGCTTCAAGCTGATCCCCGGAGAGCTGCTGCTGGTCATCACCCGCTTGCCACAGCCCGCTGCGCCATATACCATATTGATGGCCGCAAGCTCACTTTCTGCCTGCAGAAAGACGCCGCCCACCTGGGGCATCCGCCGGGACATATATTCTGGAATCTCATTCTGGGGCGTGATAGGATAGCCGAAATAATACCGGCATCCAGCCAAAATCGCCGCTTCTGCGATGGCCTCGTTCCCCTTCATCAACACCTTTGCCATAGTTCACCCTACCTTTCTACCGTAATGGCACAGTCCGGGCACATGGCATAACAGGCGCCACAGGCAACACAGGCCTCCTGGTCCACCACATGGGCCGGCGCATAGCCTTTGATATTGATGGTTTTCTCATCGATCTGAATGATCTTTTTGGGACACGCGGTTACGCACAATCCGCAGCCCTTGCATACGTTCGCGTCGATGTATGCTCCTGGCACTGACGCCACCTCCACCCTTTCATAAAAATAAAAATAAAGAAGATATTTGATTTATTATAGCACCATCAAAAAGCATGTCAATGGTTAGACAAGCCATTCCGGGCGGTTGATTCCCTCCACCAAAATGGGGGTTCCTGAAACCTCCCCCGGCGTCAATTCCCGCAGCAACTCCAGGGTGGCGCCAAAATGGGTCACCGGTAATCCAGCCAGCTTTCCCAGTTCCTTTGCCGCGGCGTCCCCCGCCATCAGATGCTCTTTTTTTGTCTCAGCTCCCAGGTTGGCGTTGTTGATAATGGCGGTGCATGGAAGGTGGCTCTGCTCCTGGATCTCACGCATTAGGTCATGGGCGGACTGGGCGTCCCGGACCAAAGGACGGTAGGGGTTCAGCACAAACAAAACCTCCGCTCCCCCAGCTGCCTCCAGCCGCGGAGCCAAGGAGCCCATGGCCACAGCGCCGATGGGATCGCCTCCTAGGTCGAACACCACCCGTCCTGAGCCGCTAAACGCGGAGAACACCTCCGGGGGAATGGAGGGTACATCGCCCCCCAGGTACTGGGGAGCAATCACCCGGATCCCCTGTTCCACAAGGGCGCTTCGTTGATTTCCCGATGTGAAATACGGGTTGACTAGATCCAAATCCACCAGCGTAACCGGTTCTCCACCCTGCCGCAACGCCTTGGAATAGGCATAGGCGAGCTCGGTTTTTCCTGATCCAAAATTCCCGCAAAAGACGGTGATCCGCCGCTCCATGGGCATTCCTCCTAATAAAAAAGCGGCGGAATACCGCCGCGCAGCTGATGTTGTTATTCCCCCTGCGCCCCCTCCGGAGCGGGCGTGGGGCTGGCTTCCTCCGCCGGGGTGGGTTCCGGCGTAACGGTGACGGTCGGAGAGGCGGTAGCGGCGTTCCGTTCGTCCTCCATCTGCTTGGCAATCCCCCATTTTACAGGCATAAACCGGCTCATCAAAAGAGCTACCAGCAGAGCGATGAGGCATACCAAGACCTCCCCGGCGCTGTATTTGCGCTTCTTTTCTTTGGGACGATTCATGGAATTACCCCCTTCCTCTTGCCATCATTATAAACGAAGCCGCTTTTCCTGTAAAGCCACGGGAAGAAGATGCAAACCTGGCCATGATCTTCCTGGCGGCTCGGATGCCGTCCGCTCCTGCGCTGACAATGCCTCCAGCATAGCCCGAGCCCTCCCCTGCCGGGTAGAGGTTATGGGCGTAGGGGCTTGTCCCATCATCGTTTCGCAGGATCCGCACCGGAGCGCTGGTTCGGCTTTCCACCCCGGTAAAAACGGCGTCTGGGCTGTCAAACCCCCGCAATTTTCTCCCCAGATGAGGCAGCGCCTCTCGCAAACTACGGCACACATAGTCCGGTAGAACGTCATCTAGGCTGCAGAATGCCTGACCCAAGGGATAGGTGGGCTTTACCGCTCCCAGGCGCCGGGTAGGGCGCCGGCGCAAAAAGTCCTCCACCCGCTGGGTCGGAGCAGCATAGGAGTTGGTCACGTTATATGCCTGGCGCTCCATCTCCTCCTGGAAGACCACGCCGCCCAGGGGACCGGGAGGGTAATCCTTGGGGGATACCTGAACGATGAGCGCGGAATTGGCGTTTTCCCCGTCCCGGGCATGATAGCTCATCCCGTTGACACACAGCAGGCCAGGATCGCTGACGCTGGGAATCACCTGTCCACCAGGGCACATGCAAAAGGTATATACCCCTCTATCCCCGCCCCGCGCGGTAAGGGCGTACTCGGCAGCGCCTAGACGGGGATGCCCCGCGTAAGCCCCATACTGGACCCCATCCACCATGGACTGGTGGTGTTCAATCCGTGCCCCTACCGCAAAGGGCTTAGGCATAAGGGGCACCCCTAGGCTATGGAGCATCCGATAGGTATCCCTCGCGCTGTGACCAGTCGCCAGCACCACCGCGCCCGGCTGGAGGGTTTCGGTCTGCCCCTTCCACTGAAAGCTCAGGGAGGCGATCTCCCCGCCTGCTTCCAAAATTCCGGTGAGCTTTGCACCAAACAGCACTCGTCCTCCCAGGCTTTGGATGCCGTCGGTCAATGCGGAGATCACCCCTTTGAGCCGATCCGTCCCGATATGGGGCTTGGCATCATAGCCAATCTCTTCTCCTGCCCCGTACCGCATCAAAAGCTCCAATGCGCGGCGGCCGGCAATATCCCGGTTTCGAGCGGTTAGCTTGCCGTCGGAATAAGCTCCCGCTCCACCTTCGCCGAAGAGAACATTGCTGTCAGGATCCAAAGAACCGCCTGACAGAAAACCATTGGTATGGATATCCCGTTCTCCCATCCGACAGCCCCGCTCCAGAAGCAGCACCGGGTATCCCTCCTCCGCAAGAGTATGGGCCGCCATCAATCCGCAGGGGCCAGCTCCCACCACAACAATGGGGCCGGATAACAATCCCTCGCCGCGAAGAAAATGGTCCGGCTCCGGTTCCGGAATGGGGAACGCTTCCCCGCGAGGACGGGAATCCACCACCTCCAGCCCCAGCGCATAGACCAACGATACCCGGCCCCGCCGCGCATCGATGGACCGGCGGCGGATCCAGAGCTTCCGGATGGCGGAGGGATCCAACCCCGCCTTCTTTGCAGCTAGGCTTCGAAGCAGGCCGGGATCCTGATCCGGCGTCAGGGATATCCCCCGAATCTCATACAGCATACAATTCCTCCATAAAAAGCCGGGGACGGGGTTTCCCCCCTCCCCGGATGACGACTCCGCTATTCTGCTGCCGTGATCTCCACCTTTACGGTGACCTCCCTAGCGCCAGCGCTAACCACGTCCTTGGGAAGAATAATTTGGGTAGTCAGCTCCATACTCTGATTGGCACCTTGAATCCGAACCTTCTCCACCGAAATTTTGGTTAAACCGGCCAGTACCTGAGCCGGTGCAGCCACTTCCACCTCCGCAGGGGAAATGCTGACCCCTGCCACACGATAGCCCTGGGCCACGGCATCGGCATCTTCCAAAATGGAGCTGGTGTCGATGGGAAGCTTCTTGGTTGGCAATATCTCCATATTGACCTCAGCGGTAGGCTGATCCGAGAAAAAGCGCTTATAGCTGATGGTTTCGCCCCCTTCTCCCAATAGCTCCGCCGGCAGGCGCGCGGCGTAACTGGAGGTTAGACCGGTTTCGTCCAGCCGAATCACCACGTTACGAATGGCGGCTACATCGGACGCCGCTCCCGATATCTCCAGATATTGAGGGGTTACAATGGGATCGGTTGAATACAGACCTTCAGTTAAATCCCCCGATTTGATCACCTGGATAGGGAACTGAGCGGTGACCTTTTCCTCCACCTCTATGGTAATGGAGGCCGGAATCACCTTTACAACCGATCCGACCGGAGAATGCCCTGTTAGAGGAATGGAGTATTTTCCCGGTTCGGTGATGGCGGATACGTCGGCAATCACCCCAACGGAGCTGGACTCCAAGGATCCCAGTTCGCTGACCTTTAAGGACAGGGATACATTGGCATCGGTAAAGATGGCGCCAACCTCCCCCTTGATGGCCAGATTGTTGCGGTCCAGTTGGGCCACCCCTACAACCTCGATGGGGATGCCCCCATAGGTGCGATTCCGCTCCGGATCGGTCTCAGAGATCACAAAGCTCCACAATAGGATGGCAAAAAACAAGGCGGCAATCTTCAGCCAAAGATTATGTTTTAATCGGTTCCATAAGCGGCTCATTGGGCTTTCCTCCTTCGAAAGAAGTCGGTAAGACTCCAACCTGTGAGCTTGCCCTGGGTGCTTTCCATAATGGCGCGAATTCCTCCGGCGTCCAGGTTGGTGGTCAGCCTCCCCTCCATCGCACAGGAGATGGTCCCCGTCTCCTCTGAAACCACAAACACCACGCTGTCTGACACCTCGGAAAGCCCTACCGCCGCTCGATGGCGGGTCCCCAGGGTCTTGGGCAGTTCATCGCTATTGGTCAGAGGCAAAAAGCATCCCGCTGCTTTGATGTATCCATCCTGGATGATCACCGCGCCGTCATGGAGCGGCGTCCCTGGCATAAATATCGTACCCAAAAGCGCATTGGATACCTCAGCACCAATGCCGGTTCCAGTTTCTGCGATGTCGTCCAGCGCAACCTGCCGTTCCAGAGCAATCAACGCTCCAGTCCTGGATTTGCTCAGGCTCGTCAGGGATACCACCATCTGGTTGATGAGATCCTCCTCGTTGACGCTTCTGCGGCTATCCCGAAACTGGCTGGTCCGTCCAATATGCTCAAATGCCTTGCGGAGTTCAGGCTGAAACAGCACGATGATCAAAACCGCGCCCATATTGATCACATAGTTCAAGACCCAGGTGATGGACTGAAGGCCAATCCATTCACTGATCCGGGCCGCAATCAACATGATGCCGCATCCCTTTAACACCTGCATTGCGCGGGTGCGGGAAGCAAGCTTCAGAATATAATAGATCAGTACCGTCACCAGGGCGATATCCACCAAGTCCAGGATGCTGAACCGTGAAAAGATATTCCCTAAAAACTCCCAAATGCTCAAAAGATGTATGCCTGCCTTATCAAATTATTTTTTTGGGCTCTTTCGTGTCCTCCTAGGCTTCTCCTCCGGCTCTTCCGTGGCATCAGCCATCCCAGCCAGATCCGAAAGATCAATTCTAGACAGCACCACCGCGTTTTGCTGCACCAGCTCAGGGGAGGAAAGGCTCTCTCCCCTTGACAACTTCTCATCGGCAAGCTGCTCCAGCTTATCCCGCTCGATTTCCAACTCATAGAGCTTTGCTAGATTTTCTTCCGTATAGTCTTTTGACAACACTTTTCCTCAATTCCTGTTGGTGGTATTATTTTAGCATACAACCCAATGCGCTTTCAATAAAAGTGCAATAGATCAAAAAGGCTCTCTTTTCCATAAAGCCGTAGGAGGAACCAGAATGCGCTATATCGTCGACCGCCAAGAAAACGGTCAATTTTTATTGCTGGGAGAGAATGGCGACAGACTGCTACTCTCGCCGGATCAGATCAACGGCCGCGCCCATGAAGGCGCGGTGGTAGATCGATCAGAGGACGGCGTCTTTACCGTGAACCTTGAAGCCGAGCATACCTTGCGCCAAGAAGCCAAAGATACCCTCCAGCGGCTCTTTCAACGCAGCAAGGATTTATAGCACAAACATTCCATAAACCCAAACGCCAAAGATCGAAAGGGCCATAAATCCGAAGGGTACTGCGGGGCGCCAGCAACCATCCTGGACCAGTTTGATGGCATAGGCGGTACAATAGGCCATAGCCAGGGCCATTACAGCGATCATCATATGCGTCACCTCCTGTACGGGTCCTGTTTGACCATTTGGAACTCCACCCGGACCTCCACCTGGCCGTTGCGGATGGCATCCTTGACGCCATCTTTTTCATAAGCCGCAAAGGAGAGATACCGGCGGCTCGCCCAGCGGGACAGGTTAAAGGCATCGGAGCCCGCTGCCAGAGCCTTGATCCGCACCTCCTCCATACGGCGGTTTAGCTCTGATTCCGCCGCAAGGGTAACGGCTTCAAAGACCGCATCATCATCCATGTTCACAAAATTGGTCTGATCCACCACTCGTCCACGAAGAAAGACGGTTATCCTACAGCGAGCGCCATCTTCCTCAAGATCCACCTGGATGCTGGGCTGCGCACGCTTTGTAAGATTCAGCGTAACGGTGCCCTCCCCCGAGGGATCCGGCACCACATACCTGGTATGGCTGAACTCGCCGCGGGCCATGAGCAAAAACTTGGTCTCCCCTGGGCCCAGTATCTCCACCATCTTGCCGTCTGAGAACAGCGTTGCTCCTCTGAGATCACTCCCCAAGCCGCCCTCTCTAGAAATTTCCCCTACCGGATCGTCCATGGCACTTTGGGAAAAAGCCTCCTCGGAGGCCTCTTCCCCCTCTCCAGTAGCCGGGGAAGACACCGATTCATTCACACTGCCCAAGGCCACCACACAATCCCCCCGTCCATCGGTAAAATACTCCAACAGGTCGGCTATGGTAGCCGATGGAATGATGGAGGAGTTGGCTGCGCCCTGGATCAGATTCTCCTGCAGCCGCTCCAGATTGGATTCCTTTTCGTTTTCAAACCCTTTCAAAAAATCCTGTGCCGATCCCCGGGCAACCACCACCAAAGCCTCCTCCCGAAGTTCCGCCAAATAAGCGCAGGAGGCAATCAAGCCCGGCATATCCCCCGCCCGCGCCAGTTCTTCGCTGACCACAAAAAAATTTAAATGAGCAAAATTCATATTCCGGGCATCGGCATGGTTGGCGCTTTCAAAAGCATCCAGGATATTATCCGCCTCCAGGGTCAAGCTGCGAAACCGCGCCTCCCCGTTTCCCAAGCCCTCTCCCAATAAAATTGGCATCTGAAAGGTATACCGGTAGGTCTTTTCCTCTCCCCTGTCAATGGCAACGCTGAGAACATGGGCGGAATCATCCAATTCCAAGCTATCGCTGCATCCGCCCAGAAAAGTCATAACGAGCAAAAGCAGCCCCAGAAGCATTCCGCGCTTAACCATGACGTATCCTCCTTCCCGTCAAAAGCCCCAATGCAATTCCCCCAAGGAGAAACCAAACGCTCCAGCTTTCCACATCGCTTCCCATCCCCCATAGCGGTGAACCGGGAGTCAGCGACCACTGGATGGCGCAGAGACACGCCATCCCAATAAGCACAACTGCAGGGCGTACATCCGGAAGGCCCACGATCCGCTTGACCAATATGCCGCATACGTAGAGCCCCAACGCTCCCGATACCACGCCCAAACAGGTAATGGCTACGCTTAAGATGGGATCCAAGCGGTAAAAGGATCGTCCCATGGTGGCCTGCTCAAACAAAAACGAGACGGGAGAAAAGCCCGGCTGGACGGAATATGGGCTCCGTACCATCAGGCAGGCCAGTAGAATGCCGCCTCCCCAAAGCGCGCCGAAGCAGGCTCCGCGGATGCCAAACTTCTTGATCCTGGGGGTGTCGGACGGCTTTTGAGGAAACACCCAGAGTAGCACAATGGGCCAAAAAGCCATGATCCACTGAAGGCCCGCCCGCACATAGTCCTTCCAGTCCTCCCGTACCAAGGGTAACACCCGAAAAGGATCGTAATTGCTGTATGCCGCCCAAAGTCCCAGGATAAGAACAAGGAAGGAAAGCACCAGACCAATCTTTCCTGCTCCATCCATGCCGGTCAGGCCAAAAAATGCCCCCGCCACCATAGCCGCCAATACCACCGCAGCAATGGTGGATTCCCCGGTGGTCAAAAAGGTATCGTATTTCATGGTTAAGGTCATACGGCTAACATTAGCCGTTACCTCCATAAGGATGGCTACAAGAAACAGGATCATTACCATTCGTTGCGACAAGGTGGACGTCTCTCCATCGAGTGGGCATAGTCCCCCCCTCAGACGATTTTGATCCAGCAAAAAAATCAACGCGACTCCGCCTACCAAAGCAATCAAGGGAACCAAAAACGCGCCGCCGCCAAGGATACTGAGACTATTATCCACCAACAGAACCTTGGCAAGAGAGGTAATTAAAATAAATTTTCCGAAGGCGCTGTACCCAAGCTTTTCCCTCATTTTTTCCCACCTCCCCGGATATAGTCTGGAATATCCCCACCGCGGGTGATGTTCCCTTTGATGATCAAATCCCGGTTGGAGCGGGTCTTGGGTGCAACGGGGGTAAAATAGGGTACGCCATAGGATTTAATGGAACACAAATACGCGCAGAGCGGAATAAACACCAAAAGAATGCCCCAAAAACCGCCCAGTAGCGCAGCGCCCAGGAAGATAAATCGCACATAATACAGAGCCATTTGTAGGGAAAAATCCGGAATTGCAAAACTGGCCAATCCCGCTGTGGACACCACGATGATGGCGATGGGGCTCACCAGGTTGGCCGACACCGCCGCCTGCCCTAAAATGAGCCCTCCGACGATGCCCAGGGTTTGGTTGATCCCCGATTGCACCCGGATACTGGCTTCCCGCAGCAGCTCAAAAACGATGGACATCAGTAGAATTTCCAGAAATACCGGAAGGGCGATGAGCTGCCGGCTTGCCAGGCTGGAAAGGATGAATTCAATGGGCAGCATCTTTTGGTGAAACAGCACCAGCGCCACATAGATCCCCGGAAGTAGCATGGAAATAAAGAGGCTCGCGTAACGGATGATCCGCTCAATGGTAGCAAATACCGGGTTGATAAAATAATCCTCGCTGGTCTGCATCAAGGAAAAAAACGTAATGGGCAACACCATCACAAAGGGATAGCCGTCGCACACCAGCGCAATATGCCCTTGGGTCAGATAGGCAGCCGCTCGATCGGGGCGCTCGGTCTGAAGGGTGCGAGGCAGAATGCACCGGCGGTCCTCCTTCATAAGCTGCTCCATCATGCCGCCGCCCAGAACAAACCCCACATCGCTGATACCCTTTATCTTTTCAATGACCCGCTGTACCAGCTGTTCCGATGCCACTCCCTTTCGGTACATAACGGCACACTTCATATTGTTATCTCCACCGGTGGGCATGATTTGGCTCACCAAGTCAGGCACCCGGACAATACTGCGGATCAAGGTGATATTGGTCCGCATGTTCTCCACGAACCCCTGCTGCGGCCCCTTTACCACCTTCTCGTTGATGGTCTCTCCCACCGTACGCTTGTCGTAGCTTTTTACATCCAAGGTGATAGCCCGGGCATCCCCGTCAAAGAACACCACAGCGTCCCCCTCAAGAATGGAGTTCACCATCTGTTTCCCGTCGGTGGCAACGGAAATATTATTGATGGGCAACACCCGCCTTAAGGCATCGTCTATCCCCTCGCATGGATGCTGAATCAATGGCCGCAGCAGCATATCGTCCACGATCATGCTGTTGGTCAGGCCATCGATAAAGGCCAGCAGCACCTTGATCTTCCCGCAGTAAAATTCCCGGCGAATATAGTCCATGTTGATTTCCTTATGAAACAAGGCGTCCAGCTGTTTTTTATTCTCCTCCAGCGACTCTGTGGGGGTAAAGCCATCCAGTTTGGGAGGAACGTTGCTTCCGCCATAACCGTCTTCCTTGGCGTTGTTCCGCTCCTCCTCATCCTCCCCTAAGAAAAAGGCTTCCTTGGGGGTAAATCCAAACCAATCCCAGTCAGGCATGCGCATCATCCCTCCCGCTTTTCTCCTATTGTTTCCAGCAAAGGAAAAAAGCATACGGCTTCTTAGCGCGGACCGGTATAACGATAGGGTTTCACCGTATCGGTGTAGTAGTTGTATTCCTTGTTTACCGCTGCAAAATATCCCTGCTTGCGGTAACTGGCCACGTCGTTCTTCAGCTTGTTATAAAGGCTTCGATCTTTGCTGTACAGCTCATCGGCAATCTGGTCAAAAAATGCGATCTTGCCCGGCTTGGTTAACCGTGCCCATTCCGTCTGCACACTCTGGGAATAGCCGGAACTGGATTTCCCGCTGCTTCCGCTGCTGCGTCCGCCCCCGCTCCGGGAGGAGCTGGAGGCTTTTGCCGCCAACGCAAGCTCGGTCTCCCGCACCGAGTTGTTGTACTTTACCATAGCTAGGATACGGTCATCCCGATCCTCCATCAGCTGATCCAGGTATTTTCGCATAGCGCTCTGCTGCTTGGCAGAGATCATCCCCTTGTTGCTAAGCAAGTCCCGCTGCACATCCAAGATCTCCTGATTGATGGCGTCCACCTGATCCCGGTATTCCTGGTTGATCCGATCCACCATGGTAAGGTGCTTATCGCTGGCCTTGTCCACCATTCCTATGTAGTGGGTACTTCGGCCCATTCCCCGCTTCAAAGCATCGTTAGCAAGATACTCCCGGGTCTCGTTAAACTGCTCCTCCAGAAGATCCAAGCGCTGCTGGTATGCTGGATCCAAGGCGCTGATGGAACGTTGAAGGGCCTCGGTGAGCCGTTGCGCTTTTTCCTCCTCAGCGGCCAGCATAGCGTCGTATTCCCCCGAGACGGCGGCCTGCGCCCGTTCCAGCAGCTGTGCATCGCTAGGCGCCGTATAATCATAATAAGAAAGCCCATAGCTGTTCTGGCGGGTGCTGACGGAGGATCCCCCAAGAGAGGAGGAGGCCGTGATGCTTCCCAGCTGTTGATAAGCCCGCTCGGTTTCATCCCCCCAGACGCCGTCCACCGATAGCCCCGCCCCCTTATCGTTTAGGAGCTTCTGTATCTCTTTGATATAATCACCGGATTTTCCATAATATTGGCTGTACGCCATGGTATCTCCTCCTTACTGGTACACCACCCAAAGATCGGCCGGATACTCCGCCTGGGAATAGAACTCCAACTCCTCGCCGCTGATGGGCGAATAGACGGCATATCCCCGGGTATAGCCGCTCTGGATGGCCTGAATGGACGCGGACGTCACCGGCGCCCACTGGGACTCGTCTGGCGCCAGCGACGCCACATTGCCCAAAGGACCGCCTACCACGGCGTCCCCCATGGGGCCTGTATGGCTATGTAAATACAAATACACCTTTACCCGGTCTTTGGTTCCCGCGCCCGGTTTTCGCTTTAATTGGATCCTCCCGGCCACCGGGGTCTTCCCCGAAAGCTGCGTAATGACATCCTGGGAATCGAACACCCAATACCCCTTGTACTCCTTTCCAGTCACCCGGTCCTTCCCCTGCGCAGGGGAGGGGTCCTCTAAGAACTCCAGATCCAACGCGCTCATGGTAGCAGTAGAGGAAAACACCCTCTCCCGGTACCCCAGATGCGTTACAGCCGTACCAGCGGAGGCTGTGGCCGTTCCCAGGATCACGCCTCCCTCCTGAGCAATGGAAGGGGTAACTGCCACCGGCCGGGTTCCAGACTGAACCGCAATGGCGCATCCTTCTGCCTTCAGGGCAAATCCATTGCCGGATCCTACGCAATTGTGCATGCCGATCCGCCCCATATCCCAAGCCTCTATGGCGCCCAACCCGCAGCCGTAAAAACCACAGCCTAAAGCGGCGACGCTTCCGCCCCGCGCTAGGATACCACGGCAGCCATCGCCCCCCATCACAAAATCGCAGGTATGAAAGCTGACTGAAGCTCCCGGAGATACAACCTCTACCAGTTCCTCACAGGTTCCCTGGAACACAAAATTTTCAAAGGCTATGGTTCCAGTAAAGGCCGGCCCAAAGCGAATGGAGCCCACGAAGGTCACTCGCTGGCGGCCCACGATCCTTAGATCGCCGCAAAGGGGAATGCTGGCCCAAAGACGCTCAAAATACCGGCCCGAGGACGGCGCATCGCAATAGATAACGGCTCCCTGGTCGCAGATCATGGGCAGGGATTGGAGGGCGCACAGGATGCTGCAGAATGGCGTTTGTTCCGTTAAACCGTCGTTGCTGTCATTCCCAGCGCTGGAAACATACCGCACCTGCGGCTTTCCAGCAAACATCGCCCGTCCCATGATGCGGGGATTGGCCAGCTCCGCCCCCACCATCAACGCGGTGGTGCTGTAATCCCCGGTCTGGGGATCCCGGCTCTGGGTTCTTACCCAAAGCTGCTCCAGTTGGTCATTGAGGGTCTTGAGAGCGAGATCGGAAAAATCCGTGATCCGCTGATACCCCGCCGTGCTGGTAAAGGTAAATCCCTGGCCATATCCCAACACATTGTTGGGCAAGCCCTTTACATTTCGGTTGGGAATGATAAATCTGCTCATAGGACCTCCTCTCCTAATCCTCGTCTATTTCAATAGCAACCTGGGGCGCATGCAGTTCAAAGGATGAACCCTCCACATTGCTGAAGGTATAGCTAACGGTTCGCCCCAAAGCGCGGATGGGAATGCGCACCGGGGTAAGCTGGTCGCTGAGAGCGATCCGTTTTTCCCGTGCCCTGCCGCCAAAGTCCGCTGTAACAGACAGCTCTCCCTGTCCCCGCACATGGGCGTAGAGCACGGTACTGGTCTTATGAGTATATTTCGCTCCCAGATCATGAACAGGCGTTTTCCAATGGGCTGCTTTGCATGGTCCGGTTTTTTTGGCGCCCATGCGGTAGATTTTTCCATCCTGGCTGCCATATAGAATTGTGCCGTCGGCCACCAGAAAGCAGTTGGCGTTCACGCCCCTGTGGATGAGATAGGTCTGCTTGCCCACGTCGTATTCCAGTAGAGCATCGTTGACGCCATCCCCATCCTCACAAACCGCAAAGTAGATCTTCCTTCCTAGGGCGACAGCACAGCAATAATCAAGACATAGGTTGGGGTTTTCAAAAAAGATGCGGAGTTTCTCATCACCCAAGGGCCGGGTCCGCATGCCGTCGTAGTAGCAAATGCCATCGTTGCGGCTCATATAATAGACCCGATCCATGGCGGATACGATGGAAAAGCAGTTGACGGGGCCATAATCCCCTGCCACCTTGGACACGCCAAACTCAGAAGGATAGGTGCCATATACCCGGAAGATCTCTCGATCCTTGAAGATCACAATCTCATTAAATAAGGATTTAGGGGAGCGGGCTGCATCCAGCGGAGGCTGTTCTCATCGATGCGAGAAGCCCGTACCACCTCCCGGTTCCAATCCAACAGGGCGTCCTCTTCCACCTCGGCACTGCGGCTGACAAGCATCCTGGCCTTCCCGCTCATAAGGGCGTTTTTGAGGATGATCTGATCCAATTGATCGGCGTATAATTGTAGGTTTTTCAGCACATCCACCACCGAAAGCCCCGCCGGCATCCCCTCCAAGGGATAGAGGGATTCCATTACAAATGGATACTTTCCATGGGCATACATTCCCTCGGGCCGGCTCCGCTTGCTGTCATACAGAAGGGCGTGCCCGCAGAGCACCGCCATATGAACCCGAGAGACGCCCTCCCTGTCCCGCTCCTTATACCAATATTCCATCATCATCAGCTCGTCCCCGTCTCCGCCGTAGGGGCTGTAGGTATCGGGCTGTACCATGGAAAGCGCAAAAGGATATCGGTCGGCCACAAACTCCTTGGTAAAGAACCCAAACTTGAAGCAGGCCCGGCCCTCCTGGAAGTTCTCACATTTGGGATCAAATAAAAAATGCTTTACATCCCAGCTTCGGATGTTCACATCCCCCAGGCCGCCATAGAGCTCGGTATCCCAGAACACCTCCTGGACCGACGTTCCTTTGATTAGCGCCTGGCGGGCCTTCTTGCGGAATACCGTCCGGTACCGCCGGCGCTTGAGGATGTACCGTACCACCTGGGATAGGGTCTCCGCCACAGCATCGTCCCCCTCCTCCTGGGCCAGCACCACCGGCTGGGGATAGCTGTCCATAATATCCGCCAGCATGCTCTCAATGGTAGAGAACAGCACCGGATTCACGGGCTGAGGTTCGTCGTCCCTCTGGCCCTGGCGCCGCCAGTGATTGGTGCGATATAGTTCCTCGTTCTCCTCCCATTTCATACGAAGCTCGGCAGTTTGAGCATAGAAGTCGTCAAAGAGCTCATAGGCCCGGCCAATCAGCTCCTGATCCTGCCGGGGCGCCTTTTCCCGCAATTCGTCGTTCATGGTGAACCTCCTTATTCCAGCGGATTAAACACCCGCCTTGTGATGGCCTTGGGCTTCTGGCCCACCGGCCGGGACATCAAAAAGTACCGTGCAGCGTCGTAAAGATGATCCTCTCCTTGGGTATCCACATCCTCCGGGCGATGCGCGTCGTATTTCAGCCCTGGCAAAGTGCGGATAAAGTTCCTGCAGGTAGAAAATACATAGAGCCCGCACCGGCCGGATGCGTCAAAGGCTAACCGCTGGTGCATCTGCGTCTTCCCAGCGATGCGGGCGTTGTCCCCCGGGGTAAAATAGACACCCTCCCGCTCCATTTGTTCCGCAATGGATTCCCCTCGGCTGCCATCCCAAATGCTGGGATCGGCAAATCCCACTACATCCCGCTCTCCCGCCTCCTCCTCGATGCGGCGGATGCCCTTGGCAATCTCCGAAGCTGGCAGCCGCATTCCCACGTTGTTGCCGCTTCCTCCATACCATTCCCGATACAGATAGGCCGTTCCATCGCTGTCCACTCCAAACCATAGAACGGCAAAGGGCCGGGCATAGCCAAAGTCGAAGGCCCGGTATCGCCGAAAATAGGAAGGAATGGGGAAGGGCGTCACCACATGGGTAAAACGATGGGTGTCGTATGCCTCTGGGCGGTCTCGCCACTCGTCAAAAACCTGTCCCTCAAAGGCGTCCCATCGCCCCAACAGAAGGGCTTCCCGCAGTGCTTTGGGCTTCCCCTCCAATTCAAAGACATAGTCCTCCCCAATGTAGGGATTGTCGGTAACCAGCGATGGAATAAACTGCACCGTCCGCTTCCTGCCATAGCCCAAAGCCTCGCTGTAAACATACTCCTCGTGCAGCTCATAGGGCGGCCCCGGATCCACAAACCGCTCCTTGACCCAGCTATGGCCAATGCCGCCAGGGTTGCTGGCGCACCGCACCACCGGGCGGATACCCAGCCGCTTTTCCGCCCGGAGCCGGGTCTTCAAAAAGTCATAGATGGTCTTGGTAAAATGGGTCAGCTCGTCGATGAATAGGCCGTGGATCTCCACCCCGGCATAATTGAAGCGATCCCCCTCGTTGTTGCAGTGGCGAAACCGCATGGCAGAGCCGTTGATGAACTCCATGCTCATGGTGGTGCTGGAAAACCTCGCCAGCTCCCGTGGGATAAACCGCCGGGACTGTAACACCAGAGTATCCATCAGCTCCCGGTAGGTCCGGCGGAAAAGATACATCTGCACGCCGGGAGTGGATAGGCACCGGATACAGGCCTCCATGGCTAGGGCGGCGGTCTTTCCTCCGCCTGCGGCGCCTCCAAAGAGCACCTCATCCGCTGTGGAGCGGTGAAACAGCGCCTGTTTTCCCGTGGGATGATAGTACCGCGCTGGAGCCGGGCCTAGCCATCCGTGCATCCTCCCCCGCTCCATTCCATTTCCAAAGGTGCCTCTTCCTCCATTCCCCTTTCCTCCTGCGGACGCGGAATATCGCTTAGCACCTCAATCACCCGTTCTTCCCGCTCCATCAGCTCCAGCTTTCGCTCCATCAAAGCCCGGCGGTAGGTATCGGGAAACAGATCAAAATACCGTTCCAGCTTTTCCAGGGCTTTCATCCGATCCGCCAGCTTTATCCGAGGAATCCCCCTACTGGAGATGACGATCTCCTCCACAAGCTGGCCATCCACCTCCTGATCCTCCCGAAGCTCGGTATAGCTCACTCGTTTCCCTTCCTCTTCCCGGGTACCGAAACGCAGAAAGTCCTTGACGTCGCTGAAGGCGATCCGCTCGTACAAAAGCAGAACGTGGTCCGGCCCATGGCCAAGGACCGGCCGGCTGCCCACCTCCAGAGCCTCCCGCACCTCCGGGATACGCAGGAGTTTGCGGAAATAGCCCGGCCGGTACCCGCACCGTGTTCCGGCCTCCTCAAGGGTCAATCCTTTCTGCAACAACCGGCAAAGCTCCTTTTGCCGCTGGTTCATTCCTCCATCCCCTTTCTCCCATAGAGGAAGCCTAGCATGGGGATTGCTTCATACTGCCAACGCTTTTGTGACATAGCGCTTTCACAAAAGCGTCAAATGGATCAGAAAACAGCCCCATTCCCTTCCGGCGCTTTACAAGGCGGAGGGGAATTGGCTATAATGATATAAATCCCTTTGCAAAGGAAGGAGGCGTCCTATGCCTCGAAAGATTGCCATCGTGCTTATCGCGCTGCTTATCGTAGCCATGGGCGCCTATGTAGTGGTTACCAGCCTCAGCCAAGAACCTCTTACCATCGTAGGCCGCTGGATTCACGATAACAACGGCGCCTCCTATACCTTCCAAAAGGACGGCACAGTGGAAATCGAGCTTCCCAAGCTCGCTCCCTATACCGCCAGCTATGTTTTGGATGAGGAAGCCGGCGTTCTGGAAATACAGCTGATCATCGATAGCCAAATTCAGCGCCAGGAAAGCGCCTATTCCCTTTCCAAGGATACCCTTACCCTAACCAATCCCGAGACGGGCAGCGTGGTCACCATGACCCGTCAGTCCGACGATGCGCAATAAACCATCATCCTTTAGGAGGAATCACCTATGAAACGCACAGCACTCGCCTTTGTCCTGGCACTTCTGCTCCTGTTTGCCGTGGGGTGCGGCGCAAAATACCCCTTTGCCGGCAAATGGCAGGAGGAGGGAACGGGTACCTATTATGAGTTCAACAACAGCGCCCAGTTGCTGGTGGGTGAAGCCAGCGGCAACGTAGCGGTAGGGGCCAGCTTTAGCTGGGAAAAGGACTCCGATCAAATCACCATCACCGTGAACCCTCCTGGAGGAACCGCCCAGTCCGCGGTGGTCACCTATACCCTCAGCGAGGATAAATCCACCCTGACCCTGACCGATGTTCAGGGCCAGAAGTCCGTTCTAAAAAAGGTACAGTAATCACAGCACAAAAAATGCCGTGGGTTTCCCACGGCATTTTTCTTTCCATTTAACTTTCACAATACGGGGGATGCCTCCCAGCGCTTACCCCTATGCCCGTTCAAAAAAGACGGCGACACCCTTGGTTCCGGTATAAGCGCCAATGACACAGCCAATCTGAGTGGTGATGCTCTCCACCACCCGCACCTGGCTTTTCACCATGTCAGCCAGCTGCTCAGCGCGGCTTCGATCCAGACAATAGGCAAAGCCAAGGATGGTGTTTCCAAAATCCTTGCCTTTCTCCACCGCCTGCTCGCACAGCCATTTCATCCCCTTTTTAAAGCCCAAGGATTTATGACGGATATAGATCTTGCCCTCTTCATCAAAGGTGATGACGGGCTTGATGTTCATAATGCTGACGGCCTTTGCCGCAAGGGCGCTGATCCGTCCTCCCATCACCAGATAATCCAGATCATCCAACAGCACCAGGGTCTCCATCTTGGACACCCTACGCAACCCCTGGGCATAAACGGTATCGTGGTCCAATCCAGCCCGGCCCTCCCGTGCCGCCAACACCGCTGAGATACCGATGCTGATACCGCAGGCCTTGCTATCGATGACGTCCACCCGGCCCACATCCTTTAGCTGATCCCGGGCAATGCAGGCGTTTTGATAGGTGGAACTGATCCCGCTGCTGGCGCAAAAACAAAGGACGGTATTGCCCTTTTGCAGCTCAGGCAAAAAAGCGTCATAAAACCGCTGAGGAGACGGAGCCGCCGTCTTGGGCACGATGTGTTCCGCTTCAATGCGCCGGCTCATCTCCAGGAAGGAAACGCCCGCGCCGTCATCAAAGCTCTCCTCCCCCAGGGTTACCGTCAGGGGGATGATGCCCACGCCCTCTTTTTCAGCGATGGGAGCATCCAGGTCCGATGTGCTGTCCGCAAACACTTTTACCATAGGTCCGTATCCTCACAGTTTGTTATGAAAATAATAATAGTATTGTACCCGTTCTTTTCGTATTTTACAATGCAATCCCCAAAAGAAACAGATCTCTTTCATAAAAAAGGGGCCTTTCCAAAGGCCCCTTTCCCTTCCACTTTGATTTTGTCATTTCTCTCCCATATTGCCGATCATCCTAGGCGCGCATTTCGCCAGCGCAATGATCAGCCCAATCGAGATGGCGGCGTTGACCACAAGCAAAGCAGCCCACACAGCGGTCATTCCCAGGTCCAGCTTCATAACCAGCGATACAATTCCCACATTGGGCGCCACATAGAGAAACGCCAGCAGGATCTCCAGGATGGCGTTGCGGCTTCGCTTGATGGCCGCCGCCTCGGAGGTCCAGTTGAGGCTGGGCTTTTGCATATCCAGGAACACGGCGCCCGCCACTACTGGAGTGCACGCCACAAGGGCCGCAAGCGTAGCCAGCAAAAGCTGCAGGATGGAGAGAAACGGCGTCATAAAGTACAGGGCTACTGCCAGAGGCAGAATGGCAATGACGCTGATCTCCAGCCCAAAGATCAACTTCGCGAGGGCGATTCGCTTGGGCTCAACGGGAAGGGTCTTCAGCAGCCAAACAGCCTTTCCCTCCCGGGTAAAGACGGTGGCCGCGCCGCTGTTCACAGTGCCCAAGAAATACATAAGAGCAGCAACCCCCAGCATGATATAGCCTGTCACCTCCGGGGGAATCCCCATCATGGAGACCATGCTATTCAAGTCCCCCATGTCACCCCGGGGGATGAAAAAGATACAGAACACCATAATGGGCCCTACCAACGCCATGATC
This sequence comes from Christensenella sp. MSJ-20, assembly GCF_044357945.1. Classification (NCBI taxonomy): domain Bacteria; kingdom Bacillati; phylum Bacillota; class Clostridia; order Christensenellales; family Christensenellaceae; genus Christensenella; species Christensenella sp. MSJ-20. The sequence continues at coordinate 917,720 of NZ_CP076563.1, forward strand.
AAAGAGTTCATGGCATAAACCGGGGACCGTAGCACCGTTTTCCACTCCCGCGCCAGCAAAGCGCGGAAGGCGGACTGGGGCTTGCTGGATTTATCCAGATTCACCCGCTTCTCGGATTTCGCGGCCTCCCCCTGGTTGGTACTGGTGCGGATGAAGGAGCTGCCCGCCACAAAGGTGCTGAGGATGAGCGCGCCCACGCTGACCCCCGTAAAGAGCAGGAAGGCGTTCATGCCAGAGCTTCCGGTATATACCAAGGACTTCGCTGCCCAGAGCGCCGGGGGGAAGGCCCGGGTGATGGTATCCATAAGCCCTCCGGTCAGCATCGCCGCCAAGGCGTTTTCGTCCATGGTGGTCATCCCAGCGGATAGGTACTGTACCCCCAGAAAATAGAGGATAAAGAACACTACGCCCAATCCCATGACAATCTTATCCTTGTGCTTGACGAAGATGGTCATCCCCATAATGAGAGAGGAAATAATGGCTGCCAGCGCTAAAGGGATAGCTGCGGACAGCAGCATCACCACCACGCTCTTGAGCCAGAACAGCATATCCACCCTGGCGTATTGGGAATAGATAATCAGCGCCGGCAGGATGATAGCCACGTTCAAGACGGCCTCGCTGGCCATAATGGGGGCAAATTTCCCCGCGAAGGCAGTCCTCTGGGGAATGGGCAGGGAAAACAGAAAATCGGTATCCCGGTTGTAGTACAGGCCGATGCACTGCATGATGCCAAATACAAAGGTCAGCACCATAGCCAGCAGCACCACGGCGGTCAGTAGCGTATCGCTGAGTCCCGCCAGATAGGCGGGTTCAAATACCAAGTTCAAAAGGAACAGGTATAAAAAGCCCAAGGAGCCCACCAGTAGCGCCGCCACCAGCAGATATCCCAGGGATTTTAAAATCCCCTTTGGGCCGCTTTTAAACCCCTCCTTCAGGGTCTGAAGACCGAGCTGGAGCTTCAGCTCCACAAAAAATAGGGTAAAGAATTTTCTCATGGTTTACGCCTCATAAGTGTCTTCTTTGTCGGTCAGCTCCAGGAACAGGCTCTCTAGGGATTCGTCACGACCGTTCTTCAGTTCCTCCAGCGTGCCCACGGCAACGATTTTACCCTGGCTGATGATAGCAATGCGGTCGCACAAGCGCTCGGCCACCTCCAACACATGGGTGGAGAAAAACACCGTGTTGCCCATCTCGCAATGGGCCCGCATCTCCTGCTTTAAAAGATGGGAGCTTTTGGGATCCAGGCCCACCATGGGCTCATCCATAATCCACAGCATGGGATTGTGGATGAGTGCGCCGGTGAGGGTCAGCTTCTGCTTCATGCCGTGGGAAAAAGTCTTGATCTGGCTGCCCACCGCCTTCTCGATCTCAAACATATTCAAGTATTTCTCCATCCGCGCTTTGCGGTCGGCGGCGGAAACCCCATAGATGTCCGCGATGAAGTTCAGGTATTCGATCCCCGTCAGCCGGTCGTAAACCTCGCTGCTGTCGGGAGCATAACCCATCTTCTGTTTGGCCGCAACGGGATCTGTTTGGATGTCTACCCCGTCGATGAGTACCCGGCCCTCCGTCGGAGGCAATATGCCGGTGAGCATCTTGATGGTGGTGGTCTTGCCGGCGCCGTTGGGGCCGATAAACCCAAAAACCTCGCCCTTTTTCACATGCAGGTTGATGTGGTCCACCGCCAACACATCGCTTTTGGAGTAGCTCTTGGTCACGTTCTCCAGTCGAATCATCGTCATTACCTCCTGAAAAGGGTTGTTACCTTTTTCACAATTATTGTACCCTACCGCCCTCCCCTTGCCAATCCCCCGTTTTGCCCCCCGGAATCAAAAAACACCCGTTTTCCCGGATTTCTTCATACAGGGATATCCCAGACGAAGCCGGGCAAACTGGGCCGCGGCCGGGCTTAGTCTCCGTCCCTCGCCACGAGGCCCCCGTTGCCTTAGATAGGCTGGCGTGGTATAGTGAGGAGGTTGTTTTGGAAGCCATTTTGGGCCAACGCAATGCTCTGTTTCCGTGAAATCCAGTCCGCCCCCATGAACATGACCTATGGGCGTCTTAGTCCGTGGGTTTTTATTTTGCCTGGAGTGATCCCCATGTCTGTAACCGTCATCGTTCTGCTGTTTCTACTGGGCCTTGTTCTGATCGTCAAAGGCGGCGATTTCTTTGTGGACGCCGCTGCCTGGATGGCCGAGGTATCCGGCATTCCAAAGGTGATCATCGGAGCAACAGTGGTAAGCCTTGCCACCACTCTTCCCGAGCTTCTGGTCTCCCTGCTTGCCGCCACCCAGGGAAAAGCGGATATGGCAGTGGGCAACGCGGTGGGTTCCGTCACCGCAAACCTAGGTCTTATCCTCAGTCTGTGCGCCCTGTTCCTGCCTTTTGCATTCCGTCGAAAGGAATACGCTGCCAAAGCCCTTCTGATGATCGCGGCTGTAGGGGTGCTTTATGCTTGCTCTCTTGAAGGCTTCCTCTCCACGCTGGGAGTTCTTCTGCTGTTCCTCATCTGTGCGCTGTTTTTCTACGAGAACATCCGATCCGCCAAGCGGCAGATCCTTCCCGCCCATAACCGCCCATCTCCCACCAAAAACCAGGTCACCGCAAACCTCTTCAAATTCGCTTTTGGCACCCTGGGTATCATCATCGGCGCCCGGCTTCTGGTAGACCAAGGAAGCGCCCTAGCCGCTCTCTTGGGAGTGCCAGAGGGGATCATCAGCGTCACCGTCATTGCCATAGGCACCTCCCTGCCGGAGCTGGTCACCACCGTAGCCTCCATTCTCAAAAAGCAGGGTTCCCTGTCGGTGGGCAACATTCTGGGCGCCAATATCATTGACACCACCCTCATCGTGCCTCTTTGCGGCATGATCGCCCGCAACCCGCTTGCCATCTCTCCCCAATCCCTCACCCTGGACCTTCCCATCTGCCTTGCCATGTGCCTTGTTTTTACGGCGCCCATGCTGTGCAAGGGAAAGCTCATGCGCTGGCAGGGCGTTGCCGCCCTGACCCTTTATGGGGTATACCTAGGACTATTGGTATTTTAGCCAAACAAAAAGGGCCGGATGGTTGCATCCGGCCCTTTTTTGCTACTGGATCTCGATGACGCTGACGGGACAGCTGTTGGCAGCGCTCTGGGCGCTTTCCTCCGCCCCGGCGGGGATGGGATCCACAAAGCTTTCGGCCTTGCCCTCCTCGTTAAAGACAAAGACCTGGGGACACATGCTGACGCAGAGCCCACAGCTGATGCATCCGGTTTGATCAACATACGCATTCATAAGGCATACCTCCTACTGTATTCCTTTCTATGATTCACATTTTTACCGGTCCTATTCAGTTTTAACCCCGGCTGTTTGGATGGGATTTCATATAGTGCTCGGCCCACATCTGCAGCTCGCCCAGGGTAGAGATCTCCATGCCCGTATCGATAACGGCATTCTGAACCGGAGCAGGGAGCTTTAAGAAGTATTCCCGCACGTCGTTGTTGTACATATAATCCTCTCGTGACATTCCACTCACCTCTGCATTAGGATGCCACCCAAGCTCTTTTCCATACAAAAAGCCCGTTCCGCAGAACGGGCTTTCCCTAACGCGATTCACAGGCTGGAATCCAACCCCTTTCCCAAGGGCTCCATGGCAATCACCCTTTGACACAGGGCCTGGGCAACATCGGCCTCATGGGTCACAAGCACTCCGGTTTTTCCCCTGAGGTGCTCTTTCAGGCGGGACAGCACCACAGCCCGGTTTTTTTCATCCAATCCATAGACCGGCTCGTCGTATAGCATCACATCCCCATCATGGGCAATGGCCCGGGCAATGGCCACTCGGCGAGCCATGCCAAAGCTCAGCTCCTTTACCGGTCGAAGGCCCGCGTCCCCCTGGATCCCGAGGCTGTCTAAAATCTCCCTAGCTCGCGCCAAATCGGGATGGGGCATGGCCGCCAATAGATTGGCCTCCGCTCCCTTATGGAGGATCAGGCGGTTCTCAGCAAAAAGATAGGTAATCCGTTTCCCCTCCATGCCAAGCACCTCTCCTCCATCCGGCGTAAGGATGCCGCTTAAAAGATTCAGCACCGTGGTTTTCCCGCAACCGGACGGGCCCATGAGGGCCACCATCTCGCCATCCCGCACCGCAAGGTCAAAGCCGTGCAGCACCTTATTTCCACCAAAGGACTTCTCAATCCCCTGCAACGCAATTCCCATCATCCCACCAACCTCCGCAATCCTCGCTCGATGAACACGCTGAGGATGATCAGTGCCGCAGTGACGGCAAAGAGATCGGTGGTCTCCAGATATACCTTGGCGTCGGACAACAGCCCCCCGATGGCATACCGTGGGCTACCGATAACCTCGGCCGCCACCGCAGCCTTAAAGGCTAGACCCATGGAGGAGGCGGTCGACGCCATCAGATAGGGTCGGACGGAGGGAACCCAGATATACCGCAAGGTGTCATAGGGGCGAAACTCATAAAGCCGAGCCATATGCAGCATCCCCTCGTCGGTACTGGCAATGCCCTCCCGCACCCCTTCGTAAACAATGGGCAAGGTCATGATAGCGGCAGTCAAAACCGGCACCTGGCCGGTTTTCAGCCATAGCAGAGCCAGTATGATAAAGGACGCAAAAGGCGTGCTTCTGGCCACCGCGATAAAGGGGGAAAAAACCGCCCGCAGCCAGGAGGATGCAGCGCAGGCCACCGCCAGCAAACCCCCGGTAAATGCTCCAATTAAAAAGCCCGCCATCACCCGCACAAAGGTGGATCCGATGGCTAGGTAAAATTCTCCCTCCCCTAAAAGCTCCGCCAACCGCCGAAAGGTGGCAAAGGGAGAGGGCAGCAGAACCTCGTGGCCCACCAAAAGGGATAAGAGCTGCCAGGCGGCGATCCATATCGCCGCCACAACAGCCCATTTTCCTATGCTCCTTAGAATATTATGTTTCTTACTGGGCGCCATAGTAGAAGTCAGCCTGGGGCATCTCGCCGCCCACGGACTTGGGGTTGGCTTCGTACAAAGCGGTCAAGAAAGTCTCCATGGCGGATTTCATCTCATCGCCCGCCAAATAGGTGATGTTGCACCGGGGCAGCGCGCTCTTAACCACCGCTTCCGCCATAATATCGGCCTCGCCGATGATCCTGGCGGTCTCCTCCACCTCTTCATTGGCAAAGGTGGTGGAAGCCTGGTACTCCTTTAAAAAGGCCTGGATCTGGGCGTCATCCACATCAGCCTTGGCCACGATGCATCCCATGACCAGGGGAACATCTCCGTTGGCCTCCTTCCAGGCCTGGGTCATATCCACAGCGATTTTCATCTCAGGGGTTTTGCCGGTGATGGAGGTCACAAAGGGCTCGGGCACCATGATGACCTCAGCCGTACCGGCGGCGGCCAGGGCGGCCACCTCAGCATGTTCGCTGCGATACTCCACCGTCACGTCGGCACCGGGGGTCAGGCCGTTCTTCTGCAGCAGATCATTCAGAATGTACTCCGGCGTGGAACCCTGGCCGGATGTATAGATGGTCTTGCCGCGGAGATCGGCTATGGATTTCACGCTGTCGTCGCTGCTGAGAATATATAGCACGCCCAGGGTATTGATGGCCAGCACCCTGGTGTTCCCCTCGGTCTTTTTGTAAAGCACCGCCGCCAGATTGGTGGGAACCGCCGCAATATTCACCTGGCCAGAGATGAACTTGGCGGCCATGTCGTCAGGGGATGCAATCACCTCGACGCTTCCGTACTGGTCCTCATTTTCAATGATCTTCACAGCGCCCAGCGCGGTAGGGCCCTTCAGCACCCCAATCTTCAGGTCCTTCATGGAAGTGGGCTCCGCGGAAGGCTGGGGATTGTTACCGCCGCCGCAGCCCGCCAGCGCGCCGATTAACAGCAATGCTGCCAATAGCATGGTGATCGCTCTACTCTGTCTCCGTTTCATCAAAATTCCCTCCCTAAAATTATCATATCATGATTTATTTATTAATCTGTTGGGGCGAATTCTCGCCCCTATAACAGATAAATCCGTTTTCCCTCCCGGCGTATGGCCCCCTCCGCTATGAGAGCATCCATCGCCCGGTAGACAGTGGCCCGGGAAACCGACAGCTTTGCCGCCAACTGCGCCATGTTATCCTCCAAGCGCACCGTACCCTCCTGATCCACGTTGTGATATAGATAGGAGAGCAGCTTGCTCTTGGCGTCGGTGCCAAAGAGCGCATCCACCCGGCCGCTCAAAAACCGGATACGGGAGCAAAGATAGCTCATATAGTTCTGTACCAGAACAAAATCCATAGAGAGCAGTTCCAGCACGGATTCCCGAGAAAGGAACAGCGCGGTGCATCCCTGGGGGCCAGCATAAATATCGGTTTCAAAGCGGGAAGCGTTTCCAAATACCGTAACCGCCCCAAACAGTCCGCCGGGCTCCAATACGCTCATGGGCATCCGTCTGCCCTCTACCGATGTCTTGCTGGTCAGCGCGCGGCCCTCCGCTACCATACCCAGTCCTTGATAAAACCGATCCTTCTGGTAGATAGCCTCCTCCGGCAAAAAGGATGCGGTACGAAGGACGGCAAGGGCTCGGTCCACCGTTTTAGGCGCTACGCCGCGCCATAGCGGACAGGCTTCCAATAACCGTCGGTATTCCTCCATTACGCCCTCCTTTTTGTCTCATATGATACACTTATAGTATATCCTTTTTTTGAGATTTGTAAATAGATATTTTTTTCACAAATATATTTGACATCGTATCCAATACCAGTTAGTATAGGTACAAAACCCTTGGGGTTATCAAAAATGGCATGGTTCCATGGATAGGAGTGGCGAAATGGATCTATTGACCCTAATACTCACAGCCTGCGGGTTGGCCATGGACGCTTTTGCGGTGGCGGTCAGCAGCGGCATTACAGCCCGAGATCCTTTGGGGCCAAAAGCGCTGCGGATGGGTTTTTTCTTTGGATTTTTTCAGGCGCTCATGCCCCTCATCGGTTATTTTGCCGGGATGTCCATCATGGCCTATATCCAGCACGTAGATCACTTTGTCGCCTTCGGCCTCCTCGCCTTTGTGGGCGGAAAGATGTTGCTGGACGGTATCCGGGGGGAGGAGGACTGCGAAGCGAAGGGGGACTCGTTCCGCATCCAAACCCTTTTAATCCTCTCCATCGCCACCAGTATCGACGCCCTGGCGGTGGGCATCAGCTTTGCTGCGGTATCCGCCAACATCTGGCTTAGCGCCGGCCTCATTGGCGTAATTACCTTTTCGCTCAGCTATTTGGGAGTATTCTTCGGCAAGCGGCTGAGCTGTGCCTTTCAAAAGAAGGCAGTGGTTACAGGAGGCGTCGTTTTGATCCTCATCGGAGCCAAAATCCTGTTGGAGCATCTGGGCATTCTCGGCTGATTTCCCATTTACTACGGTTATCTTATTTTTATATATTTAGGAAGTGATCCATATGAACAACACCAAACGCCTGGCCTATGGAGGACTCCTAGCCGCCCTGATCATGGTGGCCACAGCCTATCTAAAGTTCCCCACCACCCTAGGGTACATCCACATTGGAGACGGGATTATCTATCTATCCGCCGCCATTCTGGGGCCCTTTGCGGGCTTGGTGGCCGCCGTGGGTAGCTGCCTGGCAGACCTTTTGGCAGGCTATGTTACCTATGCCCCCATCACCTTTATCATCAAAGGCATCATGGGGCTTGTGGCAGGCTATCTGCTCCAAAAAAAGACCCGGTCCGTAGCCTATTCCGCCCTGTTGCTCCTGCTGTTGCAGGCCTTTATGGTGCTGGGGTATTTCCTCTTCGAGGCCATTCTCTACGGCATGCCCGCCGCTCTTCCCTCCGCAGGATTTAACTGCATCCAGGGGATCGCTGGCGTGGCCATCGGATTGGCCGCCATTCTATTCACCCAAAAGCTGATGCCGAAAAAATGACCTCTGACCAAAAAGCCGCCCGATTCTGGGCGGCTTTTTTCATCTCGCCAGCCGCCTTTCCATATCCCTTCCGGTTCTCTGTAATCGTGTCCGATAAAAGGGAACCCCTTTCCCCTCTCTTTTTCCGCTCAATAGAATAGCACGGGATTGAGGGTTCCCTCATTTTAGCCTTGTCTAAATAAGGCGAGCCCTGTAAAATATGGGTGGAATTCAGAAATTGATCAACGAGATGTCAAACCGTCCAACCTGGGTTTGGACGGCGTGTGTTGTTGCGTTCTGTTCGCCGGCATGCTCTGCCGGCGGCAGGGCAGCAGCGCAATACAAGGTTTTCCGCAGCCACAGGATGGAATTGGCCCGCGGACAGCTGAAAAACCCTAGGGGGGCGTTCCATGGAAACCTTTATCCTATCCATCGATCAGGGCACCACCAGTACCAGAGCCATTCTATTCGATGCCGCAGGGGCCCCTCGCGCCTCCTATGGAGTGGAGCTGCGGCAATACTATCCCCAGCCAGGTTTTGTGGAGCACGATCCCACGGAGATCATCGGCAGCGTATACCAGTGCATACATGGCGTTCTGGAAAAAGCCGACGTCTCTCCCCAGCAGATTCAAGCCATCGGCATCACAAACCAGAGGGAGACGGTAATCGCCTTTGATCCCCAAACCGGAAAACCCCTATTAAACGCCATCGTGTGGCAGTGCCGCCGCAGCGCCGATATCTGCGCCGAGCTACGCCAGGACGGCATGGCCTCCACCATCAAACACAAGACGGGGTTGGTCATCGATCCCTATTTTACCGCCACAAAAATTCAATGGATCTTTGAAAACGTTCCGGGAGCTTACAAGCGGGCCATGGACGGCCGGCTTTGCTTTGCCACCGTGGACGCCTGGATCCTCTACCACCTCACCGGAAAACGGGTGTTCGCTACCGATGTAACCAATGCCAGCCGTACCATGCTCTTTAACATCAACACCCTGGACTATGACGACGAGCTATTAACCGCCTTTGCAGTACCCCGGTACGCCCTGCCCCAGGTGCTGCCCTCCTGCGGTGTCATGGGTTATACCGACCCAAGCATCCTGGGAGTTGAGATTCCCATCGCCGCCATGGCCGGAGACCAGCAGGCCGCCTTGTTTGGCCATGGCTGTCTTCGCCGGGGCGATGCCAAAAACACCTATGGCACCGGTTGTTTTCTCCTGATGAACATCGGAGAGAAACCTGTGATGACCCGAGATCTCATCACCACCCTAACCGCCACCTCCGACGGCAGCACCCAATACGCCCTGGAAGGCAGCGTCTTTGTGGCGGGCGCCGCCGTAAAATGGCTCCGGGATCAGCTGGGCATCATCAAGAGCGCCGCACAAACCGAGGCCATGGCTCTTTCCGTCCGAGACAGCGGCGGCGTATATGTGGTTCCTGCCTTCACCGGGTTGGGCGCCCCCTACTGGAACATGGATAGCCGAGGGCTCATCATCGGCCTCACCCGAGGAACCCGGCGGGAGCATATCGTCCGAGCCACCCTGGAATCCATCGCATACAGCACCATGGACGTGCTGAACCTCATGGCCATGGCCGCCCAGAACCCCATCTTCGCGCTCAAGGTGGATGGAGGGGCCTGCGCCAACGATTTTCTCATGCAGTTCCAGGCCGATCTCATGGGAGCGCGGGTTCTCCGGCCCCAATACCAGGAGGCCACCGCCCTGGGCGCCGCCTATCTCGCCGGCATTGCCGTGGGATTCTACGGGGAAAACGATCCCATCAACCTATGGGAACTGGAGCAGGAGTTCTCTCCCACCATGGCAAAGGACGTCCGGACGGAGCTGCTGCATAAGTGGCATGACGCCGTGGGACGCACCCTGGACTGGGCCAAACAGTAAACGGATCAAAAAGGGCCGGCTTTCGCCGGCCCTTTTTCTCTTTCTTTATCGTGGCGCCACAAACCTAAGAATCCGCTTCTCCTGAACGATGGGATTTAGCGTCAATACCCAGCTGGGCCACTCCCAGAAGTCAACCTCCCGCGCCCCGGTATGCCAATGGACTTCAGGGGCAACCCGGAGATTCGGGTAAAGGCCCCTTTTCCCTTCATCCTACCATGGCAAATCCCGCTTCCCGCTGGTTCCGGCCACAAATCCTCAAGGTTTCTCTTCCATCATCAGCCGCATGGTGCTCAGTACCGGAGCGAAACCCTCCCGCTCGTAAAGGGATCTTGCCCTTTGGTTTCCTGATAACACGTCCAACTCCAAAAAGCGCAGGCCGTTTTGCCGGGTCCAGGCCTTTGCAGCGTCAATAAGGGCGGTGCCAATGCCCTTATTTCGGGCGTCAGGCCGGACCATGAGATCCATGAGCGCGGCAAACCGGTAGCGAACCATACAGGGGATAGGGGGCGTCAGCTGGGTTTGCAGCACCACAAACCCCAAGATCGTCCCCTCTTCATCGGCCACCAGCACATCGTCCTCATCGCTGTCCAAAACCGCGTCCAGATATTCCACATCCTGATCCGCCGCCTGGATGTACATCGGGGCGATGGCCGCCATCTCGAAAAATAACTCCCGATAGAGCGCCTGTACCGCGGGGTAATCCTCCCGCATCATCGGACGGATCTCCATCCTATTCCTCCTCCGTAAGAGCGGCTCGCACCAATCCAGGCAGCTGGCCCAGCAACTCCTTTAAGGGCAGATCCTGTACTCCGGCTACGGTAATCCCACACCGCTGCAGGGGCAGCAGAACCTTTTCTCCCGGGGCCAGGGCCACCGCCTGGGCCATCCGCGGGGTGATCTCCCCCATCATGGCATCAGCTGTCAAAATCCCAATGGGCCCCACGATGACCTTTGCTTGCCGGCACATATGGCAGACAGCGTTCTCCCCGCTAGCGCCATCCTTCGCCCCGCCCCGCAGCATATTGGCGGTGGCCACCGCGTTGGTGCCAAGGGCGATGATTTCCCCCTCCAGCTCCCCTCGATTCAAAGCTTCAATCACCGCGCGGCCTAGGCCGCCGCCTTTCCCGTCAATCACCGCGATCAATGGTTGTTTCGCCATTTTTCTTCCTCCTTGCTTATCGATTTTATTTCATCACAGAACCCGCCGAAATGCAAACGTTGCCATAGCAACGATTCAATATCTGGAACCGGCTTGCAATAATTTACATAGGGTGTATAGTGTACTTATCAAAAATTTATCGAGTAGCTCGAGCAAAATATTTTGACACGCGGGCAAGAGGCTCCCCCTGGGCGGGGGTCCTGTGTCCACGCCTGCCAAAGTGGAAAGGTGTTGCTAGTCTTGTCCCTTTTTGCCGCCAAAAAAGAGCCGCAAGCCCATCACTTTGAAACCAAGGAAAACCCCACCTTAAAGGAGATCCGCAGCGATATTTTCCGGATGGCATGGCCCTCGGCCATGGAGATGATCCTGGTCTCCCTCTGTGGCATCGTCGATATGATGATGGTGGGCCAGCTGGGCTCCTACGCCATCACAGCCGTAGGGCTGACCAACCAGCCCAAGTTTCTGATGCTGGCCGTGTTTCAGGCGTTTAATGTCGGCTGTACCGCCTTGGTAGCGCGGAGCCGAGGAGAGGGCAGGCAGGACACCGCCAATACAGCGACGTCCAGCAACCTGATCCTCTCCATTGTAATCTCCATCGCGCTATGCACCGTGGGCTTTTTCTTTGCCTCCGATATGGTGCGTTTTATGGGGGGAGACGAAACCACCACCCTGTACGGCACCCAGTATTTTGAATTCCTGTTAATCGGCCTGCCTTTCAACATCGCCGGTATGGCCATCACCGCTGCCCTTCGGGGGGTAGGAAACACCAAGGCCTCCCTTTATATGAACTTCACGGCCAACATCATCAACGTGTTTTTCAACTACTGCCTCATCTACGGCAATTTCGGTTTCCCCCGCCTGGAGGTAGCGGGCGCCGCCATCGCCACCTCTCTTGGGTTCGTGGTGGCCTTTTTCCTCGGACTTTTTATTCTGCTCCGCAAGCACCAATACGTCTATCTGTCCCGCAAGAACAAGCTTCTGGATTGGACGGTAATCAAACGGATGACCCGGGTGGGCAGTCCCGCCATGGCGGAGCAGCTCGGCATGCGGATCGGTCAAACCATCTTCACCCGGGTGGTATCGGGGTTGGGCACCGCCGCCTTTGCCGCCCATATGGTGACCATCAACATCGAAAGCCTGTCCTTTACCACAGGCCAGGCCTTTGGTGTAGCCTCCACAACCTTTGTAGGTCAAAACCTAGGCCGCGAGCGACCTGATTTGGCGGAGGAGTACGCGCGCCAGACCAACCGAGTGGGGCTGGTGGTGGCCGTCCTCATCGGCCTTTTGATGTTCACCTTTGCCCGGCCCATCGTTTTGATGTACAACAATGAACCCGACGTGGTGGCCATGGCGGTAGGAGTACTCACCTTCGTATCCATCACCCAGCCCGTTCAATGCTCCTATTTCATCCAAGCTGCCTCCCTGCGGGGAGCGGGCGATACCCGGTTTACCGCCATGGTATTGATGCTGTGCGTCATGATCCTGCGCCCCTTGTTTGGCATCCTTCTGGTCAATGTATTCGGCTGGGGACTCATCGGCGCCTGGATCGCCATCACCGCGGAACAATTCGTTCGGTGTATCCTTGTCACCTACCGGTTCCGAACCGGCAAATGGAAAGAAATGCGGGTCTAAAAAAAGCGCCTCCAACGGAGGCGCTTTTTCTTTATCCTTCTTCAATGGTTACACAATACAAAAAGTTCTCCCTAGTTTGCTGCCGTTGGAGCTTTTATCAAAAACAACTGCAAAGAGCGTAAAAAGACTTAATAAAAACCCCTGACTAAATATGGACGTGCGCCGCTATTTCTCCAAACAATACGCAAACGGCTGCAGTTCTTTAGCACAAACTTTTTTTGTTTTTCCATTGACTACGATAATTACTTCACACATGGGTGCGTAATCGCACAGCAGCTGGCGGCAATTCCCGCAGGGCGGAATAATCTCTTCGCCTCTTTTTCCTCGGACCGCTACGATTGTCTCAAAAGCTCTTTCCCCATTTGTTATGGCAGTACCTATTGCGATCTGCTCGGCACATGCTCCATGCAAAGAATAAACATTTACTCCAACATATATTTTCCCGCTTTTGCATCGAACAGCAGCTCCAACCGTGTGATTGTAATTTTCATCATCATAATTCATTTGAATTGTATTTTGAGCAAGCGAGATCAACGCATAATCGCTGTCGTTAAGGTCATACATACTGCTTCCTCCACAACCACCGGTTTTCTTGAACAGATGCGCCTCTGTCTCAGAAGCATTCGCCCCTGCAAGTGCTTTTTTACATCGATTGGTCCCATTCCCGCTTTTACAGCTCCCAATCCACCGCCACCCGGCTCTCACGGATCTCATTGCAAAACTCCGATACCTTCACATGAGCCGGATGAACCTTATACGCATGGAGCGCCTCCATGGAGGAAAACACCGAAACAAGACAAGCGTCATAATTTCCCCCATCACCGGTGCAATCGATGCCCACCTCCATCTCCACAATTCCCTGGATCAGAGGACGAAGCGCCATGAGCCGATCCCGCAGCAGGACGGCGTTTTCCTCCTTGTTCCGTCCCTGGGCATGGTCCAGCAGCTTCCAACACACCACATGCTTGATCATTGCGCTTCCCCCACAAGGCCCAGGACATCGGCGTATTTTTTCATCCCCTCGATGGTATGGGCCATCAGCTCCTCTAGCGGCATGCCCAGTCGGTCAGCACCATCCTGAATCACATCCCGGTTGATGGCAGCGGCAAAGGCCTTGTCCTTCCACTTCTTTTTGACGGACTTTACCGTGAGATCCATAATGCTTCGGCTGGGCCGCACCAACACGCAGGCGTTGACTAAGCCGGTCATCTCATCGGCGGCATATACGGCCTTTTCCATATCGCTCAGGGGCTCCACATCGGTACATAGGCCATAGGCATGGCTCTGCACCGCCCGAATGATATCCTCCGGCACTCCCTTTTCCTCCAGCAGTTCCCTAGCCTTTACGGCATGCTCTTGGGGATAGCGCTCATAATCAATATCGTGAAGGATGCCCACTACGCCCCAGCGTTCCTCATCCCCCTGAAGAACCCTGGCCAGTTCCTCCATAGCGGCCTGTACCGCCACACAGTGCTTGATAAGGCTCTCCTTCTCAACGTATTCCTTCAACAGCCCGTAGGCTTCTTCCCTCGTCATCTCCACGGTTAACCCCCTCTTTCTTTGGTTTCATTCATTATAGCGGGATGAAGAGCCCGGCGCAATAAAAGCGTTGCCCGCCCAGAAGAAAAGCCCCGTCCATCCACGGGGCTTTTCTTTTCACCTATTTATTCAAATCCTCCAAACTGCCAAAGGTATAGCCCATCTCCTCCCATTTCGTCAAAAGATCATCCATAATTTCGGCGTTTGTAGAACTGGTGCTGTGCAGCAGCACGATGGCGCCAGGATGGATCCGGGGTAGCAGCTTGGCATAAGCCTCCTCCGGGGTGGGCTGTTTCTCCTCATACCAATCGGCGTATGCCAAGCTCCAGAAGCAGGTAGTATACCCCAGCTGCTGGGCTTGCTTAAGATTGCTTTCGCTAAATTTTCCCTCGGGAGGACGGTAGAATTTCTTCATCTCCTGGCCGGTGCATTCCTGGTAGAGCGCCTCCAAGTCGGTGATCTCCTTTTTAAATTTCTCCATCTCCCCGATTTTGCTCATGTTGGGATGATGCATGGTATGGTTTCCCACGATATGTCCCTCAGCCACCATCCGTTTTACAAGATCGGGACTGCTCTCAATGTAATGCCCTACCAAGAAAAACGTAGCGGGAGCATTGTGCTTTTTTAGGGCATCCAGGATCTTCTCCGTGTTGCCGTTTTCATAGCCGGCGTCAAAGGTTAGATAGATCACCTTTTCATCGGTAGGCGCCACATAGTAGCTGTTGTACTGAGCCAGGAACTCCGCTTCGGCGTTGCCCCGAGGCTTTTCCCCCTCGGCGCCAAAGCTAAGCCCCCAGTTCTGGGGATGATAGGCCACGATGGTAACCACGCTCTCCCCAATGCCCCATAACTGAGTCCCCACCAGCAGCGCCAACACCGATACAGCCAGCAGATACGCGCCCCGTTTCAACCTCTTTCCATTCCATCCGCCGGACTGCTTTTTCCGACGGGACTTTCCCTTGGGCACCCGGGTCCATATAAGCTTCATGGCGCCACACTCCTTCCCCAGTATCCATATGGGGAAAGGGCTGTCCCTTATTCCTCTCCGATGCCTCGAATGGCCGGGGCCTCCAGTACGTTTCCATGGATATCATACCGGGAACCATGGCAGGGGCAGTCCCAGGTCTTCTCCGCATCGTTCCACTTCAGGCTACACCCCATGTGGCTGCATTTAGCCTTTATGGTAAATTCCTCCCCAAACTCATTTCGGTATAGGCCCATCCGCTTGCCATCCTTGCGGACTACCTGTCCCCCCTGGGATTCCGGTTTTAAGGAGGGAATTCCCATCCAGCCCGCCGCCAAAGAGGCCGCCAGAGTGCCGGTATGGGCAAGATATCCCCGCGTCATATCCAAAGGCGCTACCCGCCATGGCCGGTACAGTTCTTCGTAAACGCTCTTGCCCCGATGCACCAAGTCGCTCAGAATGCCGGCGGCTGCCAGCGCCTGGCTCATACCCCACTTTTGAAAGCCGGTGGCCACCAGACGACGATCATCGGACTTCCCATACCAGCCGATAAGCGGAACCCCGTCATAGGGCATAC
The DNA here is from genome assembly GCF_044357945.1 of Christensenella sp. MSJ-20. Taxonomy (NCBI): domain Bacteria; kingdom Bacillati; phylum Bacillota; class Clostridia; order Christensenellales; family Christensenellaceae; genus Christensenella; species Christensenella sp. MSJ-20. The sequence goes on from NZ_CP076563.1 coordinate 933,373, forward strand.
AATCCTGTGCAGACCACCCCTCCATGCTCTGCACACGGCCAAACTGTTGCCGGGTCCGTTCCAAAAGCCGTTGGTATGGATTCCCCTGAGGATCCTTTCCGGTAGGATGCCGTATTCCCGAAGCGATGATCCACTCCCCCGCGGGACGATAGCTTGGGCTATCCTCCTCTACGCCAAAATACATGGCGCAGAGCTTAGGCCCCTCCAAACGGCAAGCGTAGGAACGCTCTTGATACATGCGGGCATAATACATGCCTGGCTTATCCAGAATGGGATAATGTGTGGCTATAACAACATGGCTGGCCATGACGCCTCCTTCGGGCGTATGAACCCGGCCAAAATCATCGATGCGCAAAGCCCGGGTTTCCTCATAGATACGACATCCCCTCTTGGCTAGCGCCCTGGCCATGCCCTGTACAAATTTCAGAGGATGAAAGATGGCCTGGTCCTCCAATACCAATGCGGCTTTCGTTGCAAAGGGCAAAGTTTCCTCCGCCCAGCGGCTCTCAATCCCTGCCCGCTTATGGGCGTCTTTCTCCCGTTTTAAAGTCTCCACCCCCCGCTCGGTGGCAGCATACAGATAGAATGGCGCGGCCGCATAGTCGCATTGCACCTCCCAATCCCGCAAAAGCGCGGGATACTCCAAAAGCGCCTCTCGATTGGCCTGGCCGTGAAGAGAAGCACCGCGGGGACCTTTGCGCCGGATCAAATCCTGGTAGCAGGTGGCTCCGTGCTGCACTGTGATCTTAGCCGTGGTGCCGCCGGTGGCGCCCGACCCCAAGCGCCGAGCCTCCAAAAGCACCACCCCATAGCCCTTTTCCATCATGCGAGCGGCGGTGCACAGTCCCACGATACCGCCTCCAATGACGCACACATCCGCCGAAGTCTTCTCCGTAAGAGGCGGATAGTCCGTCCGCTCCACGCTCTTCTCCCAGTAGGATTCCATTAGGACGCTCCTTTTTCTTCCAATCTATCGGTTAGTATGGCGCGGCCGCAGGATTCTATACCATAGGCTAAAACGATTCTCTCCAGCCGGCCCATAATTTTGGACAAAAAATCATATTTCCGCCATATTATGTCACCTAGGATTAACATTTATATAAAAATCACTTGCTATCCTAACATCATCAAGGGAACGAACGGCTCCCAGGAAAGGAAGGGAATTCCATGTTACAGGCAATCATGATCGGCACTGTGGTTCTCGCGTTTTTGCCCATGGTCTGGTGCGGGTATCTCACGTTGACCTTATACCGTCAGTATCAAATACAGCAGCGGTTCTCAAAAGGGATCAGGGTTCCCGCCTACCGGCCTCGGGGCTAATCCATCAGCTTTTCCCGGCGGTTTCCTGCGCCATATAACCAACCAATCCAAATAACCAATCCAACGCAGCAGAGAAAAACCCTTTTTCATCATCTAATTTTGCGCAACCGAAGCCACCGGTAAAAGCCGCCGATTTCCGGCGGCTTTTTTGTGTAAAAGACCGCGCATAAACCTCCTTCTCCTGGGCACACTATGAGTGAATCTTCGGAGGTGAGAAAACATGCAGGCCAACAAAAGTATTGGTTGTACCGTAACTCAGTGTGTACATCATTGCCAGAGCGAGAATTTCTGCTCCCTGGATCAGATTTCCGTGGGTACCCACGAGCAGAATCCCACTCAGTGCCAGTGCACCGATTGTGAATCCTTCCGTGTAAAATAACGATTCGCGCAAAAGAACTCCGCCAGGCGGGGTTCTTTTGTTTTTGGATAGGTTCAACCCCATGGGGAATCCTAATTCCATGAAACCCGTAACCCGTGCCATCTACGACTGTATCCTGGACTTCCCCGGAGAAACCGTCTCTTTTCTCTTTCGGGAGACGGGGTATCCTATGCTTTCCATTTTAGATGCCCTCAACCGCCTGGAAGAGCAAAACTTCATAGTGGTAGACCGCTCCTACGTGGATCCAGGCTGCTACCGGTGCTACCCTACCCTGGACTAACATAGTTTTTCCCCTGCCGGGACAAACTATGAAGGCGGATGCATCGAATAAGAAAGGACTGATCCTATGCATAAGGACCTGCCCCAGGACCGGGCCATCAAAAAGTCCTACCGCGAGGAAGAGGATGCGATTTTGCACCTGGAGCCCGAATCGGTGGTCTCCACCACCGAATGCACCGGTCTGGTTCAGGCGGAAATCATCTCGCAGCCCGAGGTGGAATCCTATCTGGAGATCTACGACATCCCCCTCAAAGAGGATGGGGCGCATGTGCGGGGGAACCGCCATACCAACGGAGACGGCCGCATCCTTCATTAAAAAAAGAGCCCGCATGGGCTCTTTTTTTAATAGCAAAACATCCGAAGAGATTTTGCCCTCTTTTGCTCCTCCGGTCACACTAAAACATATTCTTGGATTTCTCCGATTCTTTATGAGTTTTTATGCGTTTTTGTGGGTTTTCTATCGGTCTTTCTCGACAAAAACCTTGCTATTTCATCCAAATAAATCATATAATTAATGTTACATTGTTACCAAATTTATGTTGGGCGAATATCGCCGCATATTTATTCAGTATGGCAAGACCGCGGCTGCGGCCTGCAGGGTGGATGATAGGGTGGAGAAAGCGAAGATGCCGCATACAGACGCATATCCCCTTTCCCAAAGCCAGCAAAACATCTGGCGGCTGGAAAGGACCCATTCCGGCGCTCCCATCGGCAACATCTGTGAGGCCGTTCACATCAGGGGGCGGTTTGATCCTGCCCTTTTGCAGGAAAGCCTCAACCATGTCCTGGCACAGGACGCCTCCCTGCGCACACGACTTCTCCTCTCAAAGGAGGGGGAACCCCGGCAATATACGGCGGATTATACGCCCGTTCATTTTCCCGTATTCGATTTCACCCTGTCTTCCAAAGAAAGCTTTGATCACTGGGAGGCCACAGTGGCGCGGGAGCCCCTTCCCCTGGTGGGCGGCCCCCTTTTTTCCTTTTCCATCTTTAAGCTGGGAGAATCCCATGGCGGCGTCCTTCTAAAAACCCACCATATCATCTCGGACGGCTGGTCCCAGGTGCTGCTCACCAACCGTGTGGCGGCTGCCTATCTTGCTCTGTTGGCAGGGGAACCCCTTGTGGAGGAATCCTATCCCAGCTATCGCCGTCATGTGGATAAGGAGCAGGCCTATGCCACGTCCGCCGCCCATGGACGAGACCAGGCGTTTTGGGAAAACCTTCTGGCAGAGCCCTTCACCCCTGCGGCCATCAAGGAATGCAAAAGCGCCCAGGTCAGCCCCATTGGGCTTCGAAAGACCTTTGATCTGCCGGAGCTATTAAACCACGCCATCTTTTCCTTCTGTGAACAAAATCGGGTCTCCCCCTTTGCGGTTTTCTATATGGCCTTGGCCATCTACCTCAAACGGGCCAAGGGACTGGATCGGTTCAGCATCGGCGTGCCCATCTTCAACCGGGGGGATTTTGTCGACCGGGAAACCACAGGTATGTTCGTCAGCACCCTGCCCTTTCTCTTTTCCCTGGACGAAAGCTGGAGTTTTGAGGAGTTTAATCGCAACCTAGGGGAAAGCTGGTACGATCTTCTGCGCCACCAGCGGCTTCCCTTTGCCGAGATCGCGGCTCAGGCCCGGGCACAGCATCCACATATGGATCAGCTCTTTCACCTGGTGCTTTCCTATCAAAACGGGGTCATCATGGCGGGAGAGGACGCCTCGGTCACCTTGTCGGGACAATGGGATTACAACGGCTACCAAGGGGAGCAGCTGTGCATCCATCTCAATAATATACGGGACATCCACCGGTATTCCGTAAGCTACGACTATCTGGCCCAGCTCTTCTCAGAGCGGGAGATCACAGATCTACACAGCTACCTTACCGGTATCCTGTACCAAGCCCTAGAGAATCCAAGGATCCCCATCCGGGAGATTGCCCTCCCCAGCCGGGAAGAGCAGGAGACGGTGCTCTTCGATTTCAACCGGACAAATGCCCCCCTGCCTTTTCATACCCTGTATGAAGGCCTGCGCCTTGCCTATGAAAAGCACCCCCGGCGGGTAGCCGTCATCCACGATGGCCACCGCTATCCCTACGCCCTTTTGGAGCAGCGGGCAAACGATTACGCCCATGCCCTAAGCGATTCCCGGGAGCCGGTAGCTATTGGACTGCCCCGAACCCAGGAACTGCTCATGGCCATGGCGGGAGCAGCCCAGGCGGGACGCCCCTGGGTGCTGCTCTCTCCCTCTCTGCCCCAGGAGCGGGCGGAGGAGCTGATCCGGGACAGTGGAGCCACCACCCTCCTTCTTTCAGAGGACAACGCTTCCTCCTTCGCCCACCTGGAACTGCCCATCCTCTCCCCCCAGTCGCTGCCTCACGTCCCCGAGGCCTTTGTCTGTCCCGCCGCACCCGGAGATCTTGCCTATCTCGTCTATACCTCCGGCAGTACCGGACATCCCAAAGGGGTGGAGATCACCCAGGAAAACCTGTGTAGCTTTGCCTCTGGCATGTCCTCTCTTTACGGCCATGGAGCAGTACTGTCCCTCTGCAACCTAGGCTTTGACGTGTTTTTGCTGGAGAGTATGGCCGCCCTTTTAAACGGGCGTACCATCGTTCTGCCCCGGGAAGAGGATCTGGAGCGTCCCCAGCGGCTGGCGGAACTGATCACCGGCTTTGCAGTGGGGACTATGGCCCTAACTCCTTCCAGACTAAGCGCATACCTCAAAAACCCTGCCTTCCAACGAGCCGTGGTGCGGGTGGAGTCTCTCATCTGCGGAGGAGAATCCATCTCCCCCGCCCTGCTCCATCAGATCCAGCTTCTCACCGATGCCCGGATCTACAACCAATATGGCCCTTCCGAAGCCACGGTAGGGGTCAGCTACAAGCTGCTCAACGGTACCAACGCCATCACCGCCGGCCGGCCCATGGACAACTGTAAGCTTTACGTGCTGGATCAATACCGCCACCCCCTCCCCATCGGAGTCTACGGGGAAATATACATTGGCGGTAAAAACGTAGGCCGCGGCTATCGAAACGCCCCAGAATTAACGGAAAAGAGCTTTTTCCCCAGCCCCTTTTCCCATGGGGAGCGCCTCTACCGTACCGGGGACGTGGGATGCTGGACGAAGGACGGTGAACTGCTGCTGGGCGGCCGGATGGACGGCCAGCTCAAGGTTCGGGGCGTACGGCTGGAACCCCAGGAGATCACCGCCTGCCTCCTGGGCCATCCTAGGATTACGGACGCCGCGCTCCAGGTGGCAGAGCTTTCCGGCGTCCCCTGTCTTGTGGCCTACTACACCACCAGCGCTCCCCTAACAAAGGGGGAGCTGCTTCGGCATATGGGACGTAGCCTACCGGATTATATGATCCCAGCGCACCTGGTGGAGGTGCCGGAAATTCCCCTGAGCCCCAATGGCAAAGCGGACGTTTCCCTCCTGCCCCTGCCCCAAGCTTCTCAGGAGGATGCTTCCGCCACCCCTTTAGAGCGGCAGATACTGGATCTTTTCCAGCGGGTGCTGAACCGCCCAGGACTCACCCCCAACAGCGATTATTTTTCGGTCGGCGGGGATTCCCTCAATGCCATGGAAACTCTGTTAGAGCTGGAGTCCATTCACGGCCTGACCCTCACCGTATCCGATCTTTACGCCCTGCGAACCGCTCGAAACCTAGCCGCGCTTTTAGCGGACGAGACCGCAGCGCTTCCCAAGGCCACCGGCGTCCCCGCAGCGCCAGATTTAGAGGATTATCCCCTAACGCCCGCCCAGGCCGGAATTTTCCTACAGTCCCAGCTGGACCCCGCAGGTCTCGTCTACCATATGCCGGGGCATCTGGTTCTGCCCACTGGGCTGGACCTCCAGCGCCTGGAATCCGCCATGATTCGACTGATCCAGGAGGAGCCGATTCTGCGGACGGGATTTTATCTCCGAGACGGCCAGCCCCGGCAGCGGGTATCCCCCCATGTGGAATTCCATCTGGATTCCCTCTCGGCCGCCACCTTAGAGGAGGCCCAAAAGGCGTTCCTCGCTCCCTTTGACCTGGCGTCGCCTCCCCTATTCCGGGCCGCCACCTGGAAAAAGGAAAGCGGAGAAACCCTCCTTCTGCTGGACCTGCACCATCTCATCGGGGATGGTCTCAGCACGTCCCTCTTCCTTGAGCGGCTGGATCGGTGTTATAGAGGGAAATCCCTCCATAAACCCTCCCTCCGATACATCGATTACGCCCATTATCTGGCCCAGGAACGGCAGATAGATCTGACCTACTGGGAGGAAACGCTCCCCAAAGAACCAGTGGAGCTGCCTACCGACCTTCCCCGGCAGAGAACTTTTGACTACCGGGGAGAGCAGCACCGGTTTCAGTTGGACCGGTGGACCGCCCAGGCCTGTCGAGATTACTGCGCCCAGCGGGGAATCTCCCTGTTCACCCTTTTGGCAGGAGTGTTCGGCATCCTGCTCTCCAAGATATCGGGAGCGGATTCCCTCTCCCTGGGCACTCCCATGGCAGGACGAAACCATTCGCAGCTGGACCAAATGCTGGGCTGCTTTGTCAGCACCCTGCCCCTTACCCTGACGCCCAACGCTTCAGCGGCGGCGCGGGACTATCTCGCGGACACCGGAAAGCGGATCATGGAGCTTCTGGACCGGCAGGACACTCCTCTTGAGCGCCTGCTCCCCCTGGGCAAAACCCCCCATAGCCTGGGCGGTAACCCCCTGTACAGCGCTCTGTTTTCCCTCCGGCCCAAATCGGAGGAATCCCTCGCTCTGGATGGGCATCCCCTTAACCTAATCCCCATTCCCACCCATACCGCTAAGCTGGAGCTTTCCCTGGAAGCCGCTCCCCAAGCGGATGGCATCGCCTTTACCCTGGAATACGCCTCCTCCCTGTTCGAGGAGGCTACCATCGCCCTCTACGGACGGTGCTACCGCACCATCCTCGGGGAGATTCTCGCGGATGACAGCCGTGCCATCGGCGCTCTAGCCGTCCTCTCCCCCAGCGATCGGTTCCGTCTGTGGGATCAACACAATCAAACCAAGATCCCCTTCCTAAAGCTGCCGCTGGACGTTCAAATCGACCAAGCGGCCAAAACACATCCCCACCGCGTCGCCATCCGGTTTGAGGAGGAAACGCTCACCTATGGGGAGCTTCGCACCCAGACCGATGCCCTGGCCGCCCGCTTGCAGGCCGCTGGCGCCCAGCGGGGCGCCGTCATCGCCCTATGCTGCCGCCGAACGCCCCAGCTTCTGCTTTCCATGATCGCCATTGCCAAGGCGGGCTGTGCCTATCTGCCCGTTTCTAGGGACCTTCCCCCTGCCCGGGTAGCCTATATGCTGCAAAACGCAGGCGCCGTCATGATCCTCACAGACGGTACTGGGGAGGACGCGCTCCGGGAGAGTCAGCTTCCCCGGATCACCATAGACTGTCATTGCCAAACGCCATTCCGGCCCGTAGAGGGCCGGACGGAAGAGGACCTTCTCTATGTCCTATATACCTCTGGCTCCACCGGCATGCCCAAAGGGGTCATGGTACCCCACCGGGCCATCTGCAACCTGCTACTGAGCATAGGGGAACTGCTGGCTCCCACCCATGGTCCGGTGCTGTGTACCACCGGCATAACCTTCGATACCTTCATCACTGAAAGCCTCCTCCCCCTAGCCCTGGGCCGTACCGTAATCCTGGCTGGAGAAGAGGAATCCCTTCTTCCCTGGCGTATCGCCTCCCTCATGGAACGGTACCGGCCGGGGCTGGCACAGTTTACTCCTTCCCGCCTCCAGATGTGCTTGGGGGAGGAAACCTTCCGCCGGGCCATGGCAGGGGTAGAGTCAGTGATTCTAGTGGGGGAAGCCCTATCGGACGGCCTGCTGCGGCTTTTGCAGTCCACCGGAAGCGTACGCATCCTCAATATGTACGGTCCCACCGAAGCAGCGGTCTATGTGACGGTGGCGGACCTCACCCGCGAGAGCCGCTCCACCATAGGCCATGGCCTGGCTAATTGCCGCCTATATGTCTTGGATGAAACCCAGGCCCCCGTGCTTCCCACCGCCCAGGGAGAGCTTTACCTGGCCGGGGACTGCCTGGCGCTGGGCTATTGCCAACGGCCCGATCTAACCCAGGCTGCCTTCCTTACAGATCCCTTCTTCCCTGGGGAATCCATGTACCGCACCGGGGACATGGTCCGGCTCCGTGCAGACGGTTCCCTGGATTTTCTGGGTCGGCTGGATGGCCAAGTCAAGATTGGCGGTCAGCGGGTAGAGCTTCAGGAGGTGGAAACCGCCCTTTTGGATACCGCGCTCATCTCCCAGACAGCGGTGTTAGGGGTGGAGGATGGCGCCGGCAGCAAGTTTCTCTGGGCTTTCCTGGTACCCGCCAGAGAATCCAAGCTGGACCTGGACGCCCTCCGGGCCCGGCTGGCTCAGCGTCTGCCCCGCCACATGGTACCCCAGCGGATGACCATCCTCTCCTGCCTGCCCCAGACCGCCAGCGGCAAAACCGATCGCCTGGCTCTGCTGGCCCGGGCTTCGGAAACCGATCCTTCCCCGGCTCCCGCTGCTCCCGGTGCGAAAAAGCCCGCATTGGAACCCCACTGTGACCCAGCCCAGCATCCGCCACAGGAGGATGGGGCCGGCTTCCATTCCCTTTCCAGGATGGAACCGCCTGCAAAAGTCACTCCCAGCCCGGAGCCACTGCCCCCGCATGAACCGCCGTCCGATCTCTGGACGCCGCCCAGTGTGGATGCCCTTGCCGCACTCTGGCAGCAGGTGCTGCACATCCAGCCTCAGCCCAATCAATCCTTCTTCCAACAGGGGGGCACCTCCCTGGGCGCCCTCAGCCTGTTGAGCCTGTACTATGGAAACGGCTGGTCCATGACCCTTTTGGACTTCTACAATCACCCTACCCTGGTCCAGCAAGCCGCCCTGCTGAACGCCTCGTATCAAGAGGGGACGGCTAAGGAGCCCATCGCGACCTTCCCAGCGGCGCAGCCGGTTGAAGAAATAAAATCGGAGTTTTTGCCGCAGCCTGCCCGCCCCACTGGACCAGTAGCAGCCTCTTCCCAGGATACGCTCCTTCTGACGGGGGCCACGGGATATCTTGGTGCCCACCTTCTAAAAACGCTGGTAGAGGCGGATAGGGGGCCTGTCCTATGCCCCATCCGAGGCGGGCAGGAACGGCTCTATAGCATCCTCTCCTGGTATTTTGGCCAGGGATGGCTGGATCTCCATCGGAGCGACCTCCGGGCAATCCCAGGCGATATCACCCAGCCGCGGCTGGGGTTGGGGCAATCCATCAAGGCAGGTGGACTGATCCACGCCGCCGCCGATGTACGCCACTACGCGCCGCCGGCGGATTCCCTTCGTACCAACCGGGATGGCACCGCTCATGTTCTTTCCTTGGCCTGGGATCTAGGCGTCCCCCTGCACCATATTTCCACCATCAGCGTATCGGGGGAATACCTTACCGCATCCCCTCAAGAGGAGCGAACCTTTACGGAAAGGGACTACGACATCGGCCAGAACTGGCGGGACAACGTCTACGTCCAAAGCAAATTCCTGGCCGAAGGGCTGGTGCATCAGGCCATAGAGCGGGGTCTTCACGCCTCCATCTACCGGGTCGGCCACCTGGTAGGCCGGGACAGCGACGGCATGTTCCAGCGCAACCCGGAGAGCAACTCCCTGTTCTCCTTCCTCCAAGGGCTGCGCCACCTGTATCGGATGCCCCTTTCCCAGCGGGATACCCAGGTGGAACTAACGGCCGTCGATCTCTGCGCCCGGGCCATCTCCCTATTGATGCAATCGGATCCCGGGGTATACCATGTGATCAATCCCCACACCCTGTCCCTATACGAACTATCCCAAGAGCTGGGGCTATCCATAGAGCCGGTGCCGGATCAATCCTTTGAAACCCATCTGGCCCAGGTGCTGCGGAGGGAGCACGGCCACGCCCTCAGCATGGTGCTGGACCTCTGGCTCCGGTCAAAGGCCGTTCCCACCCGCATTCACCCTACCGCCAATAGCACCCAGGACGCGCTATCGGCTCTGGGCTTTGCCTGGCCAGAACCGAGCCCCGCCCGGCTTTTAAAAGCCTTTTTCCGCTAATTTTGCCGTGAGTGAGCATTCTAAGAAAGGAGGGTACCCATGTTTTCCGACACCACTATGGTCATCCTATGCCTCTGCGTAGTCGTGATCTTTGCATTCATCATCCGAACCGTTCGGAATGGCAAACCGCACCTGATTCACAAAATCTATCTGACCGCCTCGGTGCTACTTGCCATCTGGATGCTCTCCCTCATCGCCATGAAGCTCACAGATCCTGCCAACACCATCATGCTCTATGTATGGGATGCGCTCGTTTACCTGGGCTGCGGCACCATTTCCACCCTCTGCTTGCTCACGGTACTGGTATTCACCAAAGGTCTAGAGCGGATGCCCAAGTCCTACTACTGGCTGTTTGTTGTGCCCGTCATCGTAAACCTGGCGGTTTGGACCAATCCCCTGCATCATCTGTTCTACCGGGTGTTTTCGGTGGACATCAACCAGGTGGTCTTCGGGCCCATCCTATATTTGTCGGGGCTCTATATCTTCACCCAGTTCGGCTTCTCCATTTTCTACCTGGTCCGATTTGCGGTAAAAAGCCAAAATCGGCTGTTTATGAAGCAGGCCGCCCTGTTTGCCATTGGAAGCCTGGTGCCGGCGGTGGTAAACCTATTAACCACCCTGCGGATCTTCCATCTGACCATCGCCGCCACTCCCATCAGCCTTATCGTAACCATGGCTTGCCATGGCCTGGCCATCTTTCATTTCCATTTTCTCGACATCAAACCCCTGGCGATGCAGAGGGTGTTGGACTGGATCTCGGACTGCTATCTCATCACCACCGAAAGCGGACTGATTTTGGGATTCAACCAACCCCTTTTAGCGGTGTTCGGGGCATGCAAATCCCTGCGGGAAAACGGCTTTCTTTCAGACTGCCTAAAGGACGAAGATCTCCAGAACCGCAGCGCCATGTACAACTTGATCTCCTCCATCGAGGCAAGTCGTACCGCTAAGAGCAACGTCTCCTATGAGCAGCCGGTCCAGGTGATTCAAAACGACGAGCTCACCCGATTGGCCTATATGGCCGAGGTCACCCCTTTGATCATCGAGGAACGGATTCAGGGGTTCGTGGTTATCTTCAAGGACATCACCAAAATCAAGGAAAGCATGCAGCGGCTCCAAGATAGCCATATCCGCATGATGGAACAGGAGCGGCTGGCCTCTCTGGGCCAGATGGCCGGCGGACTGGCCCATAATCTCAAAACCCCCATTATGAGCATCTCGGGAAGTGCTACCGCCATGGAAAACCTGGTGGTGGAGTGCGAAGCCAGCTTGGGCGATTCCGAAGTTACGCCGTCGGACTATCGGGAAATCTACGCCGAAATGCGGGATTGGCTGGATAAAACGAGGGAAGCCTGCGCCTATATGTCGGACATCATCAGCGCCGTCAAAGGCCAAGCCGCCAATGTAACAGTATCCGAATCCGCCGAATTCTCCTTGGATGACCTTCTCAGACGGGTTTCGCTGCTGCTCCGCCACGAGCTTTTGTCCGGTGGCTGTAAGCTTCAGATAGAGGATCATATGGAAGGGGAGGTATTCCTACACGGGGATATCAACAACCTGGTGCAAGTGGTCAACAATCTGATCAGCAACGCTATCGACGCCCAGCTGCCAGGAGGGGATCACACCATTACCATCGGCATCGCCCGGAACGCAGAAGCACAGGCCTTGGATCTCACCGTACGGGATCGGGGCGTGGGCGTCCCACCCGAGATTGCCGGCAAGCTGTTCCGGCAGATGGTCACCAGCAAAGGAACCCGGGGAACCGGGCTCGGAATCTATATCAGCAATGCCGTTATACGGGGCAAATTCGATGGCACCATGTGGTATCAGGCCAATCCCCCGGGCGGATCCATCTTTGGTATGTCCTTCCCTATCGGGAATATCACCATAAAAGAGCGCAAACAACTGAGGAATTAAGATGAGAAAGAACAGAATCGGCAAACAAGAGCGGCAGCAGCAGTATACCATCCTTGCGTTGGACGATGACCGTATCATGACGGAAACCCTTCAGTCCTATTTTGAAAACTCCGGGTTTCGTGTGGACATCGAAAACGACCCCTATGCCGCCATTGAACGGGTTCGCCGGGGCCAGTATGATATTCTATTGCTGGACTTTTTGATGGATCCCATCTGCGGCGATGAGGTAGTGGCCCAGATTAGGGCTTTTAACCAGGAGCTTTTCATCATCCTGCTTACCGGACACAAAAGCATGGCGCCGCCCATCCGCACCATTCGGGAACTGGATATTCAGGGATATTACGAAAAGAGCGACCGGTTTGACCAGCTGGAGCTCCTGGTGGAGTCCTGCGTCAAGTCCATCGATCAGATGCGCACCATTCGTAAATACCGGGACGGCCTTCAGGATATTCTGGACAGCACCCCCCTGCTATACCAGCTACAGCCTCTTTCCGGCCTTCTCCAAGTGGTTCTAGACCAGATCCGTCGGATGCTGCCGGATGCCAGTGCCTGCGTGTATTTGGGCGGAGTGCCTTCCATGGAAATTCCTCCGGTATACCAGGGCATCGGCCGGTATGAGAGCAACCTCTGCCTGGCCCGGGAATGGTATTTAAAGCTGGCTGATCAAGAGTACGTCCCCGCCCAGCGGAACATGGCGGAACGGCAGCTGGTTCTACCCTTGTACAATGAACACCACCAGATAGAGGGGATTTTCCTTCTAGACCTACCCGATGGCTTCCCGGAGCACGGCTTGACTCTTCTTGAGGTTTACGCCAAGCAAGTGGCGGCGGCCATCAGCAACATCACCCTGCATCTGCTAGTAAACCAGAAAAACGAGGCGTTGAACCAGGCCTATGCCAAGCTGCGGGACAACTATCTGGAGATGATCCAGGCCATCCGGGCTCTGGTGGACGCCAAGGATATCTACACCAGAGGCCATTCGGATCGAGTCTCCTATTTTGCCGATTTGGTCGCCCAGGCTCTGGGTAAGGACGAAGCATATCGTGAACGGATCCGGGTTGCCGGCCTTTTCCACGATATCGGCAAAATCGGGACCGCGGACCAGCTTTTAAATAAGCAAAGCCGGCTCACCGCCGAGGAGTATGAGGAGATACAGTTACACCCCCAGCGGGGTAGTGAAATTCTCAGTGCCGTCAGCACTTTCCGTCCCATCGCTCCCATCGTGGAATGCCATCATGAACGCTTTGATGGCCGGGGATACCCCAATGGCCTCTCGGGGGAAGACATCCCCGAGGAATCCAGGATCATCAGCGTGGTGGACGCCTTTGACGCCATGACCTCCGACCGACTTTACCGTTCCAGCATTGGGATTGAAAGAGCCAAAGAGGAGCTAAAAAACGGCAGGGGAACCCAATTTGATCCCAGGATCGTAGACGTCTTTTTGACCATCCTTCACGAGTACGACCGGGTACAGGAGAAGATCGCCTGGACCTATGCAACCATTCCCCAGGATTCCTCCTCACCCCAGCTTCCATAGAAAGGAGCCTCTTATGGCAAAAGCATATCCTCTCAACCAAGTAACCTATTATAATGACTATCGGAGCATGCTTCGGGATATCTCCGAAAAATATGGCCAGGCCCCCGCTGTCACCTACTATTCCCGAGATGGACAGGAGCACCACCACAGCTATATCCAGCTGGAACAAGACGTAGCCCATTTGGGGGAAGCCCTCTGCCTCTCGGGACTGGCAGGCCAGCACATCGCCATCGTCAGTGAGAACAGCTACGCCTGGCTGGTGGCCTATTTTGGCATCATCACCAGCGGCTCAGTGGCGGTCTGCATCGACATCGAACAATCCGACGACACCATCCGCGCCATGGTGGCCCAGGCGGACTGCGCAGCTGTGGTGGCCTCCCAAAGCCTCTCCTCCATCTGTGCGCCCCTTATGGAGCAGGGCTACATCCAACGGATCCTCACGGTGGATCCCAGGGAAAAAGCTCCCGACCTTTTCTGGGCGTTCTGTCAGAAAGGAGCTGCCAGCCTGGATGGGGGAGGCCTTCTGTACAGCCAGGTGCAGACCGATCCCACGGCTACGGCGGCCATTGTCTATACCTCTGGTACCACCAGTACTGCAAAACCCGTAATGCTGAGCCAAAAGGCCATTCTCACCAACGCTGCCGATGCACTGGCCTTTGTAGAAGCAGGCCGCCGCTCTTTCGGCGTGTTGCCCTTTTACCACACCTATGGGTTTACCCTCGCCGCTCTTGTCAGCTTGATGGACGGTATCAACATCTGTATCAGCGGCGATCTAAAGACCATGATACGGGATCTATCCGCTTTCCAGCCCCATACCATCATCGCCGTACCCCTCATCGCGGAGATGATCCACAAGATGATCTGGGCCAGTATCGAAGAAAAAGGAAAAAAGGATCAGGTACGGACCCTCATCAAAATGGGCAAGGCGCTGGGCAGACCCGGCATGTTCCTGCCCAAAGCGATTTTTGAGGGGATCAGAAACTCCCCCATTGGGGAGCTGAACCTCATTATGTGCGGCGGCGCCTACCTGAGCCAGCAGGTGGCGGAGGACCTGTTGGCTTTTGGTATCCTGGTACTCCAGGGCTATGGCATCACCGAATGCTGCCCTCTGGTCTCCGTCAATCGGAATAAGACCGCCAATATGGCGTCGGTCGGCCGGCCCCTGCCCCATTTCCAGATAAAGATTAAGGACGGGGAGATCCTGGTTCGGGGAGATAGCCTTATGAACGGCTACTACAACAATCCCGGCCTAACCCAGGAGTCCCTGGATGAGGGTTGGTTCAAAACCGGGGACATCGGCTATTTTGATAAGAAAGGCCATCTGTATATCACCGGTCGTACCAAGAACCTGATCGTCATGAAGAACGGCAAGAAAATCCCTCCGGAGGAAATTGAAAACGCACTGATGGCCCTTCCCCTGGTAAAGGAAGTGGTGGCCTATGGAGCAGCCAGCGGTAGTTCCGCCGACGACGTACGCCTGGCCGTCGCCGTATACCCCGACCCCACCATGACCCAGGGCATGACCTCCTATGAAATTTTGGATCGGCTCCAAAAAGAGGTGGATCAGCTCAACCAAAAGCTGCCGGTCTATAAGCAAATACAAATGGTCCACATCCGGGAAAGCGAGTTCGAAAAAACCGCGTCCAAAAAGATCAAGCGACAGATGATTTAGAAAGGAGAGGGCTCCCCATGCTGGAATTGGTACAGGAGATCATCTACAACGTCACAGGCAAACAGAATATCACCTATGAAACCGACTTCATCAAGGATCTGCAGCTTACCTCCTTCGACGTGATGAACATCGTATGCGCCTTTGAGGACCGGCTGAACGTGGACATCCCCACCCGGGATGTCTGGCAGCTTCACCAGGTAAAGGACGTCATCGCCTATATGCAGGAAAAAGGCATCGAACTGGATTAACAAAGGGAGCTGACTACCATGGCAGATCACGCGGTACAAATCCATATCTATCCCGAGCCCCATTCCACAGGCCGGACGGAACGGCTTCTGGGCCTGTCCAGAGCTTACGCCCTTTCCCTGGGCCAGAACCCCGCGTCCATCACCTCCCCCTTGCGATCCCAAGAGGGAAAGCCCTACTTTCCCCACGCCCCCTGGCTGCATTTTTCCATCACCCACAGCGGAGATTACTGGCTATGCGCCCTTGGAACAATTCCGTTGGGCTTAGATCTGCAACGGCATCAGGACTGCGATAGGGCCGCCATCGCTCAGCGGTTCTTTCATCCCCTGGAGCAAAGCTATCTGGAACACACCGCGTACCAGGACTTCTATTCCATCTGGGCTGCTAAGGAAAGCTATTTGAAGTATACTGGCCAGGGCCTCCCCGGCGGCTTGAACGGCTTTTCCGTAGTGGCGGACGGCGCTCTTGCCGCGTCTGTCAACGGCGCAGCGCTGCACCACCTTCCTTTTTCGGAGGAATACAGCCTCTGCCTGTGCGGTCAGCTTTCCACCCCCATCCAGCTTCAATGGCACGGCTGATACTACCAGTTAAAATAATTGACCGTATCCAGCAGCGCGGCAGTGCTGCGTCTCAATATCATTCCCGCCAGCCAAAACTAGATTTCTTCCCAAGGTTGGTCACGGTAGGATCCCATCTCTATACTGTGTTTCACCCTATCGGCGGAAGGGAATGCCCCTTTTGTGCCTCTTAATGGTTTAATCTGCCCTATGATCAACATAACAAGGGTATTTGAAGGCAATCAGATCAACGTGTACCAAAGCCCTACAAAACGTAGCGTGGTACGCCCATGCCAGGCCAAAAGATTGATCAGCAAATCGTTGGATGGATGCTCATACCAAACAACGTGTACTTTAGTGTGTACCCAGGCACAACAAAACCCCCGAGAATAAAGGATTCTCGGGGGTTTTTCTGGTGCGGTCACCGGGACTTGAACCCGGATGGTTGCCCACACGCCCCTCAAACGTGCGCGTCTGCCTGTTCCGCCATGACCGCATGGAGGGCAATACGTGAATATTATAGCGGAAATGCCGCAAAAGTCAATAGAAACTATTGCACGCCGCCCGCCTTGATGTCATCTCCCTCCCGGTAGATATACCACTGTTCCACGGCTTTGAACACGTTCTTATCCCGCGCCATAGTAACCCCCTGAATCATGGAATGGTACACCAGAGTATTGGTCCTAAAATACAGGCTCATCACGGGAAGCTCATCCACCAAATACCGCTGCAGCGCCAGGCTGGCCTGTTTGATCTCGCTTTCTGTTACAGCACCGCTGTATGCATCAAGCAGATTGTTGAGCTGGGTAGAGGAATAATGGCTGTAATTGTTAGCGCCGGCAGAATGCAGAAAGAAGGAGACGTCAAAATCCTTACCAATATCAAAGCCACAGAAGGCAAGGTCAAAATTACCGTTCTGGAGCGCCTTGGTGTACTCCTCCCAGGGAAGAACCGATACCTCCGCCCGCAGGCCCACCCTACCCAGTTGAGTCGCCACCAGGCGGGCGGCGTCAGCCCGAGTATTGGCGCCGGGATTCTCGTTGACGATGATGTTCAGCTTAAAGCTTGCCCCGCTCTTCTCCAGATAGCCGTCCCCGTCATCGTCTGCAAATCCCAGACCGGATAACAGCTCCTGCGCCCTGGCAGTGCTGTATTCATAGGTAAAGGTGGAACTGCTGTAAAGATAGCTATCCGGCGTCACAGGCACGTCCACCAGCACCGCATTGCTCAGGTAGATGGAGCTGATGATCTCCCCCCGATCAATGGCGTACAGGATGGCCTTCCGCATCTCGGGGCTGGATACCGCCGAGCGGTATACATTGGGTACGATGCACTCGTATTCCTGCGTCATAAGAGGAACGGTATTGATCAAATCCTTCTGGCGATAGCGGGACGCCGTCAGCAATGTGGAATGAACCAGGTTTACCAGGTTTGCATCCAAGGAGCTGAGGGCAGCGGCAGTGTCGGGCACCGCCGTCACGTTGATGGTGCTGATGTAGGGCTGACGCCGCCAGCCATTAGCGTTGGCGGAAAGCACCATGCTCTTTCCCTTCTCCAGGCTGGAAATGGAATAGGGACCGGTGCCAGCGGGCAGGCTATCCCCTCCGCCATAGCTTCGAGGCAGTATTGGAAAGGACATGGCAGAGATGATCCGGTGCCCCGGCACCTTCACCTTGACCATTAGGGTAGTCTCATCCTCGGCGGAATAACTGTCAATCAGGTCAAAAACCCCTTCATAGATGGAATCCACCCTACTGTTATCGGCGTAGCTTTTCAAGAGATCCAAAGTCTTTACCACATCGGCGGTGGTAAGGGCGGAGCCATCATGAAAGACGACATCGCTCCGCAGCTTGAATTTCCAGGTGGTGCCTTCATCCTCGGTGGTCCAATCCTGGGCCAGGCCGGGGATAGGACGCATCTCCTCATCAAAGCGCACCAGCCCATCGTAGATCAAGCCGTATAAATCCACCATCTCCCTGGTCTGGGGCCGTAACGGATTCCAGTTTCCGGGATCCTGCGGCATAACGATGCCGATGCTCCCGCCATTGGTGGGCACCTCCACGGGAGCCACCGTCCCCGATGGAGGCGGTGTAGACTGGGACTCCCCCTGCGAGCCGCAGGCCGCAAGGCTGCAAATCAGCAGTATCGCAAAACAAATGGCCAAACATTTACGCACCAAGATGATAGTACTCCTCATATCTCTGCCGGGCGCTGTTCACCTTTTCAATGTAGTTCCGGGTGGTTTCATTGGGCACATGGACAAAGTTGCCCGCTCCATCCCCATACCGGGGATCCTCCAGCCAAGAACTGATTCGGTTAGGCCCGGTGTTGTAAGCGGCAAAGACCACGTCGTGTTTGCCGTCATAGCGCTCATAAAGGTAATTCAGATACCAGCACCCAAAGCGGATATTGGTATCGGGATCATACAGGGTATCGGGATCAAAGTTCTGAATCCCCAGCTTCTGAGCAATCCAGCCCCCGGTATCCGGCATTACCTGCATCAGGCCGCGGGCGCCTACGTAGGATTCCGCATTGGCGTCAAAATGGCTTTCGGTATGGATCACCGCCGCCACCACGTTGGGATCCAGGTCATATTCCTCGGCGTATTTTAAGATGATCTCTTCGTATTTCAAGGGATAGGCAGCCTTCCGCTGAGCCTGAAAAGCCAACGTGCCCACCACCGCCAGGGCCGCAAGAAGCAACAGGGCCAACAGCACCAAAAGCCAGGGAGAGCGCCTCCTGCCCCGTCCGCCACGGCGCCCGTGGTTCCTGGGCCGCCGCCTGGTATTCACATTCTGCATGTCATATTTCCTTTATCATGGTTTGATACCATCCCGCTACCTGAGCTCTTAGATCAGCCAGGTTCCCACTGTTGTCCAGCACCCGATGCACTCGGCCGGGATCCACCTCCCGCTGATTTGCCATGCGCATCCGTGCCTCCGTAGGACTGAGACAATCCCGCGCCATGATCCTGGCAAGCCGGACCTCCTCTCGAGCAGTGACCAACCAAATCTCATGGCATAACCGATCCATGCCCGTCTCAAACAGCAGGGGGACGTCCAGGACAACAAGCCCCCCATGGGATGAAATTTCTCCTATTATAGCATCCATTACAAGGGGATGGATCATTCCATTTAATTTTTTAAGGGAATCTTCATGGGAAAAAACCTCCCGTGCCAGCTTTTTGCGGTCCAGCCTGCCATCCTCCAGCAAAAAGTCTGGCCCAAAAGCTCCAAGGATAGCCCGATACCCCGGCTGGCCCGGCTCCTGCAGCTCTTTTGCCATGGCGTCAGCGTCCAGCACCTGGGCTCCAAGCTCTTTCAGCATGCCGCAAACGGATGATTTTCCACTGCCGGTATTGCCGGTTATCCCCAGCACATAGGCCTTCTCTTTCCCTTTCATGGTCCCTCCCAAGATGCTTTTTCCCTATCATACCACATGGCACCCATCAAAAAACCGATATTTACTTGTAAATGGCAAAAAGCTATACTTGTGGTGCGGATTTACCGTAAAAAAAACCGTTCCAACGCACAGCAAGGAGGAATCATCATGCTAACCATGGAAGAATGCCTGCGGGAAACCCCCTTAAGGCTCAAGGACATGATCAACACCCACCCGGACCTGTTCAAAGAGGTGGCCCAGCGGGACTTCAAACGCGTCGTGATCAGTGGCTCGGGCTCCAGCTTTCACGCCGGGACCGGAGCAAAACTGTATATGCAAAAGACCATGGGGATTCCGGTAGATGTGATCTACCCCTTCCAGGCTGAGGATTATCTCTTTACCCAGCCCAGCGAAACGCTCTTCATTGGCATCTCCCAAAGCGGCACCAGCCTCAGCGCTTTCCGGGCCATGGAACATGCCAAAGCCCAGGGTTGTGTTCTGGCCTCCATGGCCGGTCGTAGGGATGAAGGCGTGATCTTGGATACCGTAGCCGACTACATCCTAACGGTGCCCTGCGGCGAGGAAGGCGATCTCCAGCCCAAGACCAAGGGCTTTTTGTGCACCATCGTCAACCTACAGCTGCTGGCCGCCAGCTGGGCGCTTGCCCATGGCAGACTGGATGATGCATCCTATCAAGAGACGCTCCGCCAGCTGAGCGAGGTGGCGGATAACATGCCCAATGTATTGGACGACGCCAAAGCCTGGATCGATAAATACGGCCAGATGCTGGCCCAGTCCCATGACATCCGTCTGGTGGGCACCAAGGACATCTTTGGTATCGTTTTAGAGGGAACCCTCAAGCTGGTGGAAACCCTCCGGGTACCAGTGGGCGGATATGAGTTCGAGGAGTTTATCCATGGGGTATACAACGCCATCAACCAGGACTCCCTGGTGGTGCTGCTGGATACCGGACGGGAGCCCCGGATGAAGACCTTAAAAGAGGTACTCTCCCAGTGGTCCGATTACATCATGATTGCCGGAGCCTCCGCTCAGGACGATCGGGATTTTGTGGTTCGTACCAAGGGCTATGAGGATTTCTATAACCTGGAATACAGCCTCCTTTTATTCTCCATCTGTTCCCAGGTATCGGCCATGAAAGGGATCGACATTCAAACCACCAAGGATACCAGCTTCCACGCCAAGCTGGGCAGCAAGGTGCTGCGCTAAACAAGCAAAAGAGGTCCCTAGGGGCCTCTTTTTTTATGGTTTATTTCAATTCTTTTCCAACCCGCTTATTTGGCGTCCAGCCAATTCTCCCCCCAGCCGACCTCCGCAATCAGGGGAACTGAAAGCTCCACCACCGATTCCATGGCGGCGTCCAGCTTCTGCGCTACTTCCTCCTTAAGCGTAGCGGTACAATCCACGATCAGCTCGTCATGCACCTGCAAAATCAAGACTGCGTCATTGCCGTAAGGGGCCAACTGCTCCTCCGTCCGGATCATAGCAAGCTTGATGATGTCCGCCGCCGTCCCCTGGATTGGCGCGTTCATGGCCACCCGTTTGCCAAATTCCCGGACGTTGTAGCTACGGGATTTCAATTCCGGCAGATACCGCCGGCGGCCAAAAAGGGTTTCGGTATAGCCTCGGGCGGCGCCCTCCTCCACACTGCGGTCCAAATAAGCTTTTACTCCTGGAAAGCGGGTAAAATAGGTATCGATATAGGCTGCCGCCTGAGCTCGGGTGGTGCCAATGTTCTTGGCCAGACCAAAATCGCTAATGCCATAGACGATGCCAAAGTTCACCGCTTTGGCGGCGGAGCGCATCTCGCGGGTCACGGCATCCCGCTCCACTCCGAAGACTCGCGCGGCGGTATCGGTATGAATATCTCCGCCGGATCTGAAAATATCCAGCATAGCCGGATCCCCAGAAAAATGGGCCAGCAGCCGCAATTCAATCTGGCTATAATCGGCGGCCACCAACACCCGGCCGGCTTCATAAGGGATAAAAGCCCGGCGGATTTCCCGTCCTTCGGCGGTGCGCACCGGAATATTCTGGAGGTTGGGCTCGATGGAAGACAGCCGTCCCGTGGCGGTAACGTTCTGGGTAAACCGGGTGTGAATGCGGTGATCCTTAGGATCGGCAACGGCGGTTAGCCCATCCAGATAGGTGGATTTCAGCTTAGCGGCCTTTCGGTATTCCAGTACCCAATCCACCACCTCATGCCGGCCGGAAAGTTGCTCCAGCACTTCAGCGTCGGTGGAAAAGCCGGTCTTCCCCTTGGTGGCTTTGATGACGGGCAGTCCCAGATCCACAAATAAAACCTCGCCCAACTGCTTGGGCGAATTGATATTAAAAGATTTTCCCACACTTTTGTAGATGCGCTCCTCCAGGCTTTTAAGCGTTTTCTGATATTGCCCAGACAGCTCCTTTAAAAACGCCACATCCACCTTAAATCCTCGTTGCTCCATAGAAAATAGTACCGGCCAAAGAGCCGATTCCATCTCCTGGTAGACCG
Source organism: Christensenella sp. MSJ-20 (assembly GCF_044357945.1). NCBI lineage: Bacteria > Bacillati > Bacillota > Clostridia > Christensenellales > Christensenellaceae > Christensenella > Christensenella sp. MSJ-20. The sequence goes on from NZ_CP076563.1 coordinate 955,254, forward strand.
ACTCCATCCCCTCGTTTCGCAGCTCAGAAGCAAGCTGCGGTTCCAACCGGTACAGCCCGACAGCGCCTTCCTCCTGGATGCCTTGGCGTTCCAGCAACTGGCTGAGGGAACGCTTCCCCAGGGCGGGATCCCGCACATAGGCCATAAGGGTTACGTCCTGAACCCTATGGAGGGTCCCTCCCAGAGGAGCGATCTCATGGGCCAGGGATTTGGCGTCCATTACCACCTTGATAATATCCGCATCGGCCAACAGCGGCAGCAACAGCTCAAGGGCTTCTTCTCTCTCCATTCCCTCGTCTACCAGGGTTTTCTTGAGGGGAACACAACAGAGGAACCCTTCTCCTGCAAGCTCCACGGCCTCGTCATCCAGCACCAGGGCAATCCGCCCTTCTTTGCCGCCCCGCAGGATGGCCTCATCAAAGGACACCTCCTCCATAGGAATGGCACAGGCCTCAGACTGCGTCTCCGCTTCGGATGTCGCATCTTCGCTTTGAATGCGCTTTAAAAGGGAAGCAAACCCATGACGGGTAAACACCTCTTTGACGCTTTCATAGGAGGGCGCATGATAGGCAAGGGCCGCAAGCTCTGGCATATCCGGCACATCGGGATGGATCACTGCCAGGTCCCGGCTTAAGATCGCTTGATCCCGATACTCCGTAAGTGCCTTCTGAACCTTAGCGCCCCTAGCCTCCTGTGCGTGTTCCAGTACTCCATCCACCGTTCCAAAGCTGTTTAGCAGTGTAACGGCGGTCTTGGGCCCCACTCCCGGCACGCCAGGAATGTTATCGGAACTATCCCCCATCAACCCCTTTAAGTCGGGGATCCGCTCGGGCAGAACTCCCATTTTATCCAAAACGCCTTGGGCGTCCAAGAGTTCGTAATCGGTGATGCCCCGCTTGGTCAAAAGAATCCGGACTCCGTTGCCAGCCAGCTGAAGGGCGTCCTTATCCCCCGTTACCAGCACTGCCTCAGCGCCGTTTTCCCGAGCCAGCTGCGCCAAATATCCCAGGATATCATCCGCCTCATAAGCCTGGCGCTCCAGTATGGCCACTCCCATGGCCGATAGGGCTTCCCGAACCATATCAAATTGATACACCAGTTCAGGCGGCGTTTTTTTCCTCCCAGCCTTATAATCGGCATAGGCTTCATGGCGAAAAGTCTTTCCATGCATATCAAAGGCCACCGCAAAGTAATCGGGCTTTTGCTCCTCCACCACCCGCATCAGCATATTCAAAAAACCGTACACCGCGCCAGTCTCCTGTCCTTGTGGATTGGTCAAGGGCGGCAGAGCGTAAAATGCCCGGTGCATGAGGCTATTTCCATCGATTCCCAATATCTTTTTCAAGGCGATTCCTCCTCGCTAGCAGGGTACCATAGGCCTATCCAAAAATCAAACCGCCGCCCAGGCAACGATAGCAAACACTAAGGCTGTTCAAACGGCAGTTGAAGCAGCATTCCAGCTCCCCTAATGCGTTCCCTTCTGTACGCCGTTTTTCTACACAATTAGGAATCCCCTATCCTTCAAATCCAATACAAAAAGGCCCGGCTTGGGCCTTTTTGTATTGCTTCTCTTGGCGGATCAGCATGTTAGCGAATGCGGTATACCGCGCTCACCTGAACCGTGACGGTTAAATCGCCAGCGCTGATCCCCGCCGCAGTATCCGCTGCCAATTCCTGCTTTGCGGTAGCTCCATAAATGGGATAGGGGTCATAGCTGACGGAATCGGTAAGGGTTACTACCTCTCCCAGCGTCACGCCACCGGCGGCAGCCATCGCTTCCGCTTTGCTTTTGGCTTTGGCAGCGCCATCCCCTAAAGCAGCCGTATAAGCCGCGGTTTTATCGGAAACATCGAAGCTCACCGACTGCAGCTGACTCCCGTTGTCGGGAACCGCAGCCTCCATCACCGCTCCCATCTTGTCAATCTCCCGCACCGTAACGGTTACGGTATTCCGGCAGACATAGGCCCGCAAGGTCTGTTTGTTGTTGATATATTGGTAGTCCGGCCCTAGGTGATAGTCCACCGTCACCAAATCCTTCTCCTCCACCCCCAGGGCGATGATGGCCTGGGCGATGGCGGCGGATTTCTCTTGATTTCTCTGCTGGGCATCCTGCGCACCGCTGCTTTCGGTCACCACCTGGTAGGTCACATACCCCATATCGGGGCTTGCGCTGGCCTGACCGGTGGCGCTCACCACGATGGTCCGTTCCGCTGTGCCGGCACTTGTACCGCAGCCCGCCAATGCGCCAATTGTCAAAATGCATCCCAATCCCAAAGCGATCTTTTTTCGAGTTCCTTGCATGGTTTTTCCCATCCTTTCTATGGATAGGACGCATTTTTATGAAAGAAGTTCCAATTCTTTTAACGCCTTTGCCAAGGCGGCGCGTGCTCGAAAAACGCGGCTTTTTACGGTGCCCACCTGGATTTCCAGAGCTTGGGCGATCTCCTGGTAGCTCAGCCCACCGTATTCCAACAGCAGCAAAACCTCCCGATGGCGTTTTTCCAAGCTCATCAGCGCCTTTTGTACCAGGAGGCGCCGGTCTCGATCCAAAGCCAGTTCCTCGGGGCCTGATTCATGCGATGGCTGGGTTGCTTCCATGGGAATCTCCTCTTGGGAAACCGCGCGTTTATGGCGTTTATTGCGACGGAGAAAATCCAAACAGGCATTGGTCGCAACGCGATAAACCCAACTGCTAAAGGCCGACTGAAACTGGAATTTCCCCAGATTCAGATAGATCTTTAAAAGGGCGTCCTGGGCGGCATCATGGGCATCCTCCCGGTTGCGCAATGTCCCTAGACAGACGTGGTAGACCAGAGGTTCACAGCGCAATAATACCGTTTCTACGGCGGCCTGATCCCCCCTTTGCGCCCTCTTTATGGTGATTTCATCCAATGTTTTTGCCATGGCATCCGTAATCTCCATTGATCGCATTATCTCCATTTAAACAGAGATTACATATTGACGCAACACCAGGATTTCTGCTATGATAGTTGAGCATTCCTGCCGGAGTGATGGAATTGGCAGACGTAGTGGACTCAAAATCCACCGGTGGCGACACCGTGCCGGTTCGAGTCCGGCCTCCGGCACCAGACTGAGCCTGGACGCAGTTCGCGTTCAGGCTCTTTTCTTTTGCTCGGAGTGGAGCGCTCATGCCAAGAGATGGGTATCTTTTTTGTAGTATAAACCCAGATTGAGTATTCATAACGGATTTAAGTTATAGACACTCGATTTTTTGTGTCAATCGGTTTCCTTATATGTCGGCATTGAACCTGCCTAATCGTGAAAATATCCGCAGCCTCTGCGCCTGCAAAAGGGAGGAGGCGGCTTCCGCACATTCGATTTCATCTAGCAGCAAAAGCTATTCTTTTTCCTCTCTGTCCCGCAGTTTAAAAGAATTTTAATAGTAATTACCGATAGTATGTCCTTTTTTCTTAAGAAAAGATTGAAAACCAACCAGCTTTATAGTAGATTGTATATGTATATTTGTATTTAGAAAGGGACTTGTCAAAAATGATGGAGAAAGGCAGGCTTTTAGCAAGCAAGCAAGCAAGCAAGCAAGCAAGCAAGCAAGCAAGCAAGCAAGCAAGCAAGCAAGCAAGCAAGCAAGCAAGCAAGCAAGCAAGCAAAGCCTAACTCTGCCTATTTTTCTTGTCAAGCGGAAAATTGTATAAATAGTATAAGCGCACTCTATCCGTTTTGCTGCGGACGGGATGCGCTTTTTGTATTTCGGGAATTCATAGCGAAGGTCTAAATATATTTGAATAAGGGGGAAAAAACGTGAAAACAAGGCGAAGATTTTTGAGTATCCTATTGGTTTTTTGCGTAATACTCGCATTGGTGCCATTGACGGTGTTTGCAGCGGGTATGGCAGATGGAATAACAAATCTGACAGTCAATCAAAGCAAAGTAGCCTTTGCGGGCCATGAATGGTGGGTAGTTGGCGACGGAACAAGCGGAATATATCCGCAGAAAGGGCATATTACCCTGCTTGCGGCAAATGCAGGCCTTATGTGTTGAAGATTTTTGAAGAGGAAGTCAATGATGAACTCTATACTGATTTTTGCAGCGAACCGGTTCATATGAATCTTGATGTAACCAATGGAACTGGAACAATAAAAGATTTCGATAACATACACGAACATAAGGCGGGAGCGGAATGGAAACACAATGAAACCAGCCATTGGAATGAATGTATGAATAACTGTGGCGAAAAACTGAACGAGGCTCCCCATAGTTATGAATGGGTCATTGACAAGGAAGCTACTGCAACCGAAGCCGGATCAAAGCATGAAGAATGCATTGTCTGCGGTTATGAGAAAGCGGCGGTGGAGATTCCGGCGACGGGAACAACGGGACCTGCTAATCCGAACGAATCCAATGAACCATCCGGGCCTTCCGACCCATCCGCACCTCCGGAGAACCCAGACGATAACTCAAATAACCCACAGACCGGAGACAGCAGTAACCTTGTCCTGCCGATTTTTCTGCTGTTTGTATCGGGTATCGGACTTGCCGGAACTTCGATTTGTCTTAAAAAGAGAAGATACAGCAAATAGGTTTCAGAACAGAGCGCCCCGCAAAATGCGGGGCGCTTTCCTTTACAGGTTTTAGGGCAGCGACCTAACAAGTTTTACTGTTTTGGACAAACCTATTCATAAACAGTCTGCTCACTGAGCCGATGCAGAATTTTACACAGGTATAATAAAGATGGCAAAGCCGATGCGGTGGATTTATCTTCCGAAACCGGTATCCGTTTTATAACGTAGGCCCAGCCAAAGGCTTTGATGCGCAAGTCACGTTTGAGACTTATCCTTTTGTTAATCGATTTACATTTTTTCTATTTTGGATCCTCCCAGCCGGCTTCCCGGCAAGCCTCCAATAGGCCTTTACAGGGAAGCAAACGGCTGATCACATTCCTTTGAGGCTTTTCTCGGGAGGAAACCGATAGCCTTTTGTTTTTGCTCAAAATATCGCCATACTCCACCGGGATCAATTCAATGCCCGATAGACGTTCCATCCATGGCAGGCCCTTTGAAGTATTGACCATCACCGCTGACACCCCCTCCCTTTGATAGCCGGGATGCTCGGGATCCATGCCGAGGTAGTCCCCTAGGGTAATATCCCCCAGCCGGTTCTCTCCTTTGAAGGAGCATCGGTAGCAGCTGGGCCGCAGGAAATATGAAAAAGCATATCCATAGGCGGTATCAAAGAAGGGCATTAGCTCTGTCTTTCCATTTTCCGCTTCCCCCCGAAGATAGGCTGGATACCAGGCGTCCACCTTATGGCGAACGGTGAAGGACGCAATGGGCGCCCCCAGAGACTCCTCCAGGTGATCGATATATTCCACTCCCACCCGGGGCGAGGTGATACCATGGCAGATCAAATCACAGGCCAGCAGGTTGGGGTGGTCCCCGCCAAGGTAGCCTTTGAGAGCTCCCACATCACATGGCGTTCCCACAAAGAGAACCAGCCCCTTTTCCAGGCGTTCCCGCACCAGAGGAAAGATCCCGTTCTTCTGGCTCTGGATATACTTACTGCCCTTTAGAGCCGCCAGATCCTGAGGATGGTTGGTACAGATGTAATGGGTGCTGCGGAAATCTTCCCCATACCGCACCCCGCAGACCCAGCCGCCGGCCTCCAATACCGCTCTAGAGAGCGCGGTGGCAACGCCTCCCGAAGCACAGGAAAGCAGTTCCTTCCGATCCGTTTCATGGGCAGCATAGCAAGCAATGCCGTGCTGGGACCGCCTCATGGATTTTCCAGCCATAATCGGACACTTTTCGCGGCATAGCCCACAATCCACACAAGTGATCCGATCCAACTGCGGATAGAGAAAGCCCTCGTCGTCCGCTTCCATCCGTATGGCATTTACAGGACACACCGCACCACATACCCCGCATCCGCAACAAAGCTCCTTGGCAATCCAGTCCATTCCGACCGCCCCTCCCCTTCAAATCATGGAGCCAGTATACCACAGGCGGAATGATCCGTACATATGTTCGCCTATATTTGGTTTTCTGAAACAGAAAAGCAAAGTGCCCGGCAGCGCCGGGCACAGGCAACAAAACTATTTGAGGGTAAACTGAAAGGTAACCGTTCCCTGGTAATTTCCCTCCCCGGGAATATCCTTGGCATCCACCTGAAGCGCTCCCAACACGTTTTCAGTAGAGGCGCTTTCCGCCATGGCGGTGATGGCCTCCCCAGGCAGTATTTCGTTGCCGCCGCTGAGCAGCTTCATTGGGACCACCTGAGCGGTGTTTGTGGCATTTACCAGTTGAAAGGCCCCCTCCGGTCCGCTGCCGGTAACGGTAATATGCAGCATCTTTCCATTAAAATCGGCCATATCGCTGACGGATATGGTGAACTCCTTGGAGGCAGGGGCGCTGGCCTTGGCAATCACCTGAGTGCCGAAGTCCACCTGGGCGGGAATCTGCACAGTATAGACGGGATCAGGTAGCTTAGCGTTCATGGTAACGTCCACCGACCCCGTGGGATTATCCTGGTTGACGTCGGCGGCATAGGCCGTCATCACGCCAACGCACAGGAGCACGGCAGATAACAACAGGATGATACATTTTCGCATGGGAAGACTCCTTTCTTCTATTGAACCCACAGGTCCAGTACCACATCCGCTCCATTCAACGGGGCGGGCGGTTCCTCCAGTGAATAACATTGATACCGGAGAACCGCGTGGGGATACCGGCCTGCAGGCAGGGTTCGGATCAATTGGATGTCGTAGACTCCCTTGCCCGGGGGAATCAGCTTGGATTCATACACCACCTCCCCATCCACCACCAGGGAGATACAAAAATAACAGGGATTGCCCTGGGGATTCACCAAATTGACCCGCTGGTTCAGCGTATTCGCCGCCAATGTCATGGCACCATAGCCCGGTATGGTGATGTTTCCCGCTCCAGAGGAATCTGTCGGGGAGGGCAGAATGCCCTGCCATTCGACCGCACCGGGATCCACCTCCATCTGCACGCCGGCATTCCCCGTACCGTTTGAAGATCGAAACAGCCCTATTCCCAGGCAAATCCCCGCCACCAACAGCAGCGCCCCGGCACAGAGTGGCAGCCATTTTTTCTGTTTGCGCCTCTCTTGTTTCATGATCCACCATTTCAGAGTTTTCTTGTATTGTATCAGATTCTCCATATGGTTAGAAAGCAATTTTCGACAATATTTGACAATAACAAAAAATATTTCCATGTTTTTTACGAAAAAAAAGCACGCCTTACGGCGTGCTTTTAAATGCCCCGTTTACCCGTTTAGATCCAGCTCCACGGGGCAGTGGTCGCTGCCCAGCACCTGGTCATGGATGATAAAGTCCGCCGCCCGTTCCATCAGACGCCGAGAGGTCAAAAAATAATCGATACGCCATCCGGCGTTGTTCTTCCGGGCGTTGAACAGATAGGACCACCAGGTATAGGCCACCCGGTCGGGATACAGCTCGCGGAACACATCCGCAAAGCCCGCATCCAGCAACTTTTCCATCTTACCCCGCTCCTGATCCGAAAAACCGGCGTTGCCCCGGTTCGTCTTGGGGTTCTTTAAATCCAGATCCGTCCGGGCTACGTTCATATCGCCGCAGATCACCACCGGTTTTTCCCGGTCCAGTTCCATGACATACGCCTTGAAATCGTCCTCCCAGGACATACGGTAATCGATACGGGCAAGCTCCTTCTGTGCATTGGGCACGTAGATGTTTACCAGATAGAAGTCGGAAAATTCCAAGGTAATGGCACGGCCCTCCCCTGCATGGGGAGTATTGGGAATATCATAGACCACCTTTTGGGGGGCGACCCGGGTAAAGACCGCGGTACCGGAATACCCCTTGCGCTGGGCGCTATTCCAGTATTGCTCATAGCCCGCAAGGGACAGCTCCGCCTGATCGGGCTGCATCTTGGTCTCCTGTACGCAGAAGACGTCGGCATCCACCGACTGAAAAAAATCCAGAAACCCCTTATTGATGCAAGCCCGCAGCCCGTTCACGTTCCAGGATACCAGTTTCATCTCGTCCTCCTAGAGATTGTTTTTGTTGCCTTATTCCGGGCGGTTTTCGTACTCCCTTGCCATGGCGTAACCAGCGCTGGTGCCAATGCGGCTGGCGCCGGCATCCATCATGCGGAGCACATCGCCGACGGTGCGAATCCCTCCGGCGGCCTTAACCCCCATATCGTCACCCACCGTGCGGCGCAGAAGGGCCACATCCTCCACAGTGGCGCCGGCAGCGGAAAACCCAGTGGAGGTTTTGACATAGGCGGCGCCTGCCCTTTTTGCCAGCACGCAAGCCCGGATCTTCTCATCGTCGGTTAAAAGACAGGTTTCCAGAATCACCTTGACGGGGGTATCCCCCGCCGCTTGGATCACCCGCACCATATCGCTGAATACATCGCCATCATCCCCGGCCTTAAGCCGCCCGATGTTGAGAACCATGTCGATCTCCTCCGCCCCGTTCTGAACGGCGGTCGCCGCCTCGTAGGCCTTGCTCTCGGTATCCATGGCCCCCAGAGGAAAGCCTACCACGGCACAGGGCTTTACCTCCACCCCAGTAAGCAGCTCATTGACCATTGCCACATAGCAACTATTGACGCAGACCGACGCAAAGCCGTATTCCCGGGCCTCGTCACAGACACGCTGGATCTCCTGGGGAGTGGCGTCGGGCTTTAGCAGGGTGTGGTCAATAAGCCCGCAGAATTCATCCAAAGTCAGGTTCCGTTTCATATCAATCGTTCCTCTCCGTTGGCGGTTACCAAGCCATAGACCAGCGGGCGTTCCACCCGGGCTTCCCCCAGGTGCACGGCCCTTGTAAACAGCTCTCTGGCCTGATCCAGATTTTTCTCCTCGTTAACGTAAAACAGTGCCAGGGGTTCTCCGGCTTTTACCGGCTCCCCTACCCGCTTTTGCATTAGAATCCCTACGGAGTGGTCCACGGTATCCTCCGCACGGGATCTGCCTGCGCCCAAAAGCTGCGCCGCCCGGCCGATGGCCTCGGCATCCATATGACACACATAGCCATCCGCCTGAGCCAAGATGGGTTCCACCCGTCTTGCCTTTATCAGGGAATCGGGGTTCTCTATCACCCTGGTATCGCCGCCTTGAGCGGCGATGATCTCCCGAAATTTATCCAGCGCTGCCCCGGTGTCCAGCGCTTTTTGCAGCTTTGCTTCCGCCTCTTCCGGGGTGGACGCCTTCCCCGCCGCCAGCATGATCTGTTTTGCCAGAAGCATACACACCGAAAACAGTGGGGATTCCCGCTCCTGGCCCGACAAAACGCCGATGGCTTCCCGCACGTCCAAACCGTTGCCGATGGCATTGCCCAGGGGCTGGTCCATATCGGTCACGATGGCGGTAACCCGGCGGCCCAGCCGCTCCCCGATATCTACCATAGCCCGGGCCAGGCGGAAGGCAGCCTCCGTCTCCTTCATAAAAGCGCCGCTGCCGGTTTTTACATCCAATACAATGGCCTCAGCTCCCGAGGCCAGCTTCTTGCTCATGACACTGCTGGCGATGAGGGCCACGCTATCCACGGTGGCGGTTACATCCCGGATGGCGTAGAGCCGCTTATCGGCAGGGACCAGGTCCCCAGTCTGCCCCACGATGGCGGCGCCATGGCGGTTCACCAGATCCACCATCTCTTGGGGGGTGAAATCCACCCGTAGGCCCGGGATGGATTCCAGCTTATCCAGCGTGCCGCCGGTATGGCCCAGTCCCCGACCGGACATCTTCGCCACCTTGACGCCGCAGGCCGCCACCATGGGCACCAATACGAGGGTGGTGGTATCCCCCACCCCGCCGGTGGAGTGCTTATCCGCTACCACGCCTCGGATACCGGAAAGATCCACGGTATCCCCAGACTGCGCCATAAAATAGGTCAGGTTGGCGGTCTCCTCCTCATCCATTCCCCGCAGGCATACCGCCATGGTAAAGGCGGAGATCTGATAGTCGGGAATGCTGCCGTCGGTAACGCCCTGCACAAAATAGGCGATTTCCTCCCGGCTCAGCCGCTCTCCCCGCTTCTTTTTTTGCAACAGATCGATCATATCCATCGCGCTCACCTCCCATAGAGTGTATGCCATTGGGGGTATTCCAACCCGTGTGGCCCCGTGCGGCGGCCCAAGCCTTCCCGGAGGACGGCCCCTTTTGCCAACGCCCGAAAAGCCGCTCCTTCTGTGGGATCATTATAGCATCCCCCTGCTTTCCGGCACAATAGACATCCTTTTTACAGCCCTTTTCCGCCGCGAACAATGGAAAAAAGCGGAGTTTTTTTCATCATTAAATCATCTTTTGTTTTCAACGCCGTCAAGTTGCTGTATAATGCTACCGTGTGAATGCAATATTCCCGTATATGAGGAGGTGCTCATTGTGAGCAGAATTGGCACCGTATCCATGGGTATCCGTATGCCTGTGATCCGCCAGGGGGATGATTTGGGCAAGATCGTAACCGACCATCTTCTGGCCGCGGTAGAGGAAGAGGGCATTGCCCTCCATGATAAAGACGTGGTAGCCGTCACCGAGTCCATCGTCGCCCGGGCCCAGGGCAACTATGCTACCACTGACCAGATCGCAAAAGCGGTCCGGGCCAAGTTCCCCGGCGGGGAAGCCGCTGTGGTGTTTCCCATCTTAAGCCGGAACCGCTTTTCCATCCTGCTGCGGGGAATCCTCAAGGGGTTGGACAAGGTCTACATTGTGCTGAGCTATCCCAGTGACGAGGTGGGCAACCACCTGATGGATCCCGACGCTCTGCTGGATGCCGGCATCAACCCCTATACCACCGTCATGAACCTGGAGGAGTTCCGTGCTCTGTTCGGCACCTACCGGCATCCTTTCACCGGGGTGGATTATGTGGAATTTTACCAGGGCTTGGGAGACAACGTGGAACTATTGTTTGCCAACGATCCCACCGCCGCCCTGACCGTTACCCCCCACTGCCTGGTGGCGGATATCCACTCTCGGCGCCGGACCAAGCGCCGTCTGCGGGACGCCGGGGCTGCAACGGTGGTAGGCATTGACGAGATCATGACCGAGCCGGTGGATGGCAGCGGCTATAACCCCGACTACGGCCTATTGGGCAGCAACCTGGCCAGCGATGATCGGGTAAAGCTGTTCCCCCGTGACTGCGGAACCCTTGTAACCGATATCCAGGCCCGTATCTTTGAGCGCACCGGCAAAAAGCTGGAGGTTATGGTATACGGCGATGGCGCCTTCAAGGATCCGGCCGGCGGTATCTGGGAGCTGGCGGATCCGGTGGTTTCCCCGGGCTTTACCAGCGGCCTTTCCGGCATGCCCAATGAGATCAAATTCAAATTTGTAGCCGATACCGAGTTGAAGGATCTCTCGGGCGAGGAAGCGGGAGAGGCCATGCGGGAATACATCCGCAACAAGGAAGCGGATCTGACGGGCAAGGACGCCTCCCTGGGCACCACTCCCCGGCACCTGACCGATCTTCTGGGCAGTCTTTCCGACCTGACCAGCGGCAGCGGCGACAAGGGTACTCCCGTGATCCTCATCCAGAATTACTTCACCAATTACGCCACCGAATAATCCAAACCGCGTAAAAAGGGCCCATATGGGCCCTTTTTCATTTATTGGATTTTCATACATTTATTTACAAAGTTTATGAAAAGCCGTTGCAGTTTACGCGAAAAAAAGTATACTTTATTCATTGAAGTCAAAGAAACAAAAACCCCCGATTATTTGGGGTTTTTAAGTACAAATTATCAGAAATTCTTGATGCGAAGAAAGGTATACCTTTCTTACTAAACGAAAAAGAACAGCATTGGCACGTTCTCTCGGAGGATGCATACAAAAGCTTCTCCGGGTTAGTAGGAAAAAAATGGAGGAGGCATTTGTATGAAGAGGAAAAGATGGCTTGGGCTGCTCCTTGCAACGGCAATGATGCTGGCGCTGCTGCCCATGACGGCGTTTGCCGCTCCCACGCAAGTATACATGGGCGGCGGCTATTTGAGCGACGGCGCGAACAGCGTTGGCGGTGGTACCGCTACCCTGGATGTGACGCAGAACACCCTAACCCTAGAAAACGTCTCGGTAACCGATTATATTTGGATCAACTCCGACAGCGCGTTTACGATTATCGCTAAAGGAACGAATGCGGTTGGAACCGCCGACGCTCCCGTAAGCGGCAGTGCTTTATGGAGTGAAAACGTGCCAACGCTAAACATCAACGTCGAGAGCGGCGCGGAACTCGGCCTGTATGCGGGAAGCGGGAATGGCCTTTATCTTCCCAACGGCGTTGCCAATATCTCTGGCCCTGGCAAATTAATCGCAAGCGCTGAATATCCAGCCATCTTTACAAAAGGCGATTTGAATTTAAACGGCGGCTTACAGGCCGAAATTGTTTCGGACAGTAACGGCATTCAGGTAAGCAAAGGCAACATCAACATCGAGAACGCCAAGCTCACGGTGGATGCGTATTACGTCGCCCTATTTGCTCAGATGTATGATGAAATAACCGATGCTGATATTCCCTCCGCCGTTACCATGAAAAACAGCACCGTTTCCCTTACCACAGGTGAGTGCCAGGGCGTGTATTGCGGCTCCGGCGGAATCCTGGTAGAGGATACCGTCCTCACAACAAAGACCGACAAGGAAATTTACGCAGAAGGATATAGCCTATACTCCTATGGCGACATCACCATTAAAGGAGATGATACCGTCATCAACGCCGATGACGATTATGGCATTGCTGCCGATGACGGCGTTCTGCGGATTGAAGGGGGAAAAGTTGACGTTTGTTCCACAGACGTGGCTTTAACCGGGTGGTACGGCGTTGAGATCACCGGTGGAACCATCTCCGCAAGCGCTGAAGAAGGCGCGGCTGTGCTGGCAACGGAGGGCCTCGTTCAGATCAAAGGTGCGGATACCAAACTAACGGCAACATCCAACAGCTCCGATACGGCGGCGATCTCCAATGGAATCACCGGCGGGATTCTTCTCGACGCCGACATTACTGCAAAAAATACCGCGAATTATACGCCCATAGAGGGCAAAAACAAGGATAAGAGCGTTGCCATCGCCCTGGGCGCCGGCGTGGGAGCCGTCAACATCAACGGCCAGACGACGGGCGACGTAGTCGTATATAACGAGGCGGACACCAAGTTCTCCTACTTCATCCTTGCGGATGGCGAATCGACGGATGCCGTTTTAGATACCGTAAAAATCTGCAAACATACTTGGGGAGCGCCGGTGTGGAGCTGGAACGCAGAGCACACCGCAGCAAGCGCTCTATTCACCTGCACCAAGGATGCCGGGCATACCGCAAAGGTTGATGGAACCATCACGGCTTTGACCACGGACGCAACCTGCGGAAGCGATGGCAGCACCGTCTATACCGCAACGGCGACGTTCAACGGCAGCGCCTATACCGATGAAAAAACGGTATCCATCCCGGCGACCGGAGCGCATCATTATGTCGATGGAACCTGCACCGTTTGCGGCGCTGAGGAAAAGACCGAAACCGATGTTCCGAAAACCGGCGATGCCAGTAATCCCGCACTTTGGACTGCATTGGCACTCTTTGCTGCCGGCGCCTTCGGAATCACCTTCTATGGGAGAAGAAAAGAAGTTAAGTAACTATAATGCATAGAAAGGGAGCGGAACCTTTGTTCCGCTCCCTTTTTTATCATCCGCCTTTTATTTGATTTCCCTCCCGCTACCAGGCGCCTCCGCCACCGCCTCCGCTGCCACCGCCGGTGAATCCGCCGCCTGAGAAACCTCCTCCAGTGAATCCGCCGCTCCCGCCGCCTTGAGGCGCGGGCGCAGATACCATGGTTTGGGTCATCCGGCCCATGGACCGGTTCATGTAATGGACCATCCAGATGGCGCTCATGGTATTCCAATTCTGCCCCTGGTACCAGATGGGAGGTTCGGTGAGGATCCCCTCAAACCGCCGGCCCAGGGTTTCCTCCAGTCCCAGCACCATCGCATAGGGCAACAGTCGATAGAAATAGCCAGGATGCTCCCGGGCCATGGCAAACAGGCTGCTTTCATCCGTTTGGGTCAGGTACAGCCGCAGACCTAGCAGCTCCTCCATCAACCTCCGTCCATAGACGGAACGCCGTCGGATAAAGGGATGCAGGGCCAAGCATAGCACGCCCACCAGGGTGTAACCAACGGCAATAGCTGGGGACAGTTCCCCCTGCGAAGTCATCAAAAAAACCTGAATCCCCGCAAATACCAAATAGAACAAGCCCAACAATCCGCTCCATAAACGGCGTCGGTGGCGCGCCATCTTATGCCAGCTATTGTATAGCTGCGCGCTGAACCACAGGGCCAGCAGGCCGGCAACCAGGGGCAGGATCCCAAACAAGCTGAACGCGGGATCTCGCTTCAAGCATCCCAGAAGCGGTCCCACCGAAAGGAATAGGGCGGCCAAAAGCGCCAACAGGGTAGACCATCTCCCCGCAGACCGATCCTCCAGCCGGTGTTCTCCGGTAAATTCGCCAGCCACCGCTTTCTGGGCGTCGGCCACCGAGGGATAAAACTTTTCCTTGAGCTGTTCATGGGTCACGGTGCCAGCGGCCTCATCCCCCAGGGCAAACAACGCGTCATACAAGGTATGCTCGTAGCCCCGATGCCCGTCATCCAGCGGAGCGCCACGGGTCAGGAGGAATCCGTCCTCCCCAATGTCCGCCATGGTAAGGTGCCCCTCCTCTGCCCATTGCAGAATCAGGCTGGCAATGTCATCGGGGCTACAGCTAAAATTAATGAGATACCCCGCCTCGGCGGAGTTCAGTTCCTTGGGCGGGAAAGGCTGAGGCACCGGCAGAAGCGGGCGCTCCCGGCCAAGCAGAAGATAGAGCACCAAAAACAGTACCAAGAGCGCCGTGGCCGCTACCAGCGCGATCCAGTTTCCCGCAGACGCCGGCCGGGTAAAGAATCCCTCAGGATAGACCACACGCACCCCGATCAGAGCGCCGGCAGGCAGCTGCTCCAGGGCCACCGTCAGAGCCCCGTTTTCATCCATCTTGGCGGCAAGCTCCCGATCCACTCCATCTTCAGTGCGGCTAAACGCCCGGTATTCGTTGGGAATCTCCGGCAGATGTACCCGAAGGGTTCCGGACATCGCCCCGGCTTCCGCCGTTCCGGAGAAGAGCCAGAGGTCAGCGTAATCCATTTGGCGGTTTCGATCCAGCTCCTGATCCACGGTATAGGACAGGGCAAAGCGCTGCTGCCCCGTGGCAATGGCGGTATGCAAAAAGGCCGCTCCGTATTCCGCGTCGTAATCCATCCCTTCCCCCTCGACGTCCAGAATCCAGGTCTTTTCCTCCCCCTGCGGGGAAAGCGGTACCAGGACTCCCTCCCTGGGTTCGGACAGCTCCAGATCCAATTCCCGATCCACCCGATAGCTCCGGTCCCGGTTTAAGGTGACGATGGCATCGGCCTTGAGAACAGTCAGGGGAGACAGCACCTGGGGCGCCTCGTCAAACGCCCCCTCCTCCAGATATCCATGGAGGGTAACGGCGGTCCCGGGCGCCAATGCCTCCTTGCTCTCCAGCGTGATGAGAGCGCCGTAATCGGCAGCCAGGATATAGGGATTGCCGGTTTCCCCCTCCCTGCCTGAAAACACCTGGTAGCGCACAGGGCGCTCCGGCAGTTGAACGGCGGCGGAAAAACTCTGGATGGAACACTCCCAGCCCTGGCCCAGCAGATTGATATAGGCGTGGTCATAGCTGGAATCCCCATCGGCGGCATGGTCCATGGTATAGCGGATCACATACCGCTGCATTCCCGTCACATATTCCCCCGGGGTTCCAATGCGGATGCGCAGGGTTTCTCCCCCTGGCTCCAGCTGATATTGAGCGCCCTCCACCGAGATGTCGTGAAGATTGTAATCCTCCTCCCCGCCGAAAAGGGGCAGATCGCGATAGATCCCCTGGCGCTCCGATGGGAACCGCACATCGATGGTCTCGGTGACCACATACCGCCGGGCACGGTCCATCCGAACCTCCACCTGGTATTGTTCGATGGTATAGTCCACATCCTGGGCCCGGACGGATACCGGGATTGAGAAAAGGCCCCAGAACAACGCCAGGGCCAGAAACAGGGAAGAAACGCGCTTCATCTTTTCTCCTTAATGGGCCAAAGCCCCTTTTGATTCCCCAAACAGGGGGAGGACAGAAAATTTCCGCACCGCAGCTATCAGGCCGGCGGGAAAGGAGCGAACCTTTCCGTTGAGGGCCTGAACGGCAGCGTTATAATCCTCTTTGCACAGAGCGATGTCCTGCTCCAGCAGGGCAATCCGGCTCAGAATAGCCCGCTCCTCCTCATCCACAACTGCCTGTGCGGCCGCAGCGATGGCCAGGGTCAAGCGGGTTTCGGCGCATAGCCGATCCTCCCTTTTCTCCCGGTTGGCCTCCACCGCCCGCCGGGCTTCCCGAATGCCGGAAAGCAGGGTTTGCTCCTCCCCCGCCAGCATCCGATCGATGCGCTCCAGGCGGGCATCCAGAGGAACCGCCATCATACCGTAGGCTTTTTCCGTCCGTTTTTGTAGCTCTTTCAACTTTTTATGGGTGGATACGCCGTATCCGCCAAACAAGGTCATCATCAGCAAAAGCGCCAATGCCCACATACCGCTACGCCTCCATACAAGGTTCGCGACTCAAGCCGCTTTTTTAGCATGCCCCTATTTTGACATCTCCCAGCACTTTTTTCAACTGTCCCCTGGTTTCGCCCCAAAAAACTGTTGAAATTGCGCCGCAATTCTTCCCAACAAACGCCACAAGATCCAGGAAGTCCCCCTTGTATTTTCTTCGCATATTGTGGATAATAGGATTAGATATTGAACAGATGTTCAATATGAAGGGAAGGTGTGGACATGACCTATCGTCTTTATGTGATTACGGGAGCAACGGGACATCTTGGCAACGGCCTTCTATGGCTGCTGCAGCAAAGGAAGGCTCCGGTAAAAATTCGGATCATGGCTCTGCCGGGGGAGGATGTTTCCGCCCTTTCTCCGTATCAGGAGATAGAGATCGTTCGTGGGGACGTATGCGATTACGATAGCCTGATATCCGCTTTTGACGGCCGGAGCGCAGGAATTCAGCCGCAGGAAACAGCGGTTATCCACTGTGCCGGCGTGGTCTCCATCTATAAAAAGGATGACGGCACCGCCCGCCGTGTCAATGTGGAAGGCACCGCAAACGTTATTGAAGCCTGCCGGGTCCTGGGCATCGGGCGGCTTCTCTATGTAAGCAGCGTTCATGCCCTGACCGAAGCAGCCCATGGCGGCGTCATGCGGGAGCAATCCCGGATGGAGCCCGCAAAGGTGGTGGGCCTGTACGCCAAAACCAAGGCAGAGGCCACCAACCTGGTGCTGGACGCCGCTCGGAACGGGCTGGACGCGGTGGTGGTACATCCCGCCGGCATCATAGGGCCTTTGGATCCCGGCTGCACCCATTCCACCCAACTGGTGTTGGAGTACCTTAAGGGGGGATTGCGGATTGCCGTTCCCGGCGGCTACAACTTCGTAGATGTTCGGGATGTAGCCCAAGGAATCCTATCGGCGGTGGAGCGGGGAAAAAGCGGACAATGCTACATTCTTTCGGGACGGTATATCTCGGTAAAGGAGATCCTCGCCACCCTCTTTGACATCACCGGGCTTCATAAATGCAAGCTCTTGGTGCCCATGTTTTTGGCCAAACTGGCGGCGCCCTTTTCGGAGCTGCATTACCGCCGAATTCGCAAAAAGCCTCTTTTTACCGGGTATTCTCTTTATACCCTGGGCGCCAACTCCAACTTTGATCACAGCCGCGCCACCCGGGAACTGGGCTTCCGGCCCCGGCCCATTCGGGACAGTTTAGCGGATACCGTAACCTACCTCAAAAGCCATGGGAGGCTGGGCAGCCGCGGCCTGCGACGCCGCAAAACCGAAAACGCCACAGCATAGGGCTACACAAAAAAGCACGCGGAAAGAGCGTGCTTTTTTTGCGTTTTAGAATACTGCATTTCCCGTTTCCCCTTGTCTCCCCCCGCAGCCTATGCTATCCTGGTGCCATCAAAAGGGGGGCTAAATCTCAATGGAAAACACAAAAACTGCCGATCTATTCAACGACGTCATGGGCCCCATCATGTGCGGTCCGTCCTCCTCTTCCACGGCGGGGCCAACCCGCATCGGGCGGCTCACCTATGACCTCTGTGGTCAGGGGGACTACAAAAAGGTGATCATCGAATATTCCAGCCACACCGGGTATTCCCATGGCCGGGGTAGCGGAACCACCAAGGGCGTTACCGGGGGTCTCATGGGCTGGATGCCGGATCATGAGAGTCTGTTTTATTCCCTGGATGTCGCCAAGGAGCGTGGTCTGGACATCCCCGTTGTCATCACTGAGGATCCAGTACCCCATGTCAATACCATCACCTTAAAATGCAGCCTGAACAACGGGATGGACATCAGCACCCGTATGATCTCCATGGGCGGTGGCAGCGTGGCCGTGTACCAGATCGACGACCTCCGTGTGGATCTGTTTGGCGGCCGGTATGAGGTGGTGGTCTGGGGCGATTCCGCCGCCCAGGCCGCCGCTCAGGTTCTTTTGGGACAGGCGCCCGTTGCCCAAAACGACCATCTGGCCGTCTTTAGTCGGGAGGAGGAAGCCGATATCGACGCGGTGCGGAACCTGTCCGGCGTGCGCTATGCCTCTCAGCTTTATCCCGTAGTGCCCTGCGTAACCCGGGACGACGCCCAGGCGCCTTTTACCACCGCAGCCGGCATGCAGGCTTGGCAGGCGGAGCACGGCGGCAGTATTCTAGACGCGGCTTTTGCGTATCAAAGCGGCATCAGCGGATGGGACCAGAAGCGCATCATGGATTGGAGCCTCCATCTCCTGGACGTGATGGATCAATCGGTCCAGGCCGGCCTTGATAACGACGGCCGTGGATTTTTCTGTGTTCGTCCGGTCAGCCACGCGTTAAAGGAGCTTCATGAGAAGAAAAAGTTCCTGGATACCGGCATATTGGGCGTTGCTACGGTGGCCGCCACAGCTGTGATGGAATCCAACATGTCCATGCGGCTGGTGATCGCCGCTCCCACAGGCGGAAGCGCAGGGGTATTCCCCGGTGTAGCCGCGGCCCTGGCGGAAGCGGGATATACCCGGGAACAGATCGCCGAAAGTCTTCTGGTGGCGGCGCTGGTCGGCGCTTTCATCTACAACCAGGCTACCTTTACGGCCTCGGTGGGAGGCTGTGCCGTGGAGATCGGCGCCGCTAGTTCCATGAGCGCCGCCGCAGCGGCCTATCTCTTGGGCGGGGACACCAAAGTCTGTCTGGACGCCGCTGGGCTGGCCCTGCGAAACCTCACGGGTTTGGCCTGCGATCCCCTGGCCTCCGGGGTGGAGGTGCCATGCATCCACCGGAACGCCATGGGCAGCGCCAACGCCATCGTCAGCGCCAACATGGCCCTGGGCGGTGTGGATCCCGTTCTTCCCTACGATGAGGTCATCGAAGCCATGTATGTCTTCGGCAAAAACTGTGTGGACAACAACTGGGCCTGTGGCCGCATCGGCCGAGTAGGCGCCCAGGGCACCGCCACGGGGCAGCGGGTGCGAGAGGAGTTTTCCCGTAAGGCTCCCATGGACTAAACCAGCCGGAACCCAGCCCTTACCGCGACCCAGTTTCTAACCCTTTATAGAAACAGTAGAAAAAGCCCGCAGCCGCGGGCTTTTTCTTGTTTCCCTGGACATCCCCTTCTGAATGAAAAATTTATGTTGCAAAATTCTGTTCTTTTCTGTCCCCTTCCTTGTAATCTTTTCAAAATATAGTAATATAAAGGTATCAGTGTAGCACCATAACAATCTACCAAAAGGAGCGTGTTTTCCATGAGCAATGTAAGAGCGTTCGTCAGCAAGCGGGTTGTGGATGGATACCGGATGATCCACGATGGCGTGGTGGTCATCGCCGATGGCAAGATCCAGGCGGTGGGTGCCCAGAAAACCACCAGGATTCCTGAGGGCGCCGAAGTGGTGGACTGCGGCAACAACGTGGTCTCCCCCGGGTTGATCGATATCCACATCCATGGATGCAAGGGCCAGAGCGCCAATGAAAGCCTGGAGAATACCCTCCAGCTTTGTGAATTTGTGGCCCAGTACGGCACCACCTCCATCCTGCCTACCGTCAACAGCACCGATGGCGTCCGTTACGTCTACGAGGCCAGTGAAATCCAGAAGAAGGAAGGCTACAAGGGCGCCGCCATTCCCGGCAGCCACATGGAAGGCCCCTTCCTTTCCCCCAAAGAGCTGCCCGGCCGGCCCGAGGTGGACGCGCACCTCCTGCCCCCCACCATTGAGAAGTTTGACGAGTTCTGGGAGGCCAGCCACGGCCAGATCAAGATGGTAGACATCGGCATCGATCGTCCCGGTGCCTTTGAGCTGACCCGGTACATGCGGGATAAGGGCGTTGTGGTATCCATCGCCCACAGCAAATCCGGCTATGACCTCATGATGGAGGCCATGGAACACGGGGTCACCCATGCCACCCACCTCTACAACGTCATGACCGGCCTCCACCACCGGCGGCCCGGCATCACTGGCGCCTGTCTTACCAACGACATGATCAACTGTGAGTTGATCTGCGATACCCTCCACGTCCATCCCGCCGCCATGGAAGTTGCCATCCGGTGCAAGGGCTACGACCGCATCGCCATGATCACGGATCTTTCCATGGCCGGTTTGCCGGACGGCGACTACGAGCGTCCTGGCGGCACTACCATCACCGTAAAGGATGGCATCGCCCGGATGAAGGGTTCCGATCCCAGTCAGGACAACACCATGGCTGGATCCTGCATTACCCAGAACGTAGGCGTGCGGAACGTCCACAAGGTATTGGGACATCCCATTGAAGCCGCCATCCGCATGGCCACCATCTCCCCCGCCAAGATGATGAAGATCGATTCCTTCACCGGCAGCCTGGAGGTGGGCAAGGACGCCGACATCACCGTGTGGGACGACGACTTCAACGCCCTCATGACTATCGTCAAGGGCACCACCGTCTATCAAAAGTAAGCATCCAACCGGATATCTCCCTCCCATGAGGGGGATATCCGCATTTTTTGTCCATTTAAAGGAGGATTCATCCAATGAGCAAGATTCGCGCGCTAAAGAGCAAGCAGGTAATCGACGGCTACCGCACCATCCACGACGGCGTGGTGGTCATCGCCGACGGCAAGATTCAGGCGGTGGGCGCCCAGAAGACCACCCCTATCCCGGAGGGAGCGGAGGTCGTCGACTACGGCGATAACGTAATCTCTCCCGGCTTTATCGACATCCACATTCACGGCTATAAGGGCCTTCGGGCCAACTCCAGCCTGGAGAACACCATGGGCCTGGCGGAGTTCATCACCCAGGGCGGTACCACCTCGTTTTTGCCCACGGTGGATTCCGTTCCCGGCGTCCGTTACGCCTATGAGGGCGCGGAGCTGCAAAAGAAGGAGGGCTACAAGGGCGCCGCCATCCGGGGCAGCCATATGGAGGGCCCCTTCCTCTCCCCCAAGAACCTGCCCGGCCGGCCCGAGGCGGATTCCAGCCTGCTGCCCCCCAGCATCGAGCTGTTTGACGAGTTCTGGGAAGCCAGTCATGGCCAGATCAAGATGGTGGACATCGGCATCGACCGCCCCGGCGCCTTTGAGCTGACCCGGCACATGCGGGACCTGGGCATCGTGGTATCCATCGCCCACAGCAAATCCGGCTATGACCTCATGATGGAGGCCATGGAGCATGGGGTCACCCACGCCACCCACCTCTACAACGTCATGACCGGCCTGCACCACCGGCGGCCCGGCATCACCGGCGCCTGCCTCACCAACGATATGATCGACTGCGAGCTGATCTGCGATACCCTCCATGTCCATCCCGCCGCCATGGAGATCGCCATCCGGTGCAAGGGCTATGACCGCATCGCCATCATCACCGATCTGACCATGGCCGGCCTGCCGGACGGCGAGTACGTCCGCCCCGACGGCGTGGTGCTGGAGGTAAAGGGCGGCGTTTCCCGGATGAAGGGCGCCGATCCCAACCAGGACAACACCATGAGTGGCTCCTGCTTCCTCCAGAACGTAGGCGTCCGCAAGGTCCATGAGCTGGGGCATCCCCTCCACGCCGCCGTGCGGATGGCCACCATCTCCCCCGCCCGGATGATGGGACTGGATAAAGTCACCGGCAGCCTGGAGGTGGGCAAGGAC
The DNA here is from genome assembly GCF_044357945.1 of Christensenella sp. MSJ-20. Classification (NCBI taxonomy): domain Bacteria; kingdom Bacillati; phylum Bacillota; class Clostridia; order Christensenellales; family Christensenellaceae; genus Christensenella; species Christensenella sp. MSJ-20. The sequence continues at coordinate 977,443 of NZ_CP076563.1, forward strand.
GCCGACATCGTGGTGTTCGACCCGGATGTCAACATCCTGGAGACCATCGTGAAGGGCACCACTGTCTATCAAAAGTGACCAACCATACCCTGGGTTCATGAAGTGAACCAGTGCGGCATGGCGTACTGCGTCTAAAGTGATGAAAGAACCAGAATCAATCACCTTCTCCGCCCAAGTGGTTTTATCCCTTGGGCGGTCAAAGTAAGGAGGAATCAAAAATGAGTAAGAAACGCGTGTTGAAGAGTTCTCGAGTGGTGGATGGCTACCGTACCATCCGCGACGGTGTTGTGGTTTACCAGGATGGCAAGATCCAGGCCGTAGGCGCACAGAAGACCACCCCCATTCCAGATGGTGCCGAGGTGGTGGACTATGGCGATAACATCATTTGTCCCGGCTTTATCGACATTCATCTCCACGGCTGCAAAGGCGAGGCCGCAATGGAAAGCCTCCGCAACACCAAGCAGTTATCGGATTTTGTCGCCCAGTATGGCACCACCTCCATCCTGCCCACCGGCCGGAACTTCAGCGTGGTGGATTATGCCTACCAGATGATGGAGGTTCAGAAGAAGGAAGGCTATACCGGCGCAGCCATCGCGGGCAGTCACATGGAAGGCCCCTTCTATCCTCCGAAAAATCTGCCGGGACGGCCCGATGTGGATGCGGGCATCATCCCTCCCGATATCGATAAATTCAACGAGGCCTGGGAATTGAGCCATGGCACCGTTAAGCTTCTGGATCTAGGCGTTGAGCTTCCCGGTGCCTTTGAACTGGCCCGGCATGCTAGAGACCTGGGCATTCTTGTGGCCTGTGCCCATAGTAAAGCGGGGTACGACGCCATGATCGAAGGCATGGAGCATGGCATCACCCATGCCACCCATCTTTATAATGTTATGACCGGTCTTCACCACCGGCGGCCCGGCATCACCGGCGCGGCCCTGACCTCCGACATGATGACCTGTGAACTGATCTGCGACACCTATCACGTCCACCCCGCCGCTATGGAGATTGCCATCCGGTGCAAGGGCTACGACAGAATCGCCATCGTCACCGACCTCTCTATGGCCGGCATTCCCGACGGCGAATATGTAAAGCCCGGCGGCGTAGCTGTGGTGGTTAAAGACGGCGTCTGTCGGTTCAAGGGGTCTGACCCCAGCCAAGACAACACCATGAGCGGCTCCTGCTTCACCCAGAACGTAGGCGTACGCAACGTCCATAAGCTCCTGGGGCATCCGCTCCACGCAGCCATCCGCATGGCTACCATCTCCCCCGCTAAGATGATTGGAATCGACTCCTTCACCGGCAGTCTGGAGGTGGGCAAGGATGCCGACATCGCTGTGTTTGACGACGATTTCAACTCCTTGGAAACCATCGTAAAGGGCACCTCCGTCTATCAGAAATAGCCGGCTGGTGTCCCACCCCAGTGCCGCAAAGGAAAACGGTTCCTTGGGAATTGTTCAATTCGGCGGTACAAAACCATTATTTTTTATGAGGAGTTGATTCCATGAGTAACATACGCGCTCTTAAAAGTACCCGTGTAGTGGATGGTTACCGCACCATTCACGATGGCGTTGTCCTTTACCAGGACGGCAAGATTCAGGCTGTGGGCGCTCAGAAAACCACCCCCATTCCGGAGGGCGCCGAGGTGGTGGACTATGGCGACAAAATCGTTTCGCCTGGGCTCATCGACATCCATATTCACGGCTACCAAAGCAAGATGTGCGGCAGCAGCCTGGAGAATACCCTGGGCCTGGCGGAGTATGCCGCTAAAGCCGGTGTGGCCAATATCCTGCCCACCTCTTCTACGGTGGAGGGCGTAGGATACGCCTATGAGGCCAGCGAGATCCAGAAAAAAGAGGGATACAAAGGCGCGGCCATCCCTGGCAGCCATATGGAAGGCCCCTTCCTCTCCCCCAAGAACATTCCCGGCCTGGAGGCCCAGGACGCCGATATCCTGCCTCCTAGCATTGAAACCTTTGATCAGTTCTGGAAGGCCAGCCATGGCCAGGTCCGGCTGGTAGATATCGGCATCGACCAACCCGGTGCTTTTGAGCTGACACGGCACCTTCGGGATCTGGGCGTGCTGGTATCCATCGCCCACAGCAAATCCGGCTATGATCTTATGATGGAAGCCATCGATCACGGGGTAACCCACGCTACCCATCTTTATAACGTCATGACTGGCCTTCACCATCGGCGGCCCGGCATCACCGGCGCTTGTCTCGTAAACGATGTGGTTTCCTGCGAGCTCATTGGCGATACCTACCATGTCCATCCCGCCGCTATGGATGTAGCCATCCGGTGCAAAGGGTATGACAAGATCGCCCTGATTTCCGATCATCTTATGGGGGGACTACCGGATGGAGATTATGATTTGCCCTTGGGTTCCATCACCGTGAAGGATGGCCTCTCACGGGTGAAGGGCGCGGACCCCAACCAGGATAACACCATCGCCGGCTCCTGTTTCCTCAGCAACGTTGGAGTGCGCACGGTGGTTCAGGTACTGGGGTATCCGCTCCATGCCGCCATCCGCATGGCCACTATCTCCCCCGCCAAGATGGTAAAGATCGATTCCTTTACCGGCAGCCTGGAGGTAGGCAAGGATGCCGATATTGCCGTCTTTGACGACGATTTCAACGCTCTTGAGACCATCGTAAAGGGCACCACCGTCTATAAAAAATAGTGCCGCTAATCGGTAGAATAAGTTATGTAAAACCCGCCGGCATTAACCGGCGGGCTTTTTACATATGCGGCTCCCTTATTCCGCAGGAACCGTAATGGCATCGGTGGTCAGCAGGAATTGAACCGAACGGGGCACGATTTTTCCTGGGGCGGCAAAGGATACGATCTCCCCTTCTCCCAGATTGCCAAACTGATCGAAAACCGAGGTAGCTTCCTGAATGCCGTTTCGGATGCCGGTCTGCCCATCGATAAGCTTCTGAACCTGCCCGGGCAGTCCCAGGATGTTGCTATGGAGAGAGCTAAGGCCATCTCGCAGCTCCCCAACGCCGGCGGCCAGGCCATCAGCACCGGCGGCCAGCTCTTTGCCTGTGGATACGGCATCATCCATCTTACCTAGGTCATCCGCCAAGGCCGACAGCTGCCCAAACAGCGTTTGGAACTGCTCAAGCTGGCCAGACATCCCCTCCAACTGGGTTTGAATCCCCTGAATGCTCTGAAGGATCTGCACTTTCTCCTGCCCATCGGGAAGCTGCATAGCCAGCTGACCCATGGAACCCAGGATCCCTGCCAATCCGGTTTTCAACCCGTCAAAATCGGGAGGATTCTGCGCCGCCCCCTCCAACGCCTGGATGATAGGCGCAAGATCGGCGATGCTCTGCTCCAACCCATCCGCATACTGGTGAAGGCCGCTTGCCAAGCCATCGGCTCCGGACTTGATGGAGTTGGCTCCATCCTTGAGCTGTCCAACCCCGGTACCAAGACTGCCTAGGCCATTTTTCAACTGCTGAGTCCCACTGATGATCTGATCCTGACCGTCCTTAAGCTGATTGATTCCATCCCGAATGGTATTGAGATCGGTGCCCAGGATCCCGGAAACATCGCTCTGGGAACAGGTAGCCATGATGGAATCCATGTGAAACTCCTTGGCTGTAAAAGAAACGGTATACTCGGCCTCACTGCCGGGCATCGCCATATAGGCCAGGGTGGCGGTCTTCCCGGAGATCACCTTCGCCATGGCGCCAGGTGCGGCCACATCGGAAGCCATCGATAGATCCAGGGGCACCTGTACCTGGCACATAAAGTTATTCTGAAAATAGGTTTGGGCATCGGGGTTGGTCTTAATGGAGAGGGTCATCTCCACCTTTCCGCTTTTCCCTGCCAGCTCTTCGGGGCTGATGGGCTCCCCATCCAAGGCGTAAGACACCGTCATATGGAAGGGAATCTGTCCATTTTCCACCTTGCCCTGGTAGTAGAATCCCTCGGGATAGGCGTCCAAGTTCCAGGTGAGCTTATCCCCATCCTGGACGGGGCTCTCCCCCCCTGAAAGATTTACGATGTCGCTGTAACTTCCATAGTCCTCATAGGATCCCAGCTTGCCGGCCTCCAGGCGGTTCACCACGATGGTCTCCTTGGCTTCTCCAGCGCTGGTAAGGGTTACATATACCGTCTCATCTTTAACAACGGTTTGTGGATCGTACTCCGCAGGCGCTTCCTGGGCCAGAACGGGTAGGCAGACCAAGGAGAGAGAGATGGCCAGAGCAATGGCCGAATACCAAAGTTTTTTCATAGGGATTCCACTTCCTTTTCCATTGCGGGCTGTTCCCCCTGTTGGGATGGCCCATGGGATTTTTTACGCAGGGACCAGGTGGTCCGATGAATGATCTTGTCACAAAGGGCTAATAGCGGCGGCAGCAGCACCAATACCAGTAACCCCGAAAGGAAAGCGCCGCGGCCGATCAACAGGCCAATCTCCTTTACCGCGGAGATGCTGGAGATGAAATACTCACCCATGCCGGCCACAGTGAGAATGAAGCTGCTGATGAGAATGGATCCCCCCGCCGCTTTAATGGCCGAGGTAGCCGCTTCCTTGGGGGGAACTAAGGCCCGCCGGAATTCCAGATACCGATCGGACATCAAGATCGCGTAATCGATGGTTGCCCCCAGCTGTATGGAGCTGACCACCAAATACCCGATGAAGGTGAGGCTCACCCCTTGGAAATAGGGTACGCTCATGTTGATCCAGATGGAAAGCTGAATCACCGCCACCAGCAACACCGGCAGGGACACAGACCGGAAGGTAAACAGGATGATCAGCGCTACCGCCAGGATGGAAAACCAGTTGACCACCAGGTTATCCCGACTGACGGTATCCTTGATATCCGCGATGCTGGAGGCCATGCCCGCCATATTCCAGGTATCTGGGTAATGGGCTTGACACAGCTGCTTGATCTCCTCCACGGCGGCAAACATCTCGGGGCTCTCCTCCACGATGTTTAGATTGACAATCAAACGAACGGAGCTCTCGGATTGGAAGTTATCCAACACCGCCGCGGGAAGGATTTCCCGGGGTAGGGTGGGATCAACCATGGTGGTGAGGCTTTGAACCGATCCCACATAGGGAAGCTGGGACAACTGCTCTCCTAACGCGATCTCCTCGGCAATATCCCCCCGGGGCACGATGATCAGCATCTGCTGGCTCAAATCAAAACGTTCCTCAATCCGCGCGGCATCCTGTCCGCCCTGGCCCTCGCCGGAGCTGACGGAGGTATCCCCATAAAGAAAATGGTTGTTGCTCTGGGCCAGGAACACCGGTACCGCGATCACCAAAGCCAGGGCGATCACCAGATAGCGGATCTTCATGATGCCCCTGCCCAAGCCGTCAAAGGTGCGCAGAATGGGTTTATGCCGGGTGCGGTTGATGAGGCCGCTTGCAAACTTTAGGATCACCGGCATCACCAGGATACAGCCCAATAGGCTAAAGAGCACGCCCTTGGCCAACACAAAGCCAATATCTGCACCGATGGCGTACTGCATGAAAACCAGAGCCAGGAATCCGGCGATGGTGGTTAAGCTGCTGGCGGATATGGAGGTAATGGCTTTCTTGGTAGCCCGGACGATGGCGGTATCCACATCCTTGCAGACGTCCAGTTCCTCCAAATACCGGTGCATCAAGAAAATGGAGTAGTCCAGGGACACCGCCAGCTGCAGCAGTGCTGCCATAGACTGGGTAATATAGCTGATCTCTCCAAAGATGAGATTGCTCCCCATATTGACCAGGATGGAGATACCGATGACCAAAAGGTACAAAAAGGGCTCCACCCAGGAATAGGCGGCGATCATCAGAAGCACCACACAGATGGGCACCACCACGGCCGCTGCGGTAAAGACCTCGCTCTTTACCATCTCACGATTTAGCCGGTTGCTCTCGGCCGTTCCGCTGATGGCTCCTTTCTCTCCGATGATGGAGCGGATCTCCTCCAAAGCTTCCCCAGAGGAAAGGCTGTAATCATCCCCAACAAATTGAACGGTAAACAGGGCGGCCCCATCCTTATAATAGGGCTCTACCACCTCATTGCCCAGGGTGGACAGAGGCTTTGTCACATCGGCCATATCGTCCAGCCAAAGGACGGAAGATACCCCCTCAACCTCCTGGATCCTTTTTTTCAGATCAAGCGCTTGGCTGATGGAGACATCCTCCACCATCACCGAAGCGGTTCCCGGAAAGCTGAATTCCTCCTCCAGCTTGTGCACTCCCTGGGCCGTTACGGAATCCTCCGGCAGGTATTTGGCCATATCGTAGTTGACGCCTACCTGGAGCATCAACAGCGCCATAGCGCCACATAGGATCAATACCGCAAAGGCCACTAGCTTCCGATGTCGAAGCAGCCATTTTACCATGTTTTCCATGGACTATGCCTCCTTCCCAGCGGGCCCATAAAGGGCCTGAATATCGCTCACGCTGCCCAGGATGATGGTTAAAAACTCCTGCAACAGATTGGCCAGGCGCATGGAATCCCCACCATAGCCGTTAAGCACCCGCATAAATCCCTCCATAATGGCGGCAGCTAGGGCCAGGGCAAGCAGGTCGTCCTCTTTGGCGGAGGGGGCCACCTTGGTGAGAAACTCCTGAGATACCCTTTTCGCGATCAGCGCCACCACGTTCTCCCGGACGTTCTCATACTTACTGCCGGCGCTGCCGTTAATGAGGATCAAAAACTGGCTGCGGTAGGCAAGAAATACCTGGACAATGGCCTCGGAGATCTGGGATAACGCCACCTCGCAGCCCTGGGTGAAGGGATCCACATCCATGGCTAGAAGGGAATCAATCCCTCTCCGGGCGGGCTCCACCACCTGGTCAAACAAGTCATCCTTGCTGGAAAAATAGGCATACACGTTGCCCACCGTCATTCCAGCCTGGGTGGAGATGTTCCGCATGGAGCTTCCGCTGTACCCGTACATCAGAAACTCCTCCACAGCGCAATCCATGATACGCTGGCGGACGTCCTCCCGCTGGTTTCTTGACATCTCGGCTCCCACTCCCATCTAAACAGACGTTTAATGAACAAGCGTTTAATGCTGGTATTATAACATTCCCCCTGTGCTTTGACAACAGGGAGCCAATCTTTTTTATGCTGTAGTTTCTTCCTTTCCTTCCAGGAATGCTATAATACTCAAAAAGGAGGATGTCCATGAAACACCTGTATGTGATCAGCGGCGCCATGGGAGTCGGAAAAACGGCGGTCTGCCAACAGCTGAAGCCCTTGTTAGCCCCCTGTGCTTTTTTGGACGGGGACTGGTGCTGGGACATGGAACCCTTTACGGTCAACAAAGAAAATCGAACCATGGTGATGGGCCACATCCAATACCTGCTTCGGGGATTCCTTCAAAACAGCGGCTATGAAAACGTGATCTTCTGCTGGGTTCTCCATCAGGAAGGGATTTGGCGGGATCTTCTCACCGAGCTGTCCGGCCTTTCCTTTGCGCTCCATCCCATCACCCTTACCTGCACCCCCGATACCCTCTTTCAGCGACTATCTGCGGATATCGACCAAGGCCGCCGCAAGCGGGATGTGCTGCTGAGAAGCCGCAGCTACCTGCCCCTTTTCCATGGACTGCCCACCGTCAAAATTCCAACCGATGGGCGCACGCCTCAACAGGTGGCTAGGATGATCCTTCAAACCCCGCCGAAAGATCCATTCCCATAAGAAAAAGCGTCCGGCAAAAGCCGAACGCTTTTTCTTATCCAACCTTCTTTTTGCGGCGGCGTAAAATCCACTTGACCCCCTCGTACCACAGCACGGAAGCCCCTGCCAGCCCTACCGTCAGCAGAAGCTGACCTGGGTTGAGCGGCGCCAGTTTTAGCCAGCGGGAAAGGGGGGTATACAGGATCAAAAGCCAGCCCAGCGGCACAGCAAGGCCCACCGCCCACATCACCTTATCCTTGGCCAGCCTCCCAATTAGGCGCAAAACCGAATCGGTATCCCCACTGTTTACCTGTACCAGGAACAGGTTGCAAAACACGATCACCCCCAGGCCCATACTGCGGGCCAGCTCGGGACCGCTTTCCAAATTGGCCCAGTACAAGCCAAAGGCGGCGGCAAAGGTGGCCAAACCTTGGAATAGGGATTTTACCGCCAGGCCCATGGTAACCAAGGGTTCCTTGGGGCTGCGCGGAGGTTTTTCCATTATGGTCTCCTCAGCGGGCTGCCGCTCAAAGACAATGGAACTGGTGGGATCGATGATTAGCTCCATCAAAACGATGTGAAGGGGTAGCAGCATGGCCATCTCCCCAGTAATCCCCAGCATAGGAGCCAGCACCGCGCTGAGGGCAATGGGAATATGGATCACAAAAACATAGCCGATGGCCTTGCGAATATTATCATAGATGCGGCGGCCGTCCCGAACCGTCTCCACGATGGTGGTAAAGTTGTCATCCAACAGCACCAGATCGGCGGCCTCTCTGGCCACCTGAGTGCCTTTTTGCCCCATGGCGATGCCAATATCGGCGTACTTTAAGGCGGGCGCGTCGTTTACCCCATCTCCCGTCATGGCCACTACCTCTCCGTTTCGACGAAAGGCGCTTACAATGCGCATCTTATGCTGGGGCACTACCCGGGCAAAAATACTGACCGACTTCACGGCTTGACATAAGGCGTCGTCATCCATGGCATCCAGCTCTGCGCCGGTCAGAACACGACCGGTATCCCCCAAACCGATCTGCCTGCCGATGGCCTGGGCGGTGGCGCCGTTGTCCCCGGTGATCATCACCACCCGGATCCCGGCTCGTTTACAGGTGCGGATGGCGCCGGGCACCGCCTCCCGGGGCGGATCCGCCAGACCCACAAGGCCCAGCAACGCCAAACGCGCCCCCTCCAGATTCTCCGGAGCCTCTGGCACAGTCCCGGCGGCCACCGCGATGACTCGAAGGCCCCTTTCCGCCATATCGGCCTGGCGCTTCAGGGCTTCTCTATGGGTTTCATCGTCCAGGGCGCATAGGGGCAACACGCTTTCGGGCGATCCCTTTACCGCAAGCAGGAAATCCTTTTCCTGGGCGTATCCATGGCCCATACGCTTGGTCTGGGGAGTAAAGGGATATTCCATTGCCACCGGCCGGTGCAAGAGCGCCTCCACCGGGAAACCCAGGCGCTCCCCATGCTCCTTCATGGCCGCCTCCATGGGATCATAGGTATCCTCCTCACAGGCCAGGAGCATGGTTTCCCAGAGGGCGTTTTCGTCTCCATGGACGGCCCATCCCTCCTGAACCTCCATTCGGTTGTGGGTAAGGGTGCCGGTCTTATCCACACAGAGTACCGATACCGCGCCCAGCGTTTCCACCGAGGGCAGCCGCCGGATCAGGGTTTTCTTTCGGGCCAAGCGCCAAGCGCCCATGGAAAGAAATACCGATAGGATGACCGGAAACTCTTCTGGGATCATGGCCATAGCCAGGGTTACTCCAGCCAAAATGGCGTCGGTGATCCTCCTGATGGGGGGAAGCTCCGCCAGGTTCAGATAGGTCACCACCCCAAGCAAAAGAAACAACGCCACCCCAAGCCAAGCGGCATACTTCACCAATACCCGGGTCTGCTTTTCCAGGGGAGTGGGCCGCTGGGGCGCGTCCGCAATATCCCGCCCAATCTTTCCGTATTCGGTTCGAGGCCCGGTTTTTTCCACCTCAATCAGGGCGCTTCCCTGGATTACCTGGGTGCCGGCATAGCAATAATCCCGCCTCCAGTACCCGGTTTCAGCATCCTGCCCCTTTTGCACCTTCCACACCGGTTCCGGTTCCCCCGTCAAGGCCGACTCATCCACGCAAAAATCGCTGAGCCGCAGGATGTAGCCGTCGGCGGAAAGTTTCACTCCCTCCTGAACCAGCATCCAATCCCCTGGTACCAGCTCCCGGCAGTCGATCTCCCGCTCCATCCCATCCCGGAGTACGGTGATTCGGGGCGAGGATAAGTCCCGCAGGGCGCTGAGGCTTCGGTCGGTCTTCCACTCCTGGAATACCTCGATGCCCAGAACGAACACCACGAATACCAGCATAATGAGGCCGTCTCCCGGCTCTCCCAGCAAAAAGTAGAGCATGGCCGCAATCATCAGCAGCAAAAACATGGGTTCCTTTAGACTGGATAATAGCTTTCTAAAAAACGAGGGCTTTTCCTCCGGCGTCAGCTCGTTTGAGCCAATCTCCTCCAGCCGCCGTTTCGCTTCCTCCGTAGTTAGGCCCCTGCCCTTCGGGGTGTGGTGGGTTTGCATACTGCCCATCTCCTTTCAAATGGTTGGCGGTCTTCACAAATGGGAATAAAAAAATCCTGTGAAGACAAAGCATTTCTTGTCCCACAGGATCCGTTCCTGCTGCTTTCGCCCAGCCCCACGAACCGGTTTCGGTTCATCGCCTGCTCAAGTAGAATGATAAAGATGTAGCGATAGGATACACGTTATTTTGCCGCCTGTCAAGAATCTCCAGTTCCAATTCACATTATGCTGAACGAATCGATATGATACCGCTGATGCTTGTCCGTCTTCCCAATATAAGTTTTCCGAAGAAACCAGCCGAAGGAGCTCCCCACTATTTCCGGCTCCACATGGATGGCACCAACAGCATCAGCATGGGGAAGATCTCCAGCCGCCCAGCCAGCATTACAAAGGACAGCACTCCCTTGCTAAGATAGGAGAGAGTGGAGAAGTTGCCCACCGCCCCCACCACGCCCAGGCCAGGGCCTACGTTGTTGATACAGGTCAGCACGCTGCTGAAGGTATCCCCAAAGGGCAGGCCGTCCAGGGAAACCACCAGGGTTCCCAGGCACAAAATGGCGATATAGGTGGCAAAAAACGTATTCACTCCCCGAAGGGTGTCCCCATCCACCGGCTTACCGTCCAGAGTCACCACCCCTACCGACCGGGGATGCACCAGCTGTTTGATCTCTCGGCCCATGGATTTTGCCAAAATCACCAGCCGGGCCGTTTTGATACCGCCTCCGGTGGAACCCGCACAGGCTCCGCAGACCATCAAAAGACACAGCACCGCCTGGGAGAACATGGGCCACTGGCCATAATCGGCGGTGATAAAACCGGTGGTAGTGATGATGGACCCCACCTGGAAGGAGGAGTAGCGGAGGGCGCTTACCACATTGCCATACAATCCCAGAATATTGATGGTGATGGCAGCCACGGCAGCCACGATGATCCCCAGATACCAGCGCAGCTCCTCGCTTTTCAGCGCCTGCTTGAAGTCCTTGATGAGAATCAAATAATAGAGATTGAAATTGATGCCGAACAGGATCATAAACACCGTGATGACCCCGTCGATATAGGCGCTGTTGTAGAAGGCAATGCTGGCGTTCTTGATGCAAAACCCTCCGGTGCCCGCCGTGCTGAAGGACGCAAGGACAGCGTCCAGAAAGGGCATTCCTCCCAACACCAGAAACACCACCTCGGCGGCGGTGAGGGCCAAGTACAGTCCATAGAGTATTTTTGCGGTAGACCGCATCCGGGGGACCAGCTTGCCCACGGTGGGGCCGGGCACCTCCGCCCGCATCAGATGCATGGCACGTCCCTCAGCCAGGGGAATGATGGCCAGCACAAATACCAGCACGCCCATGCCCCCCACCCAATGGGTAAAGCTACGCCAAAAGAGCATGCCCATGGGCATGGCCTCGATATCCACTAGAATGGTAGAACCGGTGGTGGTAAAGCCGGATACCGTTTCAAAAAAAGCGTCTACATAATGGGGAATGGCCCCGCTGATGAAAAAGGGCAGCGCCCCAAAAGCGCTCAAAAGCACCCATGCAAGGGCCACCACCATCACCCCGTCCCGAGCGTAAATAGCGGAGTTTCGAGGCGCCCGGAAGCTCATAGCGGTCCCCACCACCAAAAGGATCCCCATGGTGATGGCAAAGGCGGAGATATCCTCCCCGTAAAGCGCTCCCACAAAGGCGGGCAAAACCAGCAGCACCGCTTCTACCCGCAGAATATTCCCCAAGATATGCCGTATCATCCGGATGTTCATGGCGCCTCCCCTAGGCCAGGATGTCCTTTAAGTCCTTTAGCTGCCAGGTGCTGGTAACCACCAGCACGCTGTCCCCCAACTCCATGGTATCGTCGCCGCTGGGGATGATGTGCTTGCCCTTTCGGATGATGCAGGCCAGCAGTAGATTGGGCTTAAGCTCCAGGTTCTTTAGGGGCGTCCCTAAGAATTTGGCCTTTTCCCGCACCACGAACTCCACCGCTTCCACCTTGTTATCCACGATTTTATGGAGGGTCTCCACATTGCTGCCCAGAGAATTCTGCATCGCTCGGACGTAGCGGACAATCTGGTCAGCGGTGATAAACTTGGGGGAAATGACGCTATCGATACCGGCTCGCTCCATAATTCCCGCAAAGGAGAGCCGGTTCACCTTGGTAATGACCTTATTCACTCCCAGGCTGGTGGCATACATGGAGATGATGATATTCTCCTCGTCATTGTCGATAAGGGCAATAAAGGCATCGGTATCCGCAATGCCCTCCTCCAGCAGCAGTTCCTCATCGGTGCCGTCTCCACAGATAAGGGTCGCCTTGGGCATCACCACCGAAAGCTGCTGGCAGCGATCCGGGTTCCGCTCGATGATCTTCACCTTGACCCCCATCTTGCTGAGAATGCGCCCCAGATAAAAGGTGATGCGTCCGCCTCCCACGATAAGAGCGCTCTTTACCTTTTCCTTTAGAACCCCAATGGTGCGGAAAAAATCCTCGATCTCCCGCGGCACGCCAGTGAGGGTGATCTTATCCCCCTGCTGCAAAACAAAGTCCCCGCTGGGAATGTATACCTCGCCTTTCCGCTGTACGGCGCAGATGAGGATTTTTACGTTGTATTTCTGGGAGATGGAGGCCATGGACTGGCCGACAAGGGGGCTGTTTTCCCGAACCTTGATCTCCACCAGTTCCACCCGTCCCTTGGCGAAGGAATCCATCTTGATGGCTGAGGGAAACCGGATGATCCTGCTGATCTCCACTGCGGCGGCAAGCTCGGGATTGATGGACATGGAAAGGCCAAGATCCTCCCGAAGCATGGTAAGCTGTTCCGCATATTCCGGGTTGCGCACCCGGGCGATGGTATGCTTGGCCCCCAGTTTCTTGGCCAGCATACAACTCAGGATATTGAGTTCATCGGCGCTGGTGGCGGCAATTAAAAGATCGGCATCCTGCACCCCCGCCTCCCGCTGGATGGCATAGCTGGCTCCATTGCCGTGGATACCCAGAACATCCATGGTATCGGTGGACCGCCGAAGTACCGCTGCGTTGTTATCGATTACCGTCACATCATGGCCTTCCTTGACCAACTGGCTCACAAGGGTAGCGCCGACTTTGCCATCCCCCACCACTACGATCTTCATGGAACGCTCCTTTACACCGCGTATTAAGATAGAATAAAGATAATGACGTGGTTATTGTAGCACATATTTTGCCTTTGACCAGCCCCAGGGACGCCTTTTTACGGGAAGAAAACCGGCCAGCCTTTTGCGGGGGGATTATCGTTGTCAAAAAAGGGCAGGATGTGTATACTGGATGCATGGCAAAACCGGGGACAAACTTCCCAATTCTCGCCTGACAGTAGGAGGCAATATGTGCGGCATTACGGGCTATCTCTCTCCCAAAGGGGGAGAACTTAGCGTTATAGAACCCATGATGGAGGTCATCACCCACCGGGGACCGGATTCAGCGGGAAGCCATGTGGACGACAAATGCGCCCTGGGTTTCCGGCGGCTGTCCATCATCGACCTTTCTGCGGACGGGGACCAGCCTCTTTATAACGAGGATCGTTCCCTGGCGCTGGTCTTTAATGGGGAGATCTACAATTACCAGCGCCTAAAAGAAGATCTTTTGGCAAAGGGCCATATTTTTTCCACCAAGACCGACTCCGAGGTGTTGCTCCACGGCTATGAGGAATGGGGGCTTGAGCTGCTCCAGAAGATCCGGGGCATGTTCGGCTTCTGTATCTGGGACTACGCCAACGACCGGGCGCTTCTGGTGCGGGATTTCTTCGGCATCAAGCCCATCTACTACGGCAGCTTTGGCGGGGATTTCATCTTCGGCTCGGAAATCAAATCCATTCTCCAGCATCCTGCCGTTACCCGGGAGCTAAACCGGGAGGCCCTTGCTCAGTACCTCACCTTCCAATACTCGGTTCTGCCCGAAACCTTTTTCCGCGGCATCTATCGACTGCCTCCCGCCCACTATCTTTTGTGGGAAAAGGGAGCATTTTCCATCCACCGATACTGGGAGCCGGTGTTCAACGCCGATGAGCCCATGACCTTTGAGGACGCCGTAAACCGCATCGACGCCGTTATGCAGGATTCCATCGCCGCTCATAAGATCAGCGATACCGAGGTGGGCTGCTTCCTCAGCAGCGGGGTAGACAGCAGCTATATTGCGGCGGCCTCCCACTGTGATAAAACCTTTACCGTAGGCTTTGCCAACGAGCAGTACGATGAAACCTCCTATGCCAAGGAGCTGTCGGAGCACATTGGCGTTCAGAACTACCGGAAGATCATCACCCCCGAGGAATACTGGAACATTCTGCCCACCGTCCAATACCATATGGACGAGCCCCATGCCGATCCCTCGGCTGTGGCCCTGTACTTCGTGAGCCAGATCGCCTCCGAAAAGGTAAAGGTAGTGCTGTCCGGCGAGGGGTCGGACGAGCTGTTCGGAGGCTATAACATCTACCGGGAGCCCCATGACCTGCGTCCCCTAACCCGGCTTCCCCGGTTTATCCGCAAAGCCCTTGGCGGGCTGGCCCGGTGCATCCCCTTCCGCATCAAGGGGAAAAATTACCTGATCCGGGGCAGCATGGACCTGGCCGACCGCTTCATCGGCAACGCCAAAATCTTCTCCGTAAAGGAGCGGAATCGGTTGCTTCGCAACCCCATGGAGGTACCCGTGCCCCAGGCGCTCACCCGTCCCTTCTACGACAAGGTGAAGGATCAGGACGAAATCACCCAAATGCAGTATATCGATATTAACTTCTGGCTTTGGGGAGACATCCTTCTAAAAGCTGACCGCATGAGCATGGCCCATTCCCTGGAGCTTCGGGTTCCTTTCCTGGACAAGGAGGTAGCCCGGGTGGCCTGTTCCATTCCCAGCCGTCATCGGGTCACAGAGGGAAATACCAAGGCGGCCCTGAGGGAATCCGCTCAGCGGTATATCCCACAAAAATCCGCTCAGAAGAAGAAACTGGGTTTCCCGGTTCCCATCCGGGTTTGGCTCCGCCAGGAGCCCTATTATCGGATCATCAAAGAGGCCTTTACCAGCGCTGTGGCCCAGGAGCTTTTCAACACCCAAGAGCTTCTCAAGCTTTTGGACGCCCACTACCACGGCAAGGTGGACAACTCCCGGAAAATCTGGACCATCTACACCTTCCTTCTTTGGCACGGACAGTTCTTCCCTCAAGCGAGTTAAGACACAATCAGCCTCTTTCTCCATCCTATCCAAACCGCAAAGCACCGGCATCCCTTCCGGTGCTTTTTTGATAAACCTCGTAGAAAACTATACCATTATGACTAGGACATATTTTTATAGAAAATACCAATAATCCCGTGATTTTTTGGATTTTTCTTGCAAATATATCGGTCACAACCGCGTTTACACCATGAAAATAATGGTATATAATTATGATCAGCCATTATTGGCAAACGAGACTCATTGGAGGGCGATTATGAAACGACTTTCTCGGCTTTTAACCTTTGTGCTGGCATTTGTTCTCTGCATGTCCATGGGCATCGCAACTACCTTAGCTGATGACGGCCCCGAGGCCAAATGGAGCGCCGACGGCGGAACTTGGCAGGAAGGCACTCTTATGGATGCCGTTTGGGCAGCCTATGGCGCCGACGCCAAAATTGAAATTCAGCTGCAAAGAAGCGTCACCCTAGACGCTTCCTGGTATCCCCAGCATCTGGGTTATTCCGGGGTGGAGTTGATTCTGGACGGCCAGGGCTTTACCATTCACCGGGGCCAAGCGCCTTCCCAATTCTTTGCCGTTGACCAGGCCAATAGCAAGGTTACCCTTAAAGACATCACTCTGGATGGCGGCGCGGTATGGGACAATCCCGCTAACGTAGCCGGACGCGCCAACTCCGGCACCACCATTAACGGAAATGGCCACCTCATCTGGATCTATAACGACAGCGCCACCCTAATTTTGGAGGAGGGCGCAGTCCTGCAAAACAACCACATCGTCAGCAGCCAGAATGGCGCCGGCATTGAAGTGAGCAATGGCACGCTAGTGATGAAAAATGGTTCGGCAATCAAACGCAACACCGCTACCGGCTCCAGCGGCTACGGTGGCGGAGGAGCCGGCGTTGATATTGGCAGCAGTGGCATCTTCCGGATGGAAGGCGGCGTCATATCGGAGAATTACGCCAGCGTTGCCGGCGGTGGAATCTACGTGGGAGACGGCGGTTCCTTCCTTCTGAAAGACGGCCGGATCCAATCCAACGCAGCTGGCAACAACGGCGGTGCGATCTCAGGCGCTGCAGGCTACGATATCAGCCTCATGGGCGGCGTCCTCACCGGAAACCAGGCGGGGGCCGGCGGCGGCATAACCCTGTTTGGTGATATCAAAGTGGGCGGTGGTATTCAAATTGCCGGCAACACCAAGCCGAGCGGCACCGCGTCCAACGCCCTTATCATCAACAGCAGCAAGCTGTTACTCACCGAACCCTTTGAAACCGACGCCGCCATCGGCATTGGCGTACACAGCGGCATCGGTGAGGGAAGCGTCGCCGCCCAGGCGGCCCAGGAGGATCTCGCCATCCAGGGCAAGGTGTTCCTCTCCTCGGAAAACGACGGATTCAGCCTCATGCGCAGCGGTACCCAGCTTCTCTTTACCCAGGGACAGAAGAGCTACACCGTTTTGTTCAATGCCAATGGCGGAAGCGCGATATCTCCCGTGGAAAATCTAGTGGAAAACAGCCTTCTCACCGAGAGCACTCCCACCAAAAACAACTTCCGGTTTGACGGCTGGTACCGGGATGCTGCTCTTACTCAGCCCTGGAATTTTGATACCGATCAGGTACAGGAAAATATGATTCTTCATGCCAAGTGGACGCCTATCCGCACCGTTATCTTTCACTCCAATGGCGGAAGCCCCGTTCAATCGGCATCCGTGGCAGATGGTGATCTGTTGGCACGGCCCGTGGATCCCACCCGGGATGGCTATCTCTTTGCCGGCTGGTATCGGGATGCAGATCTAAAAATTCCCTTTGATTTCTCCCAGCCCCATGAGGGGGATATCACCCTGTATGCCGGTTGGAAGGAGGCCTCTTCTGTGGCCGGAGATCCTATTCCGGAGGATCCGGATTCCGGCGATATTCCCAAGACCGGGGATTCCCAGCAACCCTTCCTTTGGGCGGCTCTCAGCTTACTAGCTATGGCTGCGGCGGGATCCGTGGTCCGGTCTCGGATCAAAGAAGCTCACCGGTAAACAACATGCTGACAAAAGAGAAGCTCCGGCAAAACCGGAGCTTCTCTTTGTATCTCATCGCTTTTATGCTATGCTCTCCTTAGAAATCCAAACAAGGAGTTCCTGCCCATGACCATCACCCTTCGCCCCTGGCGGATGGAAGACATCCCCCAGGTGTATATGCTGGCCAACAACAAAAAAATTGCCGCCAACCTACGGGATGCATTTCCTTATCCCTATAAACTGACGGACGCGGAGGACTATCTTATAAGCTGTATCAGGACCCCTGAAACCACCCAGTGTCCCAGAGCCATCCTTATGGACGGCCAGCTGGTGGGAAGCATCGGGCTATTTCTGGGCACCGATGTCTACCGCAAAAGCGCGGAGCTGGGTTATTGGCTGGGAGAGCCTTATTGGGGCCAGGGCATTATGACGGAGGCCATCCGCCAGATCTGCGCCTATGGTTTTGCCCAGTACGACATCCACCGGATACACGCTGAGCCCTTTGCCCACAACAAGGGATCCCGTCGCTGTCTTCAAAAAGCGGGTTTCACCTTGGAGGGGATTCTGCGTAAAAGCGTATACAAGAACGGTGAAATCCTGGATTCCTGCATCTATGCCCTAGTTGCGGGTGAATCGTCGATGGCCACCATCACCGAAGTGGCTTTGACCACCGCGTAGGCTTTCTCCCCCACCTTCAGTCCCAATTTCCGAACGGCCTCTCTGGAGATGGTAGCGCTTACCACATTCCCTCCTCCAATATCGATCTTCACAATTGCGTTAACAGCGCCGTCCTGGATGTCGGTCACCTTGCCGGGCAGTTGATTTCTGGCACTCAGTTTCATGGAACATACCTCCTTTGGTTGTCCCTCTAGCATGCCACACGACGGCAGTTTTATACCCAAATCCTCTGTACCAGCACATAGGCCAGCGCCTGCGCCGCCATGATGAGCGGTACCCCCACCATAAATTTCTTCTTTCTTATCTTATGATGAAATAGAAAGAAGGAAAGGTAAAGCCCCATACCGCCCAGGAGAACCGCCAGAAGCATAAGGGTATTTTCCGGTACTCTTCGCCGGCCCTGGATGGCCGATAGCTTATCCCATCCCGACACCAGTAGCGCCAGGAGATTGATCCCGATTAGGTATCCCAGAAAGAACGACCCCATGGGCATCAAAATCACCTCTTTGGGGCAGTATACCAGAAAAAACAGGGAGAAAGGGGCCATATGGCCTCTTTTTTTTCATAAAAACAGAATCTTATCTTTTCGCTTGCCTCATGTGGTATCATAGAGATAAGAAGATAGAAAAAAATTCCATCGCTTCAAGATCTTTATAATTTTTCTCCAGATTTTCATCATTTTTGACAAATTATTGCCTTTTCCTTTCATTTTCTAAGAGTACCGTTGAAGTAGAATAAAATTACCTGGATTGCATCCAGGGCTTTCGGGCATTAATTATCAAGAGGTGGTTAACATGAAGCGAAACGCCATGGTGGACGTCATGGTCAAGAAAGCAGCCCGGGAGGTTATTAAAAATCCCGATAAGGCCCTTCCCCGAGGTCTAAAACTCGTAGAGAGCCTGGACCGCAAAAAAGTCAACGCCCGTACCTACGAAGCCCTGCACACGGTGCTGGACGATCCCGATAACAACTGGAACATCTTTCTCCACAACATCTTTTCAAACGTAGCCCCCGAATCCCTGGAAAAGCTATCGGTAAGCCTGATCCTAAACGCCGCTATGGAAAGCTACAACAAGCGGATGGAAAACGTAAAAAAGTATGACTGCAACATCCCCTGGGCGATTCTTATGGATCCCACCGCCGCCTGCAATCTAAAGTGTACCGGCTGCTGGGCTGCGGAATACGGAAAAAACGCCAGCCTCCCCTACGATGTGATGGAAAAGGTGATCCGGGAGGGCACCGAGCTTGGAGTCTATACCTACATCTTCTCGGGAGGGGAACCTCTGGTACGAAAAGAGGAATTAATTCAGCTTTGTGACAGCCATCCCGAGTGCATCTTTCTGGCCTTTACCAACGGCACTTTGGTGGATGAAGCCTTCGCCAAGGAGCTGCGTCGGGTAGGCAACTTTGGCTTGGCCTTCTCCATCGAGGGCTTTGAGGAGGAGACCGATATGCGGCGAGGCGCTGGTACCTATCAGGCGGTAATCCGGGCCATGGACCTATTAAAGGCCGAGGGCGTAGCCTTTGGGTTCTCTACCTGCTACCATAGCAAAAACGTGGACTGCGTGGGTTCTGATGCCTATGTGGACTTCATGATTGAAAAGGGTTGTCTCTTCGGCTGGTATTTCACCTACATCCCGGTGGGGGTGGACGCGGTGCCGGAGCTTATCGCCACGGCGGAGCAACGGGAATTCATGTACCACCAAATGCGGAAGTGGCGGCAGACCAAGCCCGCTTTCCTTCTAGACTTCTGGAACGACGGCGAATATACCCTGGGATGTATCGCAGGGGGACGCAACTACTTCCATATCAACGCTGCAGGAGAATGCGAACCCTGCGCCTTCATCCACTATGCAAATGTGAACATCAAGGATTGCAGCCTGCTGGAGGCTTTGCAGTCCCCTCTGTTCATGGAATATCATAGAGGGCAGCCTTTCAACCAAAATCATCTGCGCCCCTGCCCCCTCCTGGATAATCCCCACTGCCTTAGGGAGATGGTGGAGCGCTCCGGCGCCCATTCCACCGAAATGCTCTCTCCCGAACCGGTAGAGCAGCTAACCAGCAAAACCCAGGCGGCTTCCGAGGCTTGGGGACCGGTAGCGGACCGAATCTGGGAGGATCCCAACGAGCCAAAGTACGCTTCCCGGTCCCGGCTATACCATCAAAAAGCCGATGGTTCCCCCATGGAGGATTCTCCGGAGGACACGGCCTCCGCGCCAGAGGATACGGACATCAGCGCCAACTAGCGGGAGATCACGAATACACAAGGGCAACTTCTAAAAAGGAGCACTCGTATGGAAAACATACGGGTGCTCCTTTGCGTTCCACCGGCCCTTTCCAGATCCATCGTCTGGACTCAATCAATCAAAAAAAACCCTTGCAAAGCAATCCAAAATAGATTATTCTATCCATAAAGGTAACTACTTATCTATTTGAGGTGAAAGAATGGCAGTACCCGCGGATTCACCCAGCCCTCGGCAGCAATTGGAGACCTTTGAGCCGCAAAAGGCCGCTCTGGGCATGGTCTTTCTGTTGGCCAATCAGTTGGAGACGGTGGGTAATCATTTTCTGGGTGAGCTGACCAGTAAACAATGGTTTTTGCTGGCCAACCTTGACTCCTTTTTTCAAGCGCCTCCTACCATCAGCCAAGTGGCGCAAACCATGCATATCAGCCATCAGAATGTCAAACAGCTGGCTTTGAAGCTCCAAGCCAAAGGATTTGTACAGCTTCAAAAGGACGCGCAGGATCAGCGGGCATGGCGCATTCACCTGACGCAGAAAGCCTATGCATACAGTTCCGCACGACTCGGTAAGGATCTAGCCTTCCTGGAAGCGCTTTTAAACGGCGTCTCCCCCGTCAGTCTGGATTCCTTCCTTGCCACCGCCCTGCAGATCCATGATAACCTGACCCGGATGGAGGGTCAGGATCTAACAGAATAGATTAAATCGGAAAGGAAACGCCCTATGAAGATGCCTCTCGTTCTCTTTCGCTCCTACTACGGCAGCACCCTTCAGTACGCGCAATGGCTAGCCCAAAGCCTATCCTGCCCCTGCTTTGATGTCCGGAAAGTTCCCAAAAGCGCCCTAATACACCATGATCCCATCGTATTTGGAGGCGGGCTGTATGCTGGAAAGATGGCCGGCGCTTCCGCACTTCTTCGGGAGGAAGCGCTTCTTCTGGATAAGCATCTGGTGGTTTTCACCGTAGGCGCCTCCGATCCTACGGACACCAGTAAATATGCCCAACTGATAGAAAAAACCTTCTCCCCCGCTCTTCGCGCCCAGACCGCCTTTTTTCATCTGCGAGGCAATCTGGAATACTCCAAGATGAGTTTCCAACACCGCACCATGATGAAACTGTTAAAGAAAATGGTGGAAAAAATGCCACCCCAGCAGCGTAGCCAGGAGGATCAGGACATTCTTTCCACCTTTGGGGTGGATACCTATTTTGTGGATGAAAGCGCCCTAGCCCCCATTTTAGACCATATTAAAACGCTATGATTCCTTCCATCCCGATATAGCCCGGTTCCTTAGGGATCCGGGCCGCGCTTTGTCCCCATGGTCCGCCCATCGCACAAAATGTCAAATTCTTCTTATCAAGATCTTATAGTTGCGTTGACAACTTTATTTCGAGTGCTATAATAAAAGCATATTGAATCCGTATGATAAGAAGGCGATTGCGGTTTGAAAACCCTTGAAACACCCCAGGAAAAGTTCCGCCGTATGACGGAAACCCCCATTCCGAAGCTCATCGTGCGCTTGGCAATCCCCACCATCATCAGCATGATGATCACCTCCATTTACAACATGGCCGATACCTTTTTTGTGGGACAAATCGGCACCAGCGCCACCGGCGCCGTGGGTGTAGCTTTCTCCTTGATGGCCATCATCCAGGCCATTGGATTTACCTTTGGCGCGGGCAGTGGCAATTACATCTCCCGTTTGCTGGGACAACAGCGCCACGAGGAAGCTGAGCGGATCGCCGCTACCGGTTTTTTTACCGCCCTCATCGCGGGCCTGATCCTAGCCGTGGCAGGCGAGCTGTTTTTGGAGCCGTTGGTGCGGATATTGGGCGCCACGGAGACCATCCTCCCCTATGCGATGGATTACATCCGCTGGATTCTCGTGGGTGCCCCCTATATGATGGCCTGTTTCGTGCTCAACAACATCCTGCGGTATCAGGGCAGCTCCTTTTATTCCATGCTGGGAGTGGCCACCGGCGGCATCCTAAACATCGCACTGGATCCCCTGTTTATCTACGCTTTCAATCTGGGGACGGCCGGTGCCGCCATCGCCACCATCATCAGCCAGTTTGTCAGCTTCTGCATCCTGCTGCATCACAGCCGGCGGCCCGAACATATCCACATTAAGTTTCGGATGTTCACTCCTACCTGGGCGGTATATAAAG
Organism: Christensenella sp. MSJ-20; assembly: GCF_044357945.1. Taxonomy (NCBI): domain Bacteria; kingdom Bacillati; phylum Bacillota; class Clostridia; order Christensenellales; family Christensenellaceae; genus Christensenella; species Christensenella sp. MSJ-20. Next base: position 999,930 of record NZ_CP076563.1, read on the forward strand.
AGATTTTACGGGGCGGCCTCCCCTCCTTTTACCGCCAGGGACTGGGTAGCCTTGCCACCATCAGCCTAAACTTTGCCGCCCATCCCTATGGGGACGCCGCCATTGCGGCCATGTCCATCGTCAACCGGATCTTCCAATTTATCCACTCGGTACAGCTGGGATTCGGCCAAGGCTTTCAACCGGTATGCGGTTTTAACTACGGCGCTGGACGCTATGACCGCGTGCTGGAGGGCTTTTGGTTCTGTATCAAAGTCAGCGTGGGAATCCTCTGTGTACTCTCTTTGGTGGGCTTCATCTTTGCGCCCCAGATCATCCCCATCTTCCGCAGAGACGCCGATGTAATCGCTATCGGCACCCTGGCCATGCGGCTCCAGTGCGTGGCCTTCCCCCTCAACAGCTGGGTGGTCATGAACAACATGCTCTGTCAGACCATCGGCAAGGGTACCGCCGCCTCCCTTCTATCCATCGCGCGGCAGGGGATGTTCTTCATCCCCATCATCCTGATCTTCCCCAGCCTCTTCGGTCTGTTGGGCGTTCAGATGGGTCAGCCCTGCGCCGATGTCTGTTCCTTCCTTCTGGCCATCCCCATTGGCGCCCGGGTTCTAAGGGAATTAAAGGCAGGACCTAAGAATACGTCCGTCGCTCCCTCTGGGGAATCCTCCGATGCCGCAATGGAAGAAAAAGAGGAGGCGTTGTCATGACGGCTCCCCACGCAAACCGCTTTATCTCCATGATCTATCGCTACGGCCAGCGCATCTTTGCCCGCATGCTGCGGCAACGGCAGTTGCCTGTTGAGGCAGGACAGCTCCCCTTCCTATTCCAAGTGTACCGGCATCCTGGCATTACCCAGGAGGGGATCTCCGCCAACATCGGTATGGATAAAGGCACCACGGCCCGAATCATCACCCAACTGGAAAACAGCGGCATGGTCACCCGCAATCCCGATGAGAAGGACCGGCGCCTCAACCGCATTCATCCTACCCAGGCAGCCCTGGACATCCATCCTGAGATCACGGAAATCGTGGAGGAATTCCATAGCCTTCTGTATCAAGGACTCAGCCCCGAGGAGATCACGCTGGCAAAGCAGCTCCTGATCCACATGAAGGATAACCTGGCCGCCTATCTCCGGGAGGATCGGGGTGCAGTAAAACCGGGTTCTACAGCCGATTCCAAAGACGCCGTTCAAAAACAGTAACCGGGGACTCTTGAGTCAGCATCTGGAAAAATGGTATACTGAAATTGGTTGCACATACAATGATTTGACCCCCTCCGGCAATTCTTCGGAGGCCGTCCCATAGGAGGAATCCCCGTGAAGGACCCCTGTCCCATCTTTCGTTGTACTTCAATGCTGTACCGTGCCGGCCAAGCGTTTTATGACCGGCAGCTCAAACACCATGGCATCGGCTCGGGGCAGCAGTTTTTTCTGCTACGCGTTTATGAGGAGCCGGGCATCAGCGTGTTGGAACTAGCCCAGCGCGGCGGCTATGATAACGGCACCGCCACCCGGGCCATCCAAAAGCTGGAATCCCAGGGCTATGTCCGCATCCTTCCCGACGAGGAGGATCGCCGCGTACGGCGGATCTATATCACCGATAAAGCCATGTCGGTAATTAAGGACACCTATGCCGCCAAACGGGAATGGAACGGCATCCTGATGGAAGGACTCACCGCTGAGGAGCAAGCCGAAGCCGAACAGCTGATGGCCCGCATCTCCCAAAATGCCCGTTCCCATATGCGGGAGGGGAAGGACCAATAATCTTTGAGAGGAGTCGCCCATGAAGCTACTATGGAGACTGGGAAAAGCCGCTAGAAAATACAAGGGACTCTACATCATCGCCATTCTTTCCACCTTTGTTTTAACGCTAATCAACCTGGCCGCACCCAAGCTCCTCTCCTCTATGACAGGGGTGGTGGAGTCTGGCGGCAATGGCGCCGCCAGAACCATTGGGCTATTGACGGCTCTCCTCATCGTTCTATATCTCATGCGGATTCTGTTCCGCTATCTCAGCAACTACCTAACCCATAAGGCCGCGTGGCATTTAGTGGAGGATCTGCGGGTCCAAATTTATGACCGCATCCAGGGATTTTCCATGGGTTTCTTTCATGATAAGCAGACCGGCGATCTCATGAGCAGAGTGGTCAACGATACCAGCAGTTTTGAATTGCTGTATGCCCATATCATCCCTGAGATGGTCACCAATCTCACCACCCTCCTGGGCGTGCTGGTGGTGCTGCTCACCATCAATGTGAAACTGGCGCTGATCACCTGCATCCCCATCCCCTTGATCCTCTATTCCGGTCGTATCTTCGCTACCAAGGTTCGTCCCAACTTCCGCACCATGCAGCGGGCCTTGGCCGGCTTGAACGCCAAATTACAGGATAATTTCTCCGGCATTCATGAGATCCAGGCCTTTGGTCAGGAGGAGTATGAAAGCCAGCGGGTTGAGGAACAGGCCGGTGTATTCACCCGCGCCATGCTGCACGCCCTGCGGTATAGCTCGGTGTTTCACCCCGCGGTGGAGTTCCTCTCTTCTATCGGCACCATTTTGGTGGTTGGAGTGGGCGGCATGCTGGCCCTTTCCGGCGGCCTATCGGTCCCGGATATCGTGGCGTTTTTACTGTATTTAAGCCTATTCTACACCCCTATCTCCGGGCTGGCCCGGTTGCTGGAGGAAGCGCAGCAGGCCTATGCCGGGGCGGAGCGGGTCATGCAGATCCTAGACACCCAAGCCGAAATTCAGGATGAGCCTGACGCCCAGGATCTCAAGGACGTCAAAGGCGGTATCCGATTTGAGCATGTGGATTTCTCCTACGAGGCGGACGCTCCCGTTTTAAGGGACATTGATTTCGCTATAGAGCCGGGACAGATGGTGGCCCTAGTGGGCCCCACAGGGGTAGGAAAAACCACCCTTACCCAGCTCATTCCCCGCTTCTACCAGCCCAGCAGCGGGCGCGTATCCATCGATGGCGTGGATGTAGGAAAGGCCACCCTGAAGAGCCTCCGCGCCTGCATCGCCCCCGTCATGCAGGATACCTTCCTCTTCAACGGTACCATTCTGGACAACATCCGCTATGCCAACCCGCAGGCATCCGACGAAGAGGTGGCGGCCGCCGCCCAGGCGGCCAGGATTCATGACAGCATCATGGCCATGCCGGATGGATACCTAACCCGGGTAGGTGAGCGGGGCGTGCGGCTGTCAGGCGGACAGAAGCAGCGTATCGCTATCGCTCGTGCCATCCTTCGGGATGCTCCCATTATCATTCTTGATGAGGCAACCGCCTCGGTGGATGTGGAGACAGAGCGGGAGATTCAGGAGGCCATTGGTCGGCTCGCCGGTACCCGGACCATCGTGGCCATCGCCCATCGGCTGTCCACCATCCAAAATGCCGATCTAATTCTGGTGCTGGAAGAGGGCCGCATCGTTCAACGGGGCAGCCATCAAGAGCTGCTTCAGGAGGACGGACTATACAGCCGGCTTTGGCGGGCCCAGGGAAAGAAACTGGATTTGCTGGCTTCTGGTGAATAAAGGCAATAAAAAAAATCCCCCATGGGGGGATTTTTTTATTGCCTTATTACTCAGCCTTGTACAGGGATTCGCCCTGCACAAAGGTCTGCACCACGTGCAGCTCGGAATCCATGATGACCAGATCCGCACGGCGGCCGATCTCGATCTTTCCACGATCATGGAGCTCAAAACACCGAGCGGCATTCTCGGTAAACATGGTACCAATATCCTCCATGGAGTATCCCAAGCGTTTCATGGTCCGCATGTTGGCATCATAAGGATTCGCGCCGGTTACCAGCTTCCCCTCAGGGCTCCGCACCGCGCCATCCTTAAAGATCACAGTCTTGCCGTTGTCCTCATAGACACCCTCGGGCATCCCCACGTATTTGGAGCTGTCGGACACGGGGATAATCTTCTCCACGCCTTTGCAGCGAATGGCCAGATCGATGAAGGGCTTTGCCACATGCACGCCGTCACAGGTCATCTGGAGGTAAAGCCGCTTATCCAGAAGCAGACCCACGGTGGAGCCGCTGAAGTGGTGGTCCATCAGAGGAAGGCCATTATAGAAATGATCCACGATCCGGGCGCCCCGGTCGGCGGCCTCGTACATCTGCTCGGTGGTACCCTCGGTGTAAGCGATCATCGGCACAACACCCTGGGTTACCAGCCAGCTAATCCACTCCATAGCGCCGGGCAGGTCGGGAGCGCAGAAGATCATCTTTACGTCGGAAAGGTCGTTATCACAAACCGCCAGGGTGTGCTCAGGGGTGGGCGGGGTATGATCCGCGTAATAGGCGATGGAGCGGTTCCGGTAGGGCATATAGGGGAAGATACCGAAGATATCGGCGCCCCGGCAGCCCTTGGCCTCGCGGATGTTCCGCATGGTCTGCTGGGTGGTCTCTACATCCCGCACAAGGGGAGTCGCCAAAAAGCTGGTCACGCCGAACTGGGGCAGCATACCGGCAATGGTCCGCACCGCGTCAGCGCTATCCTCATAACTACACATCTTAGCCCCGTGGATATGGGTATCGATCATGCCGGGGTAGAGATAGTTGCCGCCAGCATCGATAACCTCGTCGTCCGCCAAATCCTTGCCGATGTTGGTGATCACGCCATCCTTGAACTGGACGTCGATGTCAAGGTACCGGCCGTTAATAAACACCTTTGCATTTTTAATGACCATGGATTCGCCTCCAAATGAAAATATTCTAGCAGTTTTATGATAACACAAATCCCTGCATCCGCAAGTATTTGGGAGGGCAGGCACAATGCTGATTTTGAAACGGAAAAAGCCTCCGGCCCAGACAGGCGCTCCTCCATCAGGACGGCCCGCCGCCCAACTGCTTCTCAATGGGAATCAGTACCGTTTCATATCGTTCGATCTTGGCGTTTAACCGGTCCAGCGTCTGCTGCAGCTCCTCCATCCGGCTGATCAGCTGCCGGCGCTGCTCCAATAAAATCTGCTTTCTAGCCTCGCTGGTGGAGTCCCCCTGTTGACATAACGTTACATATTCAATGAGCGCCTCCACCGGAAGGCCAGCGCTTCGCATACATTTGGCAAAGCTGACCCACTTTAAATCGTCCTCGGTGTAATCCCGTATCCCTCCGGTGGTACGATGCACCGCAGGAATCAGTCCAATGCGCTCATAGTAGCGTAGGGTGTCCGCCGACAGGCCATATTTCTTGCTTACCTCCGCGATGGTCATGGAACATCCTCCGTCATGCTTTCTTCTGGTTCCTCCGCTGGATGGCCTCGGACAGGTTTGTCATGATCTCAGGAATCTCAATCTCCTGGGGACATAACGCTTTGCAGGCGCCGCAACCAATGCAGTTCATGGGCATCTCCTGCGGCGTGAGGGAGGCCAGAGTGAAATTCAATCCAGGAGACGCGTCGAAGGACATCTCGTTGTAGATGGAGATCAGCTTGGGGATATCCAACCCCTGAGGACAGGCCTCACAGCAGTACCGGCAGGCAGTACAGGGAACCAGATTCACCAGGGTCGCAACCACCTGGTTGATCAAAGCAGCATCCTCCCGGGTCCACTCCGTGGGCTGAGAAAAAGTACCCAGGTTGTCTTTAAGCTGCTCCATGGTGCTCATGCCGCTGAGGGTTACCTGCACTCCAGGCAGGTTTTGAAGGAAGCGAAACGCCCAGGAAGCAATGGAGTCGTTGGGGCGCGCCTCCTTCAGCATGGCCGTGGTTTGGGGGTCCAGGTTGGTGAGCCGCCCGCCCCGGCAGGGCTCCATGACGATGACCGGCAGATTGTGTTCTACCAGGATCTCGTATTTCCGTTTGGCGTCCTGAAGCGTCCAATCCAGATAATTTAGCTGAATTTGAGCGAATTCAAAACAGTCGTAGCGATTCAAAAAGCGCTCAATGGTCTCTGGCCGGGCATGGGTGGAAAAGCCCAGGTGTCGAATCCGGCCGGCCTTCTTCTCCTCCAATAGATACTCCACCATGCCCAGATCCTCGTTGGTATAAAGGTCATAGGAGGTTTCGTTGAGGTTGTGGAGAAGATAAAAATCAAAGTACTCCACGCCGCACTTTTTCAGTTGTTCCTCAAAGATTGCAGCGGGGGAGGATATCTCCAGCCCAGCCAAGTAGCCCTGAAAGCCCAGCTTTCCGTTTTGAAAGTTCATCATATGGCCTGGCATTTTGGTGGCCAGATACCAGGTATCCCGAGGAAACGCCTTGAGCGCCTCCCCCACCACCTCCTCGGACTCTCCATCGTGATAGCGATAGGCGGTATCAAAATAGTTGACTCCGTTCTGGTAAGCATAGGCGATGATCTCCCTCGCCTTTTCCCTGTCGATGGGTCCTTTTTGTCCAGCGATAGGAAGCCGCATATTTCCCATGCCCAAAGTGGATAGCTGCAAATCCTGAAATTGCTTATAAATCATTTTAATCGACCCCTTTCTTCTTTTGATGGCATAGCCTTTTTATATCCATTGCCTGACTCTCTACATACCCTATAACTTGGAGTGCACTCCATGTCAAGAGGAATCTATCCTTTTTTTGTGCCGTCTTATATAGTTTGCATGGTTCATCCCCATATTTTCAAAAAAGGATTGCCGCACGCCGCTCCCTCAAATAACAATAGCCCGAAGCGGGGCTTCCTCCGCTTCGGGCTATTCCAACCAGCCCCTCTTATGCCAGGGCACAGCTTACCGGCGTATACCCCGCCTCGGTAACGGCGTCCATCAACACCTGATCTGGCACATCCTTTAATAGGATCACCATAGCCTGCTTCTTTTCCAGATCCACCGTAGCCTCCTGTACGCCATCCACAGCAGCCAGGGCCTTTTGCACATGGGCCTGGCAATGGGCACACATCATGCCATCTACGACCAATACTTTTTTCATAGCAATCTTTCCTTTCTTTTCCGCCGACTCATGTTCAGCGGTTGTATTCGTCTTTTCCGCTTCGGGCTCTTTCCCCTCGGACACCGCTTCTTGGTTCGTCTGTTGTTCCCGTCCGTGGAAGAACCGCAAACGAAGGGCGTTAGTAACCACACAAACCGAGCTAAGACTCATGGCGGCGGAGCCAATCATGGGGCTCAAAAGCAAACCAAAGGCGGGATAGAGAACGCCTGCCGCCAGGGGAATCCCCAGGATGTTGTAGAAAAACGCCCAGAACAGGTTCATGTGGATATTGCGGACCACCGCACGGCTCAGTTCAATGGCCTCGGCCACATCCAAAAGGGAATCCTTCATCAAAACCACATCGGCGGATTCGATGGCGATATCCGTCCCCGCGCCGATGGCGATGCCAATATCCGCCCGGGTCAGCGCAGGCGCATCGTTGATGCCATCCCCCACCATGGCCACCCGGTGACCCCTTTCCTGAAGAGCCCGGATATTGGCTTCCTTCTCGGTAGGAAGCACGTCGGAGATCGCTTGTTCAATGCCCAATTCCCCACGGATGGCCTCAGCGGTGATCCGGTTATCCCCCGTAAGCATCACCACGTGAAGGCCCATCTGGGAAAACCTACGGATGGCGGATCGGCTGGTTTCACGGATGGTATCCGCCACCGCAATGATGCCAGCAATTTTTCCATCCCGAGCAAACAGCAGAGGGGTCTTGCCCTCGTGCGCCAGCCGTTCCACCCGATCCTGTACCGGGCGCCGCACCGATTCATCCGAGAGGAGTTGGTTTTCCTCTAAAAACGCCATATTGCCCGCCAGATAGGCATGGCCGTTGACCGTTGCCTGAATTCCCCGGCCTGAAGAAGCCTGGAATTCCTCCGCCTTTGGCACGGGGATGTGCTCCGCTTGAGCCCGCTCCATCACGGCTTGGGCCAGGGGATGCTCGCTTCCAGCTTCCGCAGCAGCAGCCTCCCCCAAAAACTCCAGCTCGCTTAAGGATGGATCCATCACCAATATGTCCGTTACAGAAGGATGTCCCGATGTAATGGTGCCGGTTTTATCCAGAACGATGGTGTCCACGCTATGAAGATGCTCCAGGCTTTCCGCTGACTTGATGAGAATCCCCATCTCCGCCGCCTTTCCGGTTCCCACCATGATGGCCACAGGGGTAGCCAGCCCCAGCGCGCAGGGACAGGAGATCACCAGCACCGAAATGGCGTTGGAGAGAGCGAACTCAAAGCTCTGCCCCACCAGGAGCCAGACCGCGGCGGTGATTACGGCGATTCCAATGACGATGGGCACAAAGATGCCGCTCACCCGGTCCGCAAGCCGGGCGATGGGGGCTTTCGAGTTGCCCGCCTCGTCCACCAGACGAATGATCTGACTTAGGGTGGTATCCTCTCCCACCTTGGAAGCCTGAAACCGGAAGGTTCCGTTTTTGTTGATGGTTGCGGAGATCACCGTATCGCCCGGCCGTTTTTCCACCGGAATGCTCTCGCCGGTGATGGCCGCCTGGTCCACATAGCCAAAGCCTTCCATCACCACACCGTCCACGGGAATTCCCTCCCCAGGGCGGATGACCACCACATCCCCGGCTACCACCTGCTCTGCCGGAATGGTCTGCTCCACGCCGTCCCGTACCACTACGGCGGTCTTGGGCGCCAAATCCACCAACTTCCCAAGGGCATCCGAGGTCTTGGCCTTGGACCTGGCTTCCAAATACTTTCCTACCGTCACCAGGGTCAGGATCATGGCTGCCGATTCAAAATATAGCGCATGGGCATATTGATGGACCAGCCCTAAGTCCCCATGCCCAAACCCATAGGCCATCCGGAACATGGCAAACAGGCCATAAATCAAGGATGCTCCCGAGCCGATAGCCACCAGAGAATCCATATTAGGCGCTCGGTGAAACAGGGATTTCAACCCGTTTTGAAAGAAATGCCAGTTGATGAAGATGACCGGAATGGTAAGCACCAGCTGGGCCATGGCGTTCACCAGAGCGTTCTCCATCCCGGCTAAAAAGCCGGGCACGGGCAGGGACATCATCTCTCCCATCGCGATATACATGAGGGGGATCAGCAGCAAAACCGAGGAAATCAAACGGCGCTTCATGCCCTCCTGCTCTTCCCGCGCGCGCTCCTTTCTATCCTGCCATTGGCCGCGAAACCCTTCCGCTTTGGCTTCTGAGGATCTCTGAGGAGATGCGCCATAGCCGATCTCCCGTACCGCTGCGGCGATGCGCCCTTCATCCATTTTATTTTCGTCGTAGGTGACCGTCATTTGGTTGGCCAATAGGCTTACATCCACCGTCTCCACACCGTCCAACTTCCCCACACATCGGGTTACATTGGCTTGACAGGCGGCACAGGTCATCCCCGTCACGTCAAATTTTTCCGTTCTCACAGTCTCTCCGCTTCCCTTCTGCCCTTACTTCAACTTTTTGATGAGTTCCATGGCCTCATCCACCACATCTACGTTCCCTTTTTGGATCTCCTCCACCACACAGGTTGTAAGATGGTCCTGCAAAAGCAGGTACCCAAAGGACTGGAGGGCACTTTCCACCGCCGCCACCTGCATGAGGATATCCCCACAATAGCGGTTATCCTCCAACATATTGGCGATACCTCCCAGCTGCCCCATCATACGTTTTAATCTATTCTGCAGTTGGCGCAGTTCCTTTTCCCCGCGAGGGGTGGCCTTGTGCCGGTGTACACATTCCGTACTTTTGAAATTTCCACAATCCAAGCTATTTTGATGCTCCATATCGTCCCTCCCATAATACCCCCATAGGGTATCTTTCAACGATAGTATAATACCCCCTACCAGTATTTTCAACCCTCATTTTTTTATGCATAAAGAAAACGGGATGGCATACCACAGGCCATCCCGCCTTCTTCCTTCCGCCCCCGCAAGGGGATGAAGTTGGAGGGGTTCATGCACACAATCAATGTGAAATGGACAAAGTTATTCCGCCAGGGCTTCCCCCATGGCATGGCAGGCAGCCTCCCCAGATATATCCGGTGCGCCATTACAGATTACACTGTCGCAAACAAGCTGAGCCCCCAGGCGTTGGCAGACGGCCTCCCAAGAACGCATCCACTCGCCATCGCCCCAGCCATAGGATCCGAACAATGCAATTCGCTTCCCGCCCAGTTTGGGTTCACAGCCAGCAAACATGGGCGCAAAAACATCCTCCTCCAGCTGCTCCACCCCCATGGAGGGACAGCCAAAAGCCACCGCATCGAAAGAATCCATCCGGTCAGTGCCGAACTCCGACGCTGGAAGCAGTTCCACCAAAGCGCCAGCTTCCTGCGCGCCAGCCGCCACGGCGTTGGCCATGGCCTCTGTATTTCCAGTTCCGCTCCAATATACCACCGCGATTTTACTCATAGTTGCTTACCCCCAATCTAAAATATTTTAAAACTCAAGCAGCCACCGTCAACTGCCAAATCGATTTTCCTTGGGCCCACAGCTTTCCATAGATCTCCCGGCATTGATCAAACCGTGCAAAAAGCTCCCTGGCCTTATGCTCGTCACAATACACCTTCCAGCAGCCGGTACACTTACAGTTCTTACCCTCATTTTGAATAAATCCAACAACATCACCCAGAGGATACCCAAGAAAAAGTCCAATTTCATGGGGGAAAGCGCTCCCAATCTCCAGCCGCTGCATCAGACGCTCTAGAGCTGCCGGCACATCCAGACTCAAATACCCATATTCCCTTAAGAACTGGGCTACGCCGGGTTTCTGCAGATCTCTTTTAAGATGGGAGGTGCGGTATAGATAGACCAACACCCCTTCTGGTCTCCGCCGCAGCGCCATCAAAACAAGCCCCTTTTCCCGCAGCCGTGCGTTCCAAGTATGAATCTGCCGATCCAGTTCCCCCTCTACAGTCTCCTTGAGACAAATCAAGCTGCCCGCCTTCAGCGACGCTAGAGTAGGCGCACAGTGCTCAATCAAATATCGTTCCAGCTGCATGGTCCTCTCTCCAGTGCAATAAAATTCCGGCAATCCGGTACTCCTTTTATTGACACCAGCGGTACCCCTTAAACCCCTTGAGGTCCATCCAATACAGACCATACCCGATATCCTCCATTTCATCCGCCCGCATGTTAGCATACACTAACTTATGGGCGGTAAAAAACGCGGCTCAACTGCCGCTCCTTTAGTTAGCATATGCTAACTACTTTGATTTTACTCAATCCTTTGAGAAAGGTCAAGCATTTTTTGCACGGAAGCGCTTGCTTTTTGAAACGCCATAGGGTAAGGTGGATACACCGATGGTTAGCTTTTGCTAACCTCTTGCGGCAGTTTCCACTGGAACTCGATTTGGAGGTGTGGCATATGGACATAAAAAATTCCCCGTATCCGGAAGGGCGAACCGCCTTTTCCATTCCTGTTCTCGGAGAGAAACCCATCAACGCCGTGCTTTTGGCGGGAAAACGCCCGGGAAAAACCCTTGTGGTGACCGCCGGCGTACATGGCAACGAGTATGTGGGAATCCAAGCGGTGCGGGAGCTGATACGCGAGATTCAACCCCTGGAACTTTCCGGACGACTGTTGCTCGTTCCCCTAGTCAATGAGTCGGGCTTCTATCAAGGTACCCATTTGATCCCCGCCGACGGGAAAAACCTCAATCGGTGCTTCCCAGGATCCACGCGGGGAAGCACCGCGCTGCGAATGGCCCACGCCCTTGAAAGCGCTCTGTACAATCAAGCGGATTTTCTTGTAGATCTCCATGGGGGTGGAGCCAGCGAGTCCATGACTCCCCTGGCCTTTTTCCCCGTTGGCGCCGGAGCGGAAATGACCCGCATCACCCGGGCTGCCGGCAACGCTCTCACCGTGGACTTTCTGGTGCAATCCTATGCGGATAACGGGCTCTATAGCTATGCCAATCGGTGTCAAATCCCATCGCTGCTTCTGGAGCGGGGAGGTGGTGCCGCTTGGGACGACGCACAGGTTCATGCCTGTAAACAAAATATTTACGAACTCATGGACCATCTAGGCATTCTTTCCTGCAAAAAGACGCTCTCTCCGCCCCAGGAGATCCAGGAAGCCCGGTATGAGGAAGCGGCGGAGGCGGGTTTCTGGTATTGCAGAAAGAAACCTGGGGAGCCCATTTACAAAGGAGAGGTTTTGGGCAATTTGCTGAACAGCCAAGGGGAGCTACTCCAGCAATGCATAGCGGCATACGATGGCGTGGTTCTCTACCTCACCCACGCTTTAGGGGTAAAAAAGGGCGGGCCTTTGATTGCCTACGGCAAGCGGGTATCGAATACCCCGTAAAAAAGCCCTGCCAATGGCAGGGCTTTTTTACGGAAATCAACGTAGTCGCTCAGTGGGTTTGTGTCTCATGCCACCCATATAAATTCTGCAGCTTTTGGACAATCTCCTCCATCTCCAAACCGCGGGAGCCTTTTATCAGAACGGCATCGCCGGGCTGCAACAGACCGGGAAGCTGTGCCCATAGCTCCGCTTTCCCCTCATAGTGGCGTCCCTTGGCGGCCTGGGCCATCCCCTGGGTGAGCCCACCTACGCACAGGATCAAATCAATCCCCTTCTCCCGGGCATAGGCTCCCACCTCCCGGTGATACCGCTCCGTATCCTCTCCCAGTTCGTACATATCCCCCAGGATAGCTATCTTTCGGCCGGTGTGATACCCCAGAACATCCAGAGCCGCCCGCATAGAGCTGGGGCTGGCGTTATAGGCATCATTGATGAGCATGATCTCTCCCAGGTCCTGGATATTCATCCGGCCCCAAATGGGACGATATTCAGCAATACCCGTCCGAATGGCATCCGGCGCCATCCCATAGGCCAAGCCCACGGCCAGGGCTCCCAAGGCGGGGTAGACCATGTGGTCGCCAGGGGCAGGAACCGTTATCTCACAGGTTCCGCCATCCCAAACAGCGGTAAACGCCATTCCCGATAGGCCCAAGGAGCGAATCTGGGTGGCGCGAACATCGTTGTGCTTCTCTAGGCCAAAAGTGATCACGTCCTCCCGGCTTCTCTTCAGACCCAGGAGCAAATCGTCATCCCCGTTGACAAAAACATGGCCCCCCGGACGCATATGGGATAGCATCTCGGTTTTAGCCTGAAAGACCCCTTGCCGAGAACCCAGAAATTCCAAGTGCACATTGCCGATGTTGATAAACAGACAGTCATCCGGTTGTCCCAGCCGGGCCAGCCGGTCAATCTCTCCAAAGCTGCTGGTTCCCATCTCAAGGATGGCCAATTGGTGCTCCGGCCCCAACTCAAACAAGGTTAGGGGTAAGCCTACCTGGGAGTTGAGATTCCCCTGGGACTTGAATACACAGAACTCTTGGGACAGCGCGCTGAACAGCATTTCCTTCATGGTGGTCTTCCCCACCGAACCCGTGATGCCGATCACACGTGGAGAAAACTGTCCTTTATACCATGCCGCCAAACGCTGTAACGCCATTAGAGTGGAATCCACTAGGATATACGGCTTATCGCAATCCAGTGGACGCTGGCTGAAGACGCAGGCTGCTCCCGCTTGAAAGGCAGCGGGGATGAAGTCATGCGCATCCACCCGCTCTCCTATAATCGGAACAAACAGGGTACCGGGCAAAACCATCCGGCTATCGGCCACAACCTTCGAAATGGTTGAAAGAAGAAGCCGCTCCTCTCCGCAATAGCGGCCACCGGTGGCGGAGACCACCTCTTGAATTGTCAAAGGTCTCATGGTATCACCTATACTTTTCCAGAGACAGAGAGATTACCCTGTCGCACAATTCTTCATAGCTGATGCCTGCCGCCGACGCCATCTGGGGAAGCAAACTGGTGGGAGTCATGCCCGGCAGCGTATTGCCCTCTAAGCAATAGAATTTGCCGGTTTGAGCATCCAGCATAAAGTCCATCCGCGCGTATACTGAAAGGCGCAGCAAGCAAAAAATTCTTTCAGCTTCCCGCTGCATGGCGCGGGTGGTGTCCTCATCCAGCTCTGCGGGACAGATCTCCAGCGTGCGCCCCGCTTGATATTTATTAGCGTAATCGTAAAACCCTTCCTTGGGAATGATCTCAATGATAGGCAGAGCCTCTCCATCCAGAACGCCCACGGAAAACTCCCGTCCTTGGATGTACTGCTCGACCATAATCTCATCCTCATAGCGAAACGCTTCCCTTAAGGCCGCATCATATTCCGCCTCGTTCCGTGCAATGGATACCCCGATGGAAGACCCGCCACTGCAGGGTTTTACCACACAGGGAAAGCCCACCGTATTTGTCAAAGCCTCCCCCGGCCGTACCATTTGCCAGGCCGGCGTCAAGCTTCCTGCGCCAAGTAGAATATCCTTGGAAATCCATTTATGCATGGCCAAGGCGCTACCCAGATATCCGCTGCCGGTATAGCGCACCCCCGCCACATCAAACAGGGCCTGAAGCTTGCCGTTCTCCCCGCTTTCCCCGTGAAGGCCCATGTATACCATATCCGCCGCTTTACAGATCTCTATGACGTTGGGGCCCACCTCTCCCAGGAGCGCATCTCCTCGCTTTGCACGGATGGCTTCGATATCCGGTGCGGTCTCGGGAACGCTAACAGCAGCGTCTTCCAGCACATCGCTGAACGCTGACTCCACCGGATCGGGCAGGGCTTCCAGCCCAAAAAAGAGGTCTACCAAAACCGTTTTATGGCCCGCACGGCGCAGCGCCTGGGAGATCTTCACCCCCGAAGACAGAGAGACATCCCGTTCCATGCTGATCCCGCCAGCCAATACCACAATATTCATGCTTCAATACCCCACAATTCATCGCTTTTCGTCCAATCTATCACGCGCTTCAAAAAACTGGCTCCTCTATTCCCCAAGCGCCAATCATATCGCAAGTTAGAAGGACGCACATGAAACACTTGCTCCCATTATATCATTTTTTATGCGGCATCATAGAAAAAAATCCGCCAAAGCATCGCGGAATGCGTATTTGTTTAAAAAAGATCCAGACCATGATAGCTTGTAACACAGGCTTTTCACCACATGTTTCCATTCATCCCTCTTCTACTGTGTAGTTCAATATACAAAAACCCACAGTATTGTGCAAGAATCTGCATATCTAAAAGTATAGCAAAACCCGCTTGATTACTGGCTTTTCCAGCATTCAAGCGGGCTTGTTCTTTGGCGGAGAGTTAGGGATTTGAACCCCAACTATATGGTTTTGCATCAAAACAAAGGCGCTCAAAAGCCTTTGTTTATCGTATTTTTATATAGCACAGACAACTTGCTTTTAACCCCTTTTATGAAAAGAAGGGGTTAAAAAAGGGGTTAAAAAGAGGGGCCCGGCAAATGCCGAGCCCTCAACGGAGAACGATAGCTTTCACACCGAAAACGACACCGCAGGGCAGTATGCCTTTACATACATTATGACATAGAAACACCCTGCAAGATTTTGTAGCCTTGCAGGGTGTTTGCTATCTGTTTTTATGTTTTTTCCCGTTTATTTTGCCCGGGCGCTTCTCCTGCGTTTGCTGTACACTCCTGTACCGATCACACCGGCAGCCGATACGGCAAGCAAGACAAACCATAAAGTAAGATTACTGTTGTCGCCTGTCTGCGGGGTCGTCGTTGCCCCGGTGTTCGGATTACTTTCCGTTGCCTCGGTAATGGATTTTGTATAGGTGTTGGTAAAGCTCATCTGCTCCACCGGGTCCGCTTCCCACTCCAGATCGTAGTACATGCCGTTCTCCGTCTTCTCGCAGGTTGCCGGGAGGATAAGCACGATATAATCCGCGCTGTCCGCGGTGGAATAGGTAGCAATCTGCGACAGGCACAGACCCCATACCGTGTCGTCATAGGTCCAGCCTTCCTCGCCGCCGTCCACCTGCTTTACAAACGCGCCCTCGCAAAGCATATTCCAGAGCTGCTGAGAGGGACCTGTGAATGTCATGACGCCTTCATAGTCGCCCGCACCATTGGTCGTGACGGAGCCGGATACGGTCACATCCGCGTAGGTCTCCTCGCCCGCGTTTGCGTCTACAACCGCCAGATCAAACACGGTCTCGCCAGGTACCGCGTTGCCGCCCAACTTCACCGTAGTGGTGAAGGGCACGGCCAGGGTGTACTGCGGCTCAAGAGGACCGAAGACACCGCTGACGTAAGCCTCAGCCTCAGCGTAACCTTCATCGTAAACAAGGCCGTAGGTATCGTCGTGAGGCTTTCCGTTCACAGTAGCAGAGATCCCTTCGTTTAAGGAATAATTCTCATTTGGAGTGAAGTATAGGTCAACGGAATAGTAGTAACCCTCCTCGAACACATCATCCTCGTACATATCATCCCAATAGTCTTGATCGGTGCCGGTATAATCATCCTCAGAAATCTTGTACCAAAGACATTCGTCCAGTTTAACGCTGCCCGCAGGGATTGCTGTAAATTTAGGTTCGAAGTCGGGGGTCTCGCCCAGGGCAGGCTCGTCCAATGTAACGGCTATATTGCTGACTGGCTGGAGAACCTTGGCCTCGAATATATAACTTAGCTGGCAAGATTTACCGTCAGTCGCTACTGCGGTATCGCAATTTTTACCGTTAATAGTCGCGGGGATATCATCAGGAATCATGTAGTTATTATCGAAGCCGTCATTAGCGTCAAGCCGCAAGACTGCTCGATAGTAGTAGCCCTCTTCGAAAGTATCCCCACCTGACATACCTTCCCAAGCATCGACTGCTCCGGTGTAATTATTCTTAGATATCTGATACCAGTTATAAGAAGATACCTTGAGAGCACCATCAGGATTCGATGTTAATGCTAAACTATACTTAAGGTTCTTACCCACTATGGGGGTATCAACGGTAACGGCAATACTTGTTATATCTTCCGGGATATAGAAGATATTGCTGTTGCTGAGTTGATTTTCATTTAACGGGTCATTCACCACAGTATTTCCATTCACAAAGAACAGATACTGATATGATCCGCAGTCCAGGTCAGTCAAAGTAAGCGACCAGTAACCGGTGCTTTCGTTATAGGTCATGTCCAGAGGATTGTCCATCCAGTTTGTCATGTTTCCGAACAACTGAACGGAGCTTGCATCTGGATCGTAATAATTGAAAGTAACATCATTTCCGTCAATGACAGGGCTTTGCACGGTGGGGTCTGGCTCCAGGGCAAAGACCGTGACCGGGAAGAGCATCAGCACCATGCAGAGGCTCAGCAGAATACTGAGAAATCGTTCCTTCATCATCTTTCCTCACTTTTTGCTTCTCTGTACTCCGCAGAAAAGGAATTCATTCAAAGGGAGATTGCATAGGGGGGATCCCCAATGCAAGGGAGTACTCCCTTGCAAATCATCTTTGTTTGCTCATTTCTTCGGCAGCAGGCCGTCCAGAGAAAACTCATAGCGCATGGCAAGCCGGCGGAACAGCTCCTCCATGACCGATTGGGCAATGCCGCGCATATCCAGCCCCGCAAGGAAGACCAGCACCTTCTGCAGCTCCTCCTCCGGCACCTTGTAGCCCCGCAGCGCCAACGTCACAAATTTGTTCACCTTTCGCTCCAACGTGAATTCTTCCGTGCAGGGATTTGCCATATATCCGCGCATTAGCCCCGCCGAGCCAAACTCCAGCTCGTAAAAATCCTGCTCCGTCAGCTCAGGCTGATACGTGCCGAAGATGCGGTGCAGCTCCTTGGCCGTGGCGCGCTGGATGTAGTCCAGCAGGTGTTCCTGCGTGTAGGCTTCCAGATAGATCTCCCGCAGATTTTCGTTCAGCTCCGTCAGTGTAATCTGGAGCGCGGTTTCCGCCGCGTAGACATACACCGGCGGGACCGCAGCGCCTGCAACGTTTCTGGCAATGCCGAACTGGTTTTCAAACATGAATTTCACCAGCTCCACCAAAACGCCGTTCTTGCTGTGGAAAAGGTTCTGAAAGCTGCTGGAGGAGACCTGCGCTTCCTTTAGAATCTGCAGCATAGTCGTCTGATGATATCCGTTTTCCAGAAACAGCCTGACACATACCTGCAGGATCCGCTTTTGCGTCTGAAGCCCGTCGCTTCGTACTGCCAATCAATCACCCCCTGCCATACAATTCGGTTTGCAAACCAATTATAGTGTATGCTCATCCGTTTTTCAAGACGGGGACAGTGATTGTTTCAAAAAAACTGTCAGACAATACTACGCGAAATGAATGGACAAGAAACCCTTTATAGAATAAATAAGGAAGAATCTCAACGTTTCCGGCGCACAGACTTAGAGGAGCAAGTTTATTTGACCCCCAACTATTTGGTCTCACATAAAAGCAAATGCGCTCAAAAGCCTTTATTTATCGTGTTTTTTATCAATATAGATAACTTAATTTTAACCCCTCTTAAGAAAAAAAGGGGTTAATTTTTAACTATAAGAAACCTAGTAACAGCATAATATCTCATACACTATGCTCTAGTATCCAGCTTTGCAACGCTTCGACGGTCATTTCACCAGCCGCCAAGGTCAACCCGATTTCGACCACTTCCTGGTCAGTACAGCTAATTTATACCCCGTTCAATTCTAAGAATACGAGCATAGCCAGTATTCCAATACGCTTATTTCCATCTACAAATGGATGATTCTGAACCAGGCCATAACCAAGTCTTGCGGCTTTCATCTCAATGGTTCGGTATAAAGGTATTCTATCGAATGTCTGAAAAGGAGCTTCCAAGGCAGATTCTAATCCTCCGTCATCCCGTATACCTTCTAAGCCTCCAGTCTTTTGAAGCAATACCCTATGCATCGCAATTACTTGGTCTTTGCTGAGTCGCTTCACTTTGCCAACTCCTCGAATGCGCTAAGATGTTTAGAGAGAATGCGTTGGCTAATTGTGCTTACATCGTCATCTCTGGCCGTTTGCGCCGCTTGATACTCACTAAACTGTATCACAATGTACCTGGGGGTATTATTCTTTAAGATAACTGCAGCACCATTTTCATCAACCAAATGTGCAACTCTAGAGAAATTCTGATTGGCCTCCGTAATAGAAACCAAGCTGTTCGTATCAATCTTCATGTTTATCCCTCCTAATCATAGTATATCCAATTATAGGAGAAATTCAACCTATTTTCCCTCACAAAACATAGAACAAGATAGCTAGTAGGTGTAGTATGCTGCCCCCCAATACGAATATGTGGAAAACGCCGTGTATATAGTGATGCTTCTTCCCAACCCCATAGAGGACGGCACCCACTGTATAGGATACCCCTCCCGCCAGAATCAGCCAAAAACCGTCCATGCCAACAGCTTCAACGAGTAACGGAATTTTAAAGATAATAGCCCAACCAATGCCGATATAACAGATCATGGAAAACGCTTGATAGCGTTTTAGGTCGATAGCCGTTAGCACGATGGCAACGATAGCCAACGACCAGACGATAGCAAAGAGGATCCAACTGGATACCGGGTCGATAGGCCGCATAGCGCTCAATAGAATTGGGGTGTATGTGCCAGCTATGAGTGAATAGATGGTGCAATGGTCAATCACCTGCAAAACCCGCTTGCCCATCCCCTCGCGTAGGCCGTGGTATATACTGGACATTGTATACAGTAATATCATAGTCACACCGAAGATAGCCCCGCTGACCACGCCCCAGCCATTGCCATGGACCGCCGCCACAATCACACATAGCACAAGTGCCACCACACCGATGGCCCCGCCAACAATATGTGAGATCATGTTGAAGCGTTCTTCACCTTTTGTATAGGCGGGCAATTCTCTATCCCTTAGTTTTATACGCTTCACAATCGCACCCCCTTGCCAATATTATATGATATCCTATTCGCAGAAAATAGTCGAAGAGATCACGAAGAAACTCATAACATTAATCTCAGATCGATATAAAAAGAGGAGCCCGGCAAATGCCAGACCCCACTAGAATATGTTTTATTCTATTCCACGATACCCGTGCCTTTCTGCGTTTCCAAGTAAATACAAAAAAGCAAAAGCAGGAATCCTCAACATTTTTTTCCCAGATGGTGTACTATGTATACCAAAATCTTTTATGGTTTTTGTAACAACAATTGCCACAGAAGATTCTTCACATAGCTCTACAATAGCATCATCATCAGGAATTGAAGCATTGTCACGATACTTAACCTCGATAAGAATGTTTTTAATATTAGGGTAGTCCACTACGATATCAATTTCTTTATTTTTTTTACCCCCACGGAAATATCCTACAGCAGTAGCAAACTGATAGTAAAAAGCAGCAATATGTTTATATACAGCGGTTTCCACCACTTTTCCCATTTCAATAGGATCTGTCATGATAGATTCGTCCATTAATACTGCATTGCGAATCGCAGCATCTGCTATATATATTTTCGGTCGTGCCTTCAATATTTTTTTACCAGCCATCTCAATCGGCCAACTTTGATAAATCAAATTTGCGCTTTCTAAATACTGAATATAATTTTCTACCGTCACCCGTGATACGCCATTCAATTCTTTTGCAATCGCATCAATAGCAACGATTTGGGATGAAGTATTACATAAATATAGAAAGATGCGTTCCAATTCCGTTGAATTACGGATTCTGTACAACGATGGCAGGTCGCGCTTTAATACCTTATCCACAACATCTTCTCTCATGATTTGCTGCGCCATCAAATCATTGTCTGCAAGAGCTAGTTCGGGGAAACCTCCTACCTGCAAATACCGCATAAAGTGATTTTGTACTTTGGACAATTGTATCATAATTTGTGTACGCTCAATTTGGGTTTTATTCAAAAGAGATGTTACCTTCAGATCAAACGGGATCTCAGGGCGCTCTAATTCAAGTAACTCACAATATTCATAAAAGGACAATGTTGGAACTTGAATAATCGACCATCTTCCTGCACCACTCTCTTGACTGCCTTTCATCAATGCAGGACTTGCAGAACCTGTAGCTACTACATGTGTATCTGGTTGAGTATCATATATTGTTTTTAGCCAACGATCCCAGTCCTGTGCATATTGGACTTCGTCAAAAAAGTAATACACATCCTGATCAGCATATATATTTTCGTGATAGCATTCTAGTACTTCCTGAAACTGACTTAACTTCAACATCGGATGATCCATCGAAATAAAAACAATTTTTTGTGGAGCAACACCCGCGCTTAGGAGCTCTTCAATCATCTGATACTGAATAGTAGTTTTGCCCACCCTACGTGTTCCAGTAAGCACTACTATCCTACGAATATCTTTATTATTTAAGCGTTTCATTGCTTCATAAAAGGCAAATCTTTTATACGTCTTAGTCATTCTAGGATTAACTGTTCCTGTCTTCCACCAAGGATTATAAGCTGTTAAAACTTTTAAAATGCCATCTTTAGAAATAATAGACACGATCTCAATCACACTCCTCTATACCCATTATATCAAAAAATCAATTTTCATCAACAATAATTAATAGTATACTTTGCATTATTGTCGGTAAAATTGTTTTTTATGTCTTTTTATATAATAATCGTTTATATAGAATTATTCATGGCAGTTGTACAATTATTGGCCATTAGGATATGCAGCCATACCAATAACCAATAAATAGCTCGGATTGCTCCGGACTATTTCGTTTTCTATCCTTTCATAAAAACCTCCACATAATACATTGGCCGATTCATCAAAAACCATTCTCCCTTATCCCCATCTCATTAACTTGAAGAGTTCCAATACTTACCAATATGTTTATTGCTTTCCCCGTTATTTGTGATAATTTGGTGATTGGAAGATATTTCCACGATTTTTGTTGTCGAAGTAACAAGTAGGAGGGTGCCTTTTGAAACGTCTATCTTTGCTTTTATCTTTCTTATGCAGTTTATGCATCTTGGCTGGATGTACTGAAAGTACTGTATCAAGCAACCCAAAATCTACATCGAATTGCGGCATCAATAGTGTTCTCTGGTATTGCAATCATCATGGCGTACAATGGAGAAAAAAGGGAGGGGCATAACCCCTCCCTTTCTCATTGCTTCAAACATTCGTATAAATAAGATTTTTGCTGCTTTGTTAGCCCTTGTTTATTGATATAGTTATATATTTTCTTGTTCTTCGACCCGCTAATCGCATTCCCTTTCGTATTCTTATCTGATTCAAAGGTGTTACATTCTTGTCTTAATAACAAAAGTACAGCCTCTAAAGCTGTGTGGGCGGAACGTAGATCAACAGAACGGCTGTCATATATACAAAGAATAAAGCCGACATTGCCTAAGGTGGTATCCAGTAATAATGTCTTATTACAAAACACGGTTGACGTGGCGTCTAGTCTTGTTACTGGCATAGTACCAAAAAAAGTTGAACTTTCTAACGTACATGTCATTTCCGGCTATGGGACATCCACAAAGCTTCGTGCTGCAAACGCGCTTGTATCCGCATATGGAGGCAATGGCTGGAAATGGCAAAAGAAAACTGGTACAATACAAACGGACACATTTTCCTATGAAATACATTGGTATGAGTACCTAGGGAAACAATATGAATCCAAATTAAAGGCGGTGAGACGGGTATGAAAGTGAGATACGTTGGGGAAAGCTTTGGGGTTGATGCCCTTACAAATGGCAAGACATATGAATGCCTTGGCGTTGAGTTGGACCTACTTCGCATCATCGACGATAGCGAAGAAGATTATCTCTATTCATCCATTAATCCAGCGCCTCTAGATCGAAGCTCCATTGGAGGGAAATGGGAAATCGTAGAAGATGACGAAAAAGGCACATTATCCCGCCTATTCAGACGCTAGGATAGCGTCTTTTGCGTTTCAGGAGGTATAAATGGACAACTTCAAAATAATCTACCGCATCCTGCGATATCTGGAGGACGCGATGGATTATCCAGAAATTGATATAGATGCCTTTTCAGCTACGGCTCTAAATATCACAAAAGAGCGTTGGGATAGTATTATGGTGATGCTCGTGGAAAACGGATATATCAAAGGAGCCGTCGCAAGAGTGCATCAGAGGCAAAAGCCGCAACTGATGTTTCCTGAGAGAGCTCAAATCACCTTGAAAGGCCTTGAGTATCTGAACGAGAACAGCACGATGAAAAAAGTGGCATACGCCCTAAAAGGAGTAATTGACGTAATTAGTTAAAATACCAAGATCAACCAAGCGCCGAAAGGCGCTTTTTTGATACCCAAAATTACCCTTTGGCGCAGAGGGACTAAAGAAGTGCGCCCCGCAATACCGGGACTGGCCGGACAAAAAGGACAGCGGGAACAGGAGGAAACGATGTTGGAGTGGCTGAAAACGATCCTAGGGGATCAGTACACCGAGGAAATCGACAAAAAGGTATCCGATGAAATTGGAAAAGGATTACCCTACCCCACCAGATGACCCAGGAGAGGCGTTAACCAAAGCGCTGTGGTTTTACTCCTGCGGGCGTGAAACGCCTCATACGGGGTCACACGGCGATTCAGCACAAGCCTATTCTTTCGATGATGACGACAACCTGATTTATGCCGCCTTTCTCGACCAATACGGTGTGGATTTATCCGATATCCCCTATCTGCATTGGTGGAAGTTTCAAGCAATGTTTGAGAACCTACGCCCTGACCACAAATTTTGCCAAGTAATGCATTACAGAACGGCAAAGATTGACCGGAAATGGCCCAAGGCACAACGGGATTTCTATACAGACATGAAAAAGCGCTACGCGATACGGGGGGCAGAAAAGAAAAAGATCACCCTAGCAGAGCGTGACAAGCAATGGAAGGATTACATAAAACAACGGCTTGGAGGTGAATAAATGAGCAACAGCCTTGTCATTGATACAAAAATAGATAACTCTGGTGTAGACAAAGGATTAAAAGATATCTCTAGTCTCGTAGAAACTGGTGCTTCAAAAATCAAAAAAGCGCTTGGCGGTATCGGAATCACCAAATTAACAAAAGACGTTATTGGCCTAGCCAGCGACCTTGAAGAAGTCCAGAACGTTGTAGACGTCGCCTTTGGCAGCAGCGCTGATACAATCAACAAGTTTGCAAAAGACGCGGCAACGTCGTTTGGTCTCAGTGAGTTAAGCGCGAAGCAGTTTTCTGGAACCATGGGCGCTATGCTGAAATCCATGGGTCTAACCGGTGATGCTGTGGTTAACATGTCCATGGATATTGTAGGATTGGCCGGGGACATGGCCTCTTTCTATAACCTTGATCACCAAGAGGCGTTTGACAAAATTCGTTCTGGAATCGCCGGAGAGACCGAACCGCTTAAGCAGCTTGGTATCAATATGTCGGTGGCAAATCTAGAGGCCTATGCACTATCTCAAGGGATCAAAACCACATACAACGAAATGAGCGAGGCCGAAAAGGTAACCCTGCGCTATAACTACCTAATGAGCACCACCGCTGATGCCCAAGGCGATTTTACCCGTACCCAGGATAGTTTTGCGAACCAACTTAGAATTGCAAAACTTGAGGTACAAACCGCAGGCGCAGCCATTGGCAAAGAGCTACTTCCGGTAGCAACGCAAGGAGCAAAGGTGGTTGGGAATCTCGCAAAAACCGTCCTTCCCAGCGTGGCTAAAGCGCTTAAATGGGTGCTGGATAATAGTAAAACGCTGTTGCCTATCGCTGCGGGTCTTTTGACTACTTATAAAGGCTACAAGATCTTCAATGATATCACCAAATATTTAAACGGTTTTGTCACCAAAATGGCAGCGAAAAAGGCGGCAATGATTGCGGACACAGCGGCAACAGTAGCCGCGACAGCTACAAACGCTGCCTTCAGTTCATCGACCGCGGCACAAACAGTCGCTCTAAATGCTGGCACCCTTGCAACAGCAGCTCAGACAGCGGCGGTCAGCGCATTAGCGGCGGCAAAGGCAGCTTTGCTGAATCCTCTTGGTCTAGCTGTTGTTGGAATTGGAGCGCTTACAGCGGCAATGATTGCGTTTGTTGACACATCAGATCCAGAACTTGAGGCCATACAAGCAAATACTGAGGCAATAAAGGAAAGGACAAAGGCACATCAAGACCTGGTACAAGCCCAGAAAGAAAATGCGGAATCTCAACTTGGCGAGATAGCTTTAGCCCAAAACTTATATGATCAGCTTAACGAGTTGGCTGGTGTAGATGGGACAATCAATGAAGCAGACGTTGCTCGCGCGCAAGTGCTGGCTAATATGCTGAACCCAGTTCTTGGTGAAACAATTCAGTTAAATAAGGATGGCACGGCAACTCCTGGACATGGTAACTGGGTATATGGGGGGTGAAGTCCAACAGCCTACTCCCGTCCCTAGTACAAAGGAGATTGATGCATTCTATCGGGTCCGCACCCGAAAGCATGGCTGGCTCCCAGAGGTATGTAACCTTGCAGACTATGCCGGGTGGGAGGATAGTCCCATTACCGATGTGTCCATCGGGGTGTCCCATGGGTCGGTAAAGTACCGGGCGCATGTGATGGGTGGCGACTGGCTCCCCTGGGTAACTGGATACAACATCAATGATGTCGTGAACGGTTACGCTGGTAATGGGAAAGTGATCGACGCCATCGAGGTGTATTTCTATACCCCTGATGATATTCGGCCCTATCAGAAAGCCAAGTACCGCGTGGCTCCTGTGGGTGGCGGGTATTACGCCTTCCAGTACGATAGCGAGACCACCAACGGCCAGGATGGATATGCCGGGCTGTTTGGCAAGGCCATTGGCAAATTCCAGCTAACCATCGAATAGGGGGTGATTGGATGTGGAAGTAGCGTTATCGATTTTCTCGGTTCTTGGGATCAATGGTATTTTGCTGTTTTTCATCAAGCGGTTCTTTGACAAGAAGGACAGCGAGGCGAAGGAGGAAAAAGCGGATAGAGACGCGCTAGTCAAAGAGGTGCGGACAGGCCTTGATACCATCCGTTTGTTGGCTTATGCCAGACTATCCGAGGAAATCGAGAGGTTGTTGAACAAGGGATACGCCACCCCATCGGAGCGGCGGATTCTGGAGGAGATGTTTTTGAATTACAAGGCCCATGGGTGGAATGGAGATATGGATTCTAGGATAGAGAAGGTTCATACCCTCCCCACCAAGGACTTGAAACATTAAGGAGGAATTTGTGATGGAAATTCTGAACGACTACATTGTGGTATTGGTAATGGCGATCTGCCTGGCGATAGGATATATCATCAAGCATTTCCTGCCTATGGACAACAAATGGATTCCCCTTATTATGGGGTGTCTAGGGGTCCTAATCAATGTGTGGGTGAATGCTTGGGGATTTACCCCTGAGGTTCTTCTGGGCGGCCTAGCAAGCGGTCTGGCTGCAACTGGTGCCTTTGAGATGGTTCGGAACCTTGTAGGTAGTGAAAATAAGGACGTATAACCAATAGGTTATATCTATGAAAACCACCCCCGGTCTATCTGTGGCTCGCTTATGTTGGAGGGGGATATCCTTGTCCATCAAGATGTTGTCTTGACTAAGCTTGACTAGGTGTTATCATAGCTTTGCGATGGGCAAATAACATTTGTTTTCTGTCATGGGGCTCGGCGTTTGCTGGGCCCCTATTTTTATTTTGCTCCAAGCAATGGAAAGACACCAGCATAATTTGCTGTGTATTTTCTGTGTAATTCTATGTACAAAAAACCACAAAATTGTACAAGAATTTGCATGTCTAAAAACATAGCAAAACCCGCTTGATTACTGGCTTTTCCAGCATTCAAGCGGGTTTTATCTTTGGCGGAGAGTTAGGGATTTGAACCCTAGATACCCTTCACGGGTATACACGATTTCCAGTCGTGCGCCTTCGACCACTCAGCCAACTCTCCATGATCAAACATCATTGCCGGCACATTGCGGATGCGTCTTCCGCAACCATTATGCCGTGATAGTATACCCCATTTTTCTGCAGAACGCAAGGTTGTCCCGGGATTTTTTATGGAAAACATTACATGGGATGGCTCCAGGAAATCGGGATAAAATACTAATACGGAAACGGCGGATTCCCATCCGCAATCGGGCAAAACTTTGAGGAAGTCTTGGACAAACGGAAAATGCAATCCATTTTCCTAATTTGCCGGAATACAAGCATAATGGATGTACCGATCGCCATTATACAGCTCATTCCTAAGAACGGCAAACGCCCATGCGCCTCACTCGGATCATCAAATTCAGGTTTTGTGCGCATGGGCACCAATGTTTCCTCTTGGGCGGCAGAGCAATCTGCCGCTCTTTATTTTTTCCGATGTCGATCCAGATTACTGATATCAGCGTTTTTTCCAATCACCACCATCACGTCGCCCTCCTGCATTACCTCGCTGGCGCGGGGGGATACGATGATGTCCCCCTGACGCCGGATTGCTACCACGTTAAGACCATAGTTCACCCGGATATCGGCATCCATCAGCGTCTTCCCCTTCCATTCGGGCAGGATGAACACCTCTGCAAGACTATATACCGAGGAAAGCTCGATGAACTCGATGACGTTGGTATCGGCAATTCCATGGGCCAGCCGTACCCCCATATCCCGTTCCGGGAAGACCACCTGATCCGCTCCCACCTTGCACAGGATCTTTTCATGAAGGACATTTTTTGCCTTGCTCACCACCTTCTGAACCCCTAGATCCTTCAGCAATACCGTAGCCATAATACTGGTCTGGATATCCCCAGTGCATACAACGGCTACATCCAAATTGGAAAGTCCCAGGGAGCGCAGGCTATTGGCATCCGTCATATCCGCAATGGCCACATGGGTGAGTTCCTCCTCTACCGCACTGACCTTATCCTCATCGATATCAATCCCCAGCACCTGATTGCCCATAGCCATCAGCGCCATGGCAAGGCTCTCTCCAAATCGGCCCAGCCCCAATACCGCAATCTGTTTCATAGCATATCCTCCTTACGTTCAGCCCACCATGATCTTGCCTTCGGGGTACCGAATTCCCTCATCCGGCCGCTTCCGGCCCGCCAAACCGATGGCGATGGTAAGCGGACCCAAACGCCCGAAAAACATGGTGATGATCAAAAGTATTTTGGAAATGGGATGCAAATAGGGGGTGATCCCACAGCTTAGTCCCACGGTGCCCATGGCGGAAAAGGTCTCCATCAGGATGTTATCCAGGGTCATAATAGGCATATCCCCCGCCTCTAGGGTGCAGATTACACAGGTGATGATCAAGACGATGGACATGGCAATGACGGTAACCGCCGCTGCCCGCCGAACCACATCTCTCGAGATGCGCCGGCAAAACAGGACGGTATCCTCCCGTCCCCGGATGATGGATACCACCGCCGCCACCAGCACTAAAAATGTGGTGGTTTTGATACCGCCGCCGGTAGACGCGGGAGAAGCGCCGATGAACATCAATAGCATGGTCAGCACTTTACTGGCCACCGTTAAGTCCAATTGGCTAATGGTGTTAAATCCCGCAGTACGCGGCGTTACCGATTGGAATATGCCCGCCATCAGCTTCTGCCCCACCGGCAGGTCTCCCATGGTTTTGGGGTTATTCCACTCCAGGAAACAAAACAGTACAGCGCCCCCTATGAGCAAGGCCCCCGTAACCCCCACAACCGCCTTGGTATTGACGTTCCATCGTTTGTGATCCTTCAGGCATTCCCAAATATCCGTGATGACCGCAAACCCCAGACCGCCTATGATAATCAGCGCCATAATGGTAAAGTTCATCAAGGGATCCCATAGAAAACCCGTAAGGGAAGCAAAGCCGCCCAGGGGATCGATCCCCGCGTTGCAAAAGGCGGATACCGATAAAAACGCCGCCATGCCTAACCCCTTTGTCCAACCAAACATGGGCACCATGCGGAAGCATAGCAAGACCGCGCCAATGCCCTCCACCGTTAGGGTAAGGGTTATCGCCCGTTTCACCAGCCGCACCATTCCCTGGAGAGAACCGCTGGTATTAAAGGCCTCTCCGATCACCAACCGTTCTTTTAAGGTGATGCGCCGGCGCAACATCAAAAACAGGGCGGAAGCAAGCGTCATAAATCCAAGGCCTCCCGCCTGAATCAAAGCCATAATAATTCCCAGCCCCAACGTATTGAACGTGGTGCCGGTATCCACCACCACAAGTCCCGTCACACAGACCGAGGTGGTGGAGGTAAATAGTCCGTTTAAAAAGCCGATGCTTTCCCCGGATTTGGTCACCCAGGGGGTGGATAGCAAAATCCCCCCCAGGAGAATGATGGCTGCAAATCCGGCGATCAATACCTGCGGGGGGGAAAGTTTTCTCTTCTTTCGCTGTAGTTCCATGAAGTGCTCCTCCAACAAACGTTGGCTGATGTCTAAGAAAAATGCCGCACACCCTCCTTTGGCAATGCCATCCAGGCGCAAAAAAAGATAGGTTGCTCCGGCCCGGCTTCCCCGCGGCACACGCACGATTCCGCTTAATGCTGCTCCCGTCAGGGCCTGACATGGTTCACGGCTGTACGTTGCACGGGACCCGGCCTTCGACGCTCCTTGTCTTTTCGCATTCCCAAACAACAAAGCCTCGGGAGGGAATCCAGCCCCACTTTAGCGGATTGAGGGTACAGGGCACCGCTAGCTCCCCGCCTGGTGCGACAAACGTCAATATCGGGTTCTTCTGCGGTAGGATATCATCTTCCCTCCGCAAAGTCAATGGATGGTATTCCTTATAGGAGATTGCCGTACTTATTCAGAAACACCATTTCCTGGAGGGTGCGTCGGGGTTTGGCCTCCGGTTCCTCGTCCGGAATTCCGACGGGGGAAAGCGCCACCACCCGGATATCCTCAGGAATATTCAGAAGCTTTTTAACAGGGTTCTCGTAAAAGGCCCCCACCCAGCACATGCCAACGCCATTTTCCTCCGCTACCAGCATCATCTGCTCCATGGAGATGGCAGCATCAGTCATATAATATTCCTTTTCCTCCCGCCGTCCGCTCAGGGTAGGATCGCCACACAGCACCAGGAAATATTCGGCGTTCTCGTAGGCCGATTGAGAAGGGTTGTAGCCGGTAATCTCTCCCAACTGGCCAATTAGCTGCCGGTCCTGTACTAGGATATAGGAAAAAGACTGGTTGTTCTTCCAGGAGGGAGCCAGCCGCGCTGCCTCCAGCATATCGTCCAGAGCTGCTTGAGGCACCGGTCCCTTCCGATAGGCGCGGATGCTGCGCCTGGATTTTACCGCATCGATCACATTCATGGTCTCACTCCTTTTTGTTATTATACCGCATCGGACGCATTCTGCAAACCATTTCCTCCCGCAGCAGAAGAACAAGGTGGCGGGAATATGGCCGCTATGGTATAATGCTTCCATACGCGAGGAGGGACTCTCATGGGCAAATGGAAACGGTTTTTCCCCTTGATGCTGGCGCTGATGGTTCTGGCTATGGCGGGCTGTTCTGCCAAAACAGCGGTGGAAACGGAGCTTGGTACCTTCACCTACATCCGTTCGAAAACGACAAATCAGTATGATACCCTCTCCGCTTCAGAGGGCGAAACCCTGTTAATACTGGCTTTTTCTGCCGGTGAGTTTGATGAAACCCAGTTTAAAGCACACTTTGCCCCTGAGGATACGGCCAAAGCCGCACAGGTGCGGGTGGATGGCAAGGCCTATCCCTGCACCGCAGTGGGTTACCAGGGAAATCCGGATAGCAGTTCTGTGGAATATGCCCTCATCTTCCGGGTTGACGCCGGTACCAACGCAGAAAAAGCCAATCTAGAGTTAAAAGCCCCCGGCAAGGATTGGATCAACTTAAAATAACGGAAGCGGTATGGCTCATGGGCCCTGCCGCTTTTTTGTGGGATTTATCAAAAAATATCAGGCCTTTATAAACAAGGAGCGCTTTAATAAGCGCTCCTTGTTTGTTTTGTTTTCGTCCTTATGACCCCGCCTGGGCGGCTTCCTTGCTCTCCCGGGCAGCCAGATCCCGCTTTTCGATGAGATCCTTGGTCTTCATAAGCCGGGTAAGGTTCCCCCGCTCGTTCTCATCCAGCTTCATGGTGATATACCGGATGTTCTCCTCCATCTGGGGAATCAGCACATATTCCAGAGCGTTAACCCGCCGGCGGGTCTTCTCAATCTCATCGGCCAGCATGCTGGCACTCTTTTCAATCTCTGCCAGCTGGATCATGGCGGGCAGCACCTCCGAAAGGGTGGAGATGGCCCCATCCATTTCGGTACTGGTAAAGGCAAAGCCGTAGGGCACGCCCCCCTGCGCCTCCGCAATGGATTCCACATCGATTTTGGGCACATCTACGCTCATGATGTTCTGACGGCCCAGCCGGAGGGTCACCTCTTTGGCCGGGTACAAAAGAGCGGATTCCAGGCTGTCCTCGCTCATAACGGCACGGGCCAGAAGGAAATCGTAAAGGGCGCCGGAAAGCTGGGATTCCACCTGCTTGCGGAGTTCCATGTTCTTCCGGGCCAATATGACAAACTGCCGAACCATTTCGTCCCGCTTATCCTTCATCAGCTTGTGCCCCCGTACTGCCGTAGCCAGCCGTTTTTTCAGCCGAGACAGCTCCATACGGGTGGGATTGACCTTGGTTTGGGCCATGGCTTACATCTCCCCGTTCTCTTCCCCATTGAAGCCGGGGTAATATTTATCCAGGTACTCCTGGC
Source organism: Christensenella sp. MSJ-20 (assembly GCF_044357945.1). NCBI lineage: Bacteria > Bacillati > Bacillota > Clostridia > Christensenellales > Christensenellaceae > Christensenella > Christensenella sp. MSJ-20. The sequence goes on from NZ_CP076563.1 coordinate 1,031,282, forward strand.
GAATCCGGCGCAGCTCGCTTGGGGGTAGAATACCCAACAAACGCCATCCAATGTCCAGGGTCTCCTCGATGGAACGGTTGGTGGTAAAGCCCTGGTTCACATACTCCCGTTCAAAGGCGTCTGCAAACTTAGCGTAGAGCTTATCCATGTCGGTGAGGGCCGCATCGCCCAGGATCACCGCCAGCTCCGCGGCCTCCTTGCCTCGGGCATAGGCGGCAAAGAGCTGGTTCATGGTGTCGGCGTGGTCCTCCCGGGTTTTACCCTTGCCAATGCCCTTATCCTTCAGACGGGACAGGGAGGGCATAACGTCGATAGGAGGGGTAATCCCCTTTCGGTTTAAATCCCGGGACAGGATGATCTGCCCCTCGGTGATGTAGCCCGTCAGATCGGGGATAGGATGGGTTTTATCATCCTCCGGCATGGATAGGATGGGGATCTGGGTGATGCTTCCACGGCTGCCCTGGATGCGCCCCGCCCGCTCATACATGGTGGCAAGGTCGGTATACAGATAGCCGGGGTATCCCCGCCGTCCAGGAACCTCTTTGCGGGCGGCGGACACCTCCCGCAGGGCCTCGGCGTAGTTGGTGATGTCCGTGATGATGACCAGCACGTGCATCCCCAGATCATAGGCCAGATATTCCGCGGCGGTCAGAGCCATCCGGGGGGTGCTGATCCGCTCGATGGCGGGATCGTTGGCCAGATTGACAAACAGCACGGTGCGGTCGATGGCGCCGGTGCGGTTGAAGTCGGAAATAAAGAAATCGGCCTCCTCAAAGGTGATGCCTACCGCGGCGAATACCACAGCAAACTGGCTATCCCCCGCGCCCCGCACGGTAGCCTGCCGGGCGATCTGGGCAGCCAGATCCGCATGGGGCATACCGGAACCCGAGAACACCGGCAGCTTCTGCCCCCGAACCAGGGTATTGAGGCCGTCGATGGCGCTGATACCGGTCTGAATGAACTCATCGGGATAGTCCCGGGCAGCTGGGTTGATGGGGCTTCCGTTGATATCCATGTATTTTTCCGCAATAAGGGCGGGCCCGCCGTCCTTGGGACGACCCATGCCGTCAAAAACCCGGCCTAGGATGTCTGGGGCCACCGCCAACTGGATGCCATGGCCCAGGAATCGGGCCCGGGCGTCGCTGATCTTCAACCCCTGAGAACCCTCAAAAAGCTGTACCAGCGCCTTGTCCCCGTCGATCTCCAGCACCCGTCCGGAGCGAATCTCCCCGTTGGCCTGCTCGATCTCCACCAACTCATCGTATTTGACGCCGCTGACACCGTCCACCATCATCAGCGGCCCTACCACCTCACGGATAGTGCGATATTCTTTAAGCAAGGTCTACGCCCCCTTCCACGCCCAAAGCGGACGTCTGTTCCACGATATTGGCACGAATAGCCGCAAATCCCTCAGCAACCTGATCCTCCGGGATATACTTGGCACGGCCGATCTCCTCCCGAACCGGCAAGCTCAAAAGGGCCCCGATATCCGCTCCGTTTTGAAGGGCGGCCCGGGCGTGCTGGTCAAAGAGCAGAATCAGATTCAGCATCTGGAACTGCTTCTCGGGAGAGGTATAGGTGTCCACATCATCGAAGGCGTTCTGATGGAGGTAGTCCTCCCGGATGCTCCGGGCAATCTCCATGGTCAGCCGGTCGCCCAGGGAAAGAGCGTCCATACCCACCAGCTGGACGATTTCCTGCAGCTCGCTCTCCTGCTGGAGGATGGTCATCATCTGGAGCCGATGATCCAGCCAATTCTTGTTGACGTTCTCGTTAAACCAGGGGCCAATGCGGTCCACATACAGGGAATAGGAAGTAAGCCAGTCGATGGCGGGAAAATGCCGCCGATAAGCCAGAGAGCTCGACAGCCCCCAGAACACCTTGACGATCCGCAGCGTCGCCTGGGAAACCGGCTCAGAGATGTCGCCGCCGGGAGGGGATACGGCGCCGATGGCGCTGATAGCGCCCTCACGGCCTTCCTTGCCTTTACAGATCACCACGCCGGCCCGCTCATAAAACTCCGCCAGGCGGGAGGAAAGATAGGCGGGATATCCCTCCTCGCCGGGCATCTCCTCCAAACGCCCCGACATCTCACGCAGAGCCTCGGCCCAGCGAGAGGTGGAATCCGCCATGATGGCCACCTTATAGCCCATATCCCGGAAGTATTCCGCAATGGTGATACCGGTGTAGATGGAGGCTTCTCGGGCCGCCACCGGCATATCCGAAGTATTGGCGATGAGCACCGTCCGCTTCATGAGGGGCTCCCCGGTACGGGGATCCTTCAGCTCGGGGAACTCCATCAACACGTCTGTCATCTCATTGCCCCGCTCACCGCAACCGATGTACACGATGATCTCAGCGTCGGCCCACTTGGCCAGCTGATGCTGCACCACCGTCTTGCCGGAACCAAAAGGACCGGGAACGGCAGCTACGCCGCCCTTGGCAATGGGGAACAGGGTATCGATGACCCGTTGGCCCGTCACCATGGGCTCCATGGGAGCCAGTTTGGTCTCGTAGGGGCGGCCCCGGCGAACCGGCCATTTCTGAAGCATGGGAATCTCCCGCATTTGTCCCTTTTCGTCCTTGATCCGGGCGATGGGCTCCTCAATGGTAGCCTCCCCCTCAAAAATCCAATCAAGGGTGCCGGATATCCCCGCAGGCACCATAATCCGATGCTCTACCAGGGCGGTCTCCTGGACCACTCCCAGCACATCGCCGGGGATGAGGGCGTCCCCCACCTGGGCCCGAGGTAAAAAGGCCCACTTCTTCTCCCTATTTAGGGAGGGCACCTCAATGCCCCGCTGAATGCGGTCCCCGCTCTGGCGGCGGATCACGTCCAGAGGACGTTGGATGCCATCAAAGATGGACTCGATAAGCCCGGGGGCCAGCTCCACCGAAAGAGGATCTCCAGTGGACTCCACATCCTCTCCCGGCCCCAGGCCGGCGGTCTCCTCATAGACCTGGATGGACGCCATCTCCCCCCGGAGCTCGATGATCTCACCGATGAGCCGGTGCTCGCCGATGCGGACCACGTCATACATTTTGCTGTCCGCCATACCGCTGGCTACAATCAGCGGACCCGATACCTTTACTACCTTGCCTACCATCTATTCATCCTCTTTTCCGAACAAAATGTCGGCTCCAAGTGCCTTTTCTACGTTCTTTTTCAACATCTCCATCCCAAGGCCCAGGGTCCCCTGGTTGCTGGGAATGGGAATGATGGCGGGATAAGGCGCCGTCTTAAACCGATCGATCATGTCCCCGATGCCCTGGGCCGCCTGTTCGGTGATAAAGATCACCGCATATTCCTCCCGGGCAAGGGCAAATACCGTCCGGGCGGCCTCCTCGTCGTTTGTCACGGGATACACATCGATGGATAGGGCCTTAAAGCCCAATACGCTGTCCCGATCCCCCACGGCCGCTATTTTACGCATAGAGCTCACGCAGCCTTTCCTTGATCAATTCCTCCGGCATATCGTTGGCCTTGGCCACCATCACCAGCCGGACAGCCTGGGCCTCCCGTTCCTTGCCAAAGAGGTATCCTATGACAGGCGCCAGGGTAAAGGACTCCCCCCGGTGCGCCCGAAATAGCTCCAAGATATAGTCGTCGCACCGCTTTTCCAGAAGGGTCAACTTGCCGGTCTTCGCATACTCCTCCATCCCCTCCTGGATAAGGGCCCCAAAACGGCTCACCCATAGATACCGCCCCACCCCGTCGTCAGGCTCCTTGAGGGAGCCGATCAGCCGGTCATGATCCAGATTTCCTCCCGGCAACAGGGCTCTGCGCAGAATCTCCGCTCCATCGGGATTGTTCCGCACTCGAAGGGCCATCAGCAGGTTGTAGAGATCGGCTTGGGCCGCTACGGCCTCCACCACAATGGGCTCACCGCTGGCCTTAGCTAGGGCTTCCATATCCGCGAAACAGGCTCGATCCATGGAGAAATCCACAGCGGAAGGGGCCAAATTCCCCGTCTCAATGGCAGCTAAGAGCTCCCGAGCGGCTCGCTGCATGTGATTGGGCAGCATGCCGGCGTCTCCCTCGCTCATCCGCTTATACAACAGCTCCGGATCCAAAGTACCCAGAGCCACCAAGGAGGCTTGGGGATCCCGGCCCAGCATCATGGATTTTAGAATCACCTTAGCATTATGACAATCGTGCTTGATTAAAAAAGCGTCGGTGGCCGCCTGGTTGGGGGTCACCTCCTGGATATACCGGGACGTCCTCAAAAGCTCCGATTGGATCATCTCCTCAAAGCTCTCCGCGTCCTGGCTGCCATAGCCCGTTTCCGACAGGGCGTTTCGCACAGCGCCGGGATCCTCCGCTTCCAACAGCCGCAGGATCCGCTCCTCCGTGATCAGCCGCCCCTCATTGACCCGGGTTCGGGCCACCGCATAGGCGATGCTCTTCTGGGCCATGGACTACGCCTCCTCCTGGCCAAACAGCAGATCAGCCGTCTGACCTTCGATCTCCTCCCGCACCTGACGCATGACGGCGGCGGTGGAAAGGTTGATCTCCATACTGCCCTCCAGAAGGATCAACCCACCGGAAATATCCTCCCGCTTGGGCATAAGAACCAGTTCCCCAGTCCGGCCCTGGGCGCGGAGGGTTGCATTGACCCCATCCACAAACCCCTGGTCCAGGCGGGTCTCATCGGCAGCAGGGGCGATGCCCTCTCGGCCGCTGGATACGGCGGACAGCACGATCCTCTCATAGACGGCGCGATAGGCCGCGGGTTCCATGGCCAAAAAGGCGGATTCCGCCTCCCGGAACGCCTCGTCCAGCACCTGGATCTTGGCGCCCAGACGGTATTTTTTAGCATCAAGCTCCGCCACCGCCACAAACCGGCGTTCCGCGTCGGACAGGGAGTCCTTGGCGGCCGCCTCGGCCTTTTGTGTCAAGATTTGCGCCCGCTCACGGGCCTCAGAAACCACGGAACCGGCTGCGGACTCCGCCTCCGCCCGAATGGCCTGGGCCTTCTCGCGGGCCTCCTCCAATATTCTTTGGGTGATCTTTTCAGTCATACCGCCACCGCCTCTTACAAGGACATGGGCAGGATGATCAAAAGGCTGGCAAGCAGGGAGAACACGGCGTAGGTTTCCACCATGGTGGCCATGATGATGGCTTTGCCCATTTCCTCGGGCCGCTTGCCAACCATGGCGATACCGGTAGCGGCGCATTTGCCCTGGGCGATGGCGGAAAGCAGGCCGCCGATGGCCATGATGCTGGCGCCGAAGAAGATGATCAGTCCATTGGTGACGGATACCTCCACCATGGTGCCCAGAACGCCCACCTTGATCATAATCAAGAAGGCCACCAGCAGGCCATAGATGCCCTGGGTGCCGGGCAGCAGCTGGAGCACCAGGCAGCGCCCAAAATTGTCGGGGTTCTCCGCCACCACGCCGGCAGCGGCTTCACCAGCAATGCCCACGCCCTTAGCGGAGCCAACCCCCGCCAGCGCCACCGACATTGCGGCTCCTGCGATTGCAAAAATCTGTCCCAGTGAAAGTCCCATCTTTTTTTCCTCCTTAAAAGGTTTGTCGCTTAAGCTTCGCTTTTCAGCTGAATATATTTGGTGCGGTAGCCATAGGGCACAAAGGCCCGGCCATTGCCCTCAAAAAATTTGGAGTAGAACTCAATATACTGAAGGCGGCAGGAATGCACATAGGCCCCCAGAGCGTTGATGGCCAGGTTAAACCCATGGCCGGCAATCAAAATCGCAATACCAAAGGGGATTCCGATGACGGAACCCATCAGCATAGTGGCAATGGTGTTGAACACCATGCCGATTACCCCCGTGGCAAGCCCTAGGCCAAACAGCCGCGTATAGGACAGGATATCCGAAACGTAGTTCATCAGGCCATACAGGCCGGAAAATCCGCCCATGATCTTTTTCAAGATACCGGGCTTTTCCCGTCCAGCGGTCAACAGGATGCCGACCACCCCCACAATGGCTACATAGGACATAAATGGAATCCCCAGTACCGCAAGGGGCAGGCCCCACAGGATGCACAGCAAAAAGGCCACATCACAGAGGGCGTCAAAGGCATGGCCGTCCCGGATTAGCATAAATCCTTTAGCCATCAGGCCTACCGAAATCTGGATCACGCCAAAGACCAAACAGATGCCCATCATCATAATGGGCTCGTTCATGGGAACAAACCAAAGGGCGGGGAGCAGCTCCTCCCCGAACCATCCTCCAAACAAAGCGCCCCAAATCACGGTGCTAACGCCGCCGAACAGAACGATGGTGGTAATGGCCCCCATCATCCCCCGGGGGCGAACCTTCTTCAGGAAGAAGAGGGCGCCCAGCGTCAAAAGGACACCGTATCCAGCATCGGACACCATCATACCGAAGAAAGCAAAGAAGAAAGGTGCCATCAGAAAGGTGGGATCCAGGCCGGTATAGGCCGGAGTGGAATACATCTCAGTAACGGCCTCAAAGGGCCGGAGCAGTCTGCTGTTGCGGACAGCGGTAGGGGGAACCTCCCCTTCCTCGGGCTCCACATCCTCGATCATCAGATCGGGGCACTCAGCATAGAGCAGCTCCCGAAGCTTTTCTCCGTCCCGCTGGCGGATCCAGCCGGTAATGAGAAAAGCCCTGCCGGTCACCCGGATGGACTCCCCTGCCTCCTCCCGCTGGACCAGAAGGCTGTATTTATCAAAAGCGATCTGGAGCTGCGTCATGGTCGCAACCGCCAGCTCCAAAGCCTGCGCCTGAACCCGATCCCGCTCCTGAGCCAATCGCTGGGATTCCTGCCGGAGCCGGGCAATTTCCTCCTTCACCAGACCCGAAAGGGACAGGCCGGCGTCGGTAAAGCCCGCGGACCGCAGCGCATCCCGAAGATCCTCCTCCTGGCTGCGATGCGCAGCGATAAACAGGGGAACCGACTTCTCATATTCGGGAAGCCGTTCCACCTGGGCGTAATCCCCAATTTGGGCCAAAAGGCCTTCCAGGGCCTCCTGCGGCACCATTCCAAGCCGCATCACCACACTAGGGGTATCGGCCAAACTGGAGACGGGAACATCCAAGGATTCATAGGGCAAAAGGCCCTGCATCGCGTTATGGCACACCAGATCCTCGGAGCGAAGCTGGGACAACTGCTGCTCCAGCTCCTCGGCTTGCCGGGCGGCTTCAAACGCCGAGGCGTCGTCGTATTCCAAAAGCTCCCGGGGCGTCATCTCCGGCTTGGCAGTTAGCATCCCCCGCTTGGCGGCATGATAGCCCCGCAGGAAGGACATGGCGTCCTCGATGCGATCCAACGCGCGGCGCGCCTCCTCCTCCCGTCCCGCTTGGGACAGGCCATCCACTTCCTGGATCTCCTGGATATGTAAGATGGACAGGGACTGAAGGCGGCGGCTGATCTGGGAAAAATCCTCCCACAGACCGCCAATCAGCACCTTTTGCATCCGTTCAATGGCCATGCTAACCGATCCTCTCCAAGATAAACGCTACCGCCTGGGGAATCCGCTCCCGCGCTGCCGTCACGTTGGCGGCAAACTGTTCCTTGCGAATCCGAAGAATCTCAGCCGCCTTCTTCCGGCCGAACTCATCCCCCATCTTTCGGTACTTGGCCGAGATGGCCTGGGCCTCCTCCTCCGCCCGCTCCAATAGGGCGTCGGCCTCAGCACGGGCAGCCACGGCCCGGGCGCGGGCATCCTCACCTGCCTTTTGTACCAGGGCTTCCGCTTGCCGTTCCGCCTCCCGGATGGAACCAACTACTTCCTCGATCAAGGCATTCACTTCCTCGCTATTTTGTGCCAAAGAGCCGGTCGCCAGCATCGCCGAGACCGGGTACAATGTACTTGTTTTCGTTGAGCTTCTCGTCCACAACACCGACGATGATATCCACATCCGGGTGCTCCCGCCGAACCTCGTCAATGCCCTCCTGCACCGAGATGATGCACAGCAGTTTAATGGATTTACCCCCGTTTTTCTTGATAACGGAGATGGCAGCGGCAGCGCTCTTGCCAGTGGCCAGCATGGGATCCAGCACAAGGATCTCCCGCTCCCCTACATCGGCAGGCAGCTTGCAGTAGTATTCCACAGGCAGATGGTTTACAGGGTCACGATACAACCCCACATGGCCCACCTTGGCGCCGGGGATCAAATTGATAAAGGCTTCCACCATGCCCAGGCCTGCCCGCAAAATGGGCACAATGGCCAGCATCCGGCCGGCAATGACCTTGGACTGGCAATAGCACATGGGGGTTTTTACCTCAATCTCCTGGGTGGGTAAATCCCGGGTAGCCTCATAGGCCATCAGGGTGGAGATCTCCGAGGTCAGCTCCCGAAATTCTTTGGTGCCGGTATTCTCGTCCCGCATAAGGGTGATTTTATGCTGGATCAGGGGGTGGTCCAATACGCGTACGGTTCCTTGTTTACTCATTTGCATTCCATCTCCGAAATCAAGTTTACCCGGTTGCAGTGCCTGCCACCGGCAAAAGAGCTGTTCAAAAAGGCATCCACCATGGTAAGAGCAACGGCAGGTCCCAAAACTCGAGCTCCCAGACAGAGGATATGGGCGTCGTTATGCTCCCGCGCCATCTGCGCGGAAAACGCGTTCTCACAGCAGGCCGCTCGAATGCCCTTCACCTTATTGGCGGCAATGGACATCCCGATCCCAGTGCCGCAGATCAAAATCCCCCGCTCATAGGTTCCATCTGCGATGGCCTGGGCCAGCGGTTCCGCCACGGTGGGATAGTCCATGGATTCGGTGCTATAACACCCAAAATCGTAGTATTCAATCCCTTTTTCCCGCAAATGCTCCATAATCGCTTGTTTTAGCTCAAATCCGCCATGATCACATCCAATGGCCAGCATGCTATGCCCCTCCTCATTGGTGAAAAATAGTTCTATTTTATGTGCATACTTACTTTAGTATATAACAATTCACCACAAAATCAAATAAAGAATTGTGAAAAACTGGTCAAATCTACCCAAATTTGGTGCAAAAAAAGAATGGAGCAGGCCGACTCTAAAACAGGCCGTTTTGCTCCATTCCAGCTAAAATATCGTCATGGATTTCCTTGGCGCATTGGAGGTACGCCTGAAAGGAACCGCCATAGGGGTCGGCAATATCCCCTTCCACGCCATAGGCCCACTCCTTCAAGGTCTTTACCGGCTTGGTATATTCCGGTGCCAGCACGCCAATCTGTTCCTTATGAGAGCGGGTTAAGGTCAAAACCACATCGGCCCACTCCAGGAGCCAGGGAGCAACCGGCTGACTTCTATGGGAGGAAAGATCCACCCCATATAACTGACGAACCGCCGCAATGGCATGGCTGGAGGCAGGCATATTCGCTCCCGCCCAGGTTCCGGCAGAAAGGGCTGTGTGACCCAGTCCCTGTTTTTCGCATATTCCATTAAAGATGCCCTCCGCCATAGGGCTCCGGCAGGTGTTGCCGGTGCACACAAACAGCACGTTCATCTTGATTCCTCCAAAACACGATATCCCGCCGCGCGGATGGCCCGGTTCATATAGGCCAGTCCCTCCCCTGCGGTGCCGGTCCCCATGATGATGACGAACTGTGCGCCCATCTCATCGGCGGCCCGAAGGGCATAAAACAGCCCGTGCTCCCCCATGATATCGCAGGGGATCATCCCCTGCTCCCGAGGCAGGTTCGGCCCTACGATGACGGTCAGCCTTCCGGCCGCCTCCGCTTCCGCCCTGAGCGCGCGGGCGCGGTCCAGTCCGTGGCCCCCCCGGATCAAAACCGCCTCTCCTCGGGGCGCATAGTGGGTATGCAACATACCCGGGGAGCGCGCAGCAGTCCCCTCCACCTGTTCCAAAACTCCCTGGGCCACCTGGCAGTCCCCCACCAGAGCGGCTACCTCCTCCCGGGTCACTGCACCCGGCCGTAGGATCACCGGCACCCGCCCCGTCACATCGATTACGGTGGATTCCAAGCCCAATTGGCAGGGACCTCCGTCCAGAATCACCGGCACCTTGCCGTCCAAATCCTCCCGGACATGCTCTAGCCGGGTGGGACTGGGACGGCCTGATCGATTGGCGCTGGGCGCGGCGATAGGCCCAGATACAGCAATCAGATCCAGCGCCCCCTCATGGCTGGGCATCCGGATCCCTACGGTGGACAGCCCCGCTGTCACCCGGTCGGGTACCCAAGAGGCTGCAGGCACCACTAGGGAAAGAGGGCCCGGCCACAGCTTGGCCAATTCCAAGCCCAACTCAGAAAACCGCCCCGTTTCCCGGGCCATATCCATATCCGATACATGAACCAGCACCGGGTTGTTAAGGGGCCTTCCCTTTACGGTAAACACCCTCTCCACAGCGGCAGCATCCCGGGCGAGAGCTCCCAGCCCATAGACCGTTTCGGTAGGAAAGGCCACTGTCTCTTTGCTTATCAACGCCCGGCTGCCGGCAGCGATACCCGCTTCCCGCTCTGCAGGATCCCGTAGATCATAGTATTCCGTTTTCATAGCACATACACCATCACAAGGCCGACACCCACGCCGGCCGCTACCGAAATCACGCCCATGGCCCGGCTTCCCATGGAAAGAGCCCCCGGTACCATCTCCCGCAGGGTAACAAAGAGCATAGCCCCAGCACCAAAGGCGATGCTGATCCCCAGAACCATCTGGGAAATTCCCCCTAGCAAAAACCCAACAATGGCGCCAATGCCAATGGGTAGGCCGGTAAGCACCGCCAGGGCAAAGATGCCAAACCACCGCATGCCCGATAACTTTAGGGGAACCGCCAAAGCCGCTCCTTCAATGACGTTATGCACGGTGAGCAACAGGGCCAGATGAACGCCATACCCGCTGGCCGCCCCCTCTCCCGCCGCCAGGCCCGAGCCAATGGCAAGGCCCTCGGGCAGATTGTGAAGGGCGATGCCCAAACAGAGAAAACAGCCGGTATGAAGCAACTCCCGGTTGCTCCGGGCCTGTCCCAGTTGCTCCGTTCCATGATCGTGAACCTGCGGCAGCAGCCGGTGCATCCCCCAGAGAATCAAGCCTCCCAGGGCCGTCCCCAACAGCATGGTTCCAAAACCCGCGGCCTCTACCGCCTCGGGTAGCATATCAAAAAACACCAGGCTCAGCATCACACCGCCCGAAAGTCCCATCAGAAATCCGGGCAGCTTTTCTCCCGGCGTCCGGATCAACCCCACCAGCAGGCTGCCCAGTCCGGTGCCGATGATGCCCACCCCCAGGCCGATCAAGGCGGATGTCAGATATTCCATGGAATCACTCTCCTAACCCCGTCAAATGCCACGCGTTCCGACCCCAACGGATTACTGCTCCCCACTTGCGGCCAATAGGGCGGTGCGCTCCTCCATGATAAGGGCGTCGATCATCTCATCCAAATCCCCGTCCATAAAGGCTGGAAGCTTATAGAGGGTGAGGTTGATCCGATGATCGCTGACCCGCCCCTGGGGGAAATTGTAGGTGCGGATGCGCTCGCTCCGATCCCCGCTGCCCACCTGGCTGCGGCGGCTCTGGCTCATAGCGTCGTCCTGCTGACGCTGCATGTGGTCCAGCAGCCGGCTTTTCAACACCCGAAGGGCCTTTTCCTTATTCTTCAACTGAGATTTCTCATCCTGGCAGGTCACCACGATACCGGTCTCCAGATGGGTGATCCGCACGGCGCTGTCGGTGGTATTCACGCTCTGACCGCCATGGCCGCCGCTGCGATAAACATCCACCCGGATATCATTGGGGCTGATATCGATCTCCACGTCCTCGGCCTCGGGCAATACCGCCACCGTTGCCGCCGAGGTATGGATGCGCCCCTGGGATTCGGTCTCAGGTACCCGCTGGACCCGATGCACCCCGCTCTCGTATTTCAGCCTGCTGTATGCGCCCTTCCCGGCGATCACGAACACCACTTCCTTGATACCTCCCATCTCCGCTTCCGAAAGGGACATCAGCTCGGTTTTGAACCCATGGCGTTCGGCGTACCGCAGGTACATTCGGTACAGGTCGGCGGCAAAGAGAGCCGCCTCCTCCCCGCCGGTGCCTGCCCGGATCTCCATCACCACGTTTTTATCGTCGTTTTCATCCTTAGGCAGCAGCAAAAACCGGATGCGCTCCTCCGCTTCCGAGAGCTTCCCCGTAAGGGTCCGCAACTCCTCCTCCGCCAGATCCCGCATCTCCGGATCCTCCAGCATAGAGCGCAGATCCTCCTGTTCCCGCTCCATGGCGGCGTAAGCGTCGTACTCCTGGGCCACCTCCTCCAAAGAGGCGTGCTCCTTTACCAGCTTCCGCCAGTTGTCCATATCCGCCATGGTATCGGGCTTCGCGATCTCCTGGCTTAAAAGGTCATATCGGGCCTTGATCTCCTTTAGCTTTTCAATCATGCTTTCCTTCTTCGGGCCCCTACGACCCGAAGCCTTTCCTCCATATCCTGATAGGTCTCAACATCCACAAACCCCCGCTGGCTGAGCAGGGCCGTCACAGCCGGGGACTGCCCCATGCCATGCTCCAAAAACAGCCATCCGCCAGGGACCAGGTGATCTTGGGCTTCCGCCACAATCCTACGGTAGCAAGCAAGGCCATCCTCCCCCGCAAAAAGGGCAAGATGGGGCTCATGGTCTACAACCAGCTCCATCACCGGCTCCCCTTCCGGAATATAGGGGGGGTTGGCTACAATCATATCATAGCGGATTCCCGCATGGGGCGCAAACAAATCCCCCTGTCGTACCTGGACCGCCGCGCCCAGAGCCTTTGCATTGCGCTCCGTAACCCGGCAGGCGGCCCGGCTGATGTCGCTTGCCGTGACCGCATACTCCCCTTCCAAGGCCAGGGAAATACCCACGCATCCGCTGCCGCAGCAAAGATCCAGCACCCGAGCCGCGGGATGGAGTTTTTTTTGAGCCGCAGCCACCAGAGTCTCGGTGTCCCGCCGGGGGATCAGCACGCCTTTCTCCACATAAAAGGGCCGGCCATAAAAGTATGCCCGGCGCGTAATGTATTGAACGGGCTCTCCCGCAAGCCGGCGCGCCGCGCCCTCCTCAAGGCGGCTGGCCTCCAACGGCGACAGCCCCCGTCCCTCCTCCAAAAGGATGCGCTCCATGGGCCGCTCCATGGCCCATTCCAAGAGCAGGCGGCTGTCGCTCCGTGCATCCTCGTCCCCGGCGTCCAGGAGCGCCCGGCGCAGCCTATTCAAGGCGGCGGTTGGACGCAGGCCCTCATACTCACACATCGTCGTCAGCCGCCCGGACGGCGGCAGCGGCCACCTCCAGCATATCGTCGGTGGGCTCCCGGGTGGTCAGGTACTGAAGGGCCAAACCCGGCGCCCGAACGATCTTGGCGAGGATGTTGTTCTGTCTAGCAAACAGCTTTAGCACCTCATAGGCCACGCCGGCCACAAGGGGGATCATCAAAATCCGGATCCCCGCCCGTAAAAAGGGATTGGCCTGAACTCCCAAGAGGGAAAAGATCACGATGCTGACGATCATCACCAGAAACAGATAATTGGTTCCGCACCGAGGATGAAGCCGGGAGTATTTCCTGGCGTTTTCCGGCGTCATCTGCTCCCCATGCTCATAACAAAACAGGGCCTTGTGCTCCGCCCCATGGTACATATAAACCCGGCGCATATCGGGCATCAGGGCGATGACGGCAACATAGCCGGCAAACAGCAGAAGCCGGAAGGCTCCCTCCAGGGCCAGCAGTCCCGCGCCGGGAGGCAGGAACAGCCCCGCCAAGAAGGTAGGCGCCGCAAAGAAGATGGCCAGGGCCAGAAGCACGCTTAATACCCCTATCGCGCCCATGGCGATGGAGCTTCCGGTGGAGGAGGTCTCCACACCCTCATCCTCTTCGATGAAGTTGGCGGACTTCATCAGCATGCGGAAGCCCACCCCCAGCTGTTCGATGAGGTTTACAAATCCCCGGATGACGGGCCAGCCCATCCACTTATGTCGTTTTGCGATGGGGGTCTTCTCCTCACAGACGGTGGTAATCTCCCCGTTCTTGCGCCGGACGCACATCACGGTTCGCTCTCCGCATTTGATCATGACCCCTTCCATGACGGCTTGGCCGCCCATGGGTTTGATTGGCATGAATTCACCTCATAAATGAGAAAAACAGACCGAAGTACATCGGCCTGTTTCTCCTCTCGGGCGGCTTACAGCCCGTAACGTTTCTTAAACCTGTCAACCCGTCCGCCGGTGTCAACCAACTTCTGTTTGCCGGTATAGAAAGGGTGGCACTTGGAGCAGATTTCCACCCGCACCTCTTTTTTGGTGGAACCGGTGGTGAACGTCTCGCCACATGCGCACCGCACGGTGCATTCCCCATATGCAGGGTGTATGTTCTCCTTCAATCGACTCACCTTCTTCTCTCAAAAATAGCATTGTGTATTATAGCATCCATATTCCGGGAAATCAAGGGCTTCCCCTAAATTTGATGCGGGCCATCCGAAGTGTCTTTGCCGGAATCCTCCTTAAGCGCCTCTATGGCCTGGCGATAGGCGGATAGGCCCACCGTCACCCCTGCCGCCATGGTAAGCACGGCGGTGAGCATCAAATTGGTCTCCAAATAGATGCACGCATAGAAGATCAGCACCTCTGCCAACAGCCAAAAGACCAGCATTTTCATGACCTTGCCTCCTGCCGGGCGATTTTTTGCCCGGTAGGCCATCCAGAGCCGGTTGCTGAGCAATATCATAAGTACAATGTCTAACATTCCCTACCTCCCGATGGAATACCCATCCTTTTCCATGATCCTGATGTAATCCATAAGGTTGCCCAGGAATTCCCGATTGTTCTTGGTGCGCATGATCAGCTCGATCAGATGCTCGGTAACCTCCTGAGGACTGCCGCTGCTCATCATCTTGCGGAGCGCCCAGACCCCCTCCAGCTCCTTCTGGTTTAAAAGCAGCTCCTCCCGGCGAGTGCCGCTGCGGTAGATATCAATAGCGGGAAAGATCCGCTTTTCGCTCATCTTCCGATCCAAATGAAGCTCCATATTGCCGGTACCCTTGAACTCCTCATAGATGATATCATCCATCCGGGAGCCGGTCTCGATAAGAGCCGTGGCGATGATGGTAAGGCTGCCGCCCTCTTCGATGTTCCGGGCGGCGCCAAAAAATCGTTTTGGCTTATACAATGCCCCCGGATCCAATCCCCCAGAAAGGCTCCGGCCAGTAGGCGCGATGGTCAGGTTATAGGCCCGGGCCAGCCGGGTGATGCTGTCCAAAAGCACCACCACGTCCCGGCCGGTTTCCACCAGCCGCTGGGCCCGCTCCAGCACCATTTCCGCCACTCGGGTATGGTGCTCCGGCTCCTCATCAAAGGTGGAATAGATCACCTCTCCCTGGATGGATCGCCGCATATCCGTCACCTCTTCCGGCCGCTCATCGATGAGCAGCACCATAAGCTCCACCTCTGGAAAATTGGCGGTGATGCTGTTGGCGATCTTTTTCAGCATGATGGTCTTGCCCGCCTTGGGCGGAGAAACGATCATTCCCCTCTGGCCCTTGCCAATGGGCGCAATCAGATCAATGATGCGGATGGAAAGGTCATGGGGCTGGTCCGCCCGTTCCAGGGTCAGCCTCTGATCCGGATAGATGGGAATCAGGTCCTCAAAGGGAGTGCGCCGTACCGACTGAGAGGGGGGAAGGCCGTTGATCTCGTCGATATAGATCAACGCCATGTGTTTGTCATAGTCCTTGCCGGGCCGGGTTTTCCCTTTGACCAAATCCCCGGTCTTGAGGCCAAACCGCCGAATCTGCGCCATGGAAAGATAGACGTCCGCCGGGCCGGGCATATAGTTCTGGGATCGAAGAAATCCGTAGCCGTCGGGCAAAATCTCCAACACCCCGCTGGCCTCGCCGCACTCGCCGCTGCCCAATATCTCGGCAACGGCCTCCCGCACCTCTCCCGCCGGACGGCCGTTGCGTCCGCCGCTAAACCGTCGGCGCGGAGATTCGTTTTGCTGAGACCGTTCCTGATGGCCCTGGGCTTTATAAGATGAAGCGTCCGGTTCAGCCGCTTTCTCTTCCTTCTCGGCCTCCCCTTTGGGAGCTGGCTCCGGCCTAGACGGCTTTTCCTCCTCTACAGTGGGCTGAGGCGTCACCAAGGCCGCCTTCTTCTCCTCCACTTTTTTGACACGTCCGGTCTTTTTCGGCGTACCAGAAGCCGTAGCGGCCGCTCTCTTGGGCCGTCCCCGTTTGGCCTTTTCCGGCTCCGGAGCCGCAGACGCCGCGTCAGAAGCCGGGGATTGAAGGGCGATCATAGCGGCAATCAAGTCCGCCTTGTTGTAGGTCGTCACATATTTAAGGCCCATGTCCTTTGCCATTTTACGCAGTTGGACAAGGCTCTGTTCCGCTAAGGAATGATCCATCATATGCCTCCGATACCGGTATGGAATGCTGCAAAAGTGAAAAAACAAGAATGGATAGGATAACCGATAAATTTATTATATCCCATGGGTTTCCATGGTTCAATGCGGAATTGTGACGAAATTTGGCGTTATGGTTAAAAGTTTTATAAAGAAAACCGCCTTCGGACTGATCCGAAGGCGGTACGATTGCAACCTTTTATCAATTTCCAAGGGCCGCAGCGATAAATGCCGTATACAGGGGATGCGCATCATCCGGACGGGACTTGAACTCCGGATGGGAAGCAACCCCAACTGCAAAGGCCCGATCCTTGGCCTCCAGAGCCTCCACCCGTCCTTCATCGCCGATGCCGGAGGCGATCAAGCCGTCCCCCAAAAGGGCGGCGTCCTTCTGATACAGGTACCGATTGAGGCGGTGCCGCTCCGACGCCAGCCTGGTGCCATAGACGGCATGGACCCGCGTTCCTTCCATAAGCTTCATGGGTTGGGCGCCCATGCGCATCTCCCCCTCGGTAAAGGGGGCCTTTCCGCCGGCAGCAAGGGCAAGGGCCTCCAAAGCGGCGCCGGTAAAGAGACAGGGCTTGTCCAGCTCCAAACAGGCCTTTGCCACGTTCACGTGGCCGGGCTCCATGGCCTCCTGATGAGCGGCAGGCAGCAGGATGCCGTCCACCGATGCCACCACCTCTCTGGCCTTTTGGAAATCCGCCAGCTCCCCGGTGTCAAAGTATTTGATCCGGACAGCGGCTTCGTTGGCAATGCCTCCATGGGCAATGGCCTCCGCTGCCGAAAAATAGGCGTCATGAAGCTCCACATACTTGCCAACCAGGCCGATGGTTACGGCATGCTTGGGGTTATCCAATACCTGGATCATGTGCTTCCACTGGGTCAGATCCGCTTCCTTCTCTTCCAGCCCCAGCTTTTTGCACACCAGATCGTCCAGGCCCTCAGCATGGAGCAGCAGGGGCACCTTATAGATACAGGAACAATCGATATTGGCCACCACCGATTCAGGGGTGACGTTACAGAACAGGGCCACCTTCTTTTTGATGGAATCAGCGATGGGCATTTCGGACCGGCACACGATGATGTCGGGCTGAATGCCCAGGCTCCGGAGGGCCTTGACGCTGTGCTGAGTGGGCTTGGTCTTCAGTTCCCCGGCGCTGGCGATATAGGGCAGGAGGGTAACGTGGATAAAGCAGCAGTTTTCCGGCCCCACCTCACCGCGCATCTGGCGGATGGCCTCGATAAAGGGTGTGGACTCCATATCCCCCACCGTGCCGCCGATCTCGGTGATCACCACATCGGGCTCGGCGCTGGTGATGGCCAAAATGGTGCTCTTGATCTCATCGGTAATATGGGGGATCACCTGGACGGTGTTGCCGCCGTATTCGCCCACCCGTTCCTTTTCAATAACGGTGTAGTAGATGCGTCCGGCGGTACAGTTACTATACTTTCCATGGGACTTCCCGGTGTACCGCTCATAGTGGCCGATGTCCAGGTCGGTCTCGGCGCCGTCATCGGTCACGTATACCTCGCCGTGCTGAAGGGGGCTCAAATTCCCCGGCCCCAGGTTGATATACGGGTCCATCTTCTGGATGACCACCTTCTTACCCCGGGATTTCAGCAGGTTGCCCAGGGAAGCGGCGGTAATTCCTTTGCCAAGGGAGGAAACCACGCCCCCCGTGATGAAAATAAACTTTGTGTCCATAAGTCCCCCTACCGTTGCAATTGATGTTATTTATATTCCATAAGAACCACCCGTCGGGCCCGAGGCATATCCTCAGGGTCCAACTCCAACTGGGTGGAGGATAGCGCGCTGATGGCGTATTCATTCTGCCGCATCATGGAGAGATATGCCTCCTCGGTGGCGATGGGCATGTCGGCACTGCACGCGGTGCGGTAATGCATGGGGATGGCGATGAGCGGCTTTATGGCGTCGGTCACCTGTGCCGCGGTAGCGGCGTCTATGGTATAATATCCGCCCACGGGAACCATCAGCACATCACAGCGGCCAATGGCCTCCAGCTGCTCCTGGCTCAGCATATGTCCAAGATCTCCCAGATGGGCCAGGCGGATGCCGTCCCCCTCCACGCAGTATACGATATTGTCTCCCCGGTCGGCGCCGTGATTGGCGTCATGGCTGGTGGGAACGCCATAAATGGTAAACCCCTTGACGGTAACGGGGTCTGTTCCCTCCACCAACCGATAGCCGGGCACAATGTTCTCCAAATAATGATGATCCCCATGATGATGGGAGCAGGTAACCACATCGGCCTTACGCTCCACCAAAGGATAGCCCACGCTGCCGTTATAGGGATCCAGCAGCAAAGACGCGCCGTTTTCCAACACGACGGTGAAACAGGAGTGTCCATGATAGTTGATCTTCATTCCTTACCACCTCACATCAAAACAACCGTTATTATAGCACGATTTTCCCCTCTGTCGAACAAAAACGGGGAAAACGCGCCTTCTTTTTTTGATTATACCACTCCATAGAAAAAATTGGATAATAGAAAGGAGCGTTTTCTCCTGGAAAACGCTCCTTTTTTATTGATAGAGGCCCAGCAACTCTCCGAAGAAGGACCGGTATTCCACCCCATCCTCCTCCTGCCAGCCTTCCTCGGTCTCGGTGGCTGGCAGAAAACACAGCGGCGGGAACAGGACGCACCACCAGTTGGCCCCTTGGCCGCTGCCCAAATCCACCTTTACGGCATAGTAGTCCCCCGCCGGAAAGGTAACGCTGCCATAGGTCCGGTCGGGAAAGGGGTAGATCCCCACCGACGCCGTCACCTCATAGTCAAATCCGTTGTCCCGCAAAACCTCTCTTGCAATTCCCTCAATCTCCTCCAAGTGTGCCTCCGCATAGGCCTTGGCTTCGGGAAAGGTCCCGGCATTTTGGGCCCAGACGCCCATATAGGCTACCACCCGATCCCGGATCTGCAGCTTTACCCGCTGATCCTCCGCCCCATCGCTGTTGGCAACCACATGGAGCCGTAAAACCGGAGGAACGGTCCGGGAGGACGGCCCCGCCCCCATAAGGGAAAGGGCCGCCATTACATATAGCAACCATTTTTTCATCTCACAAAATCCTCTCCAGGGTGATTTTCATTCCATCAGCTCCAGGGCGCCGTCTGGAGGCCAGGTCTAAAGCTATTATGGCCAAAAAGAAAAAACCCATTCCGTAGGGTTGGATATAGTAATGGCTCTATAAATCTGATAAGATAAGCAAAAGGGGATGATCTGACATGGTTCGGATGCTTTGCTATGCCAAATTGAATCTCACCTTGGACGTAACCGCCAAGCGGCCGGATGGATATCACGAGCTGGATTCCATCTTCCATACCGTCAGCATCTATGACCGGATCACCCTGAGTCAGGACCCCGTGGGCTACGGAATCAAAGTCAGATGCAACAAACCCATCCAAGGGGAGAACATCGTCAAATCCGCCGCCAAGATCTTCTTTCAGGTGGCAGGCATCGAGCCCTCTGGACTCTTGATCGACATCGAAAAAAACATCCCCATCCAAGCCGGTATGGGAGGCGGCAGCGCCGACGCCGCCGGTGTGCTTTTAGGCCTATGTACGCTCTTCAACGTGGAAATCAGCCCCAGCCGCCTGCATAAGGCCGCCCTCTACCTGGGCGCAGACGTTCCCTTCCTCCTGACGGGGGGCACCGCCGTAGCCTCGGGCATCGGGGAAAAGCTCTACCCCATCGCCAACAAGGAAACCCTACATTTTATCGTGGTAAAACCCCAGGAGGGGCTTTCCACCCGGGCTATCTTCAGCCAGGTGGATGTAGACCATCTTGCCAGCTGGCCCGACACCCATAACTTCGTATCCGCCCTGGAGGCCGGAAATCTCCGGGAGCTGGGGGTTTACTCCGGCAACTCCCTGGAGCCCATCGCTACGGAAATGCTGCCGGTCATCGGTCAGATCAAGCGGGATATTGAGGCCATGGACGCCATCTACGCCGCCATGACGGGCACGGGTTCAGCGGTGTTCGGGGTATTCGACAGCAAGCTGGCCGCCCTTCGCGCCTATGAGGAGCTGGTAGGCAGGTATGATTACGTGGAATATGCCTTCTCCGTTCCCAACGGCGTGGAGCTTTTCCTGTGAAGTAAAACAAAAAAAGGCCGCAAGCGGCCTTTTTTTGTTTATCGGGCAAATCACGTCCTTGGTCATACGGGCCGCGAGATCAAAAGCAGCTTCTGACCTGCCACCAACTGGTCCTCCACGCCCGGATTTTGCGCCAGGATGACATCTTGGTTGATGCGGTACCGTTTGGCGACATCCCACAGGGTATCCCCCGGCTGAATGAAATACACGATGATACCGGAGGGCGTGCGTTCCGCTGCCTCCTCTTCATCCTGCCGGATGACGGTTACCAGATCCATAGCGGCGGGACGGTAGCCGTCGCAGCGGTACTGGACCAGTGCCCGGACCTCTACCTCATCCCCAGCAGGAACGGTCTGCACCTGATCCGCCCATATCTGGGCGGTAAGCTGGGTAGCCCCCGCCAGATCCACCGCCGGCTCCTCCAGTCGGACGGGCACTTCCCCCGATACGGTGTTGATGGCTCCGTCATAGCCCACATAGACCACCTGACAGCCCAGCATGCCCTCCATTACCAGCATGCCTCCCTGGTCATAGGCCCGGCATACCCCCGGAGTCAAATTGCAGCAGAGGATGCGGGCGGGGACGGCCTCCTCCCCCAGCTGCATCCGTTCCCGCACCGCGTTGGTACCGGTTTTCATCAGGCATTTATCCATGGTATTGATCCGCTGATACTCCAAATCGGTACGGCAATGTTCGGCGTAGGCGTCCTTGATGCCCACAAATCCAAAGCGGCGGCGGCAGGATACCGCCATCTTGCAAAGAGCGGAAATTTCCAAGGCCTCCCCGGCGTCGTCCAGGGTACACTGAATTCTGCCCACCTGTGCTCGAACCTCGATATCCCCATCCACGCCGTCGGCCGGCACGACCTCGCTAAACTCCAGGCTGCCGTAGATCTGGCTCACAGGCGCGCTGTCCTCCCCGGTGGAGTACAGCACGTTGAGCTTCAATTCCCCTTCTATGCCCAGGGTCTCCCCATCGAACATGGTGCGCTTAATTTCCGCAAACCCGCTGGCAAACAGCACTCGTTCCACCGGCGCAATGCCGCTGGGAATGGGAACGCTGCCCTGAATCTCCCCCGTTAGGGACATCCGCCGAGCGCTGCGGGTAAAGTGCGCCTCGGCGGGAAGGGCGCTCATATTTTGAGGCGCGTCCTCAAAGGCCAAAGCCAAAAGGGGCACATCCTCCTCCAATACGCAGCACAGATCCACAATGGCATGGACGGAGAGATCCCGTCCGCTGCCCAGGGTGTATTCTACGGCGCTGGGTAGCGCCTCTACGACGCAGCCCATACCGGGCTGTGCCCCCTCCACCTCCACGGTACTGCGGAATACCGATGTGGATTCAAAGGAATGGGTCAGCCCATCGGCACAGAGATAGCAGATCAAAAGGGTAAGATTCCCCTCTACCGCCACCCTGCCCTGATCCGGCTCGGCGGACGCCACCTCGGCGTAGGGCGTTACCATCAGGATGCGAGCCATCTCCGGCATGCCCGCCGGCAGAATGGCCGACCCTTCCACCACAGCCTGGGATAGATCGCCCACCAAATGGTTCAATATCTTTTTTTCATTCTGTATTTGTTCCATGCCATTACCCCCAGTCGATTGGTGATATAGCTGCACACTATATCTACCTAAACCTATTTCACCGGGCCCATAAATATGATAGAAAAAAGCAATTTTCAAGGGCTCTGCCGCTATGGCCCAAAAAAGGAAAAGGGAAGCCGCCGCTTCCCGTTATTCCATAATCTTCAGTTCCAGATTCCGGGTGAGGATATCCCCATAGGTATAGCTGAGGACCCCCGTGGTTCCATCATCCTGTATTTGAATGGTAAAGACGCTGGGAAAGGTCTGGTTGATGACCCCTTCGTTTACCACGCTCTTGCTCCGGCCCCGTTTGGCTTTTACCCAAACCTTTTTGCCGATATTCCGCTCCATCTCCTGTTTGATGCGCTCCAATTCCGTCATTGCTTCACCTCCGGCTCATTTTTAGCATAACCGGAAAAGCCGCCGGATATTCCCAAAACGTGCAAAATCCGCCGGGGAAACATGGAAAAAGCCGTCCGCCAAAGGCGGACGGCAGGGAATGGCAAACGCCGGAACACGCTTACAAAGCCTTAAGCGCTCTGCTCCATGGAAAGCTTGTCGGCAACCAAAGCGATGAACTCCCCATTGGTGGGCTTATCGTTCTTGGTGTAGATATTAAAACCAAAGATGCGGTTGATGTTCTCGATCTTTCCGCGGGACCAGGCCACATCGATGGCGTGGCGGATGGCACGCTCTACCTTGCTGGGTGTGGTTTCAAAATGCTCGGCGATGGCAGGATACAATTCCTTGGTAATGCGATTGATGATGCCGCTGTTCTCCACCACCAGCCGAACGCCATACCGCAAATAATGATACCCTTTGATGTGGGCGGGAATCCCCACCATCAAAAATACATTGGTGATCTTCTCATCCAGCGGTTTGGCAACCGGCACAGATACGCTTCCCGTTAGGCGCTGTCCGTTCTTCAGGCCCAGAAGTTCCAAAGTCCGTTTGTAAAGGCTTTCCACGTTAAGGGGCTTAACCATGTAATAGTTCGCCCCCAAGTTACAGGCTTTGTGCACCACGTCCTCCAACCCTAAAGCGGAGATTACGATGATGCCGGGCTTCGTTTCCCCCATCTCCGCAGCCCGCTCCAGAAGGGAGAATCCATCCAGGTTGGGCATAACCAGGTCCGTGATCAACACGTCCGCCTCCTGCAGGTGGTCAAGGGCACCGCCGCCGTCATATACGGCAGCCAGGACTTCTACCTCATCCCGCTCCCGAAAATAGGCGGCGAGCGTGTTGCAGAGTTCAGCGTTGTCCTCTGCAATAAGCACCTTCTTTTTCCCTTTCATCCTCTTTCCTCCAAAAAATTATTTGCAGCATTTTTTGACGAACGGAAATATGGAAAACCCACAACATCTTGGGATATTCTTGTAAAACCAGTAAATTTATGTATATATATTGAGATATTAGCACATTTCTCAGGAAAAGCAACGGATAATATTTATTATTTGCCACATAACGTGAATAATCATAAAAATTCGACAAGAAATCACAAAAATAGTGACCCCAAAAAACGCAGCTTCGCCATTTGGTAAGTTTTTGTCCCACTTCCTCAGGGCATACTGAATACAGTTCAAAAAGGGGTGGTGCTCTGTGAAAAATCGAATCTTCTACGGTTCCCGCAGGCTGCTTTTGGTCTTTGGCGTCCTGTTCCTCAGCCTGGCGCTCACGGTGGTCAGTACCCAAGTATTCCAGCATGAGAGCTACCTTGCCATGGCGCAAAGCGCCCTAGTCCGCAACATCCCGGTGGACGGCAACCGGGGCCGGATCCTAGACCGCAATGGCAAGGTATTGGCCCAAAACAAACCCAGCTATACCATCGATCTATACGCATACGATCAAGACGGCGATACCGTCAATCGTTCAATTTACGGCGCGCTCAGCATTCTCGGCCGCTATTCGGACGTCACCTATCTATGCGAGCTCCCCATCGCCTACGACGGCGATGCCATGATCTACCGCTGTGATGAAATCGATCAATACCTTACGGAACAGGAGCTCCCCTCCTCCGCCTCCCCAGAGGAAGCGCTTTCCCTTCTCTACGCCCGGTACGGCGTTGGCGCCCTTCCCCCTCGGCAGGCATATGGCTGCCTCTCCCTGATCCTGGGCAGCCAGGAGGGGGGAGATGCCTACCGCAATCTCAGCGACCACTCCCTTCATCAGCTTATGGATCTCTGCCAAAAAGCTGGTATCCAGGTCCAGGTGAACGGCACATCCGCCTCCCTCTCCCTGGGATCCTCCATCCAGGCGGACGTTCTTTTATCCTTTATCGATGGCTGTGAAAACACCCTGGGAGCACCTCCCTATCAAAACGCCATCCCCATGAGCGGACCAGAGAGTCCCCAGTGGCATACCGCCTCCATCAAACGGCTCAAATCCTTTTTATCCCTGCCCGCCGATGCCTCCGCCCAACAGGTGGCGGATACCCTAATGGCCAAGTATCGGGCGGAGGCCTACAACGGGACCCCCTATCTGTTGGACCTTCTGGCCATCCGGTATGCGGCCTCGGGCAACTATTACAAGCGGTACAATCCCCTCCCCATCGCGAAAACCCTGGACTACAACATCTGCGCCGTTCTAGAGGAAAACGCCCTGTCCCTGCCGGGCATCGCGGTATCCCAGTCCTCCATTCGAGAATACCCAGAGGGCAATCTGCTCTCCCAGGTTTTGGGCTATACCGGCCGGATCACCGCCGCCCTGGAGGAGGAAATGATGGCCAAAGGCTACCGCCCCACCGACACCGTGGGTCGGGACGGATTGGAGCGGATTTTAGAGGATGTCCTCCACGCCATACCCGGGGAAAACGCCATCATGGTGGATAGCCTGGGCCGCAACACCCAAACCCTGTCCAGCACCCCGCCCCAGGATGGCAAGGACGTGGTGCTGACCATCGATCTCAACCTGCAGAAAGCCGCTCAGGAAAGCCTGTCCCAGACCATGGCCCAGCTCCGGGAAACCGGATATCCCAAAGCCCAGGTGGGAGCTGCCGTGGCCGTGGACGTCAATTCCGGCGAAATCCTCTGCATGGTTTCGGAGCCAGGCTATGACCCCAACGTATTTTCCAGCGCCATCAGTGAAGAGGTCTGGGCGCAGCTGAGCCCTCAATACCTGGATGAGGACGGCGAAAGCGATCCCGACCCCACTCTAGCGCGGCCCATGGTCAATGTAGCCACCGCCTCCATCTTCCCCCCGGGCAGCACCTACAAGCCCTTTGTGGCGGCGGCCCTTTTGGAAAACGGCATCGTAACCCCCAGCACCACCATCTTGGATCGGGGCCGGTATACCGGGTTTTCCACCACCCAGGCGCCCGGATGCTGGCTATACAATCAAAACGCCGGCACCCATGGATATGAAACCGTATCCGATGCCCTGGCCCATTCCTGCAACTACTATTTCTATGATGCCGCGGTCCGTTTGGGCAGCAACGCCCTTGGAGAATACGTCAAAAAATTTGGATTTGGGACCAGCACCGGGGTGGAATGCCTCTATGACGCCGCTGGAATCGTGGGCGGCGAGGCCTATACCAGCGCTTACCTGGCCAACATCATGAAGCAAAAGCTGATGTCTCTAGGAGTGGAGGAATCGGACGCGAGGGAAATCGGCCGTGAGATGGTGGATACCCCCACCCTCTCCAACGCAAAAAGGCTTCTCCATCCCCTGGGATTGGAGGCGCGCACAGTTGAAACCCTATATGAGTACGTCAACAACCACCGGTATCGGGAAAGCCAGGTATTGTCCCTTGCAATCGGTCAGGGGGAAAACAGCTTCTCCGTCCTTCAGATGGCAAACGCCACGGCGGCCCTCAGCAAAAAAGGACTCCGGTACGCCCCCACCCTGATCAAATCCATAGACGGCCAGGAGCAGCAAAAACGGATTCTGTCCCAACCCTTTTTATCGGACAGCACCTATGCCGCCATCTCCCAGGGGATGCAGCGGGTGGTGCAGAGCGGCGGTACGGCAGCGGGGGCATTTGCTGGCCTGCCCATCGGGGTTGCCGCTAAAACCGGTACCGCCGAAGCGGATGGGAAGGACAACTATGGTTGGTTTATCGCCTATGCCCCGGCGGAGGATCCTCAGATCGCCGTGGCGGTGATGATCGCCCAAAGCGGCGGAGGCAACACCTGTATCCCCGTGGTTCGAACGATTTTTGAACAGTATTTCGGTCTCGGCGAAACCCCAGCAAACCATCGGGAATAGCGTGCAACAAGGGCCCGGCGCAGCGCCGGGCCCATTTCCACTAAATCCGAAGCGGTCTCCCGGTGTCGTTGTCCTGGGCCAGCACCCAGCACTGACCCTTGCGGGTAAATCCCTTCAAATGGGGCGGCGCCGCGGGATTGCCAAAGCTAGGAACCGCCACTGCCCGGCCGGTGACACGGCCATCGGCTTCCCGGAAGGTGCCCAGATAATAATAGAAGCCGCCGCTTTCGTCATAGTTGACTCGGTCCCAGTCCCAGTCCTCCATTCCCGACAGCTCAGGGGGCGCCACATGGGCTTCCCGGACGGGTGTAGGCGCATAGCGCCAGGGGCGCTCCTTGGGCACGGACACCGTCTCTTCCGCTATGGATTCCCATCCCGTTTCGGGCTCCCCAAAAAGAGGGCTTTCCCCCTGAGGGGCGCCAATCTTCTCCTCTAAGGCCCGGTCCTCCTGGTATTCGGGTTGCGGCTCCCCCAGAACTTCCTCCTCAAGATAGCTCTCCTCCAAATTGCGCAGTTCCTCTGCCATGGCGCTCTTGGATACCCGGATCTCCTGGTCCCTGCCGTCAGTGCCGATGACAAAGATGGTCATATCCTCCTCTTCCGTCTGGGCGGCCTGCGCCATGGCCTCCTCCATAAAGCCATCCGCTTCCCATGACGTTTCCTCCCCCGGCTTCTCCTCCTCAAACAACGCGGAAGCCGTCTCCTGCTCCGATTGCGTCTCTTGCCCCGCCGCATCCGCAGTGGCCTCTTCCGGCTCCGGAGCCGTCAAAACAGCTTTGTGATCTGGATGAAATTCCAGCTCCTCCGACACCGTCTCGGCCACGGTACTCACGGCAGGCTCTGTCGGCCCGTCATTGGGCTCCGGTAGTTGCCAATCCACAACCTGGCCGGATTCCGCTGCGGCCTCTTCCGCAACCACGGCCTCCTCTGCTTCCTCCGGTTCGGCTTCTTCGCCCTGCCCAAAAGCCTCTAAACTGGCTTTGGGCTCCATGTCCCCCCTCTCCGCCGCCGGCATGTCTTCGGGTATGGCGTCGGCCTCCTTCCGTTCTCGATTCCGTTTTGCGATATATCCCATAATTCGGTATTCCAGACTGGTCCAATCCTCAGGTCTTCCACCCGACTCCCCAGCCAAAAGGACGCGCCCCTCCTGATCCACCACCGCAGCTAGGATGCGCCCCTGATCCAAACCCGTAATCCCTGTATCGGCGGATAGTCCCCCTGCGGCCGGCTCCAGGGGAACGTGAAAAAAATGTCCGTTTTCCAACAGCAAAAGCTCTCCCGCCAAAATCCCCCGGATCTGGGCGCTTACCGCCGCTTCCTTTCCCCGATACTGAATCCCAATCCTTCCCGAGGCTCTTCCTCCCCGTATCCCACGCAGCAGGATATTCCGTCTCACAACCGCCATCATCCAGCACCTCCTCCTCCATGGATATGCGCCCCTGAACCCAGGGTATACATATTCCATAAGAAAAAGAGCCAAGCTTGGCATCCTGTCCCGATTGCCGTATTTTTGCACAAAAGGCCGTTTTCGCATTCCAGAACCGTTATTTTAAAATATCTCCACTTCGCCCAACGGAGCAAAAAAGCGGAGCTTTACAGGTAGTTCACCTTTTGTTTATCCCTTTCAACTTAAGCAAAACGATAATATAATGTTGCTCAAAAGGATAACCATCAATTAAGGAAGAATGGAAATGTTTTTCAAACGTATTACGGATGTATCAGACTCCACCTACCATGAGGGGATAAAGCTATATCGCATCAGTTCTCCCGATCATGAACAGCGAGAGGCAAGTTCTCAGACGCAGATCTTACAAGATGACGAATATCACTTCAACGCAATATACGATGAAGATATCTTTGTCGGCTTGATTCTGTATTGGGAAAATGACCGGTTCATTTATATTGAACATTTCTGCATTCTTCCGGATATGCGAAACAAACAATATGGACAGAAAACCTTAGCGCTTTTGAGGGAACAGAACAAAACATTGATCCTTGAGATCGATCCTCCAGACGATGACATTTCTAAGCGTAGAAAAGGCTTTTACGAAAGATGTGGTTTCACAGAAAATCTCTTCGCCCACATACACCCACCATACCACAAGGAAAATGAAGGGCACCGTTTAATTCTCATGACCAGTCCAAAACGGATTTCACAGGATACCTTCGATGCCTTTGTCCAGTATTTAAACAATAACGTTATGAAAAATGCATTTTGATAGAACCGCAAACAAATTTAGGGACGTCCATTTCCTGAGCAGATTTGCCCACGATTGTTCAAGATATAGAACGCGGTATCCCGCAAAATACCAGCCGATCCCGCAGCAAAAAGCGCCCACCCCATTCCAAGCGGGGTGGGCGCTTTTTGCGATGTGCTAAATTGCTCAATCCGATGACATCGGCTCCCCATGGCTCCCTTCCCTATTCCTCTGAAAAGGCCCTCATGGCCGCGCGGTATACCGCGTCCAGCGGCACCCCCCGTTGCTGGGCAAGGGCGCGGCAATCCTCATACTCCGGCGCCGCCTTGATCCATCCCCCCACCCGGGCAAACTTAACCTCCACGGGACCATAGGGCGTATCCACCCGACGCTTCTGGGTAACGAGGGCGGTGCGGCCATAGACCGCTCGGCGCACCCCCCAGGTGGTGGTCTCCCGCAGGAGATATTTCGTCAGCGCTTCCTCTTCGCCGGGACGGCATAGGACGGAAAGCACCACCCCGGGACGGTTTTTTTTCATGGTGATGGGCACATAGTATACATCCAGCGCCCCCAGACGAAAAAGTCCCTCCATCACATAGCCAAAGCGCTCTCCCGGCATATCGTCGATGTTGGCCTCAAGAAGATGGATCAGTTCTTTTTTTTTTCGTCCTCCGATTCCCCCAGACATACCCGCAGGCTGTTAGGCCCTCCAAAATCCTTCTTGCCGTGGCCATAGCCCACCGCCAGAGGACGCATAGCGGGCATAGGGCCAAACTCTTGGGCAAAGTGTCCTAAAAGCGCGGCGCCGGTGGGAGTTACCAGTTCCCCCTTTACGTCCCCGCCATAGATGGGGATTCCAGCCAGCAGCCGTAGAGTAGCGGGCGCGGGAACCGGCACCACCCCATGCTCAATCTTCACCCGGCCGCTGCCCACATGGACGGGCGAAGCGGCGATATGGTCCGGAGCCAAGTCATGAAACAGGATACAGCTCCCCACAATGTCCACAATGGCGTCCACCGCGCCCACCTCGTGAAAATGCACCTCCTCGGGAGAGGTACCGTGAACGGCAGCCTCCGCCTGGGCCAGCCGCCGGAATACGGCGATGCTGTCGGCTTTTACCGCCTCGGAAAGACCGCTTCTTTGGATCAAATCCACAATGTGTACAATATTCCGGCGCAAACCGTTGCCATGGTGGTGGTGATGTCCCGCTCCATGGTGGTGGTCATGGGGGTGCTCGTGGTCATGGTGATGGTGCTCCTCCCCATGGTCGTGTTCATGGCCATGATGGTGCTCCAGCCCCAGAGCATGCTGCTTTTCGTGGAGCAGATCGGGGGAAAGCTCCTTTATCACCACATCCACATCGGTGCCAGCGATGCCCGCCTTGTTTTTTTTCTGCACCACCAGTTCAAATTCATCGTCGATGCCCAAGCTGGACAATCCCTCACGGAGTGCAGACTCCGTGGCGCCGGCGTCCAAAAGAGCGCCCATAGTCATGTCCCCGCTGATGCCGGAAAATAGGTCCAGATATAAAACTCTCATGGTATTCCCTCCTATCGCTGGGGCTGGTGCCCCGGCCGGTTGATCATGGCGGCCAGATAGCCCGCCCCAAAGCCGTTGTCGATATTCACCACGCTGACCCCGCTGGCGCAGCTGTTGAGCATGGCCA
This sequence comes from Christensenella sp. MSJ-20, assembly GCF_044357945.1. Taxonomy (NCBI): domain Bacteria; kingdom Bacillati; phylum Bacillota; class Clostridia; order Christensenellales; family Christensenellaceae; genus Christensenella; species Christensenella sp. MSJ-20. The sequence goes on from NZ_CP076563.1 coordinate 1,061,348, forward strand.
AAAGGGCCGCCATCCCGCCAAAGTTAGCGCCGTATCCCACCGAGGTGGGCACCGCGATGACGGGCCGGTCCACCAGGCCTCCCACCGCGCTGGGCAGAGCGCCCTCCATACCGGCGGCAACCACTAGCACATTGGCTCCCATCAGCCTCTCCCGCTGGGCCAGCAGCCGGTGGATGCCGGCCACTCCCACATCGTAAATCCGCTCCACCCGGTTGCCCAGGGTTTCGGCGGTTACCGCCGCTTCCTCGGCCACCGGCATATCGGAGGTCCCTCCCGTCACCACGGCCACATAGCCGGGATTCAAAGGCCGTTCCTGTGGCCGCGCTACCACGATGCGAGCCATTTCGTGGAACACCGCCGTAGGATCGAGCGCCACAAGGGCGTCATATACCTCCCGTCCTACCCGGGTAACCAGGATATTGCTCCCGTCCCGCTGCAGGATATTCCGGGTGATTCCCACGATCTGCTCCACGGTCTTTCCCGCGCCATAGATCACCTCTCCAGCCCCCTGACGAAGCCCCCGGTGGTGATCCACCTTGGCATATCCCAGATCTTCAAAAGGCTCCTGGCGGAGTTGAAACAGTGCCTCCTCCATGGAAACGCTTCCGTCCCGCACTCCCCGCAATAGCTCCAGCGTGCGCTCCTGATCCAAGGCTATTCCCCCTTTCCGTCCTCGCCGATGGCGGCATTCATGCTGCCGGTGGCAAAGCCATGCAGATCCATACAAACATATCGATAGCCCAACCCCCGGAAAAAGGCGTCCGCCTCCCGGGCCATGGCCGCCAAATCAGAAATTCGATCTGGTTCCACCTCGATGCGGGCGGTATCCCCATAGTGGCGCACTCGGTTCTGCCGAAAGCCCCGCTCCCGCAAATAGGCCTCCCCCTGTTCTACCAGCCGCAGATCCGCTTCGGTGATTTCCGTTCCATAGGGGATCCGACTGGCAAGGCAGGCAAAGGAGGGCAAATCATGGGTTTTCAGTCCCAGCGCCCGGGATGCTTCCCGGATGCGCTTTTTATCGAAGCCCAGATCCCGCAGAGGGCTGCGCACCCCCAGCTCTCGAGCAGCCTGCGCGCCCGGCCGGTAATCCCCCAGATCATCCACATTGCTGCCGTCCAGAAGGATCTCGATTCCCTGGCTACAAGCCAGCTCCAGCACCTTGGAAAACAGGAATTTCTTACAATGATAGCACCGCTGAGGGCCATTCTCCACAAAGGCGGGCAGGGCCAGCACATCGGCCCGGACCACCTGCCACCGAGCGCCCATCTCCCGAGCCATTTCCCCCGCCAAATCCAGCTCCCATTGAGGCTGAACAGGGGTTGCAATGGTGATGGCAAGGGCGTCATCCCCCAGGGCATCCACCGCCGCCTTTAGCAAAAAAGTGCTGTCCACCCCGCCGGAAAAGGCCACGGCGGCCTTCCCCAGTCCACGGATATAATCCACCAGCTCCCGGTATCCCTGTAATATTGGGTCCTTCCTCTCCGTCATGGGGCCCTCCCCCCTCTCAACAAAAAAATACTATAAAGGTCAGCTTGACCATTATAGCATTTCCTTCCAACGCTTTTCAATCAGCGGTCCCCGTCCATTTTCAAAGGCCCTGGCAATGGCGCTCCAACCCCCTTTTCTGCCACATCCATAACAAAAGACAGCCAACCCCGTAGCAGACCAGATCCGCCCAGTCAAAGGTCCCCCCCAGCAACACTCCCAAAAACGGCATCCGATCCGCCCCCAAAACCGCCGCTAGATGAAAGTATTGGGATCCTTCCACTACAGCCGCAAACAAAAACACATAGAGGGGCAGCAGCCGGATACCCTCTGGCCATACCGTCCGGACCAGGCAATACACCGCCCAAACCGCCAGCACATCCCCCAGATAAGGGCGAATCAGCCTATCATGGACATACAGAGCGATGATCCCCTCCAAAGCCAGCAGCGCCAAAGCCAACATCAGATATTTCCAACGCGACGCCATGCTACTGGTTCTCCATCTGCCGGCCTAGCTCGTCGGACAACCGGATAAACGCATCCATGGCAATCTGTTCTCCCCGCGCGTTTGCGGGAATACCGCATGCTTCCAGCGCCGCCACAGCCGTCTCCTTGGGGAATAGGGCGGAAAGGTTGTTCAAAATGGTCTTGCGCCGCATGGCAAAGGCTCCCCGGATCAGGCGAAAAAACAATTCTTCGTCCCGGGGCTGGATGGGATAGGGCCGCCGCCGCATGACCACCACCGAGGAGTCCACCTTGGGAGCGGGATAAAAACAATCCGGCGGCAAGGTCATCCCCTTTTCCATGGACGCGTAATAGGTTACCGCGATGGAGATGGATCCGTACTCCTTTCCCGACGCGGCGGTCAGGCGGTTGGCCACCTCCCGCTGCATCATTAACACCAGGGTATCCGCCTGGGGCAGCTCCCTCAGGCACCGCATGATCAGCGGCGTGGTGATGTAGTACGGCAGGTTCGCCACCACCGCGGCAGGCCCTTCTCCCACCAAAGCCTGGAGATCCGCCTTTAACCCATCCCCATGGATCAGGGTCAGATTTTCCGTTTTTCCCAGCCGGGCCTGGAGCAGACGGTACAGCCCGTCGTCGATCTCCACTGCCGTAACCCGCCGGGCCGCAGCGCAGAGCCGGCTTGTAAGGGCGCCCGCCCCCGGCCCGATCTCCAAGACGCTCTTCTGGGAAAGATCCCCCGCCAGCGCCACGATGGCGTCGCATGCGTTGCCGTCGCACAAAAAATTCTGGCCCAGTCCTTTATTGGGCGCCAGGCCAAACGCCGCTAGAGCCTCTCGCAGCTGACCGCGGTTGGCGCCGTCGTAAGCAATCCGTTCCATGGTTCCTCCATAAACCGACAGCGCCCGAGGGGATTCCCTTCGGGCGCTGGGATTCGTTCGCTATTCGCTGATGACATAAACGGTAACGCCCCGTTTCACGCCCCAGCGCCTGCATTCCGATTCGCTGTTCATAAACAAATCGATCTGGCTTCCGCCCCATTCCACAAATCCGCCGGTATCCTCGGCCACGGCATAGCCATATCCCGGGATGAAGAGCTTGGTTCCATAGGGGAACATGCTGGTATCCACGGCGCACATGCCAACCTTGGACCACTTGCCAGTAGCGGTCCGGTTTCCGGTATGGGTGTAGGCCGTCACCCGGTCCAGAGTCACCCGCCGGGCGATCATATCGTCGGTAGGAGCGGTATACCCGGATATATAGGTGCCGGAGGTGTTGATTACCTTGGTCCCCCGGAGAATCACCTTGTTCACCGGCTGAGTGGTGATCTCGTCGGACACCACCTCGCTGCTGGCAACCTGGCCGTCCTTATAGGTCAACCGGGTTTGGATGGTACGGACGCCATCCTGGCCCTGCTGGGATACTTTGGTAACCCCTTTGCGCAGGGAGTCGGTATCCTGATATACCGTTTCGAAGGCAACGGCCGCGGTCTCGGTCAGATACTCCACCTGGACGTCCACCACCTGGATGGACATCCCCTCCTGGATCTCGCTGTCCAGCGACGGGGAGATCTCGTCCCCCGGCTTATAGGCAACGCTGGCATAGATGAGCGCGTCCTCCACGGTGCCCTCGGCAATCTTGATGGGCACTTCCTTGCCCCCAGCCAGGATGGTAACGTCCTTGGCCCGGGTGATATGAATGTCCATGCCCTCGGCAACGCTGGCCGCGGTACCGCAATCGATGCGGTCACGGTAGTTCAAAGAAAGGCCGTTTTCATCCAAAACCTCGCCTACGGTCTTCAAAGCGGACCGTACCTCGATGGGTTTGCCATCGTCATAAACGGTCAGCACGCAATAGCGGCCCTCAAAATAATACCAGCCGCCATAGCCCGCCCCGCCCAGCACACAGAGTACCGCCGCGGCGATGGAAAACCGTCTGGCCCAATTCCGTCGGGTCTTGGCCTGGGGCGCCTCGTATACCGGCATGTCCTCCAAGCCAGGCCCTTCCGGGGCCCGCCTCTTCTTGGACTTCTTTAGGGTCGGCATAGGCGGCACATAGTCCACCGATCCCGGCACACCCGCCAGCTCCATATGGGCTACGGCAGCGCCGGCAGGCATAGCGTCGCCGGTCTCCAGCAGAGGAGCCAGCTCCGCCAAGGGAACGTCCACCACGGCTACCTGAGGCGCCGGGCCCATCTCCAGCTTCTGCGCCTTAACCCTTTTCTTTTTCTGCTTTTTCTGTACCTCCGGCTCGGGCACAGCGTCCAGATACACGTCGGGCTCCATGGTGACGGCCGCGTCGGGCTTCAGCTTCATGGGGGGACGGTAATAGGGCACCTTGGTTTCCGCCATCAGGTTATCGTCCGCAACCTTCTTGGGATTCTGGGGCAGCACAAAGAACAGCGCCGCGCGGCCCAGCCAAACAAAGGGCAAAACAGCCATCCGGCCAATCCCCCCAAGGATTCGCCGCACTCCGGACCGCATCCGCTGCATGCCGGAATTGGATGGCGCTTCATAGCCGTAGAACAGATTGCTGTAGATTGCATTTTTATCCACAGTAATATCCACTCTATGCTTTTTTAGCCGTTTTGCTGCGTTCATGGTTCACATCCTTCTAAGAGCCCCCAATAAGGGGATTTTATTATAGCCACTTTCAAATGGGGTGTCAAACCGCAACACCCTCCCTGCTTTTTCCATTATGCCGGTTAAAAGCGGTTACAACGGGATGGAACCATATATCTTCCAAAATGCGCGTAAGCAGGACACAATATCTGCTTTTTCGCCAATTTTTCCCTTTCAAAAATTGGGTTCTGTTCCTATGGGGCTACTTCTCCTATGCTATGGTTTACCAGCTCCCGCACCAGCCCCGTTCCATCTCCAGATTCCAGATACCGCACCGTAACGGCGTCTCCCTCCTGCATAAATTTCACCTGAATGCCCATGGAAAGAGGGGCGATATACATCTTAGCGGGGTTCTCCTGCAATAAAAACTCCACGTTATCCCCATTGTGCAAAAGCCGCAGCACCGTTCCATTGGCTTCCCGCATTTCCTCAGAGGAAAGGTTGCCGGTGCTGCTCAACAGGGAAATGTACTCCGTTTTGGCGGCTTTCAAGTCCATGTTCATGGCAAGGGTTCCATCCGATACCCGTACCAGCACATACCATTGCCGCTGGTACCCATTTTTAAGGGTGAGAAAATAGGTGGGCACCCCTTCGATGTTGATGAGTAGCGGGTCGGTCGGGGTAAGGTTCTGGGCTTTCACCGTCTGGTGGTTCCGGGCGATGTCCATGGCCCGAGCCTCGGTGACCCCCTGCATACGGAAGTAGCTGGTATCCTTGGTCCGCAAATCGGTCATGATAAAGCCAACCGAGGTCTCGTCGGCGTCGTTGGGAGAGGTCACGCCGGAATACATATAGGTCCGGCCGTCCAAGGACAGAAAATTATACTGCTGAGAAAGATTGAAAACGTTGACCTTCGCTCCAAAGTGGGCGTTGAACCAACCATTTTTATAGGTAAAGGCATTGTTGGCCTGCTCATAGGCCATCTCCACCGGCACCACCCGGTCCACCCATTCGGGAACCTCTGCCATGGGATATTTTTGTGTTTCCCCCGTCACCGCGTCGCATAGGATAACCCCCTTGGGATCCGGCCCTCCCGATAGCCCCACGCCGTAGTCAAAATAGGTCGCCACCCAATAGGGATGGCCATTGTCGTCAATCTCAAAAGAGTAATCCGTCACCATGGAAAAGGGATGCTGGAACCAAATATGCCGTTTCAGGTTCTTGTTAAAAAGGGCGGTTTCCAGATAGGGCATCCCGCCCTCCACCTCCACCAAGGTGGCCTCCTCGGTTACCACGTCCACCATCACGTAGCCAACGCTTCCCTTATAGTACCGATTCAGCCCCACAAAAAAGCCGCTGTACTCTAAGGGCGCCACCCGCACCAATCGCTCCGTACCATTGTCGTTGTAGTGAATCAGGGTAAAGCTATCGGATATGGTATACTGGGAGCCATAGGTGCCCAGCCGAGCCTCCGCCTTCCGTCGGGCAATGTCCTCGTCGATGATGGGCAGGGTGCTGCTGCCCACGGACTCCGGGCTCACCATCTGGCCAAACTCCTCTATGGGCAGCTCGTTGATGGACATCTGGCTGGCATATGCCTTGGAACGCAGGATCACGGCGCTGCTCAAGACCGATGCCAGGAAGTAGACAACCACCAAAATGCCGATGATCTTCAGCGGCTTCAAAGAGGGAAAGGCATCCTTGTTGAATACCATGGTATGAACGCCCATGGGCCCCTCTTGGGACCGATAAAACATAGGCCCCTTATTGCGAAAAAACAGCGCTACATATAATATGTAAGCACCGGCGGCAGTCAAGGCCAACCAGCCCATAAAAAATACATTTTTAAAGTGGATGGCCGGTGTAGTCACATAGAGAAATACCGCCGCCCAAAGGAGCAGGACTCCGACAAAAATTCCAATTTTTACGCTTTTTTTCATTGTTTCCTCTCGTAGGTGACACAGGATTTTTATGCCGCTCCATCATAACACATCGCGACAAAAAACCAAAATACCCTGCTGCATTGGGATGGTTCTCCTCCCGTGCGGCATACTAATTCTGGAGGGACTATGGCAAAACGGTTTTTATGCGGACTGGTATTGGGGATGGCCGCCATCGCGCCGGGGGTCAGCGCCGGCGTGATGATGGTGGCATTCGGCCTGTATCGGGAGATCTTGCAAGCGCTGGGAGAGCTGATGCGGTTCCGCCGCATCCGGCAAAACCTTGTCTTCCTATTGCCTTTAGGGCTGGGCGCTCTCGTCTCCCTGCCCCTTTTGGGACTGGGCCTTGAGACCCTGATGGAACGACATCCCAGCTACACCCTTTACGCCTTTGCGGGACTGGTGCTGGGCGGGCTCCCGCAGCTTTGGCGGGTAATAAAATCCGCGCGCCCCCGGCCCTTCCACGGCCTATTGGGCCTGCTTGCCTTTGGAGCGGTATTTCTTTTAAGCCGCGTGGGAGGAAGCGTTCTTCAGCTGGATGCGGGATTCCTTTCCATGGTGTTCTGCGGGCTGATTCTTGCTCTAGGCACCATCGTTCCTGGAATCAGCTCCTCCTTTCTGCTGATCTATTTCGGCGTCTATCCCGCGGTGATCCATGGGATCTCCCATCTGGTGCTCCAAACGGTATTGCCCCTTGCCCTGGGCTTCGTCCTGGGCGCAGCCATCCTGATCCGGGTGGTGGATCGCCTCCTGGAGCGGAGACCGGCAGCCTCCTACGCCATCATCCTAGGGTTCTCCCTGGGCAGTATGGCGGCGGTGCTGTCCCCCGTTCCCTGGGCTCAAATGCCAGTAACCGTCCTATGCCTGCTATTGGGTCTGGCCTTGGGATATGGCCTCTCCAGGCTGCCCCAGGGAACGGAGTAACGCACGGCGGCATCGCCTACCCTCGCGCCGCAATAAAATGCAATATTTTCCAGTTATTTTTCTTTATTATCCCTGCTTTGTCCCAAATAACTTGGGTGCCAGCCATCGCCTTTCATCCCATCCATTGGCTAAATAATGACGCCTCAATCCGCCCATACTGATAGTGTAATTCCAGTGTGGAGGTGCGGTGTATTGTTTCACAAGAGCAACAAGCAAACCATTGAATGCAGCGTGGATAGCTGCCGTTTTAACGAGGACGCCTGCGTGTGCGGACTGGATAGCATCCAGGTCTGCGCCTGCTGGGGCAAGGATAGCGGCAAACCCGAGGACGAGAGCATGTGCGCGTCCTATAAACGGCGCTAGGTAGTCCCATGACCCCGGGCCGTTCCGGCCTATGAAGAAAAAAGGACCGTCCAAGGAGGCGCACCGTTTCTTCCTCCTTGTGGACGGTCCTTCTTCTTTTTTGATATCCGTTTAGAACAAGCCGGAAATGCTGCCGTTTCGGTCGATGTCAATGCCCTCCGCCGCAGGAACCTTGGGCAGGCCGGGCATGGTCATGATGGCTCCGGCCAGCACCACGATGAATTCCGCGCCGGCGGAGGCTTTGGCGCTGCGCACTTTAACGGTAAAGCCCTGGGGCCGTCCCCGAAGCTTTGCGTCATCCGAAAGGGACATTTGGGTTTTCGCGATGCACACCGGCCAATCCCCCATACCCAACCGGGTCAGTTCCGCCAGCTGACTGCGGGCAGCGTCGGAGAATTCCACATCATCCGCTCCATAGATTCGTGTAGCCACCGCCTGGATCTTCTCCATAAGAGGCAGATCATCGGGATAGGTATAATGGGGGACGCCATCGCCCGTTTCGCACAGCTCCACCACGGCGCGGGCCAAATCCAGGGCGCCCTCTCCTCCCTTCTCCCAGCACTCCGAAAGAACGGCTTGAGCGCCCTTTTTCTCACAATACTCCATAACCTTCTGGATCTCGGCTTGGGTATCGGCCGCAAACCGGTTGACGGCAACCACACAGGGCAGCTGGAACCGCTCCCGCAGATTCTCCAGATGCTTGCCGAGATTCTCCAATCCCCGCCCCAGGGCGTCCAGGTTCTCCTCTCCCAATTCCGCCATCTCCAGGCCGCCGTGGAACTTCAGCGCCCGGATAGTTGCCACCAGCACCACGGCATCGGGCCAAATGCCGGCCTTCCGGCATTTGATGTCCAAAAACTTCTCCGCGCCCAGATCAGCGCCAAAACCCGCTTCCGTTACGGTATAATCCCCCAGCAGACGGGCCGTCTGCGTCGCCACCACGCTGTTACAGCCATGAGCGATATTGGCGAAGGGCCCGCCGTGGATCAAAACGGGAGTATGCCCGATGGTCTGAACCAAATTGGGCTTCATGGCCTCCTTCAAAAGGGCGGCCATGGCTCCCTGGGCGTTCAGGTCCCGAGCCCGGACGGGCTCCCCTTTCTGATTATAAGCCACGATGATGTTGCCCAGGCGGCGCTTTAGATCGTCCAGATCGCTGGCAAGGCACAATACCGCCATCACCTCGCTGGCGGCGGTGATGTCAAACCCGTCCTCATGCTCCACCCCATCGGTTCTCCTGCCCTGCCCCGACGTGATGTGGCGCAGCTGCCTGTCGTTCATATCCATGCAGCGCTTCCAGGTGATGCGCTGGGGATCGATCCCAAGGGCATTTCCCTGGTAGATATGGTTGTCCAGCATAGCGGCCAGCAGATTGTTGGCCGCGGTAATGGCGTGAATATCCCCGGTAAAGTGGAGGTTAAGCTCCTCCATGGGCAGCACTTGGCTCATGCCGCCTCCCGCAGCGCCGCCCTTTACCCCAAATACCGGACCCAAAGAGGGCTCCCGCAGGGCGATCATCACGTTCTTGCCCAAAAGGGATAGCCCATCCCCCAGGCCGATGGAAGTGGTGGTTTTTCCCTCTCCGGCCGGAGTAGGAGTGATGGCCGTTACAAGGATCAGCCTGCCGGGCTTTTTCGTGGCTAGCCGCCTCTCAATTTCGGTATATTCCACCTTGGCCATTCCACGGCCATAGGGCAGCATCTCCTGAGGCAGGATGCCCGCCTTCCGGGCGATTTCCTCCATGGGCAGCAGCGTAGCGCTTTGAGCAATTTCAATATCGCTTTTCATAAACCCCATCCTCCTTTGTCTGTTGTTTTAGTATAGCGCAAATCCCAATCCCTTCACAATCCCCCGCCGGCATTTCGTTGTCCGTTCCGGAAGAAAACCCCGTTTATGGAAATCAAAAAAGCCCGCATTGCGGGCTTTTCCCTTAAAACCGTATCAAAAAAACCATACCGCTTATACAAACCAGGTGGAAACCACGGATAACAGGCTGGGGAACAGGGCGATGCAGCCCACGATCCGGGCGGTCTGCATCACAGCGATCTTGCTGGTCTCCAGGCCCAGCTCGTCGGCCAATAGGCACATATCCTGTACTCCGCCGGGGGCGCAGGCCAGCATGCAGGTCTCAAATTCCAGCTTGGTCAGCTTGTGGATGATAAAACCCACCAGGAAACACCACACAAATACGCCGACCAGCATGATCAGCACCGGAAAGATCAGCTGCGGAAGGGTCCGGACATATTCCGCCGTCAGAGTCGTGCCGATGTAGGCCCCCGAAAGGGTCTGGGTTACATGACGGGTTTTGGACGGCATGGCACACCTTCCCCAGGTGACGTTGAGCAGCACCGTGATGGCCATCCCGCCCAGGATGGCTCCCGCCGGCATGCCCACCAGATACAACAGGGTGCCTCCCCCCACCGCGCCCAGGGTGGTGATGGCCCACCGGGGCATCAGCTCCCTGGCGGACGGCTTTATGGGCGCCGGAACGGCTTTCTCCCCCCGCTCCTCAATGGACACCTCGTCAAGGGCGCCGTCAAGGGTAGCCTCCGCCAAATCGAGTTCCATGGCCTCCATCCGCTCCTGGCTGGTAACCAGGCCCTGCTTTTTCCGCTTCCGGGCTACGATTTTCCCAAAGATGGGAGGAAGAATGGCCAGGGTCAAAATCAACCGGGATAGCTGAAGGATCACCACGTAGCTGGGGTTTGCCCCCAAATCCCCCGCGATGATGGCCATATCGGTCATGCCGCCGGGCGCGCTGGCAAACAGGGAGGTGATGATATCCAAATCGCTAACGGAGTAGATGGCCGCGCCAAAGCCGACGTTGAGGATCATCATGCATACCAGCAGGATCACCACCGGCCCGCCGATGGTACGGAGAGCCTTTACGTCCTCCTTATGGACCCCCAGGCCGATGACCGCCCCCGAGAACATCTGCATGACCGTCCGAAGTTCATCGGGAAAACAGGTGTAGCCCGTAAACACGTTCAAAAGGATCACCGTAAACATGGAGCCCACCATGCATCCTGCCGGCATTTTGATCTTGAAACCAATAAATGCCCCTACCGCCCCCACAAGCAGGGTCAGCAGAAGCTGTATCACCCAATCCACACAACACACACTCCCATTTGGCCCGTCGCCGATGCCACGAATGGTTCCAGTTTACCACGCATCCCCGTCTATGACCAGGGGCTGGAAAAAATCCGTTGTTTTTTCCAATCCATGAAAAGCGTGCTTCCCAGCCCAGCAAACCACACGAAAAGAACACCCCTCTGGGGTGCTCTTTTTGCTACCTAATCCAGGCCCGGATGAATTTTTCCGGCACGTCCATCCGAGCCGCCGTCTGTTCCACCGTCATGCCTTCTGCAAGAAACCGGCGGCATACGGCTTTCATATTTTCCCCAATCTCGATGACGTGCCGGTCCGGATCAAAGACCCGCACAGCCCGCTGGCCCCATGGATGCTCCTTGCTGGAATGCAGGTACTCCACCTCTGGCATGGATGCCAGCCGCTGCTGAAAACCGTCAAAATCATCCTCTTCAAAGTACAGCTCCCCGGAAAGGCTGCCAAAGGTTACAGCCTCCGGGGCCTTTCCAATAAAACCAGCCCAGGATTCCAGCGTCTGAAGGCACACGCCTCCTGTCAAGGTGACGTTGGCGCCAAAATCCGCCACCACCCGCAGGCCCAGCACCTTCCGGTAAAACGCTTTGGATCGCTCCAAATCCCTTACCACCAATAATGGATTGCGATACCTCATAGGCCCCTCCTCACGGCTCGGCTCCTCTGCCGTCCGGCAGGCGCCTTTTAACGCTGTCCCGCTCAACCAGGGATACGCTGATCTGGCTTTTCAGCCAGCAGAAGCCGGCCGTGGCCACGGTGTGTAGCAGCATTTGTACCGCTGCCCGGCCCATCTCCTCCCGATACACATGGACGGTGGTAAGAGGCGGGCTGCTCACCTGGCAAAGGGAAAGATCATCCATGCCGATGAGGGACACATCCTCCGGCACCCGGATGCCCCGCTCCGCCAGGGCCCGTAGGCATCCCATAGCCATAATATCGTTGGCCGCAAAGAAAGCGGTGGGCAAGGGCCGGTTTTCCTCTAAAATGGACCGCATATCCCCATAGGCGCCCTCCAAGGTTGGGGTCACCCGCAAAAGCCCCTGGGGAGGACAGCAGAGCCCCTGGGCCTCCATTGCCGCCCGGTATCCCCGCTCCCGGTCGTCGGTGTTGCCGAAGGAAATCCGGCTGGTGATGTGTCCGATGCGGGTATGGCCCGCCCGGATCAGGGCCTGGGTGGCCAGGCGGCCCGCGTCAAAGTTATTCATGACGATGGAGTGGACCGGCTGATCCTGGAACAGATTATCCACCACCAAAAGAGGGGACCGGCAGTCCCGGAACAGCGCCAGATCCTCGGGGGACATCTCGGTTCCCAGCAAGAGAACCCCGGCGCAGGCCTCTTTACAGATGCTCTGCACCCGGGCCCGGTAGTCGGGATCCTCTCCCCGGTGGACGTTGGTGACCAGAAGCTCCACCTGCTCCTCCCGGCATCCGCGCTCAATGCCCTGGATCAGCTCGGCAAAAAACTGGGTATCCATTACCACCAGGCCATGGCACTTGAAGATCACCAGCCGTATATAGGGCTTTCTCCCCTCCCGCCTGGCGTCGGGGGCATAGCCCATCTCCTCCGCCAACTGCCGCACCCGCTGGCTGATTTCCCTGCTGACCCCCTCCCGGCCGTTGAGGGCGTTGCTGACGGTGGCCGGGGAAACCCCCGCCCGTTTCGCAATATCCGCTATCCGAACCTTTTTCACCGCAACGCACCTCCTCTGGATTCCCAACAGTAGAGCGATTTCCCTGAATTCTTCCCCTTAGGAATGCCGGTATACATCCCAGCCCATATAGTTGCCCAGCGCCTCCTCCAGCACATCGGCACAGCCGTCCTGAACCAGGGCCACATGATGCTCATAGCCGTTCTTCGCCAGATGCCGCATCAAGCCATTGAGCTCCGGCACATGGCACACCGCCACCCCGCCGAAGGTATCCAGGGGATCGTCGGTAAATTCCCCCTCCCCCAGATAGCATTTGATTCTGCCGGTAAACTCGTCGGTGGAGGCTTTCAAATAGGTCATCCGGCTGGGGCGCACCCGGCCCTTCAGAGCGCCGAAGGATACGTCGGTCCCCAAGGTAGTGGCCAGGATATCCAGGTTCCCCATCTGGGGCTTTTCCGCAAATACCGCAGCCGGGTAGTTGCTGCAATGGACGTTGATGCATTTATCCTGCTGGTCCTGATAGTTGTTGTTCCAGTCCTGATACAAGGGATATCCGCCCCCCGAGGCGTGGCGCAGGGCCAGCATGGACACAGCGCCCACCACATCGGTCTCGCAGGCGGAGGGCAGGCCCTTTTGCCCCATCATGGACATGCATAGGCACATGGCGCAGCCGTAGTTGGCCTCTACGCTGTCCCAGCACTGGATGGCGCTGGCCTGGCATTCGTGATCCTCCATCCAGCTTTCGATGGCCATGCAGAGCTTGGCCTGGCGGATGAGCTTCTCCTCTCCGATGCCGGGGATCACATCCGCGTAGGCGCGAATCTCCTCCACCTTTTTCTGGACAGCAGCCTCATCGTTGATGGCCTCGATATCCGCCAGAATCTCAGAGAAATCCTCGGTCTCCACGGTGATGCCGCTCCGCTGGAGCAGTTTTTCGGAATAGCGCACGGTGCGGAAGGGCATGACCCGGGCGCCGATCTGGGCGATCCGGGCGTGGCGCAGGGCCTTCACCACGGCGCACACCCGGGAGAACCACTGGATGTCCGCCTGGAACTCCGGGCTGCCGATGTCAGTGGTATGCCGGGCAGTCAGGGAGTATTTGATGCCCCGCTGGTAGAGGTTGTTGCAGCAGGACAGCTTCCCGCAAAAGGCGTCCCGCCGGTTCTCCAGCTGGAGCTTATCGAAATCATCGTTGCAGGCTTGAACCAGCACCGGGATATTTAGGCCGCTGTCGGCGATGGCGTCGGCGATGGCGGTCTCCTCCCCAAAGTTGGGCAGACAGACGAGAATGCCGTCCAGCTCCTCCCCGTGGCTGCGGAACAGCGCCGCGCACTTTTTGGCCTCCTCCCGGGTCATGGTCTGGCCCATAAAGGTATCCTCGGTGGAGAGGGTAATCACCCGATGGCCCATGTCGTCAAGGCAGCGGAGCAGCTTTTCCCGGGCGGTCAGTACCAGGTGATCCGGAAAAAAGGAGCGGTTCGAAATCAATACACCAAATGTAGACATAATCGTTACCTCCTATTGGATGGCCTTTTCTACGGCGGCTTTCCAATCCGACCGTAGGCTCAGGCGCTGGGATGGTTTGATGGACGGAGTATAGCGGGGGCCCAGAGGACGGGGGATGGCGGCAAAGGAGGGATATACCCCCGTGGCAATCCCCGCCATGTAGGCCGCTCCCAGGGCGGATAGCTCGTTGGTGGCGGCGCACTGGATGGGACACCCCAACAGATCCGCCTGCATCTGCATCAATAGAGCGTTGCGGCTGGCTCCCCCGTCAGCGTGCAGCAGCGTCACCGGCGGCATGCTGGCCAGGATATCAGCATTCTGCTGGGCGATGGAGGAAAGGGCGGCATAGGCCACCTGGGCCCGGGTGGTTCCCCTGCTAAGACCCCAGAGAAGCCCTTTTGCATCGCTGTTAAAATAGGGCGCCCCCAATCCAGAAAAGGCGGGAATCAACTGTACGCCGCCGCTGTCATGGACGGTATTCGCTAGGCGCTCAATCTCGTCCGGATCGGTAAACATGCCCAATTCACAGAGGAAGATCAGCGTATCCGCCGAGCAGGTAACATTTCCCTCCAGGGCGTAATGAACGCCATCCTTGTTGTGAAAACCCACGCAGGTGGACAGCCCGGGGGCAAACACCGGGCTGTTTCCGATGTTCTGCATCACCGAGGAACCGGTGCCATAGGTGGCTTTGGCCTCCCCCACCCTATGGCATCCGTTGCCGTAAAGGGCGGCGTGGCTGTCCCCCATGACCCCGGTAACGGGGATCCCCCTCCAATGGCAAAAGATATGATCCGAGGGGTAAATGGCTTCCGCCAAGGTCTCGCGGCGGATGCCAAACAAATCCAGCATGGAGTCATCCCAATCAAGGGTGGAAAGGCTCATCAACTGGGTGCGGGCAGCGTTGGTGGTATCGGTGGCAAACACCTTTCCCCCCGATAGATGCCAGATGAGAAAGCTGTCCACGGTACCCACACAGATGTCCTCCTGGACCAAGTCATACTGCCGGATGGCATGGGCCGCTTTCGCGGCGGAATAATAGGGGGACAGGGCCAGCCCGGTGATCTCCTTGACCCGCTTGGACTGGATCTTTAAACTGTCACACAGCGCCTGGGAGCGGATATCCTGCCAAACGATGACGGGACAGACGGGCTGACCGGTTTTCCGGTCCCATAGCACCGTGGTCTCCCGCTGGTTGCTGATGGCCAGGGCCGCCGCCTGGTCCGGCCCAATCCCCTCCATCACCTGCTCCACGCAGAGCAGCACATTGGCCAGGATCTCCTGGCCGTCGTGCTCCGCCCAGCCCGGCTGGGGAAAGCTCTGATGATGGTTCCGGGAGGCTCGGCGCAGGATGTTTCCCTCCTCATCGATCAAAAGGACCTTGGAGGCCGAGGTGCTTTGATCCACCGAGATGATATACCGCCCCTTCATGCCATCAGCTCCCGAGCGGCGGCTTCAATGCCCGCCTGGGTCAGGCCGTAGTGGGCCTTCACCTCATCCCCCGAACCATTGTAAAGGGCGTCCACCGGCAACCCCATGATCCGCATGGGCACCGGACGGCGCTGGCACAATACCTCGGCCACGGCGGAGCCCAGGCCGCCGGCGGTCACATGCTCCTCCACCGTCAGCACCCGGCCATAGCCGGCCGCCTCCAGCACGGCCTCCACGTCCAGGGGCTTAATGGTATGCATGTCGTACATGGCCACCCCAAGGGCTTCGGCGGCCAAAAGCGCGGGATACACCATCTCCCCGCAGGCGATGATGGCGCAGCCCTTGCCGCTCCGCAGCCGGTTGGCCTTTCCAATCTCAAAAGCGGGATTTTCCCCATACACGTCCGGCACAGCCCCCCGGCCCATGCGCACATAGGCGGGCTCTGCGCTCTCCGCCAAGGCTCGGGTCAACACCGTCATCTGATTGGCGTCGGCGGGGAGGATCACCTGGAGATTGGGAACCGTCCGCATCCAGGCGATGTCCTGGGTGGAATGGTGGGTGGTGCCCAAGGCTCCGTAGCTGACGCCGCCGGATACCCCCATAAGCTTCACGTTGGTGTGGGAATAGCCCACGTCCACCTTCACCTGTTCCGCCGACCGGGCAGCAAGGAAGCAAGCGGGAGAGCAAACAAAGGGGTGCAGCCCGGCGTTTGCAAGGCCTGCAGCGATGCCCACGGCGTTCTGCTCGGCAATGCCGCATTCCACAAACTGCTCCGGCAGCTCCAGTGCGTAGTCCCCCAGGGTCACGCTGCCCCGGCTGTCGGTGGCCAGGGCGATGAGGCGGCTATCCTCCTTGGCCAAAGCCAAAAGGATATCGGTAAATGCCTTTCTCACCAGATGTTTTTCACTCATGCCCAGTCCACCTCCGTCACATGCAGCGCCTCATAGGCCTCTTTTACCTGTTCCTCCGTGGGCACCTTGTGGTGCCACTCGGCTTTGTTCTCGGCGTAGGGCAGCCCCTTTCCCTTGATGGTGTTGGCAATCAAAAGATGGGGCTTCCCCTCCGGGCGCGCTCCATGGAAATACGCCAATAGGGCGTCCATATCGTTGCCGTCCACCTGGGCCACATCCCAGCCAAAGGCCTCCCATTTGGCCGCCAGATCCTCCAAGGCCATGACGGTTTCGGTACTGCCGGAGATCTGGAGCCCGTTCCGGTCCACGATGGCATAGAGCCGGTCCAGGCCATAGTTGGCTCCCGCCATAGCGGCCTCCCAGAGGCTTCCCTCTGCCTGTTCGCCGTCCCCCATCACCACATAGGTGCGGTAGCTCTGGCCGGTTCGCTTGGCCCCCAGGGCCATGCCCACCCCTACCGACAGTCCATGACCCAGGGCGCCGGAACAGATTTCAATGCCCGGCACCTTGTTGTTGGGATGGCCAATGAGGCGGCTTCCCTCCTGGGAAAAGGTCAACAGCTCCTCCCGAGGGAAGAAGCCCAGATCCGACAGGATGGCGTACAGGCCCTCCACGCAGTGGCCCTTGCTCAATACAAAGCGGTCCCGCTGAGGCCAATCCGGCTCGTGCGGCCGCAGGTTCATCACATCGTAGTACAGACAGGTCAGCACGTCAAGACAGCTCATGGCGCCTCCGGTATGGCCGGTTCCCGCCCGGGCGATCATGGTCACCGCGTCCGCCCTGCGTTCGCTGGCAATCCGCTTAAGATCCATCACGTTCCCCTCCTTAGCAGTTGCCCTTGGGCGGGAAAAACAGATGCATCTTGGCGTAAAAATCCTCCAGGGTCATCCGGGCATCCACGGTATGGTATACCCGGATGGGCCGTCCGTCCGGCTGGGGAATGTAGCTGCAGTCCGGCGCCACCCGGGGCGCGGGCAGGATATCATAATTGCAGGTATTGTTCTGGTCATCCAGCAGAAGGGAGACCGTGGGCTGATCCCCCAAGCACCAGCTCTCCCCATGGGGCCAATCCAGCCGGTCGGCCTTTCTGTCGTTGAGATCCACCATCTGCTGGAACAGATACGCTCCCAGATCCCCGCAGGGAGCCACCCGGGCCTGAAGCTCGCTCAGGGTTACCGTCACCTGCTTATAGGCGTTGGCGGGCACCTGCCACAGGGGCACCCGGCTTGCCATCACCACATTGGCGGCAGGGATATCCTGCTTCAGGTTAAACTCCACCCCCCCCTGGGGATAAGCGCCGCCGCCAATCCAGATGGCGGTCATCCGGTCGGCGATCCGGGGTTCCAGCAAAAGGGCGGAGGCCAAATCCGTCAACGCGCCCTGGAACGCCACAAACAGAGGCCGGTCGTCCTCCCGCATGGCCTCCTCAATGATGAAGCGGGCGCCTTCGGAGTCCACCGGGGTGGATTCATCCGCCATGGGGCCCACGGCGCCGCGAAGCACAGGGTATTCTCCCGTCAGATCCATGAGCTTTAGCACCAGCTGCACCTCATCATAACTGGCCTCCATGGTTTTTCCCACGCCAAACTCCTTGCCCTTGGTTTCAAAGTGGCAGGCCACGATACCCCGCACGTCAAACTTGGGGGTCATAAGGTGATGGGCCACCACAAACTGGTCGTCGGCCTCGTTCTTGCAGTCGGTGTTGATGATCACCCGAAATTGCTTCTTGGGGGATACCGTAAACTTCAAACAGTCCTTTTTCATCTGATACCAGTCTCCTTTCTATGCCATGGTTTCTCATGCCGGCTCCATTTCCGGCTTTTTCCTATCGCAGGCCCCGGCGGGCGGCGTCCGCAACCGCCTGGGCAATGAGCCGTTCCGCTTCTTCCCGAAGGACATAGCCCTGGCGCACATGGCGCTCGGTAGCTTCCCGCACCTTTTCCTCATAACCGGCAAGACTGCCGTACAGCTCCGTTAAAAGCGCGGAGGAGAAGGGCTCCATATGGCCAAACATGGGGCTTACGGTCACCTCTCCCTTCCTCTCCTCCCGGCTCCAGGGAAGATAGCGGCAGGTAGGGACGTCCACAAAGGCGGTCCGCACGCCGCCCCGGGCATTGCCAAAAGCGTCGGTCAGGGCGTCCCCCTTGGCGTCCAGCTCCAACCGGGGGGCGTGGATGGGGGCGGCGCCATCCTCGATCCACCGAAACAGCTGGTGGAACGCCGCGTTCATGGGATAGTCATAGGGAAAATCGTTGGGATAGTCATGCACCCCATGATAGGAGGGGTGAATGCCGCTGTCGTTGAGCTTCGGGTCGTTTTTGTAATATTCCACCAGACCAGGCAGATTGTCATGGGTGGCGCCGGGGATCTCGTACAGCCGGCAGAGGTTGCCGGGCACGTCGCTGTCAAACCGGGGCACCCGGTTGCTGCAAAAGCTGCCGTTCTCGCTCTGAGTCTGAACGATGACATAGGGCTGATCCATCCGGCGCACTACGGTATCAGCGCTGTTCTTGGGCCAGCCGTACTCCTGCTGGTTCACCGGCACCGTCATGCTGTATACCCCGCCAGCGGAAAAATAGCCGTCAAAGATGGGGCCGTCCTTGGCCACATCCTCCCGATACGCGAAGCTGTTGACATACCGCACCAGATAGGCGCTGGACTGGGACCACCCGGTCAACGTCAGGTATTTCACCCCATAGCCGGCAAGGGGATTCTTCTCCTCCTTTGTCCGCAGCAGCCGTGCGGTATCGGTGAGGATATCCCAGAAAAGGCCGGTCTCCTGATCCGGCTTTACGAAGGATAAGCCGGGGGTGGGCTGCATCCGCTCCTCCTGGGGACGGGGATTGGGCCAGGAGATGGCGCCGTACCGCTCCTCATCGTAGCGGACAAGGGCGTCGAACACATCGGGCTTGCTGGTGATCCCCACATAGGCGGCCCCATGATTCATAAAATACCGCTGGGAAAGAATCCACATCCGCTCGATGTCAAACTTGCCCGAAGCGTTTAAAATCTCCACCACCACATGGCCGGAAAAGGCCCTGGGATCGGCGGGGCACCGTACCACCATGCGGTTGGTATAGGGCACGTCCGGATATTCCACTAGGGCGTTGCCCGCCCCGTCGTTCCGGTAGACGTTGGCCGTGCCGGAGAAGAGATACTCCCGCTCCACATACCCGTATTCCGTAAGCGCGCCATGCTTTTCCGCGCTGGCAAAGGGATAGGAAGAAGAGGTGATGGGCAGTTCCTGAACCGTTTTGATCATCGTTTCGTTCTCCTCCTTTGGGCGTTTTCGCGCCGTTTGCATCCTGTTTCTTTTCTTCATGATACCCGGCCCCCCTAAAATAATCAATAAAATTTAGGTAAATATCATTGATTATTTTAGCTAATTTTTCTAATATGAAAGGAGAAACCATGGGATCAAATCGGGAATAGGAGGAGCGTATCATGGCATTTACCGAAGAATTGACCTTTTCTGATCTGAAACAGGAGCCCTTGATGGCAAACCTGATCCCCTATTTTTTGTCCAAGAGAAAACAAGGGCTGGTGGAAACCGACCCCCAGGCCAAGCTCAAGGATCACATCCTTGACGCCTTCAATATGGGGGAAATCGCCGACGGATTCAACTATCTGGTGGAGCTGCAAAAGAAGGGGGTCCCCGTCCTCCAGCACTTCTATTCCCAGAAGGAATGCCAGGCCGATCCCACCCGCGAGGGGACGGGGCTGTTCTGGTTCCCCGCCAAAGCCCCCGGGCCCTTCCTGCTCCTGTGCCCCGGCGGCGGCTACGACGTGGTGGAGGCCATGGTGGAGGGCTTTCCAGTGGCCAAGGCCCTGAACCAGATGGGGATCAACGTGTTCTCCCTCAAATACCGGGTGGGAATGCCGGGAGCCGCTAAGCTTGCGGATGAGGACCTGGCCGCCGCCATTCGGCACATCCTGGCCCATCGGGATTTTTATCATGTCACAGAGGACTACGCCCTGATGGGTTTCTCCGCCGGCGGCCACCTGGTGTGCGGCTTTGGTACCGAGAATCGGGGATATGGGCCGGCGGGGCTGCCCAAGCCCCAAATGATCGGGGCCTGCTACGCCGTGGTGTTCCCCTCCCCTGGGGAGGATCCCCAGCAGCGGCGGGACTGGGCGCGGAAAATGACGGGGGACGGCGATGTGGAACAGGCCCTTTCCGACTACGCGCCCCTTCTCCATGTGGGACCGGATTTCCCTCCCGCCTATATCTGGCACACCCTGGAGGATGCGGTGGTCTCCCCCGATAACGCCCGCCAGTTGGCAGCCCGGCTGGAGGAATTGGGCATTCCCTACCGTCTAAACCTGGTACCCACCGGCCCCCATGGCCTGGGGCTGGGCACCGGCACCGACGCCGAGGGGTGGCTCCCGGACGCCGTCGCCTTCTGGAATTCCCTTCGGGAACCATCCCGATAAACCCACTTTTCATTGGAGGTAATAGCCATGCAGCTAGCAAAAAACCTTTATACCGTCTGTGGATACGCCTATTCGTCCCAGGACAACGTCTACGCCATTCAAGCGCCCCACGGGGTGATCCTGGTGGACACCGGCACCGATGACCGGGAATATGACATCGTCCAGGAAAATCTCGCGTATTGGGGATTGGGCCCCGTCACCCATGTGATCCTCAGCCACGCCCACATCAACCATTGCTTCAACGCGGCCCGGTTCCAGCGGGAGGGAGCCCAGATCATCTGTGCCGAAGCGGTAGCGGACGCCATC
Organism: Christensenella sp. MSJ-20; assembly: GCF_044357945.1. Classification (NCBI taxonomy): domain Bacteria; kingdom Bacillati; phylum Bacillota; class Clostridia; order Christensenellales; family Christensenellaceae; genus Christensenella; species Christensenella sp. MSJ-20. Next base: position 1,082,440 of record NZ_CP076563.1, read on the forward strand.
GCCACCGCCTCGGATCGGCTCATCGACTACCATCGAACCTCTTTCAGCTACCATGTGAAGTCCTTTACGCGCTGCACCGCGGATCGGGTCATTGCCGCCACCGGCATCTATGACATCGCCGGCCAGACGTTCGATATCCGAATCACCAACGGTCATTCCAAGGGAGGGCTGGTATGCTTTAGCTCCATCGGCGGCCGGCAGGCCATGTTTACCGGGGACTTCATCCAGATCGCTCCCGAAAACACCCATGCTGTGGTAGGCTGGAACGGAGACATCGAATACGATCCTCAGGTATGCCTCACGGAACTGCAGCAGCTATCGGTGGAAGAGCCGGATATGATCCTCCCCGGCCATGGCCAGCAATGCCTTCGTGACGCTTGGCAGATGCCCAAAAACGCCTATGTTCGGGCCCTCCGCGCCACCCACCGATCCCTAAATCCGTAAGAAATCTCACCTTGTAAAAAGTCGATTATTGTTCTTCTATATTACTCAAAACAACTCGCCAGATCTTATTATCATCAAAAGAGGCGCCACAATCCGTTTGGAGCGCAGCGCCTCTTTTTTACTGATTCTATTTCCATTTACAAAGAACTTTATTTCTTCTCAAAGATCACCTTATCTCCGTCCATCTCAAGCGTGATCTTCCCGTTTTTGTACTCAGCCTGTGCGGATTCCCCTTCAAAGGTAAGGGTCACAGTAGAGCCATCCTGTTTCCATTCGCCATCTCCCATTGATTCGCCCATCATGGACATGCTGGCTTTCCCATCCTCTTTCAGCTCCAGAGAAAAGTCCAGTTTCATGCCAAGCATAGCTTCATATTCGGCAATGTTGATCATTTCTCCATCCGCTTCCATTTGAGTTGCCTTGTAGGAACCCGCGACGCTGGCGCTGCTTCCACCGCCGCCACAAGCGGCCAGCGACATAGCCAGCATTATCACCGATAGAACAATTGCGACTCTCTTTTTCATACCTTCCAAACTCCTCTTTTTTATTTATTTGACTATAAAAGTCAAATAAGTCCTGGTGCGGTTTTCTCTCTATTGCAACATATAATAAATCGTTAACAGGCTTGTTTTCTATGAGCTTTCCTTACTCCGCATGATTTCTCTTATAGGCAGATACCATCAGGAATACGAATATCCCCAAGCTGGATGCAAACAGCAGCGTTCGCCAAATCTCCGTGTTTGCACTATCACCAGTGTTTGGAATGCTGGAAGCATTGGAATTGTAGCTATTGGTAAAGCTCATCGTTTCCTGGGGCTCCTCCTCATACTGCGGTTCACCATCCACTACATTGAAAAACATCCAAGTGCCCATATTGTCATTTGGCATTGCATACCAAACTTGATCGGAATAAGTCCACCCATCAGCAGAGTCGTTTTTCTCTCGAACAAAGAATCCCTCGCTCAAAAGGCCATGCTCGTACAGATCCGATTCTTTGAGCGTCAGCTCCAAAGTTCCTTCAAAGTTGCCTTTGCCGTTGGTTTCAATGGTATTTGCAGTCAGTTTGACCTTGTCCTCAGCCCCCGAAACTCCAAAACCATACACCTCAAATTCAAATGTCTGCTGGCCAGGGACTTTCTTGCCAGTCTGCTCTACTATTTTTGTGAAAGGAATTTCTAGAATAACTTCGGCATCTTCGCCAAAGGCCTCCAGTTCATTTACAAATGTCAATGGAGCATATGGAATTCCGTTCGGCATTTGCTCTGTATAAAGAGTTACCTCTCCATTTTGAACGTACAAACTGTATCTTTGATCTGACTTTGCATAGCCGTATGGGGCATTGCTCTCCATTAGTGTATAAAATCCATCTGTTACGTTGGATAGAGTCGCCACACCGTTTTCATCGGAAACCGCTGTATACTTTACCTCCATGCCATCACCGGCATCGGTTGTTGTGGAGCGCGCGCTCAGAGTGAAAGTTGCTCCCTCAAGCGGTTGGTTGTATCCATCCACTTTATTGACAAGAATGGTTGCAGGTACCATTGTTTTCAAATGTACATAGGCATAGTCAGCAAGATCGACCTCATTCCAATTCAAAGCGATAGCATCTTGGGCCGTATCACCACCTGAAGCCGATACAATTAAACCGTTTTGGATAACAGGAGTTGGCTGAAATGCGGCGGTATCAGTTGCGCTTGTAATATCCACCACTTCAACCCAAAAATCACCGGAACAACCCGCAGGATAGGGGCTCTTTAAAGACAGCACGGCATTCCCCTTAACCGTTAAGTCTCCAGCACTCCAAATTGCGGCATCCGCTGTAGACGTGCCTATGACTGTACCACCGTCGATGATCATTTCGCCTCTGGCAAAGAGGGCAGGATAAAAGCTGATGGCCTCAACGTAAGAGTCGCTAATACAAATGCTTCCGCTGGTTCCATTTTCATCAATAAAAGCGGCATTACAATTATCTTCTGTTGCGGACAGATTAACTGTGCTATGATTTTTTATTGTAAGCGCCGCCGCATCTATACCGGCGTACAGACCTTTGGAACGAACGACAGCACCGCTGATTAAGACAGTTCCATCACTGGAAAGTCCGATACCCCTGGCGGCGTTAATGGTAACAGCCGTATCTTGAATTGTCAGATCCCCTACAGCGGAAATGCCATCATAGGTTTCGCCGCCTACAGCTATTTCAAGGTTTCCACTGCCTTTGAACTCCACCGCTCCTGCCGATAGAATCCCGCCGTCATCGGTAATCGTGATTTTATTGCTTCCCGCTAGATTGATCACCAATTTAGAGCTCATCTCATTTCGGATTCCATAGCCAGATGGATGAGGCGCCAAAATGGTCGCATTGGTCAATGTCAAGCTATTTGTCCCTGGATCATAGGTTGCCACTCCCTCTCCGCAGGAGATGGTAAGGTTTTCGCTTGTAAACTGTTCCCCGTTTACCCATAGATCATAGCTGATCGGTGCTGCTAGCGCTGCGTTGGGCAGCAGCACCAACAACAGCATAACGCTACACAGAAATACGCTTAGCAAGTTCTTCGTTTTCTTCGTAGAACTCCTGCTGGAAAATCCACCTTTCATTCTCTAAACTCCTTTTGTCTCTTTGCCATTCAAGATAACTGGGATATGGAGCTTATTTCGATATTCCTTCAATAATGGTTTGAATCTTATGATCATTGAATTTTTTATCTAGAGCAGCATCGGCATTTCCCTCAGATACGAAATGAATGCACAAATAATTTTGATCGTCGATTTTCGTATAAACAAGGATCCCCATTCCTGCGTTATACATGTAGCCATCCATTCCAGCAATGCTGAGTTCTTTATAGGTATCTTGATAGAAATCTTTGCAGAAGGCCTGATTATCCTCGAAAGTCGTTCCCAAGATCTCCATATCATAAATGCTGATATCCATCGAGAAGCTTTGATTGGCGTCCGTAACCACCAGATTATCCTTCGCCTCATTAACTGTGAACTCTATGGGGACCTTTACGGTAAAGGTACCTAAAGAATAATCCTTTGTTTCAATACTCTTGGAACCACACCCTACAAGAACCGACAAAGCCCCTAAACACATCGCCAAAAAAACAACCGTTACCCTTTTTCTCATTTTTTGTCTCCTCCAAATTACTTTTTATTCTTCTTGAACATTCCGCCAAGAAATCTTCCCACAATACCAGCATCCTCTATTGCATTCCTTGTTCTCGTATAGTCGTCCATAACCCCCGCTTCTATCATCTGCTTACGCCGGTTCGCAATCAACTCACTCTCCATATCTATCCGTGCCGAGTCCAACGCACTCTCCAGAGCATGTTTTGCAAACTCATTTTTCATCCCGGACATAATCTCTGCAGACCGTTGCTTCTCCTCTGCCGTCATTCCCCTTGGTTTTTGAGTACATTTGGTTGTAATTGACATGAATTCATCAGAAAGCCCCGTTGAGGCGAACTTTTCCTCAAATTCCGTCGCGTTGGCAGATTCTTCTCCCAACGTCGTGATTCTTTTGATAACGCTTTCAACTTCCTCCTGTATGTTTGCAGGAACTGTGAAGTATTCATCGAGAAAACCAATCCGAGCGTCCACACATCTTTTAACGTCCTCAATCATCCTTCCATTCCTCCCTTTACGCAAAACCTTCTATACGATGATTCTTTGAGGTTTTTATTATTGATTAAATCAATAAATCAAGATATACTAAGATGCTTTAAAAAAACAAATATATTTCCCCTTGTTTCCCTGAACTGCAAGGTTAATTTTATAGACCCTCTCCTGTTTTGTCCCCGTCAGAATTCCCAAATTGAGGGGATTGTAGATCTTTCAATCCGTTATTTTAGAAATTAGTGCAATAAATTGACGGGAAATTTGATGGGAAATCGTCAAAGATATATACATTGAGGAGGAATGTATCTGTGAAAAAAGCACTTTCACTTTTTGCAGTCATTGCGCTTCTGCTTTTCAGCTTTGTTGGATGCAGCAGAAATCAGACTCAGAATCGTGATAACCTCATTACACTGTCCATCTGGCACGTATACGGAGGTCAAGTAGACTCTCCTCTAAACGATGTCATCGATGAGTTCAACCAAACGGTGGGAAAAGATCAGGGGATTCAAGTAGAGGTAACCATGGTCTCCAACACCAACAATATCCACAAGGATGTGATTGCTTCGGCCAGCGGTGATCCCGGCGCAGCCACCCTGCCGGATCTATTCGTCTCCTATCCTAAAACCGTGCTTTCCATGCCTGATGATTCGGTATTGGTGGATTTTCAGGATTACTTCTCAGAAGAGGAGCTAGCGGCATTTATTCCGCAGTTTTTAAAGGAAGGCAAAATTCATGATCGACAGTTAATCCTACCCCTTGCAAAATCCACAGAAATCCTTTATGTAAATAAAACGATATTTGATCGCTTCGCAGCGGAAACAGGAGCAAAACTTGAAGACCTCTCCACCTGGGAGGGGCTGTATCAAATGGCCTGCGAATATGCCATATGGTCTGATGCAAAGACTCCTGAAGTAGCCAATGACCCCAAGCACTTTTTTGTACATGATTATCATTTTAATTACTTTCAGGTAGGCGCAGAGTCCCTGGGATATGACTTTTTTGAGGGCGATACCGTCTCTTTTTCGCCAGCATTTGATAAGATATGGGAGCCCTATGCCAAGGCAGCGCTAAGCGGCGGCCTATGGCTTCAAAGCGGATACGCAACCGAGCCGCTCCGCACTGGAGACGCGGTGGCATCCGTCGCATCCTCGGCCAGCATTCTTTATTATTCCGACGTTGTCACATACCCAGATAACACCTCCGAAGAGGTGGAAATCATTAGTCTGCCCTGCCCAGTATTTGCGGAAGGCAATCGCCTCGTTATGCAACGAGGTGCTGGCATTTGTCTGGTTAAATCCACCAAAGAACGTGAACAGGCTGCAATTACCTTTTTAAAGTGGCTGACAGAACCGGAGCGCAATACCCAATTCGTTACACAGGTAGGCTATATGCCGGTTACAAAGGAAGCTTTCGAGAAATATCTTCCGGGTGCGATCGAAGGTTTACATGATCCCAAATATATTTCCTTATACAAGGCCTTTTTGAAAACATATGAGGACTATACCTTCTACAATGCTCCTTTGCTGGACACCTACCTTTCCCTCGAAACAATATTTGAACAAAATATCCGCCTATGTTTACTGGATGCTAGAAAGGAATACATCGAGCAGGGTGCAAATCCCGAAACCATGACTGCGTTTTCAGAAAAGGCGTTAAGGGATTTCTGCTCCTTCTTCCAATAAGGCAAAGCGGGGAGGAAATGAGATGATCCTAAAACTCAGGGATTTAAAGCGACTGGCTGCTACTTCAAAACACCAGAGCAAAAAAATGCAGCATCGGCTGCTTCTATACTATTGCTCTATGGTTTTGGTAATCTTCAGCGCATCGTTATTGATCATGAGTATTGCCGGTGTGTTTTCTAACTCAGAAGAGAAGCTGGGACAAATATTAAAGGTTCGTCAAGATGCGGCCTATTCTGCAGTTACCAATCATTTGGATTCCCTTGAGGCGCAAAGCATCGCGCTGTCAAAAAGCGCTTGTTCCATCATCTCTGACGCGCTGGATAGGAGCCCAGTATCCACATTAAATGACAATCCCGAGGAACTTCTTAAGACTCAAAAGCTGCTTTACCCAACGCTAAACACCACTTTAAAATCCAGTGGCTGCAATGGTGCCTACATCATTTTAAATGCTACAACCAATACCTCCGCGCCCGTAGCCGCAACTTCGCGTTCCGGGCTTTACCTACGGTATGTAAATTTAAGCGCCACAAATTCCATACAGCAGGACGTAACATTTTATCGGGGCATCCCAGATGTCGCCAGGGATATTCCCTTAGAATTGCATAACCGCTGGAATCTAGAGTTTGATATTTCCAAAATTCCAGCCTATGAAACACTTGTGAAAACAAGCTCCGGGCGTCTTGCAGACAACTGCCTCTGGTCAAAGCGAATGCTATTACCGGGAACATGGGAAAACCTAATGCTGCTGTCCGTCCCCATTCTAAACGAAAACGGGGAAATCTACGGTATCTGCGGGTTAGAAATCAGTCAGCTGTATTTTCGCTTAGCTTATCCATCCGCCAGCAGCGAATTTGGCAATATGGTTACGGTTTTAGCTCCAATAGACGGAGATGTATTGTCCCTCAAGGACGGCTTAATTGGCAGTAGACAAGGTATGCATATCGATGAAATTTCTTCATTGTACTGCAAAAAGGGAGACTACTATAACACCTATCTAAGCAACGATAAAATCTATCTCGGCTTACATCAGGAGATCAATGTCAAATCCACAGACGGCAACACGCTTGCCGCTGTTACGCTGATTTCAGCGGAAGCGTTTGCTTCTGTCGTAAATCACGAGCGCATGATATGGATTTTTTGCGCTCTTGTATTTTTATTGCTGATGGTGCTATTTTCCCTATATCTATCCCGAAGGTTTGTTAAGCCCATTCTCAAAAAACTAGATGCCATTCGAAATAATACTTGGGATGAGGACTCCGCAGAGTCCTATTACGAAATTGATGATCTATTTGGTTTTCTTGCTGAAAAAGATCGGGAATATGAACAGACAAAAACTGCGCTGGAGACCGCGCAAAGTGAGTCCGCTAAAGCGCATACGGAACACGAACAAACACTTCGAGCATTGGAAAATGCGCAGCGAGAAGCAGCCAAAGCACAGATAGAGTATGAACAAGCTCAAAACAACTATATGGCCGCTCAACAAAAAATTGCGCGGCTAGCGCATTCCAAAAAATATGAAATCGATCCCGATGACTACCAGGAATTTCTGATCGGCGTTCAAATGCTTACTCCTACGGAACGGGTTATTTTTGATCATTATTTATCAGGAAAGAATGTAAAGGAAATTATGAACATCGTGGGCATCAAGGAGAGTACACTTCGCTATCATAATCGGAATATTTACTCCAAGCTGGGAGTGAATTCTTTAAAACAGATGCTACTGTACGCCGCATTGATGAAACAGGAAGGCGAAGGAGGATTTAAAAAATGACTTTGGCCGGCAGACTAAATCAAATCATTGAAGAACAGCATATTAGCAAAACAGAATTTGCGCACCGAGTTGGTATTACGAAAAATTATCTCTATATCCTAACCGGCAAAAGTAGAGCGAATACCAATAAAAACAAGACTATATCCCCAATACTAGCCAAACTTATTGCACTCGAGTTTGGTTACAACGCCAATTGGATTCTAAATGGAAAGGAAGAATCGTAAAAAGAACTTTTTACTGGGTAATTCTTTGTACTGTACAAAATAAGTGTAAGCATTACAGGCAAGCGGACGCTGTCTCGTTCAACAGCAAAAACTCTTCTGATCCAATCCGATAGCGCAACTGCAGAATACAGATTTGCAGCCCCTAAAAATAAAAAGCCCACCGTGATCTTAACAGAATTACGGTGGACTCTGGTGGAGCATAGGGGATTCGAACCCCTGATCTCTGCATTGCGAACGCAGCGCTCTACCAACTGAGCCAATGCCCCAGGGACGAGTGCTATTATAACAGATATCCCTTTTCTTTTCAATCGGCCATATCAAACCGAAAAAATTATTTTTCAATCAAGATCCAGAGAAAAATATCCGGTTTCGATTCCATAATTTGTGGTATCATAGAAACAAACCAGCGGCGCGGCCGTCAGCTCGAGGTGACCAATTATGAGTCGGGATCAGATTCATACCATCGTTCAAAGCGCAATCATTGCGGCCCTCTACTTTCTCTTAACTTGGGCTTTTGCGCCCATCTCCTTTTCCGGAGTGCAGGTTCGCATCTCCGAGGCCCTTTACGCCTTCTGCCTCTTCACCCCCTGCGGGATCTGGGGGATGTCGGCGGGGTGCCTATTGGCCAACCTGTTCTTCAGTCCTTACGGCTTTTTGGATATTCTTCTAGGCACCCTGGCTACCTTCGTGGGAGCCATTGGGGTCTATGCCCTGCGCAAAAACAAGATGGTTGCCTTTGCCTGCCCCGTAATCAGCAACGCCTTTTTGGTACCGGTGGTGCTCCAGGTAGCCGCCGGGCTTCCCTATGTGGCCAATCTCCTCTATGTGGCGGTAGGAGAAGGCATTGCCGTATACGCCATCGGATTGCTGCTAAGCTCTGTCCTGCCCCGCCTGTACCAGGACCAGCAGTAGATTCCATCGGCGCCGATACAACCAATTTTAGGAAAAACCCGCTTTTTAGCGGGTTTTTCCTTCTCTCCCCTGAACTTTTATGTTATTATAACCAATAGGAACATACGGAAGAGGGATCACCCATGGAGAAAGGTCTGCTCATCGAAGGAATCGCAAAAAATGTATTGGTGATGCTGCCCAAAGCTAAGGCCATCTTTAAGGATACGTATGGAAAGAAACCCCAGTTAAATCTGCGCGGCATCCAAATCCTGATCATCAACATCATCCACAATGAAGGACCCATGTCCATGGGAAAGCTGTCCTCCATCGTCTCCATAGCAAAGGCCAATACCACGCCTTTGGTGGCCGACCTCATCGAGAAAGGCTACCTCTGCCGGCGGCGGTATGAAAAGGACCGGCGCGTGATTCTCATCGACCTCACCGAAGAGGGCCGTCAGGTTCAGCGCATGGTCCAACAGGAGAACATCGCCTTTTTTAAAAGCAAGCTGGGCGCCTTCGAAACGGAGGACCTGGCCCGCCTGAACGACGTGGTTTTATCCCTAACGAGCCTCTTTGACCGGTGGCTGGAGACGCCTCCAGCCGAAGCCGTGGCAGAACTGCAAAAAAGCGAATAATAAAAAAAGAGCCCGGAAGGGCTCTTTTTTATTCCTTCGGCAATGTGCCCTCACCGGAACGGACCCCTCGTTCCTCCACCATCCGGATGATCTCATCGCAGAGATCATCCGCGGAATGGGCATTCCCAATCTTCTTCTGCATGGCTAAAATCTGCTGCAGCCGCTGGGGGTCCGATAGCAGGTTCAAAACCGCGTCGTCGGGGGGGTACTGGTCCGTTGCCAGGATAGCCGCTCCCTGGGCCACCAAAAAGAGGCTGTTTCGCTCCTCCAGCCCCGGGATGGGATCCAAAATAACCAGAGGAATCCCCTTGGCCAGGCATTCCGACGTGGTCAGCCCTCCGGGCTTGGTCAGCAAAACATCGGAAGCGTCCATCATCACCTCCACGTTGTCCACAAAGCCGTATACCCGCACATCCTTCTGGGTGCGAAGGGCGTTGAGCCGCTGATACATCTTTTCGTTCCGGCCGCAAACCACCAGCATCTGAAGATCCATCGGCAGCCGGTCCAGGGATTCCACCACCTGAGGCAGCTTACCGAATCCCATGCTGCCCGACATGATCAATACCGTGGGCTTGTCCAAAATGCCCAGCTGCCGCCGGGCCTCCCCCTTTTCCACAGTAGAGGCAAAGCGATGGTGTACCGGGATACCCCGGCAAAAGAGCTTCTCCTGTGGAATGCCCCGCTTAATCACCGAGTTGCGCATGCCCTCCGCCGCCAGAACATAGAGGTCCAGATCGGTCTCGTCCCACAGAGGCGCCATGGCAAAATCCGTGTTGATGCCAATGAGCGGAATCTCCAACCCCTTCTGCCGGCGGATCCGGGTCAGAATCACCCCGCTAAACACATGGGTACAGACCACCGCGTCGGGCTGGTACTCCGCAATGCAGTTCTCAATCTCCTTGTAGAACCAGGCGCCAATGAGCTTGGTGGTTCCCTGCCGGGAATGAATCCGCTTTTCGCTCAGCATGTCGTCGTCCATCTTTTTCAAGAGGCCGGGGGTATGGCGGGTCATGGTGATATAGATTTTATCCAGGGAGTTGGCCACCAGCTTGCTGGACAACAGCAGCGTGTCCACCATAACGCTGTCCAATCCCTTCCGGGTACAGGCGTCCACCACTGCCTTTCCGCAGGAGTTGTGGCCCTGGCCAGCCGTTACCGAAAGCACCAATACCTTCACCCTATCTCCACCTCCGCAGCCGCGCCCATGGCCCGGACAGCCTTTTTAAAGGCGGCCAGATAATCGTCCCCTTGGAAGGATACCCGGTTTCCCTCCTGCAGCTCCCCATAGGCGGCCGCCGCCTGGGCCTGCCGCGGGGTATGGAATACGACCTCCAAATCCCCGGCCACGGCGATGGGGTCACGCGCGCTCCGCAAATTTAACACCGCGCGCTTGGCGCTGACGCGCAAATCATGGGCCGTCCGCTGGCCATCGTAGCAAAGCGCGCATCCCGGCCCAAGCGCCTCCTTAACCAGGCAGCGCTCAATCCGGGGAGCCACCTTTCGGGCTTCCTCCAGCAGTACGTCGTCGCCCGTAGCCAAAAGCGCAGGAATGCCAAAGGCCCAGGCAACCGGGATGTTCATGCCCAGCTCCCCCACCTCATGGCCCGCTACCAGAACCCGCTCCACTACCCCGGGATAGTAGGTATGGGCCATCACGCCCTGGCTGCCGTTTTTCCCGTGGTATGCAACGAAAAAGGCTCCATCGAACTCCGCCCGATCCACCCCCGCCATCATGGAGAGGGCATGTCCCGTTCCCCGGACGACGATCACATCCTCCCCCAGGTGATCCAGGGATAGGTTCCGGCCCATCTCATGGGCGTCGCAGACATAAAACTCCGTGGCCCCCCCTTCCCGGGCGCCTTCCAACACCGCGCGAAGGTCCCGTTCCATGGCCGTTACGCCCCTATGATAAAGAGGGCTTTGGGGCTCCACCTCACTGAAATCGCAGAGCCCCGTAGCCCCTTCCGCATCCAGGGATATGTAGATCCGCATGTGCGTCCCTCCTCTTTTGTGTTGATTTTTATTTTATCACCTTTCTCCCGGCGCAACAACCGGCCCAATCCGCATCAGGTTCAGGATGGCTTTTTTCCTCCGGCTCTCCTCCGCCGGGCTCCAGACCAAGCGCACCCGGACGGGCAGTTCTCCCAGGGTCACCTCAAAGACCGCCAGGCCCCAGGAGCCGTCCTTCGCGCCAAATTGGGAATAGGGTACCACCGCGCCGTTTTTTTCGATGGCAAACCGGTCGGCGCCCGGGCAAAAATAAAGGGCTCGATAGGCCCCCGCCTGGCGGATCAGCGCCCCCTCCTCCCCAAAGCTGATATCATGCCGCAGATGAGCCGTAAAGCCCTCCTGTCCTTCTTCCTTCACCAGATGGATATAGGGCCGGTTTGCGGTGAGGTCGCTGAAAAAGTCCTCCACCGTTCCCGTATTGCCCTGGTTTAGCCAAACGCCATAGGCCGATAGGCCGGTATCCCCCCGCTGGCCCCGGGGGCCCCGGAGGAAGCCTTGGGGCGTCTGTCTATGGTTATTTTTCAAAAGGTCACACCCCTTTCATACTCCTTCCTATTATCCATATGCCGCGGAGCAGCGTCTGGCTACGGCAAGATCCCCCCACATCGCCCGTGTAGACGCATTTATACCGGTTTTTCTGCCATCACCCGCTTAAAATTCCCGTTTCTGTCCAGAATATAGATAGACAACACAGTACCAACAAGGAGAGATACGATGGAAACAAAGGGAAAACGTGTGAGGCGGACCGCCATGCTGCTGCTCTGGAGCGCCATCTGCGCCGCAGGAGGGACGGCGGTGGGCCACGGGATCGCTCCCACCGTTTTGGAGGAGACCGCAGGAGTCAGTCAATACACCCTGGATCTGGCCCGGACTCTGGAGGAATCCATGTGGAAGTACGAGTCCATGAACATCAACTTCGGCGACGGAGTCATGGCCATGACCCCCATTGGCGGCGAGGCGGTGATGGGCAGCACGGACGGCGTTCTGGATAGCGGCAGCCTGACGGTGCTAAAATACGCCGGAGGAGACCCCCAGTCCGCCGCCAAGTTCACGGTATACCGCGAGGACGGGGAGCTCTGCGCCAATCTCACCACCGATAGCGCAGGGCAGGCCAAGCTCCTTCTGGGAGCGGGTAGCTACCGGATTTCCGAGATGGCCACCGACGCCGATACCGTCCCCGCCGAGGATTACGAGTTCACCATCACCAAGGGCCAGCAACTCCAGCTCACCTTCTCCTCCGCAAAGCTGGGCACCCTCACCATCAACGCAGCGCCGGGCGCGGCGGTGGACGTATACGCCGGCGCCTCGCCTACGGGGACCGCGGCCTTTTCCGGCACGGTGGACGAAAAGGGGACCCTGGTCACCTCGGGACTAGCGCCGGGGGACTATACCGTGGTCTGCGGCGATTTGGAGAAGCGAGTATATCTTTTCGGCGGACAAACGGTATATGTATACCTGCAATAACCACAAAAAAAGGACGGCATTCGCCGTCCCTTTCCGCTTTCTAAGGCTATGGGCGTCTCCCCGTTATAGAGCCTCCCCCAGGATATCCCGGGCCACCACAACGCCGGTCACCGACGCCTGCATCAGGCCCCGGGTGATTCCCGCTCCGTCGCCGATGGTATAAAACCCGTCAAGGGGCGTCATAAACCGGTCGTTAACCGCGATCTTGCTGGAGTAGAATTTGGTCTCCACTCCGTACAAAAGGGTGCTCTTGGAATAGAGCCCGGGAGCCACATGGTCAAAGGCCTTGAGCGCCTCCAGGATACTGGTCAAATGCCGGTGGGGCAGAACAAAGGACAGATCCCCCGGCACCGCCGTAGTGAGGGTGGGACGGGTCGGGGATTTGGCCAGCCGGGACCAGGTGGTCCGCCGGCCCATGAGCAGGTCCTCCAGCCGCTGAACCATGATGCCGCCCCCCGTGAGCATGTTGCCCACCTTGGCGATATGCTGGCCATAGGCGATGGGCTCGTTAAACGGCTGGGTAAACCGGGTGGACACCAGCATGGCAAAGTTGGTGTTTTCGGTGCGGCGCTCCGCCTCGGCATAGCTGTGGCCGTTAACCACCGCCAGGCCGTCCTCGTAGTATTCGCCGCTCACCACGCCGCCGGGATTCATGCAGAAGGTCCGCACCTTGTTCTCAAAGGTATCGGAGTAATACACCAGCTTGGCCTCGTAGAGATGGCGGGTCAGATGGTCCATTACGGCGTTGGGCACCTCCACCCGCACGCCGATATCCACCTCGTTGTTCATCTTTTCCAGGCCCAGGCCCTCGCAGCTCTGGGACAGCCACTGGGCGCCGCCGCGGCCGGGCGCCGCCACCACCTTTTTGGCATGGATGGCAAAGGTTTCCTGCCCCCGCTGCATCTGGGCGCCGGTGACCCCGTTCTCATCGGTGAGGATGGTCACCGCCGTGGTACGGGGCAAAAAGGTAAAGTTCTCGTGGGCCGCCAGATGATCGTACATGTTGGACAGCACCGTAAAGGCGTTATCGGTGCCCAGATGCCGTACCGGGCAGGAGATCAGCCGAATGCCCCAGCGGTTGCACTCATAGGCAATCCGCTCCACCTCCCGGTCGTTTTCCCCGTGAACCAGGGTGGGAGCGCCGTTCTCCAGATAGATGGAGTCGGCATAGCGGATCAGCTCCTCGGCCTTTTGCCGGCCGATGTACTCCTCAATCTGTCCGCCCACGTCGGGGGACAGGGAAAGCTTGCCGTCGGAAAAAGCGCCTGCGCCCGACCAGCCATGGAGGATGTTGCAGGGCTGGCAGCCGGCGCACTTGCCAGTGGTTCGGGCGGGGCAGGCCCGCTCGGAGATGGCGCTGCCGCTGTCCGCCAGGATCACCTTCATATCCTTGGACTTCCGCATCAGCTCGATGGCGGTAAAGATGCCCGCCGGGCCCGCTCCAATAATCAGTACGTCACAATTCATAATAGCCTCCCTACCCCGGGCAATCCCGGTAAAAGGGCGGGGAAATCACCCCGCCCTTCCATTGCACTTCTTTTTTGTTCCATCTGCTCCCATGGATGGCCTGTTACTTCTTGATGGCCTCTTCCAACTCCTGCGGATGATCGCTGGTGATATAGTACAAGAGGTTTCCCACCCGTCCGGTAACGTTATTCTGCACCTTCTCATACTGGTCGGGCAGATAGGTGCTCCAGGTCTGCTCCTGGCTGGCCAGGGTGTCGGCCAGGGCCTCCTGGACCCGCTGGGCGCCGGCGTCATCCTTGACCTCGATGAGCACGATGAGATCGGATCGGACGTTCATCATGGCCTGGATCACCACCCCCTGTTTGACGGAACTGGCGTCCACCTGAACCGGTAAAAATTCGTTCTCCCCCAATACATCCAAAATGGCGTATCCAGGAAGGGGCGTTTCCTCCGTAAAGGCGTCCTCGCCAATGCCTCCGGCTTTCAGCTCCTGGGCCAGGGCATTCACCAGGTTCTCCTTGGCGGTGTCGTAGGAAACAGCGTCGCCGGATCCTCCTCCGCAGGCGGCAAGGGCCAGCATACAAAGACACAGGGCAATCAATACGGTGTATTTCTTCACGTTTTTGTCCTCCAGGTTGGAAATGATGGCGGTTCCTCGTCATGGAACCCTTAACTAGACGCGGCTTGCATTCCCATTGTTTCCTGTTTCCACAAAAATATTTTCACCCGCTAAGGTTATACCAGATATTCCGTTCCCTGTAAAGCCGGGGAATTGGAGGACAGCGGCCGCCAGTGTGGGATCCCTCGCTTTTTTTCGAAAACAGCCTCCAACATACCCCGTTGACAAACGTCCCATGGCGGTATAAAATAATCAAGCTATTAATTTGTTGCAGCCGCAACAGTTGGACGGTAAACAATCATGCTCGCACGACACATCAATGTCATCGGCCGCGCCGGTTATTTTTTTGCCCAGCATAGCCTATCCGACACAGGGCTCAACGGTGTGGATCATGGCGTGATCGAATATGTCGCGCACCACCCCGGCGTCAGCCAGGAAGGGCTGCGGTCCCATTTCAACAAGGATAAGAGCACCGTGGCTAGGGCTATGGTGCGGCTGGAGGAGGCCGGATACGTCCGGCGGGAAACCAATCCCCAGAACAAGCGGGAAAACCGCATCTACGTCACCCACAAGGGCCAGCTTCTGGTGGATCGGATCCAGGCTATGAAGAACCAATGGCGGAACATCCTTTTAGAGGGGTTTACGCCGGAGGAGCGGGAGGCCTTCCTGGCGCTCAGCGCCCGGGCGGCGGAAAACGCCGGCCGCTATCTGGGCCGGCAGCACGGGGAATGATCGTTTCCTTTGATTCAAAAGGCCTTGGGCCTTTTTATACTTTTTAAAGGCGGTGTTTTTTATGACCAATGACATGAGCGTTGGGAAACCGGGAAAGGTGCTGATGGCCTTTACCCTCCCCATGCTGCTGGGCAACCTGTTCCAACAGCTGTACAACATGGTGGACTCCATCGTGGTGGGCAATTACGTGGGTGCGGACGCCCTGGCGGCGGTTGGCACGGCGTTCCCCATCATGATGCTGGTGCTGTGCGTGGTCATCGGCCTCACCAACGGCTTCTCGGTGGTCATCTCCCAGTACTTCGGCGCCGGACAGACCGAACAGGTTCGGAAGGCGGTCTATACCTCCTTTGTATTCATGCTGGTGGTAGCCATCGTCCTTTCCATCGTCGGCGTAGCCATTACCTATCCCCTCCTCTGGCTGCTCCAAACCCCGGAAAGCGTGCTCTATGACTGCGCCAATTACCTGATCATCATCTTCGCAGGACTGGTGTTTACCTTCTTGTACAACATCTTCGCCGCCATCCTGCGGGCCCTGGGGGATTCCAAAACGCCCCTTTATATGCTGGTGCTGTCCACCGTGGTCAACATCGCGCTGGATATCCTTTTCGTGGCCAGCTTCGGCTGGGGCGTGCCCGGCGTGGCCATCGCCACCATCATCGCCCAGGCGGTTTCCGCCTTTGCCTGCTTCTTCTATACCATGAAGCGGGTGCCCATGCTCCGGTTCCACGGCAGCAAAAAAGGACTGTATGACAAGGCCATCCTTAAGACCATGATCGGCTACGGCCTTCCCTCTGCCCTGCAGCAGTCCATCGTCTCCATCGGCATGCTGCTGATCCAGGGCTTGGTCAACAGCTTTGGCTCCACCGTCATGGCCGCCTATACCTCGGGAAATAAGATCGATAACTTCGCCACCATCCCCATGATGACCATGAACATGGCCCTTTCCACCTATACCGCCCAGAACATGGGCGCCGGCAAGCCCGAGCGGGTTCGGGAGGGCTATCGGTTCTCCATCAAATTCACCATCGTGTTCTGCCTGGCCCTCACCGGCATCATCGCCCTGTGCGGCTCCTTCCTCATCGGGCTGTTCGTGGACAGCGTAGCCAACGCCGAGGTCATCCGCATCGGCACCGAGTTCCTGGATGTGGCCTGCCTGTTCTATTTCGTGTTTGGCCTGATGCAGAACTCCTTTGGCGTCCTTCGGGGCGCCGGGGACATGAAGTTCTTCATGGTCTGCACCTTTATGAACCTGGGCAGCCGGGTGGCCAGCGCCTATCTTCTGGCGCCCCTCATCGGGTACCACGCCATCTGGTGGTCCATGCCCATCAGCTGGGGCGTTGCCGCCATCCTGTCCACCGCCCGGTATCTGTCCGGCAAATGGAAGGATAAGGCGGTGGTCAATCAGGCCGCCGTGGAAGCGGCCTCCGTGGACCTATAACCGGTTGACAAAACCCTCCCGTCCCGGTATCATTTGAGCATATCAGAGCCCCTTAGGAGGTAGAAGACCATGGAATTTGAAAAGATTGCTGAAATCATCGCCAATACCCTCAGCATAGATAAGGACGACATCACCCCAGATTCCACCTTTAAAAGTCTCAGCGTGGATTCCCTCGACATGGTGGAGATCATCATGGAAATCGAGCAGGAGTTCGGCGTCACCTTTGACGATAGCGCCGATATCCAAAACGTGGACGACGTGGTAAAGTACATCCAGGCCCACGCCTGATAGAAACAAAGAAAGCCGCCGTTGGCGGCTTTTTTTGTCCTTTCCCGGCCATTTTCGGCGCGCAGCGGCCATTTGGAACCCCTCCTTCGGGCGTTTTACATCCGTCCCACGGTGCTTGTTCTTTCCCTCTCGACAAAAAGCGCGCTCCAAATTGTAGCATTGGACCCATTTCCATCACCAGCCTCCATCCAATCCCATACAAGGAGATCCCATGTCAATATGAAAAAGCTTTCATCCGCCCTGCCCCTGGCTTTCATCCTTTCGCTGCTCCTTTTTCCGATGGGCTGCGCGCCCCATTCGACAGAACCAAACCCTGCCGAGTCCACGGAAAACATAGCGGCAATGCCCGCCCCCGCGCCGCAAAACAGCAGGGAAGACACGGCAAATCAAATCAGCATCCGGGCCGGAGAAACCGTTTTCACCGCCACCTTGGCGGACAACTCCTCCGCACAGGCGCTCAAGGATCTGCTGCGCGCAGGCCCGTTGACCGTCGATCTGCACGATTACAACAACATGGAAAAGGTGGGAACCCTTGGTACAACCCTGCCGGAAAACGATGAACGTATCACCACCGGGCCGGGAGACCTGATCCTATACCAGGGAAACTCCCTTTGCATCTATTACGATACAAACACCTGGGACTTTACTCGGCTGGGAAAGATCAACGGCGTCACCCAAGCGGAACTCAAACAAGCGCTGGGGGAAGGCGACATTTCCGTTACATTGGAACTCCTTATCCCCCAATAAAACAACGGCCGCCCACTGGGCGGCCGTTTGATTTCTCCCCTTATTCCCCCGTGGTCTTTACGGGATGAAGCACCGCCTGGACGATAAACCGGGCGTCGTCGTACTCATAGGTGCAGGTGGACAGGGTAATGATCCGATCCTCCGCCCCGATGGGGGTATCGGTTTTGGTGATGGACTGGTTACGCATGGTTTCTACAAAGGACAAAAAGGCTGCGTCATCTTGAAATGAAATGGTGGTCTGAGGACCGGTAGCCACGTCCACATAGGCCGAAAACACCGTAGCGGTATAAACGCCCTGTGGAGTATACAGGTAAATGGTACGATGCGCGTTAAAATAGTCCGGATCTTTGTACTCCACCAACGCGGCAAACATGGATCCATTTTTCATATGATGCCCATAAATTACGGTATTGCGGTCGGAAAAATCCCCCTTGTTTTTCCAATCCAAGAAGATCGCTCCTGCACCGTTTGCCTTTTTCTCAAAGGTATGGGAGACATAATAGCTGTTATCCGTCCCCTTTACCATGGGATAATCCACCTTGGAATCCGGGATGTAGATCCAGCCCACGATTTCGGAATTTTTCTGGGCAAGGGCGGCAAAATCCACCTGACGATCCTCCGGGCCCGCCTCTTCCTCTTGGGGAAGAGGGGCGAGCTGCTCCAATTCCTGATACTCCTTGTCAGCCTCCTCGTATTCTCCAGAGATGTTCAAAAGCTGAATCCCACTGAAAATAAAAACCGCCAAAGCCACCGCCAGAATGCCCCATTGGAGGAGCCTGCGTCGACCGGAGGTTTTTTTTGATTTTCTTTTGCCAGATGTGCGCTGAGCCGCTTGGCGAAGCTCCTTCCGGCTCTTTCTTCCCTCGGACACTGGTTATTTCCTCTCTATCGGATGTAATTGGTCAAATCCACTTGTGCCTCGCTGGGCACGATTTTATGATAGATCTTTACGCCGTCTGCCACCATACCGGCCATAGCAGCCATCTCCTCACCGGTGGCGTTTTGATTCTTATAGAATGCCTTCCGTTCAGGCCGACGCTGCATCCCCCCGATGCAAAGAGAGCCCATCTCCACCCCATGCCGCCGCAGTTCCTGGGCCACCAAAGGCGAGCTAAAAAGCACAATGCACCGGATGGCCGGATCCCGGTCATACCGCTGGATGGGGCGAACCGCGTCTTCCACAGTATGCACCTCCACCCGGCAGCCCGAAGGGGACATCATCACCATGATGCTGGAGAGAAAGGTATCCTTGGCGGTAAAATCGTCCACCACGATGATCCGGTTGGCGTTGATATGCCGCACCCAGACCTCCGCCACCTGCCCGTGGACCAACCGGTCGTCCACGCGAAATAAGCTTATGGCCACAAATTTATCCTCCTGCAAAAAAGTAAAACATCGAAAGGGGCCGCCACCCCGTACGCTCCAGTTTGAACCTCTTGGGAGATCTTTTCAAAAATTATAGGTTCTCTTTGTTTGGGTTGTCAACCAACTTTAATGGTTTCGGATAAAGCTGGCAATCTCGTCTATAACATAGTCTGGCACGCTGCCGCCCGCAATATACTCCTGGGGAATGCTCCGCTCCCCCTCTCCCTCGCAAAAAAGGTGGTTCAGCTTTTCATAAGAAACACAGGTAACGTTTTCCCGCCCTGCTAGAGCCTTTTGATAGGTCTCGAAATCGCTCAGCGGCACCTGATAATCCCGTCCCCCCTGGAGGATCAGCAGAGGCTGTGTCATGGCAACCGCCGCCGTGACGGGGTCGTATTCCTTCAGATCCAGCAAATAGGCGGGGTTCATTCCCAGAAGATCCTTATTCATCTGATGATCCCCTGGTTCCAGTCTTTTGATATTCTCCACCTGGGCACAAACGCTGGCCAGCTGGGCATCCTTTTCCACCTGGGGTGTGGCAGTATCCAGGGAAAGCAGATAGGTATACTGCATCAAGATAAGGTCCTCCAGCGGTTGGGCTGGAGCGGCCAACATAATATAACCTGCGGCATCCGCTTCTTCCGCCATGCGCGGTACCAGCATAGCTCCCAGGCTGTGGCCCAGAAGGTAGACGGGCCCAGGAGTGAATTCCGTCAAATGCCGGGCATATTCCACCGCTAAAAGGGCATCGTCCATGGTCTCCTCCCGGACGGTAAATCGATCCGCTGCGACCTCTACGGCACAGGCGGTTGCATAGGTGTAGGTCCGCTTATCGTACCGCAACACAGCGATTCCCCTCTGACCAAGCCCCCACGCGATATCCCGAAAAGGACGGGTAGGGCCTACGCTTTCATCCCGGTCACATGGTCCAGAGCCATGGACCAACACCACCACCGGCACCGGTTCCTGGGCGCTTTCGGGATAGGAGAGCGTCCCCTTTAGAGAATAGGCCTCCGTCCCAAAGGAAACCTCCTTTTCCAACACCCCTTGAGGGGGCGGCGTGGTATCCTTAGGCCCTTTGCTCTCCAAGAGCTGAAGGCCGGAAATTCGTTTTTCCCCATCGAATACCACGCGCAGGTCCAGATATCCGTTCTCATGCAGACAGGTAAGAACCACTACCACATAGTCCTCTTGGACTTCGGAGGCACGGGCAACCTCCTTTACAAAGGCGCCCTTGGTTTTTTTTATCCCCTCATAAGCCTCCGCAAGCCGCTCTGTTCCCAGGGTCTGCTGCATGGTGGCGTCGAACAATGCCGTTATGGCACCATAATCCTCCTCACAAAAGGCAGTCAATACGGTTTCCGCCCGATCGTAATAGGGTTCCATATCCCGGGGAGCCTCCGTACTCTTCCCACAACCCATGGGCAAAAGCAGACAAAATGCCAAAAGAAGCGCCAGGATGCCATGCCATCGTTTCATGGGACTACCTCCGTTTGAGTTTCAGCAGTTCGGGATTCAGACAGGCGTCATCCCTCTGGGCGTCATATACCACAACCCCCTCGCTGATGGTATAAAGCACTTCGTAGTCATCCGTCAAAATGGTAAAATCCCCATATTTCCCGACCCGGATGGATCCTCTCTCCCGCTCCATCCCCAAAAGCCGGGCCGCGTTAAGACTGGACATCTTTGCCACTTCCTCTATGGGATAGCCCAGACGCTCCACCAGGTTTTCCACTCCGTTTAAAACATATTTGCTGCTGCCGTTCATCACGTCGCTGCCATAGATATACACCACGCCTTCAGGGGTCATCTCGGTCACCCGGGGTTTGGTGTCGTAGATGCCGGTTTCCATACCCGCCATATCCGAGGTATCCGCCACCATGACAATTCGATCCGTTCCCTTGTTGTTGATCACCAGCCGGACGAACTGGGGATGGAGGTGGATGAAATCGCAGATCAGCTCACAGAACAGCCGGTCCTCCAGCAGCATGGCCCCCAGCACGCCGGGCTCCCGCTGATGGATCATCCGAATGGCGTTTCCGGCATGGGCGATGGAGCTTACGCCCCAGTCTACCCCTCGGATCAGCTCGTCATAGGTGGCGTTGGTGTGCCCTGCCGCCACCCGGACTCCGGCGCTGGTCAGATACTTGATGGTTTCCTCCGCGCCCGGCAGCTCCGGCGCCAAGGTAAGATATCGAAGGTGCCCCCTTCCCGCCGTCACAAACCGTTTTGCCACCTCCACGCTGGGATTGGGCATCCACTCCGGCGTCTGGAACCCAGCGCCGGATTTCTCGTGATTGAAAAAGGGGGCCTCCAGATGGATCCCCAGGATCTTGGCTCCGGGGGTATTCCCCGATTCCATGGTATCGGCAATAAAAGAGATGGTGTCGCACATCTTCTCAATGGACCACAGGGAAGCCGTGGCCAGAAAACATGCAATGCCACGGCTGGCATAATGCCGGGCCAGGTTTCGAATCTCATCCGGGTTATCGGAATCTTTGGCCACCCATCCCCCGCCACCATGGGTATGGATATCGATGATACCGGGAATCACCCGGTTATCCCCCACGTCGAAAACGTGGCCTTCCGCCTTGCGGGCCTGCTCCACGAGGATAATCCGCTGAATACGGCCCCGCGCTACCTCCACATATCCGTCGACGCATCCCGCCTCGGTATAGATCCGCGTACTCTTGATGACCATCCTGCCCGCCCCTTTCCTCTTATGACCGGCACCGCCGGCATGCTCTGTTAAAACGAGATGCTGTCCGGCACCGGCTCATCCAGATACCGCCACTGGCTCTCGTCCAGCCCTTCCTCCGAAATGGAATGGATATCCATCTTCATATACTTGGCATGGGCGCTGGCCGCCACCGTGCCATCGGGCAACAGCACTTCCCCCTCCGCCTCAAATAGAAGCCGGGTGTTTCGAGTGATCCGTCCCACACACTTGAGTTCCGTATCATAGGGCACCGGCTTTCTATACCGGATGGATAGTTCCACCGTAACTCCAAAGGAATCCGGGCCGTCCAAATGGCAGATCGCCCGCCCGGTAGCCTCATCCAAGATTGCAGCAATGACGCCGCCATGAACCCGGCCAGGATAGCTCTGATGCTCCTTTTTTGCGGTAAATACCGCCACCACTTCTCCATTTTCCAGGTCATAGAAGCGGGCATTGAGCCCATAGGGGTTGTGATCCCCGCACACAAAGCATAGATCGGCGTTTTTCTGTACGCCCGACACACGATGTTCCGCCATCATACACCGCTCCAATCAAAAAATTTTATTGGTTATATTATAGCATATCCGCCAGGCAATGGGAAAAACCCTGGGCAACAACGCTCCCTCTCCTTCTACATTTGAAACTGTGAAAAATTTAATTATATTGCAATATATATCCATTTTCCTTACTATATTTATATAAAGAAGATTTGCGTATATTTGGAGGAGTGCATATGATCTACCGCCCGTTCGGCAACACCGGCCTTTCAATCTCCCAGCTGGGCATGGGCTGCATGCGCCTGCCTGTTATCGGAGGGGATCAAGCCAACATCGATAAGCCCCAGGCCACCGAGATGTTCGATTACGCCATTGACCATGGCGTCAACTACTTCGATACCGCCTATTTCTATCACAAGGGCTTTTCCGAGGTCTTTGTTGGGGAATATTTCGCCCAAAAGAAAAACCGCAAGGACATCATCCTTACCACCAAGCTCCCCCCTGCTCTCGCGCAGTCGGACGGAGCCCAGAACGTACTGGACGGCCAGATGAAGAAACTTCAGACCGATTATCTGGATTTTTACATCTTCCACCAGATCAACGCCAAAACCTGGCCCATCATCAAGGAGCTGGATCTGTTGTCCTTTATGGAGGAGCAGAAGAAAAAAGGCGTGATCCGCAACATCGGCTTCTCCTTCCACGATACCACCGAGCTGCTCCAAGAGGTGCTGGACGCCTATGACTGGGATATGTGCCAGATTCAGTACAACTTTATGGACGTCAACTACCAAGCCGGCACCGCTGGTTTGGAATACGCCGGGAAAAAGGGCGTACCGGTGTTCATCATGGAACCCATGAAGGGCGGTAGCCTCACCAACGTTCCCCGCGCCGAGATGGACGCCATCTTCGCGGAGTGCGACATGGAGGAGGTTGGCCTTCCCGATGTGGCGCTGCGGTTTATCTACGACCGGCCGGAGGTCACCTGCGTGCTGTCCGGCATGAGCAACCTCCAGCAGCTTAAGGAGAACGTCGCCACCGCCAGTGATGCCCAGGTGGGCGCCTTTACCCCCCAACAACGCCAGCTTGTGGAAAAACTCAACGCCTTCTACAAAGCCCGGATCAAGGCCGATTGCACCGCCTGCCAGTACTGCGTTAAGGAATGTCCTCTGGAGTTGGATATCCCCGGTGTATTCAACTATTATAACCGGGGCAGCATTTACGGCATGTGGAGCGATGTCGGCCCCAAATACATCCGCAAATACGAAGCGGATGGATCAAAATACAACGAGAAATGTTTGGACTGTGGCGCATGTGAAGCCATCTGTCCTCAGCAGATCGAGATCCGCCGGATCTTCCAGGAAGGCTGCGAGGCTCTCCGAAGCCGTCGGTAACCGATAGGAAAGGCCCCGAGCTGCACGGGGCTTTTTTTCTTGGCTTTTTACCGGCCCAGTAGAGGGACATTCCCATCCGTCATATAATTGGATAGGCTATACAACACCAGGATATGATCAAACCCCTCCTCCAGCAGTTGTCCTAAATCCGCCTTATAATAGCGCAGATCCACCAACACCACTTCCTGGTAGCTTTCCGCTAAAAAGGGAGCGAAGCAGTTGCCGTAGGAGTCCCGAATCAAAAGCAGTTTCCCCGTCCCCTGGGGGTTTGTGATACGCACCAGGGAATGGTTGCCGTCCAAGAACACGGTGTATTGATCCGCCTCCTGCAGCCGTTCCTCGTAAAACATGCTTTGCGAAGTACTGCCATCGTCGGCAATCCACACGGTAGCTTGAATGCCGGGATCCCAGATGAAAAGGCGATCGGGCGGCGTCAGCCATAGGGCGCTGCGGGAATAGGTGCTACCGTAGAACCCCTGGGAGGTTCGCACGGTGAACGCATCGGGCGCAAGGGGGGTGCGTCCTTTATGGGCCAGATAAGCGGCATAGGCCCGATAGGCACCCTGGCTGGTCCAGTGGTGATCGGTATGGTAGAAGTTCTCCCGTCCTCCGTCCGTAAGGGCGGGAATCAGGTCCAGGGAGCGGACCCCTGGGGGCAGATTCTCGTAGATCTGTCGGATGTATTGGTCGTCCCGGTATTCCATATAGTTTCCCCGGGATAAATCCCTTAGGATATACCCTGCCGAGGGGATCAAGGCAAAATCCACCGGTGTGTCCGCCTTTTGCGCAAAGACGCCCAGGGCCTTTTTGTTGCGCTTCACCGCTTCCTGATCCCATTTTACCGGCCGCTCCACCAGATAGTTTTCAGAAAAACGGTAGATTTCTTTGGTTCCCTGCTGTCCCAATGCCAAGCCCAAATAGGCGTTGAGCCCTACAAAAAAATCCCGGCCCGGCATATGGTCGGCGGCATAGTCCTCAGCGTCCTTGGCAAACGCGCCGCTGACCAGCCGCTCCCAAGTGAAGGAAGGAGCGGCTTCCAAGTAACGTTTCTCCCTCTGGGAAAACAGGGTCTTGGGCAGCAACAGGTAACCCAGTAACATGAGGGCAAGAAATCCGCAGAAAAGGCAGCAGAAAAGGGTATCGCTGAATCGGGTTTTCTTTTGATCCATCTCTCCGCCTCCTAAAACCGAAAATAGATGAAGGGATTATAGCTTTGACTGGCCAGTGCCGCCACACAGAGCACCAGTGCCGCCATCCCCAGCCCAACGGCACCGTACCGTCCCCAAACGGTATCCCGTATCCGGCCATAAACCCTGCTACCGAAAGGCGTGCTGGCAACGGCTGCAACCAGAAGCAGCGGCAGATAGCCGAGGATGTCCACACGCCCTTCCGGGGAGACAGCGCCGCCTCCAAACAGGCGGCCTAGGAACGCCCACAGTTCTGGCAGGCTTGTAAAGAAAAACAGGGCCCAGCCCATCAAGAGGAAGAACAGCGTGTACAAATGGCCCAGCCATAGGGGAGCGCGGTCCAGCCACCGCATCAAAAACAGCTTTTCTATCATCAGCAGCAATGCAAAGTACAGGCCCCATAATAAGAAGTTCCAGCTTGCCCCGTGCCAGAGGCCGGTAAGGGCCCAAACCACCAGGATGTTCCATAGCTGCCGGGGGAGTCCTCGCCGGTTACCGCCCAGAGGGATATATACATATTCACGGAACCAGGTGGAAAGGGAGATATGCCAGCGTCTCCAGAACTCGGTGATGCTTCGGCTGATATAGGGGTAGTTGAAATTCTCTAGGAAGGTAAAGCCCAACATCTTGCCCAGGCCAATGGCCATATCGGAGTAGCCGGAGAAATCAAAATAGATTTGAAAGGCGAACGCCGTAAGGCCTATCCAAGCGCCCAGTCCGCTGCCCTCCTCCCGCAGCAAGTCCCACAGCAGCCCCATCTGGTTGGCAATGAGGATCTTCTTCCCCAGGCCCACCGTAAAGCGTCGGATCCCATCGGCAAATTGGGAGACGCTCTCCCGCCGATCCTCCATTTGCTCCGCAACATCCCGGTATCGCACGATGGGACCGGCGATGAGCTGTGGGAACAGGGACACATAGGTGCCAAAGGGAATCAGGCGGCGTTGAACGGGAGCATCCCCCCGGTACACGTCGATGGTATAGCTCATGGTCTGAAAGACATAGAAGGAGATACCGATGGGCAGTGGAATGGCGGGAAGGGGCACTGTGCGCAAGAAAGGGAACACCGCTTGCATCATCCCGGCGATAAAATCCGCGTATTTGAAAAAGCCCAGGAGTCCCAGGTTGACCACCACCGAGGCCACCAGCACCATCCGTTTGGCCCGAACCTGGCGCCGGTACCGCTGTATCAGCAGCCCATAGGCATAGTTGGAAAGGATGGAGAATAGCATCAAGAGCAGGAACACCGGCTCGCCCCATCCATAGAACACCAGATTCACCAGAAACAGAAGGGTGTTGCGGTACCGCCTGGGCGTCAGATAGTATAGGGCCAAAACCGTTGGCAGATAGAAAAACAAAAAGATGTTGCTGGAAAAAACCAAGGGTATTCCTCCAATGGATTTATGGCGAGCCGTACCGGCCATGATCAGGGATAGGGTTCCCCTGAAAGCCGTCAAATAGAACCAATTACTATAAGTTAGGCCGGTTTTCAAAGGTTGCTTTCATTTCTTGGAGAAACCCAGAAAGAAAGGGTTGCAATCCCGATTTTCCTGAGATATAATATGAAAGCGTCTGAAGCTGGACATGCTGCTGTAGCTCAGCAGGTATGAGCGCGTCCTTGGTAAGGACGAGGTCGCCGGTTCGAATCCGGCCAGCAGCTCCAGCGGCAGGTTGCCGCACCCGGTATCGCAACTTACCCATGGTAGGTTGCGATATTTTTTTACCCGAAACAGTCTCCCGTTCACGCCTTTGTATCCCATCTGCAGCGGGTTGCCGCATACCATACCGTTGTCTTTGGACAGGAGTAAGACGGTAAAAAGTCATCCCAGGTTCCCAGGTCCCTGGCCAGTATACCGGTTTTCGCTCGCTGCCACAAGGTGGCAGGAGGGCGATATCCTTGGACAACCGATTGTCTTTTCCTTCTTATTTGGATAGAATGGAAATAACAGCCAAGGAAGGAGCCAAGACATGAAAAAACGAATCCTATGCTTTGGAGACTCCAACACCTATGGGGCAAACCCTCAGGATCTGGGCCGATACGATGAAAATACCCGGTTTACCGGGCTGCTCCAGCAAAAACTCGGGCCGGAGTATGTGGTAATAGAGGAGGGGTTGCTGGGCCGGACCACCTGTCTGGACGATCCCGAGATGGTGGGTACCAACGGCCTTTCCTACTTGATCCCCTGCCTGGGCAGCCACGCTCCTCTTGATACCTTAGTCATCATGCTGGGCACCAACGACAGCCGGGCAGTCAACAAGATGCAAAGCGCGCAGATTGCCGCCAACATGGAGAGGGTGATCAAGGTCGTCCTTCCCCTCCCCGTCTGGGCCGGCGTGCCCGACGTCCTTCTGTTGGCGCCCCATCCCATTACCCCGGACTACGCATCCGGGCCGCTGTATGCGGTCATGGGCCCCGGGTGCGTTGAGAAAACCCTCCCCCTGGCCCAAAGCTACAGAGAGATTGCCCAAAGGCTTGGGATACGTTTTCTGGACGCTGGATCCATCGTGACGGTTTCCCCTCTGGACGGCATCCACTTCACCCCGGAGGGCCACGCCGCTTTGGCGGATGCGCTGTCTCGGCTGCTCCTATAATCCTATAACAATGAATACAAAAGCCGCCAATTAGGCGGCTTTTTGCATGGATGGTCTTTTTTACGGAATCCTATGATTAGGAGGTATGCTATGACCTATTATCATGGGACAAAGAAGGATTCCGCCTATTTTGAGGGATGGTACCTCAAACACCAACAGGGCAACGATACCATTGCCCTAATTCCTGCCGTTCACATGGATGGAAAGGGTGACACATCCGCGTCCATACAGGTGGTCACCCAGCAGGGCGCTCACGCCTTCCGCTTTCCCCTGTCCGCCTTTTCCGCCCAGGAAAATACCTTTGACGTGTCCATAGGAAACAACCACTTTACCCATGAGGGGCTATCCCTGAACCTTTCCGGGCCCTCTCTTACGGTAACAGGCTCCCTTCAGTACGGCCCTCTCTGTCCCCTCAGCTGGGATATTATGGGCCCCTTTGCCCTGCTCCCCTTTCTTCAGTGCAACCACGGGGTGATCAGCATGGGGCATACCGTTCGGGGTAAGCTGCTCATCAACGGCAAACCCATGGCGTTCACCCGAGGGGTAGGCTACATCGAAACCGACTGGGGCCGTTCCTTTCCACGGGAATACCTATGGACCCAATGTAGCCACTTTCCCTTTCGGCGCACCGGCCTCATGGCCTCCATCGCCCATATTCCCATGCTGGGCACCAGCTTTACCGGTTGTATCGCCTCGGTCTTTCTCATGGGGCGGGAGTACCGCCTGGCCTCCTATCTGGGCGCGCATATCCTATACTGGGGGCCAAACGGATTCCACATCCGCCAGGGAAAGTATCAGCTTATGGGAAGCGTGCTCTCCCAGCGGCCACATCGGCTGTCCGCGCCCCAAATGGGCGTTATGAACCGTACCGTCTATGAGAGTCCAGCCTGTACCGTGCGGTACCGGTTCTACCGGGAAGGCATCCCCCTTTTGGACTTCACCAGCCCCCACGCCAGCTTTGAATACGCACCGCCCCGGTAAACCCGTTGCCTATTCTCCGTCACAGGTTCCCGCGTTTGGACAGTTTTCACAGGTCCGGGGGAACAATACCTCCTGGGCGGGAGCGTACATATCCACATGGTCATACAATTCTCCCGGCTTACGGTAGGGTTTCCCCATGGCCTTCAGGCCAAACTTCTCATAAAAGCCCTGAGCCGTGACCTGGGCGCATAGATGGATCCCCTCCGCGCCGGCGTTGAGGGCGCGATCCAGCAGAAGGCGGATCAGAAGATCGCCCACATGCTGCCCCCGGAATTCCTTCCGCACACAAACCCGGCCGATGGTATAGTTCCCTTGATCCAGGTAGACGCGGCCGGTGGCAATGGGCGCGTCCTCATAGTAGATCACGGCATGCCAAGCGTAGTAATCGAAATCGTCAAATTCCTCCGATAGGGAGTATCCCTGCTCCTCCACAAACACGGCGGTTCGCACCGCCTTGGCTGCCTCAAAATTCTGGGTTCCAAAGACCCACGTGGCCTTTAGCATCGTCCCATCCTCCTTTTTCCATGGTAAATCATTGAGAATTCTCTTGCGCTGCTCCGGTTGTATGGTATGATACTTTCCGGAGGGATCATATGGATAAGCTCATCAAACGCATCAACGAATTGGCCGCCTTAAAGAAGCTCCGCCCTTTGACGCCCCAGGAAACCAAGGAGCAGAAGGAGCTTTACGGCGTATATCTTGCCGCCATACGGGGACAGCTCAAGGCCCAGTTGGACGCCATCGAGCTGGTGGATGAAGAGGGCAACGTCACCCCGCTTCGCAAACGGGATTCCCTGCTTAACTAGAGGGGCATTTTCCAACAAAAACGGCTGCCGCAGACCGGGCGTTCCCATCTGCTGCAGCCGCTCTTATTTGGCAGGAAAAAGCGCCGAGGGTTACTCCTCTTCCTCCGCCTCGCTGAGTTCCTCCTGCAGGATCTCCTCAACCACCTGGGTGAGTTCCTCCAGAAGATCGTCCTCCACGGCGACAAATTCCTCTTCCCCGTCGTTTTCCACAATCTTCAGGATGTAGGCGTCGCTGGGGCCTTCCTCGCTCTCCACGGCCTCCAGCTCTGACAGCACGGCATACTCCTGGCCCTTGTGCTCAAAGGAGAACAGAATCTCAAACTCGATCTCGTTGCCGTCCTCGTCCTCAAATACTACAACATCCATTTCTTCATCCATGATGGTTATCCTCGCTTTCACTCATTGGGGACTGGGATATTCTCCCCGCCTCCCTGCTATTGTACCCATCCCCGGCCGGGAATACAAGTTAAAGTTCCTCTCGGTCGGAATAGGCCACAAACTTGGTGTATTCGGGGATCCACCGAAGGGTAACCTCTCCGGTAGGGCCGTTCCGGTTTTTGGCCAAAATGGCGTAGGCCAGGTTCTCCCCTACGTTCTCATCCTCATCGTCCTCCCCATGCATATCGTCGTGATGGGCCAGGAAGATGACCATATCGGCGTCCTGTTCGATGGAGCCCGACTCCCGCAGGTCTGCCAACATGGGCCGCTTGTTCTGCCGGCGTTCAATATCCCGGTTGAGCTGGCTCAATACCAGGATGGGTGCTCCCACATCCCGGGACAGGATCTTAAGGCCCCGGGTCAATTCCGAGATTTCCTGCTGACGGCTGTCCCCGCGTCCAGCCCGGCCGGAGGACATAAGCTGGAGATAATCGATGATGATAAGCCCCAGCTTCCGCTGGGCAGAGAGCCGCATGCACTTGGCCCGGATCTCCGGCACGGTGGCGCCGCCGCTGGCGTCGATATAGATGGGAGCGGTGGAAAGGGTGCTCATGGCATTTAACAGCTTCACATACTCGTCGTCCTTGGCCTGGCCGCTGCGGACCTTGCTCAAGGGGATTTCTGCCTCGCTGCACATCATACGCATGGCCAGGTCTCCCGCTGACATCTCCAGACTGAAAATGGCCACCGGCAGGCTCTGACCCATAGCGATGTTCTGGGCGATGTTCAAAGCAAAACTGGTTTTGCCCACGCCGGGCCGGGCCGCCAGGATGATGAGCTGGTCCTTATTGAACCCAGCGGTCATAGCGTCCAGGTCCACATAGCCTGTGGGGGTGCCCACGATGCCCCCTTTGCTGAGGGCCGCTTCATTGATCCGCTCAAAGGCCTCTCCCAAGGCCTCCATGATGGGGCGCAGGGAATCCGTCCGCTGGCGGGTAATGATGGAGTAAATGGCGTCGTGGGCGGCGCTGATCACCTCTCCCGAGGGTTTGTCTGCTCGGAATCCTTCATCCACCATCTCAGAGCCGGCCTTGATGATGCTGCGCAGAGCTGACCGATCCTCCACAATGGCCACATAGCGGCCGATATTGGTGGTGGTGGGCACCGTTCGGGAAAGCTGGACGATGTACTCCATGCCTCCGGCCTTGGTTACCTCGTTGCGCTGTTCCAGCACGTCCACCAGGGTAACGAGGTCGATGGGCTGGGCACTGCGGTAGAGCTGCGCCATGGCTGAAAAAATCACCTGATGGGCAGGGGCATAGAAATCCTCTTCGGTAAGGGTTTCCATGGCGGCGGCCACGGCATCCTGGTCCAAAAGCATACTGCCCAGGACGGACTGTTCCGCCTCCATGCTATTGGGTGGCATCCTTCTGCCGTTTTCCACCGACGCTTCCTCCTATTGATCCTTGGCCACTACCGCCACGTTGATATTGACGGAGATGTTAGCAAAGGGCTTGATCTCCACGGAATATGTGCCAAGGGCCTTGATGGGCTCGGAAAGCACGATATCCTTTTTGTCCACCGCCAGGCCCAGTTCCTTCTCCAGCCGTGCGGCGATTTCCTTATTGGTGACAGCACCAAACAGCCGTCCGTTTTCCCCCGTCTTGGCATAGACGGTAACGGTTTTTCCCCGCAGCTCCTGGGCCTTCTTTAAGGCTTCCTGGCGCTCCAGCTCCCGCTTATGGGCCTGAGCCTCCAGCTTGGCTGCCGCCTCCTTCACGTTGCCCTGCGTGGCCTCGGCAGCCAATTTCCGAGGAAACAGAAAGTTGCGGGCATAGCCGTCGCTGACCTCCACCAACTGTCCTTTTTTGCCGGTTCCCTTTACATCATGATTTAGAATTACTTTCATAAAATCACCTCTTTTGCAGGCTGAGCCTGCACCCTTTTTGCATGCCTTCGGCATGCGGCCATACTCCTAAAACGCTGCCTTGTCGCTGCAAATTCCATGGATCCCTTAGCGCCGCATTGCCCTGTATACCAGCAGGCTGTGCCTGCACCCTTTTTACATGCCCTCGGCATGCGGCCACGCTTCTAAAACGCTGCCTTGTCGCTGCAAATTCCATGGATCCCTTAGCGCCGCATTGCCCTGTATACCAGCAGGCTGTGCCTGCACCCTTTTTACATGCCCTCGGCATGCGGCCCATGCTCTTAAAACGCTGCCTTACCGCTGTAAATTCCATGGATCCCTTAGCGCCGCATTGCCCTGTATACTAGCAGGCTGTGCCTGCACCCTCTTTGCATGCCCTCGGCATGCGGCGCTCCTAAAACAACATATACCATTAGCCGCTTTCAATCAACTATTAAGCAAGGCTTGCGATACACCCACAGGCTGAACGGAATACCCTTGCTGTGCGGTCGCCTCTTGAAACCAACCTGTTGCCGTTGGTCACCATGGGTTATCCTAAAGCAAAACTTTCCTACGGCATGCATCCAGTGTCAGCGGCACGGCGGCGGGCACTGCCCGCTAGCCGATGTACTCCACACCCATATAGGGAACCAGAGCCTCCGGCACCTTCACCCGGCCATCCGCTTCCTGGAAGTTTTCCAGAATGGCGGCCACGGTGCGGCCCACGGCCAGGCCCGATCCGTTGAGGGTATGGACATAGGCGGTTTTCCCATCCTTGGTACGGCAGCGGATGCCAGCCCGCCGGGCCTGGTAATCCTCAAAATTGCTGCAGCTGCTGATCTCCACATACCGGCCGTAACTGGGCATCCACACCTCGATGTCATAGGTTTTGGCCGAGGAAAAACCCATGTCCCCGGTACACAAAAGGATCACCCGGTAGGGGATGCCAAGAATCTGCAGAATGGCCTCCGCATCATGGGTAAGCTTTTCCAGCTCGTCGTAGCTGTCCTCAGGGCGGCTGAACTTTACCAGTTCCACCTTGTTGAACTGATGCTGGCGGATAAGGCCCCGGGTATCCCGGCCCGCGCTGCCCGCCTCAGCCCGGAAACAGGCGCTGTATGCGCAGTACTTATAGGGAAGCTGATCCTCGGGCAGAATGCTCTCCCGATGCATATTGGTGACGGGCACCTCAGCGGTGGGAATCAGGAAGTAATCCGTCCCCTGAACCTTAAAGGCATCCTCCTCAAATTTGGGAAGCTGGCCGGTGCCGATCATGCTGCGGCGATGCACCATATAGGGGGGGAAAATCTCGGTATAGCCGTGATCAATGTGGGTATTGAGCATCAGGTTGATCACCGACCGCTCCAGCCGAGCGCCCAGTCCACGATAGAAGGTAAACCGGCTGCCGGTAACGCTGGCCGCCGCCTCAAAATTCAAGATACCCAGATCGGTGCCGATATCCCAATGGGCTTTTGCCTCAAAATCAAACTCCCTGGGGGCGCCGACGCGGCGGATCTCCGGGTTATCGTTCTCATCCTTGCCGGCGGGCACCGACACATGGGGAATATTGGGGATAGACAGCAGGAGGTTGCCGAACCGCTCCTCCACCTGCATCAGTTCGGCGGAATACTCCATCAGTTCCGCCGCCAGTTTCTTGTTTTCCACAAGGAACTGCTCCTTGCCGGCGGCAATGGCCTCTTTCTTTACCGGTGCGCTCTGGCAGAGGGCCCGAAGCAACTGCGCGATTTCGCGCTCCACTCCCAGAGGGCCATCCTCCCGAAGGGTGGACAAAAAGCCCTCCACCTGCTTTTCCCGAATGGACGCAAGGGACGCTTCGTCCACGGCCTTCTGCAGGCTCATCAGGGCCGGCATAAACTTGCTGGTCCGATTGGAGGCAGCCTTCAGCTCATCGCTTTTGACGATCAGCTCCCGGCGGCGCTCGTCCAGAGCCAACAGCTCATCGGCCATGGCGGGATCGGCGTTTCGATTGATAAGAGCGGTTCTAAGTTCCTCGGGATTCTGGCGAATCCTCCTGATATCCAGCATGGTAATCTCCCCTTACTTATAGGTCTAGTTTTAGGTCCCCGTCCTTTAGCCAGCCCAGCTTCCGCATGGCGGCGGCCACAGCAAGGCTGATGACGGCAGGCAGGATAAAGTGCATAAGGGCTACCTCAATAAGGATCACCCAGAAATCGGTGGTGGCAGCCATGGCGGTAAAGGTGCCCACCTGGCCAACCAATCCGCTGGTACCCATCCCAGCGCCCATGGGGATGTTGGTCATGCCCAGCACCCGGGTAGAGATGGGGCCCAAGATGGCGCTGGCCACGATAGCCGGCAGCCACACGATTGGTTTCCGAACGATGTTGGGAACCTGGAGCATGGAGGTGCCGATCCCCTGGGAAATGAGACCTCCCCAGCGATTCTCCCGGAAGCTGATGACGGCAAACCCGATCATATTGGCACAGCAGCCAACGGTAGCGGCGCCAGCGGCAATGCCTTCCAGGCCAAGGGAAATAGCGATGGCCGCGCTGCTGATGGGAGCGGTTAGCGCCATGCCCATAACCACCGACACGATGATGCCCATGGGAATAGGGTTCATCTGGGTAGCGGTGTTGATAAAGGCACCCAGGCCGGTCATAAGAGCGGATACCCCGGGGCCCACCAATACGCCGATGGCGCCGCCAGCCAGGATGGTTACAAAGGGCACCACCACGATGTCCACCTTGGTCTTCCCGGTGATAAAGGTACCTACCTCGGTGGCCACGATGGAGGCCAGATAGGCGCCCACAGGACCGCCAGCAGCGTAGGCGGTGGCTCCCACAGCGGCATTACTGAACACGCACAGGGGACTAGCCTTTAGCCCGTAGGCGATGGCCACGCCGATGGCCGCGCCAACCACCGGAGAGCTGGCTGCCAGCACGGTAGAAAACTGGGCCAGAAAGCCCAATCCCGGGATCAGGGAGAGTTGGGAGATGATCAATCCGATGATAAGGGACGCAAAAAGTCCCTGGGCCATAAAGCCGAGTCCGTCGATGAACCACCGATGGGCCCATCGTTTGATCAATCCCTGGTTTCCGTTTGCCATTTTGTTCGACTCCTAAATGTATATTTA
Organism: Christensenella sp. MSJ-20; assembly: GCF_044357945.1. NCBI lineage: Bacteria > Bacillati > Bacillota > Clostridia > Christensenellales > Christensenellaceae > Christensenella > Christensenella sp. MSJ-20. Next base: position 1,117,398 of record NZ_CP076563.1, read on the forward strand.
AGCGTCACCCCTAAAACCCGGCACCCGTCGGCCAGGGTAAAAGCAATGGCTTCTTGTACCCTGGCGGGGTTCTGCCGAGAGCGGTTTTGCCGCACCCGTATTTTGCGTTCGGCGGCAAGGGCGCCCGGGCCCCTATTTTAGTGCGATGCGCTTATAATCGATGCGTACCCCCGCCTGGTCCAGGAAGTCCACCATGGGGGTTAGGTTATCATACTCCACCAGCATGATGATATTGCCATCCTTTAGGTGAAGCTCCATATTTTTGGTATTGGAATCGTAATAGGACAGGGCCACGTCGTCCCCGGTAAAAACCCTAACGCGGCCGCGCTTTTTGATCTCCACACGGCCATCCTCCACGGTATAGCTTGTGCGGAAAATCCGCCTGCCATGATAGAAGCCGTAGCCCAGGGAACAAAGGGCCAGGGCCGCCACCAGCAGCTTGTCCAAAAGGGGGCTTTGGGCGTTCAACAAGAGTGCGCCTCCCACCGTTACCCCCAGATACAGAAAGAACTGCACCAGAAAGGGGCGAATCTCCTTATTTGGTTTGCAGACGATTTTTCTTTCCATAAAACCAGCTCCCCTCCGGTACTCCCGCTACATCCGCTCGGGCGCGGCGATGCCCAGCAGGTCCAGCCCCCGGGAGATGGTATCCCGTGCGGCCCGAGTCAGGGCCAGCCGGGCCGCGGTACCGGAGGCGTCCGCCTCATCGATGATCCGTACCTCGTAGTAGAAACGGTTGTAGGCTTTGGCGGTCTCCATCACCGCCCGGGCCACCAGATAGGGCTCGTTCTTGGAAAGGGCCTCGGGAAGGGCCGCCTTATAGGCCACCATAGCTTTTAAGACGCCCATGGCGTATTCGTTGTCCAGGGCAGCGTAATCAAACTGGGCTGCATTCTCCCCCGCCTTCTGCAACACGCTGTTGCAGCGGGCATGGGTATACTGCATATAGGGGGCCGTTTCCCCCTCAAAGGAAAGGGCGCGGTCATAGCTAAAGGCGATATCCTTGATTCGGGCATTGTATAAAACGCCAAACACCACGGCGCCAACGCCTACCTGCTCCGCCACCTTGTCCTTATCGGCAAGGCCAGGGGACTTCTCTTCGATGATCACCCGGGCCCGGTCGATGGCGGACTGCAGCACGTCGGTCAGCAGCACCACGTTGCCCTTTCGGGTGGAGAGGGTGCCGCCGTCCGCCAGGGATACCATCCCAAAGGCCACATGCTCCAGGTCCTTGGCCCAGGGATAGCCCATCTTCTCCACCACCCGGAACCACTGACGGAAGTGGAGATTCTGCTGGTAGGCCACCACGTAGAGGGATTTGGCGAAATCGTAGGTTTTTTTCCGGTAGAAGGCCGCGGCGATGTCCCGGGTGGCGTAGAGGGTGGAGCCGTCGGACTTTAATATCATGCAGGGAGGCATGTTGTCCTCGCTCAGATCCACGATATAGGCGCCCTTATCCTCCTTGAGCAGCCCCTTCTCCCGAAGCTCTTCCACCACGGGAGCCATCTTATCATTATAGAAGCTCTCCCCGTTGTAGCTGTCAAACCGAATCCCCAGGAGGTCGTAGATGCCCATGACCTCGCGGATGGTCATATCCTTGAACAGGGTGAAGATGGACAGCGCCTCCTCATCCCCCTGCTCGATCTTCACAAACCAGGCCCGGGCCGTATCGTCCAGAGCGGGGTCCTTCTCCGCCTCGGCATGGAACCGCACGTAGAGGTCCAGCATGTGGGCGATGCCGCCTTTTAGCACCTCTTCCTCGCTGCTCCACAGCTTGTATGCGGTGATGAGCTTTCCAAACTGGGTCCCCCAATCCCCCAAATGGTTGATGCCCACGCTTTTGTACCCCATAAAGTTATAGAGATTATAGAGGGCATGGCCGATGGCGGTGGAGCTCAGGTGCCCGATATGAAAGGGCTTCGCGATGTTGATGGAGCTGTAATCGATGCACACCGCTTTCCCCTGGCCCAGATCCTCCCGGCCGTAGTCCCGGCCCATGGCCAGGGCTTCCGACAGCACCTTCTCGGCATAGGCCTTTTTGTCCACATAGAAGTTGGCGTAGCCTCCTGCCTCGGCTACCCGCTCAATCCCTGCCGGCTTGTCCGCCTGGCAGATCATAAGGGCGATGTCCCGGGGAGACCGGCGCATGGTCTTGGCAAAGGGGAAGCAGGGCAAAGCGTAGTCCCCCAGCTCCTCCTTAGGGGGCTTCCCGATCAAGGGCAAAATCTCCTGGGGAGTTACCCCCAGGGCGTTGGCGGCCATTGCAGCGATCTCGTGTTTAAAGGGCATATCGGACACTCCTAATTCTGCGGATAGGTTTTCATTTAAATATAGCATACCCAATTCCAAGATACAACGCTGCAAGCGCAATGGACAGGATATTTTGTTGCAAAAAAAGCGCCTGTGGGCGCTTTTTTATTTCGCTTCCTCCCCGTAGTACTTTTCCGCATGATAGGCAAAAAGGCCCTTCAGCATAGAGGTGATGTTGCTGGTGGACACGGTGGCCCCGGCCACAGCCTCGGGATCCACGGTCTCCACCTGGGTGCCATAGCCCTGCCAGGCGTCAACATCCCGTTTGGTGAGCTTCACCAGCTGCTGAACAAAATGCTGGTCCATGTACTCCTGGGTATATTCCGATCTATAGTAGTTGGGGTTGCTGTCCCCCCAAAGCCCCTGGTTGTTGCCAAAGGTGATGGTGCGGATGGCCGCATCCTCCCCGGATTTTCGGGTATTCAGCAACTCCACATAGGCTACCGTCACAAAATTGCTCTGGGCGTCCCGGCAGGTGCAGGAATGAAACGCCACCTGATAGGCGGTAAAGGTGCTGTTGCTCTCCTCAAATAGAATGGTGGCGGTATAGTCCTCTGGGGTGCCGCCCGAGGCATAATGGGTAAAAGGAAAGGTGACGGGGCCCTCCCCCTGGGGCGCCGTGGCTTCCTGGCCGCCGCAGCCCGTCCCCACAAGAAGGCATAGCGCCAGCATACAAAGTAGGATTCGCTTCATCTCACTGCACCGGATGGAGGCGGTCGAAGTCCAGATAGGCATAATCCGCCCGCCAAGTAGCATAGATGTTCTCCCCGTCGGCCTCCTCGGGGTACTGAATCAGCTCCAGGGCATGCTCCCCTTTGTAGGTCCAGTTGGCCCCGATGTTGTACAGTTTATCCGCGTCCCAGCCCAGGTAGATGAGGAGGTCCCGGGTCATACCGGCATAGCCCCCGCCGCCACACATGAGAAAGATGGCCTTATCCTTGGGAAACAGCTCGTCCAAAATCATCTGGGACTCCCGGTAATTGGGGGTGGCAGACGCGATGGAGCCATCCTGGTTCCAGGTCAGGGTAAAAAGGGTTTTCCCCTCGTAGGCCCCCGATACCGGCAATGCCGGAAGAGTGGCGATGTAGGGGTAGGGTACCACTTTGAATCCCTCTATGGTGCGGGTCAAATCGGCTTCGCCCCCGATTGCGGCATAGTCCGCGGGGTCAAAGAGCATCCGGACATCCCGGTAACAAACGTCCTCCCGCCCCAGAAAGCCGTCGATGGTCTCCATGTTGATGTTGGCATCCACCCCAAACTCGCTGTCCGCCTGGACGGACGGGGCGGGCAGGGGGTCGGGCGTCTGAACCTGGGCTGCGGGCGCTCCGCCGCAGGAAGCCAATGCCAATATCCCCAGACACAGGGCAAGGACTGCAAATCGTTTCACATGCGTTCCCCTCTTTCTGCAGTATTGTGAAAAAAAGAGCCCGCGGGAATTCCCCAGGGGTCGTCCCGCAAACGCGGAACCCCCCGGGGCATACGGCTGTAAAGCCGCTCCCAATACGGGCTCAACAGGTCGGTTGGTTATTCGGCGGTGATCTCCACCACCAGCTTGGCAAACAGCTTGGAGCTGGTCTCGCCGCAGGGGGCAACCCAGATGGTGCCGTCCTCGCCGGTGGCCTTGTCCTTCTCAATGGCCACCAGGGTATACTCGCTATCGGCCACAGCCTTCTCATACTCGCTCTTGTAGCCGTCGTTGGCCACGGCGGTCACCTTCTCATAGGAGGTCACGCCGGCAGCGGCCAGCACGTCGGACAGCCGGTAGCCGGTATAGGCTTCCTCAGCGGTGTTGCCCTTGCTGTTGGTGACACTGGCGGTGATCTTGTAGATCTTGAGGTCCTTCAGGGTGTCGTTGGTAACCTCTTTGCCATTTACCTTAAAGGAATAGGCGGCAAATTCCACCTTGTCGGTACGGTCCAGAATCTCGGGCTTCCCAGCGGTCTCCCCACCGGAAGCGCCGCCCTGGCCGGGATCGGGGGTGGTGGTTACATCGGCGTCCACGGTAAGAGCAACGCAGCCCTTCAGATAGTTGCCGGTGGTCTTGTTGCTGCAAGGCGCAAACCAAGGAGCTTTGCTGAACTGGCTGCCATCCTGGGAGATGGCGATAAGGGTGGTATCCAAAGCAGCCTCTTCCCCGGTCACCTCCACGGTATAGCCGTCATCCGCGGCGGCGGTCAGCTTGGTATAGCCCTCGGTGATGCCGCAGGCGGCCAGCACGTCCTTCACGGCAAAGCCTACATAGGTCACGGTGGACTCAGTTCCAGCGCTGTTGGTGCTGGTGGCCTTCACGGAATACACCGGGTAGTCCGCCATGGTCTCGTTGGTTACGGCGACGCCGTTCACGGTGATGGAAAAGGCCGGTACAGTAACGCCCTTTACCTCTTCCGCAACCGGGCCGTCTCCGCCGGGCGTGGTGGCAGCGGGCTCATTGCTACCGCAGCCCACCATGGCAAACACCATAAATGCCGCCAACATAAGTGCCAAAAGTCTTTTCTTCATAACCCCTACTCCTTCCAGAATTGGATCATCAAAAAGGGTTCTTTTTCCGATGAAAAAGAACCCTTTTTATGCAAACAGGATTCCTTTCCGCATTGGGAAGCCAGCCCGTTTCCAGGCGGACTCTGGCTGTGGGCCATGGCAAGCGCGTTAGGCCGGTCAGCTCGAAATCACGATCATATGATTCTATTAATCCATACAAATTCTAGCATTGGCGCCAATGCCTGTCAATGAGCGGAGCGCCTATTCCAGGGTATACCCCAGATAATCGGCGTCAAAGGTCTTCCCAAACATCATGGTATAGTATTCATCCACCTCGGCCTGAAGCTGATCGGCGGTAAAATAGCTGGGATACATCTCATGGAGCATATAAAAGATGGCCAGAACGCTGGCAACGCCAGGCAGGTCCCAGGAATCAATCCTGGCGGGGATCACCGATACCCGTCCCGTTTGAATCGCGCGCATGGCAGCCCAGGTGGGATCGGTCAACAGATCCTCCACGGCATACTCCAGCACGGTGGAACTGGTGCAAAAGAGGACATCGGGATTCCAGGTAAAGATGGTCTCTACCCCCACCGAAGCCCAATTACGGTTGCCGGTAACGTCTTTGGCTACCGGGATGCCGCCGGCTTTTTCAATCATATAGGTTTGCAGCATGTCTCCGCCAGCCACCCGGCCCAGCTCACCGCCCATCACAAGGGCGGTAACCCGCTCCTCCTGGGGAATGGTTGCCACAATGCCGTCGATTTTCTCCAGCTTGCCATCGATCCAGTCACTGACCTCCTGGGCCCGGGCGGATTTCCCAAAGTATTTTCCTAAAAGAGCCAGGGTGTCCTTAACCCCTTCCATATCCTCGGCGGAGATGCACAGGGTCCGGATTCCCAGCTTTTCCACGGCTTCCACCGTCTTGGGATCTCCCACCCGGTGCAATACCACCGTGGGCCGGTAGGAAGCCAGCGCCTCCAAATCCATCACCCCGCGGCCCACGCTCCCGGCCTCCCCAAGGGCGGGAACCGCAGTGGTCCAGAAGGAGGATTTGCAGTTGATGGCCAGCACCTGATTCTCCAAATCAAGGGCCACGATAAAGGGAACCGCTACGGCATATACCGAGGCGATGGTCTCCTTCCCTCCATCTTCCGGTATCGGAAGCACCGCTCCCGCCGCATCGGTGATGGTTTCCCCCGTGGGGGTATCGGCGGGGTTGCCGCCGCAGCCCAGGGCGGTCAGCAAAAAGGCCGCGCTGAGCAGGATTGTCAGCAATCGTTTCATAAGCGGTTTCCTCCGTTACTGCAGCTGGCTGGGCAACTGCACATCGATGGGGCCGGAGCCGGGGATGGTAACCACCAGCTTCTGGAAATACTTAACGGAAGCTCCCTGGACCGTCTCGGCGATGACCCGGAGAGGCCCGGCGGTATTGCCGGCAATTCCAGTGTAGCCCTCATGGTTTTCAGAGTCCACAATGGGGTAGCCGTTTAGGGCATAGGCGATGATAAGGGGCTTTCGATCCCCGTTGGCGTCCAGAACCCCTAGCTCAAAGCCCTCTTTATAGAAGAGGCTCAAAAGATCGTTCTTGTAGCCGTCCGAGGCATAGGCGGTGATGGAGATGGGATCTTCGATGCCCGGCACGTTTCCCGCCACCAGCTTGATGAACTTCCAAATATCGATGCCCTCGCAGGTGCCGATCTCCAGTACGGCATACTCCTCCCGGACGATGAGGTCCGTCAGGCTTTCCAACTGGGCTACGGTGAAATTATGGGTCCATTCGTGGTCATCGTTGCGGATGGTAAAGGTCATCTCGTAGTCCAAGAACTCCGAATAAACGTCGCTCATGGCATGGCCCCAGGTCTCGATCTCGTTGGCGGTAACCTCCACACCCACCACGCTGCCCAGGCAGGCGGCGACGTTGGCCTCTTCCTCTGTCCGTGCCGGAACCACCAATTTTACCGGCCCTTCGCCGTTGTGATAGTCCGCTGCATAGCCAGCGCTGGAGGCGCCAGCCACAAGGGGCATGCCAAGCTTGCTATCCTCCGCCACCTTGCCGGTGCCGTAGGCCAGAATGGCGTAAAGGGATCCCTTTTCGGGGTTCACATAGTTGACGCCGTTTTTGCTCTTGATCTGTCCCAGGGAAAGGGTGTGGCTACCGCCGTCCGCGGTATGGATGATTACATCCCCCGCGTTGCTCTTGATGCCGATTTCGGTAAACAGGTCATAGAGCCCTACGCCCCGGTACCGTTCCTCAATAACGCTTCCATCCTCACTGCGGATGGAAAAATCCATGGTCTTCGCCTGGGTCTGGCGGTTCTCCAAGTCAGCAACGGTATAGGTGGCTTTTTTCTCCAAGCCATCGCCGTAGAACTCGATCTTCTGCGCAGCCGATTCACTGTACGGCGCCTCAATATGGGCATAGCGGTCGGGCTCCAGGTTTACGGTGATGCTGGTGACATTCCCCAGGAATTGCGCGTCGCTCTCTGCACTTGTAGTGCTGGGAATTACAACGCTGAGCGGTCCTCCGCTATTGTTTACAGGATAGGTCTTGGGATCGCTGTCCGAAAGCGGGGATAGGGTAATCTCCTTGACATATCCCTGATCCTGCGCGCTCTTTACCAGAGGCGCGCCGTTTTTAGCAAAGGCCAAAAGGGCCGGCTGCCCATCAATCCCCTTGGAAGCGTTATAGCCCTCCTGGAAGAGATCGCTCAGGTTAACCTCCATCTCTTTCGTGCCGTCCGAGAAGGTAACGGTGCCCACGGTGCCCTGAAGCTTCACCACATTCATGAGGAAGTACTCCAAGCCAATGCCTTCATAAACGTCGCTTTGGTATTCGTCGCCGTCTTTTACCTCATAGATACCCTTGACCCGGGCCGCCTTCTTGACGTTGTTCTCCACGCCCTCGCCGTAGATGATATCCTCCACTTGGCCTACCGTCAGAGTGCTGTCGCTCAGCCGCTTGCCGTCGGCGCTGTTCACCACCACCCGGAGCTGGCTGTCGCTGAGGGCCTTTTGGTGGGCGTTATCGGTATACTGATGGGTATTGTATTTTACATCCTCCCCAGCAACCACTTCGCTTAAATACTGAACCTGGTTGCTGCCGTTGGGATGGTTGTACTGGGTCTTGCCAAACACCACCCGGATGGGGCCGCCACTGTTGGCCAGGCCGGAGAGGTATCCCTCGTCTCCCTTGTTGACGGTGTAGGGATACCGGTTAACCCCATAAGCCAAAAGTACGGGGTATCCCGCCTTTACCAGATCCTCGCTGGTGGGCACATAGGAGCCGTCTCCCGGATCGGCGGCGTTCTTATTGTAAAAACCGAAGGCCTCGGGGTAAGAGAGGGCCTCGGCAGAAAAGGTCTCGCTGGATACCTTGCCATCCGCCGCCACAAAGCTTATTAGGGTGGTCCGGGATTTGGCCCGGCCCATGGTTTCCGCATCCTCCATGCCAAGATAGAGTAAAAACTTATAGAGGTCCAAGCCCTCGTATTCGTTGACGTACCAATAGGCGTTGTTGGCCAGGCTGTAGGAATCCCGGTAGGCCATGCCCCCCTCGATGACGTTCCCCTTGTTGTCATACTGGACCAAATCCTCCAGCTGCTCCACCGTTAGGTTGATCTCATGGCCCAGAGCGCTTCCCCGGAAGGCGATGAGATACTGGGAATAATCGGCGGAACCATAGACGCCTCCATCCTGGGCGGTATGCTTAAAGCCCGGTTCGGTCTCCTCGGCCACATAAACATAGGCCACGTTGGAGAAGGTCTTATACCCGTTCTGTCTGCCGTATTTCTTGGTATCGTAAACCAGGCGCAGACAGCCGTCGTCGTTTTTAAGCTTGTCCACATAGCCCAGAGAATGATCTTTCTCGGTCTTGCCATTAAAGACAAAGGGGGCCACCGTCTCCTGATCGGTGCTGCCAATGCCATAGGCCAGCAGGATGGGCTCTCCCGCGTCATGAGCAGCTTTGATCTCCTCCAGGGTCAGCTCGCTGATGGTCTTGCGGTTGCTGTCCTTAAACTGCACCCGGTAGGCTTTTTCGGTAGTCTGGATTCCGTTATCCCCATCGGTCATCTGGGAAAGCAGGTAATAAAGGTCCATTCCCTCATAGATGAAAGTCCCTCGGGAATCCTTGTACACCCCTCTAACCAAGCCGTCGTTGCGGTTTTCCAGCTCCCGGATGGATAGAGGCGTGCTGGTAACCAGACCGGGACCCTCCACCGTCAGGGTAGCACCGGTGATGGCGTCCACGTTATAGGGCAACGTCTCGTCATCGGTGACGCCGCCGTTATTGATATGCTTGTAGGGCGAGCTCTGATAATCCACCCCAGAAAAATCAATTTGGATGGTTTGTCCACAGCCGCCCAAGGCAAACATGCATACCGCCAAGGCAAAGGCCAGCAGCCTCTTTCTCATCACTTCATTTCCCCTCTCTCCAATAAAAAAACCGGCACCAAAGGCCGGCCAATACAACAGGGCCATCCTTTCCAGTGCGGGAGGCCTGGGCGTTTCCACCCAGACCCATGGCCGCAGCCCCTTGGTTTCCGTTAGGAGCTCCGGCTCGGATGGTGATTTGGATCAATTTACCACGGTAATAAGTATAGCACGAACAAATGCTTCTGCAAAGAAAAAATGCCGAAACGCAGCCGTCCCGGCAAAACGCTACTGCACCTGCACCAAGCCCAGGGGATCGATTCGCTCCATCTCCGTTTCACACCACCGGGCCATCTCGCCGCAAGCCAGGATGATCCAGCCCGCGTCTCCGCAGTAAAGGGGATAATCCCGATCCGGGAGCACTCGCCGGCGGTAGTATTCCATATACTGGTAAACCCGCTCTTCGTCGCCCATCTTGGCGCCGGCATAGGCCACCAGTCCCCAATAAAAGCTGGCGTTTCCCGTGGCATAGTGCTCCATTTCCTGCCAAGCGTGCTCCCGGCAAAACCGTTGATAGATCTCCTGCGCCCGCTGAGACGCAGGCTCCAGCAATCCAAAAAGGATGGGAAACAGCTGCGCTGTAGCATCGGGATAGAACTCCTGCCAGCCCCCAAATGCCAGCGTTCTTCCTTTGGCGTCCGCCCCCGTCTCATAGCGGCGCTCCCCCTGGTTCCACAGCAAAGCCTCCAGCCGCTCGTTTAAAGACGTTCTGCGCTGCCGCAGCCAGGTCAGGATCCGCTCCCCATCCGGAACGGGATACCGCTCTAAGAGGCTTTCCACGCAGCCCAGCGCAGCGTACACCTCCGCGTTGTCCATCAGGTATTTCACCAGGTAGTCCGGCTTTGTAAAGGAGAGGCCATCCCTATCGATGGTGCGCTCCATAGCGCCAAGAACCAGCAACACCTGATCCTGATATTGGCGAAACAGCGCCTCGTCCCCCGTCCGCTGGCAGTATTCGCTGATCAGAATCAAAAAGGTTGCAGCGTAGGAATCCACCGAATCATAGTGCCGTTCGCTTTTCTCCGACACCACCTTCCCATCGTCCACCTCTATGGTGTAGTCGTAGATCGTCCCAGCAATGCCACTATAGTCGGACACAGCATCGTTTAGATGGGCCATATGCCATTGGATGTAGTCCCTTACCGCCCGGTACTCCCCTCCTTCCAGGAGGCCCCATGCGGCGATATCAGAAAAATAGGGAGTGATACTGGCCTCGCCATGGGTTTCCCCGCGAAAAGGGATGGCGCCGTTTTCAAGCTGGATAGAGGAAAGCCATGCGGCTTCCCCCGCCGCCAGCTCCCGGTAATAGGCCGCGCGCTCAAAAAGGGCCTGCTTGCGCGGCCCCATCTGATGATAATATAGACCTCCCGCAGCACCGGACAACAACAGTAGCGCTGCCAGGGCCAGAGGAAAGACCGATCTTCGCCTGTACTTTCTTCTCATAAACGTCCTTTATGCACCGAGAAAGGGCTGCCATTTACGGCCCTCCAGCACATCCGCAATCCGCTGGCTGGCATACCCATCCCCATAGGGATTGGAGGCTTCGCTCATCCGTTTGTAGGCGCCTTCATCCTCAAGCAGCTGTTTGCACGCCAGGAAGATGGTCTCCTCCCCGCTGCCAACCAGCCTAAGGGTCCCCGCTGCCACCCCTTCAGGGCGCTCGGTTTCCTCCCGCATCACCAGCACCGGTTTTCCCAAGGCTGGCGCCTCCTCCTGGATACCTCCGCTGTCCGATAAAATCAAATGGCTTCGCGCCATGATGTTGTGAAAATCCACCACATCCAACGGTTCTATGATATGGATATTCTCAAGGCCGCCCAAAATATGCTCCGCCAGGCTTCGTATTTCCGGATTCAGATGGATGGGGTAAAGGGCCTTTACATGGGGATACGCCTTCAAAACCGCTCCAATGGCCCGGAACATCTGCTCCATAGGCGCTCCCATGTTTTCCCGGCGATGGGCGGTAATGAGAAGCAGCCGGGCCTCTCCCACCCAGTCCAGCTCCGGATGGAAATAATCTTCTCTAACGGTGGTTTTCAGCGCGTCAATGGCGGTATTGCCCGTGACGTAAACCCGCTCCGGAGACTTTCCTTCCCTAAGGAGATTCCCCTTGGCGGTTTCCGTGGGCGCAAAGTGATATTGGGCCACTAGCCCGATCGCCTGCCGGTTAAATTCCTCAGGAAAGGGAGAATAGATGTTATGGGTCCGCAGGCCCGCTTCCACATGCCCCACCGGGATCTTTTGATAAAAGCAAGCAAGAGACGTCACAAAGGCCGTAGTGGTATCGCCGTGAACCAGCACCACATCCGGCTTCTCCCGAACCAGCACCGCTTCCATCCTCGCTAAAATGCGCTGCGTAATATCGTATAGGCTCTGTCTGTCCTGCATGATGTCCAGGTCGTATTCCGGTACAATCGCAAACGCGCGCAGTACCTGGTCCAGCATCTGCCGATGCTGCCCCGTAACGCAAACCACCGTCTCAAGGGTCTCCCTTGTGTGGAGCTCTCGCACCAGGGGGCACATCTTGATGGCCTCCGGACGGGTTCCAAAGATCAGCAACACTTTCTTCTTCTGCATCGGTCCGCTCCCTCAGTTGATACAATGGGTATATAGTTGCTCGATGTTTTCATCCAAAAAGGCGGTTCGCGCCAGGATGCAGTCCTTGAGCATCGCTATCGCCTCCTCAAAACTCTTGGGGTCCCGGCTGTTTCCCGCCTGATCCTTGGAGAGCAGATTCTCTTCAAAAGTATAGCCCCAAACCGCAAAATTCCGATCCACAGCGTCGCCCAGCTGTTCCACATAGCCGTCGATCAGCCCCAGGATCCGCTCATCGGACCATTGTTCCCGCCGCAGCTCCCGGTACCGGGCCACCACCTGATCCACAAAGGCACGGTCCTGCAGAAGCCGGTCAAACCAGTTCCCATCCTCCACAAAAAAGCGGTCGGTGGTATAGTCCGTCCATGGGTAGTTATCAAAGCCGTTGTTAAAATCCCAAACCGCCATCTTCAGCTTTCCTCCGATGTTTTTATAGAGGTAGGTGGAAAGATGGGACGCGTCGGGGATCATAGCCAGCTCGTTGATCAGATAGTATTCCACAAAGGAGTCCACATCGATGTAAGCCGCATACCCCTTTTCCGGATCTGCAAATCCATCGCCGTAGAGGGTCTCCTCAAAGGCGCTGATATCCCGCTCGATCCACTTCACCTGGGCATTGCTCAGCTTGGACTTGGTGGGATAGGAGATACTCAGCTCGTTGTCCGTTTTCCCCATCACCGTGCCGTAACTGCTGATGGCGTTCTCCTCGGTTCCCACCCGTTCCCGACGCAGGAGGTAGGCGGTTTCCCCGGAAAGCAAGCCAAACTCATAAAGGTCCAGTCGGGCCGCTCCGTTGGTGACCGGCTCCACGGCCAGATAAATCCCCTGGTATTCCCCATTGACATAGACCTCGCAGTAACGGGTATCCGGCGCCCAGTCCATCAGCTCCCGGGAAAGATCGTAGACCAGCTTGTTCCGCACCAGGGACCGATCCAAAAACGGCCCATAGAGCACCCATTCGCTATGCTCCCCCATGCCCAAAAGGCCGTATTTCCGGCTTTTTGTTTCACTCTGAAACAGTTTGATTCGGTATTGCCGCTTATCAAAAATATAGTAGGAGGAGTTACCCCGGTACTTGACCGTCGCCAGGGTGGTAAGCTGGGGCTGTGCCGCCGGGGTGTTCTGCCCATTGGCCTGATCCACAACGGAGACCTCTCCCAAGGTGGTGGTTTCCTTATAGATGCGGCTGCCGTTGGTGTCGATGAGAATCAACGGAAGGTTCCCGGGCTCCCGGGCCGTTGGCGTCTGGGGGGCGCCTGGAGACTGGCCTTGGCTCTGATCCGCGCCGCCTAGATGGCTGATCACCGCCACCGATGTAAGCAAAACCGCCGCTGCCAGGACGCAGAGGATGATTTTTTTCAATGGACTAAGCTCCTATCCTAGCGGCTGATGTCGTCCGCCTGCTCCACCAGATTGACGTTCTGGATGCCTTCGATCTTCATCAGCTTCTGCACGATGTCGATTTTTGCCCGCTCGTCCGATTTTTTAATGGCGTTCTGGCCTACCTCGTAGACCAGCTCGCAGTGATCCGGCGTGGCATTCTTCATCCTGCGGCGCACTGCCTTGCCAAAATGCTGCATCACCGCCGCCTCGGCCTTGTTCTGCACCGAAAGCTCGCCCCGTACGATCAAAAGCATCCTATTATCGGGGCCAATCTGGCGGAATAGAACCAGGAATAACAGGATAATAACCGAACTAATGGCCGCCAAAATGTACTGGGAAACGCCGCAGCAGATGCCGACGGCAATGCTCCAGAAGATATAGGCCGCGTCCCGGACATCCTTGACCGCCGTGCGGAACCGGATGATGGACAGCGCGCCCACCATGCCCAGGGACAGCGCCACATTGTTGCTGATGACGCTCATAATCAGCGTGGTGATGATGGTGATCATCCCTAGGGAAATGTTGTATTTGCGGCTGTACGCCACCCCGGAATAGGTAATGCGGTAGGTAAACATGATGAAGAGCGCAATGATGACCGTCACACAGTTGTTCAATATGATGGTTCCAAGATCCAATGCGCCTAGGCCAGTAAAGCTTTCTAACAGCAGATCCTTCATTTTCCCCTATCCTCTCTCATTTATAAAAGTCTTGATTGTGCATATTTGCTGTTGGAGGTAGGCAGACGATCCAGATCCGCCACCACCTCCTTGAACACGTGGGGCAAAAAGTCATTGTATTTGACCTCGAATACGCCGGTATCCGGGGGCAATAGCGGCAGCAAAGCGGGGTGCTCATCAAAAAAACCGCCGGGGACATTGGACGCCGATACCTGGGTGTCAAAGGTAATGCGAATATCGCTGGCCGGATAAAGATACGCCTTTCGCCAGTAGTCCACTACGCTTTTGGGGCTGTACGCGCCCGCTCTTAGCCGCAGATAGATCTGCTGGGCGGTGGGCTCCAACCGCTCCGCTAAAAAGCCATAATCCCCGTTCAGCATTCTATGGGCCTCTTCCCGGGAGACGGTAATGGATTTCTTTACCCCATCGGTGCCGGACTTGCATTTGTATTCCAACTTCACGGTCCGGGCGTCCCAGGCATACATTCGGAGCCGGATCTTGCGCTTCTCCATACATCCGAACAGGGTATCGTACAGATCCTGATCGTTTAGGGAATCGAAATACAGGGAGCGCACCCGGTATCCCTCCTGACCTCCGTTTGCGTCCAGTTCCAAAAAGCAGTCCAGTTTTTTCTGAATCAGCGAATAATCCAGCAGGGAGATCACGTATTTGATTTCCTTACGGAACACTGTTTTGATGCCGTCCCCCTCCTATCCCAAACGTTGCTTTCGCGCGTGACTTTTCTTCCTCATAATCCGGGTACGCATCCGGTAGACATCAATCTCTCGGTTGGTGCCATATTGTACGAGGATGCCTGCGCAAGCCAATAGGAATGCGGCGGCAACCTGCCAGAAGGGCGAAAGGGACCACCCCAGAAGCCCCGGGCCTCCGGTACCCAGGACCAGCGCGCCCCAAACAGCGGTGGATATCATCACCAGATGCTGAGAAAAGGGAACGGTAACCACCGCCGCTGCCAAAGCCGCCACCAAACGCAGCCACCATAAAGGCGTAAGCGCCATAGCTAAGCCATACCCAATCAGGCCGCAGAGTAAAAATGCGCTGACTTTGGGCCATTGATACACGAGAAATCCAACCATAATGCCCAAAATCGCGAAGGTGGTAACGACAACACCACGGTCCGCCACGCCGCTCATCAGGGCCGTTATGCCAATAGCAGTGAGAAAAAACGCCATGACGGCACTCCAGACCCGAAAAAACTTGTATCCAAAAAAGCAACTGAGCAGCGCCAACAACAGCATAGCGCCGGCCAGAATGGCGATACCCTCCTCCATGATCTGGGAAATACCCATCTGCTGGCCGAAATACCGCAGCACCTCATAAAATATGTTTCCCATTCCCATGGCCTATTTTCCTCCCCCCAGGCTGCGCATCCGCTGGTTTAACGGCGTTTCTCCAAACTGGTCCGCCCCTTCCAGGATCACGCAGTCGGTGACGTTGTACTCCATAAAAATTTGCTGCAGGCCCGCCGCGCCATTTTGATAACGCTCCCCGTTCACCAGGTAAACGGTCTCATAGTAGGGGGTAAACCAGGGGGCAAACAGCTTGGCGTTGGAATCCCCAATCACCAACAGGGTTTTTCCGTTTGCCCCATCCCCTTGAAGGATGGAGTGGGAGTAATAGCCCGCCACAAAAATATCCGTTCCCCGTCGGGAAAGGGCAACCGCCGGCGATTGATGCTCGGCATATTGGCTGGGCCCTTCCCGAATCGTTACCGTCTGCCAGTTGGCGGCGTCCTTTAAGATATAATAGGCCACATAATCGGTATACTGGCTTTCAATGGCCGCCTGATCTAAGCTTGCAAACACCCCAAGGTAAAACTCAAAGCGGTAATCCTCATAGGCATCCAGTTCCAGCATGTCCAGGCCGATGGACTCCCCATAAAGCCGCGCGCCGTAATAGGAGCCAAGTGCGGTCCAGGAATCATCGGTGCGAAAGAAAATATACTCCTCCCCATGCTCCAAAAGGGCGGATGTTACGTCCAGGGTCTCCACCCCCGCTGGGAGCGCCTCATAGATCTCCCGAATCGCCGCCGAGCTGTCGTCGGTGTACTGGGCAAATGCCGGCTCCGTGGCAATGCGCAGCGGCACCAGCATCACCGTAGTCCGGACTTCCTGGGGGATGGCCCGCACCAGACTCCCAATGGACTGGGCCGTAATCCGGTTTGCTTCCGGATGATTAAAAAAACGCTCCAGCACCCGGTCTTTAAAATATACGTATTCATCATCCACCAGGAGCGGCTCCATGGACAGGGTCTGGCCATAGGGAAGCCCCTGCTCTCCATAGAGGGGCGCCGGCGATGCAAAGGCGCCGGGCGATGCGTCCGCCATGGCATTCTTCAAAAAAGCCGCGCCAATGGAGATCCCTACCACTCCCACCAGCATCAGCAGGCTCAACAGCGTCGCCTTTTTTCTGCTCATTTAGCTCCTCCCCTCCCGCAACCCCAGCAGCCGCTGCCGCGCCTGGGCATGCTCCGCTAAAAGCCGCGTGCTTTGGGGAATCCCCCGCAGTGCCCAGGGATCCAGCTCCAGATCCCGGCAGAGGAACTGCAGCTCCTGGAGGGACCTACAGCCATAGAAAGCATATCCTCCCAGCTGGGCCACCCGCTGTGGAATCGTCATCCGTAAGAGGGAGGAACAGCCCCGAAAGGCGCTAAGGCCGATCCGCGTCAACCCCTGTGGCAGCTGCAACTCTTTGAGCGAAACACAATTGAGGAACACATGGCCGGCCAATTCCGTAAGATGGCAGCCATCCAGGTTCTCCACCCTCTCCAAGGATCTGCAGCCGGAAAAAGCGGCGGACCCCAGCACAACCAGGGAATCGGGCAGGGAAACATGGGTTAGGGAAACGCATCCTTCAAACGCCGCGTCCTGGATCTCCTTGAAACGGGAGCACCGGGAAAACGACAGCTCCGATAGCCTGCCGCAGCCACAAAAGGCATAGGCTTCGATGGTCTCCAAGGTGGAGGGAAGCGACACCTTCGTCAGGTTTTCACACTGATAGAAAAAGCTGCGCCGGATGACCCGTACCCCTTCCGGGATCACCGCCTCCCGCAGATACCGGTTTTTACGGAATACCTCGGCGCTCATCTCATCGAACTCCGCGGCAGACGCAAACACAGCGCGCTCGGTAACGGGCAGAACGGAGGTCTTTCGGAGGCTACCCTGGCGCTGCTGATAAAGGGCCACTTCCTCCTCCGGATCCAGATAGGCCCAATCCGCATCGGGACAGCATATCCCTCTTGCCTCGCTGCTCACATACCCAAAGACCTTGCAGTCCGCTCCAAATACGATCTCATCCCGGGCAATCACCGATTTGATCTCCCCGTATTGTCCAATCCGTACCCCCCGCTGGGTCACGATCTTCTGCTGGGTAAAGATGTTGCCGTATACCCGTACGTTCTCCCCCAGATAGATGTCTCCTTCGGCGAATAGATTGCCGTACACCACGGCGTTGTCATATATCATGATGGCCTTGTGGGAGCGGATGTGGCCCTTTACCGTAAAGCCCTCCAGTACGCTGACATCATGCTTACTGACGACGGTGGCCGACAGCACCCCGTCATCGTCGGTATTGTCCTCGTCCACATACCGGATGTTCCGCAGGACCTCGCTGCTGATGGCCAAAGCGGTCATGGCAGCGGCGCTCTCCTGGCGGCCCTCCCGATCCTCCATAGACCATCCCAGGTTGATGACGGGTGCGTACAGCCGGCGAAACACGCAGTCCCGGCCGATAACCAGCATATTGGCGCTGCTGGCGCTGATGCCCAGCGTGCTGTGGTCATATACGCTCAGGGTACCCTCGGCGTCCGCCCACCGGAGAACCTGGGTGCCCTCTCCCAGCACCACATCTTTTTCTCCGTAGATGGCCCGAAGCGTAAAGCAGCCATCCAAATAGGCGTCCTGGCAAGCATAGATCTCCTTTTCAAAGGTTATGCCCGCCGGCGGATGGAACTCCTTTTCCCTGGCGTATACCACGCTCTGGCATACGCTAGGATAATCCTCCTGGGTGTCCGCCTCCAATAATCGTTCCCGCTTGGACATTAAAATGGTACCGCTGCCGTCATAGCTTTGAAGGCTTTTTTCCATCAGCTCTTTGAAGGAAAGCGCAAAGTACCGGGGATCCCGGTACCGGCTTTCATTGATATCCAGCGCTTTGGACTGCTTCCGCTTGACGGAGCCCATGCTCATCACCAGCGGAAACAGCAGCATCAGCAAAAATATGATGATGGCGATCACAATTATTGTCATCCTACCCAAGCGTCTCCTTTTTCTTTTCTTCCGTAAAACGCTCGGTCTTCGCCCATTTGACCTTTCTGTGGGTAACGAGATCCCCAATGGCGTCCAGGAAGCCAAGTCCGATGTTCCACATATAGAAATAAAAGTTAAAGGTCAACAACGGCAACAGCTTTACGTCCTGATCAATCCCATCGATCATCAGGGCCGTAGCAATCTCATAGAAAGGCGCAAAATTGCCGTAGCTGTTATATGCCCCCACGAAGAACGCCGCCCACCAGCCCACAAAGACATTCATCTCCCCCAGGAAGAAAAGCGCCACCGAATCCAATAGGGCCAGCGCCAGCAGGAACGGCACCATATACACCATCAAAAGCAAGCTTCCGTCCAGCTTCTCCCGCAGGCTCATGTGTTTGGTCAGCAGCGTCCGAAACAGGTATCGGAACATCACGTTGTTGTGCCCGCTGGACCAGCGGCGCACCTGCCTGCCCCGAACCGCCCAGGTCTCCGGCACCTCTTCATAGCACTCGGCGCCGTTGGCGTAAACCACCTTCCAGCCGCTGGTATAGAGCCGGAATGTCAGCTCGGTGTCATCCGCCAGCACCCGGGTGTTAAAGCCGCCGCTCTCCATCACCAAGTCCTTGCGGAATCCTCCCACCGTGCCACCGTATTGGGGTACGGTTTTCAGGTTATACCGCGCCTGCTGATCTGCTTGATATCCGCCAGAGCGCTCCAAGTTCAGCAGGCGAGTCAGCGTATTGGTATTCACGTTATAGGGAATCACCCGCCCCATGACGGCCCCCACCTCAGGATCCTGAAATGCCAGGGCCAGGCTATTGATCAGGTCCTTGCCTGGGCGGTAATCGGCATCAAAAACAATGACGATCTCCCCCCGGGCAACCTTCATGGCGTCGTTGAGCCCCGCGGGTTTTCCCCGCTCGCCCTCCGAGCGGTGAATGGGCCGGATAAAAGGATACCGGCTGTGGTATTCCTCCAAGAGCTCCGCCGTCCGATCGGAGGAGTTATCGTTGATGGGGATGATCTCCAGCCGATCCCGATCATAGGTGCAGTTCAAAAGGGAATCCAGCACGTAGCTGAGCACCTTCTCCTCGTTGTGCATGGGGATCAGGATGGATACGGTGGGCATATCGCTATCGTAGATATCGCTGTAATACATGCGCTGGCGTCCAAACATCCGGTTATAGGAAAAAACCGCATGGCGCACGGCATAGATCAGCATCAGCAGCACGGTGCATATAAAATATACCTTAAGAATCGTTAAAACCACTTCCATACGGCCCTCCTTTCCCCCGTATTGACACGGCGTATCACATGCTCCACAAACAGGCCATAGAAAAACACCAGGTACAGGAAGTCAAAAAAGGGGCCCAGCGCAAAGAAAACCACCGGCATATACAGTGAGGATGCGGCGGAAAGCAGATACAAAAGCGCAAGATACCGGACGCTTCCAAAGACCAGGGAATATCCCATGATGCCAAAGAAGGTCAGACAGCGCGCTAAAAGGGTTCCGTTGTTCATAAAGCCCGTGACAAAACCGGCGATCACAACAAAGGAAAGCCAGATGCCCACCTGTTGTTTGATGTACAGCTCCGAATATTGGGTAATGGTATAGGGAAAATACTGGCTAGCCAAAGCAAAATAGATGCAGGAGACCACATGGATCAGCAGCATAATGGAGAAATAAATGGAGAGAGGTTTCCCCTTGCGTTTGGAGGTAAAGCAAAACCAGAGCAAGCCAAAGGAGACCAGCAAGTTGATCATGCAGAGCGAAAAACTCGGCGTGTTGGAGGGCAGGGATACAAAATAAACGCCCCCGATAAAGGGGATATATTCCCCGTACTGGATGCCCAGACCCTCCGCAGGCATCACTATGGACAGGCAGCCCTGGGTCGCTCGGCTCAGAAGATTTGTTAGCTGAGGATAGAAACACAAGAGTAGAATCAAGCTTGGCAGAACACAAATCAGAAGAAACAGCAGCTGGTTTTTATAGTCGCTTTGAAACCTGCGGTATGTCCGCGGATAGTATATCTGGTTTTTCTGCATCCGCGGCACCCCATCCCTCTACCCCGCTTGATGGCGAATTACTTGATAAAAGCAACATTAATACTTAGTAAAGTTTACGATAAATAATGCATGGCCTTCAATGGAAAAACACAAAAATATCGACGTATTTCAGCGTTAATTGAGACCGGTCAATTAGTTTATCCAAAATGTATCCTTTGTTTGGAGGGAATCCCAATTTTTTCGGAGTATGGGCCGCAAAATAAGGCGCAAGGGATGGCATAGCGGAGTGATTTTTATGGAGTCCTAAATTCATACTGTGCACCATCTGTTTAAGATACGGGTTGGCCCGCCCTACGCCCCATAAAAAACACCTGCCGCAGAGGAATCTCCGCAGCAGGCGTCCCAAAACGATGGGCTTTCCGCCGGTTAATTGAAGGAAGGAGGGGTAACCTTGGTATCCTGAAATCCGGTGCCCGGAGAGGGGTTCGACATACTAAAGTACATCTTTGCCGCCTTGGTTGTTCCAAAATCCCTGTTGGACCCGGTATCCTGCACCCGGTTAAAGGCTTCCTGGAACATGGCGTTGTGCGCCTCCTCGCGGTTCAGCAGGAAATCGATGGTTTCCTTTACCTTCTTATCGCTGATCTGGCGATAGAGATACTCGTACACCACCTTTGCCCGCTGCTCGGATGCGATATTGGAGAGCAGATCCGCGCAGAGGTCCCCCGTTACCGTCACATAGTCTCCGGTCCAGGAATAGCCCGAGGCATTGATCAATCCAGGGTTCAAGCCAAGAAGCACATGGGACTGAATTTCCCCCGCCGGAACCCGGGTGGCATCCACATCATGGCCGTTTAGAAGGTTGATGGTCTGCGCCACCATCTCCATATGCCCCAGCTCCTCCGCCGCGATGTCCAAAAACAGATCCTTGATTTCGGAATCCTTAATCCGGAAACTCTGGGACATATACTGCATGGCCGCCTTGAGCTCTCCGTTGGCGCCGCCCAGCTGCTCCTGCAGCAGGGCCGCATACTGGGGATTGGGATTTACCACGCCAACCGGATGAAATAGTTGCTTTTCGTGTCGAAACATCTTACACGCTCCTTTCCCCTTTAGTATGAAATCCCTTGATGGTTTTATGTATTTCTTCAAACAAAAAGTTCACAACCGCGTAAGCGGTTTGTGAACTTTTGTGCGGCGACTCGCCGCTGGGTTAGAGTCTGGAACACGAATTGCGCATCGAGATTCTTGACTGCAACGAACGGTTAAAATCGATATTTTCAGAGCCGGGAACAAAAACAAAGCGCACCCACAAAAGTAGATGCGCGATCTGTCTGCGGCGACTCGCCGCTGGCGTACCCGGAGGGATTCGAACCCGCGACCTCTTGATTCGTAGTCAAGCACTCTATCCAGCTGAGCTACGGGTACATGTAATGCTCAAATATCTTATAATAAAGGAAGTGATCTGTCAAGATCATCGCGAAAAATACTCCAACTTGGCCGGACATCCTGTATAATAAATATATGAAACTCAAAAGGAGCCTTTGCCATGTATGATCTTTTGCTTACCAATGCCGTGGTAATTACCGTAGACAGTGCCCACACCCTGTATGACCGGGGATTCGTGGCGGTCAAGGGGGATCGGATTGTCGCCCTAGGGCCCATGGACCAGCTTCCCGACCCACTTCCCGAGGCGGAGCGGGTTCTCAACCTCTCGGGACACGCGGTGCTTCCCGGCCTGGTGGACGGCCATGGCCATGCCGGTCACTGTCTGATCAAAACCCTAGGGGAGCATCTTGACACAGGTTGGGACGAGATGGCTGAAGAAATCTACTACACCTGTACCGACGAAGAATTCTGGTATGCCGAAGGGGCTCTGGCCGCTGCGGAACGGCTCAAATTTGGCACCACAACCGGGGTATCCATGGTGGGAAGCACGCCTCGGGTGGATATCATCGAACCCGTGGGCGCCAGCCTAGCAGGCGGCAGCTCGGTTGGGCTACGGCAGCTATCGGGTATCGGCAGCGCCAACGGCCCCTGGCCCAAGCGGGCAAGACTATTTGAGGAGGACGGCTCCTGCCGCTCCTATTCCGTTACGCCCCAACAGGCCTGGGCTTCCACCGAAGCAGCCGTTCGGGCCTATAACGGGCGGCACCCCCGCGAGCTCTGCATCGTGGCGCCCGGAAAGATGGGCTTTCGTCCCGATGAGTCCGTTGAGAGCAACATACGCCACAACCGGGAGATGTTCCGCATTGCCCAGGAATACGGCGTTCCACTCCATACCCATGCCACCGGCGGAGACGTGCAATTCCTCTATGAGCATACCCCCGAGATCCTCACATCCCACCTATCCTTGACCCACAGTACCGGATATAGCCAGCGGGAGCTGGAGATTCTGCGGGATACCGGCGCTTATGTCTTCCATGGGCCTACCACCAACGGCAATATTCGGGGCCATTGCCCTGTGATGGAGATGCTGGATATGGGCGTCCATGTGGCGGTGGTCACCGATGGCACCGCTCCCGACCGCAGCTTTGACCTATGGAGGGATATGAAAAACGTACAGCTCATCCAGCGGTTCCGCCAGAAGGACCGTGGCAACATCTCCTGCGGAAAGGCCCTGGAGCTGGTTACCATTGAGCCCGCCCGGGCTTTGGGCCTGGATCATCTCATCGGCTCTCTGGAGGTGGGCAAAAAGGCCGATCTCATCGCCGTCAACGTGATGCAACCCCATCTGGCGCCCTTTGGCGTTATGCCGGTACAGCGGCTGGTCTATCACGCCATGGGACAGGACGTGGACTATGCCATCGTGGATGGCATAGTGATGATGGAGGATCGCCGGCTTACGCAGGTGGAGGAACGGACGCTCCTACAGCGGGCGGAGGCCGCCTTTACCACCATGATGAAACGGCTCAACCGACCGGAGCTGCTGGAAAACCCCCATCTGTATGATCTACATCAATAGCCTCGGAAGACCGTAGGTCGTCGCTTGAGAACAGGGACCTCTCTATCCTCCATCGTATTTCGTTGTTTTTAATCGCGTATTTCCATTAAAATGGCGTTGCGGCGCCCCCATATAATTCCAGATATTGTATATTTTATGCATCTCTGGTATGATGGGGATATCAAGATGGTACGACAAAGGAGGTCCCCCATGAAGCGCAACTTATCCTCCGAACAAACCACCCGCCGCTCTTCACAAAAGCTATGGATCCTTGCCTTTTCTTTGGCTTTTTTGATCCCTCTTTTGTTATCCCATCCCCTTTCCACTCAGGCTCAGAACGCCGATATTGCGGCACAAGCGCTGGCAAACGCCGAAAAACGGCCGGCTGAGGCTTCTGTTGTCCCGCCGGAAGAGGATGCGGAAATCCTTAGAGCCATCTCCCAAGCAAAGGAGGGGCTTATGGCGCGCACCGCGGGCTACCGCTACACGGGTAATGGGGAAACCATGGAATACCAGGAGGGCCAGGACATCCACCAATGGCTGTGGGACATGGAAAAGCGCTATGACGCGGGCCTCTACAACGGAGAAAAGCATCCCTACTACCCCGGCGCCGTCAAGGTGCCCGGCGGATGGGATCTGGGGCCTGATCCCACCTACCAAGCAAAGCTGCGCCAGCTCTATGGCGAAGAGGATTACGCTTTGCTGAACGCGCCTATCAGGTGGGAGCGGGTGCCAAACATCATCGGGATGGATGAGCAAACGGCGCTCAATGCCCTTCACGCCAAAGGCTTTGCGGTTCGGGTAGGCTATCGGAAAACCACCGATCCCAGCCAGGACGGCAAGGTATACTATCAGGACATTGGCGCTGGGTGCCTGTTTAACACCAAAGCCGGGCTTATCATCAGTGTTTATTCCCTTGACCGGGAGGGGGAACGGTACCAAAACCCCTGGAGCACCCTTCAGCCATCCCTTACTCCCGATGAAATGAAGGACAAATGGGCACAGGAGCAGGGGCATCCCCTGCCCTCGCCCACACCGGACCCCACGTTCACCCCATGGCCCAGCGACATCATCCCATCGGAAGACCCTAATTGTGTGACCGTAACCAAGCCACCGGCAACGCCGACGCCTGTCCCAACGCCTGCACCCACTAGCGAACCCTCTCCCACGGCGACGCCATCGGCTTCCCAGCCTTCCATCGAACCCAGCCCAGAAGTCCTACAAACACCCGTTCCGCCCTCAATGGAAACGGATGGAGAAAATGAAGGCAATGTACCACAGGATCCCCAATGATGTCTCACCATATAACCAGAAAAAGCGTCCGGATTTCCGGGCGTCTTTTTCTATGAAACGCTTTTCAGATGCATATATATACGAATTATTTTGATAAAAAATTCAAATATTTTGGCCGATTCTATCCTATTTTGGACGGATTTGGCCAAGGATGGCCAGCGGAAAACCGAAAGATGGCGGGATTTGGGCGGCCCATCTCCCAGGCATAGCGCGGCGCTGGAAAGCCGCCCCACTCCCCTTGGGGTTTGGTCCCAGCGGGGAGCTATGGTATAATGACCCCGTTGGGAGTTGATACCCTTTGATCAAAGCGGTATTCTTTGACGTAGACGGCACCCTTTTATGCCATGGAGAACAGGGAATTCGTCCCGGCGTCTCCAGAGCCCTTGCGGCTCTCCGGGAACAAGGAGTTCGGCTGTTTCTAGCCACTGGGCGGCATCCCTTGGAGTATCCCGACTTTGGCGGCATCGCCTTCGATGGATACATCTCCATCAACGGCCAATACTGCTATCGGGGAGACCAGGTGCTGTACCAGAACACCATTCTCCAGGAGGATCGGGCGGCCCTGATCCGCTGGCTGGAGGAAAAGGATCAGGCTTGCATGTTCGTCCAAGACCGGGTGATCTTCGCCAACCGGGTCAACGACGCGGTTCGGGAATACCAAGCCTTTGTTCATTTGCCCCTGCCTCCGATTGCATCTCCGGAGCGGATTCTGGACGGCCCCCTCTTTCAGGTGATGCCCTTCGTATCCCCGGAGGAGGAGCTGGATCTGCTCCGGGTCATGCCCCATTGCCGGGCCACCCGTTGGAGCCATCTTTGCAGTGACGTCATCCCCTGGGAAGGGGGAAAGGCCGTGGGGATCCTCCGCATGCTGGAGCACTTTGGGCTGACCGCGGCGGAAGCCGCCGCTTTTGGCGATGGGGAGAACGATATCACCATGCTTCAAACCGTGGGCCTGGGAATCGCCATGGATAACGCCTCCGCCGCCGTAAAGGCCGCGGCCCGCCGCATCGCTCCGCCCCCCGAACAGGACGGAGTGGCCCATGCCCTTATGGAGCTGGGCCTCATCCATACATTTTAAGGACAGGAGAGTCACTATGGTAGACAGCGTTATCTTTGATTTGGACGGCACCCTATGGGACGCCACCGGCACCGTCATCGACTGTTGGAACGAGGTTCTGGACCGCCATGACGGCATCCGGGAGCACTTCACCGTGGAGGGCCTTCAGAGCATCATGGGACTGCCCACTCCGCAGATCGCCCAACGGCTGCTCCCCTATCTCTCCCCGGAGCGGCGGGAGGCCATCATCGACGAATGCTTCCGGGCGGAAAATGTCTTTTTGGCCCGCCACGGCGCCCGGCTGTATCCCGGCATGGAGGAGGCGGCCCAGGCTTTGAAAGAGCGGGTTCCCCTGTTCATCGTCAGCAACTGCCAGGAGGGGTATATTGAATCGTTTTTTGCTGGAAACGGCACCGGCGGTTACTTCACCGACTGGGAGTGCTACGAGGCCACCCGACGGCCCAAGGGAGAGAACATCCGCCTGGTGATGGAGCGCAACGGCCTAGCCCATTCCATCTATGTGGGAGATACCCAGGGGGACCGGGACGCCGCTCAATTAGCGGGGATCCCCTTTATTTACGCCCGATATGGCTTTGGAGAGGTGGACGGCTATGACCATGCCATCGATTCCCTCTTGGAACTGCCGGAGCTGATCGCGCGCATTTGAAAAAAGAAAAAAAAACAGGGCGGTTGCCCTGTTTTTTTCAGCCTTTGGGCCATTCCTCCCGGGGCTGATTCTTGATGATCACATTGGGATTGCCGTTTACCTCGGGAACGCTGACCTGATCATGCCAGTCCTCCTTGGCCACCTCCTGTACCGCTATCACAAAGGCCTCGGCAGGGGCGCCCAGAAGCTCCATGGCGCGGTCCCCCAGGGCAACCGCCAGCTTTTCCCGTTCTTCCTGGGTCCGGCCCGGAAACATTTTCACGTTGATAAAGGGCATCAAGACCACCTCCAACTTTTTTGATTGGCATCATCATAGCACCCTAGGACGCCGTCCGCAATCCTTTTGGCGGCGCAGCAAAACAAGCTCCGGTCACATAGGAAACCGGGTTTCCAGATGGGAAAAATCCCCAAAAACAAAAAAACGCCCGCGCTTAGTGGTCCTCTTGGTACTCGATGATATCCGACACGGTACACCTTAAAATGGAGCACAGGGTGTCTATGGTAGCGGTGGTGATGGGTTCTCCCTCCCGCATTCGCTGGAAGGTGTTGCTGGACATCCCCTGCTTGAAGACCAGATAATATACCGTTACATTCCGGTCCAGCAGCGTCTGGAAAAAGGGCGCGTAGCTAATCATGGCATCACCTGTTTCCTAAGAATCGGCAAGCCGGACCCGGGCCATTTTCCCATTGCACCGGTACGCCGCCCAGAGCCGCAACCGATACGCCAAAAGCATGGGCCACGCCAAGGGAAACGAAGGCTCCATTGGTTTCTGCCCGGCCTCCGATTCCTACGGTACCATGGCGAAATCATTGACCATACTCAATATATTGAGTATACTTTGGCGTGAGGTGAAGGGGAATGCCGGATTATGAAAAGCTGTACTACTTTCTATTTAATGAGATTTCCGATGTGATCGCGCGGTTGCAGGAAGCGCAGCGGAAAGCGGAGCAGCTCTATATTGCCGGCCAGGAAGAGGGGACGGATCCCATGCTGCCTGCCGACTGGGACGTAATCAAACCTGAAAAAGAATAAAAAACGGAGGCCTTGGCCTCCGTTTCTCTTTCCCGGGACTGAATTTACCGCTCCGTTTCCTCGGAGGCTGGGACCTCGATCTCACCGTGCTCCTTCTCGAAATCGGCGATGCACCGGCGAATCAAATACAGAATCTGTCCGTTTGCTGAGCGTCCCTCATATTTGCTGATATAGTGGAGCTTTCTATGAAGCTCTGGGTCTATGCGTATCCCTAGATGTTTCCCTTTCACGGTCATCCTCTTTTTTCTGTTAGTTTGTCCTGATTTTTTTGATGAATACCAATATAATAAGTACAAAATCAGTAACTTTGTGAAGGATGTACGCTTTTTAAGTACATTAATATTGACAGAAAATTGATAAAATTGACCGCAATTTACCATTTGTAGTAGAATTTGTACCTAATTTGCCGTTTATTTACCGTTTTGTTTATTTTACGATGGGTAATTCGTTCTTTGGGAATACAAAAATTTTCTTCGCTACATAAAAGAATAGGAAATGTGTAAGAATTGTCGAATTTGTCGGTTTTTATTGACGCAGCGGGAGGCCGGCGCGCTTCTATGGTATAATGCTGATAGCGTAACAAAAGGAGGGCTTTTTATGCGGAGAACGGATCGTCAAATGCCCCTGGAGCGGAGCATGGAATTGCTGGCGTCCGGGGAATATGGCGTACTATCTGTGGTGGACGGGGACGGCCTGCCCTATGGGATTCCCTTAAACTACTACTTTTCCCGGGAGGACAACGCCATCTACTTCCATACCGCCAAGGAGGGCCGGAAGATGGAAGCCCTGCTCGCCAATCCTCAGGTACATTTTGTGGTGATCCCCAGGAATGAGATCGCCCAAGACCTTTATACCACCCATTACGAGAGCGTTATGGCCCAGGGGGTGGCGTCCATCCTGGAGGATCCGGAGGAGGTACGGGAGCAGCTGCGCCGGCTTTGCCGCCATCTGGTGCCGGACGCCCTCTACCGGCTGGAGGAGGTCATCGACAAATATAGCACCGTTGCCGTCGTAAAAATTGCCCTCACACAGGTGACGGGCAAGTGGAACCGGGAACAATAGACCGTAAAGAAGGAGGCATCGTCCTATGATCCGATCCATGAGGCCGGAGGACCGGTCCGACTATCTTGACATGACCCATGAATTCCATCATTCTTCCGCCGTCCTTCATCCCACGCCTCGGGCGTATCGAGAGCGGACCTTCGATCACATCGTAGGGGGAAGCCCTTTTGTTCGGGGCTATATCCTGGAGGAGGAAGAGGGGCCGGCTGGATATGGCATCGTGGTGTTCAGCTATTCCACCGAGCGGGGGGGCATGATTTTGTGGGTGGAAGAGCTATATGTCCGGAGCGCCTTCCAAGGGCGGGGGCTGGGCACCGGATTTTTCCGCTATTTGAAGGAGGAGTTTGGCACGCTTCCCAAGGGATATCGGTTGGAGGTAGCGCCCGACAATGAAGGCGCTGCCCGGCTATATCAGCGGCTGGGCTACCGGGACGTCCAGTACCGTCAGTTATTCGCTCCGGACATCTTCCCGGCAGGCTGAGCCTGCACCCTCGCCGCGCAAAAACAACCCGAAAAAAAGCCTACATCGGCCAGCGGCACAGCGCTACCCAGCTTCCCCGTGCCTAACTAGCAGGCTGAGCCTGCACCCTCGCTGCGCAAAAACAACCCGGGAAAAAGCCTATGTCGGCCAGCGGCACAGCGCTACCCAGCTTCCCCGTGCCTAACTAGCAGGCTGAGCCTGCACCCTCGCCGCGCAAAAATAACCCAGGAAAAAAGCCTACATCGGCCAGCGGCACAATGTTACCCAGCTTCCCCCTACCTAACTAACGCGCAATATGGAACCGGTTATTGCCCGGATTACTCCTTTTCCGGGTTGGAGGCTATCATTCGGGCGATGGCATCATCGGTATAGGAGAGCAGCTTGCCCATGCGATAGGCCAGTTGATAGCGGGCATCCCCATGATAGGCCTTGGACTCCACCAGGGCCTTTTTGAGTGCCTTCAGGTCCTGATACTCCTTAAGATCCCCCTCGGCACCGTAAAAGATGATGATGTGCTTTCCCCGGCACATGGACACGGGATAGAGGTCGGTAACCAGCAGATCGCTCTCGGGGTACAGGCGGGTGCCGTATTTCTCACAAGCGGCCCGAGCCGGCTCCAGGAACGCATCCCGCTCCTCCGCCGTTGGGCTGGTATGGCTGAAGGCCATCCGCTTGACCCCCGCCGCCACCATCTCGTTGAAACAGTCAATGACACCGCACCGAAAGGAATACTTGTCGATCTCACGCATATGCGTCCCCTCCTATTTCCTCGGCCCACCGGCCGGTTTTTGACCGTATCCAGGATTTCAACCCATGCTCCGTCTCAAACGAGGCCAATCCGGGTACAGGGCACTCGCCCTGCCAGGAGGTCGCTGAGCCGATGCCGGGCATGGCCGATGATCACCGTGGTACCGGCCATGGCGGGCTCTTTGATGAACTCCAGCTTGGCTCCCGCTCCGTTGGCCCCCGCACGGCTGGCCCCCACGCAGCTGCGCTGCAGCTCGGAGATCCGCCGCAGCAGTTCCTGGGAATCCTTAGCCGTTACCTCCCGCACCAGGGTGCCGGGGTCCGCGGGATCGGCATAGATACCCTCCACCCCCGACAGGATCACCAGGGTGCGCGCCTTGACGGTAAGGGCGATGACCGCCGCGGTTTCATCGTTATCGATGCATTCCACCGGATGCCCGCCCCCCTCCCGGGTGATGGCGGCAATCTCCATCTTTCGGTTTTCGGTAGAGGAGACCGGGTCGTTATAATTGACGATGGGAATGGCGTTCTGCTCCTTGGCCCGAAGCAGCAATCCCTTGATATGCGCCCGTTTCTGAGGGTCGTTGAAATGCTGGTGTTCCACCAGCACCTGGCGCACGGAATACTCCGGCCGGACAAAGCGGCGGTAGTTTTCCATCAGGATCGCCTGTCCCTGGGCAGCGTAGTCGGTCTTCACCTCATCCATATCCCCGTGGAGCTCCCGGCCGCCACTGCGCTTTAAATAGTCCAGACGGCCGATCTCGGTGGCGCCGCTGCTGACCCAGATCATCCCGGGGCGCAGCTCGGCGGATAGACGAGAGAAGATGTTGTAGTCGATGTCGTTATCCTCCTTGCGGATCAAGGCCATGGACCCAATCTTTCCCACTACATCGTATTCAAAGTTCATGTCGATCCCTCACTTTAAAACATTGATCCATTTTCTGGAGTAAAACCGGCGTCTGCCGATAAAAAATTTGATGATTTCAGCCGGAATGGTAAAGGCAAACACCCAGGGAAGGGGGACCTGGAGCACAAAGGCTCCCAAGGCCACAAAGGGCAACACCAGCAGCCACTGGGCGCCGGAATCCACTACAAAGGCAAACCGGGTATCCCCTCCTGCGCGAAGGATGCCCACGATCATCATAAAATTGTGGGCGTCAAAGGGCAGCTTTACCGCAAGGGCAAGCAGGCTGCACCGGACGATGTACTTTGCCATGGGACTGGCGTTGTACAATCCCAACATGGCTGGGCCAATAAGATTGATCAGAGGGCCCATTACAAAGGCCAGGGCGATGGTCAGCCGGCGCAGCCGCAGGGCGTAGGTATAGGCTACATCGAACCGCTCCACACCCAGCTCCTTTCCCACGATGACCACGCCGCCGTTGGACAGCGCCATAAAGAAGATCAGCGCGATCTTTTCCAACACGTTGAAGATGCCCATGGCCGCCGTCATCTGGGTGCCCAGCTGGGCATACAGGAAGATCAGCATGGTCTGGGCGCCGGCCCAGAGGGCCTCGTTGCCCAGCACCGGCAGGGCGCGGGCAAAAAACCGCTTGGGGTACCCCGGCATCCCCCGGAATACCGGGCTGTGGTCCTCGACCAGGGGACTCTTTTTGGTATACATCAACAGGATCAGCAGGGCGCAGTTGACCACGTTGGCGATAACCGTAGCCACGGCGGCTCCCAGAACTCCCATGACGGGAAAGCCCAGCTTGCCGAAGATCATCAAATAATTGAACACGCAGTTGACGATGACCCCGATGATGGTGGTAAAGGTGGGGATCTTCAGCTCTTCCATACTGCGAAGCATGGCCCCCACTCCCAGAATGATGGGTTGAAGCAGGTAGGTATAGCCCACCGCGCGGAGATAGACCACTCCCGCCGCGATGACGGCCTCGTCCTTGCTGAAGATCCGCAGCAAAAACTCTGGACAGAACTGGCTCAGGATGAAAAAGACCACGCCCATGGCCCCGGCGCACAACAGCACCAGACCCATGGTACGGCGGATGCTGGGCACGTCCCCGCGCCCCCAGTGCTGGGACGCGAAGGCGGTGCCGCCGGCGCAGATGCCCATGATGAGGATCATCACCACAAAGGAGACCTGATTGGCCAAAGCCACCGCCGCAATGACGGTATCCCCCAGCGAGCCCACCATGATGTTGTCCACAAGCTGCAGCACGAAGTTGATGGTTTGCTGCAAAGCCAGCGGCACGCACACCTTCCAGATGCTCCGATAGAAGACGGTATCCTCAAAACCAAAGTACGCTGAAATTTTGGACATCCACTCACATCCTGTTTCTAAAATGTTGGATCAGGGGTTCACCACGTTGATGGGATTCCCCGCTAAATAGGCTCTGATGTTTCCCTCGGCGATCTCCATCAGCCGTTTCCGGCACTCGATGGGCGCCCAGGCGATGTGAGGGGTAATGATGGTGTTGGGGGCGGTCAGCAGGGGGTTATCGGCCTTGGGCGGCTCGGTGGATAGGACATCCACCCCCGCTGCGGCCACCTTTCCGCTATGAAGGGCCTCCGCCAGATCCGCCTCGTTGACCACGCCGCCCCGGCTGGTGTTGATGACGATGGCTCCGTCCTTCATCCTTTCGATATTTTCCCGGCAGACAAGGCCGGTGGTCTCGGGGGTCAAGGGGCAGTGGAAGCTGAGAATATCACAGGTGCTCCAAAACGCCTCCAGGGGCAACACCGGGTAGGGCACCTCCTTGCCCGCAACGTGGGCGTCGGCCACCACCACCTCCATGCCCAGGCCCGCCGCCGCCTTTGCGGTGGCCTGGCCGGTCTGTCCGAAGCCATAGATGCCCATCCGCTTTCCCGCCAGCTCAAACAGGGGGTGCTTCCAGTAGGTAAAGCTGGGGCTCTTCACCCAGTCCCCCCGGTGAACGGAGGCGCTGTGGTCCCCCACATGGAGGGCAATCTCCAGCAGCAGGGCCATGGCCATCTGGGCCACCGCCTGGGTGGAATAAGCGGGGATATTGGTCACCGTCACCCCGGCCGCTTTGGCCGCGGCGGTATCCACCACGTTATATCCGGTGGCCAGAACCCCGATATAGCGGAGGTTGGGCTTTTCCGCCAAAAGGGCGGCGTCAATGGGAATTTTGTTGAGCAGCACCAATTCCGCGTCCCCAATGCGGGAGAGAACCTCCTCCCGAGGGGTACTGGGATAGATGTTGTGGACGGTTAAATCGGTGACGCCGGCAATGGCGTCCCAGCTCAGATCGCCGGGATTGACGCCGTCGGCATCCAAAATCACGCATTTTTTCATGGCTCTTCCCTCTTTTTTCCTGGGATTGACCGGGAAAACGCATCCCGGGCTTGGATTCTATCCGTTGATGTATCCTATCATAGCCGGTTCCCCAAAAAGATGGAAGAGGGAGAAGGATAGAAATTCAAATTTAATTTACGTTGTATTTTTCCCGATATTATAATTGATTTATTATATATAATTGTTAAAATGTAAATAGATGGAAAAATATTTAAATATTTGGTGATTTTTTTGAAAAAAGTATTTTTGCTTATCGGTTTGATTGGTTTGCTTTTCCTCTATTCCGGTTGTTCCGGTCCTCAGGCCAATGACTACGCAGCCCTCTCTTCAAATGATCCTGATCTTCATGTGACTATGAAAAACTTCTATGCTGCAGATTGCCTAGCTCAAACTGGAGGAGAGTTTTTTCAAGCAAAACTTTTACAAGGAGCGAAAATCCCTACATTCAACACAGAAGGCGAACCTACAACGGATTATTTTTATCATATTATTATTGCACCTAGAACAGAAATGCCCCTTTACGAAGTAGGTTTTCGCATGCTACCCGGTAAACTGGCTCAGGATTACTTTTCAAATAAATTGAATGAAGATATTAACAGCGGTTCTAGCAGTGATCTTCGTTGGGACAAAATGATTAACCCTATGTCAACAAAGAGCGAGTTCGTCTGCTTTGACTTTTATATTAGTTGGAATAATCTTGGAAATGCATATTTTGAAAGCTCACAAATCCAATTAAGTTCTTTTGATCAGGCAATGAGCCAGATCACCATTATGATTCAATACAATGATTTCCATTGTGAAACGCTCGAGTTGTCTATCCAGCCCAAAATACATGAGGTTTCTTCGCTGGAAGATCCAATTGCAAAAAAAGACCGTATTGTTTCGTCGTTTTTAAAGGGGAAACCATTCGGGAAAGTAAGAAAGTACTTTTATAAAGATCTTTGTTTAGAATGGAGTGGAGGTGAGTATTAGTTCAAGAGTATTATAATCATTATTCCTATTCAGTTTAGCTTTACTTATGATTTTTTCATTTCCTACATTAGGACTAGCTAGTGAAGCTAATCTAAATACTGATCAAGAAAACATATCTTCCATTGATATTAGCAAAATTGAAACAAACGAACCTGCCATCCCTTTATTGAAAAGCAAAAGTGTTCTTACATCTAACACTATATAACTTCCTGAACGAAAAGCCTGGGTTGCTACAACCACGGCTGAACTTGAAAAAGCCTATGGTCAAAAAATACTAAATGTGGAAGAAACTCAAGATGTAATACGCTTTGTTTATGAAACTAGAGACTACGAACCGAGAGCAGAACTTGTCAATGAGGATGGTATCCCATGCACACCACAGCAATTGCTTATGACGGAATATACCAAACCTGAAAGCAACCTTGCTGCAAAGTTAAGCTCTAGTGCTAGTCCTAGAGCACTAAGCACGAAGATCAATTACTATTACGAATGGTCTGCATACTACAATCTTCAACGCAAGGGTGCACAAAGCTTCAACGCTGCGTATAATGTTGCTATTCTTATTGCTGGGGCGGTGACAAAGCCATTGGCCTCCGTAGTTATAAGTGTTGCAACTTGGTTAGGAGATAGTGTACTCAATTCACAACCAGTAGAAGCTGAAACTAAGGTCAAATACTATTATCAAACTAAAGCTGGTTGTGTTCTTGCAAATGGAGTTTGGACTGCAACTGTACAGGTTGGCTGTAGAAAGGGATTTGGACATTGGTGGGCTTCTTATAGAAATAGCTATAATGATCCGATTGCAGATTGGAGTGCCCCACATAACGCAAACAATTCCACCAATCCCAGTAATCAAGACTCCGTAGAGTATAAAGCGAATTTTAACAACAATACGTGGATACTAAATAAAGCCATTGAGTGTTATAATTCTGGTGTTCCTTATGTGGATATCTATGGTATAGCATCAAAACCTATTCCGTAAAAGCAAAAATAGTATTCTGAGTATGAGGACCATACAAGTATGGCCCTCATATTTTTGAATAGCACAGAATCAGGTTTTACTTGATCCCGTGGCGCTGACTTGCAATAAATGAAAAAGAGGGTAAAATCTATCCAAGGCGAAAGAGCGTCTAATATGGAGGCGCAAGGCTGCGAAACAAACGGGAGGGCAAGAAAAATGGATCAAAAGCGCTTTGCCGCAATGGGGATGCTGGTTCCTTCGGCCGTCACCACCGTCCTTCTGCTTTCCCTGTTTTTTAAAAATCCCAATGCCATGACCAGGCTCACCCTAATCCCCTTTCTCGTCTGCGGGCTCGCGTCCTTGATAAAATCACTCCTGCTTCTCTGCAACAGACCCCGGTACGTGGCGCTCTGCAACAGGGTGTTCGCCGGCGGGTTTCTTTTGTTTTGGTTCGGTTTTCTCATCGTCTGGTGTGTCACCGCTTTCCGGGACAACACCCCTCTGCTTTCCCTGCTCTCCCTGCCGTTTTGGTTCGTTGGGTTCTATTTGGCCAAAAGATATCTTCTGCCTCGAAAAACGGGGGAGGGGACCGCGCGGAAAAAGACCGGGCGGCAGGCTCGGCTTCGGATCAATCCTAAGGTGGCCATCAGCTGCTTTCTGGTGGGGGTCATCCTGATCGCCGGCGTATCGCTATTGTTCTTCGGCATCCGGGATACCTGGCGGCTGAGGACGGCCACCCGGGGGTATGCCGTTACCCAGGGGTATTTCATGGACTACCGGATTTACAGCCAAGATGAGGACGGCACCACCTACCAGCTCATCTACGCCTATCAGGTGGACGGGGTGGAGTACACCGTCCATACGGACTACGGCGCCGGGCAGATTCCCGCCGAGAACAGCCAACGGGAGGTGCGGTATGACCCGTCAAACCCCTCCAAAGCCGTGCTTTCCGGCGCCAACGGTAAGAATATGATGCTCTTCTTTGGGCTTTTCTTTACCCTGGGCGCCCTTGCCTTTATCCTGGCGGCGCTGTCCATAAAGGGCTGTTTTGACCGGTTCCGAATCGATGTGATGGGCGCCTATATCGGGTTCGTCCTTCTGGCGGTAGGCGCTGGGCTTCTCCTTTTCCAGAGCGGTACCGCATCCTCCTTCTGGGAGGGGATCCGGCTCATGGGGCTATGGGTTCTCATCCCCATCCTGTTCCTAGGAATCGGCGTATACCTGCTGATGAGAAGCCTATTCTTCGTGAGGCGAGGCGGGAAAACGCCCCAATAAAAAGAGGAAGGGCCGTGAACATCCACGGCCCTTCCTCTTTTTTTCATGTGGTTACAGGGGGATGATCTCCACCCCGTTGGGCAGAAGAAGCACGCTGCTCTCCCGGCCCATCCACTGATCCGCCAGGGCAAGGGCGGATTGGAGATCGGATGCATGGAGCAGACCGAAGTCCTCGATGAGGGCGGGATCGCATTGGTCGGTGACCAGGATCACCGTGGCCTTTTGCATCACCCGGGCCATGACCTGGGCCTGCCATTGATCGGCCATGGTATCCTCCGGCGCCTTTTCCAAGATGGCGCCCATGACCCGTCTGGGACTGCCATGGGTTTTGAACAGGTCATAAAAGCCCTGGCTGCCGTGCCCGTCCACACAGGAACAACAGGCGATGATCACCCCGTCCTTGCGGACGAATGCCTCGGCCCCCGACATGCACTTAACGCTCTGGTAGATGTTCAGGTCCAGGGGATAGCCGCCGTTGCCCGTGATGACGATATCCGCGGTGCGGGTCTTGGCGCCGGTACTCCGCCGGACGAATTCACAGCCCTTGCGATGGGCGGCGGTGCGGTCCCCCGCCACGGCGTAGGTGATCTGCTTTTGCTCGTTAAGGCACACGTTTAGGATAAAGGCCAAGCCTGCCCGCTCGGCGGCGTACTCCATGTCCCGGTGGATGGGGTTTTCCTCCAACACCCCCACCCGGCTGTGTTCGTCCGCCAGAAACCGGGCGTTGTGGTTATAGAACACCGTGGCCTGGCCCGAGATGCCGGGCAGCACGCTCTTGCGGCCGCCGGAGTATCCCGCGAAGAAATGGGGCTCGATGAAGCCCTCGGAGACCAGTAGGTCGGCCCAGGAGACCAGGGAATTGAGCCACAGCTCGCCCCCCGAGGGAAGGGTGCCGTACCGGGTAAGGCCGGCGTCATCCCGGGAATCGTGGACCAGGATGGTTTCCCGCTCAAAGAGGGCGTCCCCAAACCGCTGGCGCATCTCCGCCTCGGTCATAGCCCGGTGAAAGCCGGTGGCCACGATGATCTTGATCTCCGCCTGGGGATTTCCCGCTCGGATCTCGTCCAGGAGAAGGGGCAGGGTAATGGCGCTGGGCATGGGCCGGGTATGGTCGCTGGTGATCACCAGCACCCGCTGTTTATCCGCCGCCAGTTCCCGGAGCCGGGGGCTTTCGATGGGCTCCCGAAGGGCTTCCGCCACGATCTGCCGCTGCTGTTCCTCCGTCCGTTGCTCCTGATGCCGGGCTTTCACCGCTCCCAGCACCCGTCCGGCGTCCAGATCCGCCTCCATAACGCCTTTATAGTATGGAATGGAAATCCGCATGAACTCTGCTCCTCCTTTTTCCTGCGGGCCCCGCTGGGCCCATCCATGATCCTATGGTACCATATTCCCTGCCAAATGGAAGCATGGCTTTTCCCATTTGTCCCCGAAAGGGTTCCGTGATATGATAACAATATCGTTTATTCCTAGGGAATTTGGAGGTATGCCAGTATGGACAAAGTACGCTTGGGCCGCACCGGCCTTATGGTAACCCGCACTTCCTTCGGCGCCCTGCCCATCCAGCGGGACGATATGGACACCGCCGTCTCCATCCTGAGAAAGGCCTATGACGCCGGCATCAATTACTTTGACACCGCCCGGGCCTACACCGACAGCGAGGAGAAGATTGGCCGGGCTCTGGGCCATGTGCGCCAGAACCTTGTGATCTCCACCAAGACCAACAAGACCGACAAAGCCGGGGTGCTGGCCGATCTAGAGGAAAGCCTCCGCATGCTGAAGACCGATTACATCGACGTATATCAGCTCCACAACATCGCCTTTCTGCCCGACCCCGCCGATCCGGACTCCGTTTACGGCGCCCTTCTGGAGGCCAAAAAAGCCGGGAAGATCCGGCATATTGGCATCACCAACCACCGCATCGATCTGGCTATGGAAGCGGTAAAAAGCGGAGCCTATGAAACCATGCAGTTCCCCTTCTGCTATCTCTCCGGCCAGCGGGAGATCGACCTTGTTAACCTCTGCCGGGAAACCGACACCGGGTTCATCGCCATGAAAGCGCTCTCGGGCGGGCTCTGCGGCAACGTGCCGGCCACCTTCTGCTTCCTGCGGCAGTATGAGAACGTGGTGCCCATCTACGGCATCCAGCATGAGTGGGAGCTGGACGAGTTCTTGGCCCTGGACGCCAATCCTCCCGTCCTAGACGCCGAGATGGAGCAAGCCATCGCCGACGACCGGAAAACCTTCGCCGGGGAATTCTGCCGCTCCTGCGCCTATTGCATGCCCTGCCCCCAGGGGATCAACATCCCCACGGCGGCCCGCATCTACTGGCTGTGTACCCGGTCCCCCTATCAGAATTATATGACGCCGGAATTCTACGAGGAGATGCAGCGGGTCAAGGACTGCATCCACTGCGGCGCCTGCGCCAAGAAATGCCCCTTCGGGCTGGATACTCCCGCCCTTTTGGCAAAGCAGTATGAGATGTACATGGAGTTTTACGAAGCCCATAAATAACGGCATAAACGGAAAAGCCGCGGGAATTCTCCCGCGGCTTTTTTATGCTTCCGTCGCCTGAAGCGGTTGAACCGACAGACTGGCGAAGGTCACGGCAGACAGCCGGTCCCTTAGGGCAGCGCCCGCCTCCATGAGCTGTTCCTGGATGGGGCAAAGGTCCCAATCCGCCTCCAGGCCGCAAAAATCCTCATCCCGGATGCACCGGCACAGGGCCACCGGCCCCTCAATGGCCTCGATGGCCTCCAGCAGCGTCAGTTCCTCGGGGCTCCGGCACAGGCTGAAGCCGCCATAAATCCCGCGGCTGGACTGCACGATGCCCTTCATGGACAACTTTCTCAGAATCTTCAGGTTGAACCGTTCCGGAACGGACATCCGTTCCGCGATCCGTCCGGCGCTCACCTTCGCCCCGGGGCCTTGGGCCACCAGGTACAGGATAATACGCAGGGCGTAATCCGTTTCCCTTCCGATATGCATCTTATCCCCTCCAATGAAATGCACTTCGTTTTTTTATATGAAAGCCGAACCCGGCTTTGTTTTTAAAGGGAGAGCGCTCGATCCGGCTCCCAAGGATAGAAATGATAGCGGAACCCCAAGGATTTGGCAAGCTCCCTGGCCTCGGCAAAATTGGCGGCCAGCCGGTTATCCCCGTGGGCGTCGCTGGCAAAGCAGATGCGTTCGCCGCCCAACCGCCGGTAGGTCCGGAGCATCTCGGCTCCCGGCATAAACTCCTCCCCCGGCCCTGTATAGCTGCTGGTGTTGATCTCCACCAGCTTTTCGCTTTCA
Source organism: Christensenella sp. MSJ-20 (assembly GCF_044357945.1). NCBI lineage: Bacteria > Bacillati > Bacillota > Clostridia > Christensenellales > Christensenellaceae > Christensenella > Christensenella sp. MSJ-20. The sequence continues at coordinate 1,156,616 of NZ_CP076563.1, forward strand.
GCCAAAGCCTTGGCAACCTCCCCCATCCGCTCCCGGATGACGGCCCCGTTTTGGGTGAGAAGGGGGCTATCCAGGGGCAGGCCCCGTTTGTAGATGTCCACATGGCCCACCACCGTGTACTGGGGATAGGTGAGGACGTCCAGGATGTCGTCATAATAGCTGTGGATGACCTGGCCCATAAGGGCGGGGTCTGAGATGGCGTTTACCGCCCCCTTTTTGGATACTCCTACGCTGCCCTGAGGCGTTCCCACCCGATGGACAGATCCGATGAGGTAATCATAGGGCTGGCGGCGGAGCTCCCTTAGGGCATGCGCCATGACATCCTTGTCCTCGTCGTGGGTGACCTCCAGGCCCAGATAAACCCGGTAGCCCCGGCCCTGGGCTCCTCGTACCTCGGCGGCGTACCGGTCGCAATCGAAGAGCTTTTCGGGCGAAGAAAGCTGCTCCGGCCCGGGATGGACCTCCATAAAGGGGTGGTAGTGGTCGGCAAAGCCGATGGCTTCCGCTTCCCCCCGGTCGATGCGGCGAAGATACGCTTCCATGGGACACTGGCAGTCCCAGCCGGAATGATGGGTATGGACGTGCATGTCAATGATCCGGTGCAAGGTATGGTCAGATCCTTTCCGTGTGATTACAGGGCCACGGCATACTCCGGGGCCCAGGGATAGAACAGGTGGGAAAAGCCAAGGGACCGGGCAAAGGCCCTGGCGTCATCAAAGCTCCGGGCCAGGTCCTTCGCGTCGTGTGCGTCGCTCCCCAGGCAGATGCGCTCCCCGCCCAGCCGCCGGTACAAAGCCAAAAACTCCCGACCGGGCATATACGCCTTCTGGGGCCGGGAAAGCCCGGAGGTGTTGATCTCCAAAATGGTTCCGCTCTGAGCAGCGGCCCGGGCGGTCTCCTCCATGCCGGTTTGAATCAGATCCCGATGGGTCCGCAGCATGGGATGATCCGGGGGCAAGTTGCGTTTATAAACATCTACATGGCCCAGCACCGTAAAGCCAGGATCCCGGAGGATGGCCTGGCAGTCCCGGTAGTAGGCCGCAAGGATGCCGGGAACCTCCTCGGGCCGCTCCACCTCCTCATAAAAAGTGGAGCGGCTCACCGACACCCGGCCGATGAGATGGACTGAGCCGATGGCATAGGCGTACCGCCACCGGCGAAGCTGCTCCCTGCACCGTTCCATCACCTGAGGCCGGGGATCGTATGTGACCTCGATGCCTCCATGGATCAAAAAGCCGCGATTCTGGGCGGCAGCGATCTCCCGGCGATAGGCGGCGTGGTCAAAGGGGGGCTCGCTTGCTCCCTCCGGCCAGAGGTCCAGATGGGGGTGGTAATGCTCCGCGAAGCCGATTTCACGGGCGTCCCCCCGGGCGATCCTCTGAAGATACCTTTCCATGGGGCAGGTGCAGTCCCCCACGGAATGGGCGGTATGGACGTGCATATCCGCAATGGCTTCCATGGCGGGGCTCCTTTCCGGATCAGCCGATCTCCGTCAGAGCCGCCAGCACCCGCTCCATCTCCTCCTGGGTGCCGATGGAGATGCGCAGCCACTCCGCCGTCCGGGGAGCGGTGAAGTGGCGTACGTGGATGTTCCGCTGGGCAAGGGCCTCAAACACCTGCTGGGCATCCCCCCGGGGCGGGCGGGTAAACACGAAATTGGCGGCGCTGGGCAGGGTCTGGTAGCCCAGTCCGGAAAGGCCCTCTGTGAACCATTCCCGGGTGGCCATGACTTTTTTTGCGTTTGCCACCGCATAGGGGGTGTCCTCTACGGCGGCGGTAGCCCCTGCCAGAGCGATGGCGTCCAGGTTATAGCTGTTAAAGCTGTCCCGCATGTTGATCAGTGCCTGAATCAGATGGGGCTGGCCCAGGGCAAAGGCCGCCCGAAGCCCCGCTAGGGAATAGCCCTTTGATAGGGTCCGCACCACCAGAAGGTTGGGATACGTTTCGATGAGTCCGGCGGCGGTATGGCCCCAGAACATCTGATAGGCCTCGTCGATGAGCACCACGCAGTCGGGATTGTTCCGCAGCACCTCTTCGATCTCCCTGAGGCTGGCGGCGATGCCGGTGGGGGCATTGGGATTGGCGATAAGCACCCCGCCGTATTGGCCATGGAAAGCGGAAAGGGGCGCGGTATAATCCGAATGCAACGGGATGGCGTCGTACTCCACCTGGTAGAACTTGCAATATACCTTATAGAAGGCATAGGTGATGTCAAAGAAGGCGATGGGCTTTTCCTGTTTGAAAAAGGCAGGAAAGCACAGGGACAGGACCTCGTCGGAGCCGTTGCCCACGAAGACGTTTTCCGTAGAAAGCCCTTCCATTTTAGCGATGGCGGACCGAAGGGAGAGGCAATCGAAGCTGGGATACAGCTTGAGGTTCTCCCCGATGGCGGACCGCATGGCCTCCACGGCCCGAGGAGAGGGGGGGTAGGGGTTTTCGTTGGTATTGAGCTTCACCAGTCCCTCGTTGTTTTGGGGCTGGTAGCCCGGCACATAGGGTTCCAAGTCCCACAGATAGGAGGACAGAAACTTCTTGGTTTCCATAGGCGTTTTCCTCGCGCTTCCTTCCGGGAGCTCCGCAATCCATACCGGGTTTCTCCCGCTTTTGCCTCTATTCTACCATGAAAATCTCAGGAGATTAACGGCGATTTTCCCTTCCGGCAAAAATCCCGTGGGAATTGGCGTTTTTCCTGCAAGTTAGCCCCTTTCCTCCCTTGACATGGCTCGGCTGGTATTCCTATAATAAACGGGATACGGGGTTTCCGTTTTTGAAAGAAACCATTCAGAACCACTAAGGAGGTTTTTGCACAATGGCACATACCATGACCATCGATGGCAATACCGCTGCCGGCTATATCGCATATGCCCTAAGCGACGTAGCTGCCATCTACCCCATCACCCCTTCCTCCCCCATGGCGGAAGTCTGTGATGAGTGGGCCGCCCAGGGCAAACCCAACATCTTTGGCCAGCCCATGCACATCGCCGAGATGCAGTCCGAGGCCGGCGCCGCCGGCGCGGTTCACGGCTCTCTGGTAGCAGGCGCCCTCACCACCACCTTTACCGCCTCTCAGGGCCTCTTGCTGATGATCCCCAACATGTATAAGATCAGCGGCGAGCTGCTGCCCTGCGTATTCCACGTGAGCGCCCGCGCTCTGGCCTCCCACGCCCTGTCCATCTTCGGTGACCATGGCGACGTGATGGCCGCCCGCCAGACCGGCTTTGCCATGCTGGCTTCCGCCTCCGTCCAGGAGGTTATGGACCTGGCCCTGGTTTCCCACCTGGCCACCCTGGAGTCCCGGGTGCCCTTCGTCCACTTCTTCGACGGCTTCCGCACCTCCCACGAGGTTCAGAAGATCGAGGCCATCGATTATGAGGACATCAAGAATCTGGTGAACATGGACGCCGTCAAGGCCTTCCGGGCCCGGGCCATGAACCCTGAGCATCCCCATGAGCGGGGCACCGCCCAGAACCCCGACGTGTTCTTCCAGAACCGGGAAGCTGCCAACAAGTACTACGACGCCACCCCCGCCATCGTCCAGGAGATGATGGACAAGGTTGGCAAGCTCACCGGCCGCCACTATAAGCTCTTCGACTATGTGGGCGCTCCAGACGCTGAATCCGTCATCGTGGTGATGGGCAGCGGCTGCGACACCGTGGAAGAGACCGTCAATTACCTGGTCAAGGAAGGCCGGAAGGTAGGCTGCTTGAAGGTTCGGCTGTACCGTCCCTTCTCCGCAGAAGCGTTCCTTTCCGTCCTGCCCAAGACCGTGAAGCGCATCGCCGTTCTGGACCGGACCAAGGAGCCCGGCAGCATTGGCGAGCCCCTTTTGCAGGATGTCCAGACCGTCATGAATGCCCATGGCATGAGCGATGTGAAGGTCATCGGCGGCCGCTACGGCCTGGGCAGCAAGGAGTTCAACCCCTCCATGGTGCTGGCCGTTTACGACAACCTGGATGCTGAGCATTCCATCAGCGGCTTTACCGTAGGCATCAACGACGATGTAACCCATCTGTCCCTGCCTGTGGAGAAGCACATCGATACCGCTCCCTCCGGCACCTTCCGCGGCATGTTCTACGGCCTGGGTTCCGATGGCACCGTGGGCGCCAACAAGAACTCCATCAAGATCATCGGCGACCACACCGATATGTACGCCCAGGGCTACTTCGTCTACGACAGCAAGAAGTCCGGCGGTATCACCATCAGCCATCTGCGGTTCGGCAAGAGCCCCATCAAGTCCCCCTACCTCATCGATGTAGCCGACTTCGTGGCCTGCCACAACCCCAGCTACCTCAACAAGTACGATATGGTGAGCAACCTGAAAGAGGGCGGTATCTTCCTTCTGAACAGCCCCTACAACACCCTGCCGGAGTTGGAGCAGGCGCTGCCCGCCTCTATCAAGAACATCATCGCCAAGAAGAAGGTTCGGGTGTACAACATCGACGCCATCCAGATCGCCCAGTCCATCGGTATGGGCGGCCGGATCAACACCGTCATGCAGTCCGCCTTCTTTAAGATTGCCGGCGTAATCCCCGAGGCTGACGCCATCGATTACATGAAGCAGGCCGCTCTGAAGTCCTACGGCAGAAAGGGCGAGAAGATCGTCAACATGAACTACGCCGCCATCGACGCCGGCGCTGAGGGCCTCACCGAGATCAAGTATCCCGACAGCTGGGCTACCACCACCGAGGGCGCCAGCGTGGCCCCCGCCACCGGCGACGAGTACTTCGACACCGTGGTTCATCCCATCCTCATCCAGGAGGGCGACAAGCTGCCGGTTTCCGCCTTTACCCCCGACGGCGTGGTGCCCACTGGTACCACCCAGTATGAGAAGCGGGGCGTTGCCGTAAACCTGCCCAACTGGATCCTGCCCAACTGCATCCAGTGTAACCAGTGCTCCATCGTGTGTCCCCATGCCTGCATCCGCCCCGTGCTGGTGAAGGAAGAGGATCTGAAGGATGCTCCCGCCGGCTTTGAGACCAAGCCCGCCATGGGCAAGGAGTTTGCCGGGTACCAGTTCCGGATGCAGCTTTCCAGCTTGGATTGCACCGGCTGCGGCAACTGCGCCGATGTGTGCCCCGCCAAGGAGAAAGCCCTTGTGATGGTTCCCGCTCGGGAGATCATGGACGCCGAGGCCGAGAAATACGCTTTCTCCGCCAAGCTGCCCAAGCCCGATGTGGATTACAACAAGCTGACCGTGAAGAACAGCCAGTTTGAGCAGCCCCTGTTTGAGTTCTCCGGCGCCTGCGCCGGCTGCGGCGAGACTCCTTACGTCAAGCTGGTGACCCAGCTCTTCGGCGACCGGATGATCGTAGCCAACGCCACCGGCTGTTCCTCCATCTATGGCGGCAGCAGCCCCACCTGCCCCTACACCAAGAACGAGAAGGGCCATGGCCCTGCCTGGGGTAACTCCCTGTTTGAGGATAACGCAGAATACGGCTACGGCATGCGCATCGCTGCCAGCGCTCGGGAGAACTACGTTGCCGCTCTGATGAAGGAGTGCATGGATAACGGCTGCGACGCCGCTGTGGCCCAGGCCATGAATAACTGGCTGGAGAACCGCGGCGACGCTGAAATGAGCCGCAAGGCTTCCGACGCCTTGAAGGAGATCCTTCCCGGCGCCATCCAGGCCGACGCCAAGAACGCTGAGAACCTCCAGATCATCCTGGACAATGCCGATCAGCTGGTGAAGAAGTCCATCTGGTGCTTCGGCGGCGACGGCTGGGCCTATGACATCGGCTACGGCGGACTGGACCACGTGCTGGCCATGGGCGAGGATGTGAACATCCTGGTCATGGACACCGAGGTATATTCCAACACCGGCGGCCAGGCCAGCAAGGCCACCCCCACCGGCCCCATCGCTAAGTTCGCCGCTGGCGGCAAGCGTACCAAGAAGAAGGATCTGGGCGCTATCGCCATGACCTATGGCTACATCTACGTGGCCTCCATCTGCATTGGCGCCAATCCCGCCCAGGCCATCCGGGCGCTGGCTGAGGCTGAGGCCTATCCCGGCCCCTCCCTGGTCATCGCCTACGCCCCCTGCATTAACCACGGCATCAACATGAGCAAGTCCATTGCCGAGGCTAAGCGGGCGGTTGAGGTTGGCTACTGGCCCCTGTACCGGTTCAATCCTGCGCTCACCGACGAGGGCAAGAACCCCTTCACCCTGGACAGCCGCGCACCCCAGGAGGGGTACCGCGACTTCATCATGGGCGAGGTGCGGTACCGTTCCCTGTACGCCGCACATCCTGAGCTGGCTGAGGAGCTGTTCACCCGCTCCGAGAAGGAGGCCAAGGATAAGATCGCTGGCTACGAGGCTCGGGCCAAGCAGGACTAACCTAGACTGAAGACCCATAAGACGTTAAACACCCGGCAGGGATTCCCTGCCGGGTGTTTTTTTCATTTCACCGACTGAAATCGGGTTGGCGAATCCCCGCTTTTTCCCCAGACTGGACAGGGGAAAGAAAGAGGTTTCCGCTTGTCATTTTCCCCCTCTCTTTTACCAAACAATATGCTCAATAGATATAGCATGATCCATTTATTGAGCATGCTAGGTTTAGGAAGAGGAGGTGAAAACATGATTTCCTATGAACCGTTCTTTCAAACCCTATTGGACAAGGGCGTCACGGAATACCAGCTTATCTACAAACATGGCTTTTCCAGCCATACCCTGCATCGCATGCGGCACGGCATGAACATGAACGTCAAAACCCTGGACACCATCTGCTTCATTCTGGACTGCCAGGTCTCCGACGTCATTCGGTATGTAAAGGACCGCTGAGCGGCATTTTTTATTTTTGGAGAAATTCCCGATCGGATATTTCATTTTTCTTCCATCCAATTGGCAGGGCATGAAAGCAGAAAACGCCGGAGGCAGTTTCGCTTCCGGCGTTTTTCCAATTAGAATCGGATGGCGCTATTTCTCCGAGGCAACAGGCTCCTCCTGGTCCTCCTGGGAAGCGGGTTCGTCCTCCCCGGCCGTGGCCTTGCTCTTGATCAGCTCATGATCCAGCCATTTGCCCTTGATAAACCTGGGCAGGAAGAATACAATCCGGAAAACCCAGTCGGCGTACATGCCGATCCAGATGCCGTTGATGCCGATCTTCATCACCTGGGTGAAGTAGTAGGCGATGCCGATCCGCATGAAGATCATGGCGCCCACGCACACCGCCGAGGTATACACGGCGTCTCCCGAGCTCCTTAGGATGGAGGGCAGCGCAAAACCCATAGGCCACAGGATGGGCACCAGGAGGCAGATCATGCCGAACACATGGATGATCTCGTTCTGGACCTCTGGGGCGTCGGTAAACAGGGTGGTGAGGGGCGGCAGGAAGATGTACATCAAAAGGCTGGTAATGGCCAGCGCCACCGTGGCCAGGCCCAGGAACTGCACGCCCTTGCGCTTGGCCTCCTTCTTATCCCCCCGACCGCAGTATTTGCCCACGATGGGCGGCGCGGCGTTGCTTACCGTGAGCCCCGGGACGATCTGCAGGCTGTGGATGTTGTTGACGATTCCGTTGGCAGCGATGGCGTTGGTGCCGAAGGCCACCGAGAAGGTCTGGGTGATGAGCTTTCCGCCCTGGAACAGCAGGTTTTCCAGGAACAGGGGGAATCCCACGGTGAATACCGGCCGCATGATCTCCCCTTGGAGCCGGAGGGACAGGCGGTTCACCCGCATGTTCTCGTTGCCGCGCATCAAAAGCCAGATGCTGGCGGCCGCCGCAAGAATCCGGCTGGCCAGCAGGGAAATGCTAACCCCCGTCAGTCCGGTGTCCAGCACATAGACCGCCACCGCAGCCATCACCGCGTAGCCGCCGTTGTGGATCAGGGTAGCCCACAGGGAGGTACGGGGGAATCCGCTGCCGCGAATGGCCGCGGACGCCACGGTATAGATGGCGATAAAGGGCAGGGACAGGACGTTATAGACGAGATAGGTCCGGCTATAGGCGTAAACCAGAGGCTCGGAGTCCGCCAGGATCAGCCCCAAGAGGGGCTCCATGAACACGAAGCAGCCCAGGGCTACCACCACGCTTAAATAGATGGACAGCATGATGGACTGGCTGGCTGCCCGGCCGGTGGACTGGGTGTCCCCCCGGCCCAAGTACTGGGCCACCACCACCGTAACGCCCACGCCGATTGCCGTATAGGTTTGCTGGAACAGCATGGTAAGGGAGTTGAGCAGGTTGACGGACGCAACGGCCGCCATGCCCGATCCCTTTACCATAGCCGAGACCAGCATAGCCATCAGGGCGATGGTGAGCTGTTCCACGAACACCGGGATGCACATGGCCTTGATTTCCCGCACGTCCTCCTTGGACATTTTTATGAGTTTCAAAATTTCCCCTCCACTCCACGCACAAGCCGTGGATATTAAGATCATATGAAACGAACGTTTCTATATTAATCCCATTGGCGTTGAAAATGCAAGAGGGTTTGGAAAAGTCTGGTTTTCTTTATGGGGTTTGAATGTAGAAGAGGTGGATATCCTGGTAGGCTCCGGTTTTATCCCAAAACCCGCCGGGAATGACGCCTAGGTGGGTAAAACCCAGTTTTTCATACAGATGAAGGGCCGCTTTGTTGCTATCCACCACGGCGTTAAACTGCAAAATGGAAAATCCCATTCCCCGGCAGGAAGCCAGGCAATGGCGCACCAGGGCTTCCTCCACCCCATGGCCCCTGCTGTCCCGGGAGACGGCATAGGAGGCGTTGCCAATATGCCCGCACCGCCCCAGGTTATTGGGGTGCAGGATATACAGGCCAAGAATGGCTCCATCCGGCCCTTGGGCCACCGCCGACAAGGACTGGCCGGCAAAGAAGCCGGCGGCCTCCTGGGGGCTGAGAGGGTCGGTCTGGGGAAAAGCCATGCCGTCCTCCACCACGGCGTTCCAGATCTAGGTCATGGCGGGGAGGTCTTTTTCGGTATAGGGTCTGACGGTTACGGACATGGGACACGCCTCCCGGCAATTTTTTCTTATGATAGCACCGGCGAGGGCGAAAATACAAGCCGTAGGTATGGGGCGCCTCAGGCGGAGGCCTCCCAGCCATAGGGGAGGTTTCCCCCGCGATCCCCTGCGGGAGACAACGGAGGGTTGCTGGGAGGCCAGGCCCGGCGGCCGTTTGGCCGGTTTGGAGCGGCACAAACAACAGGGAGGACAAAAACGGGGCCCTGTTGCAGCTCCAGGACCCCAGGGATGGGCAGTGGTTATTCGGTATGGCGGCGGCGCCGCTCTCGCCGCGGCCGGTGCACGGGTTTGGACCAGGTGCGGGGCGCGCAATCGGCGCTGTCCTTCCATCCCGCGATATAGGCCTGGCGGAGCATGGTAAACAGGGTGGTTTCGGCGTACTCAAAGTACTTGCTCTCGGTGTACTGGTAGAACATAACCTCCCGGAGGTTTTTGATGGGCGGGGGGGATTCCATTGGTGACACGGCGGCACCTCCTAGATGGACTAACCTCTGGCAATACTTTTTTACAACTTTGTTTAAGTATAATTTATAAATTTTTAATTTGCAATCTATGTTTATTAAATTGTGTATTAAACCCAGCAATTTAGTTAATCTTATTTTGGGGTGAGAAAATGTCTAGATCGATGAAAATAAGCAATAAAAATAGATCTAGATATATTGAACTTGGCCTCAATGTTGCATATTACCGAAAACTAACAGGAATTACGCAGGAAGCATTAGCAGAAAGATGTGGCTTAAGCAGAACATATATTAGCAATATTGAAGCTTCCAATATGATTACAACGGTTTCCCTGGAAGCTCTATTCAATATTGCAGATGCCTTAGAAATAGAGCCATACAAGTTGTTAGAGTTTAGAACGTAGAGCTGCTAGTCGCAGCTCTTTTTTTACTTTTCTTGCAGAGTGGGGCCAGGGGGACTTTCGCAATGCCCCCCTTAGGCCCCCTCTGCACTCCCCCATAACCCCCCAACGACACGGGGGAAGTTTCCCCCATGACCCCCTCGCGGGGAGACAGGTACGGCTATAAGGAGAAGATTGGCATTTGTAGGATGGTTGGTTAAGGGCACACCAGCAACCGCGAAGCGGTTGCAACAGGGGTGCAGGCTCAGCCTGCCCCATAACCCTCCAACGACACGGGGAAGGTTTCCCCCATGACCCCCACGTGGGGGGACGGGTTTGGATAAAGAGCAGATGTTGGTGTTCATAGGATAGTTGGCCAGGGGCAGGCACGCACGCCATAGGCGTGCAACGTGGAGCCGACTGCCGCCAGTGGCGGAAAAAGGGAGGCGAAGGTTCTTGGCTTTGCGAGGTAAGTGGGAGCACAAGCGAACCACGAACCCGCAAAACAAGTGGGCGGCAAGTACGCCGAAGCCAACTGCCGAAGGCAAATGACGCTGCTCCCGTGGTCAATATAGGCAAGAAGCCGCTCAAAGAGCGGCTTTTTTTCTTTTCAAACAATGGTTAGCGGTAAAACACTGATCGCAAACGCAAAGCGGTTACGGGCTGCTGGCACGCCAAGGCGTGCAACAAGGGTGCAGGCTCAGCCTGCTAGAGGCCCTCCAGCTCCTGGTCCACGTCCCGGGGGGATTTGCGCTGGAAGATATCGTACATGACGGGAACCACAAAGAGGGTCAGCAGGGTGGCGTAGGTAAGACCTCCCACGATGACCACCGCCATGGGCTGGAGCATATCCGCCCCCATACCCATGCCAAAGGCCAGGGTACACAGGCCCAAAATGGTGGTCAGGGCCGTCATTAGAATGGGACGGATCCGAAGCCGTCCGGTCTCAATAAGGGCCTCCCGGCGGTCCATGCCCGCCAGCCGCAGACGGTTGACGCAGTCCACAAACACGATGCCGTTGTTGACGATGACCCCCGCCAGCACCAGGAATCCCAGCATGGAGATGACGCTTAGCTCAAACCCGAAGATCCACAGGGCCAGAAGGCCGCCGGTGAAAGCCAGGGGCAGGGTGAACATCACGATGAAGGGGGACAACAGGGACTGGAACTGGGCCACCATGATGAGGTAGATCATCGCCACCGCCAAGCATACCATGAAAACCAGGTCCCGCATGGTGTTCTGGATGGTCTCGTTCTCCCCGGACAGGGAGATGGTGTAGCCCTCAGGCACCTGATAATCCGCCAGGGCACGCTCCACCTCCTGGCCCACCTTGCCGATGTTGTGGCCAGCGTCCACCATGGCGGAAGCGGTGATGCTCCGCACCTGGTCGGAATGGCTGATGGCCTGGAGCTCCTTCCCCTCCTCCAGAACGGCGATCTCGGAAAGGGCGACTTCGGTCTCGGCCCCGTCCTTCTGCCCGGTGATGCTGAGATCCATAAGGGTATCCCTGCTGGGCAGGTCTGCCTCGGCGCGTTCTACCACCACAGCGTAGTCCTGGGCGTCCAGGGTGACGGTGGTGGCCTCGGTCTCGGCGGTGATGGCCACCGCCACCTGCTGGTATACCTGGGCCACGGTAAGGCCGTATCCCAGCGCCTTGTTCTTATCCACCACGATCCGGGTTTCGGCGGAGGCATCCTCCATGCCATCGGACACATCGGCGGTGCCGGGCACGCTGCTGAGAATCCCCGCCACATCCTGGGCAATGGACTGGAGGGTGTCCAGGTCATCCCCGGTGATGTTCACCTGGATTCCCTTTCCCCCCATGGCGGAGATGTCCATGGTGGATCCGGACGCGGTCACGTCGCAGTCCAGGTCTTCGGTGGCGTCCAGAACCATCTGGGCGATTTCGCCGCTGGTGTGTTCCCGATCATCCGCCAGGCGCACATAGATGCTGATGGTATTCCCGCCGCCGGTGGCGCTGCTCTGCATGCCGCCCACGGTCTCCACACCGGGCAAGGCCATGACCCGCTCCATGACTTCGTCCCCCAGGGCCCGGGTCTCGGCCTGGGTGCTGCCGCTGGGCGCTTCCATGGACACGGTGATCTCCTGGCTATCGGTCTCGGGCATAAAGGCGGTGCCCATCTGGGTCACTCCAAACACGCTGAGACCCAGAAGGCCGATCACCAGAACCAACAGAAGGGCTTTGTGGGAAAGGGTCCAGCCCAATAGGCGGCTATACCGGTTTACCATGCCGTCGAACAGGCGGTGCTTGGTCTCGTCCTGCTTTCTGAGGATGGTGCTGGACAGCGCCGGCACCATGGTAAGGGCAATGAGCAGGCTGGCCAGCAGAGAGTAGGCGATAGTGAGGCCCATATCGGTAAACAGCTCCCGGGAGATGCCCTGGGTAAACACGATGGGCAGGAACACGCAAATGGTGGTAAGGGTGCTGGCGGCAATGGCTCCCGCCACCTCCTTGGCTCCCTGCACCGCCGCCCGGGCCACGGACACGCCCTCCTGACGAAGGCGGTAGATGTTCTCGATGACCACGATGGAGTTATCCACCAGCATGCCGACCCCTAGTGCCAAGCCCGCCAGGGAGATGGCGTTGAGGGTGACCCCGGTGAAGTACATCAACACCACTGCCAAGGTCAGGCTGATGGGAATGCTCACCGCCACGATAAAGGTGGGCTTTAGGCTGTGGAGGAACAGGAACAGAATCAGAATGGCCAGAATACCGCCCATGGCCAGGTTCTGGAGCACCGATCCCGTTACGATGTCGATGTACACCCCTTGGTCGCTTAGGGCCGTCATGTGGAGGCCGGGATTCTCCGCCTCCAGCTCTTCCATGGCCTCCCGGATGGCGGAGGATACCTCGGAGGTGCTGGCGGTACTCTGCTTTTGCAGGGACAGCAGGATGCCGTCGTTGCCGTTTATTTTGGCGTACATGCCCCCGTTATCGCTGGTAAAGGCCACATCGGCCACATCGGCCAGCTTGATGTCTCCCACGTCCCCGGCGGCAACCGTAAAGAGGGTCAGGTTCGAAAGCTCCTCCAGGGAGCTGAACCGGTCTCCCACCTTCACGGCGTATTTCTCCCCATCCTCGGTAAGATAACCCGCAGGCATGGAGAAGTTTTCCCCCGCCAAGATGGCGGCAATGGTCTGCTGGGTGATGAGGCCGGAAAGGTCAGCCTGGTCCCGGGCGGTCTCCCGGGCGCTATCCAGCTGGGCGGACTGCTGGCGAAGCTGCTGTTCCCCCGACGCCAAAGCCGCCGTTCCCTGGCTCAGCGCTAGGTTCAGCTGGTTTCGGCCCACTCGGATGGCGGACAGCTTTTCATTGAGACCGGTAAGCGCGGCGGATAAGTCCCCCTCCTGGGCGGTCAGGTCGTTTAAAGTGGCCTGGGTGGCGGAGATGGCCTGATCCATGGCGGCAAGGGACTGGGCAAGTTCCTCATCGGTGGGATCGCCCATGGCGGCAAGGGCCGATACAATGGCATCCCGCTGGATCGTAAGGGTGGTTAGGCCGGCGGACAGCTTCTTCTGATCGGTTTCCTTGCCGGAAAGGGCCGCTTCCTTTTGGCCGATGGTGGTATCGCAACCGGCGATAAGGGTCTGCAGCTCCTCCCTGCGGGCAGTGTTTTCAGGGAGGTCGGGCAGGGCGCTCAGCTCGGCCTCATAGCCCTGCTTTTCAAGCTTGGCTTGATCGATCTCCTCTTTGAGCCCGGTGATCTCCCCCTCCAGAGCGGAGAGGCCCAGCCGCGCGCTCTCTATCTGCGCGTTTAAGGCGGGCAGGGATGCTTTGCCCTCCACCAGGGTCTTAAGTTGATCCCGCTGGGCCATGGTCTCTTGAAGGGTTCGCTGCAAAAGGGTACGGGTTGCGGACAGTTTGCCCAGGCCCTCTAGCGCCTGATCCTTGCCGGCGGTAAGGGCGTTCTCCGCCTCGTCCAGCTTATTCCCTTCCTCCTGGGCCTTTTGCGCAAGCTGGCTCCGTTGGTTTTCGATCTCTCCCAGCCCCTGGTTGATGAGGGATTGGGCCTCGTCCAGCTGTCCGTCCACCGCGTCCAGCACCCGCTGGTTCAGGGCGTCGATCTTCTCCTGGCTCAGGGTGATGGTCAGCTGTTTTTCCACCAATCCCATCCCCGTTACCGACGCCACCCCGCCGATCCGCTCCAGGGCGGGGATCACCGTTTCGGACACCAGGGCGCTGGTCTCCTCGATGCCCTTGCCGGAGACATCCGCGCTGGCCACCATCACCGGCAGCATATCGGGGTTGATCTTCATCAGCACCGGAGCGCCCACGCCGTCGTCCAGGGTGGCCTTGACCATATCCGCCTTGTTGCTCATCTCAATCATGGCGCTGTCCATGTTGGTGCCATAGCTGAACTGAAAGACCACCATGCTGCTGTTTTCCTGGGAGATGCTGGTGACCTTCTCCACCCCGCCCACCGTGGAGAGGCTGCTCTCCAGAGGCTTTGTCACCGTCTGCTCTACCTTCTCGGGGTTGGCGCCGGGATAGGTGGTGATCACCGCCAGATAGGGCAAATCGATACTGGGCAGTAGATCCGTGGGCATCTGGGTAAAGGAAATGACCCCCAGGATGATCACCATGATCACCGCAACAAACACCGTCATAGGCCGCCGTACACTGTATTTTGCAAACATATGGTTTTTCCCCCAGCTTTGGATAGCGGCCGATGAAATGGGCACGCTAGAACTTAGACGGCTCCCGGCGACACCGGTCCCCGATTTTTCATGTAGCTTATTGTACTGCAATTCCCCCACGGGCGCAACGAAATGGTTATTAAGATATAAGGTTATATTATGAAAAATGATTAAGAATGCCGTCTTTCCTTTGCATGACAGCGCCCAGGGGTATAGAATTTAACTGACCGTTCCCGGATGGTTCCAGCGCTGGAAGCATCCCACAAAAAAGGAGTGTTTTTTATGAAGCATCGGACCCTTTACCGCGTACTGTGGTGCCTTTCCGGCATCCTTCTAGTGGTGATGGGGGTGCTGTTCCTCTCTAGCCCCACCACCACCATGGTGACGCTATCCGCCCTTTTGGCGGTAGTGATGCTGGTGGACGGCATCATCGATATGGCCACCTATTTTACCGCCAAGGATTTCGTCTACGGCGCCGGCTGGGTTCTGTTGGACGGCGTTCTGACCACCATCGCGGGCCTGTTCCTGCTATTCAACCGCACGGCTGCGGTGCTGGCGGTTCCCATTCTCTTCAGCCTGTGGATCCTCACAACCGGCATCACCCACACCGTCCGGGCCTTTGGGCTCCGGCGTCTGGGATCCTTTGGCTGGGGCTGGCTCTGCACCCTAGGAGTGCTGGAGATTCTGGCGGGCGTCCTCACCCTATTTGAGCCCATCACCGCCATGGTAGCCATCAGTGTGATCCTTGGAGTGGTGCTTCTTTTAAAGGGCGTCAGCACCACCCTCAACGCCATCTTCCTGCCCCGCTGGATGGATTGACCAAGGCAGGCAAGGAATGGCGAAAAGGGCTTTTATCCCCGCCAGATCAAAACACAAAAAAGGACGGATCAACCGTCCTTTTTTATCTATTGCGGCCCTTTGACGGGAAGCCGAACCACGGTTTTCAGCTTTTCCACCGCCGTCCGCCGAGGATCGCTGAGATAGATTTCATGGTGCTTCCGTTCCGGGTCCAGGGACAGACCCTGTTCTGCAAGATATTCCAACATCCGCTGGACGGTAGGGGTCTCGTCGTCATAGGAGCCGCGGTGCATCATCTGCACGCAGAGCCCTTCCTGAAAGACCGCAAACCGGACGCCGGTCAGATCCACCTCCGGCTTCTTTTTCCGGCATTCCTCCACTGCCCACCGAAACACGTTCTCCGTAACAAATTCAGGCTGGCGGATCATGGAGGTCCAACGCCAGGAGGATTTGGGAGCATACAGATCCAATCCCCCGCCCGGACTCCACCAGAGCCCCTCCAAAGGAGGAACCACATATTCAAAATAGCCCGGAATGGGCCGCTCCCCCATCTTACTCATCTTGATGGTAAAGGACAGGCCATAAAGGGCGTTCAAGGCCCTTTGATAGCACTCGCCTCCCGGCTCTCCCCGTCCGTCCACCTGGAGAAACCCCATGGCGGGCACATCCACCAGGACGGGCTGAGCCTTGGGCTGGTACAGGTCCCGGTAGACCTTTTTATAATCCAATTTTTCCATGTAGCCTTCCTCCAATTAAGCCTGGGGCGGTTCCAAGGGCAGCATGATGTCAAAAGCGGTGCCGTCAAAGGTTTGCCGCGCCTGCATGGACCCGCCGTGGAGCTCCACGATTCCCCGGCTGATGGGCAGACCAAACCCCGTGCCTCCCGTGGCCTCGGACCGGGATTTTTCCAGCCGGTACAGCCGATCGAACACGTGCTCCAACTCCTCCTTGGGAATGGGGTTCGCATGGGTCACCACCGATACCAGAATGCAGCCCGCCCCCTTCTTCTGAATCACGTCGATAAAACGGCCCTCCCGAGCGTAGCGGATGCCGTTGACGATGAGGTTATCGAATACCCGGAACAGCAGATCCCCATCCCCCACAAAGGTTACATCCTCATGCTGGAGAAACAGGCGCAGCTCCATACCCGCCTGATCCACCATCAGTTCCGACTCGTCCTGAACCTGCATCAAAAGCCGTTTGATGCTTAGCTGGGAGGGGGAGAATCCCGTCTCCCGGGTGGTCAGCCGGGACAGGGTAAAAAGGTCATTGACCAGCTTTTCCATCCGCTTGCTCTTGGCGTTGGCGATGGCGGCGTACTCCTTTACCTTCTCAAGGCTCAGCTCCTCCTCATCGATGAGGGTCAAATAGCCTGTGATGGACATCAGGGGCGTTTTGAGGTCATGGGCGATGTTGGTGATGAATTCATCCTTCATCCGCTCCGCCTGGCGCTGAACCGCAAAGGCGTGCTCGATCTCCTCCGCCATGCGGTTCACGCTCTGCTCCAGGGTGCCGATCTCATCCCGGTTGTACTCCGGAAGCTCGGGATGATAATCCCCCTCCACCACGTTCTGCACCGCCTGGGAAACCCGATCCAGCCGCTTCATGGTCCGGCGGCTCAAAAGATAGAAGATCCCGATGAACAGGGGAAAAGCAATGAGGAACCACAGCATCCAAGGGGTGGAAGACACCACCCATTGGATGGCGTACAGCACGTTGGCAAATTGATAGGCTCCGGTGCCCGGCAGCTGCAGCACATAGGTGATGTAATAGTAGATGATGAACAAGCCCAAAAGCGCCAGCAAAAAACTGGCGATGGAGATGACGATGAGCTTTCTTCTCAGGCTTTTTCGTTTCGGCCTATTTCTCAACCTTATAGCCGACCCCCCACACGGTGTGGATGTATTTGGACTCCCTCGGCATATCCCCTAATTTACTGCGGATCCTACGGATATGCACCATGACGGTATTGTCCTGACCTAGGGAATCCAGCCCCCAGACCCGCTCAAAGATGGCTTCGGAGCTGAATACCATATTGGGATTTTGGGCCAGAAGCAGGAGGATTTCAAACTCCTTGGGCGTAAAGGCGATGAACTCCCCGTCCCGCTGGACGGTATGCTCCGCCGGGTTGATGATGAGATCCTTTAGCACGATCTGACCCTTGTTTTCCTCCCGGCTGTCGGTGCCAAGCTGATGAAACCGCCGAAGCTGGGCCTTGATCCGGGCCACCAATTCCATGGGATGAAAGGGCTTGGTAAGATAATCGTCGGCGCCGGTGGCAAGACCCATGATTTTATCCATGGGCTCTCCCTTGGCGCTGACGAAGATGATGGGGATGTTCTGGGTTTCCCGGATACGGCGGCAGGCTTCCATACCGTCCAGCTCTGGCATCATGATGTCCAGCACCAGAAGGTCCACTTTCTCCGCTCCGATGCGTTCCAGGCACTCCCTGCCGTTATAGGCCGTAAGGGTTTCATAGCCCTCGTTCTCCAGATACAGACAGATCAGCTTTACGATCTCCCTATCGTCGTCCACCACCAATATGCGGCCCTGGGCCAATGGGATCACCTCGTCTTCCTGATGAAAGCGGCCGAACGCCGCAGCAGCGTTTCCCTTTCCGGCAAGCGCTTATAAAACATTATAGCATATCCGACCGGGGTCCATCATAATAGGGCGGTTAGGCTCTGCATCTCCCCCAAGGCCATGCCGATGGCGGCGATCATGGCAATTCCCACCACATAAAACCAGGTTCTATTCATGGGGCTCCCTCCTTTTTGATGGTTCCATGCTACCCCATAGTTCTTAATGAAACCCCTATGGAAAACTTAAGTTTTCATAAACCCCCAAAGGGGCCGGTACCTTGCCGGAAACGAGGCGTCTGTTTTCACGGTTAAGGGGCGGGCAGCGACACGGCGACGGACGTATTCCCCGCGGTTATCACCTGGATCTCTATCGCGCGCAAAGCGCTCAGTGTAATATTGCAGTGCTTTTATCAAAGATTTTTCCACAAAAAAAGCAGTGGAACAAGCTGCTGCAAAACTTGTTCCACCACCATAGGATCGATTCACCCATTTTTATACGACATTTTTTCCGTTCCTGCAACCGATTAAAGTCATTTTTTTCTTTTTTGGATCAACTTTTCTCCAAATTTCGGCCATCATGGGCGTAGACCAAACGGCCGTCAATGATGGTGAACAAAGACTTGGTAAATACCTCCATGGGATTGCCGGTGAATACCGCCACGTCGCCGTCCTTGCCGGGGGCCAAGCTCCCCACCCGGTGCTCCACCCGGCAGATACGGGCGGCGTTGATGGTGATAGCCCGAAGCCCTTCCTCCACTCCCAGCCCCTCCCGGGCCGCAAACCCAGCGCAGATGGGCAGAGTTTGGATCAGGGTCACCGGATGATCGGTGGTGATGGCCACCTGCACCCCCGCCCGATGCAGTACCCCCGGGGTACGGAAGTCGGTGTATTGCATCTCCACCTTGTTGTGAAAACTAAGGCTGGGCCCCACGATGGCAGGAAAGCCCGACGCCTGGATTTCCTCCGGGATGATGTGGCCCTCGCTGCAATGGTCCAGGGTCATGGAAAGTCCGAATTCCCGGGCAATCCGCACGGCGGTAAGAATATCGTCCGCCCGGTGCACATGGGCTTTTAGGGGAATCCTGCCCCGAAACACCGGCTCCCAGCAGTCAAGGGTATGGTCCGTTTCAAACGCCTCGCGGTTTTCCGCCGCAGTCCATTTCCTTTGTAGATACTGCCGGGCCCGGGTCAGCTCCTCCCGCAACAGGCCGGCGATGGCCATCCGGGTGGCGGGGACGTTGCCGTTTATCCCATAGGTGTTCTTTGGGTTCTCTCCAAAGGCCACTTTCATGGCGGCGGGCTCCAGCACCACCCGGGATTCCATGGAGCCGTCCCCCATGGTCTTCATAAACAAAAATTGGCCGCCCACCACGTTTGCGCTGCCGGGGCCCACCATACAGGAGGTAATTCCCGCCCGAGCCGCCTCCTCAAAGGCCCGGTCCAGGGGATTGACGGCGTCCAGGGCCCGGAGCGCCGGCGTGACGGGGCCGGTGCTTTCGTTACAATCGTCCCCCGCGGTGCCCTTGTTGGCCTCTGTGATGCCGATGTGGCAGTGGCTCTCGATGAGTCCGGGCATAATCCAGCCCCCCTGGGCGTCCAGGATATGATGCCGGGGCAGGTTTGTTTCATCTATGGTTGGCGCGACTCGCTTGATCTTGCCCCCTTTGATCAAGACGCAGCCCTGGGGAAGGGTGGTTCCCTCCATGGTCAGCACCCGCCCATTTTTGATCAAAAGCATAACCCTTCCTCCTCCTGATTCCAATGGATTTAGTGTGATCCGATAAAAGATTTTTATGCGATTCATTGGAAAACAAAGGGATTTCTACCGGGCATTGCGGATTGGATTCAGGTATAAAGACGGGGCGGCGGGAAATACTAGGACTGAAATCTTTGCTGAAAGGAGGGACTTCATCGTGAACAACAACAAGCAGAATCAGCAGAACCAGAACCAGCGGCAGCAGCAGAACCAGCAGAATCAGCGCCAGCAGCAGAACCAGCGGCAGCAGCAGAATCAGCAGAATCAGCAGAATCAGAACCAGCAGTAAGCTTAGGTGAACGATAGCCATTCGGCATGAAACGATGCATCAAAAAAGACCGGCAGCGGGAAGGCTGGGGAAATTCCCCATCGGCCCCGAGGCCGGTCTTCTTCTTTTTATTTTTTTGCTGCTCCTTCCCCTGTTAGGCGGATCATGCCGCGCAGGCGATCCAGAAGGGCAGGCTCCGGCGGCTCTCTATCAGCAAAGGGAAAAGGGATTCCCAGCGCTTGATATTTCTCCAAACACAGCTTATGAAAGGGCAAAAGCTCCACCTTTTCCACGCAGGAAAAGGGCGCAATGAGCTCATTGAGCCGCAGGAGATTCTCTTCATCGTCGTTGACGTCCCGGATGATCACCTGGCGGATCCAGGTGGGAATCCCCCGTTCCTGAAGGCGGGCCAGAAAGGATATGGCGTCGGACAGGCTTCCGCCGGTATAGCGCCGGTAGTCCTCCTCCCGGGTCATTTTAATGTCCAAAAGCACCAGATCGGTGGCGGATAAGGCCCGCTCCACCTCTTGATTCCAGACGCAGCCGCTGGTGTCCAGGCAGGTATGGATCCCCTCCTCATGGCACAGAGAGAACAGCTCGTAGACGAACGCCGGCTGGCATAGCGCTTCCCCTCCCGAAAGGGTCACTCCGCCCTCGGGGCCAAAGTACTCCCGGCACCGGCGGATCCGGGCCATGACCTCCTCCGGGGTATAAGGGGTTCCTCCTGCAAAATCCCAGCTATCGGGGTTATGGCAATATGCGCACCGAAGGGGACAGCCCATGAGAAAAGCCACAAACCGGACGCCGGGGCCATCCACCGTACCCAGGCTCTGAAAGGAATGAATCCGTCCCATTTTCACAGGGCGCTGTGGAAAGTCCGGCTGATGACCTCCCGCTGCTGCTCCCGAGACAGCTTATGGAAGTTGACGGCATAGCCTGAGACCCGAATGGTGAGGTTGGGATACTTGCTGGGATCGCCATAGGCCTCCTCCAGCATCTCCCGGTTGAGGACGTTAACGTTGATGTGATGGGCCCCTTTTTTAAAATAGCCGGCAAGGATATTCACCAGGTTCTGAGTTCTGGCCTCGTCGTCCCGGCCAAGCGCGGCGGGCACGATGGAGAAGGTGTTGGAAATGCCGTCCCGGCAATCGTCATAGGAGAGCTTTGCCACGCTGTTGAGGGAGGCCAGAGCGCCTTCCCGCTCCCGGTTATGCATGGGATTGGCGCCGGGGGCAAAGGGCGCTCCCTTCTCCCGGCCGTCGGGGGTGGAGCCGGTCTTTTTGCCGTACACCACGTTGCTGGTGATGGTCAGTACCGAAAGGGTGTGGACGGCGTTCCGATAGGCCGGGGTTTTACGCAGCTCGGTGATGGTATCGTGGAGGATGGCCTGGGCGATGGAGTCCACCCGGTCGTCATCGTTGCCAAATTTGGGGAAATCCCCCTCGGTCTTAAAGCCAACCATATAGCCGTTGTCATCCCGAATGGGCGTTACCCTGGCGTATTTCACGGCGGAAAGGGAGTCGGCCATCACCGAAAGACCCGCCACCCCAAAGGCCATAAACCGGCCCACGTCGGTGTCATGAAGGGCCATCTGGGTCTTTTCATAGGCGTACTTATCGTGCATGTAGTGGATCACGTTCATGGTATTGACGTAAAGGGCACACAGCCATTCCCGGTAAACGGCAAGGCGCTCCATAACGGCGTCATAGGAAAGGACCTCTCCCGCCATGGGCTCCATCTGGGGTCCCAGGTGGAGGCCGGAGGTGTGGTCATAGCCGCCGTTTAAGGCCAGCAGCAGTAGCTTCGGCAGGTTGCACCGGGCTCCAAAGAACTGCATCTGCTTGCCTACCCGCATGGCGGAGACGCAGCAGGCGATGGCGTAATCATCCCCATAAAGAGGCCGCATCAGGTCGTCGTTCTCGTACTGGATGGCGTCGGTATCGATGGACAGCCGGGCACAGTAGCGCGCAAACGCCCGGGGCAGGTCCTGGCTCCACAGCACGGTCAGATTGGGCTCTGCGGAGGGGCCCAAGGTCCGGAGGGTGTGGAGGATGCGATAGCTGTTCCGGGTCACCAGGGTACGGCCATCCTCCCCCATGCCCCCTACGCTCTCGGTGATCCACATGGGGTCTCCCCCAAACAGCTCGTTGTACTCCGGAGTCCGCAGATGCCGGGCCATCCGGAGCTTCATGACAAAGTCATCCATGATCTCCTGGGCCCCTGCTTCGCTGAGGGTTCCCTCCCGGAGATCTCGCTCCAGGTAGATATCCAAGAAGGTGCTGACCCGGCCCAGGCTCATAGCGGCGCCGTTCTGTTCCTTAATGGCTCCCAGGTATCCAAAATAGGTCCATTGGGCCGCCTCCAAGGCGGTCTCGGCAGGCCGGGAGATGTCCACGCCATATAGGGCGGCCATCTCCTTTAGTTTGCCTAGAAAGGCGATCTGCTGGTACAGCTCCTCCCCCAGCCGGATGTTTTCCACATCCATGAGCTGACGGCCTTTGGCTTCCTTATCCTTTTGTTTTTCCTCGATGAGCCGGTCCACCCCGTAAAGGGCCACCCGGCGATAGTCCCCGATGATCCGCCCCCGGCCGTAGGCGTCCGGCAGGCCGGTGATGACGCCACTCTTCCGGGCGGCACGCATCTCCGGGGTATAGACCCGATAGACGCCATCGTTATGGGTGGTGCGGAAGGTGAACTCCTCCCGAATCTTCTGGCCCATTTCATAGCCATACGCTTTACAGGCTCCCTCGGCCATGCGAATGCCGCCAAAGGGGTTCACCCCCCGGCGCAGGGGCCGGTTGGTCTGCAGCCCCACAATCAGCTCCTTTTCCCGATCCAGATACCCAGGGGCATAGCTGGTCAGGGAGGAGACGGTTTCGGTGTCGATGTCCAACACCCCACCGAATTCCTGCTCCAGGGCCAGCAGCCGGTTGAGCTTTTCCATCAGCTCCTGGGTGCGGGGGGTAGCGGAGGCCAGAAAGGACTCGTCCCCCTCATAGGGAGTGTAGTTGCGCTGAATGAAATCCCGGACGTCGATGTTTTCCTTCCAGGGGCCGGACACAAATCCCCGATAGGCTCTGTTTTCTTCCATTGCGGTTTCCTCCTTAGCACTGGTAAGAAAAAAGGACAGCCTTTTGCATGTGCAAGGGCTGCCCAGACGGTCGGCGTTATAGCCCCGCACTCCCCTGTGGTAAACCCACAAAACCCGTCAGTCGTGCGGAACGTCCTCTTTCTTTCACCCTCAGTATAGGTTCCTTTCCAGGGCTTGTCAACAGTGGCTTCCTTCTTTCTTGCGTCCCGGCAAAAGCCGGGGTACAATGACGAAAAAGGGAGGCGTTTTAGCATGAAAGCCATCGCCATAGTGGGCCATAGCAAAACCGGAAAAACCACCCTGTGCGAAGCCCTGATCCGGACCCTTACGGCCCGTGGATACCGGGTGGGAAGCGTTAAGGAAATCCATGCAGAGGGATTTTCCATAGATGATCCCGCTTCCAACACCGGCCGGCACCGGTCCGCCGGAGCCCGAACCGTCATCGCCAGAGGCCCGGCGGAAACCGACGTGCTCCTTGACCACCCCATCCCGCACCGACAGCTATTGTCCTATTTTGATGAGGACTACGTCATCCTGGAAGGGGTGCGGGATGTGCCCTGCCCGTTGATCCAGTCAGCGGCCTCCCCCGAGGACCTGCCCAATCCCCTGGACCCTCGGACGGTGGCGGTATCCGGAGTCATCGCCAATGGAGGGCTCCGTGAAGTTCAAGGCCTTCCGGTTCTGAACCCCTTGGGAGATCCCGACGCTTTGGCGGACTTTGTGGAGCGGACTGCCTTTCCCCCGCTGCCAGGGGTGGATCCTAAATCCTGTGGGGCATGCGGCTGTGACTGCATGGCCTTTGCGGGAAAAATCGCCCATGGAGCGGCCCAGCGGGAGGACTGCGTCCAGTATCGGCAGCCCGTGTCCATCACCGTGGGCGGCAGGGAGCTCCATCTGGTGCCGTTTGTGGAGCGCATCGTCAAAAATGCCGTGCTGGGTCTGGTTCGGGAGCTGGACGGTTACCGGGAGCACAGCGAAATTACCGTCACCATCCGGGAGGATGGCTGATGAAGGGCCATCTCTTTCATTCCCGCCGCAACCAGGTGCGCTTGGTCCGCCGGCGGGGAGAGCTGGTGATCCGCAAGGAGTACCGGGATGAAGAAACCCTATTAACGGAGCAGCGCACCCTTCTTCTGCTCCATAGCCGGGGGGTGGACTCCATTCCCCGGGTTTTATGGAGAAAAGGGCGCTGCCTGTACCTGAACTATCTTCCGGGGGAGAACTACGCCGAGCTGGCTGACGCCGCCGAGACCGATGCCCAAATCCCGCTTTCCGCCGCCATGAAAGCGCTTTGCGATTGGATCGCCAGGTACCACGCCATGACCGGTTGTCTGCGGGGGGACGTGAACCTGCGAAATTTTCTCTACGACGGCATGATCTGCCGCTCGGTGGATTTTGAGGAGCCCCTCATCTCCGGGCCGGTGGAGGAGGATCTGGGCCCTATCCTGGCCTTTCTTCTAACCTACCTTCCCGCCTTAACCCCTTCCAAACTGGCGGCGGGAGAGGCCTTCTTACGCCAAGCAGCCGTTCATGGAACGGATATGGAAGCCCTGGAATCCGCCTATCTGCGGGAATTGGACGCCATGTATCTGCGCCGGGGACCGGATTCCCTTCCCATCCTTTCCAAAGCCAAGGACGCCTTCCGCCGGATACGCCCCTAGACAATGGGGATAAATCCGGGTATACTCCAAGGCATCACGGGCAAAAGGAGCGTTTTGTATGAGACACACCTACCGTACCAGCGGCACCTGCTCCCGCTCCATCGCGTTTGATTTAGAGGGGAATGTGGTAACAAACGTGGTATTTGAAGGAGGCTGTAACGGCAACCTCCAGGGCATTGCCCGAGCGGCGGAGGGCATGACCGTGGAACGGCTCCACGAGCTGTTTGCCGGTATCCGTTGCGGCATGAAGCACACCTCCTGCCCCGATCAACTGGCGCAGGCGGTAGCCGCTGCCTTTGGGGAAGAACGGGAGGAGCAATAGGCTGTTTGACCAAACCCCAATTCCAGAAAAATGCCCCCGGCGCTTGCCGGGGGCATTTCTTCTTCCTTTCACCCTCTTCTAAACCTCTACCCCGAAGAACGTCTCAAAATTGCGGTACAGGATCATTTCGTTCTCCCGGTCCGTCAGGCCTAGATTCAAAAACCGCTCCAGCTCTAGCACATGGTCCCACATGGGAAAATCGGTACCGAAGAAAAACCGCTCCGGCCCCATATGGCGGATCATCTCCACGGCATATTCCGGGGAAAGCTGAAATAGGCTGCTGCAGGTGTCGAACTGAATGTTGCCCTCGTAGAGACAATCCATGGCCTCCTGCCACCGCTGGTAGCCCCCAAAATGGGCGGCGATGCACCGGAGGTCCGGCACCGCGTCAGCGGCGTTCCGTAGCCGGAAGGGAGCGGAACGGTCATAGCGAGCATCCCCCATGTGGAACAGCACCGGCAGCCCGCTTTGGGCGATACACCGGTACAGGGGAATGCAAGCGGGATCATCTATGCAGAAATCCTGAAAATCGGGGTGGAGTTTGACGCCATGAAGGCCCAGCTCCAGCATCCGGTC
This sequence comes from Christensenella sp. MSJ-20, assembly GCF_044357945.1. Classification (NCBI taxonomy): domain Bacteria; kingdom Bacillati; phylum Bacillota; class Clostridia; order Christensenellales; family Christensenellaceae; genus Christensenella; species Christensenella sp. MSJ-20. The sequence goes on from NZ_CP076563.1 coordinate 1,182,130, forward strand.
CAGCTCCGCTTCCCAGCCCTCCATCCGCGGATGCAGGGTGGCGAATCCCAAAAAGCGGGGCTCGCGGGCGCATTCCCCAGCGATGAAATCGTTGATGGAACGAACCTGGTCCGGCCGGGTGGCGGTGGAGCACACCAGATACTTTCCCACCCCTATCCGGCTGCCGCTCTCCAGCAAATGACTGCTAAGACCGATGAACTGCATGGGCACATTATAGAACTTGCTGATGGACGCCGTGGCCTTTTCCGCAATTTTCGCGGGGAAGATATGGGTATGGGCATCGGCGATTTTTCCGTGATATTCCGCAGGGTTTTGCATCTTTGTTCGTCTCCGTGGTCCGCCCCGCCGGGCGGAAGAATGGACATATTCTAAACCCTTAAAGGCCAAATGTCCACCTGGCGGGGCAATTTTTCAGGAAAGTTTCCCGTCCATACCTCCTCTTTGGGCGCATAAGAAGTCCCCGGAAGCAAACAGTATAGAAAAGGATTTGAAACCGCCGGAAACCATGGGGAGGGAGCGACGCCAGATGACAAGCCGCAGGGATGAAAAGCCGTTTGGAGCGGCGGAAAAACAGAACGGGGCATTCCGGCCCCACAGGCGCAAAACCCGGCTGCTCTGGGCGGCGCTTTTATCGGTGGTTTTGGCCGGGTTGGTGCTATTGGTCGCCCTTTCCCGCTCCCCCGATGACGGCTACATCCAACAGACGGCCCTTACCGGAGACCTCACCACCTATTATAGTTTTTCCGGGTCGGTCATCGCGCCGGAACGGACGGTATCGGTTGCGGAGGACCCCCTTACCATATCCCAGCTTTATTACAGGGAGGGGGATCGTGTGGAAAAGGGAGAGGCCGTATTGAAAACCTCCGATGGTCGGGTATACCGGGCTGGTATGGACGGCGAGCTATGGGGACTTACCCTTTCAAAGGGCCAGACCGTCCCAGCGGGACAAACCCTGTTTTCCGTGGTAGACTACCAGGATCTGCGGATACGGATTCAGGTTGACGAACAGGATGTGGCCGCCCTCTCCCTGGACCAGCCCGTCCGCGTTTCCATCCATGCCCTGGGCCTCACCCAGGACGGCCGCATTTCCCGCATTGCCAGGGAGGCGTCGGGCCAGGGAGGCGTCCCCTATTTTGAGGTAGAAGTTGTGTTATCCCAACTGCCCGCAGGGCTGCTGGCCGGTATGTCCGCAGAGGTCAAGCTGGAAAATCAATCGGTGACGGATGGAGTGCTGCTGCCGGTAAAGGCCCTTCAGACCGACGATCAGAACCGTCCTTACGTCTATTATGTCAACGAAAAGGGCCGTATGGACGCCAAATACGTCACCGTGGGAATCAGCGACGGCATATACGCCCAAATTCAGCAGGGTGTGACGCCGGGAGAAACCGTTTACTTCCCGGTGGAACAGCCCCAAAGCCTGAACCCCATGGATTTGATCCGGGAGGAAACGGAATGACTCGGCGGCCCATTTTAACCCTTAGCGGGGTGGAAAAGGCCTATCCCATTGGGGAGGAGGAGCAGCTGGTGCTAAAAGGGGTGGACTTCACCCTCTACGAGGGGGAGTTTGTAGCGGTGTTGGGCCCCTCGGGCTCCGGGAAGTCCACCCTCATGAACATCCTGGGCTGTCTTGACATGCCCACCCGGGGGCGGTATACCCTCATGGGACAGGAGGTGTCCTCCTTAAGCGAACGGGAGCTGGCACGACTCCGCAACCGGGAGATTGGATTCGTCTTTCAATCCTTCTATCTGTTGCCCCGGCTCACCGCCCTGGAAAACGTGGAGCTTCCCCTGACCTATGCTGGCGTTGGCCGGCGCCAGCGCAGGGAGATCGCTCAGGGACTTTTAAGCCGGATGGGGCTGGAGAACCGAATGGCCCACTACCCCCGGCAGCTGTCGGGAGGCCAGCAGCAGCGGGTGGCCATTGCCCGCGCCCTCTCCTGCCGGCCCTCCCTTCTCCTGGCCGATGAACCCACCGGCGCCCTGGATCAGCACACCGGCCTCCAGGTGATGGAGTTGTTCCATGACCTGCACCGGGAGGGCAACACCATCGTCATGATCACCCACAACCAGGATTTGGCGAAAACGGCGCAGCGGGTGGTGAACATCCTGGACGGCCGTCTCTCCTCGGGGGAGGCGTTGTCATGATTCTGGAAAGCATCCGCATGGCTTGGCAGAATATCCGGCACAACAAGCTTCGCTCCTTTCTAACGGTGCTGGGCATCGTCATCGGGGTTGCGGCCATCATCGCCCTTATCTCCATGGTTCAAGGGGTCATGGGAGCCATCAATCAGAAATTCATCGGCCTGGGAGCTGGCAAGCTTTCGGTCCAGGTCACCGGCACCGCTCTGAAGGAGGGGCTTTCCTCCCAGGATCTGGAACGGCTGGAGGGCATCTCCTCGGTTTGCGGCCTTTCCCCCAACCTATCCGTGACAGCGCCCGTCCGGATGAACGGACAGACCGTAGAGGATGTGACCGTCCTGGGCAAGAGCCATGTGTACTTTCGGGAGGAGGCGCCCGCCATCAAATCCGGCCGGGCGCTGACCGCTTTGGACGCCTCCGCCCACAGCCGGGTGTGTCTCATTGGAGAGGACACCGAACGAGCCCATTTTCTGGGAGGAAGCGCCCTGGGCCGCACCATCACCCTTCATGGGGTAGATTTTACGGTGGTGGGGGTTACGGATCGGTCCCGGGCGGTGGACGCCATGTTCTTGACGGGAGAGGATCTGGTCATCCTGCCCTATGAGGCCATGATGTCCCTTCTGGGCCAGGATAGCCTTGGAGCCGTGGATCTGTATCTGCGGGATTCCGCCCAAATGGATGCCGCCGTAGAAGAGACGAAATCCATCCTCCGCCAGGCATTTAACTACCGGGAGGGCGCTTTCTCCATCATCAATATGGATAGCTTGACAAAGGTGCTCCGGGAGCTCCAAGCCATGATGGAGGCTCTCCTCATCGGCATTGCCTCCATCGCTCTTTTGGTAGGGGGCATCGGCATCATGAATATGATGCTGGTGTCGGTTTCAGAGCGGACCACCGAGATCGGCCTCCGCAAAGCTCTGGGCGCCGAGCCCCGGCGCATTCAGCTGCAGTTTTTGCTGGAATCCATGTTCCTATCCCTGCTGGGCGGGCTCATTGGAGCGGTTGGGGGCGTTCTCTGTACCCTGCTGGCCTCTGCCGTCATCGGGGTCTCCTGCTCCGTCTCCTTTGGTGCTATACTATTGGGGGTCGGCTTTTCCGCCGCCGTGGGCATCCTCTTTGGTTTTGCCCCCGCCCGGAAGGCCAGCCGGCTCAATCCCATCGAAGCCCTCCGCCATTAGCGGATGGAGAAGGAGAGAATTCCCATGAAACGCGAGGAAACCATCGTCAGCCAGTCCACGGTGTTCAACGGAAAAATCTTTTCGGTGGACCGGATGGAGATCACCCTGCCAAACGGCCGTCCCGCTCTCAGAGAGGTGGTGCGGAACCCCGGCGCATCCGCCGTTGTGGCAGCGGATGAAAATGGCCGGGTGGCCATGGTGCGCCAGTACCGTATTGCCGCTCAGTCGGAGCTATGGGAGCTTCCCGCCGGGAAGCTGGATCCGGGAGAAGACCCCCTTGCCTGCGCGCAGAGGGAGCTGTCCGAGGAGACGGGGCTCTCGGCCAAGCGATGGCAAAAGCTCACCGCCATGTGGTCTTCTCCCGGGTTCTGCGACGAGGTACTGCACATCTACCTGGCCCAGGATCTAACAGCAGCGGACAGCCATCCTGACGAGGGTGAATTCGTTTCCCTGGAGATGGTGCCCCTCCCCGTCCTATGGGAGCGGATCATGGCGGGGGAGCTCCGGGACGCCAAAACCATCGTTGGCCTTCTCATGGCCAAGGAGATCTTGGAATAAAAAAATAGGCCGCATAGGGGAGCTGGGTTCTTCTAATCCTAATCTAACAGCATATCGTTAGATCATGAGGTGAGTGCAATGTGGAACCGCGTCAAACCCTATGTCTATTCCATTCTCATCGCCCTGGGCGTGGGCGGGCTCTCCGCCCTTTTGACCGGCGGAAGCATGGATCTTTACAAAACCCTTAACCAGCCGCCGCTGGCACCGCCTGCCTGGGTATTCCCCGTGGTCTGGACCATCCTGTATGTCCTGATGGGCATTAGCAGCGCCCTGGTCTACCGGGAAGGAGGGCCGGACAGCAAGCGGGCCCTTCTTCTCTACGGCATACAACTTCTGGTGAATTTTATCTGGCCTATTCTATTTTTCCGATTTCAGTGGTATCTGCCCTCCTTCCTCTGGCTGGTATTGCTATGGGTCCTGATCCTCTGGATGATCGTCGCCTTTTACCGGGTTCGTCCCTTGGCTGCCTATCTTCAGATCCCCTACCTGGTGTGGGTTACCTTTGCCGGTTATCTGAACCTTATGATCTATCTACTCAATCCCTAGTGTCCTAACTGAAGAAGGAAGCCGCAATGCGGCTTCCTTTTTTATACGCCGTCAGCGAGCAAAAAATGAAAGAACGCTTTTCTGCATTCCAGGACAAGGGCGCCGGCCTTGACAGTCCTTCTTCCCCCATGAAATAATGAGCCCGTTACAGTTTCTTTGGTATTTGCCGCGCTTTGGCGCTGGTCAGGATACATATTTACTTTATTGAAGGAGAGAGACAAATGGTTTACAACAAGATTGGTCAGTCCGGTCTGTACGTCAGCCGCATCTGCCTGGGCACCATGGCCTTTGGCGGACTGTGCGACGAGAAGGAAAGCTTTCGCATCATGGACGAGGCCGTTGAGAAGGGCATCACCTTCTTCGACACCGCCAACGTGTATGGCCGCGGCGCCAGCGAGGAGATCATCGGCAAGTGGTTCGCCCAGGGCGGCGGCCGCCGGGAGAAGGTCGTCCTCATCACCAAGTTCATGTTCCCCGTGGGCGACGAGCTGGACGGCGCCAACAACCGGCCCGGCCTGTCCGCCTGGAAGATCCGCCGGAATCTGGACGCTTCCCTCCGCCGGCTGCAGACCGACCATGTGGAGATCTTCATGATGCACCGGGTTGACCGCACCGTATCCTGGCGCGAGCTGTGGCCCGCCTTCCAGGCTGCCCAGTTCCAGGGCAAGCTGGACTATGTCGCTTCCTCCGCCTTCTCCGCCACCGACCTGTGCACCGCTCAGTTCGAGGCCGAGAAGCGGGGCATGATGGGCCTCATCTGCGATCAGGGCCGTTACAACCTGGTTACCCGTCAGCCCGAGCTGGAGGTCATCCCCGCTCTGCGGCGGCTCGGCATGGGCATGCTGGTCTTCAGTCCTCTGGGCGGCGGCCATCTGTCCGGCCATGCTATGGATAACCCCGGTCCCCGGTCCAAGGGCCGGAAGCTCCACGACTATCAGATCGAGCAGCTCACCAAGTTCAAAGCCTTCGCCGAGAAGATGGGCGTGCCCGAGGCCATCATCGCTCAGGCCTGGCTGCTCCAGAATCCCGATGTGAGCGCCATCCTGTCCGGCCCTCGTACCTCCGAGATGCTGGACGACACCATCAAGGCTCTGGATGTGACCTTCACCGAGGAGCAGATCAAAGAGCTGGAGACCATCTTCCCCAGCCACGGCATGAACAAGCAGGGCACCCTGGTGACCGAGCATGTGGAAGCCACCGACGCTTACAACTGGTAAGTAAACCAAAAAGAGCCGCTTGCGCGGCTCTTTTTTTATTCCTAGTTTCTGTTTTTGCACGACGCGCCGTTGGGGCGGGCCCTGCGCTTGTAATGCCACGGCATTTATGCAATAATTTCTATATATTCCATACGCAAAACCGCGGGCTCATTCCGCGGAAATACCTATCATAAGGAGAGAGATGTACAATGGTCTACAACAAGATTGGTCAGTCCGGTCTGTACGTCAGCCGCATCTGCCTGGGCACCATGGCCTTTGGCGGACTGTGCGACGAGAAGGAAAGCTTCCGCATCATGGACGAGGCCGTTGAGAAGGGCATTACCTTCTTCGACACCGCCAATATCTATGGCCGCGGCGCCAGCGAGGAGATCATCGGCAAGTGGTTCGCCCAGGGCGGCGGCCGCCGGGAGAAGATCGTCCTCATCACCAAGTTCAACGCGCCCATGGGCGAGGCTGACGGCGCCAACAACAAGCCCGGCCTGTCCGCTTGGAAGATCCGTCGTCACCTGGACGACTCCCTCCGCCGGCTGCAGACCGACCATCTGGAGATCTTCATGATGCACCGGCCTGACCGCAGCGTGTCCTGGCGTGAGCTGTGGCCCGCCTTCCAGGTAGCCCAGTTCCAGGGCAAGACCGACTATATCGCTTCCTCCGCCTTCTCCGCCACCGATCTGTGCACCGCCCAGTATGAGGCCGAGAAACGGGGCATGATGGGCCTCATCTGCGACCAGGGCCGTTACAACCTGGTTACCCGTCAGCCCGAGCTGGAGGTCATCCCCGCTCTGCGGCGGCTCGGCATGGGCATGCTGGTTTACAGCCCCCTGGGTGGCGGCCAGTTGTCCGGCCACGCCATCAGCGATCCCGGCCCCCGTTCTTCCGGTCGGAAGCTGCATGACTATCAGATCGAGCAGCTCACCAAGTTCAAAGCCTTCGCCGAGAAGATGGGCGTGCCCGAGGCCATCATCGCTCAGGCCTGGCTGCTCCAGAATCCCGATGTGAGCGCCATCCTGTCCGGCCCCCGCACTGTGGAGATGCTGGACGACACCATCAAGGCTCTGGATGTGACCTTCACCGAGGAGCAGATCAAAGAGCTGGAGACCATCTTCCCCAGCCACGGCATGAACAAGCAGGGCACCCTGGTGACCGAGCATGTGGAAGCCACCGACGCTTACAACTGGTAAGTAAATCAAAAAGAGCCGCTTTGGCGGCTCTTTTTTTATTCCCAGTTTCTGTTTCTGCAACCCAGTCCATTGGGACGGGCCCTGCGCTTGTAATCGCCTTCCATTTGTGCAATAATTTCAATGTTACAAACCCAGTAAAGCTGCGGCTGGACGCCGCGGAAATATACCATTAAGGAGCGATGTAGTATGCAGTACAACAAGATGGGCCAGTCCGGTCTGTACGTCAGCCGCATCTGCCTGGGCACCATGGCCTTTGGCCGTCTGTGCGACGAGAAGGAAAGCTTCCGCATCATGGACGAGGCGCTTGACAACGGCATTACCTTTTTTGATTCGGCCAACGCCTACGGTGGCGGCGCCAGCGAGGAGATCATCGGCAAGTGGTTCGCCCAGGGCGGCGGCCGCCGGGAGAAGGTCGTTATGTGCACCAAGTTCAACGCCACCATGGGCGAAGAAGATGGCGCCAACCGGCAGCGCGGCCTGTCCGCCTGGAAGATCCGTCGCCATCTGGATGACTCCCTCCGCCGGCTGCAGACCGACCATGTGGAAATTTACATGATGCACCGGGTAGACCGCAGCGTTGCTTGGAAAGAGCTGTGGCCCGCCTTCAAGGTCGCTTATTTCCAGGGCAAGTTCGACTATGTCGCTTCCTCCGCCTTCTCCGCCACCGACCTGTGCACCTGTCAGGAATATGCGGAATCCATCGGCATGATGGGCCTCATCTGCGACCAGCACCGTTATAACCTGGTTACCCGTCAGCCCGAGCTGGAGGTCATCCCCGCTCTGCGGCGGCTCGGCATGGGTCTTATGTGCTACAGCCCCGTGGGCGGCGGCCATCTGTCCGGTCACGCTATGAGCGATCCCGGCCCCCGCTCCAAGGGCCGTCAGCTCCACGATTATCAGATCGAGCAGCTCACCAAGTTCAAGGCCTTCGCCGAGAAGATCGGCGTGCCCGAGGCCATCATCGCTCAGGCTTGGCTGCTCCACAACCCCATGGTCAGCTCCATCCTGTCCGGCCCCCGGACCCTTGATATGCTGCATGACACCATCAAGGCTCTGGATGTGACCTTCACCGAGGAGCAGATCAAAGAGCTGGAGACCATCTTCCCCAGCCACGGCATGAACAAGCAGGGCACCCTGGTGACCGAGCATGTGGAAGCCACCGACGCTTACAACTGGTAAGTAAATCAAAAAGAGCCGCTTACGCGGCTCTTTTTTATTGCTTGACTGGGTGCAGCTGACTCCGGCTTTCCACCGGACGAAGGTCCTTTAGCCCAAGGCTACGTCCAGAATCATCATCACTAAGAAGCCAGCCATAACCCCCAGGGTGCCCACATGGGAGTGTTCCCCCAGATGCGCTTCGGGAATCAGCTCCTCCACCACTACATAGATCATAGCGCCGGCGGCAAAGGCCAGCATCCAGGGCATAGCACTGCGCATGGTTCCCGCCATCAGGACCCCTACTACCCCGGCTAACGGCTCTACAACGCCGCTCAAAGCGCCATAAACAAAGGATTTCCCATTACTAAGCCCCTCCCGTTTTAGGGGCAGAGAGATGGCGGCTCCCTCGGGGAAGTTCTGAATGCCCATCCCCAGAGCCAGCACCAGCGCGGCGCTGAGGCTTGCCACTCCCTCTCCCGCCAATCCAAAGGTGAGGCCCACCGCCATGCCTTCGGGGATGTTGTGCAGCGTGACCGCCAAAACCAGCATGGTGGTGCGCTTCATGGAGCTGGGCAGCCCCTCTGGGATATCGCAATCGGCATGGAGATGGGGCAGCAGACGATCCAGCACCAGGAGGAACAGTCCCCCTAAAAGAAACCCTCCCGCGGCGGGCAGCCAGCCGATCATGCCCTGTTCTTCCGCCATATCGATGGCGGGAATCAGAAGGGACCACACCGAGGCTGCCACCATGATCCCGGCGGCAAATCCCAAAAACAGCCGCTGCTGGTCGGCGGAAACTTCCTTGCGGAAGAAAAATACCATGGCGGCTCCTGCCGCCGTCATAAAAAAGGTAAACCCTGTGCCCAACAGGGCAAGCGCCAGGGGAGAGATTCCGTCCATTCATTCACTCCTCAAAAGAAAAGAGGGCCAAAGGCCCTCTTGTTCGCCTTATTCCGCTACGTATACCGTAACCCCCAGATCCCGAATCCTTTGCAGGTAGGTGGGATCGGACTGGTTGTCGGTGACGATATAATCGAACTCGTCCACGTCGGCCTGCTTAACCAGGAAGGTCTGTCCCAGTTTATTGTGATCCGCCAGCAAAATTTTAACCTTGCCAGCCTGCAACATGGTGCGCTTGATGTTGCACTCGGTGAAATCCGCCACCGTAGCGCCCCGCTCCAGCTCCAAGCCCTGGGTGCCTAAAAAGGTCTTGTCCACATTAAAGGTCTCAAAGAACCGCATGGTCATATCGCTGATGACTCCCGCCTGGTTTTCCTTATATTCCCCCGGCGCTAGGATCAAAGTCACCCTGCTGTTGGAGCGGAAGTAGTTTACCAGAACCCAGGAGTTGGTAATGATGGTGATCCGCTTATCCTGCAGGTATTTGGCCATCTGCAGCACGGTGGTGCCGCAGTCCATGATGATGGTATCCCCATCCTCCACCAGCTTGCTGGCCTCATAGCCAATGGCCCGCTTGGTTTCAATGCGCTGCCCCGACTTTAGCGAAAAACTGGCGTCCATCGAAGTGCCCTGGTTGAGATAGGCGCCTCCGTAGTTGGTGGTGATGAGCCCTTGCTTTTCAAAAATGGCCAGATCCCGGCGTATGGTCATGGTAGAAACGGAAAACATCTTGGCCAGATTGTTAACCTCCACCGATTTGTTGTCCTGTATGATGTCAAAGATCCGCATTCTTCTCTGGGACGTTGTCATGTGGCCACTCCTCACATCATCAAAAAAGTAATCTCTTTTTCTTCAGTGTAGCCAACAATCCATCAAAAGTAAACAACATATTTTGTGATTCGGACAGCATTTTTTGCAAATAAGGGCTTTGATCCTTGATTTTACTCAAAATGCATAGGAATTCTCTTAAATCCTCCAGGATCGCACAACCCAGCAAAAAGAGAAGCCCCGTTTGCAAAACGCATCAACGAGGCTTCTCTTACATGTTGCAACATAACAGCAATCAGGCCTGGTGCCAGCGGATCAAAATGTACAGATCCTGGCCTTCCATATGTGCTTCAATGCGGCCCTTCATCTGTTCCACCAGCATTTTTACGATGGCCAGGCCCAAACCGGTGTTCTGGCCGGTGCGCATCCGATCGGCGGTAAAGAACCGCTCAAAAATCCGGCTGGCGTCCTCAGGGGATAGCCCATGGGTATCGTTGCAAAAGGCTGTTACCACCTGTCCGCTCTCCAGATATGCCCTAACCGACACCCGACTTACCCCATGGCGCAGAATATTCTGGATCAGATTCCCCACAATACGCATCACCGCCTTGGGATCGGCCAACACCGGCGGCAGGTGGGCGGGCACGTCCACCGATACCAAAAGGCCCCGGTCCTCAAAATCATTGTAGTAAGCGGCCAGCTGCTCACAGAGCAGAGGGGAAAGGTCTAGAGGTTCTGGCTCCAGGGGATACTCCCCCGCCTGGAGCCGAGACAGCTCGTAGAACATGGAGATCAGCGTCTTAAGGGCGCTGGCGCGATTTTTCATCACCGACAGATACTGGGCCCGCTCCTCCTGGGTGGCGGATGGATCCTCCAATAGCTGCAGGTATCCCATGATGGAGGTAAGGGGAGTGCGCAGGTCATGGGAGATATTCTCAATGGCGCTGCGCAGCTCCCGGTCGTTTCGCTGGTACTCCTCCATGGCCGCATTCTTTCCATCAATAACCCGATTGACCTGATCCACCAGCGCCTTGGTCTCCTTGGATGGAGAGGGCAAGTTGAGGCGGATCCGGGCGCCCAGCTGGTTGAGCCGCATCAGATCCTGGGTGATCTGCCGCATATCATGGCGCTGAACCAGGTACAAAAACAGGGAAAAGGCGGCAACAGCCAGGGCCATGGCCAGCGCGACCAGGAACCAAACCATTGATACCACCTACTTCCCCGATAGAGTTTCTATATTAAGCCGGCGTCCCGGCGCTATCTGATCTCCTTTTTCCGGAACACCAGAAGGCCCAGAAGGAAGAAGAACACCAAATATACCAAGCCCGTTAAGGCCGCCGTGGATACGATGCTGCCAGCCTCCACCCCAGGGTAGGCCACCATGCTCAGGCGGCCAAGCTGGTTCATGATGGTGTAGGGCTTTAGCACCTCAAAGCCGGCCCAAATCTTACCCAGGAACATGATGGGCAGTTCCAGAATGGAGATGATTCCCACCGATAGAAAGGCCGCCAGGATATTGCTCCGCATGATGCTGTTAAGGCAGATGCCCATGGCCACGCAGGCCATCCACAGGGGCAAAGCGCCCATTAGGCCCTGGAGCAGATAGGTAACGTACTCCATGGAAACGCCTCCGCCAATGGCGAACAGCAGCCATCCGCTGCCATATAGAGCAAGGAGGATCGCGGCAGCGCTTAAAAAAGAGACCGCCAAGGCAACCAGAAACTTGCTGATATAGATGGTACTCCGGCTCACGCCCATGGACACCGCGTTCTTCATCGTGCCGTTTTTGCTCTCCTCACCGCTGATCCAATCGGTAAACAACAGCACCAGATAGGCGGGCAGAACCAGGTAGTATAGTCCCATCAGGAGGATCTGGTCAAAGATCTCGGCCTGGCCAAGGCCGCCGTAAAAGCAGGAAAGCACATTGGTGGCAATGGCCAAAAGGGAGATCACACCCGTAAAGACATAGAAGGATTTCCTGTGAAATACCTTATAAAATTCACCTTTTAAGTAGTTAAGCATCCTTGCCACCTCCCACCAATTCCACATAATAGTTCTCCAGGTTGCTCTCCTGGGGGACGACGCTCATCACCGCGATGTCGGCGTTTACCAAGGCCCTGGTGATGAGATGGGGGGTGTCGATGCTCTGATAGACCCGAAGCTGGTTGCCGTTTAGAACCTCATAATCCTGAATGGAGAGGCTCTGCTCCAGCACCGCCGCGGCTTTGGCGCCGTCGTCCACCGTAAAGGCGATGGATTTCCTGCACCGCTGATGGATCTCCTCCGCCGAAACCTCCTCGATGATCCGGCCATTTTCAATGAAGCCATAGTGGGTCGCGATCTGGCTCAGTTCCCCCAAGATATGGCTGGAGATGATCATGGTGATGCCCTTCTCCTGATTCAGCCGGGCCACAATCTGCCGAAATTCCACGATGCCCATGGGATCCAGCCCGTTGGTGGGCTCATCCAGGATCAATAGGTCTGGATTGCCCATAATGGCAAGCGCCAGGCCCAGCTTTTGTTTCATGCCCATGGAAAAGTTTTTAAACTTCTTGTTGCCGGTGTTGGTCAGTCCCACAATGGCCAGAGCCTCTTCCGCCGACTGATCCTCCGGGATCCCCCGGATGGTCCGATAGTATTCCAAATTTTGCTTGGCTGTAAAATAGGGGTAGAAGCTGGGGCTTTCCAAAACCGATCCGATCCGCCGCCGCTCCATCAAGAGCCCCTTTTCCTCCACCGCTCCAAAGAGGCTGATGGTTCCCTGATCCGGCAGGGCGCATCCGCACAGCATCCGGAGAATGGTGGTTTTACCGGCGCCGTTGCGGCCTACCAGGCCGTATACCTGTCCCCGGTTTACCTGGATGTCCGCATCCCGGACCACGGCCTTATTTTTATAGACCTTGGTAAGATGCTGGGTGCTTACCGCAATATCCATGATTCATCACCTTTCCTTTTGATGACCCCAGTATATCGTCGCACCCGAAAGAAGCCCTAAAGCAAACCTTAAAAATCACTAAAGAATGCAGGCTGAGCCTGCGCCCCGTTGCAACCGCTTCACGGTTGCGAGGATGCTTTTAACCACGTTTTCCCGCTAGACGCCTACGCGTTCATAAACGCCGCTCTTTTCCTACGGCCTATCGGCAAAGGGAGCGGACTAATCCGCCATCTTAAAGCCAATACCCCAAACCGTTTTAATATACTCGCCATCGTCCACCTTGCTGAGCTTGCTGCGGATATTGCTGATGTGGACGTTGACGGTGTTATCATCTCCCATATAGGTATCGTTCCAAACGTGCTCAAATAGATTCGCCCGGGTGAACACCTTGGTGGGATACTCCATCAAAAGCGCCAGGATGGAGAACTCCCGAGCGGTAAGAGGAACTGGAACGCCGTTGAGGGTTACCTGAACGGTTTCCCGGTTTAGCACCAGCCCCTTATGGCGAAGCTCCCTCTCCTGCTCGGATGCCGGCGCAAATTTTTTATACCGCCGGAGCTGCGCCTTCACCCGGGCCAACACCTCCTGAAGATCAAAGGGCTTGGTGATAAAGTCGTCGGCGCCCATGGTAAGCGTCTCCACCTTATCCTCCTGGGCGGTTTTAGCCGAGATCACGATGATGGGCATGGTCTGGGTCTTCCGCAGCTGCGCAATGAGTTCCTCCCCCGTCATGCCCGGCAACATCAGGTCCAACAGCAAAAGGTCGTACCGCTCCTGGGAAACCCGGAGGCTGGCCTCGGTCCCGGAATAGGCCTGGGTCACCCGATATCCCTCTTTGGTCAGTATTTTAGCCAAAAGGGCGTTGATATCCCCGTCGTCCTCCGCAATTAAAATTCGGTCCTGCTCCATTTTCGGCATTCCTCCTTTTTGGGAACGTTTCCCCTATAAAAAGGGGCGGCTTCCGCCGCCGGTAGTGCACTCAGCTGGACTGTTCGGCCAGCTCCCTTAGATTCCGCTCAAGCTGTGCTAGGAACCGCGCCTTGGTAAAATGCTCCCGATAATAGGCCCGGCCCCGCTCTCCGCACCCCGCAAAGTCCTGGGGCTTGTCCATAAACCGCTCCAGAAGATCCGCCAATCCCTGGCTATCCCCTGCCGCTACGCAAGCGCCGCAGTCCGCCTCCCGCACAATCTCAGCGGTACCGCCGTTGATGGCCCCCAGCACAGGCTTCCCTGCCGCCATATACCCCTGGAGCTTCAAAGGGATGGTATTGCCAATATAGCTGTCCCCACGGAGGGTAACCAGGCAGGCATCGGCCAGACGGTAATATTCCCCCATCTCCCGGCCGGGACGACGGCCATGAAATACCACGGTCTCTCCCAAGTCCAAGCTGCGAGCCATCTGTTTCATGGCGGCAAGATGGGAGCCGTCCCCCAGGATGTGAACCCGGAAATCCCGGCGGTGCCGGAGCTGGGCGCTGGCGTGGAGAATGCATTCAATATCCTGAAGTTTACCTACGTTGCCCGCAAAGAGGAAATCCCACACCCCGTTGTCCAGGGGGGTAAAGTCCTCCTCCAAGTTGGCGTCGTTGGAATATTGGGGCAGGTACTCCATCCGACCCCGCGGGATCCCAGCCACCTCCGTCAGATAGTCCAAAAAAGGCGGGGAGGATACCAGGATCCGGTGGCTGCGCTGATATAGAAAACGGCTGATCTTCCGAATGATGCGGAAGGATAGGTTTCGTTCCCGGATGCCAAAGGCCTTGACGCTTTCCGGCCAGATATCCAGGCAATAGGTGAGCACCCGTTTTCCGCTTTTATTGGACCAGCGGATAGCAGGCATCAGCATGGTGGCAGGAGAAAGCTGATAGACGAAAATCACATCGAACTCCCGTTTATGAAAGGTGGCGTACAAAGACCCGTTTATTGCAAAGGACAGATAGTTGAGGGAACGGCAAAAAGCCCCATGGTGCCGGGCAAAGGTGGATACCCGAAGGATCTCCACCCCATCCACCCGCTGTTTCCGATTGCGGAAGAAGCGGTACTCCCGGGGGACGCTGCTGGTTGTATAATCAGGCAGCCCCGTCAGCACGGTGACCTCATGGCCTTGGGCTGCCAGGGAACTGGTGATATCATTGATCTGAAATTGATCTGGGTAGTAATTCTGGCTGATCACCAGTATCTTCATGGATTCTATCCTCGCCGTTTCTCGATAGCCATAGCTATTTTATTATTATAGTGCAAGGACCCGGAAGAAGCAAACAAAACCGCGGATTCCGGCTTTTTTCATCCATCAGGGGAAGCGGAAGCCAGCGCCTCAGCGTGCATTTGGAAAAACAAAGGACCCCGAACGGTCGGGGTCCTCGGGCGCTTTAGCCCAGTCCGCAGAAACGGGCCAGGGTGGCGATCACAAAGCATAGAAGAATGCCCGCCACCGTGGGGATAGCAAACCCCAGCGCCATCCACTTGGTGCTTCCTGTCTCCTTGCGGATGGTCCAGCAGGTGGTGCCGCAGGGAAAATGGCATAGGGAAAACACCATGGTGCACAGGGCGGTGATCCAAGTCCAGCCATTGGCCACCAGCAGATTTTTCAGCTCCATGAGATTATCCATCTCAATAAGGCTTCCCGTGGCAAGGTAGGTCATGATAGCGATGGGAATAACGATTTCATTGGCTGGAAATCCCAGAATAAAGGCCATGAGGATCACTCCATCCAAGCCGATGACCCGGGCAAAAGGATCGAAAAAACGGACGCAGTGGGCCAGAATGCTCATATCCCCCACCATGGTGTTGGATAAGGCCCAGATGAGGAGCCCCGCTGGAGCCGCCACCGCCATGGCCCGGCCCAGCACGAAAAGAGTCCGGTCAAAGATGGACCGCACGATGACCTTCCCTACCTGGGGCCGGCGGTAGGGCGGCAGCTCCAGGGCAAAGGAAGAGGGCATCCCCTTTAGGAGGGTGCGGGACAACCCCTTGCTCACCAATAGGGTCATGATCACCCCAAAGACGATGAGCCCGGTCAGCATCAGGGTGGAGAGAAGAGAGGCGCCCAATCCTCCCGCCGTACCCACAAAAAACATGGTGATGATGGAGATTAAGGTGGGAAAACGGCCGTTGCAGGGCACGAAGTTGTTGGTCAAAATGGCAATGAGCCGTTCCCGGGGGGAATCGATGATCCGGCAGCCCATGACGCCACAGGCGTTACAGCCAAATCCCATAGCCATGGTCAGGGCCTGCTTGCCGTGCGCTCCAGCTTTGCGGAAGTACTTATCCAAGTTAAAGGCTACCCGAGGCAAATAGCCCAAATCCTCCAGTAGGGTAAACAGCGGAAAGAAAATGGCCATGGGAGGCAGCATCACCGCAATCACCCAGCCCAGCGTTCGGAACATCCCCTCCACAAAAAGGCCATGGAGCCAGGCCGGTGCGCCCCAACCCGAAAACAAAAGGGTCAACTGCCCCTCCAGATAGCCGAAGAAAGAGGATAGCAGCTGAGAGGGATAGTTGGCTCCGGTGATGGTCAGCCAGAAGATCAGGGCTAGAAGGGCGATCATCACTGGAATACCGGTGGCCCGGCTGGTCAAAAGCCGGTCCAGGCGGCGATCCCGCTTATCGTATCCCTGCTTTTTCAGGTTCACACAGGAAGCATATACCCGCTCCGCCTGACACACGATGCGGCTTACCACCTGATCCCGCATGGTTTCCTGCCCGATCCCGGCCCGGCCCAGGTCTTCCCGTGCCCGGGTCAGACATTCCTGAATCACCGGGTCTGCCATCACCGGCATTCCCAAAAACCGCTCTAGGTTTTCGCTAAGGGTGTCGTCCCCATCCAATAGCTTAAGACAGGCCCAGCGTGGGTTCATGCGTTCTCCGCACAGCTCCGACACCCGGGGCATCAGAAGGGCAATGGCCTCCTCTATCTCCTTGCCATAGTAAAGATCCCGCGGGGACTGAGCCTCCCCAAAGGATACCTGGGAGATGGCTTCCATCAAATCCGGCAGCCCTTTGCCCTGCCGGGCGCTGGCGCCCACCACGGGTACCCCTAGCTCCCGGGATAGGGCGGCAAGGTCAATGGTGATGCCCTTCTTTTTGGCTTCATCCATGAGGTTTACGCAGACCACCATCCGGCCTGTCACCTCCAATACCTGCAGCACCAGGTTTAGGTTTCGCTCCAAACAGGTTGCATCCGTCACCACCACCACGGTGTCGGGTTCTCCGAAGCAGATAAAATCCCGGGCCACCTCTTCCTCCAAGGAGTTGGCCATCAGCGAATACGTTCCGGGGATATCCACCAGGATAAAATTCTCCCCTCCATATCGGTAGCGGCCCTGAGCGTTGGCAACCGTCTTCCCAGGCCAATTGCCCGTATGTTGGTTCAGTCCAGTCAACGCGTTAAATACCGTACTCTTTCCCACATTGGGATTCCCCGCCAAGGCGATGACCCGTTCCCGATCGTCCTGCCGCTGAATCACCAGCCCATCCCCATCCTGGATGGGCGCCCGATTGAGTAAACCCATGATCCTCCTCCAAACTATGTATGATAGGCCGGAAAGCGCATCCGCGCCTCCCGGCCCGGTCCTTCTATTGCAGTCCGGCCTGGTCTTCTACCAATACCTTTCTTGCGTCCTCATCCCGCAGGGCAATCACCGCGCCCCGGATAAAATAAGCGATGGGATCTCCCCCGGGGCTCTTATGTAAGGCCTCCACCACCGTACCTTGGGTTAGTCCCAAGTCCAGCATTCGGCGCCTTTGGATCCCCTGGGAGGTTAGCGATAAAACCATGGCCCTTTCCCCGACATGCAAACGATCCAATGTCTTTGCCTGTGGTTCCATTTCCATTACTCCAATGTGATCAATTTCCAACAACCCGAAAGGATTTTACGCCCAGGCGGGTTATCGGCTAATGCTAATATATGTATGGCCCGGGTCTGCCGTTCGTTTCCTTGGGATAAAACAAAAAGGCCCAGAGGCAATACCCCTGGGCCTTTTTACTATGTTAGGATTCTTTCCCATGCTCGTTTTGATCTTGGCGCTCCTCCTGGCATCGGCCGGCCATGGGACAACCGCCACAACACCCCGAGCACTTTCCCTTGTTTCGGATGGTATAGGCAACCGCAAAATACAGGGCCACCGCGATCACCGCGATGAGAATTCCCTCCAGCATCTCCGTACCTCCTTCCGACCATCGTCGGAATGATTTTTACCCTATATCATATGTGCTATCCAACCGAACCAGTTCCCGGAACGTATCGATCTCAATGATATCCTCAAAGGTGCATTCTCGAATGGCCACCCGATAGTCATGGATAAAGTATTCCAGAGCAGCCTGGTCCCAATACCGCTCCTTGCCGCCCGGCATATCATATACCTGCTGTAGATGCCCCGCCAATCGCGTGCCGTCCTGTTCCGTCCAATAGGATATCCCAAATAAATGATGACAGTTCCTTCCCCCTACTACCAATTTGGTGATAATACCATTCTTGCTGTATAAGCACCAATCATCAGTTACCTCTACCGGTACCCCAAGATAGTTGGAGCAATATTGATATTTTTGAATCAAAGCGGGATTGTAGAGCAACAGGTCGGCCTCTAGTACATAAGCGCCTCCCAGCAGATCTTTGGCGCAGATGGCCGAAGAGATGTTGTTGGCCTCATTATAGATAGGATTCTCAATAAAACGAATATTGGGATATTTATAAAGGAGCTGGTCGAACTGCTCAGCCAAATATCCCCGCACGATGACGATCTCCTCGATCCCTGCCGCCACGATGGCGTCCAGCAGGGTATCGATGATCCGGGTCCCGTTAACCCGGACGAGAGGCTTGGGGGTATTGAGGGTAATGGGCACCAGTCGGGTGCCAAAACCCGCGGCGATGAACACCGCCCGCTTCACTCGGTAGGGTTCCAATGCCTCCAATCCCTTGGGAGTAATGGTTCCATCTTGAAGATAGCCAAGCTGGGATAAATTCAATACCGTTTTATTGATGGTGCCCAAAGAGCGGCCAGTTGCGTTTGCCAGCTGCCTCTGTGTAACACTTTCCGTGTTTCGTTCCAAATAGGCTAAAATATCAAACTGGGTTTTTGTGAGACTCATTTTGCTTCCATTCCTTTTTGAGTTTTTCGCTTGTATAGATAGATCAAGCCCTTCATCACCAGGTTTACCGCTAGGATCAAAAGGGAAACAAAGGCAGCGCATTCCAGCAGCATCTGAGCTTCAAAAGCATTGATCATCAGAGAGATCGGCTGGGTATTGATATTGGATAGGAAGGAGACCGCTGAGATGGTCATCATAGAGTTTACGAAGAAATAGGAAAACATCTCAGCAAGGGTTCCTCTGGATTGGGGAATCAGCACATCCTTGATGATCCGCATACGCCCGATTCCCAATGTGGCCCCTACCGCTTCCAAGTTGCCGTTGAGCTTACCCAGGGTATTGTACATCATCAGGTAGGGCGAAGCAAAGAAATGCATCAGGTTCACCAAAATCAAAATGGCTAAGGTCCCATAGAGGAAGGATCCCTTAAAGAACAGCACATAGGAAATACCCATGGCCAAGCCGGGGATTGCCAGAGAAGTAATGGAGATCAAATGCAAAAACCGGGAGGACTTACTGGGCATCCGCGCCGTCAGATAGGCGGTAGCAAAGGAAATAACCACCCCAATTACGGCAACGAATAACCCGATAACCACCGAATTCAACAGGTACTGCCCTCCGCCCATATCCAGAGTACGCAACATATTGTTGAATGTAAAGGTCATATTGAGGGGATATTTCACCACAAAAGTAAGAATTGCAAAGGCAGCGATAGGCAAAAACACCAATAGCGATGCCGCAATACACAGAGCATAGGCCACAGCGCTGCTTCCTTTGGATCTGTTAGGCGCAAAGGGGCGAATGGCATAGCTCATATTCCCCCGATTCTTGTTCATAAGGTCAACCACAAAGGCGATCAGAGCCGGCGCCAGCAGCACCAATCCAATGACGCTGCCCTTTCCAAAATCCAGCAGCCCGATGACATCCTGGTACATCAGCACTGGCAACGTAGCAAATTTCCCTCCAATGGTGATGGGTACACCATAGTCGGTAACGATAAGGGTAAAGGTGGCAAAAATTACAGAAATCATGGGCCGCCGCAAATAAGGCAGCGTGATTGCGGTAAACTGTCGCCACTTGGGAATCCCCAAAAGGGACGCCGCTTCATAAGGCGTGCTGTCCTCATAGCGCAAAATATCCACGATCATCAAAAAAGCTACCGGGAAGGAATACATCACCGATCCCACCAAAATTCCCGATAAACCATAGATGCTGCCTTGTATTCCCAAAAGGTTGGTCAGCACGCCATTGGATCCCAATAGCACAATCAACCCCATTCCATGGGAAATGGAGGGAATTAACATGGGAAGGGTAAAAAGAAGGGTCCACATGCCCTTCCATTTGATGTTGATCCGCACGATACACCACGCCAGTGCTGTTGCCAAGAGCACCGACAAAAGGGTAGCAAGGCCTGCGGAAAGCAGGGAATTCTTCAGGGCGGTGGTAAACCGGGCTGAAGTAAAGATGGCCTTCACATCCGTCCCCGCAATGCTGGAAAACATGCTGATCAGGGGCAGGATTACCGCCACAATGAAAAATGCGGCCAGCAACAGTTTTACCGGTAAAGAGCCGTATCCAGACCGCCGGTTCATGCTTCAGACCTCACATATTGAATCAAGGAATCGATCTTCAGTTGAATATTGTGCAGTACGAACCGCTCAATGTACTCGTTGGCAGGATGATCCACCAGGTTGCGGGGCGTATCCAACTGTTGGATCTGGCCTTCCTTCATCACCATAATCCGGTCGGACAAGGCAAACGCCTCCTCCTGATCATGGGTGATATAGATCATGGTGGAGCCAAACTGCTTCTGAATCTTCTTCAGTTCTTCCCGCAGAATCAGTCGCGTATCCACATCTAAAGCGGACATAGGTTCATCGAATAGAATCACATCGGGATTAAGAGCCAACGTACGGGCAATGGCCACCCGCTGCTGTTGTCCTCCCGACAAACGGTGAGGATACTGCTTCATGTGATCCTTTAATCCCACCATCTCCAGCAGATTTTCAGCAATCTCCCGGGAACGGGGTTTCAGGTCGGGCTGCAGTCGGATGGCATATTCCACGTTCCGCAGTACCGTCATGTTCTCAAATAACGCGTAATTCTGAAATACAATTCCCATTCCTCGCTTGCTGGGCGGAAGATGGGTGATCTCCTGGCCATCCTTATAGATATGTCCCGAGGTAGCGGGAGTCAATCCCGTTAGAATTCGAAGTATCGTGGTTTTTCCGCATCCAGACGGACCAAGGATGGAGAGAAACTCTCCATCCTTGACCGAAAAACTAATCCTATGCAGCACCTCATTGGCGCCAAATTCCTTGGACAGTTCCTGGACAACCAATTTGTCCTTTAGTGGTTCCATTTTTCCAGCAGCCTTTCCTTTTCCTCGTTGGTGTTATTGCTCATATCAGCATATTTAATATCGCTGGGGTAATTCTCAATTTCAAAAGTCAGATCTTTATAGATCTGCTCTGGAAAATATAGCTGCTTATCTTCTTTGATCAGATCCGTATAGAAGAAACGAAATACGTCCTGAACGCATTTTCGGTCTTGCTTCCCTTCAACAATTCCCATCCCGTAAACCGAGTAAGGAGAACCCTCTTCAAAAAACAATATTTCTAGATCGGCGCCCTTGTTGATCTCGGTAACCGTTTGTGCCGTCATGGCAAGGCCAATGGCCGCCTCCCCCTGAACCAGCGCGTTGACGGGGCCGGATCCAGAGGAGGTAAACTGTAGGATGTTTTCCGCCAGTTGATCAAAATAGGCAAAGGCTTCCTCCTCACCCCAGGCGTTGACCAGACTCTTTAAAAACATATAGCCGGTACCGGAGGATTTGGGATTGGGCATGGAGACGAGCCCTTTGTACTCGGGCTTCAAAAGGTCTGCATAACTGGTGGGAACCGCCAAGTTCTTTTCCTCCAGCAGCTTTCGATTGATCGCAATACACCCTCCGTTTCGAACATGTGGAAGGATATATCCGCCAGGGTCCACAACTTCATCCAAATAAATGGACATATCATAATCAGAAAGGTCGGCCAGTACATCACCAAGTTGTGCAACGTAGCCATATTCAATGTCATAAGCAATATCACAGGGCGAATCCTTGCCTTCAGCCAGTAACTTTGCAACCTGATTTCCAGAAGGCATATATTCTATGACCACATTATATTCTGGAAACTGTTCATTCAGCCGCTTTTGAATATACTCGTTGCGATACTCCTCTACACTGGAATAAATCACAACTTTGTTTTCATCTGCAGTATTATTGCTGCCGCAGCCGATCGCACCGATTGCCGCTATCATCGCAAGCAACATCGTCCAAATTCGCTTCATCAAACAATCCTCCAAGTCATCCAGTTCATTTTCTTTTCATATTATCATCTTTTATGAACATTCACAAGAAAATTATTTTGTCTAACTTTTATTTTTTCTATGTTTTTTCTCATACGCAAATATGGAGAATCAGTATCAATGCTTCCATTTTTCCAGCAGCTTTTCCTTTTCTTCCGTAGTATTGCCGCTCATATCGGCGTATTTAATGTTGGTGGGGAAGTTTTCGATCTCAAAGGTCCGGTCCTTATAAATTTGTTCTGGGAAGAAACGCTCCTTGTCCTCAGGTACCAGGTCGGTATAGAAAAAGTTGAAAACCTCTTGCACCGCCTGCCGATCCTGTTTTCCCTCGATGATTCCCATGCCATATACGGTGTAGGGCGAACCTTCTTCAAAGAATAGAATCTCCAAGTCAGCACCCTTGTTGATCTCGGTTACGGTCTGGCCCGTCATGGCAAGGCCAATGGCCGCCTCCCCCTGAACCAGCGCGTTGACGGGGCCGGATCCAGAGGAGGTAAACTGTAGGATGTTTTCCGCCAGTTGATCAAAATAGGCAAAGGCTTCCTCCTCACCCCAGGCGTTGACCAGACTCTTTAAAAACATATAGCCGGTACCGGAGGATTTGGGATTGGGCATGGAGATGAGCCCTTTGTACTCGGGCTTCAAAAGGTCTGCATAACTGGTGGGAACCACCAAGTTCTTTTCCTCCAACAGCTTTCGATTGATCGCAATGCACCCTCCGTTTTTATATTCCGGCAGAATACACCCACTGGGATCTAGCAAATCTTCCAAGAAAATAGAGGTGTCATAATCGTCGGATACCTTGGCAAAAATACCATCCAATTGACCAATATAGCCGTATTCCAGATCATAGCTGATGTCGCAGGGAGTATCCTTCCCTTCGGCCTTTAGCTTGGCTACTTGGTTGCCGGTAGGCATGTATTCAATGACGATATCATACTGGGGAAACTGTTCATTTAGCCGTTTTTGAAAGTATTCATTGCGGTATTCCTCTGCGCTGGAATAGATGGTTACCTTCTCCGCTTTCTGCTCTCCGCCACAGCCGATCATGGCAAAAAGGGTGAAACCTGCAAGCAACATGCCCAGGATCCGTTTCATATCCGTACCGCCCTTCTGTTCATTTTATGGCGATCATATCACATTTTTAGAACGCAAGCAATCCTTTTTGTTCATTTTCTTTTCAATTATTTTTAATATTAGAACACCGGCCCTATTTAGGAGCCGGTGTTTCTCTGGGCATTCTTCCTATCTTTGATCCCGATTATCCCAATCCAAGAACCCGGCCCCAGGTATAGACCAGGAAAGCCACCACCCAGGCTACAGAGGTCTGGAAAGCCATGGCGGAGAGGGCCAAGCGGCCGGAGCCCAGTTCTTTTCGAGTGGCGGACATGGCGGCGACGCAGGGCATATACAACAGGGTAAAGACCAGGAAAGACACGGCGGCAAGAGGGGTGAACATCCCCTGAAGCGCCGTGGAAAGAGCGGCGTCAGTGCCAGCTCCGGTGAGGACTGAAAGGGTGCTGACCACCGTTTCCTTGGCGGTAAGGCCGGTGATGAGAGCGGTGCTGGCCCGCCAATCCCCGAAGCCCAATGGGAGAAAGATGGGGGCAATGAGGCGGCCCAGGGAGGCCAGGATGCTCATGGAACGATCGGTTACCATATTAAACTGCCAGTCAAAAGTGCTCAGGAACCAGATCACCACGGCGGCCGCAAAGATGATGGTAAAGGCCCGCTTTAAGAACTCCTTGGCCTTATCCCACATGTGCAAAAACACGTTCTTAAGAGTGGGAAACCGGTAGGCGGGCAGCTCCATGATAAAGGGCACGGGATTGCCCTTAAAGGCGGTATTCTTCAAGAGCAGGGCTCCCAGAATAGCCACCACCACGCCGGTAACATAGAGACAGGTTACCACCAGAGCTTTGTTGGTGGGAAAGAACGCCGCCGTAAAAGCCGCATAGATGGGAAGCTTTGCGCCACAGGACATAAAGGGCACCAGAAAGATGCTGATCTTCCTGTCGCTGTCGCTGTAAAGGGTCCGCGCCGACATGATGGCGGGCACACTGCATCCAAAACCGATGAGCATGGGTACCAGGGAATGGCCCGACAGGCCGATCTTCCGCAGCAGCCGGTCCATTACAAAGGCCACTCGCGCCATATAGCCGGTATCCTCCAAAATGGAGAGGAAGAAAAACAGCATCAGGATGGGGGGCAGAAAGGACAGCACGCTGCCTACGCCCGCCAGGATACCGTCAATGATAAGGGAGTGGAGCCATAGGCTGATGCCAGCACTGGTAAGCCATCCATCCACAAAGTCGGTGCCGGCCTGGATGAGGCCAGAAAAACCATCGCTCAAAAAGGTTCCTATCGGACCGAAGGTTATGGCAAAGATACTGGCCATAATCAGAATAAAAATGGGGATGGCCAGATATTTATGGGTGAGAACGCTGTCAATGCGGTAGGACCTCTGCTGGGCCTTGCTCTCCCCGGTTTTCTTGACGGTTTTGCGGCAAAGATCCTCGATGTAGCTGTACCGCATATCCACAATGGCCGCTTCCCGGTCGGTACCTAGGCCACTGGTCATCTCGTCCACAATATGGCCGATGATATCCAGATCGGCGGCGCTAACCCCCAGCTCCCGCTCCATGGGTTCGTCCTTTTCGATGAGCTTGGTGGCCGCAAACCGGGGGGAGATCCCCAGGCGCTTGGCCTTGTCCTCTACGATATGGGCAATGGAATGGATGGCCTTATGAACCTCTTGGGTACAGAAGTCAAAATGCTCCGGCAGGACGTGGTTCCGCCCGGTCTCCACCGCCCGCCGAATCAGTTCATCCACCCCTTCGTTCTTGCTGGCGGAGATGGGAACCACCGGCACGCCCAGCTCCCGCTCCATGGCGGCGACGTCGATGGTGGTGCCGTTTTCCCGCACCTCATCCATCATGTTGAGGGCGATGATGATGGGCAAGCCCAATTCCATCAGCTGCAGGGAAAGATAGAGATTCCGCTCGATATTGGTAGCATCTACGATATCGATGATGGCATCGGGCTTCTCCTTCAGCAGAAAATCCCGGCTGACCAGCTCCTCGCTGGTATAGGGGGACAGGGAATAGATGCCCGGCAGGTCCACCACATAGACATCCTTTTGCTTTTTAACCGGGCCGGTCTTCTTTTCTACCGTAACCCCCGGAAAATTGCCCACATGCTGGTTGCTGCCCGTCAGCTGGTTGAAGAGGGTGGTCTTGCCCGAGTTCTGGTTACCGATCAACGCGAAGACCATGGATCCTCCCCTCCTTTCCATGGCGGTGTCCATGACGGCCAGGGCCATCCTGTTGTTGGTCCTGGCCGGGGGAATGCCCCTTTACAGGTTCCACCTTAATGCGGGCGGCGTCCTCCTTCCGGAGGGTCAGCTGATAGCCCCGCACCGTAAGCTCCAGTGGGTCTCCCATGGGGGCTACCTTGCGGATGGATATGATTGTTTTGGGGGTAAGCCCCATATCCAGAAGCCGCCTTCTTAAGGCGCCTTCACAGTCCACCGCAAGGATCCGGTAGGGCTCTCCAAGCGTTCCATCGTTGAGCGTCACAAAAATTCCTCCCAAGTTAGATTCCTCTAACATTATAATCCAAACAAAAAAGACTGGTGTTAGCCAGCGCTTACAGATTACTTGCTTTTTTCCCCTCTGTCAAGTAAGCTGAAGGGGCGGATTCCAATGCATTTGAGGTGATTTTTATGAACCTGCCCTCCGCATCCAGCCAGGACTATTTGGAGGCCATTTTAGCCCTCTCGCCCCAAGCTCATGTGGGGGTGCGATCTGTGGATATTGCCGAAGCTCTGGGGGTATCCCGGGCCAGCGTCAGCCGTGCCATGGGGGTGCTGCGGGAGGCTGGGTACATACGGCATGAGCGCTATGGGCGCATTACCCTGACGGAATCCGGCCGGGCGGTGGCCCAAGCCGTCATGGGTCGGCACCAGGTGCTCAAGCGTTTTCTCATCAACGTTCTGGGCATTGATGAAGCCACCGCCGAGGCAGACGCCTGCCGCATGGAGCATGTGGTCAGCGCGGCCACCATGGAGAGCCTCATCGCCCACCTTGAGCGAGGCGGCCTGTCCCCTCGATAGCGTCCTAGCCTCCCCGTTGTTTTTGGAGCGTTTTTCCTTGGCCGGCATGCCACTTGCCGGCTTTTTTTATGAGACGCCTGGGGTTAGCCTGGAACTTCCATGGGCAAAAACCGGTTCTTTTCTGCCGGCAGAATGGGCGCAGCCGGGCGGACAGACGGTATGGTCGGCCTGTCCCACTACCACCCTATGCGGAAAAGAGGGAGGATAGAAGCAAAAAAGGAGCGGAAAACCGCTCCTTTTTTGCTGGGCCGGATTGGCCCAAATTGGTCTTGATTGGCCCTAAATCGCCCATTTGATCCATCAGTTTCTTCTTCGACGGAATCCTTTGGCCAGAAAAATCCCCAGAACCATGGCCGCTAGGCAGCCTCCTAGAACCAACCATTGGGCCATGGCACCGGAGGAGGCGCCTTGATCATCCTGGTCCCCTGGCATGCCGTTTGGATCCATGGCGTTATCCGGGGGGGCCATGCCATTCTGGCGGCCGCCGCCCATGTTCCTTCCACCGCCCTCCTGCGCTCGACTTTGTATGGCGGCAATCTGTTCCTCCGTCAATCCCAGGGCCAGAAGGGATTGGGTCTGTTCCTCGGTGAGCGTAGTGCTGTCTCCGATGATGGCCAGGGCCTGTTCCATGACCTCCCGGCTAAGGCCGCCCATGGCGTCCCCACCCCCCTGGGGCATCTCCGTTCCATCGGGGGGCATCATCCCACCGTTTGTGGCGCCTCCCGTCCCGGGCAGCTCCATACCGTCCGGGGGCGTCATGCCCTCCGGAAAATTGCCTCCCGCGGGCGGTTCCATCCCATTAGGAAGGGTGATCTCCCCAGGGTCGGCGGCGGAGCCCTCCTCCCCGGAGGATTGGCCGTCTGTGCCGTCGCCGGGAACGGCGTTTTCTGCACCCGGCAGGGAAAACGCCTGGCCCCCCGGAGGCGTCTGCTGGTTCCACTGGCCCCCGCCGAATCCGCCGCCCATGCCCCCCATGGAGCCCATATCCGATAGGACCAGGCCGGAGGCGTCGATGAGGGAGGCGGGATCGGCCTCCTGGCCCTGGCTGGTGGCGGGGATGGTCCCCTCCAGTTGGCCCGTGAGGCTCTGGGCCCGCAGTCCGATATAGGCGCGGAGGGCGGTAAGGCCGGTCTGGTATTCCTCATAGGTATAGAAGGCGGTGGCGTCGTTTTTCACGTATTCCCCGATGAGAGCGTCCAGGGCGTCGATCTTCTCCTCCGCCGTGGACATCCAGCCTGTAACGATTTCCTGGATATAGGCGTGGTACTGGGCCAGATAGCTTTCCTCCTCCAGGAGCCGGGCCAAAAGGGGCCGCTCCGAAAGGGAGACTCCGGATACGGGCGTATCCATGGGAAAGTTCACCGCGGCGCTGGCGGAGCCGGTCTGGAACCCGGCAAAGCTCAGGTTGTAATCCCAGGGCAGGATGGTTAGCACGCCGTCCTTTTCATAGAGATAGTAATTGTGCTTTAAGCTGCTGACGTAGCTGTCCAGATTGACCAGAACGGTGTTGGCAGCAAAGTACCGGAGGGCGCCGTCCACATCGAGATAATCCGAAAGATCCTCCCCCTGGTTCAAGCCCTTGATGGCTTGGATCAGCCGATTATAGTCGCTGGTTGTGCCGCCCAGCACATCGTTGTTCAGGATATCGGCATAGCTCGTCAGACTGTCATCGGTATAGACCAAATCGCTGCCGCCGGAGCCGGAAATCTGGGTCTCCCCTTCCAGCACCTCCTGCATAAAGCCGCCGCCCCGGCCGCCCATGCTCTCCGGCTTATAGAGGCTGCCGTAATCGCTGCCGTAGTTCCGAATGAGGAAGCTCTCCTCCAAGGCCTCCACCGCAAGGTATAGACCCCAGGGTTCCCCATTTACCGTGACGCTGGCGTAGCAGTAGAGGGGGGTCGTTACCCCGATGTAGTTGAGCATATCGTAGGACAGGTATTCCTTCAGATAGGTGGCGTCGCTGATGCAGTTGTTGAGGACGAATTTATCCAAGCCCAGAAGGGTTTGGTTCTTCACGTATTCATCCATTTGGATTTTGAAGCTGAACCGGTCGGTGGTGGCGTCGCTGGCCACCTGGCTTAAGCTGGTGTTGCCCTTGGGGCGGATCCCCACCCCGTAATAGGTGGTCCCGTTGACCACAATATCGCACTGGATGTAGGTTTCGGCGGTGGCGTTCTCCAGCATGGTCTCCCAGGCGCTCTCCTCCACCTGGATATCCACCGTCATCACGGTATCGGGGTCGAACAGAGCCTCGTAGGCCATGGCCGTGCCGCTGGAGTTCCCGAGGTCATCCCGGGGGATCAACAGCATGGCCGCCACCGCCAGAAGGGCCAGAACTAAAACCACGGCTACCGTCCGGTGAAAGGCTTTTTTCTCCATGGCGTCCTCCCGGCCTAGGCCATATACTCCCCGTTATAGCTCACCAGCACGGCGTTCTGCACCCCGGGCAGGGCGGCCAGCTGGTTTACGAAATCCGTGGAGTTTCCCGCAAGGCGCACCTCCATGGTGAGCTCCACCCCGTCCATGCCCACCGTCTTGGTTTTGACGGCGCTTTTCCTGGCCTGGGCCTTAACACAAGCCTGGGCGGATTCCTCTGAGGCATCCCCATCACAGCTGACCAGCAGAATGTAGGGAGTATCCTGGGATTTTTTGTTGACGAATACCATGAGAAGCAGGCCCAGGCACAGGGAGCCAATGACCGCAAGGGGAATTAGGCCGGCGCCCAGGATGATGCCCGCCGCGATGGCCCAAAATAGGTAGGCGATATCCATGGGTTCCTTGATGGCTGCCCGGAACCGGACGATGGACAGGGCGCCCACCATGCCCAGGGACAGTACCACGTTGCTGGTAACGGCAAGGATCACCACGGTGGTGATCATGGTCATGGCCATGAGGGATACCCCAAAGCTGTTTGAATACAGCACCCCGGTATAGGTCTTGCGGTATACGTAGTGGATAAACAAGCCGATGGCAAAAGCCATGGCCAGGGCGATGAGGGCATCCACCAGGGAGAAGGAGGAAACCTTCTCCAGGAAGCTGGATTTGAAGATGTCGTTAAAGGTCATGGGGAAATTCTTCCTCTCTATTTTGGATTTGTGGGGCGGCGGGAAGCGTATGGAGGGGGGAGGGAGCGGAAGCGAACCACGAGTCCGCAAAACAAGTGGGCGGCAAGTACGCCTTTATAGGAAACCGGGCACCGCCCGGCTAACCGAAAACGCGGGCGGCGGCGTATTTGCTGAAGGCGGTCCACCGGCGGTCCGGTATCTGGAGGAGGTCTCGGATCAAGTCGGGAAGGAAGGCGTCGTACTTGACCTCCAGGACCACGGTATCCGGATCCCCCGCCGGCAGGGTAGGGGCATGGGAATCGAAGAAGTTCCGGCAATAAACCCCGGTGCGGACGCCGCTATCCACGGTGATCCGTACGTTGCCCGGCCGGTAAAGGTACGCCTCCCGGGTGTAGTCCACCAGGGTCCGGGGCATGAGCTGCTGCTCCTTCTGCTTGATATACAGCTCCCACAAAAGGGGGTGGTCCCGGTCCGGCTTGGGGATTTGGCCAAGGAGAAGAGCTTCCACATACTTTCGGCCCACCTCCACGGAGCTCTTTTGACACAGGCCGTTTTCCTTCCGTTTCTTTTCCAGCCGAAGGAAGCTGTAGTCGCCGTTGTAGCACCGGACCCGGAATTTTTCCCGGCGGTTTACCCCATCCAGCTTCTCCAAAAGGGCTTTATCCCGGTAGTTGTCCAGATACAGGCTCCGGACCGTATATTGGCCGTCGGCAACGGCATAGGGATCGGGCTGGGCCAGGGGCCGAAGCCGGCTGCGGAGGGTCATCCAGTCCCCTCGGTGAATCAGGTGTTTGATCTCATGGCGCATGCCGGACGCTTCCATAAGCATCGCTCCTTTCGTTCCGCGCTTAGTATCCGCCCCGGGCGTGACGGTTTGGTGAACCGTCTTTGAATCAGCCCTGAATGTTACGCCTGGATGAAGTTCACGTTAAGGCGAAAGGAGCGGAAACCCCGCGAAAAATGGAAAAAGCCTCATCCTACAAAGGATGAGGCTTTTTCAAAAAGGCGTTGTTAGGAGGCCTGATACAGGGGCAGGGCAAACCAGAAGGAGGCTCCCTTCCCCGGCGGGCTTTCCACTCCAAACCGAGCGCCGTGGAGCTCCAGAATGGACCGGACGATGGACAGACCCAAGCCGGTGCCCACCTCCGCCCGCCGATGGGCCTGGCTGGACTTATAGTACCGGTCCCAGATATAGGGGACATCTTCCTCTGGAACCCCCTCGCCGGTATCCGTCACCCGAATGGTAACCCATCCATCCTGGATCCGCTGATCCACGGTAACGGTCTTATCCGCTCCGGTATAGGTGATGGCGTTGTTGATGAGGTTGTACAGCACCTGTTCGATCTTCACCTGATCGGCGTTGACCCAAGCATCCTCCCCATGGCGGAAGTTCAGCGTATAGCCCTTTTGCTCCGTCAGCTTTTGGTACCGGGAAAGGGTATCCGTTACGCTGGAGGTCAGATTATAGGGCTGGGGATCCATGGACATAGCGCCTCCCTGAAGCTTGCTCAGGTCCAGCACATCGTTGACCAGGGTGGTCAGCCGGTTGGCCTCGTCGATGATCACCTGGACGTTTTCCGGGGTATTCTCCCCCGGCAGGTCCCGCATCCCCTCGGCGTAGGCGGTGATCATGGTTAGGGGAGTACGGAGGTCATGG
This sequence comes from Christensenella sp. MSJ-20, assembly GCF_044357945.1. Taxonomy (NCBI): domain Bacteria; kingdom Bacillati; phylum Bacillota; class Clostridia; order Christensenellales; family Christensenellaceae; genus Christensenella; species Christensenella sp. MSJ-20. The sequence goes on from NZ_CP076563.1 coordinate 1,212,985, forward strand.
GAGATGTTGGCGATGAGCTCGTTCCGAAGCCGCTCCACCTTTCCCAGTTCCTCCGCCGCTTGGTTGAGGGTATCGTTCAGCTGGATGATCTCCCGATAGGCGCCGCTCCGCAGATCCAGATGGTATTTGCCATAGGCCAGCCCCTTGGCCGCCTCGTTGATCTCCACGATGGGCCGGTACACCCGCCGGCCGATGATAAAGGCCAGACCCAGGGCCATGACCACCAGGATCACGGTGATATACACCAGCTGCCGCCGGAGGGTCTGCACCGTGGCCGTCACCGGGCTTAGGGTGGTATTCAAAAGGATCAGGGCCGGCTGACCATCGATGAGGGTGGTTTGGGCATAAACGATGCTCTCCATCATTCCCCCATCCTTGGGCGGCACGTTTCCCTCATAATGGTCGTCGTTATACCGGTTGTTGAAAAAGCCCTCTCGGCTGAAGCGGTCCAGCCACTGGCCCCCTGCCGCCTGGGTTTTATCGAACATCCGCATCAGCTCCTCCATGGGCAGCTTGTGGATGATACACCCCGGCAGGATATCCGCCTGGGCCACATCCCGGCCATCCCGGGATATTACCCGGATACAGACCTCGTACCGCTGCGCCATCCGTTCCACCAGCGTCTGGATTTCCTCGTTATCGGCGTTCACCGAGATGGCGTTGCTGCACGCCCGAATCTCCCCCATCTTGCTGGCCTTGTAGAAGGAATCCAGAAACACCGTCTGAAACAGCCACAGCAGTACCAGCATCATGGCGGCGAACAGAAGAAAATAGGCGAAGATACGCCATTTGATGCTGATTCCGCTACGCTTCAAAGCGATACCCCACCCCTCGCAGGGTGACGATGAGGTCCCGGTATTTCCCCAGGCTGCTCCGCAGCAGCTTGATATGGGTATCAAGGGTTCGGTCGTCCCCAAAGAAGTCGTAGCCCCATACGTTGCTGATGAGCTGTTCCCGGGTGAGGGCAATGCCCCGGTTTTTCACCAGGTAGAACAGCAGGTCATAGGTTTTGGGAGACAGCTCCACCGTCTCTCCATCCACCTGTACCATCCGGGCGGTGAAGTCGATGGTAAGCCCTTGGTGGGTAAAGGTCACCCGGCGCACCCCGGCATCCTTCTTGCCGTTGCGCTGAAGGATCACGTTGACCCGCATCATCAGCTCCCGGGGGGAGAAGGGCTTGACCACATAGTCGTCCGCCCCCACCTCAAAGCCGTGGATCTTATCGTACTCCTCCCCCCGGGCCGACAGCATCAGGGCGGGAATGTCCTTACGCTTGCGGATCTCCCGCACGGCGGAAAACCCGTCCAGCTCCGGCATCATGATGTCCATGATCATCATATCGAAATCCTGTTTGCGGCAGAGGGACACCGCCTCCATGCCGCTGGCCGCCTCGGTGACCTGATAGCCCTCAAACTCGGCGTACTTGCGGATGATGGTCCGAATCTTCTCCTCGTCGTCCACCACCAATATGCGGTTTTTATTCATGGCATCTCCCTCTCTTTCCCCGGGCGGTCCCCAGGAGCGCCCACCATTTGGTGTTTATTGTACCCAGGCTTTGTGATGGAAATGTGACAACACCCTGACAATCGCCGGACGGCGGGGGCTTGGGGCGGACGCCCAGAACGCACGGAAGCCGGGCATCCGCCCGGCTCCTTATGTATGCAGGTTTTTTCCTGTTCTCTTTTATGGGGTTATGGGTACATCTCTTGCTTTGATCCACACGTTATCGTTTGATCCTCGATGGGCAATCACCTTCCTTTCAGCATTCTGGCACTTGGGTCTCGTCTACCATGGCACATCACCTCCTTTCCTGCTTCATATGGATAAAATTCTTTTATGAATTGGAGGGAACATACTCGCCAAGGGTGACGGTGACGCTCTGCTCCTGATTGTTCCGCAGCACCGTCAGGGTGATGGAATCCCCCACGGATTTTTCCGCGATGAGACCCGTTACCTGGCTGGCGGAGGCGACTTCAGCGCCGTCTACCGCAAGGATGCAATCCCCCGCCATAAGCCCCGCCTGAGCGGCTTTTCCGTTTTCCTCAACCTTTAGGACATAGACCCCCTGCCGGTTCACCCGGTACATCATCATGGTCTGGGCGTCGGTGATGTCCAAAAGGGTGGCCCCCATATAGGGCCGTCCCGTCACATAGCCGTGTTTGCTCAACTCCTCCAGCACCGGGGTTACGTCGTCGATGGGGATGGCGAAGCCCAGACCCTCCACCTCGGTACCGATGGATTTTGCCACCACGATGCCCACCAGCTCACCGGAGGCGTTGAACAGGCCGCCTCCCGAGTTGCCGGGGTTGACCGCCGCGTCGGTCTGCAAAAGGTTCATGGTTTCGCCGCTTACGGTGATCTCACGGTCCAGGGCACTGATGATGCCCTGGGTCATGGTGCCGCCCAGCTGCCCCAGGGGGTTGCCTACCACATAGGCTTTATCCCCCATCTGAAGGTTGCTGGAGCTGCCGATGGTGGCTGCCGTAAGGCCGGCAGCCTCGATCTTTAGAAGGGCGATGTCGGTTTTTTCATCGGTGCCCACCAGGGTAGCGTCATAGGTTTCCCCGTTTCGCAGGCGGATCTGAATGGTGTCCGCGTCCTCGATCACATGGTTGTTGGTGACGATATAGCCGTCGGCGGTGACGATAACCCCGCTGCCGGCCCCCTCCGTCACGCTCTGGCTGCCCATCATACTCATACCGCCGCTTCGGGCGGTGGTGACGATCTCCACCACGCTCTCGGCTGCGGCCGCAAGCCCTGTGGGCGCGATTTCATCCTGGCTCCCGGTGGAGGTGGCGGTGACGTTAAGGTTCAGCCCCGTCTGGGCTTTACCATCGTCTCCCCAGAGCCGGAAGGCGGCGTATCCTCCTCCCATGCCCGCTCCAAAGGCCAGCAGCAGGCCCAGCATGACGGCCCCGCCGCGGCGGAATCCTCCGCCTCGTTTCCGATTCATATTCTTCCGATCCTCCTCTGGTTTCATAGGAGTAAGGGGTTCTCCGGTCTGGGATCCAAGACCGGGGCCATACTGCGCTTCGTTCCGATATTCTTTATATTCATTGCCGTTTTCCATCATTCCTCCGGCCTCCTTTCTCTTGATGGGCATAGAATAGCCGTCAAATGTGAAGGAAGTTTGAACAGCCTTTGACACAATTCCGAACCTTTGTGGCCGGGCAAGACGGGCTGAGCCTGCCTCCATGCGGCGGGAAGGGAAGGTGAAAAAAAAAGCGGTTATGACCAACGGCAAAGCGTTGGTTTGGGAAAAGTTGGATAAAAGCGGAGGCTGGTTCTAGGAAGCGGATTGTTCGAGGCAGGAACAGCACGTCACCGGCGCACAATATGGGCCCAGCCCGGGAGAGGGGCGGTTTGACTTCTATACTTGACTTTTTTTGTGTATTTTACTAGACTAAATCCATAGGCATTTGGAATAATATAGAAGCTTTGTATCAAACCGGGCTTTTGCCCTGGATATTTGGAGGTAACCTATGGATTTGAACACCACCCGCAGACTGAACAACGGCGTCGAGATGCCCATGATGGGCTTGGGCGTTTTCCGTTCCCAGGATGGACAGGAGACCGTGGACGCCGTCCGCTGGGCCTTGGAAGCCGGGTACCGGCACATTGATACCGCCGCCTCCTACGGCAATGAGGAAAGCGTTGGCGAAGGGCTGCGCCAGAGCGGTGTACCCCGGGAGGAGGTCTTCATCACCACCAAGCTATGGACCACCGAAATGCGGGCCGGAAAGCAGAGGGAATCCTTCCTGCGGAGCCTGGAAAAGCTGGGCGTGGACTACATCGACCTCTATCTCATCCACTGGCCCGCCCCCCTGGTATACAAGCCCTCCTACAGGATCGTGGAGGACCTTTACAAAGAGGGGCTCATCCGGGCCATTGGCGTCAGCAACTTCCATGAATGGCATATGGAGGATCTGCTGGAGGAAGCCGAAGTGGTGCCCGCCGTCAACCAGATCGAGTTTCATCCCCTGTTGACCCAGCTGCCTCTCATCAAATACTGTGAGAAGATTGGCTGCGCTCCCGAGGCCTGGAGCCCTCTGGGCGCCGGCCATCTGCTGAGCGATGAAAGAGTGGTGTCCCTGGCCAAAAAATATGGCAAGACCCCTGCTCAGGTGCTTCTGCGCTGGGATCTTCAGATGAACGTCATCACCATTCCCAAGTCGGTGAAAAAGGAGCGGATCATCGAAAATTCCAAGATCTTCGATTTTGAGCTGACCCTGGAGGATATGGCCATTTTGGCGGCTATGAACACCTGCACCCACTTTGGCAAAAACCCCGATATCTGGAGTTTTTAAAGGGCAGGGCGGCGACAGGAAAACCGCCCATCGCAAAAGAGGGGCCGGACGATTGTCCGGCCCCTCTTTTTGCTTCGCTCTATTGAATGTTGATGTTGACCGCGCCGATGCCTCCGCTCACATGGAGGGCATTGGGCGCACCCGGCGTCCCGGCGGAACCGCTGATCTTCTGGCCGTTGAGGCTGATGGCGCCGATGCCCATATCGGCGGTGATGGAATAGTCCGCCACATTTCCGCTGATGTTAAGGGTGGTTTCCCCTACTCCGCATTCCACCCGGCTGCGGCCGGTAACGCTGCCGGTGATGGTGGTGGCTCCCACACCGGTTTCCAGGTCCAGGTCATGGAATTCCGCCTGTTGGATGGAAACCTCCCCTACCCCGGCGTCGATGTTGGTCCGCTGGGCGCTCATATCCTGGCCATAAAAGGCCCCGGCGCCGTTTTCGATGGCAAGAAGGCCGGCTTTAAGGCCCTTGATCTCCACCCGGCCGGCACCGTTTTCAATCTCCACCCGCTGGGCCTCATAGCCCTGAGGCAGGGTCACCACGATCTGGGTGCCGCCCGCCCCCCATCGGAAGGGATTCCAACCGCCGCCGCTTTCGATTTTCAGGGTGTCCCCCTGCTGGCGGCAGGTAAAGGAGTTCCGCGCGTCATAGGCCTCCACCCGAAACACGTCTCCCTGGCGGATGGTAAGGGCGCCCATATCGTTATCGATATCGATGTTCAAAACGCCGGCGTACTCCTGGCTGAAGTTCACGGTTCCCATCTCCCCTTCCTGCCACCATCCAACGACGCCAAAGAGGGCGCTGACGCCCCCTGCGATGGCCAGGATGATGGACAGCGCCAGGCATAGGCCCAACGCCATGGCCACATATTTAACGGTCCTTTGAAATCCGTTCATTTAATGTCCGCCCCTCCGAAGATGCACACGCTGTTGACAAACAGGGTGGGGGCGTTGGGATCGCTGGGAGGCAGCGTCTTGTTGCTGGTGCCGCCAAACACCGGCACGCTGCTCACCTTGACCTTGACGCCCTCGGGCGCGAAGATGTCCACTCCGCCGAAGATGGCCGAGGAATTGATGACGCGGTCCTCCGTCATGGTAGCGCCCCGGAGGTCCAGGGTGACTCCGCCAAATACCGCCGTTACGTTGGCCCCGGTAAACTCCTCATGGTACAAGGACGCGCGGTTGCCGCTGAATACGGCGGAATACTCCACCTGGCCGTCCTGGCGGACATGGCCGGTGCTCTGCCGCCGGAACATCCCTCCAAAGATGATCTGAAGGCCGATGAGCACTAGAATAAGGGGGAAGATCAGCCGCCCGATGACGCGGCCATTGACAAGGCCCTGGGCGGACAGCAGCAGCAATACGCCGATGACAAGGCCCCCCAGGTTCCAAAACCCCAGGCCGTCCCGGATCAGACTGATGAAGCAGGGCACGATGAGAAAGAGCGTCCACCAGCCTGAGAAGAAGAGGTTAAAATTCCACAGCCCCAGGGCTTGGCCGCCGAACCCCAAACCGGCCACAAGAAAAGCCAGCCCGAACAGGATGTTCCCAACACGTTGTCTCATATGGATTCGCTCCTTCTACCGTTTTCCCCGGGGGCGCGCAAACGGCCTTCCTCTCCCGGGACAGAACCAGTATAGGTTCATTGTATTAAGAAACCCATAAGAAGTCCACAACTATTTGTGAATGTTTTATCATATTATGGGCTGCTTTGGGCCCTCACTCCCCTTGATATACGGTTTTACCGTCCTTAATGGTTTCCAAAACCCGGATCCCGCGCAGGGCATCGGGGGGAGTGGTAAGGGGATTTTGGCTCAGAATCACCAGATCTGCCCGTTTACCGGTTTGAAGCGTTCCCTTCTCCCCTTCCTCAAAATACTGGTACGCCCCATAGGCCGTAATGCCCAACAGCGCCTGGTAGGGGGTCACCGCCTCCTCCTGGGATAGCAGCGCTCCCGCCCGGGTTCGACGGTTGACGGCACACCACAGGGTATCGATCATGTCGGGGGGCAGCACCGGGGAATCCTGATGGAGGGTGAAGGGCATGCCTCGCCGCACGGTGGAGCGGAGCGGGCTGATGGTCTCCGCTCGCCTCCCCAGGTTCTGCAGGTGCACGTCCCCCCAGTAATAGGTATGGGCTACAAAGTAGGAGGGGAGGATGCCCGCCGCCCGCATCCGGTCCAGCTGGTCCACCCGCACCATCTGGGCGTGGACCATCACCGGCCGAAGGTCGGCCTTTTGAACCCCTTCCCTCCGGACCACCTCCACCGCCGTGATGAACTGCTCCGCCGCCGCGTCGCCGTTGCAGTGGCACAAAAGCTGACGCCCCTGGGAGAACGCCGTCCGGACCAGCTCTGCCACCCGTTCGTCGGTGTGGATGGGGTATCCCCGATACCCGTCCTCCGCCCCCTCGTAGGGCTGGGTTAGCCATGCGGTGCGGCCTTGGGGGGAGCCGTCCAGAAAAATCTTATAGCCGCCGATTTTCAGCCTTTGCCGGTAGCCCATCAGGTATGCGGGGTTTTCCTGCGCCAGGTTGGGCGCTTTATCCAGATCCACATAGGCCGCCACATCCACCCGGAGGCGCCCAGCCTGGGCCATCTGCTTGAGGAGGGCCAGCTCGCCCTGGCCGGTCAAGCCCTCCTGCACCGTGGTGATCCCGTGGCGCAGGTAGATATCCTGGGCCTGATCCAACAGGGCCAGAACTCTCTGGGGACTGGGCGGAGGCACCTGCCTTCCCACCGCCATAAAGGCGGCTTCCTCCAGATACCCGTTAGGAGCGCCGCCAGCTTCTCGGCCAATCACGCCGCCCTGGGGGTCCTGGGTGCTGGCGGTGATCCCCGCCAGGGCCAGCGCCCTGGTGTTCACCGCTCCCATATGTCCTGAGGCGTGCGTCACCATAACGGGGTGCTCCCCCGCCACCCGATCCAGGTCCTGGCGGGTGGGATGCTCGCCTCCAGCCAGCAGGTTATGGTCATATCCAAACCCCACCAGCCAGTCGCCGGGAGCCAGATCCTGTTCCTTGGCAAAGTCCTCCAACCGCCGGAGGATTTCCCCTACGCTGCCGGCGCCCGATAGATCGGCCAATCCCAGGGTATTGGCATAGCTGGTAAAGTGGCTGTGGCCGTCGATGAATCCCGGCAAAAGGGTCCTCCCCCCTAGATCCACCCGGCGGCAATCGGGATTGACCAGATCCGCTAGACTCGATCGGGAGCCCAGAGCCTGTATCCGTCCATCCTCCCCCACCAGCAGGGCCTCGGGCTGGGGCGTTCCCTCCTCCATGGTGAGAATCGTGCCGTTGTAATATAGGGTTTGCATTCCTCCGCCTCCTTTGTTTTCCCCTCTATTATATCCTCTTCTTTGGATTTTCACATCGGGTACCCGCCTTCATATTATATAGTAAAGCCCTGGCTTGGGCCCGGGCTCTTCACAATGGAAGGGAGAACAATCACTTGAACAGATATCAACCAAGGTATATGGGTGCACAGCATGCCCCATGCCGTCATATGACGGTGGTAAAAACCGCCGCCCTTGCCGATTGCATCGATCGCGCTCCCCTGGCCATGGCCTATGTGCCCATGCAGCAGTGGGAACGTACCTATGACCTGGACGTGGCGCTGGACCGGGGGACCATCTTCCCCGAGCTGGATCTGCCGTTCTGCGCGAAGAGGTGAGCGATATGACGAGAAATTGTAACAGCGACCGTCAGAGAAAAATGCTTCAGGTACAGATGGCCGACTTCGCGTTGATCGACGCCAACCTCTACCTGGATACCCATCCCGGCTGCCAGAAGGCCATGGAGTACTTCCAGCAGCAGCACGAGGCAGCCCAGCGGATCCGCAGGGAGTACGTAGAGCTCTATGGCCCCCTTACCGCCGCCGACGCCGCCGGCAAAGACACATGGACCTGGGTAGAGACCCCCTGGCCCTGGGAAATGGAGGCATAACACATGTGGATCTATCAGAAAAACCTGGAATACCCCGTTAAAATCGCCCGGCCCAACGCCAACTATGCCAAGATCATCATCACGCAGTTTGGCGGCCCCGACGGCGAACTGGGCGCCTCCATGCGCTATCTTTCCCAGCGCTACGCCATGCCCTACCGGGATGTGGCCGCAGTAATGACGGATATTGGAACTGAGGAGCTGGCGCACATGGAGATCGTCAGCACTATGGTGCATCAGCTAACCCGGAACCTCTCCACCGACGAGATCATCCGCTCGGGATTCGATACCTATTTTGTGGACCATACCACCGGCGTCTGGCCCCAGGCTGCTTCCGGCATGCCCTTCAGCGCCTCCACCTTCCAGTCGGTTGGGGATCCCATCACCGACTTGATGGAGGATATGGCCGCCGAGCAAAAGGCCCGGACCACCTATGACAACCTGATCCGGCTCATCGACGATCCCGACGTGCTGGACGTCCTGAAGTTCCTGCGGGCACGGGAAGTCGTCCACTTCCAGCGGTTTGGCGAGAGCCTGCGGCTCACCACCGACCGGCTGGATTCCAAAAACTTCTATGCGTTCAATCCCGCCTTTGACGGGGTGGACGGCAAGGGCTGCAAATAACCCCAGCCCTTTGTGTCATGGATTCGTTCCAAACAAATCGCGCCCCGCGGAGGATCCTCCGCAGGGCGCTTTTTTCGCTATTCTTTAGTTTTCTTCCGCTTTCCTACCTTTCTTGCCACAGAAAATCCCGCCCAGAATACAGCCGGCACTGGCCAGCAGAAGCCCTATCAGAAGCCCAGGCTGCGCGCCGTCTCCGGTTGGCGGAATCTCTGGATCCACGGAATCCGGGGTATCCTCCGCCGGAATCAGCGTGTAGACCGCATTGATGACGGTATCGGCGATAATGGCCTTTCCATCCCCATCCCACGCTCCGGTATAGCCTTCCTTTGCGGGAACCTCCGGCGGAGCCGCATCCATCCCATGCTCTACCCGCACCGTGGCTACGATTTTTCCGTCCGCCCGATAGGTGACGGTATAGACATTGACTAGCTCCACCCTATCCGCCACCACGGCTGCTTCCGTGCCCTGTGCAGGCGCAAGATCAAAGACGGTATAATAGGTGTCGCCGTACACATCGATTTTATTCTGCTCAGGAACCTTGATTCCAAGATTGTCCGCCAGCTCGATGCCTGTTTGGGCGCGGATCGCCACAACCGACACGCCCTGGCCCTCTGAATCGGCGGTAATGGGGCCCACCGCCTTTTTGATCACAACCTTGCCCGCATCCGCGCGGATCCCATAGCTGCTTCCCGTATTCCCAGCGCCTCCATTGCCGCGGATGGCCCCGGTTGCGCCGCTGATCTCAACATCGCTATTTATGGAGCGAATGGCGCATTGTCCGGTGATATCGCCCAGTGTTCCGCTGATCTCAACCTTTTCCATGGCATAAATGCCATGGGTTCCGCTGATATTGCCCACCGTACCCTCTATGGCAACATTCGCAATCGCCATGATTCCGCCGCTGTTGCCCGATACATCGCCCACGCGGCCGCTGGGGGCAACGCTGAAATTCTTGTACGCAAAGACGCCGTAATCGGTGCCCTGGATTTTCCCAACCTGGCCGGCGATGATTACGTCGTGGTTATACTCCGACGTGATTCCAATGACGCCGGTGACATCGCCCACCTTGCCGTTTATGGTGATGTTTCCATTATCGGTTTGAAGGGTATACCACTCGCTATGCAAGTCGCCAAGAACGGCTCCCTCGGCGATGGTAATGTTTCCCTGAGTGGAATAGATTCCGCCATCCGTGCCACCGGTGATATCACCCATGGCACCCTTTATGGTGATGGCTCCCCTGGCAAAGATGCCGTTTTTTCCGCCGGAAACGGCGTTTTCACCGTTTGCCGGGGTATCCACCCCTACAACGGTGAGATCGCCGGCCACGGCCTCGATCCCGTTGCCGCCCGCGTTTTGAACCGTGGCGTCCGTCAGGGTAACGGTGGGAACGCCCTCCACCAACTCAAACCGTATGGTATGGTGATCGGCGTCGGCTCCCACGGTGGTCACCGCTCCCATGGCGTCGTTGGTAGCATAGGCAACGGTGTTTCCGGCGCCGATGGTCAATTCCACGCCTCCTACAAACACGGTATAGCTGCCGTCATCGGCTAGGGTGGTCGCAATGCCTATGGACATGCAAAGAATGAACGCAAGCAAGAAGGTGAAAAACCTTGAAAACCGTTTCATTACAGCCCTCCAGTCGGTCTCAGCGGTTGATTTTATTGTTCATTATTATATACCATTGTGACCAGCTTGTAAATGCGTCTTCCGCCGTCCTTTTTATAAGAAAAAACCGAATCAAGCAAAAAAATATTTCTATTTTTTGGATGATGCTAAGCTGGTCACAATGGTATAGGTTTTTATCAGAAAGGCATGAAAAAAGGCCATCCCAAAGGGAATGGCCCCATAATCCAATGCTGATAAAAAAAGTACTCTTTTTACCCCTTTTCACTCTCCAGACCCGCGTGCCTTTTTAGGGCGTCAAAGGTTGCGTCGCTGATGTAATGCTCGATCCGGCAGGCGTCCGCCGAGGCGGTTTCCTCGTCCACCCCCAGCCGGGTAAAGAGCTGGGTCAACAGGCGATGGCGCTCGTAGGTACGCTCTGCAATCCGACGGCCTGCGTCCGTGAGAAGCAGGTGGCCTTCCCCGTCCACCGTCACATAGCCATCCTTCTTCAAAAGGGACATGGCCCGGCTTACGCTGGGCTTGGAGTATCCCATCTCCTCCCCAACATCGATGGCCCGAACGGGGCCTTTTTGGCTTAAAATCAGGATGGTCTCCAGATACATTTCTCCCGATTCCTGTATGCGCGCCATGGCTTCCCCTCCTTTCCTTGGATGATAGCCTACATCCTTCATAAAATCAAGGTTCCTCCCTCCCGGCTCCTCAAATGGAAAATCTTTTAAAACCTGTTGACAATCCCCTATTGTCGGAGTATGATATCCGTAGTTAGCGAAAGCTAACTATATTTTGACCCATGGGTTAGTCTATGCTAACCATCGTGAGGAGGAGGTCCTTTGTGATGCCATTGACCCTTGCAACGCCCGGGGAAGAGAGCACCATCCAGCGGGTGGGTGGAAACCCAGAGGTGCGGGCCCACCTAAAAAACCTCGGTTTTGTGGTAGGCGGCGACGTAACGGTGATCTCCATCAACAGCGGGAACGTCATCGTGAAGGTAAAGGAAGCCAGGATCGCCATCAGCCAGGAAATGGCGGGCAAGATCATGGTTACGCCATAAATCTTATTGTAAAGGAGGAGCGTGGATGAAGACCCTAAAGGATGCAAAGGTGGGGGAAACCCTTACCGTGATGAAGCTCCAGGGGACCGGCGCCATCAAGCGGCGGATCATGGACATGGGCATCACCAAGGGCACCCAAGTGCACATCCGCAAGGTGGCGCCCCTGGGGGACCCGGTGGAGGTCAACGTGCGGGGGTATGAACTGTCCATCCGCAAGGGGGACGCCGAGCTGATCCTGGTGGAATAGCCAACGGACTGGACTACGTCTTTTCTTCTTACTCGATTCGCATTGCCTGATTTTAAAGGAGCGGTACCATGGAAAAACAAATCAGAATTGCCCTTGCGGGCAATCCCAACAGCGGGAAAACCACCCTGTTTAACGCCCTGACCGGAGCCAATCAGTTTGTTGGCAACTGGCCTGGCGTTACGGTGGAAAAAAAGGAAGGGAAACTCAAAAAACACGATGGCGTCATGATCATGGATCTGCCGGGCATCTACTCCCTCTCTCCCTACACCTTGGAGGAGGTGGTGGCTCGGGATTACCTCATTGGAGAGCGGCCCGACGCCATCCTCAACATCGTGGACGGCACCAACCTGGAGCGAAACCTCTACCTCACCACCCAGCTCACCGAGTTGGGCATTCCGGTGGTGGTTGCCGTCAACATGATGGACGTTGTAAAAAAGAACGGCGATAGCATCCATACAGAGGAGCTTTCCCGGGCTCTGGGCTGCCCGGTGGTGGAGATCTCCGCCCTCAAAGGGCAGGGGGTGATGGAGGCGGCCCAGGCGGCGGTGGACGCGGCCGGCACCACCATGGTCCCCGCTCACACCTTTTCCGGGGTGGTGGAGCACGCCATCGCCCACATCGAGGAGGCGGCGGTACACGGCCTTCCTCAGGAACAGCAGCGCTGGTATGCCGTCAAGCTGTTTGAGCGGGATGAGCGAGTCCTGAGCCAGCTTAACCTCAGCCAGGAGGTTCTAGGCCACATTGAGGAGGATATCGCCGCCGCCGAGCGGGAGATGGACGACGACGCCGAAAGCATCATCACCAACGAGCGGTATCTCTATGTGGCTTCGGTGGTCAAAAGCTGCTGCAAAAAGAAACGCGCCGGAGGTCTCACCACCTCCGACAAGATCGACCGGGTGGTCACCAACCGTTGGCTGGCCCTGCCCATCTTTGCCGTGGTCATGTTCCTGGTTTACTTCATCTCAGTAACCACCGTAGGTACCTGGGCCACCGACTGGGCCAACGACGGCGTCTTTGGCGATGGCTGGCATCTTTCGGGCGGCGTTGCCTATGAGGCAGCCGCCGAGGAATACGTGGTGCCGGGGGCCATGAAGGACGCTTTTGAAGAGGCTGCCGAGGCAGCGGGCGTGGACCCCGCTACCGCCACTGATCTGACCGCCACCGCCTTCCTCTATGACGACAACGGCGAAATCGAGGAGGAACTGCCCGTCACCTTTGCCGACTATCAGGAGGCAGCCCAGATGGAAGAGCCCGACCCGGCGGATTACGGGGTCTGGGTTCCCGGTATCCCAGCGCTGGTGGGCGACTGGCTAGAGAGCATCCACTGCGCCGACTGGCTTCAGGGGCTGATCCTGGACGGCATCGTCGGCGGCGTTGGCGCGGTATTGGGCTTTGTCCCCCAGTTGCTGGTTCTGTTCCTGCTACTGGCCTTCCTGGAAAGCTGCGGCTATATGGCCCGGATTGCCTTTGTGCTGGACCGGATCTTCCGCCGGTTTGGTCTCTCCGGCAAATCTTTCATCCCCATGCTGGTGGCCACCGGCTGCGGCGTGCCCGGCATCATGGCCTCCCGGACCATTGAAAACGACCGGGATCGGAAGATGACCATCATCACCACCACCTTTATGCCCTGCGGCGCAAAGCTCCCCATCATCGCCTTGATCTCCGGCGCCCTCTTTGGCGGCGCCTGGTGGGTGGCTCCCAGCGCCTACTTCATCGGCATCGGTGCAATCATCCTCTCCGGCATCATTCTGAAGAAGACCCGCCGGTTTGCGGGGGATCCCGCTCCCTTTGTGATGGAGCTTCCCGCCTACCACTGGCCCACCGTTCCAAACGTCCTGCGCTCCATGTGGGAGCGGGGCTGGTCCTTCATCAAGAAGGCCGGTACCATCATCCTGCTGTCCGCCATCGTCCTCTGGTTCCTCCAGGGCTTCGGCTTTGAAAACGGCTCCTTCGGCATGGTGGAGGATCTCAACAACTCCATCCTGGCGGCCATCGGCTCCGCCGTGGCCTGGATCTTTGCACCCCTGGGCTGGGGTACCTGGCAGGGCGCCGTGGCTTCCGTCACCGGGCTCATCGCCAAGGAAAACGTGGTTTCCACCTTTGGCGTCCTCTACGGCGGTCTCAGCGAGGTAGCCGAAAACGGTTGGGAGGTTTGGGTCAACGTACGGGCTGCCTTCACCCCTCTGGCCGCCTACTCCTTCCTCACCTTCAACCTGCTCTGCGCCCCCTGCTTCGCCGCCATGGGCGCCATCAAGCGGGAGATGAACAACGCCAAATGGACCCTCTTTGCCATCGGTTATCAATGCTTGTTCGCCTACTGCGCAGCCCTGGTAATCTACCAGCTGGGCATGCTGTTTACCGGCGCCGGCAACCTCCTGGGATCTCTGGCGGCCCTGGCCATCGTGGCGCTGACCCTATACCTGTTGTTCCGGCCCTATCGCGAACCCAACAGCCTTGTGAGCAAGCGGGAAGCCAAACTGCGCAACGTAGCATAACCCAAAAGGAGATGATTTCATGCTCAACTGGATCGGAGCAAACGGTTCCACTTTCTTGGTGGCCGGCATTCTTGCGGCCGTGGTGGCGGCCATCGTCATCCATCTGGTGCGGAACAAGAAAAAGGGCAAATCCTCCTGTGGCTGCGGCTGCGGCGGATGTCCTATGAACGGAAGCTGCCACAGCAGCCATTGATTCTTCCTCTAAAAGAAGCGCCGTATGCCGGACTTTGGCATACGGCGCTTCTTTGATGGAGCGGTTCCCTTTTCTACAATTTGGGATGAAAGCGGGCATAAAAAAGGGCTGGATGTAATCCAGCCCTTTCTTTGCAGCTCTAAAAGCGGCCCTACTACTCCCCTTGGTGCTCGGGGGATTCCGCCGCAAACCGAATACCGGTAGGGCTCATACAGGTGCCGCACCGATGGCCCAAATCCCGAATCTCGGCGCCCACCCGCACCATGGTGGTGATCATCTCGCTGAAGGGCACCAGCACGTCAAAGCCGCCCAGCACCGCGTTGGCATTGGCCATGGCCGTAGCCACCGCCGCCACATTTCGGGCCATGCAGGGCACCTGTACCTTGCCGGCGATGGGATCGCATACCAGACCCAAGAGGCTCTGGAGGGACATGGAAGCGCCATCACAGCACTGCTGGGGCGTTCCGCCCAGAAGGTGGATCAGCCCGCCGGTGGCAAGGGCGCAGCCGCTGGTGACCTCGGCCTGGCAGCCCCAGGCCCCGGAGAAGTTGGTCTCCCGCGCCATGATGGCGCCGATCATGCCGGCAGCCAGAAGGCCCTCTACCATCTTCTCATCATCCAATCCCATAGCCTGGCCGGCGCCGTACAGTACCCCGGGCACGATGCCGGAGGAGCCGCCGGTGGGGATGCACACGATGACCCCCATGGAATTGCTGTACTCCATAACCGCCTGGCTGGCGTAGATGGCATGGTTCAGGGCGCCCAAATCCAGGGCCTGGGGCGTGGAGACGAAATCCCGCATCTCGGTTGCGGAGGTCTGGATATAGCCCACCAAGGGGGATTCCTTGCTGAGGCCTTTTTCGATGGAATTCTTGATGACGCTCCACAAAAACCGGGCGTGCTCCAGCACCCCTTCCCGTCCCCATCCGCTCATGGCGGACTCATAGGCCACCGCCAGCTCAAAGAGGTTCAAATTGTGGGCTTCGCCGTAGGCCACCATTTCCTCGGCGGTTTCAAAGGGCGGCTTGTGGTTGATGTTTGCCACCACGGGATGGACCGGATTTACCACCCGGATATACTTTACCCCGGGGATGGCCTTCACCTTCTGGATATCCGCCTCGTCCCAGGGCTCCCCGGTTTTGAGTTCCACGATGGAGACGTCCTTTTTCCCCACCAAGCAGTTTACCGCATTGAGGGATTTTGCCATAGGCTTGGCGGCCTGGGCGATCCGCTCCAGCTCCTCCTGGAAAGCTGGACCGGTAAACAGAAGCAGCTCGTAGTGATCTCCTTTGATGTCGGTCAAACAGCCGTCGATCTCCTGAATCACGCAGGTTCCGCCGCCGGTGGAGTTGGTCACCAAGGTGGTTTCAAAGCCGTTCTTCCCCTTCATGATGGCCCGAATCCCCTGGACATCCCCTGGGATATCGATATCCAGAAACACGAATTCCACTTCCAGCCCCGCCTTTTTCGCCTCCTCCCGTGCCTGGGGGAAGTTCTCCTGGGGAGGCTTTTTACCCAGAAGGCCGCTGATGAGGGCCTTGTCGGTGTTCATACCCATATAGGAGTTGCGCATGGAGCTGGTGCTGGGGAACTCAAACCGCACGTGAGCGGGCTCCTCCCCCAGCAGATCCCGGCACAAAAGGCCGATCCGTCCGGGGCCTCCGGTACTGCTGCTGCTGGGGCCGGGGGTAACGGGGCCAAGCACCTGGTTGAAGATGGCGGGGTAACTTTTCATGGCATTCTCTCTCCCTCTTTGTGTATATGATGGATGCGCCGCCGGCGGATAGCCCAAGCGGCCATAGGTGGATCAGGTCCGGCAGAAAAGCCACAGGAGTGATCGCAATTTATTCGATGGATGGAGTGTCATTTACAAGAAGAGAGTACCATTTTCCCCCTACCCCGTCAACCGGGAGAAACCGACAAAAGGGGGGCCGCCGAAGCGGTCCCCCTTTTGCCTTGAAGGGACGATTTTTTAATTTACGGGAACGAAGCCTGCCTCAACCACCTGTTCCTGGCCGGCGTCGCTGAGGATGTAGTCCATGAACTCCTTTACCTTGCCGCTGGGCTCCTCGCTGGTGAGGAGGAGGAAGGGCCGGATGATCTTATAGGTGCCATTCTGGGCGTTGGGCTCGGTGGCCTCCACGCCGTCCACCTTCACGGCCTTGACCTGATCGGTGAGGCTGCCCAGGGAGATATAGCCGATGGCCTCCTCCTTATCCTGGACGTTCTGGGCCACGGCGTTGGTGGCGTCCACAAAGATGGCGGTGCTTTCATTGATGAGGGATTTGCCATCCTCGCTAAGGCTCATGATCTCCTCAAAAGCATCCCGGGTACCGCTGCCGGCTTCCCGGCAAACCAGGAGGATCTCCTTATCGGGGCCGCCTACGTCCTTCCAGTTTTTGATCTCCCCTTTGAAGATCTGGGTGATCTGCTCGGAGGTCAGGTCGGTGACGGGGTTATTATTGTTGATGATGACCGCGATGGCGTCGGTTGCGATCTGGGTCTCATGGAGGGTCTTCTCCTCCTCCTTCAGCTCCCGGCTGCTCATGCCGATGTCGGCCGTGCCGTCCTGAGCGGCCTTGATGCCGGCGCCGGATCCGGGGGCGGTGATCTCAAAGGTGACGGTGCCATCCTGCTCCGCGAATTGGTCGCTCAGGGAGATGGCCAGCTTTTCCACCGAGGTGGAGCCGTTGATGGTGATGGTGGTCTTCTCGCCGGTGGTGCCGCCCCCGTTTCCGTTTCCGCCGCAGCCCGCCAAAAGGCCCAGGGCCATGATTCCGGCGCACCCCAATGCAAACAGTTTATTCTTTTTCATGTCATATCCACTCCTTTATGGTTACGGCCCAAGGGTACCCCCACAATGTTAAGGCAGTATTTTACCCTTTTAACGGCTGCATTAAGTTTTTCCATTTTTCCATACTTTTTTGCGGAATACGATTGCATATTATTCGTATATATGGTATATTTATACGCACTAAGGAGGTTTTTTATCATGAAGCTCACGTTCGACCATTATTATGAATACGAGGAATTGACCGCAGCGGTAAAGGCCATGGCGGAGGAATACCCCGGCCTGGTTCATCTGGAATCCGCCGGCGTAACCCCCGAGGGCAGGGATATTTGGGCTCTGTCCATCACCGATTACGCCACCGGCGACCACAGCGAAAAGCCGGCCTATTATATGGACGGCAACCATCACGCCGGGGAGGTTACCGGCTCCATGGCCTGCATTTACTTTGCATACCGCCTGGTGACGGGCTACGGGCAGGATGACAAGATCACCGCCTTGCTCAAAACCACCACCTATTACATCATCCCCCGCATCTCTCCCGATGGATCCCAGGCTTACCTTACCAGCCCCGAGATGCTCCGCAGCGCCAACCGGCCCTATCCCTATCCCACCCTGTGCGCCGGAGTGCAGCCCCAGGATCTGGATGGCGATGGCGAGATCCTCATGATGCGGGTACCCGATCCCAGCGGGGAATGGAAAATCTACGACAAGGATCCCCGGATCATGGTAAAGCGGAAACCCGACGACATTGGCGGCACCTATTACCGGATGTTCCCCGAGGGGATGGTCAAGGATTATGAGGCGGGACAGTTCCTCCAGCCCGCTCCCGCCAAATGGGGGCTGGACCTGAACCGGAACTATCCCTTTGGCTGGTTCCCGGAACACCGGCAGCCTGGCGCCAGCGCCTATCCGCTCTCTGAAGTCGAGACCCGGTCGGTGGCCAACTTTGTGCTGGCCCACCCCAACATCGGCAGCGCCACCACCATGCATACCACCGGCGGCGTGCTGGCCTATCCCCCGGGAACCCGCAAGGCCGCTTCCGCGCCCAAACGGGATATCCAGATGTATAAAGAGGTGGGCGAGATGGCCACCGTGGAGATGGGCTATCCCATTGCCAATGTGTTTGACGAATTCCTCTCGGACCAGGAGAATTATTCCTCCGGCGCGTTTGACGACTGGATGTACGAACACCAGGGCATCCCCTGCTACACCGTGGAGCTATGGAACCTCCAGCAGCGCAGCGGCGCGGAGGACCGGTGGCCTGAGGTCAACAAGATGACCGAGGACCAGAAGGCCATGGATTACCTGAAAATGGTGAAGTGGAGCGATGAGAACCTGGGCGGAAAGGGCTTTGTTGACTGGGCTCCCTATGACCATCCCCAGCTGGGTAAAGTGGAGATCGGCGGTCTGAAGTTTAAATTCGTGTTCCAAAACTGCCCCAACGAGTATCTGGAGCAGGAGGTGGAAAAGACCTTCCGCTTCTGCCTGCGGCACAGCGCAGTCCTGCCCCATCTGGCTTTGAAGTCGGTATCCTGTCAGAAGGCCGGGGACGCCTACTGTGTTACCGCTACCGTCCAGAACACGGGGTATCTTCCCACCTTCATCACCGCTTCGGCACAGAATCTGAAGATCGACAAGCCGGTGAAGGCGGAGATCACCCTGCCGGAAAGCGCAAAGCTGGTCATTGGCAAACAGTCCATGGAGCTGGGCAGCCTGGAAGGCTTTGGCGGTGTGGATACCGGATATTACTATGGCACCATCGCTACCCACAAGAGCGATCCCACCCAAATTACCGTCCAGTGGATGGTGGAAGGCGCCGCTCCCGGCAGCACCGCTACCGTCAGCTTCAGCCATCCCAAGGCTGGATCCGTGGCAGCGGAAGTGCAATTTTAAGGGGTAACAAAGGACAAAAAAGCCGGATGGAGGATTCCATCCGGCTTTTTTATGTTACGTACCGCGGTTCTCAAACCGCTCCACCACTTCCTGTATCTGCTTGAGGAAGTTCTTTTCCCCAAAGGTGTTCATCTTCACATATACGGCCTCGCTGCCCCCCGACGTGATGATGGTCAGATAAACGCGCTGACCGTCGCCCACCAGGGTAACGCTGGCGCTCACCCGGTTGGAGCCCAGGTAGCTGTACCGCTCATAGACCCGGACGGCGCACCGTACCCCCCGAAGGTCATAGTCGGCGCCGTCCTCGTAGCTGGCCGACGCGCTTCCTCCAATAATGCCCCCGTCTACCCAGCGGAGCAGCTCGTCAAAATCCCCCTCAAGGACGCATTGGTATTTCGCCATGGAAATCCCTCTCTTTTTCCCAGTCTTTCCGGGAAATGGTGTAGATCAAATGGAGCATCTCTTTCCCTTTATAGCGTTTTATAAAGGAATCCGCCTCTCTGAGCCCAAGGGCCTCGGATACGCGGCGGGAAGCGGTGTTTTCAGGCCGGATCTCGGCGATGACCTCTTCCGCATGAAGGGTGGTAAAGGCGTAGTCCAAACAGGCGCGGGCACCCTCAGCTGCATACCCCATGCCCCAGCGGTCCCGACGGAGGATATAGCCCAGGCCCACATGGTCCTCCCCATGGATGGTCTCCACAAGGGGCCCTATAAGGCCGATGATCTCTCCAGTGGATTTTTCCACCGCCTTCAGATAGGCGTAGCCGTGGTTCCCATACCGCAAAAGGCATTCCTTTATGAACGCCACCACCTCTTGGTGGGAAAAGCCATGTTCCCAGGCGTACATGGTTTTTTCATCCGACAGGATGGGCTTCACCGCCTCCACATCTTCCATGGTTAGCCGAAAAAGGCACATCCGCGCCGTAGTGAGAACGGGCGTACGCTTCCGGTGCTGGAGAATCGCCTGGCCCAGGGCCAGATCCAGGGGGGTGGTGATCTTGATATTCTCTTTGTTTCCCAGGCACAGCCGGGGCTGGCGCCCGGTCATGGCGGCGTAGAGGCCGCAGTCGTCCGTCACCTCCGGGGGCGCGTCTTGAGCCGCATAGGCTTCATGGGCCTCAAACAGCTCTCCTAACCGAAATCCCTGGGGGGTTTGAACGGTATAGCAATCCTTTCGGGGGGGCTGCTGCTGGGCATACAATCCATCCTGGCTCAGCAGCATGGTGTTCTCGCTGGGATATACCGTATTGGCGGCGCCGCAGGTTTCCGCCGTCCGGGCGCATCGAATCAGGGTTTCCCCCGTCACCAAGGGCCGTGCGGCATCGTGGACCAGCACCACATCCTGGGAATCGCACTCCTCCAGCATGGCGGCAAGGCCCCGGTGGCAGGAGGCCTGCCGGGTTGCCCCGCCCGGCACCATCCGCCGCAGCTTGGGATAGCCTTCCGCCGGAATCAGAGCCCGGGTCTCCTCCAGATGCTCCGGGTGGCATACCAGATAATAGCCGTCCACCAGGGGACAGTCCTCAAAGACCTCAAGGGTATGGAGCAGAACTGGTTTTTCTCCGAGGGGTAGGAATTGCTTGGGCCGCTCTCCTCCCATCCTGCTGCCGATACCTCCTGCCAGAATCAATCCATAGACCATGGCGGGTTATCGGGCGGCGATGGCATCCGCCAGGCGGCCAATCACATCCACCACGTCGCTCTGCTGGGTGGCCAGGTTAATCCGCACAAAGCCGTCTCCAGCCTGGCCAAACTTCTTGCCCCGGTCCAGCCACACCCCGGCGTCCTCCGCCAGAAACCGGTCAAACTCCTCGCCGTAGAGGCCCAGGAAGGTCAGATCCACCCACATCAGATAGGTGCCCTCCAGGGGACTTACCACCGCCTGGGGAATCCGTTCCCGGATC
The DNA here is from genome assembly GCF_044357945.1 of Christensenella sp. MSJ-20. Lineage (NCBI taxonomy): Bacteria > Bacillati > Bacillota > Clostridia > Christensenellales > Christensenellaceae > Christensenella > Christensenella sp. MSJ-20. The sequence goes on from NZ_CP076563.1 coordinate 1,234,057, forward strand.
AGGTCTTCCGCCACTCGATTGTTGTCCCGGATCAAATCCAGAAGGGCCTCATACCAAGCATCGCACTGGGTATAGGCCGCAATGGTGGCCGCATAGGCAAAATAGGGAATGCAGTCAAACCCCTCTACCAGCACCTGGGCATCGTAGATTTTCCGCAGGTTTTCGTTGGGGATCAGGATGTTGCTGCAGCACAGGCCCGCCAGGTTGAAGGTCTTGCTGAGAGCGGTGCATACGATGGCGTTATCCGCAAACGCCTGGCCCAGGGAACAGAACATATGGTGAGGGCGGTCTGGCCGCAGGGCCAGGTCGAAATGAATCTCATCCGACAGCACCAACACCCCGTTCTCCCGGCAGATATTGCCTAGGCGGCGGAGCTCCTCCTCTGTCCAAACCCTTCCAGCTGGGTTGTGGGGACTGCACAGAATCAACAGCTTGTTGTTGGGATCCTTGGCCTTTCGTTCCAGATCAGCGTAGTCCATGGTGTACCGGCCGTTTTCATTGATGAGGGGATTCTCCACCAGAACACGGCCGTTGTTCCTTACTGCGTTATGGAAGGGGGGATACACCGGAGTCTGAATGATGATTCCCTCCCCGGGCTGGGTAAAGGCGCGAACGCAGATATTGAGCGCCGCCACCACGCCGAAGGTGCAGCGGATGGCCTCGGGGGCTACGGTATAACCGTGCCGGCGCTGGATCCAGCTGATCACCGCCTCTCGATAGGGGCCGTCTGGCATGGTATATCCCACCACGCCATGGCGGGCGGCCTTCTCCATGGCCTCTATGATGGCCGGAGCAGTCGCCACCTCCATATCGGCCAGGGATAGGGGAATGCTGCCCGATTTCCGGATATGTTCCGGCACCACCGCCCATTTTTCCGAGCCCGTACCCGTCCGGTCTACCCGCAGAAATTCAAAACCCATGGAACTTACCTCCTCAATATTCCGTTGCATCACATCAACCGTTATGTATAAATGTATCACAGCCCTTTTGGATTGACAACAGCCACCCAGGCTGAGCCTGGTGCCCAGTGGGCACTTCCACGCCGCGGGAAGACGTAGGTGGTTGGACAGGTACGGTAACCACGGTGCCGGGCAGGCTGAGTCTGCACCCGCGCTGCAGGCAGAGGGTGGATGGTTGGATCTGTGCCGCAGCTAGCGGTAAAACGGTAGCTGCCGACATGCTCACGCAGAAGGTCACGCAGACTGAGCCTGCACTCGTGCCGCAGGCAGAGGGTGGATAGTTGGATCTGTGCCGCAGCCAGCGGTAAAACGGTAGCTGCCGACATGCTCACACAGAAGGTCACGCAGACTGAGCCTGCACTCGTGCCGCAGGCAGAGGGTGGATAGTTGGATCTGTGCCGCTTGCGGAGAGATGGACGCTGAGGAACGGCTCGATGGAATGTTACTACGCGTTGCTTGTAGCAACGGGCCGTTCCTCCTATTATAGTGATAACGGTTAGGAAAAAGGAGGTTGCCCCTCGTGTTAAACAAAAACATCAAGACCATCAGAAAATCAAAAGGACTTTCACAAGAAGAGCTCGCAATCAAGCTGCATGTTGTGCGGCAAACAATCTCTAAATGGGAGCAAGGACTGTCAGTTCCTGATTCCGAGATGCTGCTTTCCCTATCGGAAGCGCTTGAAACGCCTGTAAGCATTTTGCTCGGGGAAACTGTTGTTGAGTCACAAGCCGATGATCTAAAAGCGATTTCCGAAAAGTTGGAGATTATAAACTTGCAACTTGCGCAGAGAAAGTCCACTGGAAGAAAAATCCTTCATTGGCTTTTTATCTCCTTGTGTGCGGTCATAGCAGCAATGTATGCGGCTTTATTCGCATTGAATAGTCCTTATTTAGGCTGGAATTATGGCGACCCTGAAACCGCAGTTCTTGGGACAGCGTTTCACGCATTTGAATGGCTATTTATCAGGTTTGCGCCGATTCTCCTAATTGGGACGATCGCTGGAATACTCTTGACGCGAAAGAAGGCATAAATCCATCCTGCTTTTGGGCACGGTTTATTTGAGGACGATAAGCATTCGGAGCGGCCATCCGCGCCACTCGATACAGCAAAGCAGGCCATGCCATATGATAAAAACAGAGAGCAGAAACCCACGGGCTTTCTGCTCTCTGTGCAGCAATCGTGAAGCGGTGCCTTGCACACCTTGACCGCTCGACGCGTTTTAAAAGAGTGCCCTGACCGGCGCTCTTTTTTTGTCGTTTACAGCATGGCCTTGCCGCCAACGTAGGTCTGGACGCTCTTGAAATCGGCATCCAGTACGGCGATGTCGGCATCGTAGCCGGATTTGAGGAGCCCCTTCCGGTCCCCGATTCCCAGCATCCGGGCGGGATTGATGGTAGCGGCGTTGATGGCGGTGGCCTCCGGCAGGTCCGCCAGATCCATAAGATTTTTCACCGACTGGGACAGGGTGATGCAGCTGCCGGCCAGCTTACCGCTGGGCAGGCGGCCTACGCCATCCTCGCCGATGGTTACTTTGCGGTCCACGCTCTCATAATAACCGGGCTTCAGGCCCTTATAGCGGGAGGAATCGGTAATGACAATGAGCTTATCCTTTCCCTTCATGGTGCCGATGAGGTTGATGACCGCCGGATGAATGTGGATGCCATCCGCGATGACCTCCGTATAAAGCCCCCGGATGGTAAGCGCCGCACCCGGCAAGCCTGGCTCTCGGTGATGGAGGGGGATCATGTTGTTAAAGCAATGGGTGATGTTGCTAGCCCCCTCGGTATACGCCTGATAGGCTTCATCATACAGCGCGCCCGAATGGCCCATGCTGACGATGATCCCCCGTTCTACGCAGTATTTCAGCAGTTGGTGCCCTTCATCCTGCTCCACCGCCAGGCCGATCATCTTGATCCGGTTGCCGGAAGCCTCCTGAAACATCTTAAACTGCTCCACCGAGGGTTTCTGGATGAGGTAAGGATCATAGGCGCCTTTAAAATCGTGAGAGGTATAAGGCCCCTGAAGAAAGATTCCATAGAGGTTAGCCCCCTCGATCCGCTCCTCATCGGCCTCGGCAATGGCGTGCATGGCCTGGAGAATGCGGGCCTCACTCCGGGTCACCGTGCCCGGCAAAAAGGTGGTAACCCCTTCCTTAGGATAGTAGGGAATCCAGTTGCGGATGGTATCGGGGTTGCCGTCCGACGCATCGCCGCCGCCATAGCCATGGGTATGGGTATCGATAAGCCCGGGCAGAATCCGATGCTCCCCGTAGTCCACATCCGCGCGGCCATCCCCTGGCAAGACGCTCTCAATTCGATCCCCCGACAGCTCCACCACAGCCGGGATAAAGGCTTCGTCCACCCACACATTTTTACTCTTGATCCTCATACTAGCATCCTTCCTTTCCCTATGAACCATCGTGACGGGAGCAAAAACCCGCACCCTTTTGGGCATAGTGTACCATAGGTTGGAAATTTTGTGTATGCGCCCTACAAAAAAAGGACCCGGCATTGCCGGGCCCCTCTTCTGCTCTTTGCTGTTTACCAGGCTTTGTTCTCCATGTTGAACAGCTTCATGTAGTGGATCAGCTTATCCTTATAGCCGTTGCGCAGGGTCTCAACAGCCTGCATAACGCCCATGTTCTCGGGCAGGCCCTTCTCCTCCAGAGCGGCAACAGCGGCCAGGCTCAGGTCGGTGAAGATGTTGACCTTGGCGATACCCTCGCGGGTTGCACGGGCCAGGTTCTCATCGCCGGTGCCGGAGCCGCCGTGGAGCACCAAGGGGGTGTTGGGGATGGCCTTGCGGACAGCCGCCAGCACGTCGAAATCCAGGTGGGGGGTGCCTTTGTACACGCCGTGGGCGGTACCCATGGCGATGGCCAGCAGGTCAACCTTGGTCTTCTCAACGAATTCCTTGGCCTCGGCGGGGTTGGTCATGCCGGCGTCGCGGTCGGCGGCGTAGGTCACTCCCTGACCCACATGGCCCAGCTCGGCCTCGATGGAAGCGCCGCAGATGTGGGCGATGTTGGCCAGCTCAGCGCACTGGGCGATGTTGTCGGCCAGCTCCAGCTCGGAGCGGTCAGCCATGATGGAGGAGCAGCCCTCGCGGAGCGCCTCGATGCAGACCTCGAAGGTCTTGCCGTGGTCCAGGTTGGCGCACACGGGCACTTTGGCGTCACGGGCCTTCTCGATGACCATCTGCATGAAATGATGGAAGCCGTTGACGGCCATGCCGGGTCCCAGATCCAGGATCATAGGAGCGTTGAGTTCCTCAGCGGCGCTGATGGCGGCGGTGACGGAATATTCATCATATACGTTGGGAGCGGTTACACCGTAGCCGCCTTCCATTGCACGTTTGGCGATTTCTGCCATGGTTACATACATTTTAAATTACCCCCTAGTTGTTATTTGGGAGCCGCGGGGAATCCCCGCAGCGGAAGTTGCGTGGATCTGCCCTTGTTACCAGGCTTTGTTCTCCATGTTGAACAGCTTCATGTAGTGGACCAGCTTATCCTTGTAGCCCTTCATCATGATGTTCATCACGGGAAGTACGCCCATGTTCTCGCTGAAGCCGTTCTCACGGATGGCAGCGACAGCAGCTAGGCTCAGGTCGGTGAAGATGTTGACCTTGGCGATACCCTCGCGGGTTGCACGGGCCAGGTTCTCATCGCCGGTGCCGGAGCCGCCGTGGAGCACCAAGGGGGTGTTGGGGATGGCCTTGCGGACAGCCGCCAGCACGTCGAAATCCAGGTGGGGGGTGCCTTTGTACACGCCGTGGGCGGTGCCCATGGCGATGGCCAGCAGGTCAACCTTGGTCTTCTCAACGAATTCCTTGGCCTCGGCGGGGTTGGTCATGCCGGCGTCGCGGTCGGCGGCGTAGGTCATGCCCTGACCCACATGGCCCAGCTCGGCCTCGATGGAAGCGCCGCAGATGTGGGCGATGTTGGCCAGCTCGGCTACCTGAGCGATGTTCTCCTCAAGGGGCAGAACGGAACGGTCAGCCATGATGGAGGAGCAGCCTTCCCGCAGAGCCTGGATGCAAACCTCGAAGGTGCCGCCGTGATCCAGGTTGGTGCACACGGGCACTTTGGCGTCACGGGCCTTCTCGATGGTCATCTTCATGAAATGATGGAAGCCGTTGGGGGCCATGCCAGGAGTAACGTCCAGAATCACAGGAGCGTTGAGTTCCTCAGCGGCGCTGATGGCAGCGGTGACGGAGAACTCATCGTACACGTTGGGAGCGGTTACACCGTAGCCGCCTTCCATTGCACGTTTGGCGATTTCTGCCATGGTTACATACATAGTCTAGTTCCTCCTTGTGTATATGATAGTTTTTAATTGGCTGCCGGTTGGGGCGCTCAATTATCATACACCCGTTAAAATTTGATACTTACACAACTCATATTGTATACCATAACCCACAAATAGGAAAGAGAAATCCGCAAAGCTTCCCCTCCTTTTCCCGCTCAGAATCTGAAAGAGGCCGCTTCCATTTTATAGGCTATCCCCGGTAGCGGGAGAAGTACTGCCGCTCTCCCGAAAGGATGAGAACCAGCTCTCCCGACGCGATGGCGTAGGTGCCGGAAAAGCGCTCCTCGCCCCCCTCCAAAAGGATTTCGATGCCCGCCTCCCCCACAAGGGTATAACTGCCCCGCAGCACGTTGCCGGGATCGTCCGGCTGGCGCACCGAAAAGCCGCCGTCTTTTTCAAATTCAAAGACCAGGCCGTCCATGGCCTGGGCCTGCCAAGCGCCGTAGATGTTCCCAGCGCCGCAGCCTACAAGGGCCAGCAACAGGGTGGCCAGCGTCAATGCCCATAAGATCCTCTTCATGGTTTTCCTCCGTTCCCCGGGGCATATCCCCTATCCATATCTATTGCGGACAGCCTTTTTTCATGTCCAGCCGGGTAAAATCGGGGGAATTCCGCCGGTTAGGGCTAAAAACCGGGTTTGCCTTTTTCTCCGGTTCTATGGTATGAATGAAAATATTCTTCCAAAGGAGGGTTTTCAGATGAAGAAGAAACTGATTACAGTGCTTGCGTCTCTCACCGCGCTCTCTCTGTTGGCCACCGCCTGTTCCGGCGGCGGGGCGGGAAACAAAACCTCCCTCTTGCAAAAGGGGCTGGAGCTGGCGGGACAGCTGGACCTGCTGGCGGAAAGCGAGGATTACCGGAAATCCGTTACCACCGCACAGGAGGTGACCGGCGTGGTGGAGGAGATCGGCAGCTATGACTACGATTCGCCCCGGGCTGTGTACCAAATCCAGGGGGCGGATACCGCGTATCTGGGTATCCTGGCCTTGAGCGGCGCCAACCTAAGCCAGGAGATTCAGGACATCCTACGCCCGCGGTTTACCAGCGCCGTGGCGTCCATGATCAATGGTCAGCAGGGGGTTACCATCCTGGCCGCCACCGCTCTTCTAACCGTTAGCGACAGCTTTTTATACAGCGGGCTGGACAAGTCTTTGATCTATCTCTATCTCTACGAAGGCAAGTACAGCATAATGGTATCCTTCTCCCCCGATGACGAGGGCATCGTCAACGCCAACGCCAGCATCGTGGCGGATGAGGATCTTTCGGATCTTCAGAACACCGATGACGTCTCCGCCTATCTCATGGGCCGGGGCCTTGCGGGAGTAACCGTCACGCCGGTGGAGCAATGACGCATTGACAAGCGAAAAGGGAGCCGTGGTTTGACTACGGCTCCCTTTTTGTTTGTCCTCCCTTTATTGCTGGCCCTCCTGATAGCGGACCAGCTTCTGTTCCGCTTGGCCGCTCAGGGTTAGATACAGGGCATCGTCCTCCACCCGAAAGGTTCCGGTGGAGGAGACGGTATCCTCTCCCTCCGCCGTCATGGTAATGTCGCTGCCGTTGACCTTGTAGGCCATGGTGATGGATAGGTCCGGCATCAGGGGGGAGTAGGTCTTTACCTGGCCGTCCCGGGTGAACTCGATCACCGCCGCGCCATAATCCGCCTCATCGGTCCACTTGCCCACGATAGAGGCTCCGCCGCCGCAGCCCAAAAGGGCCAGCAACAGCAGCGCCGTCAGAGCAAAAGCCGCATATCGTCTCATGCAATCCCTCCTATCGCCCCAGGGGGCGTTTCATCCTATCCCCAGCATAGCAGGAAACGGCGATACCGGCAACGATGCAACGAAAAAAAGCGCGGGCGGCTATGCCGCCCGCGCAAAGGCTTACTCCTCCTCCGGCTCCGCTTCCGGGGTGCTCTGAGGCAGTTTTTCAACCAGGGCCCATTCCACCCGGCGGTCCATCAGCTCCTCCACCCGGATTCGGAGGCCTGCCACCTCCAGGGTGAATTTGCTGCCATCCCGAGGGATGGTGGTCATCTGGCTGAAGATTAGGCCGCCCAGGGTATCGCAGTCCTGACAGAGGGGCTGAAGATCGATTTCCAGACGCTCCTCCAGCTGCTCCAGATCCACCGAGCCCGACACCCGCCACAGGTTCTCCTCCAACTGTTGGATCTCCTCATCGGCCTGGGGGTCGTATTCATCATAGATATTGCCCACAATCTCCTCGATGAGGTCCTCCATGGTAACGATGCCGCTGGTGCCGCCGTATTCATCCACCACGATGGCCATATGGTTTTTCTTCTGCTGCATATCCCGGAACAGGATGTTGGTCCGCACCGATTCCGGCACAAAATAGGGCGCCCGCAGCAGCTCTAAAAGGGGCTTGGGCTCAGGACTCTTGGCGTTAAGAAGGTAATCCCGGGCAAATAGGATGCCCACGATATTGTCCACATCTTCCCCGTATACGGGGTATCGGGACAGACCGGAGTTCACGATGGTCTCCACGATCTCCTCATCGGTATCCTCCAGCCAGATCGCCACCACATCGGTGCGGTGGGTCATCACATCCCGGGCGGTGGTGTTGTTAAACTCGAAGATGTTGTCGATCATCTCCCGCTCACCGCTTTCGATGGTTCCCCTCTGTCCGCCGATGTCCACCATCATGCGGATCTCCTCTTCGGTAACGTTTTCCTCATCGTCCTTGGGATCGATGCCCATCAGCCGCAACACGCCGTTGGTGGAAACCGACAGCAGCCAGATGGCAGGGCTCACCACTTTGCTGATGACGTTGATCACGCCAGCCGACATCCGGGCCACCCGTTCCGCCTGTTTCATTCCCAGACGCTTGGGCACCAGTTCGCCGAACACAATGGTGAAATAGGAGAGGATGATGGTGATGACCACCACCGAAATGGTGTTGAGGGTGGCGGGAGAAAGGGCGGTGACGCCCACGCCGTTGACCAGCCAATCCACCAGCCGATCCGAGAAATTATCGGCGGCAAAGGCGCTGGCCAGAAAGCCCGCCATGGTGATGCCGATTTGGATGGTGGACAAAAAGCGGCTGCTCTGCTGGTTCATCCTAAGAATCAGCTTTGCCTTTTTATCCCCCTCGTCGGCCTGGCGGCGGATGCGGTTCTCATTGACGGAGATCACCGCGATTTCGGTGGCGGCGAAAAACGCGTTCACCAGGATCAAAATGACTTGCAGTAGCAGTTGACTCCACACTGGGTCGGGGTCAGCCAATTTCAGTTCCTCCTTTATGGAAATAAAAGTGTTTTAGCGTTATTATACACGAATCCTCCCCCAAAGTGTGAAAAATTCATCATTCTTTATAATTCCCAGGGAAAGCGGGGCCTAGTCAGGCTGAAAAAGCGCCCATCATTGGAGCCTGGCCTCTCTTTAAACAGGCCCTTCGCTCCAAGCCTCCAGCCTATCCAAGCCGGCAGAAACGCCTCTCCCATCTTTCCCGGGGAATAGATTTGGCGCCTGGGGATAGACCCGGCAAGCGCCCTTTTGCAATCCTAGCATATGCCCCGGCTCGCCAACGGCTGCGCGGGCTATTTGGTCAGCTTTCGGACCACGGCGTCCAGATCCTCCTCCACAACCCCCGCGCCCAGCAGATACCGCCGGGCTCCGCCATAGGTCTGGGCAAGCAGGTCCAGAAAGCCATTCATATAGGCGGGATCGGAACGGCCCACAAAAGCGGGCATATCGGGGTTTTCTATGCAGACCTGGCGGATGAAATCCTCCAAATAGGTATAGGATACCTGGTAGTTGGCCACAATGTCCGCCCGGGCCACCCCCGCCAGCTCCAGCAGCAGGGCGGACAGGATCCCCGTCCGATCCTTTCCAGCGGTGCAGTGATACAAAACCCCACCCGGCGCCGCCGCGATGATGGCAAAGATCCGGGCTATGTCGCCGGCCCGCTCCGTCAGCACCTGGAAATAGGATCCTCCCACCTGGGAGGGATCCTCAAGGGAATTGCAGGACAGGTGGATGGGCACGTTGTGGTAAACAAAGCCGGGCTGGCCAGCGAGAGCGCAGGGGTTCCGCGCGATCTCTTCTCCGTGGCGCAGATCGATGACGGTGGTTACCTTTAGATCCCGGAGCAGCCCCGCGTCCTGGGGCGTGACGGTGATGGGCGCATCGCTCCGCAGCAGCCGGCCAAACCGGGTCTCCCCGCCTCCGGCCAGGGGATAGCCCCCCAGATCCCGGGTGTTCATGGTGTGTGTCAATGGATACCGTTTCATGGTTCACCTCAAATATAGTCCAATGCTTTCGCATGGCTGATCCAACTCATAGGCCCTATACTGCCAAATTCCACGGCTTCCCGCAAGTCGCTTTTTGTCGGAAAGCCGCGAAATTCGCACAAAAAAAACGTCCTTTAAAAAGGACGCTCCCGTTCTCTCCGGAATTCGGAAGGTTCAACGGGCTCTGGATTTGGTCTGGGAGAACCGATAGGCTTCCTCCACCCAGGAGAGAAGCTCCTCATCCAGCTCCGCCGGATCCGCCACCAGTACATGATGGGTCCAGCGGCCGGGGTAGGGTTCCACCGCTTCCACGATCCGGGGATGCTCCAAATGATGGCCCAGGCCAAAGGTCAGAATCAGATAGCGGCCGGGGCGACCCTTGACGCGCCAGGTAGGCAGGGAGACAAAGGCGTAGTTGTACCGGTTTCGGAACGCGATCTGGCTTTTCCCCGCCCGAAGGGTGGTTTCGGGCAGCCGTTTTAGGATGGCCGCCTCCACCTGCCGATACAGGGGAAGGAGGGACGGATCCCTTTGAAAGAACACAATGGCAGTTTCGAGGGCGAGCATCATGACGCCATCTCCTGGCGGACATAACCTTCCACCCGGTTTCTGCCTCCCTTTTTCGCGGTATAGAGGGCGTCGTCCGCCCGGCGGATCAGATCCCGAAGCTCTCCGGGCTCAAACACGGACTGGGTGGCATAGCCGATGCTGACGGTGACGCTATCCAACAGGGGGGATGCCTGGAAGGGGATGTCCGCCTTCCGAATAGCGGCCCGCAGGGCGTCAAACCGCCGGCCCGCCTGAACGTAATCCAACCCCGGCAGAATCACCAGGATCTCCTCCCCGCCGTAGCGGCAGATCATGGTCTCCTCCTTTGCAAAAAACGCCTTGACCATATCGCTGATCTTTTTTAAGCAGTCGTCCCCCTCCAGATGGCCGTAGGCGTCGTTATAGACCTTGAAGTAGTCGATGTCGATGAATCCGCAGGCCACCTGCCTGCCCCGCAGGTCTTCTTTATGGGTTTCCATCCAATTACTCATTCCCCGCCGGTTCAGCAGGTCCGTCAAATAATCCACATGTGAGACCGCTTCCAGCTGAATCCGGCTGAGCTGGGTGGATAGAAAGCTGCTGAAAAAAACCTGGTTCACCACGAAAGCGCTCATCATCAGCATGACGCATTGCTGCAAATGGTTGGCGGGCGCATGGGCCAGAAGCAGCACTACGAGCTGGAACGACAGGCTCAGGCCAAAAAGGGGCGCAGCCTCCCGGGCCTCCAGCACCGGGAACACGCCCAGGTAGACCACTAGAGCCCAGAAGTTGTTGAGGGAATTCCGCTCAATGAGGTCGACGACGCTGAATCCCAGGATCAGGATGGAGATGAGAAAATAGTAGAGAAGAATAAACCAGCGCTTGCTCCGGCGGTAAACGCCTTGGGCGCTTTTATCCCTTAGAATCACCAGCACCCAGTGAGTAGCCAATAAACAGACGGCGATGATGCACAAGGCACCGATGTTAAAATAGATGCCATACGAACCATGGGCCTTGGTTAGTAGATCCACCGCCAGGTTCATAGTCTGAAACAGGATCAGCAACACGTTGGATAACATGATTCGGTTTAGGTTGGCCGCCATGCGCTGTTGCTGTATCTGCTCCATGTCCTGGGGAGAGAGTCCCCGCCGCCAGTGGAACACACGAGCAAGCGCGCTTTGGGCGCTATGCAGCAGCTCTTTAAAAATGGCGATGAATTCTCTCACGGATACGGCTCTCCTTTTGACCCCTACTGATCTATTATGATACCACATTCTCCCTCCAGTGCATAGGACGGTTCCCCATCTTCATCAAGAATTGGCGATTTCACAGTTCTCAATGGCGTATTCCAGTAGGATGCCGATGAGCTCGTTGCGGCTCCGGCCGGAATACAGGGCGAGCTGATCCAGCCTCCCCGCCGTCTCGTTCTTGATCCGGATGGAAAAGGTTTTATAGCCATCCTCTCCTTTGGGTAGCTTTGGCGTAATCCGCAGCTTGTTTTCTGCCACTATTCATACCCCTTTCACCCCTTATCTTAAGGCAGACGGCGGACATAATTATATGTTATGTTTTCTGTTGGAATCCCCTGGATAAAATACAAATATATAGAAAAATAAAACTTGGCCGGGTATTTCCCGGCCAATGGCATTTGGCGCTGATTTGACGCCTAGAAAAAATCCTTTTCGTAGTTGCGCTGGTTCTTTCGATGCACATACCCGTTGTGTTCATAAAATTCGTGGGCTGCGCCCCGTTCAAAACCGCTCATCAGCCGGACGCCCCGGCAGCCGTCCTCCCGGGCCCAGTCCTCGACGGCGCGCAAAAGGGCTTTCCCCACGCCCTTCCCTCGGGCAGCTTCCTCCACACAGATGGCCACCAAGGTCTTCATAGGGCTCCGATAGGTGCACAGATAGCCGCTGCCATGGGCATATCCCACCACCCGGCCATTTAGCTGCGCCACATACAGCCGGTCCGTTTCCGACAGGCCAATGTGCTCCACCTGGCGGACGGCCTGCTCCCGGGGAAATTCATAACCAAAGCAGCTTCGGTTCAAACGCCAAATGGCCGGCGCATCCGCCGCATCCGCCAATCGTACCAGGATCTCCCCCGGCATGGCATCCGCCTCCCTCTGGGCGCCGCCCTATTTTTTAAGCTGTACCACCCGGTTCCCTGCCCGGTTGGGCCGAATCTCCAACCCCTCCACGCTCTCCACAAACCGGGCCAGGGTGGTATAGCCGTAATCCTTTACATTGAACTGCTCAAACCGGTCGTTGAGCTTTCGCCCAAGGGTCTCAATCCGCATGCCGGACTTGCCGTTCTGCCGTACCAATTCCACGGCGCAGGCATCCAGCTCCTTGCGGGGAATCTGCCGATCCCGGAGCCGCACCGTAACGGCGCTGTTGCTCTTGCTCAGCTCAAAGGCGTCCATCTCCTCCAAAAATTTGCTGAGGGAGCTATACCCATAGTTGCGCACGTCAAAATCCGAGTATTTTTTCACCAGGCGGCTGCCCAATTCTCCCAGCCCGGTGGGCTTATCCTTGTCGTCATTCTCGCTGATGATGGCCGCGATGTCCGCCTCAATGACCCGCTGATGGATCAGCCCGCTTCGGCGACTGGGCTCCTCCTCCATGGCGGTTTCAGCGGGGCGGGCGGGAGGCGCCATGGCGGGCGCGTCGGGCGCGTCGTCCTGGTCCACCAATACCTCCAAAGTGGTAAACACCGAGCAGGCCGCCCGGAAGGACCGGGGGGTTTTCTCCTCCCCCATGCCGATAACCTGCATCCCCGATTCCCGCAGCCGGCTGGCTAGGCGGGTAAAGTCGCTGTCGCTGGACACGATGCAAAAGCCGTCCACATTGCCGGTATAGAGGATGTCCATGGCATCGATAATCAGCGCGGAATCGGTGGCGTTCTTGCCCACGGTATTGCTGAACTGCTGAATGGGCATGATGGAGTTTTCCAACAGCTCCTTCTTCCAGCGGGTGGTTTGGGCGCTGGTCCAGTCGCCATAGATTCTTTTATAGGTGACTACGCCGTACTTGGTCATCTCGTCCAGAATGCTGGAGATATAGCGGGCGGAAATGTTCTCGGAATCGATGAGAACGGCAAATCGTTTTTCTTCCATGTGGCTGCTCCTTTTTTGATGATGGGAGAATCGTCTCTAGGGACATTGTACACCCAACGGGCGTTTTGTACAGGAGAAGCCGGGAATCCAAGCGTTACAGGTAGTCTGCAAGAAGCGCCAGCACCCGTTTATTTGTCTCGTTGATCCGCTTATACCGAGCGAATTCATCGGTGCTCATCTCGTAATCCGGCTGCTTTAGCCCCTGCGCAACCCGTTGGGCCGCCGCCCGCCAGACGCCAATGACCTCCTCCTCCGTCAATTCCGTCCGAAGGGCGGGCTTTTGCTCCGGCGCTGTGGGCTGCAAAGGCGCTTCCTCCCGGGAGGGCGCCTCCGATAAAAGGTACTGATATACCCCCTTTTTCTTCTTGACCAGGCGGGGGGTATTCCGCTCCATCCGGCTCATGATGCTGTAAAAGGTGTTTCGGTTGAGCTTCTCCTCCGGGTTCCGCTTCTGACAGAAGTCAAACAGCTCCCCTACCGGCCATTCCGCTCCATTGCTCACCGCCTCCAGCGCGGACGCCCGAACCCGGTCCGCGATGCTGCATTCCATATTCATCATCCCTTCCCCCTTATGCAGAAACCAATAGTTCTTCTACGCTGTCCAAATGAAACAGTTTGCACATTTGGAGCATGCAGTCCACCGTGGGGAGGTTCCTTCCCCGGATATAGTTTCGAATCGCACTCTCGCTCAGATTCAGTTGAGCGGCCAAGGTCTTTACGGTATAGCCATTTTTCACCATCAGAGCTCGGATGTGTTCCCCCGTTTTTTGAACGCTCACGGTCTGTCCTCCCACAATCAATGAGCATTACCTCCCTTGTATTTTCTGATATCTCTTATTTTCAGTATACAGAGGCGCTTGCTGATTGCAACATTCAAATTGTGCGTTTTTTCGACAGCATCTTGCAAGATGCACAACGTTCACAAAGTCTCCATTTGGATGCATGAATCCAAATGACCCCTTCCGGCCATGCCGCAGACGGCAAGAAAGGCCCTATTCCACAGAGGAATGGCTGAGGATGTAAAATTCCTCCTGACTTGGACGATATGTCGTCTCTCGGGGGGCAAATGTCCGGTCAAAGGCTTCTATCGCATCCTCCTCCACCCGATAGGCCGGGCTATCATAATAGATCCAATTTTTCCCCTCCAGGGCGCCAGGCCGCAGTTCCTTTACCAGCATCGCTGCGGGATACCTGCCGTTTTCCAGGCTGACCTGGTGTTTTTTACAGCTTTGAAAGCCCCGCCCCACATAGTTCGCAGGATTGCCAAAGATCACAACCACATCATATTCCAGGGCAATGGCCTTTTCAAAGGAGTGCTCGATCAACGCCTTCCCGTACCCCTTTCTCTGATACCCCGGCCGAATGGCAACCGGGCCGAAGGTCAGGATATCCTTCTGGTTTCCTTCCGCGTCCACCAGCTTGGCCTTTGTATAGAGGATGCTCCCGATGATCCCCTCTTCCGTTTCCAATACCAGGTCCAGCTCCGGTATAAAGTCCGGATGCTCCCGTACCACATGGGCCACATAATGTTCGACACAGCCCGGAACATAGAGGTCCCAGAACGCGTCCCGGAGCAGTTCTTCTACTTCCCGGTAATCTGCCTTCTTTTCATTTCGGATCTTCATTTTCATGGCGTTTCTTTCCTTTGTCTTATTTGTTATTCCCGAACCAGCTGCGCCGCGCATTCTACATGGGGTGTGCGGGGGAAAAGGTCTACGGGCTGCGCTTTCTTCACCGCATATCCCGCCTGGGACAGAATTTTGACATCCCGGGCCAGGGTAGCGGGGTCACAGGAGATGTAGACGACCCGCCGAGGGGACAGGCGGGCCACGGCGGACAGGGTAGCGGCGTCACAGCCACGGCGGGGCGGGTCCAGGATGATGACCCGGGGATGAACGCCTTCTTTTAGAAGGGCCTGGGCCAACGTTCCAGCATCCCCTTCACGGAACGCCGCGTTGGCGATGCCGTTGCGGGCAGCGTTATCCCGGGCGTCCCGGATGGCGCTGGGCACAGCCTCCACGCCGATGAGCCGCCGGACGTCCCCCGCCATGGTAAGCCCAATGGTGCCGGTGCCGCAATAAAGGTCCAGTACGGTATCGTCAGCGACCGGCTCCGCCATGGCCCTTGCGGTCTCATACAGGCGCTGCGCCTGGGCATGGTTCACCTGATAAAAGGAGGTGGGAGAGACGCGAAACCGCAGCCCGCAGAGGGAATCCAGGAGATGGCCCGAGCCAAAGAAAACCTGGGTTTTCCCCGAACCCAGGACAGCGGATCCTCTGCCGGCATTTATATGAAGGGCTCCGGTATCCGCCCCTGCGTCCAACAGAACCCTTGCCAAAAGCTTCTTCTGGGGCAGCGCCTCAGCGGTTGCCACCACCGTGACCATGAGGCCGGATTCCGCGGTCCGCAGACAGAGGTGCCGGATCAGCCCCCTGCCGGTTCGGCGGTCATAGGGAACGGCGCCGGA
This sequence comes from Christensenella sp. MSJ-20, assembly GCF_044357945.1. Taxonomy (NCBI): domain Bacteria; kingdom Bacillati; phylum Bacillota; class Clostridia; order Christensenellales; family Christensenellaceae; genus Christensenella; species Christensenella sp. MSJ-20. Next base: position 1,249,685 of record NZ_CP076563.1, read on the forward strand.
CTCCATCAGATAGCCTGCAAAGGCCTTTAGCACCTGAGGAGCCTGAGGCATCTGCAAAAGGCAGTCCGCAACCGGCACCACCCGATGGCTTTCCCGGGCGTAGAAGCCCAGAACAGGCTCCCCCGCGGAACCGCCCACCGCGAACTGGGCGTTGTTCCGGTACCGGCTGATCTCGGGCGCACCCAGGATGGGCAAGATGGCTTCCGGCTTCACGCCGCCCAAGCGGATCAAAGCGGAGGCCACCCGTTCCTGCTTCACCGCCAATTCCCCCGGATAGGTCATGCTCTGGTAGGTGCACCCGCCACAGTCCGCAAAATAGGGGCAGGGAGAGGGCTGCCGGTAGGGGGAGGCGTTTTCCACTCGGATCAGTTCCCCCACAGAGCTGCGTTTTTCCCGCCTAATGACGCGGCACCGGACGGTGTCCCCCAGGACGGCGCCCGGCACAAAGACAACCATGCCCCCATGGCGCCCGATCCCCCGTCCGTCATGGGCCATGGCCGTGATCTCCATGATGATCTCCTGTCCGTCCGTCATTGCCGTCCCATCCTTTTTTTGAATTGCCCTCATTTTACCACAGGGACGGGGGGATTGCGATTGCGCACCGGGTCCTTTCTGTGTTAAATTAGGAAAAAACCAGCTTGGAGGGCTGCACATGATACAGTTAATCGACCACGGCGTCTATCTATACAACGGCGAACCCCTGGGGGACGGCTGCGCTCCGGCTGCCGCTCCTGCTCCCCAGGATGCCCGGGAACAAACCATGGCTTATCGGATCCTGCGAGCCCATGACCAGGGCGGGGACGAGGCGCATTTGAGAGTCAAGTTTGACTCCCTCACCTCCCACGACATCACCTATGTGGGCATCCTCCAGACCGCCAAAGCCAGCGGCCTTCAGGCGTTCCCGGTGCCCTATGTATTGACCAACTGCCACAACAGCCTCTGCGCCGTGGGCGGTACTCTCAACGAGGACGACCACGTCTTTGGTCTGTCCGCCGCCAAGAAGTACGGCGGCATCTTCGTACCCGCCCATCAGTCGGTGATCCATTCCTATGCCCGGGAGATGTCCGCCGCCTGCGGCGCCATGATCCTGGGTTCCGACAGCCACACCCGCTACGGCGCCCTGGGCTGCATGGGTGTGGGGGAAGGCGGCCCTGAGCTAGTAAAGCAGCTTCTGTCCAACACCTATGATATCCCCGCGCCCCAGGTCATCGCCGTCTATCTCACCGGTACACCCCGGCCCGGAGTGGGGCCTCAGGACGTATCCCTTGCCATCATCAAAGCCACCTATCAGAACGGTTTTGTAAAGAACAAGGTCATGGAGTTTATGGGCCCTGGCGTCGCCAACCTTTCGGTTGATTTCCGGTGCGGCATCGACGTAATGACCACCGAGACCACCTGCTTAAGCTCCATCTGGGTCACCGATGAAAAGGTGGCGGACTACTATCGCATTCACGGCCGTCCGGAAGCCTATTCCCCTCTGGCCCCGGGTGAGGTTGCCTATTACGACGGCATGGTGATGGTGGACCTGAGCAAAATTGAGCCCATGATCGCGCTGCCCTTCCATCCCAGCAACGCCTATACCATTCGGGAGCTAAACGAAAACCCCTATGAGATCCTTCAGGCGGCTGAGGACGCCTGCCGCAAGCAGATCGACAACCCCGGCATCGATTTCCGTCTTACCGATAAAATCGAAAACGGCCGGATCAAGGCCACCCAGGGGGTCATTGCCGGGTGTTCCGGCGGTATTTTTGAAAATATCATGGAGGCATCGGCCATCGTTCGGGGTCACGGGGTGTCCAAGGACTATTTCTCCCTGAACGTCTATCCCGCCAGCGCCCCCGTAAACCTGGCCCTGATGAAAAACGGCGCCTATGCCGACTTGATCCAGGCCGGCGCCATCATCAAAACCGCCTTCTGCGGTCCCTGCTTCGGCGCCGGGGATACCCCCGCCAACAATGGCTTCAGCCTGCGGCACACCACCCGAAACTTCCCCAATCGTGAGGGCAGCAAGCCAGGAGACGGGCAGATCAGCTCTGTGGCCCTGATGGACGCCCGTTCCATTGCCGCTACCGCCATCAACGGCGGCTATCTCACCTCCGCAATGGATGTGGATCTGCCGGAGGTTGACCTGACCTACTCCTTTGACGGAAGCGTCTACGAGAGATCCGTCTACAACTGCTGGGGCAAGGCGCAGCCCGATCTGCCGCTGAAGTACGGCCCCAACATCGCCGATTGGCCCCAGATGCAGCCCCTTTCCGAAAACCTGCTGCTGCGGGTGGCCGCCGCCATCCATGATCCCGTCACCACCACTGACGAGCTGATCCCCTCTGGGGAGACCTCCACCTACCGGAGCAATCCCTACAAGCTAGCAGAATTCACCCTTTCCCGGAAGGATCCCGGTTATGTGGCTCGAGCCAAATCCGCGCGGGAGGCCGAAGCGGCCCGTTTGGCTGGGGAGAACCTGCCCCAGGAGGCCGCCGCCATGCTGGAAAAGGCGGGCGCCGATCCCAAGAACACCGCGCTGGGTTCCCTGGTCTACGCCAACTGCCCGGGCGACGGCTCCGCCCGAGAGCAAGCCGCCTCCTGTCAGCGGGTGCTGGGAGGGGTGGCCAACATTGCCCAGAGCTATGCCACCAAACGGTATCGCAGCAACCTCATCAACTGGGGGATCGTCCCCTTTGTGCTGGAGGAAGGGACGGACTTCGCCCCCGGGGTGGAGGATTACCTCTATATTCCCGGCGTCCGCTCGGCCCTGTTGGAGGGAAAGCCCTCCGTCACCGCTACGGCGCTCCTCTCCGGAAAGACCTATTCCCTTCTATTGAAGGATATCACCCCCGAGGAGCGGGATATTCTGTTGGAGGGCAGCCTCATCAACCACTATGCTAAGACGGCAAAATAGCGTTATAACGGATACAAAAAAAGGACCGCGGGTGCGGTCCTTTTTTATTGTGGTTATTCTGCCCAGCCCCAGCCTTCGTTTTGATCAATGGCGTGGATCTCCTGCGCAATCCGTTCAAAATCCGATTCATCCACATTCTTTTGAAAATGACGAAGCCCATGGATGATCTTCCATTGCACAAACTGGTGCAATTTCCTCCTCTGCCGTCAAAATACAGTAGTAGGCTCTATCTTCCGTATTCCAAAGGATCGGGATATGAGATGTTCCCTGGTCTGGACATCCTGCGCCTCTCTTTTTAGTATACCATTCGGCAAAAGTATGGTAACATTCCCTAATGTGCCTTTATAAAGGTTGTTTTTCGACAAAAAAAGCTGGACAGGTTATTGCTCCCGTGGTATCCTAAAAAAAATGCGTTCTGACCAGGTTGTTGCACCGGGTGGGTTCATGGGAACGATGCGTCTTGCCCGGCGGGTAAGACGCTTTTTTTGCGGCCATTTTCCCGCCTGCTGCCAGGGTGGCCGCTCCAATTACCGCCCATATATCCATTCAAAATAAAGGGGAGATTACAAATGGAAAACACAACCCATTCCGCCGGTAAGCTCTGTATTCTGGGCATCCAGCACGTCTTCGCAATGTTTGGCGCTACGGTATTGGTTCCGCTGCTCACCGGACTGGATACCTCGGTAGCGCTTTTTTGCGCCGGCGTGGGCACCATCATCTTTCACCTGTTTACCGGCCGGAAGGTGCCGGTATTTTTAGGCTCCAGCTTCGCCTTTATCGGTGCCATCCAGGTGACGGCCTCCATGATGTCCGGCGGGGCGGCCATCGGCACCGCTGAGTACATGGTGGGACTCCGCTACGCCTGCGGCGGCATCATCGTGGCTGGCGGCCTCTACGTGGTTCTGGCCCTTTTAGTGATGGTCTTCGGCGCCGACAAGATTCGCTCCTTCTTTCCCCCGGTGGTCACCGGCCCCGTCATCATCATCATTGGCATGATGCTGGCCCCTACCGCCATCAACAGCATCATCCTCAAGGACGGCGTAGCGCTGATGGGTTCCGCTCTGTGGGTCAACTGGGCCATCGCCGCCATTACCATCGGCACCATGTTCGTGGTCTCCATCTACATGAAAGGCTTCTTTAAGATGGTACCCATTCTCTTTGGCATCGCGGTGGGATATCTGGCCGCCGTCATCTTCAATGCCTGCGGCTTCCCGGTGGTGGATTTTACCCCCGTAGCAGAAGCTCCCTGGGTCTCCGCTCCCAAGTTCTTCCTGCCCCTCTTTGATTGGCGGGCCATCGCGCTGATCGCCCCCATTGCCATCGTCACCTTTGTGGAGCACATCGGTGACATCAGCGCCAACAGCGCCGTTGTAGGCAAGGACTTCTTCCAGGATCCCGGCCTCCACCGCACTCTATTGGGCGATGGCGTAGCCACCATGTTCGCCGGCTGCATTGGCGGTCCCGCCAATACCACCTATTCCGAAAACACCGGCGTGCTTGCCGCCACCCGCAACTACAACCCCCTGACCCTTGAAATTGCCGCGGTGTTTGCCATCTGCCTCTCCTTCTTCAGCAAGTTCGGCGGATTCTTGAGCACCCTGCCCGGCGCCGTCATGGGGGGCATCAGCATCATCCTCTTCGGTATGATCTCCGCAGTGGGCCTTCGGACTCTGGTGGAAAACCAGGTGGACTTCAAAGACAGCCGGAATCTAATGATCGTGGCCGTCATGCTGGTTTTAGGCCTGGGCGGCGCCGTGATCCAGGTCAGCGAGCAGGTGGCCATCTCGGGTTATTCCCTGGCCGCCATCATCGGCATTATCCTCAACAAGCTCCTGCCCGAGAGGATCGAAAAGAAGGATTAACTCCTTTTTTACAACACGCACAGAAAGAGCGGGAGCATGTTCCTCCCGCTCTTTTTTCTTGACGGTTTTCTCCCAGTTCACGGGAAGATGCGCGTTTCCCCGCGGCAAAACCAGTCCATCCAATTCCTCCCAACGAGCTATGGCTACATTTTTTTATTTGCCATTTTCTAGTCTTCCGGTCTGTGATAGAATGGAAGCAACAGGAAAGAAAAAAGGAGGAATGTTCCATGACAATCCGGGATGCCATTGAAGGGCGCAGGAGTATCCGCAAGTACAAAAGGCAGAGCATTCGCCGGGAGGTCCTCTACGACGTCCTTTGGTCCGGCATGCTGGCTCCCAACGCCAACAACAGCCAGGATTGGTTCTTTATCTCCATTGAAGAACGCGCGCGCATCGAGTCTCTGGAAGACGCCATCAAGGAATATATGGCCCAGAGCAGTAATCCCTCCACCGTAGCCAATTCCAAGCAGGACGACTACCATCCTCTGTTTGAGGCGCCCGCCGTGATCCTCGTCTGCGGCAAGACCGACAATCGCTGGAGCGATGTGGACTGCGCTCTAGCCGCTGGCAACATCTCCCTGGCCGCCCTGGACCGGAACCTGGGCAGCTGCATTGTGGGCTTCCCCGGCACGCTGTACCGAGACGATGCATACCGCCATCATTTCGACGGATACGCCATCCCCGAGGGGTTCGAGGTAAAATTCGCCATGACCCTGGGATATCCCGACGAGTCCCCCGCTCCCCGGCCCCGGGATGTGCGGAAGATCGTCTACTACGATTGAGAAAGGATTCCTACGCCATGCCTGATATTATGGAGGCCATTGAAGGCCGCCGCAGCATCCGCAAATACAAGGACCAGCAGATTTCCCGGGAAGCGCTGGATGCCATCCTCCGGGCTGGAATGCTGGCCCCCAGCGCCAGCAACAAGCAGCCCTGGCACTTTATCGCCATCCAGGACCAGGCGCTCATCGCGGAACTCAATGACGCCATCCTCCGGGCCATGGGCAAAAACAGCAACGCATATGTATCCGCCATGGCCGCCCGGGAGCGGTACGCCCCCCTGTTCCATGCCCCTACGGTGATCCTGGTGTGCGGGGTGGAGAACAGCAGCTGGAGCCATTGTGATTGCGCTTTGGCCGCTCAGAACATGGCTCTGGCCGCCTATGGCATGGGCATCGGAAGCTGTATGGTGGGGTTTGCCCTGAACCTTTATGGGGATCATGCGGGAGATCAATCCGCCCTATTGGCAAAACTTCGGATTCCCCAGGGGTACCGCATGCACTACGCTTTCTGCTTTGGCTATCCTGATGAGACGCCGCCGGCACGGCCTCGGGATTACGATAAGGTCACCTATATCGGTTGAGGAGCGCCTATGGATCCCAGATATGAGATGGAGCACACGGTGCTTCCCAGCCTATTGTTTCAGCAAACCCAGGATCTGATCGCAGTGGCAGGGGCCCATGGCGCACGGTTCTTCTCGGACTCCTACCGGGCCTATTTCAATGGCCAGGGGATGGACTGTCCCTACGGAGAAGAGGCGTTCTCCCTATGCCGGAAGGAGGGAACGGAAGCCGCCGTCTGGATCCTTAGGCTGCCCCAGCCCCAGAGCCCCGGCCACTGCCGGACCATTTTTATGGGGTTTCGCGCCGATGGCGCCGCGCAGGATTTCTGCGCCGAGGAGTTGGGAGCAGACGGTATCTTCTACCTGCTGCGCATCGACGGTGAGGACCGGCGGGTGATCCTGGGCCCCGCCCAGGATGTGATAGAACGAGTGCCAGACCTGATGCAGACAGCCCTTTGCCAGCAAGGGGAATGATCCACATGGCACAAAAGAAAAAGGAGAGAGCGCTTGCTCTCTCCTTTTTGCATACAAGTTGGGGTCGGCTTAGAACAGATCGTCGTCGGAGTCGGGCTCTTCAAACTTGGCCATCTCGGCGTTGACGTATTTGATCTCCTCTTTGGCCATGGCGATGGACTCCATGATATAGTCCACGGTGACCTCCTCCTCAAAGCACAGAGCGATTTGAAGGGCCATGGGCAGGTTGGTGCCGGTGATCAGATGGAACTTGCGCTGGGGCACATAGTTCATGAACATCTGGTTCACGCTGCCAGCCATCAGGTCGGTCATAACGATGAGCTCATCCTCTTCCGGGAGGTTGTTGAAAAACTCTTCGATGACGGGTTTGGGGTTGGGAACCTCGGTAAAGCAGTTGATAACGGTGATGTTATCGGTGTTGCCGGCCAGGATGCCCAGGGAGTCTTTGATGCCAGCCGCCATGCTGGCGTGGGTCGCGATCAAGATCTGTCTAGCCATTGTCGTGAAATCCTCCTAAGTCAAAGATGATTGCTGGCTGCGGTATCATAACCAACATAGTCCTGCAAATGCAATTATGCTTTAGTATACCAGCCCCACCCGGAAATGGGCAAGAAAAATCTGGTGAAAAAGGCTGTATCGAATGGTTTTTTTCCTTTTTAAACGCTTTTCTCTCCCCAAACCCACCGGCAATCGTTGCAGGAATTGTATCTTTGATATATCATATATCATATATCATTATGGTTATTGTTTTAGAGCCCCGGGATCCCGGAGGGGAGCTGCCCGTTTTCCCGTAAATCCTTCTATTCTGAGGTTTTTTTGTGAAAGCAACAGGCTTTTGTTGTCTTGTTATCTGGAAATACACATGATATAATCAAACCATTCATCCGAAGATTTTCTTTTTTTGCTTTTCCAACATTTGAAAGGATGATCCCATGTTTGAGCTTGTTAACCGTTTGCTGCACCAGGCGGATCTTTCCGTGGCAAAGACCATGGACAAATCCATGTCCCATGGCCTCCTGCGGCATTACCGCGAGATTCCCAACATGCGCCTGGAGGAGATCGCCCGGGAGTGCTTTGTTTCTCCCGCTACCCTGAGCCGGTTCTGTTCCAAGGTGGACCATGTCAACTACAGCAGGCTTAGCCGGGCCGCTCGGGAGGACGTGGAATACTTTGACGAAATCAGCCAGGAGTTTGTGGAGTCCATCAAGGACAATGAAGGCATCACCGCCGATGGCGTCGCCATGGGCACCCTGGAGAACCTTACCAACGCCATGAGCGCCCTGCGGGACAGCGTGGACTACGACCAGGTGGTCACCGTTGCCCAGCGGCTCCACGATTCCGACCTCAGCATGATCATCATGCACAAGGCCCACCGGGCTGTGGTCACCGATTTCCAGCTGAACATGACCCTTCTGGGCAAGCCGGTGTTCTGTACCAGCAGCACCGCTCCCGACATCTCCCCCATCAGCCGGAACCGCTCCTATGTGCTGCTGATCCCCATTTACATCGATCACTTCATCGGCAACGCCCTTACCGAATCCTTAAAGGATTTGATGGCAAGCCTGGAGGACACCGGCAACCTGCGGGTGGTGTACTTTAGCATGCATCCCGAGCGGCTGGATTTAAAGGAGTACGAGTGCTGCTTCCCCCTGCCCCATCCCACCGAGCCCCTGCCCTTCCCCTCTTTGGTGGGAAAACAGCTTTTGCAGTCGGTGCTGGATATGGTGTATTATTCCTACTTTTATATCGACGCCATGGAAAAGGCCAAATAAATCCGGTTTTCCCTCTGGAATGCCGAAAATACGGCAGTTTCTTATTGCATTGATTAGGTTAAAGTGCTAAAATAACCCCATACTTTCCGGGGGTGGCCCGGATCCATACGTGTTACGGTTGATACGGTGTTACGGTCTTGTGTGGAAGTGCGGCGGTTATACGCGGTTGCATAGTTGCATATTGTTTGAGATTAAAGAGGAACAATGGCGTTCTTTCCCACACGAAGAAGTCTGCCATGTTCTTTTTTAATATAACGGATGATTTTATCTGCTAAATTGGAGGAATTGACTATGAAGAAAACCCTGGCAATCCTGATGGCCGTGGCCATGCTTGGCCTCTTGGCCGTGGGCTGCGGCGGCGACTCCGGCAACGGCGGCGCTTCCGATCCCGGCGCCGGCGATTCCCTCTTCGTTGGCTGCCTGGCCCCCCTCACCGGCGAGGTATCCGCATATGGCGTTACCACCAAACAGGGCGCCGAGCTGGCTTTTGAGGAGATCAATGCCAATGGCGGCGTGAAGGGCAAACAGCTGACCTATGAGTTCATCGACGAGAAGGGGGACTCCATGGAGGCCGTCAACGCCTATAACCTGTTGGTGGACAAGAACATGGTGGTCCTTTTAGGCGACGTTACCAGCAAGCCCACCATCGCTGTGGCCGAGCTTACCGCCGAGGACGGCATGCCCATGATCACCGCTACCGCCACCCACCCCGATGTGACCAAGAAGGGGACAAACGTGGTTCGCGCTTGCTTCCTGGATCCTTATCAGGGGCAGATCATGGCCCAGTTCGCCGCGGAGAACCTTTCCGCCAAGACTGCCGCCATCATCTACAACACCTCGGACGACTATTCCAGCGGACTGAAGGATTCCTTCACCCAGTATGCCGCCGATAAGGGCCTCACCATCGTTGCCACCGAGGGCTATGGCTCCGATGACAAGGACTTCAAGACCCAGCTTACCAAGATCACCAGCGAGAACCCCGACGTGATCTTCGTTCCCGAGTACTACCAGAAATCCGCTCTGATCGCAACCCAGGCCCGTGAAATCGGCTATGACAAGCCCCTTCTGGGCGTAGACGGCTGGGACGGCATCCTGGGCGTGCTGGACGAGGCCAACTATGGCGTGGTGGAAAACTGCTACTTCAGCAACCACTATTCCACCGACGACGAGACCCCCGTGGTCGCCAACTTCATCAAGAACTACACCGAAAAGTACAACGAGCCTCCCACCGCCTTTGCCGCTCTGGGCTATGACGCCGTTTACATGCTGAAGGCCGCCCTGGAGAATGCCGCTTCCTTCTCCCATGAGGATGTGATCAAGGCGCTAAAAGCCGTGGAAATCGATGGCGTTACCGGCCACATCACCCTGGACGAGGAGGGCAACCCCATCAAGAGCGTTTCCATCATCGTCATCAAGGACGGGAAATACACCCTGAATACCAAGATCGAGCCGTAAGCGCGAAGAGACTCAATCTGTAACCACCGGCACTTTGCGAAGCGGGGCTCATGAAATGACGCCCTGCTTCGCCATGTGTACGGGAATCCCCATGGCTGAGAACCCGTTTCCTTTTCCTTGGGAGATTCGCTCCCCTTTTTCGGACTACTATCCGCGCGCTATTGATTTATCATTGATTCTTAGCCTAAGAATTGGAGTCGGTATCCATGTTAGACTTATTGAAACAGCTCATAAACGGGCTGCAGGTGGGCAGCATCTACGCCCTGGTGGCCTTAGGATACACCATGGTGTACGGCATCGTGAAGCTCATCAACTTTGCCCATGGCGACATCATCATGGTGGGATCCTACGTCTGCCTGATGGCCATTCCCATCCTCAGCGCCGCCGGCCTGCCCCTTTGGCTCTGTGCCGTGGGCGCCGCCCTTTTCTGCGCCATCCTGGGCGTGGTGATCGAACGGGTAGCCTACAAACCCCTGCGGAATTCCCCCCGTATTTCAGCGCTGATCACCGCCATTGGCGTCAGCCTTTTGCTGCAGAACGTCTTTATGCTGTTGTTCACCGCTACCCCCAAGCCCTTCCCCGCCATCTTTACAGGCGGGAACGTGACCCTGGGCGGCGGTTTTACCGTCAGCTTCATTACCCTGCTCACCATCCTGGTGGCTGTGGTGCTGATGGTTCTTCTACAGCTCTTCATCAAGCGGACGAAAATCGGCAAGGGCATGCGGGCGGTTTCTGAGGACGCCGGGGCGGCCCAGCTCATGGGCATCAGCGTCAATACCACCATTTCCGTCACCTTTGCCATCGGCTCCGCTCTTGCGGCGGTGGCCGCGGTGCTGTACTCCTCCGCCTATCCCATGATCGACCCCTATATGGGCTCCTTTCTGGGCATCAAGGCCTTTGTGGCCGCGGTGCTGGGAGGCATCGGCTCCATCCCCGGCGCTATGGTAGGCGGACTTGCCATGGGCGTGGTAGAAAGCCTGACCAAAGCCTATATCAGTTCCCAGATGGCCGACGCCGTCGTGTTTTTGATCCTCATCGTGGTGCTGCTGGTCAAACCCACCGGCATCATGGGCAAGAACATCGGCGAGAAAGTGTGAGGTGTTCGCGATGAAAAAACATACCCTTGCATCCTATCTGGTGAACTTCGTGGCGGCCGCCGCCGTCTATATCCTCATCACGGCCCTGATGAACGGGGGCGTGATCTCCCGCCAATACCAAGGCGTGCTGGTCTTTGCCTGCATCAACTGCATTCTGGCGGTTAGCCTAAACCTCACCACCGGCTTCCTGGGGGAGATCGCCCTGGGCCATGCCGGATTCATGTCTATCGGCGCCTATACCGGGGCCCTCATCACCAAGGCGGATCTTCTGCCCGGCACTCCCGGCCTGCTTCTAGGCATGCTGGCGGGCGGCCTGGTAGCCGTGATCTTCGCTCTGTTCATCGGCCTCCCGGTTCTGCGGCTAAAGGGGGACTACCTGGCCATCGTTACCCTGGGGTTTGGGGAGATCATCCGGGTCATTGTGGAAGCCCTGCCCTTTACCGGCGGCGCCAAAGGCCTCACCGGTATCCCCCGGCTGACCAACTTTACCATCGCCTACTGGGTTATGGTAGCAGTGATCGCCATTCTGTTTGCCTTTATCCGCTCCCGGCATGGACGTGCCATTATCGCCATCAGCCAGGACGATATCGCCTCTGAGGCGGCGGGCATCCCCAATACCTACTATAAGACCCTTGCCTTTACCATCGCCGCCTTTTTTGCGGGGGTGGCAGGCTGCCTGTTTGCCAACTATATGGGCATCCTGGGCGCCAAAACCTTTAATTTCCTAAAGAGCATCGATATCCTGGTCATCGTGGTGCTGGGCGGTATGGGCAGCTTTACCGGGTCCATTGTGGCGGCCTTTGGCCTCACCCTTCTTCCCGAGCTGCTTCGGGGGTTTGACCAATACCGCATGTTGGTCTACTCCATCGCTCTGATCCTCATGATGATGTTCCGTCCCTCCGGCCTCATGGGGGGCTATGAGTTCTCTCTGACCCGGCTGATTTACAAGCTGAAGCCCAAGCGGAAGGAGGCCACAAAATGAGCAAATCCCTTTTGACCGCCCAGGACCTCACCGTCCAGTTTGGCGGCCTCGTTGCGGTGGATGGATTCTCCTTGGACCTTCAGGAGAACCAGCTTCAAGGCCTCATCGGCCCCAACGGCGCCGGCAAGACCACCGTTTTTAACCTCCTTACCGGGGTATATAAGCCCACCCGGGGCACCATCACCCTGGATGGCAAGGAGATCGCTGGGCTAAAGCACCACCGCATCGTCAAGATGGGGGTGGCGAGAACCTTTCAGAACATCCGGCTGTTCAAGGGGATGTCGGTGTTGGATAACGTCCGCACCGCCTACGACCATAACCTGCACTATTCCGTGGCCAGCTCCATCCTACGGCTGCCCTCCTACTGGAAGCAGGAGGAGGAGGCCACCCGGGAGGCTATGGAGCTGCTCCGAGTGTTTGGCTTGGCGGGGCTTGCCACCAGCCGGGCCGATAACCTGCCCTATGGCCAGCAGCGGAAGCTGGAGATCGCCCGTGCCCTGGCCACCCGTCCCCGGGTGCTGCTGCTGGACGAACCCGCCGCAGGCATGAATCCCACCGAAACCCAGGAGCTTATGGAAACCATCCGCACGGTGCGGGAACGGTTCCAGATCTCCATCCTTTTGATCGACCACGACATGAGCCTCATCATGGGCATCTGTGAGGCCATCTCAGTGCTGGACCACGGGGTACTCATCGCCCATGGAACGCCCGAGGAGATCGCCCAGAACCCCGATGTCATCGCCGCCTATCTGGGGGATGACGAGACCTTTACGGAGGTGCAGGACGCATGATGCTGGAGATCAAGGACCTACATGTGAAATACGGCGCCATCCATGCCATCCAAGGGGTAAGCCTGGGGGTGGACGAGGGTGAGGTGGTATCCCTCATCGGGGCCAACGGCGCCGGAAAAACCACCATCCTGCACACCATCTCGGGGCTGGTAAAGGCCGCCAGCGGTTCCATTGAGCTGCTGGGCACCAACCTGTTAAAAACCAATCCCAGCGCCATGATTCGGCTGGGCCTGGCCCATGTGCCCGAGGGCCGACGCATTTTCGCCAGCATGACGGTGGATGAGAATCTGGAGATGGGCGCCTTTGTGCGCAAGGACCGGGATGCCGTTCGGGAGGAGATCCGCGAGATCTATGAGCGGTTTCCCCGGCTCATGGAGCGCAGAAACCAAATCGCGGGGACGCTCTCCGGCGGGGAACAGCAGATGCTGGCCATCGGCCGGGCTCTCATGGGGCGGCCCAAGCTCCTTTTGATGGACGAACCCAGTATGGGGCTGGCGCCCATCTTGGTGCGGGAGATCTTTAAAATCATCCAGGAGTTAAAAGCCAGCGGTATGACGGTTCTGCTCATCGAGCAGAACGCCCGGCTGGCCCTGTCCATCGCCGACCGCGCCTATGTGCTGGAGACCGGCCGCATCGTCATGGAGGGCAACGCCCAAGAGCTTTTGGAGAACGATCAGGTCCGTAAAGCATACCTGGGGGCGTAGGCGGGGAACCCCCGCCGGTATGTTGCAACCGCTTTCGCGGTTGCGGGGGTCCTTAGCCAGCGCTTTTTCCTTGGCCGCTTTAGCCTCCAATCGCATCACTTTTCCATGGTGAGGCACCGGGTACCACCCGGTGGGCGGTCCCATTTTGCAACCGCTTCGCGGCTGCGGGGTTAGGGTGGCGCACAAAGCGCGGCGGGGCTCCAGGCTCTACCTGGCTGCTCTGCGTTTGCAGAGCAGTTTTCCTTTTTATCTAAGGGGATCTTATGAAATTACAAAACAAGGCCCTCTGGGCCGACGCCGCCATTCTATTGACCGCTATCATCTGGGGCAGCGCCTTTGTGGTGCTGAAAAGCGCTCTGGACTACGTCACGCCCATCTATTTGATGGCCTTCCGGTTTTCCCTGGCCGCCCTGGGTATGGGATTGATCTTCCATAAGCGTTTGGCCAAGGTAGATAAGGCCACCCTTTGCCGGGGATCTGTCCTGGGCGTAGCGCTGGCCTTGGGCTATGGAATCCAAACGGTGGGGCTTCAGTACACCACCGCCGGGAAAAATGCATTTTTAACCTCCGTCTATGTGGTGTTGGTCCCCTTTCTGTACTGGGTGTTCTACCGCAAGCGGCCCACCGCCTATAACCTGGCTGCCGCCGTTCTCTGCCTCTTGGGGGTAGGTTTTCTCTCCCTGGGGGAGGGATTTACCATGGGGCTGGGAGACGCCCTGTCCCTCCTGTGCGGCGTCTTTTATGGGGTGCACATCGTGTTGCTGAGCCGGTATGCCCAAAACAGTGATAATTTTTCCCTGACCACCATCCAGTTTGGCGTGGCAGCGGTGCTGTTTTGGATCTACGCTGGACTTTTCGAGCCCTTCCCCAGAGAGCTGGGCTGGCCCGCGGTGGGGGGGATTCTGTATGTAACCGTGTTCAGCACCATGGTGGCCCTATCCCTCCAGACCATTGGGCAGAAATACACCTCCGCCTCCCATGCCTCCATCCTCATGAGCACCGAGGCCCTTTTCGGTACCCTCTTTGGCATTCTGATCCTGGGAGAGCGTTTTACCGCCCAGACAGCTTTGGGCTGCGGGTTGATCTTTTTGGCGGTGCTGACCAGCGAAACCGAGTGGTCTTTTTTCCGGCGCAAGCCCAGCGACCCTCTGCCCCCTCCTTTTGACGAATGAACGGAAATCCCATATAATGGAGGGTAAATCCCTGATAAGGAACGAGAACATGACCAGAGTCGAACGGTATTTTTCCGACAACAACATCCCCCTCACCCCCATCTATCTGGATGAGAGCAGCGCTACGGTGGAGCTGGCGGCCGCCGCCCTGCACACCGAGCCCGCCCGCATCGCCAAGACCCTTGCCTTCCGTCTGCCGGACCGGGCCATTGTAGTGGTGGCCGCCGGTACCTCCAAGGTGGATAACCGGAAGTTCAAGGAGCGGTTTGGCGCCAAGGCCCAGATGCTGAAACGGGAGGAGACAGAGGCCGTTACCGGGTATCCCCCCGGAGGCGTATGCCCCTTTGGCTTAAATCCCGGGGTGGAGGTATATCTGGATTCCTCCCTTATGGCCTTTCACCACGTCTACCCCGCAGCCGGTACGCCTAGTTCAGCGGTGCTGGTCAACACCCGCTACCTGGCGGAATACACCGGCGGCACCTGGGTGGACGTCTGCAAAACCCCAGAGGAGATTTAAGCATGAGCGGCAGCACCGGTTTGATGACGGGTAACTTCAACAGCACCAATGGCAAAGATCATCTTGTCTACGGGTATATCCTGCCCCAGGATGGGCCGGTGCGGGGTATTGTACAGATTTCCCATGGCATGGCCGAGCACTTCGGACGGTATACCGACTTCGCCCGCTACTTGGCGGGCGAGGGCATCGCGGTATATGGCCATGACCACCTGAGCCACGGCCTTTCGGCGGATACCGACCGGGATCTGGGTTACTTTGGCGAGACCGGGCCGGACGTTTTGGTGGAGGATCTCCACGAGATGACCCGGATCATCAAATCCGCACACCCCGGCGTGCCCCTGTTCCTCTTTGGCCACAGCATGGGCTCCCTCGTTGCCCGAGCCTATATCGCCCGTTACGGCCAACAGATCGATGGCGTGGTGCTGTCCGGCAGCCCCTATAAAAACCCTGCCGCCTCCTTGGGCATTTTTCTGGCTCAGACCCTGGCAAAGCTCAAGGGCAAGCGCCACCGCAGCCCCATACTGGAACGTCTGGCCTTTGGCAGCTATAACAAGCGCATCAAAAACGTGATCTCGCCCCATGACTGGCTCAGCCGGGACCGGGACATGGTCGCCCGGTACGATCAGGACCCCCTTTGCGGGTTTAACTTCACCCTCTGGGGATACCGGGATCTCTTTACCCTGCTGCGGCAGGTGTCCGCCAAGAGCTGGACCGAGGGCATCCGCACCGATCTGCCGGTGCTGCTTTTGTCGGGAGACGGGGACCCGGTGGGGGGATATGGAAAGGTGCTCCCCTTTTTAGAGCACGCCCTTTTGGACCACGGCCTCACCGACGTTACGGTACAGTGTTATCCCGGAGGACGCCATGAGATGCTCAACGAAACCAATCGGGCCCAGGTCTACGCAGACATTCTCCATTGGCTGAAGGAGCGCCTGCCAACGCCCCAAAACGCACCCGTGGAGGAGACTCCATGATTACGCATCTTCTCTGGGATTGGAACGGGACTCTGCTGGACGACCTGGACGTAAGCCTCAAAGTGCTGAATACCATGCTAACCCGCCACGGACTGCGTCCCATCGACCGAGAGGGTTACCGGGAGGTCTTTTGCTTTCCCATCCACGACTATTATCAAAGGGTGGGCTTTGATTTCACAAAAACCCCGTATAGCCAGCTTGCGGAAGAATACTGGGAGCTATATGATCCCCTGGCCCGTACCGCTCCCCTGATGGACGGAGCCCAAGAAGTGCTGCAGGCGTTGTCTGAGGAGGGTTTTACACAGATGATCCTGTCCGCCTCGGAGCGGGATCACCTGCGGTCGGTGGTCATGCATTTTGGGATCGAAGGCTATTTCGCCCAAGTGCTGGGCCTCCATGACACCCATGCTGTCAGCAAGGTGGAGCTGGGCCGGCAATGGATGGAAAAGAGCGGTGTCCCGCCCAATCAGGTGCTGTTCGTGGGGGATACCGCCCATGACCAGGAAACCGCCCGCCGCATGGGGGTTTCCTGCGTGCTAATCCCTCAAGGCCATTACAGCCTTGACCGTTTGAAGCCCCTGGGCTGCCCAATTTTGCCCAATATTCGAGCGCTTCCCGCCTATTTGGCTCAGCGGGGCGATTTCACCCCCGCCATGTTACAGCAATTCTCTCGTGGAAAGGAGTCGTTATCATGATTATCAGCGTACCCAAAGAGATCAAACCCCAGGAGGACCGGGTTTCCCTAACCCCCGCCGGCGTTCAAACCCTAACCCAGCTGGGACATACCGTCTACGTCCAGGAGGGAGCCGGCGTTGCCAGCGGCTTTTCCGATGAAGAATACATCCGCATGGGAGCCCAGATTCTATCCAACCCCCGAGAGCTTTACCTGCGGGGGGATATGGTGGTTAAGGTAAAGGAGCCCCTGCCAGCGGAATACGGCTATCTGCGGCCGGGTTTGGTTCTCTTTACCTATCTGCACCTGGCCCCCGAGCCCGGTTTGACCAAAGCGCTGTTGGACCATCAGGTTACCGGCATCGCCTATGAGACCGTCCAGACCGATCAGGGGCATCTGCCCCTTCTGGTACCCATGAGCGAGGTTGCCGGGCGTATGTCCGTACAGGTAGGCGCCCACCTGCTGGAGCACATGAACGGCGGCCGCGGCGTTCTCCTGGGCGGCGTTCCGGGCGTGGAACCCGCCAATGTCACCATCATCGGCGGTGGCAATGTGGGCACCGGCGCCGCCAAGGTGGCAGCCGGCATGGGCGCCCGGGTAACGGTGGTGGAGCTGAACAACCAGCGGCTCACCTACTTGGACGATCTCTTCGGCAACCAGGTGGTAACCCTCATGTCCAACAGCTATAACATCGCCAAAGCGGTAAAGGAGTCCGACTTGGTCATCGGCGCGGTGCTTCTGCCGGGAGCCAAAACCCCGGTGCTGGTCACCGAGGAGATGGTCAAGACCATGCGGCCGGGCAGCGTCATCGTGGACGTGGCCATCGATCAGGGGGGATGCATCGAGACGGCGGACACCGTCACCACCCACGAGAATCCCTATTATGTGCGGCATGGGGTGCTCCATTATTCCGTGGCCAATATGCCGGGCGCGGTGCCCCGCACCTCCACCTTCGCCCTCACCAATGCCACCCTGCCTTATGTGATCCGGTTGGCTCAGCTGGGTGCCGAGGGCGCCATGCAGGCCGATCCTGCCCTGCTTCGGGGGCTTAACACCTACAAGGGGCAGGTCACCTATCAGGCAGTGGCTGAGGCCCAGGGGCTTCCCTACACCCCCGCCCGGGAACTCCTCTAGGCAGGCTGAGTCCTGCACCCCTGTTACGGCCACTACGTGGCCGCCAGCATACATATAGAAAAGCACCGCGCACGAAGTGCGCAAATGGGAGCGGCCGGTGGCCGCTCCCATTTTGTAACCCCGGCGCGGCTGCTGGTATGCCCTTAACCAACCATTCTTTAAATGCCAACTTTCTCCTTATAGCCATTCCCTTCGCCCCGCGAGAGAAATAGGGCCTGCAGGCCCTGCCTGTCCGGAAGATTGTACGTTATATCAAAGTATGGCACAAGCTGCCCGCACATTATTATTCCAGGGGTCGCGGTCCAGGCCGTCATGGGGTATACTATGGCCATGGAGGCGAACGCAATGGAAAACCAGAAACTCTTTGAGGAATTCCCCTATAAGCGGCCGGATCTGGACCAACTGAAGGAGGAGTTTCGCGATTTAACCCAAAAGCTTCGGAACGCCGAAGCGTTTTTGGAAGTACAGGCCGCCATCGAGGAGGCCAGCCGGCTTCAGAACGATGTGGGCACCATGTCCAGCCTGGCCAGTATCCGGAATTCCATGGATACCCGGGATCCCTACTACGAAGCGGAAAAGGACTATTTTGACGAGATCCTACCCATCCTTCAGGAGTACACCACCGAGTACTATCGGGCCCTGGCAGAGTCCCCCTTTTCAGCGGAGATCGAACAGGCCTATGGCAAGCACATCCTGGATCTGGCCCGGCAGGAGGTTAAAAAGTTTATTCCCGCCATGATAGAGGACCTCCAGGAGGACAACCGACTCAGCAGCCAATATCAAAAATTATTGGCCTCCTGCCAGATGGAGTTTATGGGGGAGGTTCGCAATCTCTATGGCATCACTAAGTTCCTGGAAGATCCCGACCGCAGCGTGCGGAAAGCGGCTTTTCAGGCCTGGGCCAGCTTCTTTGCCGAAAATGAGGAGACCCTGGACGCCCTGTTTGACGACCTGGTGCGGGTTCGCACCAGCATGGCAAAAAAGATGGGGTTCAGCAGCTATGTCAACTCCAGCTTTGTGGACCTGGGGTACCTGATGATGGACCGGCTGGATTACGGCCAGGAACAGGTTGCCGCTTTCCGGAAGCAGGTGCGGGAGGTCATCGTTCCCCTCTGCACCCAGCTCTATGAGCGCCAGGCCAAGCGTATTGGGGTGGATCACCTCAAGTACTACGATGAGGCCTTCTCCTTCCCGACGGGAAACGCCGCGCCCAAAGGGGATGCCTGGGCCATGCTGGATGCCGCCGGCAGCATGTACCGGGACATGAGTCCCGAAACCGGCGCATTCTTTGCCATGATGCGGGAGCGGCACCTTATGGATCTATTGAGCCGGCCCGGTAAGGCGGTAGGGGGCTACTGCGACTATCTTCCGGACTTTGGCGCCCCCTTTATCTTCAGCAACTTCAACGGCACCTCCGCCGACATCGATGTGCTGACCCACGAGGCGGGCCATGCCTTTATGGCGGACTGCTCCGCAAAGCACAACCGGCTTCCGGAGTATCTCTTTGGCAGCAGCGAGTCCTGTGAAATCCATTCCATGTCCATGGAGTTCTTTGCCTACCCCTATATGGAGCTGTTTTTGGGGGACCAGGCGGATAAATACCGCTTTGCCCATATGTCCGACGCCCTGACCTTCATCCCCTATGGGGTGGCGGTGGATGAATTCCAGCATCTGGTGTACGCCAACCCCTCGATGACCCCCGGGGAGCGAAAAGCCGCCTGGCGGCAGCTGGAAAAAACCTATCTTCCCCACCGGGATTATGACGGAGAGGATCTCATGGAGCGGGGCGGATATTGGTTCCGCCAGCTTCACATCTTTATGTATCCGTTCTATTACATCGACTATACCCTGGCCGCTATGAGCGCCTTCGAATTCTATGGCAAGATGCAGAAGAACCGGTCAGCAGCCTGGGACGACTACTACCGACTTTGCTGCGCCGGCGGCAGCGAATCCTATCTGGATTTGCTCAAGATCGGCAATCTCATGAGCCCCTTTGAGCCGGGCACGGTGGAAGCTGTCATCGCCCCCATCGCCCAAACCTTGTGGGAGATCGACGACACCAAGCTGTAGGCGCATCATAAAACGCCCTGGCGTATTCCGGGGCGTTTTTTTCGTGCAATGATTCTCTTTTTTGCCATAATTCCAGCGCTTTCCCCATAAAAATGGATCCTGATCTGGGAATGGGCCTTTACTTTTCCATCCGTAAACTTTAAAATTAAGTTAAATTCATGTTAAATAACCTTTTTAAAGGATTCTGAAATATGTCGATTTTAAACGTATTTTCCCTGCTGGGTGGTCTGGGGATGTTCCTTTACGGCATCAGTATGATGGGAAATGGGCTCAAGAGCACCGCGGGGAACAGGTTGAAAAATTTACTGGAAAAGATCACCAGCAACCGGCTTGTAGCCGTGCTGGTGGGAATGCTTGTAACCGCCGTCATCCAGGCCTCCGCCGCCGTAACCGTTATGGCGGTTGGTTTTGTAAACGCTGGACTCATGACCATGAGCCAGGCCTTTGGCATTATGTTAGGAGCCAACATCGGTACTACCATCACCGCCTGGATCATCTCCTTTAACATCACCAGCCTGGCGCCTTTGTTTATCATTTTGGGCGTCATACCCATGGAGTTTATCAAAAATGAAAAGGCCAAGAACATCGGTGTCATCATCACCGGGTTTGGCCTTTTGTTTATGGGCCTCAATATGATGGGGACCGCCATGGAACCCCTTCGCAACGAGGCCTGGTTCGTGGGGCTTATGACCCAGTTCCAAAACCCGCTCCTGGGAGTGCTCATCGGCATTGTGGTCACCACGGTGATCCAGTCCAGTTCCGCCGCCGTCGGCATTTTACAAACCCTGGCGGCCCAAGGGCTGGTGTCCTTGAACGCCGGCCTGTACATCGTGCTGGGCTGTAACATCGGCACCTGCGTCACCACCCTTCTGGCGGGTATCGGCACCTCTACCAACGCAAAACGCACCGCCCTTTTGCATCTATTTAACAAGACCTTTGGCGCCGTAGTGTTTACAGGATTGATCTACTTCTTCCCCTTAACGGAAATCGTGGCCCGGATGGCGCCGGGCAACCCCATGGTGCAGATTGCCAATTTCCATACCATTTTTAACGTCCTCAATACCCTATTGCTGTTGCCTCTGGGCAATGTGCTGATCAAGGCCGTGACGGTGCTGATAAAGGATAAGGACAGCGATGAGGAGGAAGGGCTGCGGCTCAAATATCTGGACGAACGCATCCTGGAAACCCCGCCCTTTGCCATGGCCCAGCTCAAAAAAGAGATGCTGCGGATGTACGAGAAGGCCATGGAAAACTATGAGCGCGCTGTCCACGCCTTTTTTGACATGGATCGCAAGATCGTTCCCAAGATCTACGAAGAGGAGGAGAAGATCAACTTCATCCAATCGGAGATCACCCCTTATCTGGTACGGATCCAGTCCCTGCCCACCATTACCGAGGAAAACAAGAGCACCATTTTAAGCTATCATAACCTGGCTACCTTCATTGAGCGGATCGGCGATCACGACAAGAATATCGCCGAGTTTGCCCTGGAGCGTTTGGATAAAGGGGCCGTGTTCTCCGAGGAAGCTCTTCAGGAGCTGCGGGATATGTGCCACCTAGTGGATGACGCCCTCCACATGGCCATGGACGCCTTTGAAAAGGGCCCCAGCCATGATACCGTGGCCCGCTCCTTCGAATTCGAAAACAAGGTGGATAACCAGCACACCATGATGCGGGAGAACCACATCCGCCGGCTCAACAGCGAGCAGTGCAACGCCCGGGCGGGCATGATCTTTACCGATATTTGCATCGATCTGGAGCGGATCACCTTCCACGCCATGAAGATCGCTCGGTATGCCGCTTGAGAACAAAAAAAGAACAGTAGGCTAAGCTGCTGCAATCACTTATCCTACCGTTCTCTTGTGAGAGCCCACGGCCTTCACTTCCCCATCATTATATTGGGTCTCCCCCGGCTCCGTCAACTCGTTTGCCATTTCTGATACAATTTGAACGGAACCCAAGGTATTTCATGGTTTTTCCTGATTTCCTGGAAAATACAGGGGGATGTTGGCTGCTGTCGGTGTTTTTCCGACGGGGTCTTTTCTTTTACCGTTTTTCAATCCGCCTATCGGCAAAGATCTCCCGGCCAGTGGCCAGTTCCACCTCAGTCTGGCCGGGCGCACTCAGAGGCTTGGCCGGTGAGAATTTCCACCCCATGGGGCAAAGCAGGCAGGATCACGGCAAGGCACTCCCGAACCCCCTTGGGGCTCCCCGGTAGGTTGACGATGATGCTGTCCCCCCGGATCACCGATACCGCCCGGGTGAGCATTGCACGGTTGGTGATGGCTAGGCTAGCCGCCCGCATGGCCTCCGCGATGCCGGGCGCATTGCGCTCCATCACCGCCAGGGTGGCCTCGGGGGTCACATCCCGTTTGCTGAACCCAGTGCCCCCGGTGGTAAAAATCAGATGACAGCCAAGGTCATCCGCCATGTGGATCATGGCAGCCTTTAGAGCTTCAAACTCATCGGGCACCACCTCATAGGCGGCCACCTCCCCGCCGATCTCCCGAATCATCTCCTCTATGGCGGGCCCGCTCAGATCCTCCCGCTGGCCGGCCGCTCCCTTGTCGGACGCCGTAATAATACCTACCTTCATGGGGCATTCCTCCCATCCGTTGTTTTGGAACCATTATAGCACAGGCCAAGCATTGCCAGGGGAAAAGGGGAGAAAATTGGTGGAAAAAATTGATTCCACCCCTGAAATCTGTTATGATATTTTCTGGAATAATGGGTGATTTCCGCCCATTTTTCATTTTAATTTTTCCATGAAAGGGGGCGGCGGCAGATATGCTGACCGTTGCCAGTCCCGCGGACGCCCTGGCCGCCATCCAGGAGCATTTTGGCGCCATCCGAACCCGGGTGGTTTCCGTGCCTTTGGCGGAAAGCCTGGGCCGGGTCCTGGCGGAGGACATCCGCAGCCGGGAGGACGTACCCGGCTTTGACCGCAGCACCATGGATGGATATGCTGTCCACGCCCAAGACACCTTTGGCGCCACCGAGGCCCTGCCCGCCATGCTGAAGCCGGTGGGTACCGTCCATATGGGACAGGTGCCTGCATTTTCCTTAAACAAGGGGGAGTGCGCCTACATCCCCACCGGAGGAGAACTACCCCAGGGTGCGGATGGGGTTGTCATGGTGGAATATACCGAAAATTTAAACGATGGCTTCCTCTACGTTCAAAGCTCCATTGCGCCGGGAGCCAACGTGATCTACCGGGGAGACGACGTAAAGGAGGGCCAGCTTCTGATGAAGCAAGGCCAGGTGATTCGTCCCCAGGAGGTGGGCGCGCTGGCCGCCCTTGGAGTTCCCCTCGCCCCAGTCTATGAACGCCTCCGGGTGGGGATTCTTTCCACAGGGGACGAGCTGGTGGAGGTCTCCGCCCCCCAGACCGGCTCGGTGGTCCGGGATGTGAACACCTATGCCCTTTCTGCGGGGCTTTCCGCCATTGGGGCGGAGCCGGTACGCTACGGTATTACAAAGGACGACCACGCCTCCCTGACCGCCGCCCTCTCCATCGCCCTTAGGGAATGCGACGCGGTGCTGATCTCCGGGGGCAGCAGTGTGGGCACCGCCGATATGACCCGGCGGATCATCGATGAAGCAGGCCGCCCCGGGGTATTTCTCCACGGGGTGGCGGTAAAGCCCGGTAAGCCAACCATCGTGGGGGATATCGGCGGTAAGCCGGTGTTCGGCCTGCCGGGGCATCCGGTCTCCGCCTATTTCATCTTCCGCATCTTTGCCGCCCCTATCCTCCAGCGGATGATGGGGGTCATCCGGGAGCAGCCCCGGGAAGCCTTTGCTATAATGGGGCGCAATGTCCCCAGCAACCATGGCCGCCAGGAATATCTGCCGGTAGCGCTCACGGAGGAGGACGGCCGGAAAGTTGCTCTGCCGGTAGCCAGCAAAAGCGGGCTCATCACCACCCTGGTGGGAGCCGACGGATTTGTCTGCATTCCACGGGACGCCGAGGGCCTCATGCGGGGCCAGCACGTCACCGTCACCCTATTTTAGGAGGGATTTTCCTTGAATTACACCTATCTAACCAACGTATCCCTAGAGGAAGCCCGAACCTCCTTCCTTGACATGATCGCCGACCGCTGCGCCTCCCTTGGGGAGGAGCAGGTCCCCATCTCGGAGGCCACGGGACGAGTGCTGTCCCGGCCGGTATACGCCGCCATCTCCGCGCCTCACTTCCACGCCAGCGCCATGGACGGCATTGCCATGATGGCCCGGGATGGCTTTGGCGCCACCGAAACCACCCCCGTTACCCTCTCCCGGTACACCGTGGTGGACACCGGCGATCCCGTTCCCGATGACTGCGACTGTGTGGTGATGGTGGAGGATATCATTGACGAGGGCGGCGTGCTGAAGATCGCGGCGCCACCGGTGCCCTGGCAGAACGTGCGCCAGATCGGGGAGGACATCTGCGCCGGAGAGATGGCCTTCCCCTCCTATACCACCATGTCCCCTTCGGCCATTGGGGTGCTGATCTCCTGCGGCATCACTACGGTGTGGGTGGTAAAGCGGGCCCGGGTGGCCATCATCCCCACCGGCGATGAGATCGTGGCGCCCAAGGCCGACCCCGCCCCCGGGGAAATTTTGGAGTTCAACTCCTCCATCTTCTCGGGCATGCTTCGGGAATGGGGCTGCGAACCGGTGGTATATCCCATCATCCCCGACGTGCTGGAGGACATCACCCGGGCGGTAAAGCAAGCCTCGGAGGAATGTGATTTCGTCCTTCTCAACGCCGGAAGCTCCGCCGGCAGGGAGGATTACGCCAGCGCCGCCATTCAGGCGGCGGGAGAGGTGCTGCTCCACGGCATCGCCATCCGCCCCGGTAAGCCCGCCATCCTGGGCCGGGCGGGAAAGGCCCCCGTGGTAGGGGTGCCGGGATACCCGGTATCCGGCGTCATCGTCATGGAGGAGCTGGTGCGGCCCGGTCTCTCGGCCATCGCCCACCTGCCCCAGAAAAATAAAATCATGGTGGAGGCAACCCTCTCCCGAAAGGTCAACTCCCCTCTTAAGTATGAGGAGTTCATTCGGGTGAGCCTGGCCAGCGTCAAAGGCCGGCTCATCGCTACCCCTCTCAGCAAGGGAGCCAGCGTCATCTCCAGTTTTGCCAAGGCCGACGGTCTCATGACCGTCCCCCAGAATGTGGAGGGATTGGAGGCCGGCGCCATGGTAATGGTGGAGGCCCTCCGCCCCATGAACCAGATCGAGAATACCATCGCCGCCATCGGCAGCCACGATCCCCTGTTTGACGAGGTATCAAACTTCATCAACCGGCGGTTCCCCGGCCTGTATCTGTCCTCCACCCATGTGGGCAGTATGGGCGGCATCACCGCCATCAAGCGGGGAGAGGCCCATGTGGCGGGCATTCATCTGCTGGATGAAGCTACCGGGGAATATAACTTAAGCTATCTTCGCACCCATTTCCCCGCCGGTGGGGTGAAGCTCATGCGGGGAGTGGGCCGGCTCCAAGGCTTTATGGTTCAAAAGGGCAATCCCCTGGGCATTAAGGGGGTGGAGGATCTCTTAAAAGAGGGCCTCCGGTACGTAAACCGCCAGCGCGGCGCGGGTACCCGCATCCTTCTGGACTACCTCTTGCAGCAAAAGGGGATTCAGGTGGATCAGATTTATGGCTATGAACGGGAAGAGTTCACCCATCTGTCGGTGGCGGCCCAGATCGCCTCCGGTTCCGCCGACGCGGGCCTGGGCATCTACTCCGCCGCGGCTTCCTACGGCCTGGACTTCATCCCGGTGTGCGTGGAGCAGTACGACATCCTCATGGATGAAACCTTCACCCAATCGACCTTATTTGACGCCTTTGCCAGTATCATCCGCAGCAAGGAGTTTGAAGAGCGCCTGACCCAGCTGGGAGGCTATACCTTTACCGATACCGGAAAGATGGTGGAATACCTTGATTGACGCACTTGGCCGGGAGATCCGCTACCTGCGGCTGTCCGTTACCGAGCGGTGCAATTTAAACTGCATGTACTGCAGCCCCGCCAAGGATGATCCCGCCGCCCTTTTGACCCCCCATGAGATCGGGGAGGCAGTGGGCGCCTTTGTACGCCTCGGAGTGGACAAGGTCCGCATCACCGGAGGGGAGCCCCTGTGCCGCCAGGACCTAGCGGACATCATTCGCCGCCTTTCGGCTATCCCCGGGATTGGGGACCTGCCCATGACCACCAACGCCGTGGGACTGGACGTCCGGATCCGGGAGCTGGTGAAGGCTGGCATCAGCCGCTTTAACATCAGCCTGGATACCCTGGACCGGGAGCGCTACCGAGAAATCACCCGGGTGGACGGCCTCCAGTCCGTCCTTCGGGCGGTGGATATCGCCCTGAGCCTGGGGGTCAACGTCAAGCTCAACGCCGTTCTGATCCGGGGGGTCAACGATGGGGACGTATCCGGGTTTATGGACTATGTCATGGAACATCCCGTAGAGGTGCGATTTATTGAGCTGATGCCCATCGGTGCGTTTGGGGAGGATAACCAGGACAAGGTGGTCCGCCAGGACGAGATTCTGGCCGCCTACCCGGGTCTATCCCCAGTAGGTACCGCGTCAGGGGGTGTGGCTCGGGTCTATGCCGCTCCCGGTATGAAGGGCAGCATCGGTTTCATCAGTCCGGTAAGCCACAAGTTCTGCTCCACCTGCAACCGGGTCCGCCTTACCGCCGATGGCCGTGTACGCCCCTGTTTGGGGGACAACGGCGAGGTGGACATCCGTCCCTATCTGGGGGACGAAGCGGCGCTGCTGGCGGCCATTCGGGACGCCGTCTACCGGAAGCCACAAGGACACCACTTTGAATCCGGCTTTTCGTCCAGCCGGGATATGCAGCACATTGGAGGATGAACCCATGGAACTGACCCATGTAAATGGAAACGGAGAAGCCCGGATGGTAGACGTGGGGCACAAGCCCATTACCACCCGCACCGCCGTGGCGGTGGGCCGGGTGTTCGTACAGCCCGAGACCCTGCGCCTCATCGCAGAAAACGGCATGAAGAAGGGGGACGTGTTGGCCACCGCCCGGATCGCCGGGATCATGGCCGCAAAGAAAACCGCGGAGCTGATCCCCCTCTGCCATAGCCTGCCCCTAACCTCGGTATCGGTGGACCTGGCGTTGGATCAGACCAACTGCCGGATGGAGATCACCGCCACCGCCAGCTGCGATTACAAGACCGGGGTGGAGATGGAGGCACTGACCGCCGCCAGCGTGGCGGCACTCACCGTTTACGACATGTGCAAGGCGGTGGACAAGGAAATGGTTATCGGGGATATCACTCTGGTCAAAAAAACCGGCGGGAAATCGGATATCCACCGCACCATATAACACAAACAACGGGCAACGGGCGGATCCGCCCGCCGCAATCATTAGGAGGGGGAATAGAATTATGGCTAAGATTACCGCCATCAGCATCAGCAAGGTTCGGGGGGTTCCAAAGGAGAACATCCCCTACGCGGAGTGCCGCATTGATCACGGCATCGTGGGGGATGCCCACGCCGCCAATTGGCATCGTCAGGTGAGCTTTTTGGGTCAAGAGAGCATCGATAAGATGATTCAAAAAGGCGCCGGAGATTTGAATCCCGGGGACTTTGCCGAAAACGTCACCACCGAGGGCATCTGCCTTTACGAGCTGCCGGTAGGCACTCGGTTCCGGGTGGGGGAAGTGGAGTTTGAAGTAACCCAGATTGGCAAGGAATGCCACCATGGCTGTGCCATCTATCAGCGCATCGGCGACTGCGTCATGCCCCGGGAGGGCATCTTCGCCAAGGTGCTGAAGGAGGGCGTCATGCGGCCGGGGGATGAACTGGTGCTCCTGGATCAATAAAAGAAACCCACGAAGAAAGCCGCCTATTGGCGGCTTTTGTTTTTAAGTAAGCGGGCTGGTCAGCCGGAACACGAGGATCTCGGGCATGTGATTCGGCCGTTGGTAGATGGCCAGATATTCTATAAAAAACACCGCGTTGGCTGGGCGGCCGCTGTATTCATCGGAATAGTATGGATGGGACAGGGACGGCAGGGTCAGCCATCTGTCGTTTTCCAGCTTTGTGGAGTGATAGCAGTCCACTGGCAACCCCTGGGACACGCCAACCAGCCGCCCATGGGCATCGTAGGTCTGTGCGTTTTGTACTCCATACCGCACGCTATATCCCCAAAGCTTCCCCTCAGCCCAAGCAAGCTGACGCAGCTTAATTCGAAAAAATGGACGCAGCAGCATGCGGCCATCGACCCGTTCACAGTTGCTCTGAATTCGCAAGATGCTTTCTAGCTCCAGCGCTTCGCTGTCCACCATGATGGAGTGAGTCCTGGATTCAAATCGTCTACTGCCTTCTAATATCTCCGGATCCGGCAGCTCTTTTCCGCGCCAATATTCCGGTCCCGCGCATCCCAAGGGCGCCAGCAGCAATAGGAGAATTCCCATGAAAAGGCCCATTCTACGCATTGCTACGCACCCCCTTTACCATAAGGATAGAGGAGGATGCGATTGTTTGTCAATATTTGGTTGTTTATCGGGCGTCTCCATAAGTAAAAAAGGCGCCGAAGCGCCTTTTTCTGATTATGCGACTTTGAACACCAAATGGAAGAACCACTGGTCGCAAAGCACCAGAACGCCAAGGATGGCCACATAAACGGCGAAGGTCCACAGCTTGTTTTCCCCCACGATCTTCAGCATAAACTTGATGGCAAAATACCCCGATGCCGCCGCCACCATCACCGCCACGATAACGGACAGCATGCCGATATCCCCCATGCCCTCCGTCACCAGATCCTTAAAGGAGAACACCAAGGAGCCCAGAATTGCGGGCACCGACATCAAAAATCCAAATCGCACGGCGACTTTCCGATCCAGCCCGGACAGCACGCCGCCGGTAAGGGTGGAACCGCTCCGGGAAATGCCCGGCAAAATGGCGACGGCCTGCATCAGGCCCATGACCAGGGAGTCCTTTACCCCCATATCCCGAAACCGCCTGCCGCCCCGCTGGGCGCCGAACTTCCAGGCCACCAGCAAAAACACAGCCGTTAAGAGGAACCCGAAGCCCAGGTAGCTGCCCCCGAACGCGCTTTCGATGAAGTCCGAGAAAAAGAGGGTCACCACCACCGCCGGTATGGTGGCCACAATCAGAAAGATGGTCTGCTTGCTGGTGGGGTGGGTGATCATAAACCAGATGTCCTTGTAGAACACGGCGCAAACCGCCACCAGGGTGCCCAGGTGCACCATCACCTCAAATAGGATGGGAGATCCTGTGATGCCAAAGATGTTTCGGAACAGCACCAGGTGCCCCGAGCTGGACACCGGCAAAAACTCCGTCAGTCCCTGAACCAAACCCATAACAACCGCTTCTATCAAACTCATGGTTCTTGCCTCCAATGGTTTTCTTGGTATGTTATTGCTAAAGTATATCAGCTTTCGGAAGATTTCACCACTGTTTTGTGCCCCCTGTTGAACCGCGCCGCCGCCTCCATTATAATGGAATGGAACCCAGTAAGGAGGAATCTTTCATGAAGCTAGGTATCGACGGCGATTCACCTGATTTTATATCTCAATGCTTCTCCATATATGCGAATATAGCTTGATTTTGGCGTGTTTTTCAGATAACCAACCATATTATAACTTCATATATCTCCACACCATCCCACGCAGAAATGGTGTAAAAATGGTGTAGCGATATGAACGGATTGCGACTGTGAAAAAGTCCACTGCTACAAAAGACCTTCTAAAATGAGCATGGCCGAGCAACTCGGTTGTGCTCGTTTTTGTTGCTTTTCGGGGCACATATAAGCGATGTTCTTTCCTGTGTGCCGTTTCTTTTTCTTTGCCATATTGCTTTGCCCTTTTCTCTCCCTTTTGCCAAATAAAACGGTAAGCACCCCAGACGGAGTGCTTACCTTGCAAAGTTATTTCAGTCGTTATTCAGCATCACTGTTCGGCGCGACGGGGCGAAAATCTTCCTGAACACCTTCGTTCAGATCAAAACACATGGTTTTTGCGTCAGCAACCCAGAAGCCACGCACCCTATACCGCTTTCCGGGAATATAGTCCTCACCCGTAACAGCCCGCAGTGGGTCAAGCAGGTTCTTGTTGGAAATTGTTACGACACCCTTCTGTTCTCCCTTCGGCTTGGAGAACTTAAATCCCTTCGGCTCGTTGCTCTTGCACATACGGATCGCAAACACCTTCGCCTTTGCATCCATTAGGCACAGGACATAGGCGGGATAACCCAAGTCCTCAAGCACCTTCTTGGTGAAGGTCACGCCATTCTGGTTCAGGAACATATCAGGGTAGGCGTTGATGTTGGAATCAATGGTTTCAAAGTTCAAAGCGGAAAAATCAAAGTTCATAGTAAAAATCCTTTCATTTCATTGTGTTTTGCGCCTCATCCACGATTTTCATAAACTCCTGACGTTCCATAAAAGACCATCGGGAGTCCATGATCAGATAGCCCTTGAAAAGACCATCTTTCACGCGGTATGCGACGAAGTGATTGCTCAGGCGACGCAATGCAGCTCGTTTTGCCGTGCTGTGCCGCTCTGACAGCAGTTTCTGTACTGTTATCCAATCCTCTTTTTTGATAATCGCTGTGTGATGGTTTTCCTTGAAATACATATTCAAGTCCGTGTTTTTAACCGACTTGTGTGTGCGGAAATCTTTGGTATAGGTTTTCTGCATCAAGGCATCACCGCAGTATTTCTCATTTCGGAGGATGCTGCGGACAGTACCGGCAGACCAGAGGTCATTACCCATGGGAGATTTGATCCCCTGCTCTGTCAGGGCAGCGGCTATTTCCGCTGGCGTTGCGCCCTCCAAGCAGCTTTCGTAGATATACTCGACAATTCGTGCCTCGGTAGGTTCGATAACCAACCGCCCAAAGTGGTCACGGTAGAAGCCCAACGTGTTCTGCACAGAGAACTTGTAAATGCCCTCCGCCATACGCCAGCGAATACCTGCTTTAATGGCCTCACTCTTTTGTTGGGATTCCATTTCAGCCAGAGCAGCCAATAGTGAGATCAGGAGGTTATTCCGTCCATCACCGGTATAGGTAATTCCCTCTGTCTCAAACTCAACGGAAACAGGGGGATTCAGTGCGGAAAGCGTTCGCAGATTATCCAGAATATCCACGATATTTCTACCAAAACGGCTGATGCTTTTCGTGAGGATCAAGTCAATTTTTCCGTCCACCGCGTCGGTAATCATTTTCTGAAAGCCCAGACGCTTTTGTACGGTAGTTGCACTTATCCCTTCATCTTGATAGATTTCAACCAGTTGCCATTGCGGATTGGCTTCAATTCTCTTGGTAAAATGATGAATCTGCATATCGAAACTGCCGATCTGTTGTTCCTCCTGCGTGCTGACGCGGCAATATGCCGCAACGCGGAGTTTGGGTGGTTCCGCTGCAATTTCTCGCCTTTTTTGCGGCGGGATGACAATGACACCATTTCCGCGCTGATTATAGGAAATTTCGTCCTGCATCTGGCGACGTTTTTGTTCTCTGCGCTCAGCTCGGCTGCTGGTCTGCCGCTCGGCCTCTATCGCTTTGGGATCAAGCGGTTTTGCCATATCCTGCCTCCTGCACCGAGAACGCAACTATTCTTTTGCGCTGCATGGGCATACCACCTCCTTTTCAGTAAATTTTGACTTTTCACGGAATCACCACCTTATCTTCCAATATTTCTATGACATACCGAAAAATCGGGCTGCCAACATAAATAGAGGGCGGCAGAATGCCCTGCCGCCCTGGAATCAATATTCAGTTGCTTCAAAATTGCCATCCCTCACGCTCGCATAAGCCCAAAATGTCAATGCACGGAACATTCAAGCTTTTGCAGACATACGGTATTTTCTTTTCACCTTTTTTACTCTCTTCGGTGATTACTGTTAGTCCATACTTCATGGCTGTGGCAATTAAGAAGGCATCTCCCGATGATTTGACTTGCTTGAAATCGATAAGTTGTGGATTAGATGTAACGACCTTTTTGACGTTATCCTGAATATCATCATCAATGGGCAGCACCACGCCATGTAACCCTATGTACCATTTTTTTAAATCGTCATCATTCACTTCTTCAATTATTTCCGAGCAGGTTACTATGCGCTTTTGCTCAATTAGCTCGTCCATGTGATGCCAAAGTGTCTTATTGATGCTTCTCCGATGTGGTTCATCATCTTTTTGTGAAAGGATCGAAGATGTGTCTATGATATATTTGGGTTCAGAATCATGATTCACCATTTCGATACCTCCCACATAAATTTTTCTATATGGTTCTGTTTTACGCCGAGATAGCGAGATATATCCTGCTTGTCAAAGTAACCCTCTCGATAACCATGAAAGAATGCCCGGCATAATGCAGGGCTATTCTGGTCAATAGCCTCACGCGGAATATTCCTAGGAATACCTTTACCAGTTAGCTTTCTATATTCCTGTGCAGCCTTTCGCTCGTTTTCAAACTGTGATCTTATTGCGGCTATCAGCATCGCATACTTAGGTTGTCCAATTTTCCCAGAATCCAGTAAACGGCGACAAATAACTTCCTTACTTACTGAAAACTTATCCGCTAGTGATGAAACAACGTCCAAATCTATTTCTGATTGCGTATAGCTGCCAAGCTGTTTGTTCAGATTTACCCGGGGTACAAGAACTTCTCCAGCAACCGCGTTGCAAAAGACTTCCTCCGCCTGTGCGGAAAATGAGTCAATCATGTCATTACAGATAACCGAACTTCGCTTAATCAGGTGGACAAGTTCATGAATAATCGAAAATGTTTTAGCCGGGTATCGATCATCATTATTAAGCCCGATAATTGGCATTGTGGTGTCGTATATGGCAAATCCACGGGCAACCTCAGTATCTACGCCGGTAAAGCAATGCACAAATACACCGGCATTCTCGACAACATTGCGAATGTATAAATAGAACTGCCTTGTGCTCTGGCATTTATATTGCACATTTGAATCAATACCAAGACTATTTCTGATTTCTCGTGCCCAATGGATAACATTATCATCTGGACAATTTATGGACATACCAAATTTCACGGTGCGCTCTCTCAAAGCTTGCCTGGATTCCAGAAGCAAATCGCGAGCAGAAAGAATATCGGAAATAGCAAGATTCAATGCGCTGTTATCAACAACTGCGTCGGGCAAAGTACGGAGATTTCGCATTTGAGGCAAGTGCTTTACATTAATGTCACTTGCATTCATATACAGTCCTGCAAACGGAATACGGTAACATTTTGCGATGGATTTTGCCTGATTTATTGTGGGAAACTTCCCTGATTCATCATTTTCCCACAGAACAATTTTTTCTTCCTTGAACTTTGTAATCCGTGTTACATAGTCAAAAGATATGGCTTTCTTCTCTCGTATAAAGCGCAAAGTGTCTTTATTTATGCGAGCATATATATACATAGGTGGAACCACCTCCTCTTACAGTGCCTTTATCGTCTCCACAAACTGACTCATGCTGACAGCTCCCGGCAGGAGATTTTCTCCATCCCTGAACACCATGTAATAACGGTACTGGCTCCCGGCGGCAGTCCGCCATGCGCGTCCCAATTCAATCTTTTCCCGGCTGTCATCGTTTTTCAGATGCTCGCCCTTGGTTTCTGCAAAGATTACCTTGCCGCTCTGGGTCATAATCATAATGTCCGGGTAGTGCTTGATATAGCCGTTGATGGCAAAGCCATGCCGGGAGAGATTGCGGTGCCACCAGCGAACATTCGGAAGGGCGGTCAACTCCATAATCAAATCCTGTTCCAGCTTGTTGATGTCGCCATCCTCGGCTTCATACAAAGAACCGCCGTATATGTCTGTGCTGGTCGTGGGATGAATAACTGACGGCAGCCGATAGGACGGCTGGCATACAATGCGTTCGGTTTCCAGCCATTTTACAAAGGTTTCCCGATAATGTGCATCCAGCAGGGATTCAATCTTTTCTCTGATTTTTTTGGCATATCCCAGCGGTGCCTTCTCCATAGCGGCGATCTGTGCCTTGTCCATATCGTCCACGATGCGGTTTATGTAGGCTTTCAGTTCGGCAGCGTCCACCATGTTCAACTTATTAAGCTGATTGAACATCATATCCTTGCACTGGCGCACACGGCTTTCAGGCGGAAGGTTATTGAAGTATTCCTTGAAATACCGCTGTTCTGCACTGGTCATTTTGAATACCTTGGGCAAGCCACCCTCGTTTGCCCGCACATCGACCTCGGCAATCTCATCATCGGCAGCACCAAAATCAATATCGTATGCCTTACCTTTCAGCGTGAAGCCTTCGGCGAGCTGCTCTTTTTCCAGCAGTTCCAATGTACCTTCCGTAAACAGGGTATCGGGGATCACCTGGAAAAACTGCGGTATTACGAGAGTTTCAATGTCACTCTGGAATTGAGGCCGAATACGAAAAGTAGCCACTTGCTCCCGCACCTCCCAAGGAAGATTTTGAATCTGCGGATCATCCTGCCCCTGTTTAACGGCGTTGTTGTACGCGTCACCGGCTTTGGCGGCATCATCCAGCATACTGTCAGCTTTTGGGGTAATTTGGGAGGATTTTTCCTGTTCCCGGCGGCGTTGCAGTTCTGCCCCGATGGATTTCCCATCCAGCTCTGCAAAATCGTCCTGTTCCGTTTCCGAAGGGGCTTCCGTATCGGAAACTCCTTGCAGTTCGGTAATGTCGATCTGCACCGGGGGCTGCTCCGAGACCTGGGGCTTCACAGGTTCGGCCAGACGATAATCCTTGTCGCTGAATCCTGCACTGTTTAATCCCTTGATGATGTGCTGCACGGTAGTGTTAAAATCGTTGGAGGAAGTCAGCACATAGGACATATTCAGAGCTGCCTGTGTATGCTGGCTTGTATGGGGCAAGCGGAGGATACGCCCCAAAATCTGCTCCACATCCACCTGACTGGTTTTGTTGGCAAGGGACGCGAGAATATAGGCAAAGGGGCAATCCCAGCCCTCTTTCAGCGCATTGACCGTGATGATATAGCGAACAGGGCAATCGGAAGACATCAAATCCACATTTTTCAGTTCGTTCACATCAGCCGTGCGAATGGCAATCTGCTCTGCCGGGATGCCAGCGTCCACCAGCTTGTCCCGCAGTTTTTCAAAGGTGGTAGCGTCCTCCTTGCCTTTTGGTTGTGCCTGGAACAGCGCGATGGGGCGAATATACTTTCCTGTTTTGGCATACTCCCCACCGGCGAGTTCTTCCAGCTTATTCCGCAGATCAATCGCGTCAATCAGCACATCGGCTTGGCTGTCCCGGTTGTAAACAATCACGGGCAGCTTGACCATGTTTTCCGTCTTTAACTGAACCGCGTCCACATAGGAGATAATGTTGCTCTCCTTTTTCGGGGTAGCGGTCAAATCCAGAACAAAGCAGGGATTGAAGTTTTCCAGCATTTCAAGGCTGAGATCAGACCGGGCGTGGTGGCTCTCGTCCACAATGACAAGCGGGTTAAGCTGATTGATAATCTGGAACAGGGCGGTTTCGTCCGCTTTCTCAATGGGGCTGTCGGGCTTGCCAAGCACCTTGGCAAACTCGGCAAGATTGCTGTTCTCCTGATAGGCTTTCAAGCCCTCCTTGCCGCGCCCACGGAAAGAATCATAGGACAGCACCATGATGGAAAGCTGTTCGGTAACAGCAGTCGGATTGAAATTCTGACCGTTCAAAAGCTCCTGCTTGGTGTAGACCTCCACGCGCCCGCCAAAATCCACATCAATTTTCTGACGGTAGGGATGCTGCGTGTCTTTAAGTGCTTTCACCGTCTGCGCCAGGATTGCGTCCGAGGGGACAAGCCACACCACCGCCTTTGTCTTGGTAACTGGCAGCGCGTCAAAAATGGGGCGGATGGCGTTGCAGGCAATAAAGGTCTTGCCGCCGCCTGTGGGCACCTTGAAGCAGAGGTTGGGAACGCCGGGCAGAATATCCTGATAGTACCCCAATGTAGGCGCGCTTTTTTCCTGCCAGAAGAAGCGGAACGCCGCTTCATAATTCTTGGTTTCATTCAGCAGTTCCAGATAGCGGGTCAAGTCCGCTATAACCTTTTTCTGATAAGATTTCAGTTCCATAGAGCGAACACCCCCTTTACAGTCTGCTGATGTCGCGGGGAATCTTCTTGAAGGTAATCCCCATCTGCGCCAGCTTGTCCTCACCGATGGAGCAGCGGTCGGCATAAATGACCGTCCCATCAGCTTTTTCTTTGATGGTGGCAAGAAACGCATAGTCCAAAACCGTCACGCGCTGCGGCTCATAGTAGAAGTAGTAACCCGTGCTGTTGTGCTGACCGAGATAATACGGATTGCCGCTGCTGAGTGGGGCATAGGGCGTTTTGGTTTCCATGAACCAGATGTATTCGCGGATTTTTTCGGGGGCAACCGCTTCGTTCAGGCAATCGCCCACAAGCAGCGGTTCGCCCAAGTCATAAAAGCTGAAATTGCCGCCCGTACCCGCCACGGCATTCTTGCCCTCGCCGTAGCCATTGATAACACGCTTGACGCGTTCGGCGGTGATGCTGTCAGCATAGTCTCCCATTTCAACAAGAATGAACTTTCTATTTCCTCCATCCCTATTGAGGTCTAATACAGCATGAGCAGTCGTTCCCGAACCTCCAAAGGAATCCAAATATATCCCGTCTTTATCATCCTTTCCATCAAACACAAATGAAAGTAAGTACTTTATCAATTCTTTCGGTTTGGGGTTGTTGAAGACCTTTTTGCCAAAAATCGTTTCAATTTCTTTCGTTCCATCTTGGTTATAGGGTCCTGTTAAAATGGATATTGGTTTTCCCAAACGCATAACACCATTCTCGTCTTTTAAGTACTGCTTGAATCGAACGCTCCATTTTCCACTGTTTTCGCTAAATACAACTTCATCATTTTCAATAGCTTGATACAAGCGAGATTTTTCCCATATCCACTGTTTATCGGGGTATATTTCCACTCCATTGTGATAGACCGGGTATACCAAATTAGGGCGATCATCTTTGCTTCGTGTTGCAAGCGGCTGCGTGATGAAGCCACCACGCACCTCAAACTTATCGTCCTTCATTTTGTATTTCTTGATTTCTTCCTCGGACAGCGGTGCAGCAACAGAAAGTAGAGGTTGCTTCGAATAGCAGACAATATACTCGTGAACGTTTCCTACACCACGGGTAAATGCTCCCGGACCGTATTTATTCTTCCAAATAATTTCATGGACAAAGCAGTCAGCGCCAAATATCTCATCTAAAATCAGACGCAAATACTTTATTTCATTATCATCAATGCTGATGAAAATAACACCATCGTCCGCCAGCAGCTTTTGCAGCAGCTTCAAGCGCGGGTACATCATGCACAGCCACTTGTCGTGGCGGGTCAGGTCCTCGCCCTCTTTGCCGACAACCTCGCCCAGCCACTTCTTGATTTTTGGGTCGTTGACATTATCGTTGTAGACCCAGCCCTCGTTGCCCGTGTTGTAGGGCGGATCGATGTAAATGCACTTGACGCGCCCCTCATACCGGGGCAGCAGCGCTTTCAGGGCCTCCAGATTATCGCCCCGGATAATCATGTTTTCGCTGCCGTTATCTTCTTCATGCTGGCCCTGCTCGTCATAGCTGTATTGGCGCTCCAACACCCGGAACGGCACTTCCTGATGGTGATTGATGACTTTACTTTTTCCAATCCATCCCAGTGTTGGCATGATAATAAGCCTCCGCCTCATCAAAATATTCTGCTATCGTTTTAGGTGATCTGACCTTGTATTCCTTGTTGGTGCTATCCTTTACAATCCACAATAGGCGACGGTTCTTTTTCTTGTATTTGGGAGCCTCGTCTTTAATGAATGCATAGAACGTCCGCTTCTCCCAGTATTGAGAGGCTTGATCTTCTGGTTCAAGTAAAACAGGCCACGCAGGCGCAAGCATTTTCCCTATTGGGGATATGTCTTGAACAATCAACGCACCATGTCCATCTGGAAACCGAATTTGCCAATTACAAACTTTGATTCTCCTGTTGCCGATATTTGTAGCAGTGATTCCGACATACTCGCGTTTCTGCGATAAATCACCTTGCGATGGTACTACGATAATATTATCTGAGAACTCAACTTTCAGCCTTTTCTTGTTTGCGTATTTTGTTTGCCACAATGCAACAATTACCGCTGCCGTTGTCGCAACAGCTCC
Organism: Christensenella sp. MSJ-20; assembly: GCF_044357945.1. NCBI lineage: Bacteria > Bacillati > Bacillota > Clostridia > Christensenellales > Christensenellaceae > Christensenella > Christensenella sp. MSJ-20. The sequence continues at coordinate 1,287,764 of NZ_CP076563.1, forward strand.
GAGAGTTCCACCTATTGCACCAAATGCTGTCCAAAACAAATTCCAATCCATGCAAATATATCCTTTCGAATTCAAAATCTAAGTCAGGATTTTCACGGTGCCATTGTCTGTAAAATCGACGATTCAGGCAGGTTCGTAACAAGGAATAAGTACGCCCATTCGCACCCTTGGGGTGGAATGCACCCCATTATTTCGAGTCAGGGTCGCTGATAATTCTGTGGCTCACTCGTTATTATCGGTGGGTTTCTTGACATACTTTCCGCTTTTTATTCTTGCGTCTGCGGGCTTTGGCTCATCATCTGGAATGCCCCATACTGTTCCAATGCGGATGGCGCCTGGGACACGCCCTTCGGCACATAAAATCTGTATGCGCCGGGTGGAAATACCCCATCGTTCAGCGGTCTGTGTGATTGATAAGTATTTCATGGGCCACTCCTATCTCACTCGCTTCTGCCTACAATAATTCATATTATATTATAATCGGATAAGCGAATAAAATCAAGCCGCTTTCTCAAAAGTTCAAAAAGTTTTTTCTTTTTAGAATACGAGGGGCTTGGGGACTCCCCAAAACAGAAAATGTGAGTTTGAAGGCAAGGCCGATACTCACATTTTTCCGGTATGTACGGACACCGGATGTGCTTGCTATTCTCTATAATTTCATATCCGCAGATACAACGCGCTCCCGCTTTCACAAAAGCAGGGGCGCATATTTTTTTAAGAGGGTGTCAAGTTTTTGAGAAAAAAAGTCCGTTAAAAAGTAAAAAGAAATTTTTCGCGTTACCCCCCATTCACAGAAAATCTGTCCGTTGTAAAGTGAAAGGAGTGTTTTATCATGCCAGACCGCACGCGGCCCATCCGCAAGGAAATCTGCCTGAATGAGCAGGAACTAAATCTCATCCAACATAAGATGCGCCAGTTGGGAACGCACAACTTCGGCGCTTACGCCCGCAAGATGCTCATCGACGGTTACATCATCAAGGTCAATTACACCGAGCAAAAAAAGCTGGCTGCTGCCGTCAGCCGCGTTGCCTCAAACATCAATCAGATTTGCCGCCGCATCAATCAGACCGGGCGATTCTATGCTGCCGATATTGCCGAGCTGAAAGTACGTCAGGAAGAAATATGGTCGCTTTTGAAAGAATCGCAAAAACAGGAATTATGAATGTAAGGGGGGCACAATATTCCGCGCATGAGTAAATCAAGAAAGCTGGAATGGTCGTTCTTTCTCAACGACCGTGGCCGCATCACCTTTAACGCCCTCTGCCGGAAATGCGTATATGATTGCAAGCAGAGTTTCCGGGCGGTCGTGATAGAGTGTCCGCACTATCGTTCCAAACGCGCAAAAACTGAGCATGACGTTTCACTTCCAAGAGGTCCGACGGACAAGCCGCCATAGGCACAATATCCTGCCGCACCAGAGAGGAAGTGATGGAAAATCTATTTCAAACGAAATACCGCGCTGCCGCCGTTTATTCCCTTGCCGCGCTTCATGCTGACAGGCGAGTATTCCATCAACGCCAAGCTGTTATACGGGCTGCTTTTGAACCGCACCATGCTTTCCCAGAAAAACGGCTGGGAGTCTGAGAATGGAAATGTCTATGTGATCTATACGATCAAGCAGATGGCGAATGATCTTGATCGGAGCGAGAGAACAGTCAAGACCGCTCTGCGGGACCTGGAAAACGCAGGGCTAATAACCCGCGTCCGTCAAGGCTGGAATCAGGCAAACCGTATATTCCTGCAAATCCCGGATGGGGTGCAGTTTTCTTCCCGTCCAGAGGGAAATATTTGCCCGATGGATGGGCAGGATTCTTCACCCAGCATAGGGCAGGAATTGCCCACAAGTAATACTGAACAGGAATATAAAGATAAAAGCCAGACAGAAAAAGCAGAGAGAACACGCCGCCGTTATGGAGAGTTTGAAAATGTTTTTCTCTCGGATGGTGAAATCTCTGCCCTGCAAGCTGATTTTCCCAATCAGTACGATGAGTACATCCAACGCCTGTCGCGATATATGGCATCCAACGGCAGACACTATGCAAATCACTACGCAACAATCCGGAAATGGCTTGACGAGGACAACAGGGGAAAGTCCGCTAAGAACTACACCTATGATGATTATAACGAGGGAGAATGTCTGTGAAAAATATGAACCCTATTCTATCCGCTATTATTGATACGACCGAAACGCTAAACAGCGCACCTGATGATTACATCGATCCCTCTGATGGGCTGAAATATTGCGGCAAATGTCACACTCCAAAAGAAGCGTTTTATCCCGCCGATCTACAAAATCAGGGCTTCCATAAGCACCCGGTCATGTGTCAGTGCGCTGCCGAAAAGCGAGATCGCGAAGAAGCTGAACGCCGGGATTTTGAACGCATGACCCGAATTACCACTCTTCGCTCCGAAGCGTTCCACGATATTCCTGCCGCTGGCTGGCGGTTTGATCATGCCGTCGTTACACCCCAACTTGCGAAGGCGAAAGAGTACGCCGCAAATTGGGACAGCTTCAAGCAAGATGGTATCGGCCTGCTGCTGTTTGGGGATGTCGGGACAGGAAAGTCCTATGCCGCTGGTTGCATTGCCAATGCTCTCATTGACCGTATGGAGTCTGTGCTGTTCGTGGGAATGGCCGATGTGGTGAATCGTATGCAGGGAAATTTCGGGGCTGACCGTGACCGTTACATAAAATCCCTTATGCGCCCTGACCTCCTCATTCTGGACGATTTGGGGGCAGAGCGTAACACCAGCTTTGGCAAGGAGAGAGTGTTTGATGTGGTTGACAAGCGGCTGCTGTCAGGCAAGCCCATGATTATCACTACCAATATTCCGCTGAGCGTCATGCAGAAAGCTACCGATCTTGATGACCGTCGTATTTATGATCGTATTTTAGAGGTCTGTGTCCCGGTTGTGTTCGGCGGTGACAGTTTCCGAAAAACCAACGCTGCCGATAATATGCAAAAAGCAGCGCGCTACCTGAACGGTGCAAGCCATTAACCCAGCAAAGGAGGACGCTCTATGGATGATACCATCGGCAAAGTTCCCATTCACCTTAAAATGACGCTCACTACGAAAGAAGCGGCTGAATACAGCAATATAGGTATTAACAAAATCGACAGTATGCTCCGATCTCCAAACTGCCCCTTCGTCCTGTTTGTCGGGACAAAGAAGTTGGTGAAGCGGAAAGAGTTTGAGCAGTACATCAGTCAACGGTTGGTGATTTAAGTCCCGGATAAGCTCATATACACAGACTTGTTTACAATTTAGCGCTTGAGAAAAAGGGCAGCATCTGTTATAATTATAGTGTAGCAGTGTGTCCTTTTTCGCAAACGCGGAAAGGAGACAATCAATGGGAAAGAATCTCAAAGGGAAAGACTGCGGTAAGGGTATCTGCCAAAGAAAGGATGGGTTGTATTACGCGCGTTTTGTTGATAAAGCAGGAAAACGACACGACAAGTATTTTCAGACGCTTCCCGAAGCCCGAAACTGGCTTGAAGAAGCAAAATACGCCGATAAGCACGAAGATGTTTTTGCAGCTACCGAAACTACGGTTGATGAATGGTTTAACTTTTGGATAGAGAATATTGTGGGTGATTTAGCACCTAACACGCTCAGAAATTACCGCGAGCGATATGTCCACAACATTCAGCCTGTCATGGGCAGCATGATGATTGCAAATGTGAAGCCTATGCACTGTAAAAAGGTGTTCATTCAAATGGATGCCGACTATGCAGGTTCTACCATCCGTCAGACATACATTACGATGGGTACAATGTTCAAGGCCGCGAAGATGAATGACCTGATTTCCAAGCACCCGATGGACGGCATTCGATTTACAAAGCCAGTTCGTGCAACAGACGATATTAAGTTTCTCACCCGTGACGAGCAGCGTGTATTTCTTGAAACAGCACGACACTCCCATAACTACAATCAATATGCGCTGATCCTCGAAACAGGCTTGCGCACTGGCGAAATGATTGGTCTTACATGGGATGCAATCGATTTTGAGAAACGGACGCTTACGGTAAACAAAACATTGGAGTTCCGTCATTCTCAGCAGTATTGGCGTGCTGGTCCTCCAAAAACACAGAACAGCTATCGCACCATACCTCTGACTGACAGGGCGTATGAAATCCTCAAAGAAATGTGGGATAGCCGGGGGAAGCGAAAAGAATCTCCGATGTTAAATCAGACTCTGGAATACATGGACAGACGCACAGGCATTTCCTCACAGCTTGTCATGCGGGATCTTGTTTTTATCAACTGGCGCACAGGAGAGCCTGCTAAAAACAGTTCTTATGATACCCACCTTTATAAACTCTGCGACGAAGCAGGGATACCCCGCTTTTGTATGCACGCGTTACGCCATACATACGCCACCAGAGCGATTGAAAGTGGGATGCAGCCAAAGGTGCTGCAAAAACTGCTGGGGCACGCCAGTATCAAAACGACGATGGATCGGTATGTTCATGTAACCACCGATTCTTTAGATCAAGCTGTTAAGCAATTCCAGCTTAACGGGGTTTTTTGATAAAAACCAATGTAATTTCATGCGTGAATGGTGTAAAAATGGTGTAGCAGCCGAAACGCCAAAGCGCAAAAACCCTTGTAAATCAAGGAAAAATCGAAGGAGAATGAAGATATATGAAATTAGGAATCGTGGGACTGCCCAACGTGGGTAAGTCCACGCTTTTTAACGCCCTGACCCGGGCGGGGGCCCAGGCCGCCAACTATCCCTTCTGCACCATCGATCCCAACGTGGGCATCGTTCCGGTGCCCGATAAGCGCCTTCATGTGCTAGCCGAGATGTACCACCCTAAAAAAGTTACCCCCGCCACGGTGGAGTTTGTGGATATTGCGGGACTGGTCAAAGGCGCCAGCCGGGGAGAGGGTCTGGGAAACCGGTTTTTGTCCCACATCCGGGAGGTAGACGCCATCGTTCACGTGGTTCGGTGCTTTGAGGATGGGGACATCACCCATGTGGATGGTTCAGTGGATCCCATCAGGGACGTGGAGACCATCAACCTGGAACTGGTCATGGCCGACGCCGAGATGGTGCAGAAGCGCATCGAGCGGGTAGGCAAGATGGCCAAGACGGGAGATAAGCGGTATCCCGTGGAACAAGCGCTGTTAACCCGGCTGCTGGACCACCTCAACGATGGCAAACTGGCTAAAAACTTCCCCATGAACGAGGAGGAGGCCGCTATGGTGGCGGAGCTGTGGCTGTTGACCAACAAGCCGGTGCTGTATGCCGCCAACGTCAGCGAGGAGGACATAGCCCGGGGAGGCGATGTACCCCTGGTACAGAGGCTCCAGAAGTACGCCGAGGCCGAGGGCAGCGGCGTGGTAGCGGTTTCCGCCCGGATCGAGGAGGAGCTTTCCCAGTTGGAGGACGCTGAGCGGGACGAGTACCTGGCGGATCTGGGGGTGGAGGAATCCGGCCTTGCGCGGCTGGCCCAGGCCAGCTATGAGCTGTTGGGGCTCATCAGCTATCTTACCGCCGGCGTTGACGAGGTTCGGGCCTGGACCATCCAGAGGGGGACCAAGGCCCCCGCCGCCGCCGGCAAGATTCACTCCGATTTTGAAAAAGGGTTCATCCGGGCAGAGATCGTCCCCTATGAAACCCTCATCGAGTTGGGCTCCGTAGCCGCCGCCCGGGAAAAGGGGCTGTACCGCTCCGAGGGCAAGGATTACGTGATCCAGGACGGGGACGTGGTCCTCTTCCGCTTCAACGTCTAGCGGCGAGTCGCCGCTGACATTGTCGCGGGCGGGGTTAAGCTGTTAGAAAACCTCTTGATTCCAACGGCAAGACGTATGAGTAGAGGCACATCCGCAACCCCGGAGCAGGCAGGCTGAGCCTGCACCCATGCCACGGACAGGGGTTAGATAGCTTAAAGCCTAGTCATGCCAGCGGTAAAACGACAGCTAGAGGCACATATCCGCACACCGAAGGCGTGCAAAACGGAATCGGGCACTGCCCGGCGCCGAAGGAGGGAGTTCCATGCTGTTTTCCGATATCACCCTATTGGATGAGACGCTCACGCCCCGGGAGCATATGTACCTTGGAGTGCGGGATGGACGCGTCGCCTATTTAAGCGATGTCCCTCCAGAGGAGGAATATGGCGAGGTCTATCACGGCCACAAGAAGCTTCTGATGCCCGGCATGTACAACGTCCATACCCATCTTCCCATGACCCTTCTCCGGGGGTATGGAGAGAATATGACCCTGGATGATTGGCTACATAAGCGCATCTTCCCCTTTGAGGCCAAGATGACAGGGGAGGACATCTATTGGAGCACCCTGTTGGGCCTGGCGGAGCTGATGCGGTTTGGGACGGTATCCGCCTCGGATATGTACTACCATGGGGCGGATATGGCCCGAGCGGTTTTGGAATCCGGCATGAAGTGCTCCATCAGCGCCACCGCTTTGTGCTTTGACGATTCCCCTCTCAAGGCGCTTCCGGTCTACCGGGAAACCGTATCCCTGTTCCGGGACTGGAACGGCAAGGGAGACGGCCGTATCCAGGTGGATTGCAACATCCACGGGGAGTACACCAGCACCCCGCGGGTGGTTGCGGATATGGCGGATCTGGCAAAGGAGCTGGGTGCCCGGGTTCAGGTGCATCTATCCGAGAGTGAAGCGGAGCATCAGGGCTGCCTCCAGCGTCATGGCAAGACCCCCGCCCGGTATTTTTACGATCTGGGCTTCTTCGATTCCCCCGCCGTGGCCGCCCATTGCGTGTGGACCACCCCGGAGGATTGGGAATTGTTCCTAGAAAAAGGGGTCACGGTGGCCACCTGTCCCGTGAGCAACCTAAAGATCGCCAGCGGGATCGCTCCGGCGGCACAAATGCTGGAGCGGGGCGTCAGTCTAGCCCTGGGCACCGACGGGGTTGCCAGCAACAACGACCACGATATGTTCCAGGATATGAAAATTCTAGCCTTGATTCAGAAATACCGTGCCTGGGATCCCACCGCCATGAGTCCCCGGCAGGCCCTCTCTGCCGCCACCCGCACGGGCGCTCTTGCCCAGGGCCGGACCGACTGCGGGAGTATCGCGCTGCACAACCGGGCGGATCTCGTGGTTCTCAACATGGATGCGCCTCACTGGGAGCCGGTTCACGACCTCCTCAATACCCTGGTATATTCCGCTTCTGGCCACGACGTCTGCCTGACCATGGTGGACGGCCAGGTTGTCTATCGGGATGGGGAATACCCCACTTTGGATCTGGAACGCATCTATTGGGAGGTCAGCGCCCGCAAGGACCGCATATTAGGGGAGCTGGGAGCATAACGCGATCCAGCAGCCGTTAAAATTTTCGTTGCTCTAGTATAGGAGCAACCCTCCCCGTTTTTTGTGCTATTCTTCTCTTAATCCCATAGTGCATCATAAGCTTGGATTGATCTCCTATCGAGAGTATCGTTCTCTCAACCACATGATCGAGCACTGGATTGAAGATGGAATCAGACGTGATGAGGAACAGCACAGCGCTCTTCCCACAGACACCCACGGCCTAAGAAAATAAAAAGCCCCGGCTATCGCCGGAGCTTTTCTTTCTTATCCTCTGTAATTCACATCCATTTTGCTTTTTGCAAGTATCATGTGGGCGATCCCTTTTCGCGCGCCTTTGGTGCGCGTTGCACTCCCGTTGCTGCTTATCATCGGTCCAGTGCCCTGGGCCCCAACCGCGTTCACTTTTCCGCCACCTGGGGCTGCCGGTCGGACACGTTTACAGCCTCCAACGCCTCTGGCCTCGGCTCAGGCTGCACCGCCCGGGGCTTCCGCCCCCGCTCGGTGGCCATAAGGTAGACAAACAGGCCCAGAAGCACCACGCCTCCGCCCAGCAGGATGCTGGGCGCCACCGTTTCCCCGATGAGCACAAAGGCGGTAAAAGCGGATACCACCGGGGAGAACAGGTATACCACCGAAATGGTGGTGGGCTTAATGGTGCGCATGCACCAACTGGAGATGGTCTGGGACAGCACGGTACAGAACAGGGCAATCACCAGCACATAGGGCAGGGTAGGGGCGGGCAGGGCCATGCTGATTCCCGACACCGTGCCAAAGCACAGCACCATCACCATAGAGGTAGCAAAGACGTACAGCATCAGGGGAATCACGGAGATTTGCCGGGTCACGTCCCGTCCCAGCAGCAGGAAGATGCCATAGGATAGGGAGGACAGCGGCATGATGATGATGCTCACAAGGGACGCGCCTCCGGTGGCGCTGCCATTCAGGCCGATAAGCACCACCCCGATAAGGCTGATCCCAATGCCGAAAAGGGCGGGCAGAGAGGTCTTTTCCCGGTACAGCACATACAGAAGAATGATGGTAAAGATGGGGGTGATGTTCCCCAGAATATTCACCACAAAGGTGCCGGACATGGACAGGGACATGCTCCAGCAGATGGTCTCAAAACCCCGGGTTACCCCCATGGCAATGACCGTCCAAAAGAGCTTTTTATCCTTGGCCACCTTACACACGTCGCTCCACAGGCTCTTCTTCAGCCGGCAAACCACCAGCAGCAAAGCCACGGTAAACACCATCCGCCACAAGGCCACTCCCACGGGGGTGATCCCCAGCTTCAGAGCCGTCTTAAAGGTGGGGGACATCAAGGAGCCCACAACCATGGCGGTGATCAATCCCGCAAAACCCATGGCCTTGGAGGCCGGCGCCTTTTCCATTGCTTGTTACCTCCTAAAAAGAGAAGAAACGGTGCCCCCGCCGCAACCATGCGGGCAGGGGCATTTGTTCGCCTTACAGCGTATCATCATATTCCATTTCAGGAGCTTTGTCCATAGGCAAAAAGTTCTGGAAGATATACCCATCCACATATGGGCCAATTCGCTCCACATCCTCCTGGCTGCACAGGGTATAGGCCACCACGGGAAGTCCGTGCTTGCGGCGGTTCTGAACCACCTTGGCCTCCACGCCATCCTGGCTGTACGCGATGAAATCCGGCTTGGCGTAGCCTCGGAACCACAGGCGGCTGGCGGCAAAGGCAAACAACGGACTGGTATCCTCAAACCGCCGGGCAGATAGCTGTCCCACCGGCCGGCGGGGCTCCAGCTTTTTCAGTAGGCGAACCGACGCGGGATTAAAGGACTCCAGGGCAATTCCGCCAAAATAGCCGGTAAGATGGTGGCTTACCAGCCGTTCCAGCTTGCCCACTCCTAAGAGGGTGGGCTGCTTAACCTCGATCAAAAAGGGCACTCGGCCCGCCACCTCTTCCAACACCTCACAAAGGGTGGGGATGCCCAGATCCTCTCGGCCGAACAACCGGCGCTCCCGCAGCTGTGACAGGGTCAATTCCCCAATCAAAGTTTTCTCCCCGGCGGACCGGGCCAGGCTGGCATCGTGATGAACCACCACCACGTCGTCCCGGGTAAGCTGAACGTCCAGCTCAATGGGATACCCCAGCCTAAGGCAGTTGCAGAAGGCCTCCATGGAGTTTTCCACTCCCCCAGGCCCGGCAAGGCCTCGGTGGGCGATGGGCCCCAGCAACCATTGCTGGCCCAGCAAATGGGAATCATATTGGTGGGCGCGCTCCTTTTTGGGCAAAGGTTCGGTTCCTTTCCTTATCCGGCAGCGTTTTGCTGCGGTACAGCCTCTCCCTCCATGGCCTTCACATCAGCCTGCTCCTTGGCCAGAACCGCGCGGCTCTCCTGGAGTTTGGCCAGGTTGTACACGCATAGACCCACCAGAACCAAGGCGCCGCCGATGAGCACCATAATGCTGGGAATCTCGCCCAGCAGGAAGTAGCAGACCACCGCGGAAACCACCGGCCCAAACAGGTTAAAGATGGAGGACTTCACGGGGCTGATGTACTTCACGGCCCATACGCCGCAGGAGTGGCCCAATAGGGTACACCAGATGCCCATGACCAGGAAGATCAGCCAGCCCTCCATGGTGATGGGGCCAAAGGGCGATCCGGAAAGCACACAGCAGGCCACCATCTCCAGGGTGGAGAAGATATAAGCGATGAACAGCATGGGCCAGAAGGAAACATCCTGCTGTACCAGCTTGCTGAACAGCAGGTACAACGCCATGAGAATGGCGGAACAGAACATCCCAAACACCGCCCACAGGCTGATGGTGCCGCCGCTAAAGCTGGAAATGCTGATGATGCCCACCCCAAACAGACAGATGAACACCCCCAGCATGGCCTTGGGCCCGGTTCGCTCCTTAAACATCAGGTAGCTGCCCAGCATAATGAACAGGGGCTGGGTGTTGGAGATCATATTAAGGACAAAAACAGGGGTCTGGCTGTCCAGGCAATAGGCCCAGATCAAAAGGCTGCTGGCCTTAAAAATGCCCATCAGCGCCAGGATGATGAACACCCGGGGGTTCTTACAGATCTTTACGATCTCCTGGCGGTAGTCCTTTTTGATGGCGCACATGACGGCTACGCCCACCCAGGCGAAGAACATCCGGTACACCGACATATTCTCGCTGGTCATGCCGGTGTTGTGGGCAAGGCCGATTCGGAACAACGGCGCATGGAACGTACTGGCCACCATGCCGAAGATCAGCACGGCATAGATCACCGCCATAGACGGTGCTTTGTTCTGCTTAAGCTCCACTGGTTTCCCCTCCAAAATCAATGAATCGTAATAAAATATCTAAAAGAAAGACGACCAATGGCAATCCATTGGCAGTCTTTATTTTCTAAGAGTTGTACGCAATCGCCTTCATTCCAGCGTGACTATACACCCCCCAGGGGGATATTTCAATGGTTTAGCGGAAAAAACCGCATCCAATTTCTGAAACCATCCTTTTTCTGCCCGGTTATCCAGGAGCTGCTATCCCCGGCCGGCAGCCTAGGCTTCGTTCTCCCGCTGCCGCCATAGCGCTAAGAGCTGGTTCAGATCCTCCCGAAACTCCTTGGGGGTTTGACCCTCCTGGGGCCTCAGGGTTTCCAGCACCTCAAAGGAATACCCTGCTGGGCCATAGGCCGCCCAGTCCTTCTGAAGCGCAGCGTAACAGCAGCTATTGGTCTGAATCGCAAACAGAAATTTGTTCCGCGCTCCCGATAGGTTGGGCTCCGCCAGCAGAAAGCGCTGTCCCGTCTCCCGGTTTTGGATGCAGATGATCCCCCCTTCCCGGGGAGCCTCCCGGTACTGCCGGCGCAACGTGCGCCGCCGCTCCTGGTCCATCAGTAATCCATCTCCTTCAGAATACGGCTTAGAACCCTAAGCCGCTCCCCAATGAGCTCGTCATCCTTGGCCAGTGCGTCCAAAAACAGCCGAATATCCTCCTGGATGTGTTGATTTTCAGTACAGACCTGAAGGGTCATGGCGTCCCCCTGAATCCCAATGCGGTCCACCATCGGGTTCTCGGGATCATAGAAATCGGGGTAGCGGTACGCGTCCCGCAGATACTGTTTGGCCCGGCACACCAAAATGGCCAGATCCAGCACCCGGTGCAGGGGAATCTCTTCGGATTGGCGGGACCATTTCTCCCCGGTATGCCGCCACACCTTGGCCGAAATATCCACCCGGCCCCGGTCATTCCACTGGGCTAGACCCAGGGAAAGCCCTTTGGCGTCGCTATGATAGGCCAACCGGCCATCCACATTCTCATAATTCTCCACGGTAAAAACCGGCTTATGCTTTAAAGTGGTGGGAATTTGCATCAACATCACTCCTATTAGTAAATTACTAATTTACTAAATTTATATCATGCTGGCACCCTTTCGTCAAGGTCGGATGCTCGGCATGAAATTCCAATCTTTCCGGCGCAAACCCTCTTGAATACGGGACAAAAGCGTGCTACCATAATCATACAGAATTTTTTGAGGAGTGGATCTACCATGGCTGGATTTGACAACAAGTTCTCTGGTAAGGTAGGCGGCCGGATGGATGATCTGATGGCCACCCTGAAGAAGAACAAGGAAGCCGCCACAAAGAAGGAAGCGGAAAAGAAAGAAGAAAAAAAGGAAGATAAATAACCTGGAAAAACGCCGGCGTCTGCCGGCGTTTTTCTTTGATCCAGTGATGGCGCCGCCGTCCAAACAAAAAAGAGGAGCGTCTGCTCCTCTTTTTTGCATCTATTTTTTTTTATTCCTCAACAGTTTCGGCAGTTTCCCCTTCCGGCATCTCCTCATCGGGCTCCACCACGGCGATGGCCACCACCCGGTTGCCCTCGCTGACCCGCATGAGCCGTACTCCCTGGGTCAATCGGGACAATACGGAAATCTGGCTGGCGTTGATGCGGATGATGGTGCCGTCCTGGTCGATCATCACCAGATCCTCGTCCCCGGATACCACCTTAAGCCCCGCCACCGGACCAGTCTTCTGGGTAACGTTAAGGGTTTTGATCCCCATACCGCCTCGATTCTGCCGGGTATATTCCGATGCAGGGGTCAGCTTGCCGTATCCATTCTCACTGATGGTCAGCACCAGCTCCCGATCCAACTTGTTGACGTCCAAAACCTCGTCTCCCGGTTTCAATTTGATGGAGCGAACCCCCATCGCCGACCGGCCCATAGGCCGCACATCCTCCTCGTGGAACCGGATGGACATCCCCTCGCGGGTGCCCAGGATGATATCATCCCGGCCGGAGGTAAGGAACACGCCGCAAAGCTCGTCGTCCTCCCGGATGCCTATAGCAACCAGGCCGTTTTGACGGATGTTACGGAAGTCCTCCACCGGGGTCTTTTTGATGATCCCCTTGCGGGTAGCCATCACCAGGTATTTTCCGGAATCGGACAGGGGCAGTACGGTGGTGATCTTCTCCCCCGGCCCCAATCGCAGCAGGTTTACAATGGCGCTTCCCTTGGCGGTGCGGCCGGCCAGGGGCAGCTGATAGCATTTGAGGGTGAAGACCCGTCCGGTATTGGTAAAGAACAGGATGGGGGTGTGGGTGTTGGCCACAAAGACCGTTTCCACAAAATCCTCCTCCCGGGTGGTAAGGCCGCTAATCCCCTTGCCGCCCCGGTTCTGGATGCGGTAGGTATCCGCCCCAATCCGCTTGATGTAGCCAAACCGGGTCAGGGTCACCACCATATCCTCCTCCTGGATCAGGTCCTCAATGTCCACCTCGCCTTCGATGGGCTCGATCTTGGTACGACGGTCATCCCCGTATTTCTCCCGAACCTCCATCAATTCATCCTTGATAATCCCCATCACAAGGGCCATGTCCCCCAGCACCCGGGTGAGATACTCGATGGTCTTTTGCAGCTCGGCGTACTCCGCCTGGATCTTATCCCGCTCCAGACCGGTGAGCCGGCGAAGCCGCATATCCAGGATAGCCTGGCTCTGCTTTTCCGATAGGCCAAAGCGCTCCATCAGCCGCGCTTTCGACTCAGCGTCGTCCCGGCTGCTGCGGATGATGCGGATCACTTCGTCGATATGATCCAGGGCAATGAGAAGCCCTTCCAGGATATGGGCCCGGGCCTGGGCGCGGTTCAACTCATACCGGGTCCGGCGGATCACCACGTCCTTGCGGTGCTCGATGTAATAATGGAGCATTTGATGCAAAGACAGGATCTTGGGCTCTCCGTCCACCAGGGCCAGCATGATCACCCCAAAAGTATCCTGCATCTGGGTATGCTTATAGAGGTTGTTGAGCACCACGTTGGGGTTGACATCCCGCTTCAGCTCGATGACGATACGCATGCCGTTGCGGTCGGATTCGTCCCGCAAATCGCTGATGCCCTCCAGGCGTTTATCGTGAACCAGCTCGGCAATCTTCTCCACCAGCCGGGCCTTGTTCACCTGATAGGGGATCTCGGTAACCAAGATGCGGAACCGGTTATGGGTAAACTGCTCGATCTCGGCCACGGCCCGAACCACAATGCGGCCGCGTCCGGTGGCGTAGGCGCTGCGGATGCCGGAATATCCCATGATAACCCCTCCGGTGGGGAAATCCGGGCCCTTCACATACTCCATGAGCCCAACGCTGTCCAGATCGGGATTGTCAATAAGGGCGATGGCGCCGTCCACCACCTCCCGCAGGTTGTGCGGCGGGATGTTGGTGGCCATGCCAACGGCAATGCCGCCGCTCCCGTTGACCAAAAGATTGGGGATTCGGCAGGGGAGCACCAGGGGCTGGGTTAGGGTCTCGTCAAAGTTGGGGCCGAAGTCCACGGTCTCTTTATCGATATCCGCCAGCAGCTCGCTGGATACCTTGCTCATCCGCGCCTCGGTATACCGCATGGCCGCGGCGGAGTCCCCGTCCACACTGCCAAAGTTGCCATGGCCATCCACCAGCGTGTAGCGAATGGAGAAGTCCTGGGCCATGCGAACCAAGCTATCGTACACGGCGGAGTCCCCATGAGGGTGGTATTTACCCAGCACATCACCCACAATACGGGCGCATTTCCGGTAGGGCCGGTCGGACCACAGGCCCAACTCCGACATGCTGTACAGGATCCGCCGGTGCACCGGCTTCAGCCCATCTCGCACATCGGGTAGCGCCCGGTTGATGATGACCGCCATAGCGTAGGAGATAAAGGATTCCTTCATCTCTTTCTCAATATCAACGCTTTGCACCCTTCCAATGTTCATCTGTTTGTTCTCGTCCATAACAATCCCTTCTCCCCCGGCAGGCTGAGCCTGCACCCCTTTTGCAACTGCTACACAGTTGCGGGGCAGTATAATGCTTCCATTTTGTACATCTTGCAGTACGGCAGGTTGAGCCCATGCTCGTTTTGTAACTGCTATGTAGTTGCGAGGGTGATCAAATCAATATTTTGCTGCTGGCCTCTATGGATTTCTAATCGCTGTCCTCCGCCCGCGGCAGGGATCCAAGCTTAGCCTGGCCAGCCAGTGCCCAGTTCCATTTTGCACGCCTCACGGCGTGTGGAGCGCCTCTATCCAAAGCTCTTGCCGATGGCTTCCTTAGGTTTCTAACCACTATCCCCCCGCCCGCGACATGTCAGCGACGACCCGCCGCTTAGATGTCGAGGTTGGCCACCAATTTGGCGTTCTGCTCGATGAACTCCCTGCGGGGATCCACCTTATCGCCCATGAGCACCGAGAAGATTTCGTCGGCGGCCATGGCGTCCTCCAAGGATACCCGCAGCATGGTACGGCTGTCGGGATCCATGGTGGTCTCCCAGAGCTGCTGTGGATTCATCTCTCCCAAACCCTTATACCGCTGGAGGTTGATGCCCTGGCGGCCGTATTCGTTGAGGTTTGCTTCCAGATCCTCGTCGGTATAAAAATAGGTTTCCTCCCGGCCTCGGGTCAGTTTATAGAGCGGCGGCTGGGCGATGTATACATGCCCCTCCTCAATGAGAGGACGCATATAGCGGTAGAAGAAGGTCAACAGCAGAATGCGGATATGGCTGCCGTCCACGTCGGCATCCGTCATGCAGATGATGCGATCATAGCGCAGCTTAGAAAGATCAAACTCCTCGTCGATGCCGGCGCCAAAGGCGGTGATCATGGCTTTGATCTCCGCGTTGCTGAGGGTCTTATCCAACCGGGTTTTCTCCACGTTGAGGATCTTTCCCCGCAAAGGCAGGATGGCCTGGAAGCTCCGGTCCCGGCCCTGTTTGGCACTGCCGCCGGCGCTGTCCCCCTCCACAATGAATATTTCGCAGCGGTTGGGATCCCGCTCGGAGCAGTCCGCCAATTTACCGGGAAGGGTTCCCGACTCCAGTGCGCTCTTGCGCAGGGTCAGTTCCCGCGCCTTCTTGGCGGCTTCACGAGCCCGTCGGGCGAGCAGGCACTTATCGGCAATTGCACGGGCCTCCTGGGGATGCTCCTCTAGATACTGGGCCAGACCGGCGCTGACGGCGGCATCCACCATGGAACGGATCTCACTGTTGCCCAGCTTGGTCTTGGTCTGACCCTCAAACTGGGGATTGGTGAGCTTTACGCTGATGACGGCGGTCATTCCCTCCCGCACGTCCTCCCCCGTGAGGTTGGCCTCGCCGCCCTTTAGGATGCCGTTGCGCTTGGCATAATCGTTGATGGCCCGGGTAACCCCAGTACGGAAACCCGCCAGGTGGGTGCCTCCCTCCATGGTGGCGATGTTGTTGGCAAAGGAATAGACATTCTCGGTATAGCTGTCGTTAAAGGTAAGAGCAACTTCCACGGTGCTGCTGTCCCGCCGTCCCTGCATGTAGATGGGAGGCTGGAACATGGGGGTACGAGCCCGGTCCAGATACTCCACATAGGAGATTACCCCTCCCTCGTAATGGAAGATCTCGGATTTTTCCTGGCCCTGCCGCTCGTCGGTAAGGGTGATGCTGACCCCGCCGTTCAAAAACGCCAGCTCCCGAAGCCGGTTTCGGAGAATATCGTACTGGAACTCGATACCCTCCTTAAAGATCTCCGCATCCGGGAAGAAGGAGATCACGGTGCCGGTGCGATCGGAAGCCTCCAGCTCAACCACCTCAGTGGTGGCGTTGCCCCGGGCAAACTCCTGGCGCACATGGCGGCCGTCCCGGTATACGTCGGCCCGAAGCCACAGGGACAGGGCGTTGACCACGCTAACGCCCACTCCGTGAAGGCCGCCGGACACCTTATATCCATCGCCGCCAAACTTACCGCCGGCGTGGAGCATGGTAAGGGCCACCGTCAGGGCGCTGACCCCCATCTTGGGGTGAATATCGATGGGGATGCCCCGGCCGTTATCGGTAACGGATATGGAACCATCGGGGGCGATGGTCACCTGGATATGGGTACAGAAGCCCGCCATGGCTTCGTCAATGCTGTTGTCCACCACTTCCTGCACCAGATGATGCAGGCCCCGGGTATCGGTGGTGCCGATGTACATTCCCGGCCGGATGCGCACGGCTTCCAACCCTTCCAATACCTGAATCTGTGAAGCATCATAATGATTGTGTTCCATTGTTTCTCCCTACCTTTGTATATCGCCGCCCATTGGGCAGCCGCGTACTCGCTCTATATCAGCAGATAGCTGATCCACGCCCCTTGCGTTTTTCGCGGCGTAGCAGTGCTAGGCTCGGTCTGGCTAATCCATATCGAGGGTGGAGATGCCGTCCTCTTCCAGCCGGCGCAATAGGGTGCCCGCCGATATGGGGGAAAGGTAACAGGCACCGGACTGCAGCACCACCAGACTGCCGGGACGGCCGCCGCAGATGTCCAAGAGTTTTCCCCGATCCTGAACGGCTTTTAAATAGGCACGGCCGCCCTTTGTGGCGGTCAATCCCTCATATTTGATTATTGCCACGATGTCCCGGCGGGAAACCATCTCTCGGGCGCCGATGTGTAGGATCATCAGAAGACCCTCCTCCGTCTTATACTAGAACGGGCGCCGACGGACTTCCTGGTGCCCAACAAAAAAACCGCCGGGCCAAGGGCGCCCACTTAGGACCGCTCCGATCCGGTTTTTTTGACCTCTAATATGAATATATATATATTATATAATATATTTTAGATAATGAAAAGGGAAACCACTGATTTCCCCATGGTTTTTTTATCGAACCGATGTCCCCTTCAAAACACCCGCCTGAACCTGAAAGGCCCGAACACCCGCTCCGGAGATGCCGCTGATGGGCACAGCGGTGGTGATAAAGGCCTGGCCTTGAATACAGGACAACAGGGCGTTCTGCCGGCCCTGATCCAGCTCGGAAAGCACATCGTCCAGCATCAGCACCGGCATTTCGCCGGTCTCCTCCCGCATCAGCTCCATGGCTCCCAGTTTTAGGGCCAGGGCAGCGGTGCGCTGCTGTCCCTGGGAGCCGTACATTCTGCCATCCCGGCCAGCGATTTCCACCACAAGGTCATCCCTATGGGGCCCCGCGGTGGTCTGGAACCGGCGGATATCCTCTGTCCGGCGGCTTTCCAAAAGCTCCAATAAAGAAGCCTGACAGGCGTATTCATCCAACCCTTCCACCTGGGAACGATAGGAAAGATCCAGGGCCTCTCCCTGAGCAATGGCGCTATGAGTCCGCTGTGCGGCGGCGCGGAGCTTTTCCCCAAAGGCTCTGCGCTGGGCTATGATCCGCCCTCCGTAGGCGGATAGGGTGGCGTCAAAGGCCGCCAGGGTGGATGCCTTCTGCGGATCATACCGCTTTAAAATGGCGTTGCGCTGGGCAAGGGCGTTGTTATACTGATAGAGCGCTGTAAAATACCCGGGCCGAAGCTGGCATAGGGTTACGTCCAAAAACCGCCGCCGGGCGGAGGGCCCCCCTTTTACCAGCTGCAAATCCTCGGGAGAAAAAAATACGCAGTTGATATGTCCCATCAGCTGGCTCATTCGCGCGATGGATACCCCTAGAACCTGGATCCGCTTGCGGGAATCCCGGGAAAGCAAAACCTCCACCTTTCGGCCACCGTCCCGCCGGCTCACCGAAATGCCGCAATAGGCGGACCGCGCTCCCTCCCGGATCATCTCCTGATCCCGGGTAGTCCGGTGGCTCTTGCCGATACAACACAAATAGACCCCCTCCAGCAGGTTGGTCTTTCCCTGGGCATTCTGGCCCATCAAAAGATTGATTCCCTCTCCCGGCAATAGGGAAAGGGAGGTATAATTGCGAAAGTCCTTTAGTTGTATCTCGGTAATCCGCATCACAGTTCCCCCATATATGCTATCATTATAGCATCCACAATCCCCGGTGTCCTCCACAAAATTGAATGATGCCATCAGAAAAATCAAAAGTTATCCACAAGCATAAAACATACGTTCCCATTGATTATTCACAGATTTTTTGCTATTATTTTGTCAGTGTCTGGGGATTTGCCCCTAATAGAACCAAGTTATCCACAGAAATACCGCCAAAACAATTGGTTTTGGGCGGTATCTTCATTTCAGGAACAATTATGCACAGCCTGTTCTTTTCCTGTGGATAACCTATACACAGGTTTTATTTTTTGCTTTCATTCGGTACGGCTGCATTTCGATAAAGGGGGTATTTCGTTTCAAATGGAATTGAATCTATCCAGCGTCTGGAGTTCCGCCTGCTCCATCTTAAAATCGGAATTATCCGACGCCTCCTACAACAGCTATATCACCAGCCTGCGTCCTCTCTCCTTGGAAAACGGCAGGATCCTACTCCAGGTTCCCGATGAGCGGGTACTGGCCACCCTCAACAAACAGGAATACTATAATTTCATCAAAAGCGCATTGGTGGCCGCCAGCCGGAGGGATCTTTCCCCGGTGTTTACCATCGAGGAACCCCGGGTGGAGGCATCGGCACCCAGCCGAAGCGGCCTGCAGCTCAATCCTCGGTATACCTTTGATACCTTCGTGGTAGGAGAGGGCAATCGTTTGGCCTGTGCCGCCGCAAAGCTGGCGGCCGAGATGCCGGGCAACAAATATAATCCCCTGTTCATCTACGGCGGCACAGGGCTGGGAAAAACCCACCTGATGCATGCCATTGGCAACTATGTTTTAAGCCAAAATCCCCATGCCCAGGTCATCTATGTCACCTCGGAGCGGTTTACCAACGAGCTGATCACCGCCATCCAGATGGGCAAACCCGATGATTTCCGGAACAAATATCGGGGAGTGGACGTTCTGATGGTGGACGACATCCAGTTCATCGCCGATAAGGAGCGAACTCAGGATGAGTTCTTTCATACCTTCAATGTCCTGCATGATTCCGGCAAACAGATCATCCTAACGGCGGATAAACCCCCCAAGGGCATCGCCATGCTGAAGGAACGGCTGGCCTCCCGGTTTGAGGGAGGGCTGCTAGCGGATATCTTCCCACCGGATTATGAGACCCGGGTGGCGATCCTGGCGGAAAAATCCCGGACGGAACGCATCGTCCTGGAGGATGATTCCGTCCTGCCCTTCATTGCCAATATAGTCAAATCCAACATCCGGCAACTGGAGGGCACCCTCAACCGGGTGGTGGCCTTCAGCAACCTAACGGGTAAACCCATCACCCTGGAACTGGCGCAAACCGCCCTTGCAGACTACGTTTCCCGACCCAAAGTCATCACTGCAAAGGACGTTCAAGCAGCCGTTTGCAACTATTTTTCCGTTTCCCTGGTGGATCTTTGCTCCACCCGCCGGAGCCGAGAGCTAGCGGTGCCTCGGCAGATCGCCATGTATCTGGTTCGGGATATGACGGACCTTTCCCTGCCGGATATCGGTAAGCTCTTCGATAAGCATCACTCCACCGTGCTCCATGCCTGCGATAAAATCGGAGCAGAGCGGAAGGAAAACCAATCCTTAAACAAGACTCTGGAGGATATCAAGAGCAGCCTCACCGAGTAGCCCGGTTATCCGCAAGCTGTGGATTGCTCCTGTGGATTCCCTGTTCTTCCCTGTCCACAAAGAGTGGATAATCAAAAAGAGGATTTTCCCTTCTGCGGATAACCGCTTCCCCTTGTGGATGATCCGCAAAAACATCCACGGGATTATCCAAAGGCAAATCCTCCTAACGTCGGGGCCTTTCCCCGGATATCCACAGCTTCCACAGCATATATGATGATGACGATGATTCTTAACCATCATAAATAACCATCACGAGAAGGAGATGTTTTCATGAAGTGTAATTGCCTGGTAGACGATTTGATCCTTGCCATCAACACCGCGACCCGCGCGTTGTCGGGGAAGACCGCCATTGCCGCCCTGGAGGGTATCTATCTCCAGTCTGAAGACAATCGGTTGTCCCTAACCTGCAGCGATCTGAATATCTGCATCAACACCAGCCTGGCGGCTATGGTGGAGGAGCCCGGCGAAATCGTGGTGCCCGGCCGGTTGTTTTCCGATATGGTACGCCGGTTGCCGGCGGGAGAGGTATTCATTGAGACCGCTGGTCAAAGTGTAAAGGTGGTATCCGGCAAGGTGCGGTTCTCGGTATCTGGCATCGCCGGGGAGGATTACCCCACCATGCCGGCTTTGGCCCAGGTAAATCCTCTGGTGCTCAGCAAGGAGCAGCTGCGGGATATGGTACGGGCCACCCTGTTTGCCTGTGCTACCGATGAGAGCAAGCCCATTTTGACGGGAGCGTTGTTTGAGGTCAAGGAGGAATCCATTAGCGTGGTAGCCTTGGACGGCTATCGGCTGGCCATCTATCGGGATGTGCCCCAGAACCATCGTCTGCCGGTGGATTTTGTGGTTCCTGCCCGGTATTTGAGTGAGATCGCCCGAACCCTTGGAGATGGGAAGGAGGATATCTCCCTGTATTTGGGTCAAAACCAGATGATGGTGGATTTGGGCAATACCCGGATCACCACCCGGCTCCTGGAGGGAGAATACATCAAATATCAGGCCATCCTGCCCAAGGAATATGCCACCCGGGTGCGGGTTTCCCCTAAAACCTTGTTGGAGAGCGTGGAGCGGGCTTCTTTGATGGCGTCCGCCGGTAAAAATAATCTGATTAAGATCGCCATTACCGATGGATCCCTTGTTCTAACCGCCAATTCCGAACTGGGTGACGTCTATGAGGATATGGAGATTGAAAAGGAGGGCAAGGATATCGAGATCGCTTTCAACGCGCGGTATCTGATGGAATCCCTGCGGGCCACCGGAGAAAAGGATGTCTATCTGGATTTCAATTCCAACATCAATCCCTGTGTCATTACCCCGGTGGAAGGGGATCGGTTCCTATACCTGGTGCTACCCGTCCGCATCTATGGGGCGTAGCAGAATCGCCGCCAGTGGTGAAAAAAGGAGTGTTGGGTACGGAAGTATCCAACACAACTATTTTGAACCGTGGAGCCAAGCCATCGAGTGCCCGGACCCTTTTTGCGACTGCTGCACAGTCGCGGATGCCCATAGGAAGGTTTTCAGAAACCTCTTTTGTCCCTGCGGAGGTGTTTCTCCCGCAAAGATTGTTGACAGCATTCATCGGGCGTCCGTTATCTAGTGTTTCGTAAAAGACTGGGAATCCAAACATCACAAGATATGCCCTCGGCGGCTTGGAGCCCTGGGCGGGGTTTACCCGGAAATGACGTGAGAAACCCGGAAAATACAGGGGTTTTCAGAGATTTTCATTGACAGGAAAACCATCCTTCAATATAATGTTAAAGCATTGTAAAATGGAGAAACATCTGTAAAAAGGAGTGCTTATACATGCTTCAGACCTATCAGCCGAAGAAAAGACAGCGGAAAAAGGTACATGGTTTCCGCAGCAGGATGAAGTCCCATACCGGTCGCAACGTCATCACCCGCCGGCGTAGAAAAGGCCGTAAAACGCTGTCTGCGTAAAAGCCGCTCTGCGGCTTTTTTCACATGAAGCAGAAAGTTTTTTCCCTGGATAAACGGCATCGGCTCCGGAAAAACCGGGATTTTCAGATCGTCTACCACCGGGGGAAGTCCCAGGGTTCGCCCCTGATGACCCTCATCGTTCGAAAGACCCGGCGAGGATACCGGGTAGGGTTTACCTGCGGAAAAAAGGTGGGTAACTCCGTCCAGCGGAATCGTGCCCGGCGTTTGATGCGGGAAAACTTCCGGCTGATGCAGCCCCGGCTTACCGGCAACTGGGATATGGTCTTTGTGGGGCGGCCCGCCATTCGGGAAGCGGATTTTGCCCGGGTGGGACAAACCATGGAAAAACTGCTTTCAAAAGCCGGTATTTTAAAGTAAAATGATAAAAAAATGGGTCTTATCCCTGATTCGGTTCTATCAACGGCATGTGCGGCATGCGCCCTGCTGCCGGTTTACCCCAACCTGCTCCAATTATGCCATTCAAGCCGTGGAGGAGTGGGGTGTGATCCGAGGTCTGGGTCTGGCCGTTTGGCGGGTTTTGCGCTGTAATCCCTTTTGCAAGGGCGGCTATGATCCCGTCCCCATGAGGAAATCGCCAGGAGGGTAATATGGGATTTTTAACCGATAACTTTCTCTCACGATTTTTCGTAGACGTCATCAACCTGTTCCATGGGTTCACGGGGGATTACGTTTTGGCCATGCTGTTGTTTGTGCTGCTGGTCAAGGTTCTGCTTTTGCCTCTGGACGTCAAGAGCAAGCGCTCCACCCTGAAGACCCAGATGGTGCAGCCCAAGATCAACGCCATCCGGGAGCGGTATAAGAACGACCCTCAGAAGCAGAGTATCGCCCTGCGGGAGCTCTACAAAAAAGAGGATATCAAGATGACGGCCGGCTGCTTGCCCATGCTGCTGCAGCTGCCCATCCTGTTTGCTATGTTTGGCGCCATCCGGATTCTTTCCAACACCCAGTCCATTGAGCTGGTGGTGGGATTGGCCAACGGCCAAAGCGTTCTGCCCCCCTCTTTCCTATGGATTCGAAACATTTGGCAGCCCGATACCGGCCATTCTCCCGTTATGCCCAGTCTGGCGGAGTTCAGTACGGCGGTATCCACCGTGGGCAAGATGGATCCCACCATCCTGCAAAGCGCCCAGGATGTGTTGCATTACAGCGCGGTCAACCAATTTGCGGGAGCTACTTCCGGCCTGACGGATACCACCCTTTTGGGCAATCTGTTTTCCACCGCCTATCAAACCATTCCCGCGGATTTGGTCCAAACCGCTTCCGCCCTCAACTATCAGACGGTGATCACGCCGGTATTGGAAGCCCATGCCGGATTTAACAACGGATATTACGTTCTGCCCCTGTTGACCTTCGTCACCCAGTGGATATTGGCACGGATGCAGACCAAGCAGCAGGCTATGACCACGGGAAGTGTCTCGGGCAGCAACTTTATGATGGAGCTGCTGATGCCCCTGATGATCGCCTGGTTCGCCATGACCACCGGCGCCCTGTTCGCCCTTTACTGGACGGTGGGCAACCTGTGGAGCCTTGGCCAGTCTCTGGTGCTCAATAAGGTGCTGACAAAGAGCTTGAACGAGGCGGCTGCGCCCGCCAAGAAATAATAGGAGGATCCGCCGTGAGAAAAGTGGAAGCCACGGGAAAATCCGTAGATGAGGCCATCTATAACGGCTTGGTGCAGATGGGCCTTTCCATCGATGAGGTGGACATCGAAATTGTGAGTCAGGGAAGCCGGGGCCTGTTTGGCCTGGGCGGCACTAAGGTGGTGGTAGCCCTTACCGAAAAGGAGACCGTCTCCCTGGTGGATGAAATCTTCCATTCCTCCGAGGAGGCGCCCGCCCCCGCGCCCAAACGGGAACAGGGACCGCCCCGCCGGAATGAAAATCCCACCATCCCCCGTCAAAACGCCGATCGTCCCCGCCGGGACCGGGATCGCCGGAGCGGCGGAGGAAAACAGGGGGACCGGAGACGGGAGGACCGTCCCCGCCGGGATCGCAACGACGGCCGTCGGGGCGAGCATAGCCAGCAGGCCGCGGTGAATTTAGGGGAGAAAATCGACGGCGGCAAGGAGCAGGAATTCCTTGTGGGCATCCTTACCCGGATGGGGATGGATCAAACCAAGGTGGACTGCTATGCCTGCGACGATAACTGCGTTTCCTTTACCCTGTCCGGCCCCAGCATGGGGGTACTCATCGGCCGCCGGGGAGAGACCTTAAACGCCTTGCAGTATGTGGTCTCCCTCTATGCCAATAAGAGTGATAAGGAATACAAGCGGTTTGTGGTGGATACCGAAAATTACCGCATCAAGCGGGAGAATACCCTCCGGAAGCTGGCTAAGAAGAAGGCCCAGGAGGCTAGAAGCTCTGGAAAGAGCGTAGCGCTGGAGCCCATGAATCCCTACGAACGCCGGGTGCTGCATTCCGAGCTGCAGGGATTCCCGGGGGTGACCACCCACAGCGAGGGGGAGGAACCCCACCGCCATGTGATCATCAAACCGGAGGATTGACCGCCCAGTTACGGACGAGGTCCATCCCAAACCCGTTGAACAGATTCCGGCCTGAGGCCGGCAGGAGAAGCCCCCGGCCCATACCGGGGGCATTTTTGTTGCCATGAAAGGAGGAAACCCATGGAGCGGACCATATACGCCGTCAGCACGCCGCCCGGCCGGGGAGGCATCGGGGTGGTGCGGCTGAGCGGCCCTTTGACGAAGGAGATTCTCCATCGGGTATTTCCCGGTAAAACCTTTCCGCCCAGGCGGATGGTCTATGGGCGGCTGACCGATGGAGCGGGCCGTCTCCTGGATCAGGCCATGGGGGTGTTCTTCCCAGGGCCTAGCTCCTATACCGGAGAGGATCTGGGGGAGATTCATGCCCATGGCAATCCCGCCCTTTTGGACGGGATCATGGAGGCCATCCAGAAGGCCTTTCCGGAGAGCCGTCCCGCGCAGCCTGGAGAATTTACCAAGCGGGCGTATCTCAATGGACGGATGGAT
This sequence comes from Christensenella sp. MSJ-20, assembly GCF_044357945.1. Lineage (NCBI taxonomy): Bacteria > Bacillati > Bacillota > Clostridia > Christensenellales > Christensenellaceae > Christensenella > Christensenella sp. MSJ-20. Next base: position 1,312,861 of record NZ_CP076563.1, read on the forward strand.
CTGATGTCGGCCGAAGCGGTAATGGAGGTGATCTCCGCGCAGAGCCAGGCTGCCCTTTCCGCCTCCCTGCGGCATCTGACGGGGGAGACGGGGGACGCCATCCGTAGGATCCGGGATACCGTTCAGACGGCTGTAGCCGGCCTGGAGGCGGCCATTGATTTCCCGGAGGAGGATTGGGAACGCCCGGCGGTGGAAGCCGCTCTGGGCCAGCTGAGGGCAGCCTATGAAGAGATCAGCAGCCTCAGAGACAGTTACGCCACCGGCAGGCTGATCCGGGATGGAATCCGTTGTACCATGGTGGGCCGTCCCAACGCGGGAAAAAGCTCTCTGTTAAACGCCATTGCCGGCTTTGAACGGGCCATTGTGGACGAAACCCCCGGCACCACCCGGGATGTGCTGGAATACCCCTTCTCCCATCGAGGCCAGTTGATCCGGCTGCTGGATACCGCCGGACGCCGGGAGGTGGAATCGGGAGCCGAGGCTACGGGGCTTCGGCTGGGAGAAACGGCGGCCCGGGAGGCGGATGTGGTGCTGCTGGTGCTGGATGGCAGCCGCCCCATTGGGGAGGAGGACCGCGAGGCTGCGGCGCTCACCCGGGGACGGCCCACGGTGGTGGCCCTTAATAAAACGGATCTGGACTTCTACCTATCCATCCAGGATGTGGAGCAGCTGGTGGAGCCGGGGGCCCGGATTGTGCCGACCAGCGCCAGCGAGGGAACCGGAATCGAGAATCTGTTGGATGCGGTGTTGGAGCAGGCGGGCTGGCGGGAGGACGTAGGGTCCGCCGTCATCACCAGCGCCCGGCAGAGGGATTGCCTTTCCCGGAGCCGGGAGGCCCTTGGCCGGGCACTGTCCGCCCAGGAAATGGGAGCGCCCTTTGATCTCATTAGCATGGACGCCATGGATGCTCTGATTCCCCTGATGGAGCTTACGGGGGAGGACGCCCGGGCAGCCGTGATCGATACCATCTTTGCCAAGTTCTGTGTGGGAAAATAGGGGGAAAGCCTATGGAATCATATGACGCCATTGTAATCGGCGGTGGCCACGCGGGCTGTGAGGCCGCTCTGGCTTTGGCCCGGACGGGACGAAGCACCCTTTGCCTGACCCTGTCCCTGGACGCCATTGCCCATATGGCCTGTAACCCTGCCATTGGGGGCACCAGCAAGGGGCATTTGGTGCGGGAGATCGACGCTTTGGGCGGTCAGATGGGCCGGACCATCGACGCCACCTTCATCCAATCCCGGATGATCAACACCCGAAAGGGGCCGGCGGTACATTCCCTCCGGGCCCAGGCCGATAAGGCCCGGTATTCCGCATTCATGCGCCGGGTGCTGCTGGAGACCCCCAACCTAACCCTTTTGCAGGGGGAAGCCAAAGAGATTTTAGTAAACCCCGATGGTACCGTAGGAGGGATCGTCACCACCCATGGAGCTTCCTATTCCGCTCGAGCGGTGGTGGTTGCCACGGGGGTGTATCTGCAAAGCCGCATCCTTGCGGGGGAATTCCGGGAGGAAACCGGCCCTGGTGGCCTGATGCGCAGCAGCCATCTAACCGCCAGCATCCGGGACCTGGGCTTTTCCATCATGCGATTTAAAACCGGCACTCCGCCTCGGATCAACAAGCATACCGTAGAGGTGGAGCGGATGGAGCTACAGCCGGGGGATGAGCCGGTAGTGCCCTTCTCCTTTTTGACCGATCCCCAATCGGTGCAGATTCCCCAGGTGCCCTGTTATCTTACCTATACCAACCGGGAGACCCACGATATCTTGCGTTCTAATCTGGATCGAAGCCCATTATATAGTGGTATCATCCAGGGAATGGGCGCCCGGTACTGCCCCAGCATTGAGGATAAAATCGTACGGTTTGCCGATAAGGAGCGCCATCAGCTCTTCATCGAGCCCGAGGGGTTGGATAACGACGAGCTCTATGTGCAGGGCTTTTCCAGCAGCATGCCCTTTGATGTCCAGGAGGCGGCGCTCCATACGGTGCCCGGCTTGGAGCGGGCCGCCATCACCCGGTACGGCTATGCCATCGAGTATGACTGCATCGACGCCACGGCTCTCACCGGAGCCCTTATGGCCAAGGGAATCCCGGGCCTGTTCTTCGCGGGCCAGGTCTGCGGCAGCAGCGGCTATGAGGAGGCCGCGGCCCAGGGGCTGATGGCGGGGCTCAACGCTTCCCTCTATCTACGGGAGCGGGAGCCTTTGATTCTCACCCGGGATCAGGGATATATCGGCGTGCTGATCGATGATCTCACCACCCTAGGAACCCCGGAACCCTATCGCATGATGACCAGCAGGGCGGAATACCGCCTGATTCTGCGCCAGGATAACGCCGATCTCCGCTTGACCCGCCTGGGTTATGAAGCGGGCTTGGCCGGGGAGGAACGGTACCGGGCTGTGGAACGGAAGGAGCGAGACCTTGCGCGGGGATTGGCGTATCTGGAGCAGCGGCGGCTTACCGCGGCTGAGACGGAACGGGTTGGAGAGGCCCTGGGGGCGCCCATTCAGCCGGGGGCTACCCTTTGGTCCATTCTGGCGCGAAATGACGCCGCCTTTGATACCGTGACGCCCTATCTTGCGGAATCCTTCTCCCCCGGCGTAGCCCGGCAGATGGAGATACAGGTAAAATATCAGGGCTATATCCAGCGTCAAGAGCGGGATATCCAGGCCTTTCTGCGGATGGAACAGGCTGTCTTGCCTGATGATCTGGACTACCAGGCCATCTCTTCTTTGCGGATAGAAGCTCGGGAGAAGCTGAACCGCGTCCGGCCCCGGAATTTGGGGCAGGCGGGGCGTATCAGCGGGGTTTCCCCCAGCGATATCAGCGTTTTGATGGTCTATCTCAAGCACCGCGCCACTGGATCCGGCGGCCGGAAGGAGGAACCATGAGAGAGGAATTGGACCGGGGCCTTGCCCAGCTTGGCGTCACCCATAGCGCAAGGCAGTCGGAGGAACTCCTGGCCTATTTGGGTATGCTGCTGGAGACCAACCGCCGGATGAATCTGACGGCCATTCGAGAGGAGAACACGGCCCTGCGCCTGCATTTATTGGATAGCGCCACCCTCCTGGCGGTGGCGCCCCCTCCCCAGGGGTCGTCCGTCATGGACGTGGGCACCGGGGGCGGGCTTCCCGGCATGGTGCTGGCCATCTTACGTCCCGACTGCCAGGTGACCCTTTGCGACGCCACCCGGAAGAAGGTGGACTTTCTTTCCTCCGTCATCGGGGAATTGGGGCTGCGCAATGCCCAGGCCATCCAGGGCCGGGCGGAGGAGTTGGCTCGGACGCAGCAGCACCGGGACCATTATGATTATGTCACCGCTCGGGCGGTGGCTGCCTTGGACCAGTTGGCGGAATACTGTCTTCCGTTGGCGCGGGCAGGGGGCCTGTTTCTTGCCATGAAAGGCCGCCGGGGAGCGGAGGAACTGGAGCGCGCCCGTTCGGCCATTGCCGCCCTGGGAGGCGCCTCCCCCCAGCTGTTTCCCTCTCCTCTGGCGGGCATGGAGTGCTGCATCATCAAGGTTAAGAAATGGCGGGATACCCCACGGGAATATCCTCGCAGCGGCGGGGTGATCCGCAAGCATCCCATTGGGGGATGAATGGGAGCGAGCCGCTACGGAAATTGCCGGGAAAAGGCCCTTCTTTTTAGGGCCTTTTTGTTGTTTTATGGAGCTATTTCAGTTCTACTATATCGGCGATCCCCTTTCAATAGGCCTTTTGATGGGCGACGTCAGGAATCCTCATTTCCCCGATTCCTTCCCATTTTTGCGCGAATATGCGTGGGTATTTTCGGTTCTTTCGTCGAATCCAGGGTGGTTTTGCGATCGGGAAGGAATCCCATATGTTGTGGCGAACTTACCCTTCAGATACTAATGAAGGGGGAACTGCACCAATGATTCGAAAAGAGGAAACCAGCGGCATAAAAGTGGTGGAGCCCATACCCATCGATCTGATCACGCCCAACCCCTACCAGCCCCGGCGGAGCTTCTCGGCTGCCTCCATCGATGAGCTGGCCCGCAGCATCCTGCGCTACGGGTTGATTCAGCCCATCTCGGTACGGCGGACCCGGGAGGGCGGCTATGAGCTTATTGCGGGGGAACGCCGTTTGCGGGCCAGCAAACGGGCGGGGTTTACCCATATCAACGCCATCGTGTATACCGCCGGAGAGCAGGAGAGCGCGGTCATCGCCCTTATCGAGAACCTCCAGCGGGAGAACCTCCACTTCTTTGATGAGGCGGAGGCCTATAAGAACCTACTGTTGGAGCACGGCCTTACCCAGGAGGAGCTGGCTAGGCGCATCGGGAAGAATCAATCCACCGTGGCCAATAAGCTGCGGATCCTTCGCCTATCCCCCCGGGTTCGGTCGGCCATCAATGAGGGGCGGCTGACCGAGCGCCACGCCCGGACCCTTTTACGCATCCGGGATGAAGGGACCCAGCTGGAGCTGATCCAGCGGATCCGCAACGAGGGGCTGTCCGTCAAAGAGACCGAGGATGCGGTGGAAAAGATTTTGGACAGGCTCTATGAGGAGGAGGATCCTCAGCCCAAGCAGCAGCGGCAATCCCGCCGGGTGGGTATTCTGCGGGACGGCAGGCTGGTGGTCAACAGCCTGCAGCAGCTCATGGAGCAGTTCAACAGCTGCGGGTTTGAGTCCAGCTATAAGATGAAGGACAAGGGAGAGTTTTTTGAGATCAGCATCAAGGTAAACAAGGTGCAGACCAAGATTCGCTCGGTGGGATAGGATGCGTTTTCCTGGTCCACGGCGGGGAGAAAGCGGGGCGCAGCCGATGGGGTGGTTGCAGCAGAATTTGGGACCTCGGGGAATATCCCGGGGTCTTTTTCTCTGGGGCGCGGGGATGAAAGGAGGCTGGAGTGTTTCACGTGAAACAGAGAAAGGGGGCAAAGGTGAACCAGCCATTCGTAAAAAAGGGGTAAAATGTCCCCTGGGAGCAGGAGCGTTTCCCCATCTTAATTATCCATAATGGGCCCATTTTGGCCTAATTTGGCCGCAATACCCAGGGTATCAGCCAGGGATTGACCGAAAAAGGAATGGATTGGACCCCAGGGCGTTAAACGGAAGGAGCATCGTTGGAAACCCATAGAAGAGGCCATCCCTTCTGGAAAAAATCCAAAGGCGCAGAGAGGGAATGGAGTTCTGGGAAAACAGATGCCCCCATGCAATATGAAACGGAAGCTGACGGCACCATGGGAGAGAAAGGGGTAGGATTCCTTCAAAGAAGAAGTCATAAAAGGTTGATAATTAAAAAGCGCCTGGGAAGGCAGAAATGGGGAAAGGGAAACGAATTGGCAGAAAAAGTGCCATCCAAGGATGGAAAAGAGTGAGCGAACCTTTGAAAGGAGGGGCGGAGATGAAAAAGTGGCTGTGAAACGCCGTGAAACAAAAAAACGCCCGGCGGTTGTTTCACGTGAAACAACGCTCTTGCCCTTCCCCCTCCCTGCCGTTATAATGAAACGTGGAGTGAATCCGTTGGGAGGATGGTAATTTGGGCAAGATTATCGCCATTGCAAATCAAAAGGGCGGGGTGGGGAAAACCACCACCAACGTCAACCTGAGCGCCTGTCTGGCGGCGCTGGGGAAGAAGGTGCTGACCATCGACATCGATCCCCAGGGGAATACCACCAGCGGCCTGGGCGTGGAGAAGAGCGAGGTACAGGATTCCATCTATGAGGTGCTTATCGGCCAGACCGATCCTCATGAGGCCATCCTGCCCACCTGCGTGGAGAACCTATCCTTGCTGCCCAGCAACATCAATCTGGTGGGCGCGGAGATCGAGATGACATCCATGATCGCCCGGGAACACATCCTGAAGGAGGCCCTAAAGGGGGTGCGGGAGGAATATGACTTCATCCTCATCGACTGCCCGCCGTCCCTGGGACTTTTGACCCTCAACGCCTTGACAGCGTCCGATAAGGTACTGGTGCCCATCCAGTGCGAGTTCTATGCGCTGGAAGGCTTGAGCCAGCTCATCAATACCGTGAATATCGTGGGCAAGCGGTTGAACCCCAGCCTTTCCATGGAGGGGGTGGTTCTTACCATGTATGATCCCCGCACCAACCTATCCCAGCAGGTGGTGGGCGAGGTGAAGCGCTTCTTCAACAACCGGGTGTATGAAACCATGATCCCCCGCAACGTGCGGCTGGGGGAGGCCCCCAGCTTTGGCCTGCCCATCACCCTATACGACCCCAACTGCAGCGGCGCCAAGGCGTACCTGGCCCTTGCGCAGGAGGTCATCGACGCGAATGGAGGAAACGAATAGATGGCGAAAGAGATTCGATTGGGCAAAGGGCTTTCCGCCCTGCTGGCCGACGCCGCCGTGGCGGAACCCCGGGAGGAGGATTACATCAACATCCCGGTAGGGAGCCTGGATCCCAACCCCTACCAGCCTAGGAAAACCTTTGACGAGGAGATGCTCCGGGAGCTATCCGCCAGCATCTCCGTCCATGGGGTGGTTCAGCCCCTGGTGGTGAGCCGGGGCGGAGATGGGCGCTATACCCTCATCGCCGGGGAACGGCGGCTGCGGGCCGCTCGGATGGCGGGGCTCCAGGAGGTTCCCGCCGTGGTCCGGGATCTGGGGGAGCGGGAGCTGATGGAGGTATCCCTCATCGAGAACCTGCAGCGGGAGGATCTGTCGCCGGTGGAGGAGGCGGTAGCCATGAAGAAGATCATGGATGAGTTCTCCATGACCCAGGAGCAGCTTTCCCGGCGCATCGGCAAGAGCCGCCCAGCCGTGGCCAACGCCCTGCGGTTGTTGACCCTGCCTCAGGAGGTGCTGGAGATGATGGATCGTGGCCAGCTCACCGCCGGACATGCCAGGGCGGTGCTATCGGTTTCGCCCGAGCTGATGATTCCCTTTGCTCGGGAGATCATGGATCGTGGACTGTCCGTTCGGGAGGCAGAGCGGTTGGCGCCCCTCTTTGGGCTGGAAGCGCCGGCTCGGGCTCCCAAGGAGAAGGATTTGTTTCTGCGGAACGCCGAGCTGGAGATGACCCGGAGCCTGGGAACCAAGGTGCAGATCAATGGCAGCGAACGGCGAGGGAAGATCGTCATCGAATACTACAATGCCGAGGACCTGGAGCGGCTGTACGAGCTGCTGCAGGGATAGAAAAGATATGAAAAGACCCATACAGGAGTATGGGTCTTTTCATATGCGCAAAGGGCCGCCGGCGCATACGGCAGAATTTGCGGAGAAAACGAGGGCGGCTAGGGATGGGAATGCATAAAAAGGCGCATAAAAAGGGAGCAGCTGTTGGCCGCTCCCTTTGTCGTTTACATCTTGAGGAAAATCCAGATCGGTGTTGCAAGAATGAACGCGCCAATGACACGCAACCCGCTAACGGCCGCCGATGAGCAGGAAGAAGAGATTGGTCTTATAGAAGAACGACCCGAAGAAGGAACCGTTGAAATAGTCCACGATGGCGGTCATATTGAACACGCTCAATACCACCGGCGTGATGAAGAAGATCACATAGCACAGGATAAACGCCTGGGCAAATCCCGACAGAGCGGCGAACAGGGTATCGTTGCGGATCAGCACCGGGAAGGGCGTTTGGTAGTCCATGATGTTGATCAGCACCCCAAGGGTGATCCGAATGATCAGGAACAGAATCAGAAAGCAGAGGATGTTGAGGGACGCCTCTGCAACGGTGTGATCAAAATACTGCCCGACGGTGGTCAATCCGCGGCCCGCAAAGGATTCTCCCATGAGATTGCCCTTTACCAGCCGGTTAAAAGGGGTCATCAGGGTGGAGGTGTCCACCAGATTGGCCAGGGCCTCATGGGTCATGCCCGATACGGGAACCGAGGACATGGAGGCATCCGCCAGCTTCTTTGCTCCCTCGGTATAGTTGATCAAGCCGTTGATCATTCCCTGGCCGCCTAAGATCCAGGACAGCACCGGATGCAGAATGAACGCAGCAATCATGGAGACCAGGGACGCCCCCGCCTTCATCATCGAGTTGAGGAAGCCACGGTACATGGCGAATACAATACAGAATACAAAGACCAGGATCACGAATAGATCGATTAAGTTCATGGTCGCCTCCTTGCAATCAAGGCAGTTTTAGCAGATAGACGGCATCTGCGGTGGACAGGCCGATATGGCTACCGCTGCCCACGGAATGAATCTTCTGGGGGGCGAAGGGAAGCTGATAGCTGCCCGTTTCCTTCCCCGTAAGGTCATAGGACGTGAGAACACTCTCCGCGATGGTGAACAGCTTGCCATTGCCCATGAAAACAAACCGGGTATTGGCTTTCATCTGAATATAGACGTCGCTGCCGCTTAGGGAACAGAGCCGCACGGTGGTGATGTTCTCCGAGCCGGAAAAGGCGCCGCCCGGAACAAAAGCGAACATAGGCTCCCCGTTTTTTGGCTGTACATAGCCGAAGTAGTTCCAGCCGTAGATCAGCTTGCTGTCCCGCTGATCCCCCACATAGCCGATATCATAAAGGTGGTTGGTGCCCACGGCGTAGAGATGGTCTGGGAAGAACACGATGTTCTGCAGCAGCTGCCCCTGGATGGAGATCTTTCCAGTGGAATTCAGGGAACCGTCCATAGTCTCGATCATGGCGGAAGGGGTCACGGAAAGGCCGTCCAGGGTGTGCAGATAGAGGTTATCCCCCTGATAATAGCCGTAGTCCACCACATACTTCCCCTCCAGAGAGATGTTGTGGTCGTTTCCGGCGGCATCCAGCACCACGAGGCGGTAGAGGCCGGAGCTTTCCTTCACGTGAACCGCTAGGTAGGTATCGCCGCAGCGCACCGACTGAATGGCGCCCACAAACTCCTTGGCGTACTTGAGGTTGCTGGAGGCGTCATAACACTGAACCTGGGTGTCGGAATACACCGCCACCTGCTTGCTGGACGCCGACACCCGCATGCCATCGGTGGAGGTGGTGGTGTTCCACTTCTCCTGGTTGCGGAAGTTGGAGGCGTATAGCTGGGATCCCTGGGTGTAGTAAAGGGTATCTGACGTGGTGGTCCAGTTGGCGTCGGGGCCAAAGCCCAGCTGGGTCAGGTTCTTGTCCACATGGTAGGGGCGCAGAAAAATCAGGTATATCCCCAACGCCAGCGCCGCCACGGCTAGAATGACGGCCGTCCAGAGCATCCAGGGCTGAACCTGGGTGCGGCGCGCGCTGGGCCGATGCCGGCGGCGTCCGTTGGACTGTCTTTGGGGTGAGAACATGTCATACCTCCGAGGAATCAGTATTCATATTATTTTAGCACAGGGCGCTGGGGGAAACAATAAGCCAATTGCGGGATCAGCGCCAGGAAGCGGTAAAGGAGTGGGAGGGCTGCTGCGATTCAACGGGCGGAGGGGTGCGATAGTCTCCATATAGGTTGGTTAAACGAATATGGTATCCTGCTGTGGCTTGGAAGGGGTGGCCCTCAAACAGCAAAGTGGTACGGGGGAGAAAGATCTCCTTTGAAATGGGTTCTCGATGAAAATTCCAGTCCCAACAGACACTGCCAATAGAATGGGCTGTTTCGTAGGGAGCGAGTTTGGCTAGGGAATTGATTTTGTGAAGATATCGATGTGGCCCAATGGAATGAAGGATAGGATAAAGTAGCGTTTTAGCTACGGTATGAAGTCCGCTGCTACCCTTGGTTACGCTTGATACAGTATGAGGCAAGATACGGTAATACCGGTGTACCGACTGGTAAATCTGCTCCCATTTGCTGGAGTCCTCTATGAGGCCATCCAGCGGAAAGATATCCAGATATACCCCCATAATATGCGCATCGCCAATGGTATGCTCGACGAGGATAGTACGAGGGTCGATCATCTTAGCGATTGGATAAAAATAGCCCGGAGTATATTCTCCAGATCGAACTTCATAGATGCCAAGCCCATTTTTAGTCAGGGATAGAAAACGGTCATAGTCCGGCCGAGGCATAGAAATATCGATATCATCATCCCAGGGAATAAACCCTTGGTGCCGTACTGCACCCAGTAAAGTGCCATAGTCCAAAGAATAGTGAAGATCATTGGCCGCACAGAACTTATCAAATGCGATCAGCAGGTCCAGCTGAATTCTACGAAGCTCCAGAGAGGTAATCTGTGCGCCCATGGTATACTCCTTATTTGTTCGTCTTACGGGATGATCTTACTCGCCTGAAGATCCGCCCTATTTGAGCCAAATACTTTCGGAATAGCAGGGCTGCGATGCCCAAAGCAAGAAGTGTCATGAAAAGATTGGCTATGGCCCCATAGCGGTTATATACAAAGATAAATCCCACCAGCAGGGGAACCATGTACAAAAAACATTTGGTATCAAACTGGAAGGGAATTTGTTTTTTGATGGCATAGATGCCGATGCCGTCTCCCACCAGATAGCCCAGCAGCAGGGAGATACAGGCCGCCTGAACGCCCAGGGGGCCAATGAGCAGGTGCACCGTCGCCACGTTGGTGAGGCAGGCAAACAGGGTGCAGTAGAAGATGGAGGTGGTTTTCAAATAGGCCGTCAGGATGCTGTTGAGAAAGGTGGAAAGGATACCCGCCACCGTGGCCAGGATATAGATGGGCACGATGGAAAGGGCACTTTGATACTGGGGATCCACTAAATATGGAAAAGCCAAGTTTACAAGGGGGATCAGACCCAGGGCGCCGCAAAACAAAAACTTGACGTAGAGGTTGGTGGCTTTGGAATAGAATTGGGCGGTTCCGGCATCCTGGCCGGATTTGCCAAAAGCCAGCTCCTGCCAGGCCATGGAGAAGCAGGAGGAGAGAAGGTTCAGCACCAGAGAGAACTTGGTGGCTACGGCAAAATAGCCGTTGAACTCGGTGCCCATGCTCGAGATCACCACTTTGTTGTATCCTGTCAGCAGCCAGTAGCAAACCGAGTTTACCGATAGGGGCAGGGAAAACCGAAAGAGCTGCTTGACCAGGGAGGATTGGATCATCCCCCGGCGGAATCGGGTCAGAAGATGCACCTTTCCCTCCAATAGAAGGCACTGGACCAGGATTCCAGAGATATAGGAAAGATATAAGGCTCGGTAGTCCCAATGAAACACCGTTAGCAGCAGTAGGTTCAGCCCCACGTTGATGAGGGTGGACAGTGCCCCTGATGCGGCGAACAGGACGTTATAGCCCAGGGCGCGGGATACATAGCTGTAAAGGTTTTGAACGCAGATGATCAGGCCGTATAGAAAGACATAGACCTTATACTGCACGGGGAAAAACAGGGTGATGCCGAAGAACAGCAGGGCGTAAAGAGCGGTAGAGCTGAAGAAAAGCACCAGGCCGCTATATATCACCGAATACCGGTCCTCCAGCTTCTGGTGGTTGAACATAAACCGCATGATCCCGGACCAGATGTCCAGAAACAGCACCGAGCTGATCAAAAGGATATAGGTGGTGGCCAGATCGTAATAGCCCAGCTCCGCCGGGGCGATATACTGGGTATGGACGGGCAGCAGCAGAAAGGAGATCAGCTTGGTGGCAACGCTGCCAAAGAGATAGATGACGGTGGATTTTGCCACCCGTTTGGCTTCCTGCACGCTATCCCCTCCTTTTTAAGCGCTGTTTGATCCGAAGGGCCCGGTGGCAGGTCCACAGATAGGCGCGCACGCCCCATAGCCGGTAGACGCCGTACAGGATCCGATGGCTTTTCCGGGGGGAATGGGGCAGGATGTCCAGATGCTGGCAGAACAGAGACATGGCGGCCTCCCGGTCCTCCCGGGGAAGGGCGTAGATGGTGCTGGCGCTGTTGACATAGCCCCGTGCCATCCGCCCCGCTAGAATGGAACGCCCTTCTCCATGGTAATGGGATTGAAACCAGTTATACCAATGGGAATAGGTAGTCCAATCTCCAAAGTAGCTTTTCAGAGTAGGAGCCCTGCCCACAGCGGAATTGGCATTTCCGATGCGGTAGTGGTATAGAACCGCATCCAGCCAGCAAAAGCGCGCTGCTTCTTGAAACAAGGAAAAAAACCAATAGCCATCCTCGTTCATGGCCAGATCCTCCCGGAAAAACAGCTGGTGCGTTAGCAGGAATTCCCGCCGACAGCATTGGCGGAACACGCCCCAACCATAATCGGGATAGGTTCGAAAAAGGTAGGTTAAAAAGGCTTCCGTACCCTGGTGAAATGGCGCGCTTGCCAGGGAATAGCGAACTGGATAGGGCGTAGGATTATTTGAAGAGAAGGTGGCGTATTGAAAAAGAACCACGTCGACCGATTCGCTTTCAAGGGTTTTTTTCAAGGATTCAAGGGCATGAGGAGCCAGTTGATCGTCCCCATCCAGGAACAGAATATAGTCTCCCGTGGCCTGGCGAAGCCCAGTATTGCGGGCGGCGGATACCCCGGCGTTTTTTTGGTGGATCACGTGGATGCGGGCATCCTTTTCCGCGGCCCGGTCACAGAGCGCGGGACAGCCGTCTGGGGAGCCGTCGTCCACCAGAAGAAGCTCCCAATCCCCATGGGTCTGCCCCGTGACGCTTTGTATGGTATCCGAAAGAAAGGCCTCCACCCGGTAGATGGGGACGATGATGGAAAACCGGGGGCTCATGCCGCGTCCTCCTCCCGTTGGGGAACGCTGTGCAACAGCTGGGGATAATCGCTTGAACCGGTGCTTTGACTCATAAGGAAGCCCAGGCCTGTCCAGAAGGTTAGGGCGGTAAGGGAATTGGAGAACAGGAAGGATACCTCAAACATGCCATGGGCGCAGATGCAAAGGGAGTAGATCACAAAAAACCAGATGGCCAAGGATTTCTTGGCATTCCAAGACAAAATGGTCTTTAGGCAATAGACGGCTAGGGCCAGCATCAAGAAAAAACCCAAAGCGCCATTTGCCACTAAAAGCTGGAGATAGGTGTTGTGCAGGCCGCCGTTTATAATGCCGGTAAGGGCATATTCGGGGTTTTCCGCCTGCACGACGGCAGGCAGGTTGCGTACGCCGACACCCAATACCGGATGGCGCAAAAAGGTTTGGAATCCGGCCTTGATCATGTTAAACCGGACTTGAGAAGAGCCGGCTTGCTCCTCCTCCGGGCGATGTATCACGGTAAAGCTGGGACGGGGTGGCGCATCCGGCGCTGCAAGCGAGGCTACGGCGGTTTCATTTATTGGAGAACCCAGAGCGTGGATCTGTAGATGGGGTACCGTCCATTGGGCCAGCGCCATGGAGAGAAAGCCTCCGATACAAACAGCCAGAGCCATTAGAACCGCTTGCTGCTTTTTTCCCCGCTTCAACCAATGGAAGAGGGCAAACAGGGAGAGCAAAAGGATGAACAGCGCCAATAGACCTGTAATGGCCCGGGAAGCGGAACAGGTAGTAACCAGCAGCTGAACCAGGATATTGAGCCCATGGAACCAGCGCAGCCAGCGGCGGCCGGCCATGAAAAAATACACCGATAGAAAGAGGGAAAGAAGCCCTACCACCGTAGTGTTGGGGTTGATATAGATACCGGCGAAGCGGTTTTCCATTACCGGCGGGATGCGGTCGATGACATATAGCGTAAGGGAGATGGCGGAAGCCAGAAAGGTCATGGCCACTACAAGGGCAAAGAGAAGGGTCAGAAGCCGCTTGCTTTGCTTCCGGTCTAGGGTGGATAGGTAGAAGAAAACCACCACCAGCTGGATGCCCATGGAGGCAAGGCCTTTGAGGTTCTCTACCTTCTGGGGGTTTACCAGCACCGTCATAAGATAGGCCAAAAGAAAGCCCATCACCAGGACGAACAGGGGGAAGGCGCGATGGGTGGGCCGGTAGGGCCGCTCCTGGATCAAAAGGGCCACGCCCAAAAGGCCGCCCCAGGCATATGCAAGAAGGTTGCATAGGGTCAGCACCTGTTCCGGGCAGTAATAGAGGGCGTGCAGCATGGCCACCGCCGTTAGATAACACAAAAAGGGCACGATGCCCAGCCGCTGAACCAGCCGGGGCTTGCCGTTCCCATAGGATTCGGATTGCACCGTCATCAATGGTACCTCATGGTATGGATGGAATACGGGTTACGCATCATTCTAACACGTATTATATCCGCTGTGGATAAAGTTTACCTTAACTTTATCATCGGCCAAAATGCGTGTCAAGGAACGGGGAAGGCGCTGGCGAGGGAAAAGATTGGCCTCCTCCCTGTTATTTTGCGCGAATTTTTGGTACCATTGTAGAAACAATTTGGATGGGACGAGAGGGCAAGTATGCTAGAAGTGCTGATCAATCCCTGCGCGGGGGGACAGGTGCGGCGGGCCAAAGAGGCGGTGGAGTGGCTGTGTAAGAAGAGGGGCATCCCCCATGCCATACGGGAGGCGGCAGATCCTGGGGAGATCACCCGGCGGTGCCATGAGCTGGCCCAGGCCGGCGCCCAGCGGGTGGTGGTCCTGGGCGGGGACGGAACCCTTCGGGACGCCGCACAGGGGCTTTGGGGCTCCCGCACTCTATTGGGCATCATGCCCTGCGGCACTGGAAACGATTTGATCCGGTCGGTGGGGGTGCCGCATGAGCTGGACCGGGCCGCCGAGGCGGCGGTGCTGGGCCGCCCCCTTGCCATGGATCTCATCGATCTGGACGGATACGCCGTGGTCAACTATCTGGGGGCGGGGATCGATAGCAACACCACCCTTTACGCCAAGCGAAGCGTTCTTGGGGGCATGGCCGCCTACCTGTACGGGCTTTTTCGGGCGCTGGCGGGGCTTCGGCCCATCGGCTACCGGTGCCGCTTGGACGGCGGAGAGGAGCGGCGCGGCCTGGGGGTTATGATCAACGTGGCCAACGGAGCCTACTTTGGCGGCGGCATCCACGCCTTTCCCCCTGCCAGCCCTGTGGACGGGTACCTGGATGTGATGCTGGTCCGCGACTTAAAACGCCGTCAGATTCTACCGGTGCTGCCCAAGCTCATCCGCGGGGGCCATGTGGGACATCCCTATGTGGAATTTCTGCGCTGTAAGGAGGTCTCCTTTTCCTTTGCGGAGGAAACGCCCATGAGCGCCGATGGGGAGGTCTTTGCAAAGAGGGCCTTTACCGCCCGGGTTCTACCGGGGGCCCTTTGGCTCTCGGTGCCCCGGTAACCGATTTTGGAAAGGAAAGGACAATGGAACAGGCAGGCCGTATCCCGCCAATGATGGAATTAGCGCCCTTGGCTCGGGCCTTTACCCGGGCGGAAAGCCCCTTGTATTTTGTGGGGGGCTCGGTTCGCAACGCCCTTTTGGGCCTGCCCTATGACGATCTGGATGTGACCGGCGCCGCATCCTCCCAACAGGCGGTGGATCTGGCCCGCTCCGCAGGCGGAAAGGCTTCCATCCGGGATACCGAGATGGGTACCGTGGATATCGCTGTGGGGGAGCTGGCCCTGGAATATACCCCGTTCCGCCGGGAAAGCTACGGCCCGGGCGGGGGACACCGGCCCCAGCAGGTGATCTTTACCCATCGGATGGAGGAGGACGCCTTGCGGCGGGATTTTACCGTTAACGCCCTTTACGCCGATGTTTTGACGGGAGAGGTGGCCGATCCCCTGGGGGGCCTGGCCGATCTTAACGCGCGGCGGCTTCGGTCCTGCCGGGCGCCCATGGAGACCCTGGGGGACGATGGGGCCCGTATTCTGCGGATGGTACGCTTTGCCTGCCAGCTGGGATTCTCCGTGGATCCCGCCCTCTATGGAGCTGCAAAAGCCATGGTGGGCAATCTGGGGGACGTGGCCATGGAGCGGAAGCGGGACGAGCTGCTGAAGATTTTGCTGTCTGACGTCCGGTATCCCGGCTTGGAAAAGGAGTTTGCCGCGCCGGGACATCTTCGGGGTCTCCTGATGCTGGAGGATCTGGGGGCGTTTTACGATCTGCTGCCCCAGCTCATGGAGGGCAGGGGCATGGAGCAGCCCGGGCGGTACCACAGGTACGGGGTGCTTCAGCACAACCTTATGGTGTGCGCCGCCACGCCGCCCGTCCCGGCCCTTCGGCTGGCGGGATTGCTCCATGACGTGGCCAAACCCCGGTGCTTCTATCTTACAGGGGGGAAGATGCACGGCCATGATCTGGCGGGGGAGGCTCTCTGCCGCCGGATGCTGGCGCGCCTTCGCCTGGATAACCGGACGGTGGACCATGTGGCCCTTCTGGTAGGCCGGCACATGTTTGACCTGGACGGATCCGCCAGGGAAAGCACCTGTCGGAAGCGTTTTGCAGGATGGGGATTCGACTTTGTCCGGGAACTCATCCTTCTCCGAGAGGCGGATGTGGTGGGCAGCGGCATGGGTGGATCCCTGTATACCGCCAAGAAGTGGCGGGAGATCCTAGCCGCCATGGAGGCGGAGGGGGCGGTGGACTCCATGGCGGGCCTGGCCATCACGGGACGGGAGATCATGGAGGCGGCGGGAATTCCCCCCGGTCCGGCGGTGGGGCGCATCAAGGCGCTGCTATTTGACCGGGTGGCGGTGAATCCCCGCCTAAACCGGCGGGAGGTATTGATCCGGGAGGCTAAAGGCATCTATAAGGGGCTTTCCTAGACGTCCGGCGCCTTGGGAGCGAGGAACGCGAAAAGCGGGAAAGCAGGAAAGGAGAGCAAAAGCGGAGGCTAGGCCACGGGCTGGCCGAGGAAGTGTCCACGGTCGCGAAACGACTGCAACGGGGAGCCGGGCCCTGCCCAAAACGGAAAAGCAGGAGAGGAGAGCAAAAGCGGGGGCTAGGCCACGGGCTGGCCGAGGAAGTGTCCGCGGTCGCGAAGCGACTGCAACGGGGAGCCGGGCCCTGCCCGGAAGCGGTTGCAAAGCGGCGGGGAATGATGTAAGATTCTAATTTGGAGGGGTATCCCTATGGACCCCCGGAATTTGTGCATCTGGAGGACGGAACAATGGACGAAAAAACCAATTTTATATATAACGAGCATACCGGGGAATTTGTGGATGTACAAGGGGTAAATATCCGGTTTACCGCCATGGGAGACGGAGACCCGGTACTGTTCATCCACGGCATCGGACAAACGGCCTATACCTTCCGCCGGAATCTGCCGGAGTTTGCAAAGTACTTTCTGGCCATCGCGCCCGACATGGTGGGCTATGGTTTTTCCGATAAGCCGGATTTGAGCTACTCCATCGAGGAGAACTCCGAGTTCATCCTGGCCCTCTTGAACGCTCTGCGTATCAAACAGACCCACATTGTGGCGGTGGGGTCCGGCGCCATCTATGCCCTGGACTTTATGATCCACTATCCAGAGCGGGTGGGCCGCGGGGTGATGGTGGCTCCCGGCGGCATGACCCGGAACTTTCCCTACTGGGTTCGGGCCTTGAACGGCGCCCTGGCGCCGGCGGCTTCCGCCATGCTGACCCGCAAGGTGGTGGCGGAGACCCTTTCCGCCTGCTTCTTTGATCAGACGGTGATCCGTCTCGAGGACGTGGAAACCTACTTTACCTCCTTGGACAGCAAGCTGGCCAAGAATATCCTGGTGCGCAGCATCCAGAACTTCAGCGAGGAGGAGGTGCTGGCCCGGCTGAAGACCCTTCAGCATGATACCCTCTTTGTATGGGGGGAGGACGACAAGGTTCGTCCCATGGAGGAATACGCCCGGAACTACTTTGGCATTCCGCCCCATGCCCAGGAGCTGGTGGTTCGCAACACGGGGCATCTGGTCCATGAGGAGAAGCCTGCAAAGTTCAACGCCGCCGCCATCGACTTCCTTGCCAGCTACGAGGCCTAGACGGTGGATAAAACGGTGGGTCTGCGGCCGGGTGACCGGCTGCAGTTAAAAAAGAATCATCCCTGCGGCAACAGTATGTTTACCGTCATCCGGGTAGGGGCGGACATCAAGCTGCAATGCCAGGGCTGCGGCCATGTGGTGGTATTGGAACGCCCGGTGCTCAACGCCCGGATCAAGAAGGTGCTGGACGGTGGAGAGTAGACAGAGCCGGCGCAGAAACCGGCGAACGGAAGACCGAAAGGAATACCGCTCCCCCTTGGGACCCTATCTGCGGACCATCCTGGTGGCGGTGGTGATCGCTCTATTGCTCCGCACCTTGGTGGTCTTTGCCGTGGCGGTGGAGGGCCCTAGTATGGAGCCCACCCTCCATACCTCCGATGTGGTGATGGTGGAAAAGGTGTCCCTATACTTTGGCGCGCCCAACCGCATGGATATTGTGATTGTGGAGTATCCCAACCGATCGGGACTTTTTGTAAAGCGGGTAATCGGCCTTCCGGGGGAAACCCTGGAGGTGCGGGAGGGCCGCGTCTATGTGGATGGCACCCCCTTGGATGACCCCTATAACCCGGACGGCACCATGGCACGGGATATGGAGCCCGTTACCGTTCCGCCCGGCACGGTATTCGTCATGGGGGACAACCGGAACCATAGCATGGACAGCCGGGACGAAACCGTGGGCCCCATCCCCCTGGAGAAGGTGCGGGGCAAAGGCTTGGTTTTGATCTGGCCCTTGAACAAGCTGAAGATATTGGAATAGGAAAAAGGCCCTGAAAGCGCTGCCGCTTTTCTGGGCCTTTTTTGCGGTTTCACGATCATACAAAGGAGGAAGAGGAATCATGAAACGATGGCTCACGCAAACCATGGCGGGACTGCTTTTGTTGGGGCTTATGGGCTGCGGCGGCACTCCGGCGGCAGCGCCCACCCCGGAGGTTACCCCAGAACCCACCCCCCAGCAGACGCCAGAGGCGCCCACCAGCGCCTCCGTGCTGCTGACGGACGTGGGAAACCAGATGTCTCTGATGACCCCCGCCGATTGGCCCCGATACCGGGCGGAGGAGGGCAACCAGGTGTATTACATCTACCAGGGAGACACCACCCAGAGCACCCTGTTCTCCATCTCCTCCTATGAGGCGTCCGGCCTTTCCCGGGACGAGGCCACCATCCGCAGCCTGGCCGCGGATCCCTGGGCGGCCTATGCCCAGGGATACCGGGAAAACGGGGTTGCGATGGAGGGCCTGACGGAGTGGAAGGCCATCCAGGTGGGAGAGGACTGCCATGGCCTAATCCGGGAGTTTGGCTATCACATTGGCGGACAGGAGGTTCACGGCTGGTACATGATGTGGAACACCGCCGGACGGGTGTATATTGCCACGGCGTCCGCTCTGCCCCAATACGAGGTTCTTACCGCTCAAACGGTGGAAAAGGCCCTGATCAGCTTCCGGTCTATGGAGGACTAGCCGTTTTGCCATGGGCACCCGCTGCCGGAGGCAAATCGGATAAAAAAACAGCCCGGCATGACAGCCAGGCTTTATCGTAGGGAAAAGCTTGTGGGGAAAAGGCTCAACCCCCTGGAGCGACGCCTTCGTACACGTTGCGGACAATGCCGTTGTCGTCATACTCCAGGTAATAGTAATGGGGCAGATGATCCGGCATGATGGGCCCGTTGTCGGTGTAGATGTAATAGCCCAGAACCCCGTTCCGGCTTATGTCAAAGGGGCCGTACCGCGCTTCCACCTGGGAGATGGTTCGGCCCTGCACCCACCAATCGTTGTATTTGTAATACGTGGGATGGGAGCAGACAAATAAGAGGACGAAGCCCAAAAGCGCCGCACTGAGGGAAAGGGCCGTGGCGGCCGCCTTTACGGACCGCTGTTTCCGCCGTGCCAGCAGCAGCCGCAGAAGCAGAAAAACCGTGATCAAAACAAGGGACGCCACCGCGCAGAAATATAGAATGGAGACGAGCATGCCGTTCATTTAAAGTCCTTCTTTCCATTTGATTGGACGCCGAAGGGAGGACGCGGCAGCCGGCGCCCCGCGCCTTAGGGGACCCGGGGAATCAATCCCCGGGTGGGGTGAGACCATGCTTTTGATAGAGGGCGCTTAGGGTGCCGTCCTTGCCCATATCCCCCAGGATTCGACCAACGATCTGGTAGAGGTCGGTTTCGTTCTTCCGCATCGTTACGGCGTAGTCGATGGTGCCGATGGTGTAATCGACAATGGAGAACCCCGATACGTCCATCTGCCGGAGCAGGCTTTGCTCGGCACAGACCAGGTCGATTTCTCCTGCCGTCAGGGCGGCGGACAGCTCTTCAAAGCTGGTGTAGTCGATGAGTTGGGGCTTCTGCTCCAGCTTTTCGGTTTTGGCCTGGAGCTGACTCTTGGACAGGGAACCTAAAAACACGCCGATGGTTTTGCCGGACAGGGAGCTCTCGGCGGTGACCTCTCCCGGCCGGCATAGGAACCCCACCGGATCCCGGTAGTAGGGATCGCTCTGCTGGTATCGGTCCTGGTTGGCCTGGGTGTTGCTGATCATGGCCACGGCGAAGTCGATGTATTCGTAATCCAGCTTGGCCGCCCGGGTACGGTTGGTGACGGGCACCAGCACCACCGCTTTTTCGTTGACGATCCGGCTGCCGATGGCCCGCGCCAGATCCGCCTCAAACCCGGTGAGGTTGCCGTCCGCATCCAGGGAGCCCAGGGGCGGGGTATCCGACGTGACCCCGATGAGGATGGTGCCCCGGCTGTAGATGCCCGGCAGCACCTGCTGGGGCGCGCCCCGGATGATCCGCAAAAACAAAAAAATACCCCCTGACAGCACGGTAAGAGCAGCCAGTACCATGAGGATCCGGAGCATCAGCTTTTTGCGGCGATGGTATTGTAGGTGCATAACGGCGCCTCCTCGTATTGTCTTATCTTATCAGAGCCGGAGCGTTTCTTCAACGGCAGAGGAGAAGGGTTGCGGGATTTTCACGGAATGTTTATAATCCTTTGAAATGAATATACTAAGGGCATGGGGCCGGAAGATCGGTCCGAACGCATCCATCGATTGGAGGATTTGAGATGAAACGAGTATTGAGCGTGGTCCTCTGCGTGCTGGCCGTGGTTTGCCTTGCTGCCTGCGGCGGCGGTGACAGCAAGAATCCCGCCGGGGAATACAAGGCCGAAAGCCCCAAGGACACCTATGGCAACAGCGCCGAACTGGTGATTACCCTGGGCGAGGATGGGAAGATCACCGGCGTGGATTGGAAGGAATATGCCAACGGCACCCTGAAGGATAAGGATTACGGTAAGGATTTGGGAGAGGACCAGTACCAGGCCGCCCAGACCGCCATTGCTGGTTCCGCCACCTATCCCAAGGCCCTGCTGGACACCCAGGACATCAACAAGGTGGAGGCGGTGGCCGGCGCGACCCAGTCCCATACCACCTTCGTGCAGCTGTACAACAAGGCCATGGAGAAGAAATGATGGAAAGAGAAAAGGCTGGACGGCAATCGCCGCCCAGCCTTTTTTGAGTTCGTTTATTCCGCTTTCAACACGGCCTTGATGCGCCGTACTCCCTGAGAGGAGCTCTCCTCCTTCTGGATTTTGAATACCCCCAGCTCGCCGGTGCGGCTGGCGTGGGGGCCGCCGCAGATCTCCTTGCTGAAGTCGCCCATGGTATAGACCTTCACCTTCTCGCCGTACCGGTCGGTGAACACGCCGGTGGCGCCCGCCGCCTTGGCTTCCTCCACCGTCATCTCCTCCATGGTGATGGGCAGATCCCGCCGGATGGCGTCGTTGACCAGATCCTCCACCTGCTGCTTTTCCTCGGGGGTCATCTTCCGTCCGAAGTTGAAGTCAAACCGCAGCCGCTCGGGGGTGATGTTGCTGCCCTTCTGGTTTACATCCTCTCCCAGCACCCGTTTCAAGGACGCAAGCAACAAGTGGGTGGCGGTATGAAGCCGGGCCGTCACCTCATTGGCCTCCACCAATCCGCCGGCAAACCGCTGCTGGCTACCCGCCTGGGATTTCTTCCGGTGTTCGCTAAAGGCGGCCTCAAAGCCCTGGGTATCCACCGTGAGACCCGCCTCTCGGGCCATCTCCTGGGTGATTTCGATGGGGAAGCCGTAGGTATCATACAGGTGGAAAGCGGTGACGCCGTCGATGGCGCCGTCCTGGGCCTTTTTGGCTACCCGCTCAAATTCCCGCACGCCCTGCTCCAGGGTCCGGGAGAACCGCTTTACCTCCTGGCGAAGCTGATCCATAATAAACGTCCTGTTTTGCACCAGCTCGGGATAGACTTCCTGATAGGTGTCGATGACCGCCTGGGCCACATCCGTCAGCCGCTCGGCGGGGAGATCCAGCTTCCGCCCGAACCGCACCGCGCGGCGGATCAGCCGCCGCAGCACATAGCCTTGGTCCACATTGCTGGGGCTTACACCCCGCTCATCCCCCATGATGAAGGTGGCACAGCGCAGGTGGTCCGCTACGATGCGGATGGCTTTTTTGATCTCCTCCCCTTGGGTGGTCTTTTTGCCGCAGATCTCCTCCACCGTGGAGATGATGTGCTGATAGATATCGGTTTCATAGACCGAGGATACCCCCTGAAGCACCGCAATGGTCCGCTCCAGGCCCATGCCGGTGTCCACGTTCTTCTGGGGCAGGGGCTCATAGGTGCCGTCGGCCTTTTTGTTGTATTCCATAAAAACGTCGTTCCAGATCTCCAGGTAGGCCCCGCAGGAACAGCCGGGGTGGCAGTCCGGGCTGCAGGGTTCCTTCATGATGAGGAACATCTCGGTATCGGGGCCGCAGGGGCCGGTGGCGCCGCCGGTCTCCCACCAGTTGTCCTTACGGGGGAGGAAGAAGATCCGATCCTCGGGAACGCCCAGGCTCCGCCAGATCTCGTAGGATTCCATATCCCGGGGCACGTCGTCATCCCCGGCGAACACCGTAAAGGCCAGCCTGTCCGGGTCGATGCCCAGGTAATCGGGGCTGGTCAAGAAGCGGTAGCTCCAGGGAATCGCTTCCTTTTTAAAGTAGTCCCCCAGGGACCAGTTGCCCAGCATCTCGAAGAAGGTGGCGTGGCTGTTATCCCCCACGTCGTCGATATCGCCGGTGCGGACGCATTTCTGTACGTCGGTAAGACGGGTGCCCATGGGGTGCTTGGCCCCTAGAAGGTAGGGAACCAGGGGATGCATGCCCGCCGTGGTAAACAGAACGCTGGGGTCGTTTTCCGGGATCAGGCTGGCGCCTTTGATCTGCTTGTGGCCCTGATCCACAAAGTACTGTATGTACATGCTTCGTAGCTGATTGCCCGTTAGTTTTTTCATAATCCTCCGCCTTTTTCATGAGATGGTTGAAAACCGATAAAACATTATATACGCCGGGAAAAATCCCTGTCAAGGCGGCGAGTCGCCGCTGACATGGTGCGGGCGGGGGATAGCGGTGGAAAATCGATAAGGGCCGGCGGTACCAGTGGAGCATCGACCGCGTTTAGAAAATTGTATGGGTTTTGTCAAAGAAGCATCAGGAGTTTGTTTGAGAAAGAACAGGTATTACAGGGCCTTTTTTGATACCATAACGGCGAGAAATGGATGGGAGGGCTCCACATGAACGGACGGGAGTGGATCAGCGATTATTCCACCGGGGACGGACTGCGAACCTTTTGGCGGCTGTTTCGGTGGAGGGAACGAACCCAAACGGGCTGGATGGGGGACGTGCTGACCTTTTTGCTTAACCGCATGGCCCACCGCCACGGAGGGTATATCGGCAGGGGCGCTGTTTTTGCCGGAGAACCGGTTTTGCCCCATGGCCTCCATGGGGTGTTTATTTCCCGCTACGCGGTCATCGGCGCGGGCTGCCGGATCTATCAGAACGTTACCATTGGGGAGGTGGGGCATGCCGCGCCGGAGATCGGCCCCGGCTGCGTGATCGGAGCGGGTGCGGTACTGGTGGGCAAAATAAAAATCGGCGCCCATGCGAAGATCGGCGCCGGTGCGGTGGTCTGTGAAAATGTGCCGGACGGCTGTACCGTGGTAGCCCAGCGCCCTCGGGTGCTTTCCAGGGATCCATGATGGAGGCGGGCCATCCGGGGGATACGTCAGACCAGGGATTTTTCAAAGAGCTGGGTATCCAGAAAACGGCCGAACTTCTCCCCAGCCGCCACCTTGATCCGGGTACGGCGGTATCCCAGGGCGTCGAACAGGGAGAGGGAGGGGGTGTTTTCGGTACACACCGACACAGCCAGATGTCTGGCGCCGGCTTTTTTTGCAAAGGATTCGCCGTACCGCACCATCTGCCGTCCCAGCCCCTTTCCGGTGTGCTGGGGCATCAGATAGATGGCTACCTCGTATTTTTTGCCCAGGATGGAGAACACGGGGGTCAGATGGACGTACCCCGCGATGGAGCCATCCTCCGCAACCGCCACAAAACAGTGATGGCCCGGCCCCCGCAGCAGGCCGTTCATGTACTGAGGGGAGACCTCGTGGTTGCAGTAGGTGGTCACGGTGTGTTGGGCGTAGTAGGAATACATCTTTGCAAGGGCCGGCAGGTCCTCATAGGCCAGACGCCTAATCTCGTACATAATCGGTTCCTTCCAAATCCAATAAAAATCGCTTCATCCGGCTGGAGGAGTAGCCCCCCAGCCGCCGCCCTGCGCCGATGACCCGGTGGCAGGGAATGATAAGGGGGAGACGACAGTGGGACATGGCGGAGCCCACCGCCCGGGCGGCGCCTGGACGCCCGCAAATCAGGGCGATTTCCCCATAGCTGCGCGCTTCTCCATAGGGAATCCGCCGCACCGCCTCATAGACACGCCGATAGAAGGGGGGGCCTTCCAGTTGAAATGGCACCTCTATTATATGGCGAGAACCTCCAAAGTACGCCCGTATCTGGGAAAGAATATCCGTTTGAAGGCCGCCGTCGATCCGGAGATCCAAGGGCGGCGCCTCCGAAAACCGGATGGAGGTTACCCCATATTGGTTCTCGGTGACGTATACATCCCCAAGGGGGGTGGTGGTTTGTCCAAAATAGGTCGACATGGCTGCTCCTTGCGTTCCGTCCGGTGATGATACCAGTAGTATAGCACAAGAAATCCCGGACGAAACAGGGAGATCCATGCAGCTAGGGGGAGAGAAGGGCCGAACCACAGGAGAGAAATGATACCGTGGGCGATAACGAACCCGGCTTAAAGGGTGTCCATGCCTAGAAGAATGCCGTTGGGGCCAGTGGCGCGGGACGGCATGATAGCGGATAGTAGATGCATAGAGCCGGCCGCCCGCAACCGCTATGCGGTTGCAAGATGTCAGCGGCGACTCGCCGCCCCATGCGGCCATTGGCGGGGAGGATGGGGGTTGGCAAAGCGGTGACCAGGGGCCGGCGCGCATACCGTAGGCGTGCAAAATGGAACCGGCAGGCAGAGCCTGCGCCTTGCCACAGGTAAAGAACCGCGGGGGGAAAGCATCGGAGCCAACGGCATGGGGCCGTCCGCAACCGCTATGCGGTTGCAAGATGCCCGCGACGGCTCGCCGCCCTATGCGGCCATTGGCGGGGAGGATGGAGGTTGGCAAAGCGGTGACTAGGGGCCGGCGCGCACACCGTAGGCGTGCAAAATGGAACCGGCAGGCAGAGCCTGCGCCTTGCCACGGGCAAAGAACCGCGGGGGGAAAGCGTCGGAGCCAACGGCATGGGGCCGTCCGCAACCGCTATGCGGTTGCAACATGTCAGCGGCGACTCGCCGCCGGTTAGTGGATGGAGGGGAGATAGCGGGACACGCCGTATTCCTCCATGCCGTAGAAATAGATGATGTCCTGGCCGGGGGTGTCCATCATCCAGCTGGCGAACTGAACCGCCAGGGAATCGGTATCCGTGCCCTGAACCACCATGCAAAACCGATCCACCAGGCCCTGGCACTGATCCTGCAGCAGGGTGAGGGTGGGGTATTGGTCCTTATAACGCTCATAGACATACCGCTCTACTACGGCATACCCGTTGTGATCCGCCGCCGTTTTTAAGATGCCGTCCTCGGCGGGGTCCGCTTCCAGATATAGGGCGGGATCGGGGGTGATGCCGTTCTGCTCCCAGAACAGGACCTCCTTCTTCCGCAGGTTGGTGAGGCTTGCCGCATGAACAAAGGGGCTCTTGGTGAGGATGATGTGCTTGAGCACCTGGTCGGCGGAATACTCCCCCAGCTGGCTCAAGCCAATCCGGTCCTCCCGTGGCCCGATGATGTACACGGGATCGTAAAAGATCTCGTTGATGGTGACCTCCTGGGTGGAGAGGGCGGCCTCGGCTTCCGGGGTCATCAGAAAAAAGGCGGAGGGAAATTCCCCCGATTCCAGGCGGTCCATGAGCTGAGCTGCCGGCAGGGATTCCACCACCAATTCCCGGCTTTGGGTTTCGTTAAACCCATTTACCAGGGCGAGGAAAAGGGGGCTTTCCGCCAAATCCTCGGGGACGTAAAGATCCGCTTCGGGTTGTCCACAGCCCGCCAGCAGCATCAAAACCATGGAGAGGACCATCAGCAGGCATATTATCTTTTTCATGCGCGTTCTCCCGTTTTTTAATTAATAGGATTATAGCATAAAAGGCCGGGGGGGAATCAAGCCCGGCAAAGGAACGGGGAAAGGCCGTTTACCGTGGCGCTGTATCAGGCGGGCTTTTTATGAAATGGAGGGCGCCGACGGTTTCCGATCTTGAAAATTCCCCAAAATCCGCCGGCCCGGCGGGGGTCAAATGGCAAGAAACTATTTACAAATGGCCATATTATATTATAATTGAAGCACTGTGAGACGCCCTGGATCCTGGAAAGGTCCATTTTATATCCTGGATATAAAATGGATGTTTTTTGGATAGATTTTCATTTTTGCGAGGGAACGCAATACTATTTCCATGAGGTGAGAAGCTTGAACTACTACCTGTATGCGATAGGGGTTTCCGTGCTTGCGCTGCTGTTTGCGGCGTATCTCTACGTGAAAAACGCCTCTATCAAAGTGACCAACGCCCGTATGGCTGAGATTGCCGGGTATATCTCGGACGGCGCCATGGCGTACCTCAAGCGGCAGTATATCGTGCTGGCGGCGTTTATCGTCGTCATGTTTGCGATTCTGTGCTTTACCCCTGGACTGGGCCTCAATACCTCCATCTGCTTTGTGGTGGGCGCCCTGTTCTCCATTGGAGCCGGCTTCTTTGGCATGAAGGCCGCTACCAAGTCCAACGTCCGTACTGCCCAGAGCGCGGAGAAGGGCCTAAAGCCCGCTCTGGACGTGGCTTTTGCCGGCGGCGCCGTTATGGGCCTGGCTGTGGTTGGCCTGGGCGCTCTTGGCCTGGCCGTGCTCTATTACATCTTCCAGGACATTAACGTGGTGACCGGGTTCTCCCTGGGCGCCAGCTCCATCGCCCTGTTCTGCCGCGTTGGCGGCGGCATCTACACCAAGGCTGCCGACGTAGGCGCTGACCTGGTTGGCAAGGTGGAGGCCGGCATCCCCGAGGATGACCCCCGGAACCCCGCCGTTATCGCTGACAACGTGGGCGACAACGTGGGCGACGTGGCCGGCATGGGCGCCGACCTGTTCGAGTCCTATGTTGGTTCCATCATCTCCGCTCTTCTGCTGGGGGCCCTGGCCCTGGGCGCCGTGGGCGTGAAGACCACCTTCCTGCTGGTGGCCGGCGGCATTGCCGCTTCCTTGATCGGCATCATCATCGTGCGGTTCATCAAGGGCAAGAACGCTCATGCCATCATGAAGTCCGGCACCTATATCTCCGCCATTCTCATGGTGGCGGCCGCCTACTTCCTGACCGCTTCCATCGACATCAACCTGTTCTATGCCATTATCTCCGGTATCGTTTCCGGCCTGGTCATCGGCGTGGCTACCGAGTACTACACCTCCGCTGACTACAAGCCCGTAAAGCGCATCGCGGACCAGAGCGAGACCGGTCCTGCTACCACCATCCTTTCGGGCTATGCCATCGGCCTGAAGAGCACCGTGGTGCCCATCCTCTTGATTTCCGCCGCGGTAATCGCTTCCTACGCCGCCGCCGGCCTGTTTGGCGTGGCGCTGGCTGCCGTGGGCATGCTGTCTACCGTGGGTATGACCATCGCCGTTGACGCTTACGGCCCCGTGGCCGACAACGCGGGCGGTATCGCTGAAATGGCCGGTATGCCCAGCGAGATCCGGGAGATTACCGATCACCTGGACAGCGTGGGCAACACCACCGCTGCCATCGGCAAGGGCTTCTCCATCGGCTCCGCCGCTCTGACCGCCCTGGCCCTGCTTTCCACCTATACTTCCGCCGTGGGCCTCACCCTGGTGGATCTTATGAGCCCCTATGTCATCGCGGGCCTGTTCATCGGCGGTATGCTGAGCTATCTCTTCTCCGCCATGACCATCGACGCCGTCAGCAAAGCGGCCAACAAGATGATCGACGAGGTGCGCCGCCAGTTCCGGGAGAAGCCCGGCATCATGGAGGGCACCGACAAACCCGATTACAGCACCTGCGTGGATATCTCCACCCGTGCCGCAATCCGTGAGATGATCATCCCCGGCCTCATCGCCATCGTGGCTCCCATCCTCACCGGTGTGGTGCTGGGCGCCGGCGCTCTGGCGGGCCTCCTGGTGGGCGCTACCGTTACCGGCGTGCTGGTTGCCATCCAGATGGCCAACGCCGGCGGCGCTTGGGATAACGCCAAGAAGTACATCGAGGGCGGCACCCATGGCGGCAAGGGCAGCGAGGCTCACAAGGCCGCCGTTATCGGCGACACCGTGGGCGATCCTTTCAAGGATACCTCCGGCCCTGCTCTGAACATCCTTATCAAGCTCATGAGCATTGTGGCTCTGGTATTCGCGCCGCTGTTCATGTAATCGAACCACAAAAGCGTCCGGCATCCGCCGGGCGCTTTTTTCTTTTCCTTGACGGAATGCCGGGGGAAATGCCTATAATATGATATCGAAGTGAAAAGGATGTGGGGGACATGATCGTTTTTGAAAAGCCCGGCAGGGAGAACCTGGAGCAAACTGTGGATCTTGCCATCCAGGCGGCGCAGGACCGGGGAATCGGCACCATTGTGGCGCCCAGCAGCAAGGGGGATACCGCCCGATACTTGGTCAAGGCTCTGGACGCAGGGCTTAACGTGGTGGCGGTGACCCTCTGCAACGGGTTTAAGGCGCCGGGGGAGCAGGCTTTCCCCGCCGACCTTCGGGCGGAGCTTACCGAAAAGGGAATGCACATTCTTACCGCCAGCCATGTGCTGAGCGGGGCGGAGCGGGGGCTGTCCACCCGGTTCCAGGGGGTGTATCCGGTGGAAGTGATGGCCCATACCCTTAGGATGTTCGGCCAGGGGACCAAGGTGGCTGTGGAGTGCGCCGTCATGGCCCTGGACGCCGGGCTGATCCCCTATATGGAGCCCATCCTGGCGCTGGGGGGCACCGGCGGCGGAGTGGACACCGCCCTGATCATGCGAACCGCCCACGCCGCTAGGATATTGGATTGCAGGATAGCGGAGATCATCTGCAAACCAAGCTGAGCTTGGAGCCAAGCCGCGGAACTGGCGTGGTGGATGAAAACCTATGGTAGCCAACGGTAAGGCGATGGTTAGGGGCACACCCGCAACCGCGAAGCGGTTGCAAAACGGGTGCAGGCTCAGCCTGCCGCGGGCGGAGAGCAGTGGCTCCAAACCTATGGCGGCCAACGGTAGCGGGCGGTACCCGCAGCCAAGCCGCGGACGGAGGGCTAGATGGTTGAGAAGCCGTAGTGCCCAACGGTAAGGATTGGTTAGAAGCACACCCGTAATCGCGGAATGGTTGCAACACGGGGCCGGGCACCGCCCGGAGGCGATGGAGCGCGACGGAGAAGTGAAGGAAAAAGAAACACAGGAGCATATTGTGCAGGCACAGAGGGATTACGGCCTGCGTCTGGCGGGGAAACGGATCCCTCCCATCGCCCTGGGCACCTGGAGCTGGGGTACCGGGTTTATGGGCGGTAACCAGGTCTTTGGCAACCATCTGCGCCGGGAGGACCTAGAA
The DNA here is from genome assembly GCF_044357945.1 of Christensenella sp. MSJ-20. Classification (NCBI taxonomy): domain Bacteria; kingdom Bacillati; phylum Bacillota; class Clostridia; order Christensenellales; family Christensenellaceae; genus Christensenella; species Christensenella sp. MSJ-20. The sequence goes on from NZ_CP076563.1 coordinate 1,342,496, forward strand.
CCCATCTTCCGGCGGGCAATGGAGGAGGGGTTCAATCTCTGGGATACCGCTCCCGTGTACGGCATGGGGGCGGCGGAACGGATTTTGGGGGAGTTCCTCTCCACCTATGATCGGGAGGACTACGTCCTATCCACCAAGTTCATGCCCATGGGCCCCATGCCCCGGGCAATGATGGGATGGTCCCTGGGCGGAAGCCTGAACCGGCTGAGGGTAACGGATACCGATATTCTGTGGATCCACCGGCCCGCTAAGGTGCAGAAATGGACAAACGCCATCATCCCTCTGGTGAAAAAGGGCCTGACAAAGAGCGTGGGGGTTTCCAATCACAACCTACGGCAGCTCCGGCAGGTGCAGGACATCCTGGCCGGGGAGGGGATTCCCCTGGCGGGAGTACAGAACCATCTGAGCCTCTTGTACCGGGACAGCCTCAATACCGGCATTGTGGATTGGTGCCGCCGGGAAGGGATCCCCTTTTTTGCCTATATGGTGCTGGAGCAGGGCGCTCTTACGGGGAAATACGACGCACAGCACCCCTTTCCCAGGGGTACCCGCCGGGCCAAGGCCTTTGGCAGGGAGGAGCTTGCCGCCATCGAACCCCTATTGGATCGGATGCGGGAGATGGGCGACCTACGGGGAGTGGGCCCAGCGGAGATCGCCACCGCCTGGGTTATGGGGCTGGGGGCTATTCCGTTGATCGGGGTGACCAAGCCGGGACACGTGGAAGCCGCCAAGCGAGCCACGCAGGTGACCCTATCGGTGGGGGAACAGGGGCTGCTGGAGGACGTGGCCCGGGAGACCGGGGTAATCCGCAAGGGGTTCTGGGAGGCCCGCATGCGGTAGGGATCATAGAAGCCGGCCTGATGGCCGGCTTTTTAATGTGGGGTATATTATACAATTGGTATTGACATACGACGTATGACCATATAAAGTAAGAAGAAAGCGGGCAATGGTTATATGTCTGACGTAAGAACTGTTTTTACTACGGCGGAAGTGGCAAATACCTTGGGAATTACCTCTAGTTATCTTTTAAGACTGGTTCAGACTATGAATTTTTCTCCAGCGGAGTTTAGAAGCGCTGGAAAGAGAAACTATCTGTTTAGCGAAGAAGCGGTGGAAAAACTAAAAAATCGGAAATAGAGGTGTCGGGAAGCGAAAAGGACCGGCCTAGCCGGTCCTTTCCATTGAGGAAAAAGAAAGTGCACGGCCCATGCTGCCGGGCCGTTTGCTTAAAATCCATCCCGGAGGTTATGCGTTGAGGGATGGATTCCAATGCCAATAAGGGTTTGGTTGATCTGCAGGAGCCGCTCCTGGTAGGAAAGCTCCTCTTGATAAACCAAGGCCTGGATTTGGGCTAGGGCACGGAGGGCTGTTTGGTTGACGGCCTCGGCCATGGCTTTATCATCCCAATCCATGAGGGATATGCAGAGAGGTTCCCTGGTGAGGATATGTACCATTACCTGTTGCAGCAGATTCATAGCATGCCTCCGTGGAACAGTTTAAGTGATCTGAACTAGGGAGGCTGTAACCAAAAATATAACCGAATCTGGTTCTAGTTGAAAAAAAGTTGGCCCGATATACTATTCATATAATGTGATATCTGGGTTAAAGATAAAACAAGGCGTCTTTACAAAAGATAGGATAGAATAAGGGCGGCAATGGTGAAAGGATGGGGGGATTGACCGGTGTTCCAAATTCAAAATGAGTTTAGCGGAGCCAATATTCCCCGTACCGTGCGCTTTACTGAAGGGTTGTTTGATCGATTAAACTGTGTGGCGCAACAGAATGGAATTTCTTTTAACCTATTGGTGTTGCAGTGTTGTAAATTTACTCTGGATTCCATGGAACAGCAGGGATTGGAAAAAAGGCTGGGGTAGAGCAAGAACTGAAGGGTTGGAGTTTTATTTTTTGAAAGAGGATGGCGAAGAGCCATCTTCTTTTTTTGCAGAGTGGGGCCAGGGGGACTTTCGCAATGCCCCCCTTAGGCCCCCTCTGCACTCCCCCATAACCCCCCAACGACACGGGGGAAGTTTCCCCCATGCCCCCTCGCGGGGGGACAGGTACGGCTATAAGGAGAAGGTTGGCATCTGTAGGATAGTTGGTTAAGGGCACACTGGCGACCGCGAAGCGGTTGCAACAAGGGCGCAGGCTCAGCCTGCCCCATAACCCTCCAACGACACGGGGGAAGTTTCCCCCATGACCCCCACGTGGGGGGACAGGTACGGCTATAAGGAGAAGGTTGGCATTTGTAGGATAGTTGGTTAAGGGCACACCAGCAACCGCGAAGCGGTTGCAACAAGGGTGCAGGCTCAGCCTGCCCCCATGGCCCCCTCGAAGGGAGAAGGGGAAATGATTTTGAAATATCTAAAGCCATAAATGGAATGCCCTTGTATCCGAATAGGAAATACAAAAACAGGAGACGGTGTGAGCCGTCTCCTGTTGATTTGGCGGGTTAGCGGGGCAGAGGAATGGACAGCAGGGCGTCGTAGACCGGAGGCCCCTCGGTGGTGACGCTGCGGTAAAGGGTGAGATTGGTGGCGAAGAAGATGTCGCTCTTGACGGTGAGCTGGTTGGCAGTGCGGTAATCTACCCCTCGCATCAGGGTGATGTGGGGGAAGAAGGGCCGGGGCTCCTGGGTGACGCCTCGCCGCAGAAGGGCGGCGCTGATACGCTGCTCCATATGGGTTAAAGCGTCGGTATCCCCGCCCATCCGGGCGTAGATGGTGTCGCCCCCGGAGCGGACAAAGCCGCCGATGCCGTTGACGGTCAACAGGGGCGCCAGAGCGGAATCCCCCTCGGCCTGCACCACCTGGGCGATGAGATCGACAAGGCTGTCCGGCACGTGTTCAAAATACCGAAGGGTGATGTGCATGGTGTTGGTGGGAACGCTCCGGCCCCCTACCCCCAGGGCCATCAGCCGCTGCTGCAGGGTGCCCAGCATCTCCTTGGCGCTATCGGGTATATCCAGGGCGATGAACAGCCGCATGACATCCATCCTTCCGTCGTTTCTTTGTTTCATTATACCGAGTGGAAGGGTTGGATACAAGACAGGGTTCGCCTTTTTTCGCATATTTTGTGGCTTGAGCAAAAATTGGGCCCAATATCTGTCCATCCATTGGGATGGGTTCTTTTCCAACGGAGGCTTCGGCGGTATAATAGGAAGAAACAAAGGAGGTGGCAGGATGGTCCATATGATCGCCGGACGGGCGGGCAGCGGCAAAAGCCGCAGGATGTACGAGATGGCGGAGGCCGCCATGGAGGCGGGCAAGCGGGTGTACCTCATCGTGCCGGACCAGGCCACCTTCCAAACCGAGTGGGAGATGGCAAAGCGCCGTCCCCAGGGGGGCATGGCGGGCAGCGGGGTGCTGTCCTTCTCCCGGCTGTGCGACCGGGTTCTGCAGGAGACCGGCGGCGCGGCCCGGCCCTATCTCTCGGAGCGGGGGGCTGTGATGGCGGTGTCCATGCTGCTGCTCCGCCATCGGGAGGAATTTGCCACCTTTGGAGGGTATGTGAACTCCCCCAGCTTTGCCGCCCTTTTATACCAGCAGCTCTGTGAGCTGCGGCGGTTTTCCATCGGGCCGGAGGAGCTGCGGGAGATGGATTCCCCCCGGGTGCGGGACGTGGCCCTGATGCTGGAGGCCTATCAAAAGGACATCCTCTCCCGGTACACCGACGTGGTGGGCCGCATGGAGATGATGGTGGGGCGCATCCCCGAGGCCCCCATGCTGCGGGGGAGCCATGTGTTCATCGATGGGTTTGAGATGGTGACGGACCAGCTTCTGCGGGCGGTGGGCGCCATCATGGGGACGGCGGAGGAGGTGGCCGTTACCTTCCGCCTGGGCCAAGAGAACGACCGGGATTTCCCCATCTTTGAGACGGAGCTGAGCCATTATAAGCGGATTGAAAAGCTGGCCCTTTCGGCGGGGAAACGGCTGCACCCCGTCCCCCTCTACGGCAAGGAGGCCGCCTTCCGCCAGCGCTCCCCCATGCTCCGGCATCTGGAGGCGGAGCTGTTCTCCCTCCCCTACAACGTGTACCGCGGCCCCTACGACGGCAGCGTCCTCATCCGGGAGGCCGCCCATGGCCGGGAGGAGGCCGCCGCCGCCGCCCGGTACATCGCCTACCTGGTACGGGAGGAGGGACTCCGGTACCGGGACATCTTCGTGCAGCTATGTGACCCCGGCCTATCGGGCCTTTTGCGGGAGGAGTTTGAGGCCCACGGCATCCCCTGCTTTCTGGATGAGAAGCGCCCGGTGATGCTAAAGACCGTCTGCCGGTTTGGCTTGGCCCTTTTAAAATGCGCCGTCTCCGGCATGGCCCGGGACGACGTGCTGGCCCTTTTGAAAACCGGCCTGTTTCCCGTCTCGGAGGAGGAGGCCGCCTTTGTCCAGAACTACATGGTGGAGCGGGGGCTGCGGTACCTATCGGCCCGGGCTGCCGCCCAGGAGGAGGATCCCGGCGCCCGGCGGCTTTTGGAGCGGGTCCATCGCCCCCTTAGCCGCCTGCGGGCGGAGCTCCGGGGCAATGCCGCCGCTATGGCCCGGGCCTTCTACGCCGCCATGGCGGAGTACGAGGAGGGCATCGCCGCCTTTTTGGGCGGCCTTGTGACGGAGGATCCGGAGGCGGCGGACGAGGAAAAACTAGCCTACGAGGCCCTTATGGGCATCCTCACCCAGATGGACGCCATGATGGGGGAGGCGCTATTGACCCCTGGGGAGTTCTATCAGACGGTGCGGGCGGGGCTTTTGGCGGAGGAGATCGCCGTTCTTCCTCCCACCGCCGACTGCGTGTCGGTGGGGGACATGGATCGGAGCCGGGCGGCGTTGGTGGAATGCCTCCTGGTGCTGGGGGCCAACGACGGCTGTCTGCCCCGGACGCCCCGGCCCTCCAGCATCCTGCCCCAGCGTGAGGTGGAGCGGATGGAGGCCGCCGGCCTCTGGCTGGGCAACGATGCCCAGCTTCGCATGGCAGAGGAGGAATGGACGGTCTATGGGGCATTCAGCAAGCCCAAGGGCCGGCTCTATTTGTCCTATTCCGCTCTGGACGGCCGGGGCACCCCCAGGGGCCGCAGCCCGGTGGTTTCCGATCTGCTGCGCCTGTTCCCGGAGCTCCGCGTGTACCCCGCCCAGGGCTATGGGAACGCCCGGGGCTACGCGGTAACGGCGCAATCGGGGGCGGCCGCCGCGCGAACCGCCGCCGGGGCCTATGGGCGGGGGGAAGCGGTGGACGGAAGCTTTGGCGCGCTGTACCGGGTCTGCCGGGATCGCATGGGTTGGGAGGAGCCGGATCTACACCGGTTGGACCACTTGGACGAGGGTTTGGCGGAGGAGCTGTTTTTGCCGAAGGGCGCGGTCTCCGCCACGCGGATGGAGCGATACGCCCGGTGTCCTTTCTCCCATTTTGTGGAAAGCGGTCTCCGTCCCCAGGAGATCCGGGAGCCGGGGGTGGCTCCCCGGGACCGGGGGGATATCCTCCATGAGGCTTTGGAAAAGGTGGTGGCTCTGCGTAAGGGGGACTGGACCCTTGGCCGGGAGGAGATTCAGAAACTGGCCCTGGAGGTGGTGGAGAAGATCTTTGCCCAGCGCAAGGCCGCTCCCGGGCCTCGGGACGGCTATCAGAAAAAGGCCTTGGGCGAAGCGGCTCAGGAGGCCTTTCTCGCCCTGTTCGCACAGCTGCGAGACAGCGGGTTCCAGCCGGTGGGGGTGGAGGACTTTTTCCGGGAGGGGGCTCTCATCCAGTTGCCGGGGCGGCGTCCCGTCCGGGTGATGGGGAAGATCGACCGGGTGGATCTGGCCACCGTCCATGGCCGCCGGTATGTCCGGGTGGTGGACTATAAATCCGGCAAGGCGTCCTATGATCTGGAGGCCATCCGGGAGGGAACGGATTTGCAGCTGCCCATCTACGCCGCCGCGGCTCAGGAGGCCACGGGCGCTCAGGTGGCCGGGATGTTCCTCATGCCGGTGGGCCGGGGGGACAAGCACCGTTTGGACGGGGTGGCCCTGGGGGAGGACGACGTCGTCAACGCCATGGATCCGGCCCTTATGACCCAGAACAAAAGCGAGATTCTGCCCATTCAGCGAAACCGGGACGGCAGCTTTAGCAAGCGCTCGGGGGTAGGCAGCCAGGAGAGTTTGGAGGAGATCCTGAACCTGGCCCGCACCCGGACCGGGGAGCTGGTGGAGGCCATGCTGGAGGGGGACTGCCAGGCCCGGCCCAACCGTCGGGCCAACCCCTGCCGCTTCTGCGCTTATGGGGGCATCTGCCGCCGCCGGGGCGGCGAAAGGGAGGAGGGCCGATTCTATGAAACGGATGACTGACGCCCAGCGGGCCGCCGCCCTGACCTGGGACCGCAATGTGGGGGTATCCGCCGGGGCGGGCAGCGGCAAGACCTCGGTAATGGTGGAGCGGGCCGTGGGGCTCATCACCCATGGGGCGGATATTCGGGAGATGCTGATGATGACCTTTACCGTCAACGCCACAGAGGGCATCCGGAGCCGCATCCGGGAGGCCCTGGCGGAGGCCGTAGCGAAGAAGCCCGACAACCGGCTCCGGCGGCAGATCTCCGCCATTGGCTCCGCCGGCATCAGCACCATCCACGCCTTCTGCCTGGACTTGGTCCGGGAGTTTTTTCATGCCGCTAGGGTGGATCCCATGTTTTCCCTTGTGGGGGAGATTCAGCGGGCTATGCTGTCTACCCGGGTCATGGAAACCCTTATGGAGGATCGGTTCTCCACGGGGGATCAGGGGTTTTATGACCTGGTGGACCGCTGCGGCGGGGAGCGGGCCCTGGCCCAATTGATCCAGCGGGTGGATCAGACCGCCCAGACCCTGCCCGACCGGGAGGGGTTCTATGCCCGCCTGACCCAGCCCTATGCCGACGCCGCTTGGCTGGCGGAATATGCCCAAGAGGCCCGGCAGCGGCTTCGCTGTGAGCTGCTCCTTCCGGTGGAGGAGGCGGTCCGGGCGGTGGAGGAAGGGGCTCCGGGAGCGGAAAAATACTTGGGCGAGCTGCGGGGCTGTGTCCTAGGCGTCCGGGAGGCGCTAACGCTGGAGCCGGGGCCCCAGGCCCTGGCGGCTCTACACGCCCTTGTATTTCCCCGGATTACCCCTTTGAACCGGGAGGAGCCGGAGCTTCGGGATTATGTCAAGGAACGGGTGGATGCCGCCAAAGCCGCCATCGCCTGGGCGGGCAAATGTCCCGTCTACCTGCGCTCTCCGGAGGAGAATCGAGCCGCGCTCCGGGAGCTTCTGCCCCAGGCGGACCTGCTCCGGGAGCTGGCGCTGGAATACCGGCGGCTTCTGGATCAGGAGAAGAGCGCTCTGCGGCTGTTGGAGTTTTCCGATGTGGAGCATCTGGCTCTCCGGGTTCTCCGGGATCCGTTGGTCCAGGAGGAGCTGGGGCATCGATACAAATACGTGTTTGTGGACGAATATCAGGATGTAAGCCCCCTTCAGCAGGCGGTCATCGACCTGCTGCCGGGAAATCAGTTCTTTGTGGGGGACATCAAGCAGAGCATCTACGGATTCCGGGATGCCGAGCCCACCCTATTTCTCCGGCGGTTTGAGGACTACCGGGAGCGGGAGGATTGCTTGGCGGTTCAGCTGCAGCATAACTTCCGCAGCAGCCCCGCCATTTTGGAGGCCGTCAACGCCGTGTTTGACCGTTGCATGACCCCGGAGCTGGGACGGGTGGATTATCAAAAGGAGCATCGGCTGATCCCCGGCCGGCAGGGGGAGTGGGGGGAACGCCCTCGGCTGCTGCTGGTTCCCGACCTGCGGGAGGAGGAGCTTACTAACGCCGCTGCTCAGGCGCTGGTCATGGCCCGGGAGATGGAACGGCTGCGGGGAGAGGGATACCGGTATGGGGATATGGTTATCCTTTTGCGGAGCATAGGGGATAGGGCGGGAGAGATACAGAGGGTGCTCAGCGCCGCCGGCATCCCCGCTGTAACCCCGCCTATGGCGGGCTATTTTGGAACCCCCTCCATGGAAGCGCTTTTGGGCCTGCTGCGGTATGTGGACAATCCTTTGGACGATACCGCTTTGTTAGCTGCCCTTGCCCTATGGGGGCTTTCCGCCGACGACCTGGCCGCCATCCGGCTGAGCTGCCGGGAGGGAGCTTACCATGAGGCCCTTAGCGCCTACCAAACGCCGGGCCCCCTTCTGGAGGCGGTTACCGATTTTCGCCGAAGGATGGCGGAATACCGCCGTTATGCCGCCGTATACGGGGTGGAACGGCTGGTGGCACGGATCAAAGGGGAGTTGGCGGGGCCTTTGGATCTATATTCCCTGAACCAGGATAACCTTTCTCCTCTTACGGCTGTTCTAGCATATGCCCGGGAATTTGACCAGCGAGGAGGTGGAAACCTCTATGAGTTTTTGAAGGTGCTGGATCGGGTTCGGGAGGACAGCCACGCCGGCCGGGAGATGCCCATCGCTCCCAGCGCCGCTGGCGATGCAGTGCGGATCATGACGGTTCACGGCAGCAAGGGGCTGGAGTTTCCGGTGGTGTTCTTTGCCGCTGCTGAAAGCCGATTTAACACCGCCGACCTGCGAGGGGTGCCGGTGGACCGGGACCTGGGCGTGGCGCTGCCCCTTCTGCGGGAGGGGGAGCGGGAGGACGGCCCTTTGCGGGAACCCATGGGATCGGCCATCCGCCGCCGGAACCTGGAGGAGGAGATGCGCATTCTCTACGTGGCCCTGACCCGGGGGGAACGGGAGCTCCTGGTGGTGGCTACGGGGGACGGGGAAACGGCGCCTCCAGCGGCTCAATCCGCTCGGTGTCCCCTGGATTGGATTCTGCCCGCGGCCGAGGCCTTTGCGGTGGAACGGCTCACGGAGGTCCCCCGGCTTCGGGCGGCCCAGCGGCCCACCTTTGCCCGACTGGCCCAGGAGGCCGACCCACGGGAGATGGAGGAACTGGCCCACAGGCTGGACTACCGGTACCCCTATGAGGATCAGGTAAAGCAGCCCCAGCGGGCGGCCCCTTCCGCCGTGGGCACAGCCCCTGAGGAACGGCTGGAGCTGGTCCGCCCCCGGTTTGTGGGGGAGGAAGAGGGATTTACCGGCGCTGAACGGGGAACCATCGTCCACAAAGCCATGATGCTCCTGGATCTTTCGGCTATTGCTACCGCTGAGGACTTGGCCGCCCAGCTGGAGGGCCTGGTTCGCCGGGAGCTGTTGACCCAGCGGGAGGCGGAGGCGGTGGATCCCGCTATGATCCTGGGTTTTGTGAAGTCTCCTGTTTACGCCCGGGTAGCATCCAGCCCCCGGGTTTATCGGGAGCTGCCCTTCAACCTTGTGGTACCAGCCCGGGAGCTTTTGATGGAGGGGGACGGCGAGGTGATGGTTCAAGGCATTGTGGACTGTGCCTTTGTGGAGGATGGCAGGCTGATCATCCTGGACTATAAAACCGATTATGTACGGCCGGGCGGGGGAATCCTTGCGTTGCAGGAGCGCTACCGCCATCAGATGCGCATCTACCGTCGGGCCATGGAACGGACCATGGGCCTTAGGGTGGGAGAGGTGATCTTGTTTTTGCTGCGGACAGGAGAAGCGCTTACCATGCCTTTGGAAGAGGATATGTAAGGAGGAACCGTTATGGAATTGATCTATCTGGGCCACAGCGGCATGCTGGTACATGGGGAAAAAGCATCCTTTCTCATGGATTATTATCTCGATCAGGGGGAGGGGCGGGGGCTTTGTCACGGTGTGATGGACGAGGAGGGGCTCTCCCTGCCGGGACGGCTGTATGTGCTGATTTCCCACAGCCACGGGGACCATCTCAACCCCGTGGTGTTCGGCTATGAAAACTGCCGGAAGGACGTGGTCTATGTGGTGGCCCGGGAGGCCCAGGACAAGGTACCCAAAACCCTTCGGTCTTCGGTGGTGTTTTTGGAGAAAGGGGAGGCGTATCGGGATGAACTGGCGTTGATCCGGGCCTATGGCTCCACCGATCTGGGCGTTTCCTTCTATGTGGAGGCCGAGGGAAAGCGGTTTTTCCATGCCGGGGATCTCAATGACTGGCACTGGAACCAGGAGGTGCCCCCAGAAGAGGCCCAGGGATATACTCGGGCCTACCGGGAGGAGCTGGCGGCCCTTTCCCGAGACGTCTCCACATTGGATCTGGCGATGTTCCCGGTGGACGGCCGCCTGGGCCCTGATGCCGCCAACGGCGCCGTGGCCTTCCTTTCCGCCATCCCTACCCGGGTGTTCGCTCCCATGCACTTTGGGGAGGACTACCGTGCCCAAGACGGACTTGTTGCCCGCGGGCCCTTCGGCGGCACCCGGGTGATTCGGTGGACCAGGCGGGGGGAGCGGGCTTCCTTTTAATGGTTTTACGGTCATAGTTTCATTTTTATATGGGGATTTGTTGAAAAAAGGGATCCTCCGAATTTCCAAGGTATATGGATTCGAGAGCGATGGAATGCTATAATAGGAAAAAAGCACCAAGGAGGACGATAGCATGGATAAATATTACTGCACCGCTTGCAGCTGGGAATACGATCCCGCCGTTGGAGTACCCGACCAGGGCATCGCTCCTGGAACTCCCTTTGAGGACCTTCCCGAGGACTTTACCTGTCCCATCTGCGGCCTGGGCAAGGACGCCTTTGCCAAGGTAGAGTAGCCGAACGAGCCGAACCGCTGGGGGCATGGGATTATCCCAGGCCCCCGGTTTTCGATTTAGGAGGGAATCCCAATGAAATTGACCGAACATGTCCGTTACATCGGGGTCAGCGATCCTGATCTGCGGGTATTTGACGTGGTGATGCATACCCAGTATGGCACCACCTACAACAGCTATTATGTAAAGGGCACTGAGAAGTCCGCCATCATCGACACCGTTAAGGAGACCTTCTTTGACCGGTGGCTGGAGATCATGGAGGCCGAGGGCGTGGATCTTGGCAGCCTGGACTACATCGTTATGAATCACACCGAGCCGGACCACAGCGGCTCCATCGGCCGCCTTTTGGAAAAATGCCCCAAGGCCGTAGTCGTGGCCTCCCAGGCCGGGCTCAACGTGGCCAAGGAAATCGTAAACGGCCCCTTTGAGAGCATCCGGGCCAAGGATGGGGAGATCATCGATTTGGGCGGCGTGACCCTTCAAACCATTTCCGCCCCCTTCCTCCATTGGCCCGATTCCATCTTCACCTATGTGAAGGAGGATGGGGTGCTTATGAGCTGCGACGCTTTTGGGTTCCACCATGCCGCTCCCGGGGTGCTGGAGGAGACCATGGACGTGGCCGAGCTGTACAGCGAGCAGAAGTATTACTTTGACGTAATCATGGGCCCCTTTAAGCCCCATGTGCAGAAGGCCATTGCCGCCATCCGGGACCTGGACATCCGGATGATCTGCCCGTCCCATGGGCCGGTTTTGAATCGGGATCCCATGGGCGCGGTGAACCGCTATGAGGAGTGGTCCAGACCGGAAGCCAAGGGGGAGAAGCCCCAAGGCGTGGTGGCCTATGTTTCCTGCTACGGCTATACCCGAGTCCTGGCCCAGGCCATCGCCCGGGAGCTTACGGAAATGGGAGCGGACATCCGGCTGATGGATGTGGCAGAGGACGGCGTGGATGCCGTTTCCGCCGCCATCGGGGAGGCGGACTTCCTTGCCCTGGGGTCTCCCACCTTTAACCGGGACGCCCTGCTGCCCATTTGGGACGTGCTGGCCCGGACCAGCTGCATTACCAACCGGAACAAGAAGGCCCTGGCCTTTGGCTGCTTTGGATGGAGCGGGGAGGCCGCAGGCTTCCTAGCCCAGCGTATGGAACAGATCGGCCTTAAGGTGGTGGGCACCGCCACCTGCAGGATGCGGCCCAATCAGGAGAAGCTGGACGCGGTTCTGGAGACCGCGCGCAAGCTGATGGAATAACGAAAACGCATAAAAGGACCCGCCCCATATGGGACGGGTCCTTTTTGATTTGGTAAGGCGTTATTTGCTGATCCAGTCCTTCCTGTCCAGAAGGATGGCATCTAAAAGGGCGTGGGCCTCCTCCTGGGTGGCGCCCGCCGCCGAGGCATAGACCTTCAGCTTGGGTTCGGTGCCGGAGGGCCGCAAACAGGCCCAGCTGCCTCCCTCCAGCTCGTAGAACACCACGTTGGACTTGGGATACGCAAGGGGTTCCTGGACGCCGCCTGTGGCGCGGACGCTGGCCTGATAGTCCCGGACCGCCAGCACCCGTTTACCCGCGATGGCCTCCGGCAGTTCTTCCCGGGCCTGGGCCATGATGGCCGCCATCTCATGAAGGCCGTCGGGGCCGGGGAAGGGAAGGGTATCCGCCCGCTCCTCCTGGTAGCCATAGGTTTCGTAGATTTCGGTCATCACATCCATGAGGCTTTTCCCCTGGCTCCGGTAGTAGCAGGCCGCCTCGCACAGATAGAGGGCGGAGGATACGGCGTCCTTATCCCGGGATAGGTCCACGCACAGATAGCCATAGCTTTCCTCAAAGGCAAACACCAGAGGAATGCCCTTTTCAGCGTGGAGGTCGATCTGCTGGGATACATAGCGGAATCCTGTAAGGACTTCCGTTACCGCAAGGCCAAAGCCGGCGGCAATCCGATCCGCCAGGGAGGTGCTTACGATGGAGCGGAGGATCAAGCCGTTTTTCGGGAGAAGACCCAGCTCCTTCATCCGGGAAAGCCGGTAATAGAGCAGCAGACACGCCGCTTGGTTGCCGGTCAGCTTGTGGTATTCCCCATTCTGGGGGATGGCGATGGCCAGCCGGTCGCTGTCAGGGTCGGTGGCCAAAGCCAGGGCGGCGCCTTGCTTCTTGGCGTCCCGGATCACCAGGCGAAGGGCGTCATCCTCCTCGGGATTGGGAGCCTTGAGCCCAGGGAAATCCCCATTGGGCCGTTCCTGCTCTTTTACCACTTTGACGTTGTGGAAGCCCGCCTGCTTTAGCAACTCCCGGACCGGGTGGTTTCCCGCGCCAAAGAGGGGGGTATAGGCGATGGGAAGATCGGCGTTCTGTTGGATGGCCTCCGGGGACAGGATTCCCTGGAGCGCCTCTTTATAATAGGAAGCCAGTATGTCCTTGCCTACATAGTGCAGCCGCCCGGTTCGAAGGGCCGCTTCCTCCGTCATATAGGCGACGTCGGCCAGGGAGGACAGACGGCGCATGTAGGACAGCACGGCGGCACAGTCGGCGGGGGGCAGCTGTCCGCCATAGGCGGCGTAAGCCTTATAGCCGTTATACTGAGGCGGGTTGTGGGAGGCTGTGACGGTGATGCCCGCGGCACAATTCAGGTGCCGGATGGCGTAGGAGAGGATGGGCACCGGGGTGATCTCGGAAAACAGATATACGGGAATCCCGTTGCCGCAGAAGACCAGAGCGGCCTCCCGGGCAAAATCCTGGGAGCGGTGGCGGGAGTCACAGGCGATAACCACTCCTTGAACGGCCTGGCGGTTCTCCAGGAGCACCCGGCTTAAGGCTTCGCTGGCCAGCTTGATGTTATAGGTGTTCATCAGCATGGAGCCGGCGCCGATCTCTCCCCGGAGGCCGGCGGTGCCAAAATCAATATCATCATAGAACCGGTTTTTGATCTCCTGGTCGTCTTGGCGGATGGCGAGAAGCTCCCTCCGCAGATCCTCGTCCAGCAGAGGATCGTGCAGCCACGCGTAATATCTGCCCATATAATTCAAAATCAATTCCTCCTGACAAAAAACTTTTTCACAGGTTTCCTACAAATTATAATACAGTTTGCCCAATAGTTCTACCACATCTAGTGGTTGTCCTTCCGCATAAAATGATAAGTTAAAAATTAATTAAAAAAAGGGGATTGACAGTGAGGGGATGATTTGGTAAGATGATCAAGCTCGCCCGAGAGGGGGAGCGGAGCACCTTGAGAACTACATAGTGAAAAACCAAGCGCAAACTAGAAGAGAGAAGCCAAGAGTTTAGAAATCGAGCGAACGGTCATCTTCTGTGTTAAGTAAGAAGCGAGCATGTCCGAAGGGCATGGTAGCAAATATTTAATACAAGAGTTTGATCCTGGCTCAGGACGAACGCTGGCGGCGTGCTTAACACATGCAAGTCGAACGGACGAAGCCCCTTCGGGGGCCGAGTTAGTGGCGGACGGGTGAGTAACGCGTGAGCAACCTGCCCATAAGAGGGGGATAACATCGGGAAACCGATGCTAATACCGCATAAGACCACGATAGCACATGCTAATGAGGTCAAAGGAGCAATCCGCTTATGGAGGGGCTCGCGTCCCATTAGGTAGATGGTGGGGTAACGGCCCACCATGCCGACGATGGGTAGCCGGACTGAGAGGTTGAACGGCCACACTGGGACTGAGACACGGCCCAGACTCCTACGGGAGGCAGCAGTGGGGAATATTGGGCAATGGGGGAAACCCTGACCCAGCAACGCCGCGTGAAGGAAGAAGGTTTTCGGATTGTAAACTTCTGTCCTAAGGGAAGAAAGAAATGACGGTACCTTAGGAGGAAGCCCCGGCTAACTACGTGCCAGCAGCCGCGGTAATACGTAGGGGGCAAGCGTTGTCCGGAATTATTGGGCGTAAAGGGTGCGTAGGCGGCCGATCAAGTCAGGTGTGAAAGACCCGTGCTTAACATGGGGGTTGCACTTGAAACTGGTTGGCTTGAGTATGGGAGAGGCAAGCGGAATTCCCGGTGTAGCGGTGAAATGCGTAGAGATCGGGAGGAACACCAGTGGCGAAGGCGGCTTGCTGGACCAAAACTGACGCTGAGGCACGAAAGCGTGGGTAGCAAACAGGATTAGATACCCTGGTAGTCCACGCCGTAAACGATGGATACTAGGTGTAGGGGGTTTAACACCTTCTGTGCCGGAGCAAACGCAATAAGTATCCCGCCTGGGGAGTACGATCGCAAGATTGAAACTCAAAGGAATTGACGGGGGCCCGCACAAGCAGCGGAGCATGTGGTTTAATTCGAAGCAACGCGAAGAACCTTACCAAGGCTTGACATCCCCTGACAGACATAGAAATATGTTATCTCTTCGGAGCAGGGAGACAGGTGGTGCATGGTTGTCGTCAGCTCGTGTCGTGAGATGTTGGGTTAAGTCCCGCAACGAGCGCAACCCCTACATTTAGTTACCAGCGGGTAAAGCCGGGGACTCTAGATGGACTGCCGGGGACAACTCGGAGGAAGGTGGGGACGACGTCAAATCATCATGCCCCTTATGTCTTGGGCTACACACGTGCTACAATGGCCGTTACAAAGGGAAGCGAGTGCGTAAGCAGGAGCGGAACCCATAAAAGCGGTCCCAGTTCGGATTGTGGGCTGCAACCCGCCCACATGAAGTCGGAGTTGCTAGTAATCGCGAATCAGCATGTCGCGGTGAATGCGTTCCCGGGCCTTGTACACACCGCCCGTCACACCACGGAAGTTGGGAGCACCCGAAGCCGGTGGCTTAACCGCAAGGAGAGAGCCGTCGAAGGTGAGATCAATGACTGGGGTGAAGTCGTAACAAGGTAGCCGTATCGGAAGGTGCGGCTGGATCACCTCCTTTCTAAGGTGTAAGTAAGAAAAGAAGCGGAAGAGGATCAAGAGCGAGATTGAAGCTGTTGGCGCTTTTCTGGGATGCGTTTGGAATCACTATGTGGTTATCGGGGTAGGGCTGGAAGGTCCTAAGCTCCGAGGCCGGAGACACGCGAGTCTGAGAGGACGCGGGGGTGTAGCTCAGCCGGGAGAGCACCTGCTTTGCAAGCAGGGGGTCAGCGGTTCGAACCCGCTCATCTCCACCAGCGGGGGCTCATAGCTCAGCAGGTTAGAGCGCACGCCTGATAAGCGTGAGGTCGGTGGTTCGAGTCCACTTGAGCCCACCAGCGTTTGAAAGAAACGCGGAGCACATTGAAAACTGCATAGGAAGAAAAGAAGCAAGGCAAAAGTAGAAATAGGTAATGCGAATTACTGAAAGCTACTACAATTTTACGTCGAGAAGACAAAACAAGGAACCGATCAAGCTAATAAGAGCGTAGGGAGGATGCCTTGGCACTAGGAGCCGACGAAGGACGTGGTAAGCTGCGAGAAGCTGCGGGGAGCTGCAAACAAGCATTGATCCGCAGATGTCCGAATGGGGAAACCCGGCAGTGGTAATGCGCTGTCACCCATGGGTGAACACATAGCCCATGAGGAGGGAACCCGGAGAACTGAAACATCTAAGTACCCGGAGGAAGAGAAAGAAAATCGATTTTCTGAGTAGCGGCGAGCGAAAGGGAAAGAGCCCAAACCAGGTGTCTACGGATGCCTGGGGTTGAGGACCCGCGTAATTTTGCGATGTGTTAGACGAACAACGGTGGATAACCGTGGCCGAAGAGGGTGATAGCCCTGTAGTCGAAAACGCAGAGCGAAAGGTGGGGATCCAGAGTACCACGGGACACGAAGAATCCCGTGGGAAGCAGGGGGGACCACCCCCCAAGGCTAAATACTACCTAGTGACCGATAGAGGAATAGTACCGTGAGGGAAAGGTGAAAAGCACCCCGGAAGGGGAGTGAAAGAGAACCTGAAACCCTATGCTTACAAGCAGAGGAAGCACGATTAATGTGTGACCTCGTACTTTTTGTAGAACGGGCCGGCGAGTTACGTTGTGTAGCGAGGTTAAGGTGTAGAGCACCGGAGCCGCAGGGAAACCGAGTCTGAACAGGGCGCATAGTTGCATGACGTAGACCCGAAACCGGGTGACCTATCCATGGGCAGGTTGAAGGTGGGGTAAAACCCACTGGAGGACCGAACCACACCAATGTTAAAAAATTGGGGGATGACCTGTGGATAGCGGAGAAATTCCAATCGAACCCGGAGATAGCTGGTTCTCCTCGAAATAGCTTTAGGGCTAGCCTCAAGAGAAGGCAAGCGGGGGTAGAGCACTGAATGGGCTAGGGGGCCTCAAAGCTTACCGAACCTTATCAAACTCCGAATACCGCGTTGCTGCTTCTTGGGAGTCAGACTACGGGAGATAAGTTTCGTTGTCAAAAGGGAAAGAGCCCAGACCATCGGCTAAGGTCCCCAAGTTCAAGTTAAGTGGAAAAGGATGTGCAATTGCTTAGACAACCAGGATGTTGGCTTAGAAGCAGCCACACATTTAAAGAGTGCGTAATAGCTCACTGGTCGAGTGGTTGTGCGCCGAAAATGTACCGGGGCTAAACTTGACACCGAAGCCATGGAATATATCCATGATATATTGGTAGAGGAGCATCGTGCACGGGCAGAAGCCATACCGCGAGGAGTGGTGGACTGTGCAGGAGAGAGAATGCCGGCATGAGTAGCGAGAGCGAAGTGAGAATCTTCGCCGTCGAAAGCCTAAGGTTTCCTGAGGAAGGTTCGTCCCCTCAGGGTTAGTCAGGACCTAAGCCGAGGACGAAAGTCGTAGGCGATGGACAACAGGTTGATATTCCTGTACCACCTTTGAGCGATTGACCGATGCAGTGACACAGTAGGATAGGCAGAGCGGGCTGATGGTAGAGCCCGTCCAAGCGTTGAGGCAGGTGCGTAGTGAAGTACGCGCACCATAATGCTGGGGCGTGATGGGGACAGAAAACAAGTATGGAAGCTGCTGAATTCACACTGGCGAGAAAAGCTGCTAGGGAGCAAAAGGGTGCCTGTACCGCAAACCGACACAGGTAGGCGAGGAGAGAATCCTAAGACGAGCGGGAGAACCCTTGTTAAGGAACTCGGCAAAATGACCCCGTAACTTCGGGAAAAGGGGAGCCTCGAGAGAGGCCGCAGAGAATAGGCCCAAGCGACTGTTTACCAAAAACACAGGTCTGTGCGAAGTTGAGAGACGAAGTATACAGGCTGACGCCTGCCCAGTGCCGGAAGGTCAAGGGGAAGTGTTAGGAGCAATCCGAAGCACGGAACTTAAGCCCCGGTGAACGGCGGCCGTAACTATAACGGTCCTAAGGTAGCGAAATTCCTTGTCGGGTAAGTTCCGACCCGCACGAATGGCGTAACGATTTGGGCACTGTCTCAACAAGGGACCCGGTGAAATTGTAGTATGCGTGAAGATGCGCATTGCCCGCGATAGGACGGAAAGACCCCGTAGAGCTTTACTGTAGCCTGACATTGGATTTTGGTAACAGATGTACAGAATAGGTGGGAGACTGGGAACCACGGACGCCAGTTCGTGGGGAGTCACCTTTGGGATACCACTCTTTTGTTACTGGAGTTCTAACGTTGCGCGGTGATCCCGGTAGCGGACATTGTCAGGTGGGCAGTTTGACTGGGGCGGTCGCCTCCGAAAGAGTAACGGAGGCGCCCAAAGGTTCCCTCAGAATGGTTGGAAATCATTCGCAGAGTGTAAAGGCAGAAGGGGGCCTGACAGCGAGAGAGACATTTCGAGCTGGGACGAAAGTCGGGCTTAGTGATCCGGCGGCATTGAGTGGGTGAGCCGTCGCTCAACGGATAAAAGCTACCTCGGGGATAACAGGCTTATCTCCCCCAAGAGTCCACATCGACGGGGAGGTTTGGCACCTCGATGTCGGCTCGTCGCATCCTGGGGCTGGAGCAGGTCCCAAGGGTTTGGCTGTTCGCCAATTAAAGCGGCACGCGAGCTGGGTTCAGAACGTCGTGAGACAGTTCGGTCCCTATCCATCGTGGGCGCAGGAGATTTGAAAGGAGCTGTCCTTAGTACGAGAGGACCAGGATGGACGCACCTATGGTGTACCGGTTGTTCTGCCAAGAGCATGGCCGGGTAGCTAAGTGCGGACGGGATAAACGCTGAAAGCATCTAAGCGTGAAGCCCCCCTTAAGATAAGATCTCCCATCCTTATGGAGTAAGACCCCTTGAAGACTACAAGGTAGATAGGCCGGAGGTGGAAGCGCAGTAATGCGTGCAGCTGACCGGTACTAATAGGTCGAGGGCTTGATCAAGCATACGACTTTGTTAAGTCGGAAGACGTAGAATTTCTTGCTTCCTTCTCCTATGTGGTTTCCTTTGTGCTCAAAGATAATTTGATATCAAATTTCCGGTGGTAATGGCTAAGGGGATCCACCTGTTCCCATTCCGAACACAGCAGTTAAGCCCTTACACGTCGACAATACTTGGCTGGCAACGGCCTGGGAAGATAGATCGCCGCCGGATTCTAATTTACAAGCCCTGTCTTATGACAGGGCTTGTTTTTTGCAGGCGAAGGCGGTTCATGGTTGCTGACCTGTTGTGGGGAGGGGATGGCGATACGAATCTGTAGCGTCCGGCGGCAATGGTGTGTTGCTGCACCATGTTGTGGATAGAGGGCAGCGGTTGGAAAGCTGTAGAAGCCAGTGGTACAGCTGTATTTGGGTGTAAGTGAAGAAATTTTGCAGCAAGGCCAGGAGAAGGGGAATCGGCGATGGTATTTTGCAGCTGCTCTGTACGCCCAAGGCTTGCAAAAGGGGTGCAGGCTCAGCCTGCCCGTTATAAAAAAGTGAGTTGTTCCCCCGTATAGGGGGCATGGATGAGGTGGTCGATATCGGCTTGGCGGAATAGGAGGCCGTGGCGTTTGCATTCCGCCCGGAGCAGGGCGCCCAAGCTGGCATCCGGTACGGGGCAATGGTATTTGAAGCCATAGCGCTGGACGTATCGCTGACGGATACCGGGGAACTCCTGATCCAACATCTCATAAAAATATTCCCGCTGGCCTTCCCGCATGGTGACCCCTAGTCCGCCATAGGTGGCGATCCACTTGGCCCCTGCCTGGGCGGAGAGGGCAACCACCTGTTTGAGGTTGTGGGAATTGTCGTTGAGAAAGGGGAGGAGGGGCATCAACGTGATACCACAGGAAATCCCCGCCTCCGAGAGGACGCGGATGGCCTCTAGACGTTTGCTGGTGGGGCACACATTCCGTTCAATCCGTTGACAAAGGGCATCATCGGCCGTGGTAATGGTGAAGTTCACGGCCACCGGGGCGTGGGCGGCGATGGACGTGAAAAGGCCGGCGTCCCGGGCAGCCAGATCCGATTTGGTGATGACCACCACGCCATAACCATGGCGCAATAGCAGGCGGAGGGCTCCCTGGGTCAGCTTTTGCTCCTCTTCCCAAGGATTATAAGGATCGCTCATGGAGCCGGTCAAAACCGCGCCCTTTCTGCGCTTGGCTTTTAGCTCGCGATCCAAAAGAACCAGGGCATTTTCCTTGGCCTTGACCCGATCGAAGTCCTGGATCTGGTAACAGGCGCTCCGACTGTCGCAGTAGATGCAGCCATGGGAACAACCCCGGTATAGGTTCATATTGTAGTGAACGCCAAACCATCCCTGCTCCAGATAGCCCGAAAGGATGGTTTTAGCGGGAATGATCTCCATGTCGCACCGCCTTTCCGCTCCCCAAGTATAGCACAGGACCGGAGGAAAAAACAAACAGATGTTCGCTATTGCTGCGAGGGATGAATTCGCGCGTAGGGAAACCGCTTTTTGGCTTGTGGGATGCCGACATTCCTTTTATACTAATCGTATTGGTAGAATCCATGGAGGCGATGATCCTGATCCGCAGAGGAACCG
The DNA here is from genome assembly GCF_044357945.1 of Christensenella sp. MSJ-20. Taxonomy (NCBI): domain Bacteria; kingdom Bacillati; phylum Bacillota; class Clostridia; order Christensenellales; family Christensenellaceae; genus Christensenella; species Christensenella sp. MSJ-20. Next base: position 1,362,944 of record NZ_CP076563.1, read on the forward strand.
CAGGGGATATTCCGGCGTTGAACGAAATCATCAATTACTATATTCGGGAAACCACCTACAACTACAGCACCCAGGAGCAGTCCCTTCCCGAGACCGCCCGGTGGTTCAACACCGTAAGCGCCGGGGAATACGATCTGTTTGTGCTGGAAATAGAGGGAAAGGTAGTGGGCTATGCCAGCTATGGGCCCTTCCGCAGCAAGACGGGGTATGCCCCTACCGTGGAGCATTCCGTCTATCTGCTGCCGGGCTATGAGGGCTATGGATACGGGCGGGCTCTGCTCACCGCCATCATGAACGCCGCCCGGGAGAAGGGCTATTGGACTATGATGGCGGTCATCGACAGCAGCAACCGAACCAGCGTGGCGTTTCATTTGCACATGGGCTTTACCATGGTGGGAACCCTGTCCAACGTGGCTAAGAAGTTTGGCCGCCCTCTTCACGTGGTCTATTTGCAGTACCCGTTGAACGATCCCGCAGACGGCGTGGCCGCTGTTTGGGAGTCATCGCTCTGACGGGAGAAAACCCGATCTTTTTTGAATAGGAGTAGGATATGATCAAACATCTGTTTTTTGACCTGGACGGCACCCTTGTAGACAGCGCTGACAGTATTTCCTGGAGCTTTATTGAGGCGGCAAAGCCTTTTTCCGACCGGGTGGTGACCCAGGACCAGGTGATTCCCCTCTTGGGCGGATTCCGGCTTCGGGTGTTTGAAGATCTCTATGGCCTTGCCGGGGAAGATCTTTTGGCGGCTAAAGCCCACTATGGGACGGTGATCAATGGGGATGGATATTTGAAGGAAAAGCTGTATCCTGGCATTCGAGAGCTGCTCTTGGAACTGTCTATCCTGCCGGAGCTGGAGCTGTCCATCTGCTCTGCCCGCCGGGCGGCAGGATCCATCCAGTCCCTTCGATACGCTGGCATTGAAACGCTATTTACCCATGTGATCGGGCCTGATGAGCGAGGCCAGGAGAACAAGGCCCAGGTGCTTCGGGAGCATATGGAGGCTTATGGGATGGATCCCTTGGAGACGCTAATGGTGGGGGATATGGTGGGGGATATCCACGCGGCCAAGGAAAACCGGGTGTCCTCCATCGCCTTAAGCTATGGATTTGGCACCCTGCAGGATATGGAAGCCACCGGGGCCGATTATCTGGCCCATAGCGTTTCGGAGCTGCGGGAGATCCTGCTGCCGCTTCTTCGAGAGGGGAGGGAGTAGGGCGTGTTTTCCCACCTGATCTTCGATATAGACGGCACCTTGATGGATTCTCTGCCCTTTGTCACCAAGGCTTATCTGGAGGCCTGCTCCGCCATGGGCCTGGAGCCCAACCGGGAGGCTTTTCTGGTTCATGCCGGCATCCGCACCGCCCTGGTATTTCGGGAGTACTATCGCTTGAACGAGGAGGAATTCCAAAAGGCCTCCGCCATCTATGGGGCGGCCTTTCACCGGGACAGCCATACCGCCCGGCCCTTCCCCGGCATCCCCGAGCTGCTTTCCCGTCTAAAAGAGGCGGGGGTTCAGATGTGCGTTGCCACCGCCAGAACCCAGGACGCTCTGGACGCGCTGTTTGGGAGCCGGGGCATTTGGGATTACTTCTCCTATTTTGGATGCAGCACGTCCCGGCAGGAGCGTCCCAATAAGGCGGACAGCATCCGCCGCTGTGCCCAGCACATGGGGGTGCCCCCGGAACAATGCCTGATGATTGGGGACCGGTATGTGGATATCCGAGGCGCTCGGGAGGCGGGCGCCATGGCCTGTGGAATTACCTACGGGTTTGGCAGCCGAGCGGAACTGGAAGCGGAGGCCCCCCAGTATCTTGTGGATTCCGTGGAGGAGCTTTCTGGGCTCCTTTTAGGAGGAAAATAGATGAAACCCCTGTTTATTACCTTTGAAGGACCGGATAAGGCCGGGAAAACCACCCAGATCGCCCTGTTCTGCCAGGCGCTGAGGGACCGGGGAGTGGACTTTATCCAAACCCGGGAACCGGGCGGCTGTCCCGTCTGCGAGAAGATTCGGGCCGTGATTTTGGACAAGGACAACGAAATGGGAGCCGTATGCGAGGCCCTTTTGTATGCTGCCAGCCGGGCGGAACTGGTGGAGCGGGTTATCGCACCCGCCCTTAGGGCCGGGCGATGGGTGATATGCGACCGGTTCGTGGACAGCAGTATCGCCTATCAGGGCTATGGAAGGGGATTGGGCTATGATACCGTTGCGGCCGTCAACGCCATCGCTGTGGCCGGAAATGTGCCCGATTTCACCTTTTATCTGGACATCGATCCCCGGCAGTCCATGAAGCGGGCCGCCGAGGGAGAAAAGGACCGGCTGGAACAGGAGCCTGACGCCTTTTTTCTTCGTACGGTAGAGGGATACCGGGAGGTGGCCAGCCGAGCGGCGGATCGTGTGGCGGTGATCGACGCGTCCGGCACCATAGAGGAGGTTCATCAGCGGATCATGGACGCCTTTGCCCGGAGGGTATCCCCATGACCGGGCACGCCGCCATTCTGTTGGCCCCCCGGGAAAGCTTTTTACCCCTGGCCCGGGAGCAGGCGATGGCTTATCTCTGCCCGGAAGGAGGCTGCGGCGCCTGCCGGGTTTGCCATCTCATCCAGGCGGGAGACCACCCCGACGTACTCTATCTTTCCCCCGATGGGACTTCCATCAAAATCGGCCAGGTGCGGGGGCTGTTGGAGGAGCTGGCGGTCAAGCCCTACATGGGGGAAAGGCGGCTTGTGGTGATTCTCTCCGCCGACCTCATGACGGAGCAGGCGCAAAATGCCCTCTTGAAGACCATTGAGGAGCCGGCGCCTGGCTGTGGATTTCTGCTTTTGGCCGAGAGCCGGGAGAAGCTGCTGCCTACCATCCGGTCCCGCTGCGGCACCATCCGCCGGGACGGAGGGCGAATAGAACAGGGACTGTGCCTGGCGGCCCGGGTTATGGGCCGGGATGAGGGGGAAGCGGCTCTCTGGCAGCGGGATATGGAGGAAAAAGGGCCTCTTTATACCGCCTGGGAAGATGGAAAAAAAGCCCTGTACTTGGGATTTTCCCAAAAATATAGTATGATGGAAGAGGTTCTGTCCGAGTCCAAGGCCGACGGGGAGACGCTGCTGGATTGCATGGCAAGCCAGGCAGCCCATCTTCTGTTGGTCAAGGCGGGTACCCAGCCCTTAGATCCTCAGATGGAGGAGCTGTTTCGGGTGTTTCCAGGGGATGGGTATATTGCGGCCAGGATCGTAGAACGCATACAAACGGCGGGAAGGATGCACAGCGCTCACGTAGGAAAACGGGGGTACTTGCAGTGGCTTTCCCTTGCCGTCATGGAGGAACTGGATGAAGACCGTAGTCGGTGTAAAATTTAAAAAGACCAGCAAGACCTATTATTTTGATCCCAAGGACATTCCGCTCCAGGAAGGGGATGGGGCCATTGTGGAGACCGCCCGTGGCCTGGAATATGGGGAGATCGTCATGGGGCCCACCCAGGTGGAGGACGAAAAGGTGGTGGCGCCTTTAAAGAGCGTTGTCCGCAAGGCCACGGCCGGGGACTATAAGCGCATGGAACAGAACCAGCAGCAGGAGAAACAGGCCTTTTCCGTCTTTGAACAGAAAATTGCACAGCATAAATTGGTTATGAAGCCGGTGGAGGTGGAATATGCTTTTGATGGCAGCAAGATCACCTTCTTCTTTACCGCCGACGGCCGGGTGGATTTCCGGGAGCTGGTGAAGGACTTGGCCCATCATTTCCGCGCCCGCATCGAGCTGCGGCAGATCGGCGTCCGAGACGAGGCCAAGATGCTGGGCGGCCTGGGGAAATGCGGCTGTCCTATCTGCTGCAAGCGGTTCCTCTCAGAGTTTTCTCCGGTATCCATTAAGATGGCTAAGGAGCAGAACATCAGCTTGAACCCCACCAAAATAAGCGGGCTGTGCGGGCGTCTCATGTGTTGTTTGGGCTATGAGCAGAAGTATTATGAGGAGATGAACCGCAAAATGCCCCGGAACGGCAGCGAGGTGACCACCCCCGACGGCAAGGGCAAGGTGGTGGAGAACCAACCCCTCTGCGCTCGTACCAAGGTGCGCCTGGAAAAACCGGACGGCTCCTATGAATTTAAGGTCTATGCCCTGGAAGACCTGACCTTTGACCGTACCCAGCGCCCACGGCCTAAAAACGAGAAAAAGAACGGCGAGCGAAAGGGAGACCGGGAAAAGCAGAAGCCCCGGGAACCAAAGGAAGAAAACGGCGGGAAAAAGTGAAGATAACCCTTGCCAAACCCTCATCCTGCGGATAAAATGAATGGTACAAATATCTACAACATATTCCTGGAGGTGTTGATCCATGGCCTACAAAGTTGGAACCGGTTGTATCCTGTGCGGCGCTTGTGCTGCTAGCTGCCCCGTGAGCGCCATCGCCGATGGTTGTGATAGCTACGTAATCGATCCCGATGTGTGCATCGATTGCGGCGCTTGTGCTGCTGGCTGCCCCGTAGAGTGCATCAAGCAGGCGTAACAAGACGACGAAACCATAAAAAAAGGCTTGTATAAGCCTTTTTTTATTTTCCCAGAAGGAGGAAAGAGCGCTGTGGAACGGATTACCAAGCAAGCGCCCGGGGGATATTGGGTGGAACCGGATGCGGTTTTGCCCCGGGAACAGGGATTCGGCGGGGCGGCCATCGAAAAACTGGCCCGGATGGAAAACCTCTATGAGGACCTATGCCGGCAACAGGAGCGCATTGCCGGTGAGTTGGAGGCCCTTCGTCTAGCGGGCAAGCAAAAGACCGTGCGGTTCCGCCAGCTTTTGGCCAACAAGGTCACCAATCAAAATATCATCGTGATGCTGGAGATGCATCCCTAAAAAAATCCCTCCCGCCAGGAGGGGTTTTTTAGAAAAGAAAACGGGAATGTGGCGAAAAAGGGAACCTTTTTTAAAAGGACAATCCCATCGTAAAAAGTATGGTATAATTCTTCTACCATATCGGTGATAGGAAGGGAGGAACCGCTATGCTGGATCAAGGTGCCATTCTGGAGCTGCTTCGGGAAGCGCGGGCCGCCAAGGAGTTTGCCTACGCTCCCTATTCGGGGTTTCGGGTGGGGGCCTGCGTGTTGATGGAGGACGGAAGGATTTTTTCCGGCTGCAACGTGGAGAACGCCGCCTATGGGGATACCATCTGCGCCGAGCGAACCGCTATCCTAAAAGCGGTATCCAACGGTAGTCGAACCCTTGTGGCCATCGCCATCACGGGGGACTCTGCGGAGCTTACCTATCCCTGCGGTTCCTGCCGCCAGGTGATCCATGAGTTTGCCGGGCCCGATACCCTTGTGGTGGTTTCCGACCGGGAACTGCACTACCGGGTGTTTCCCTTCCATGAACTGCTGCCCGGCGGCTTTGGCCGGGATCAGCTCCGAGGCCCGGAAAAGGAGGAGCGGGTATAATGCTTGGAGTGTCCGAAACCACTGCTCTGGTACAGGGGCTGGTATCCTTCTTTTCCCCCTGTGTGCTACCCTTGTTACCGGTGTATTTTTCCATTCTGGGATTGCGTGCGGGGAACCAGATCGGCCAACGGCGGGGTTGGCTGTTTTACAATGGCTTGAGCTTTTGTTTGGGATTATCGGTGATCTTTATCGCCTTGGGAGCGGTGGCCACCAGCCTGGGCCGGTTTTTGTCGGACCATCTGGAGCTGATCTGTAGAATTGCCGGCGGACTGGCCGTCCTCATGGGGGTTCTTACCCTGTTTTCCGGAAAAATTCCCTTCTTTAACCGGGAAAAGCGTATGGAGGTAAATCGGGCCCCAGGCCTTCTGACCTCCTTCCTCATGGGTATGGCCTTTGCCTTTGGCTGGGTGCCCTGCGTATCCGCACCGCTGGCCAGTATCCTGCTCTTGGCCTCGGTGAGCGCCACCATGTGGCGCGGGATCTGGCTTTTGGTATGCTATTCCCTGGGCTTTATCGTACCCTTTCTACTGTGTGCTCTCTTTGCCGGAGTCCTGCTTCGGAAGTTTCAGGGCATACAGAAATACGCTGGCGCCATCCGGGTGGTATCCGGCCTGCTGATGATTATGATGGGCATCCTGTTGTACAGCAATGCCTTGAACATCTTCCTGCGATAGGAGAATTTCCATGAAACGAATGCATCTCTTTTTGATAGCGGTTATGACGGTAGCAATGCTTGCCGGCTGCGGCAGCAAGGAAGGATCCCAGCCCGATTCCACGCAAAGCCCTCCTGCCGGGATCCAGGGAGAGCAGCTTTCCCAGAACGAGCAGCTCTTTTTGCAGATTCGAGAGAATACCCCTCTCCCTGAGATTCCAGTGGTGGATAAGGAGGGCGGGGAGACCGTCCTGCGGGCTCAAGAGGGGGAGATCCTGGTGATCAATCTCTGGGCTTCCTGGTGCGGTTATTGCATCAAGGAAATCCCCTATTTCAATGAGGTCCATGAGCGGCTGGCGGGAGAGGGCGTCCGCATTGTGGCGGTAAATGTTCTGGACAGCGCGGGGGATCCCTATACCCAGGCGGAGGTTCAGGCCGCCTTTTCCGAGGAGGAGCGGCTGGGCGTGGCCTTTCCGGGATATGTGGACTACAAAAACGAGGCGGCTATCCAGTTTGCCGTCCGATCGGTGCCCATGACCATCTTTGTAGACGGCAGCAACAACATCGTGCTTCGGTATCCCGGCATGTTTCAGTCGGCCCAGGAGCTAGAGGAGTGGTTGGGCTATGTGCAGAAATACGCCGGACAGTGACCCTGCCCTTCGACCAGGGGAGCGGGTGGATGACCTGGAGCTGGAAGGATTGCGGATCATTCAGAATCCCGATGCCTTCTGCTTTGGAACCGATTCCGTTTTGCTGGCGGACTTTGCCCGGGCAAAGAAGGAAAACCGCGTCCTGGATCTCGGCACCGGCTGTGGGGTGCTGCTCCTATTGCTTTGGGGGCGCTATCATCCCCAGGAGCTGGTAGGGGTGGAGATACAGCCCCAGATGGCGGATATTGCCCGGCGCAACGTGGCGTTTAATCGCTTGGAATCCGTTGCTCGGGTGGTGGAAGGGGATTATAAACGCCATGGAGAGGCCTTTCCCAAGGCAAAGTTTGACCTGGTGGTGGCCAATCCGCCCTATGTGAAGCTGGGTGCTGGCGCTGGCCGGGAAAACCAGGCCCATTATATTGCCCGCCATGAGGTGGCTGCGACCCTTGCGGACGTGGTGGAGGCGGCCAGCGCCGCTCTCATCACCGGAGGCCGGTTTTGCATGGTGCATCACCCCCATCGTTTGGCGGAAATCATCACCGCCATGCGGGGGGTTCGGATCGAGCCCAAGCGGATGAAGCTGGTTCAGCCCCGGGAGGATAAGCCTGCCAATATCCTTTTGATCGAGGGGATTAAGAACGGCCGCAGCGGCATGCATTTTGAGCCCACCCTTTCGGTCTATGGCCCGGACGGCGATTATACGGCGTCCATGCAGCGGGTCTATGGGGGGAAACCATACGCATAATCCGAAGGCAGAACCCGCTTGATTACTGGCTTTTCCAGCATTCAAGCGGGTTTTTCTATGCTTTTAGGCATGCAAATTCTTGTACAATTTTGTGGTTTTTTGTACATTGAATTACACAGAAAATACACAGTGAATTATTCCAATGCCTTTGCATTGCTTGGAGCAAAATAAAAAGAGGGGCCCAGCAAACGCCGAGCCACACGACAGAAAACAAATGTTATCTGCTGGTAAAGCTATGGTATCATTTTCGCAATGTCACGAAATTGATCAATGGATGTAATGGTAGAAAAAACATGTTTACAATGCGCAAGGATTAGCATATACTATGAGTGCGGGGATGACGCTTAGAATATCATCCGTTAGTATGAGTTTGTTTTAATGAGGCGATAATATCGCCTAGGTGGGCTGGCACCTTATCAATCCGAAATCAATGCCGGGTGAATAGACCGGAGTGTTGGCGAGCAACGGAAAAACTCGAAGTGTTGCCGGGTAAACAGACCGGAGCGTTGGCGGACAACAGAAAAACCAGCTCTTCGCTAAAGAAGATGTGTGACGGTTCTGACACATCGGTAAAATAAAAATGACCGAGCGAAGAAAGGAGCGGGCTGGCTATTTTGCCGGCCTTCTTCTTTATGGGGTGTGTTGTGGTGGAACATAGGATCACAATAGCGTGCTTGTCAAAATTGAATGGTTGTTGAGGACCGGAAATGGCCCCCGGCACACCCGAAAGGGTACCTGGCATGTGGGATACGCCGCCCCACCAACAACCAACAAAGAGCCCGGATTGCTCCGGGCTCTTTCGTTTTCTCTCCCTTATTCTTCTTTAGCTTTCTGGGCCTGTTTAACCATCTGATTTACCAGAACCGCAGCGCCAGCACAAAGTACCCCCTCCAAAATCCCCTGGGGGATTCCAATCAGCGCTACCCCAAACGCAATGCCGATGGCGGTCAGGATAAAGGGAATCGTCCAGTCTGGGATATTGGGGATGGATTTCAAAAACACCCCCAACACATACAGGACAGCCGCCACAATATACATGTTCTCGGTAATAAACTGGGTAAAGTCACTCATCACAAATTTCCTCCTCAATGTTTCAAGTCCTTGGTGGGGAGGGTATGAACCTTCTCTATCCTAGAATCCATATCTCCATTCCACCCATGGGCCTTGTAATTCAAAAACATCTCCTCCAGAATCCGCCGCTCCGATGGGGTGGCGTATCCCTTGTTCAACAACCTCTCGATTTCCTCGGATAGTCTGGCATAAGCCAACAAACGGATGGTATCAAGGCCTGTCCGCACCTCTTTGACTAGCGCGTCTCTATCCGCTTTTTCCTCCTTCGCCTCGCTGTCCTTCTTGTCAAAGAACCGCTTGATGAAAAACAGCAAAATACCATTGATCCCAAGAACCGAGAAAATCGATAACGCTACTTCCACATCTGATCACCCCCTATTCGATGGTTAGCTGGAATTTGCCAATGGCCTTGCCGAACAGCCCGGCATATCCATCCTGGCCGTTGGTGGTCTCGCTATCGTACTGGAAGGCGTAATACCCGCCACCCACAGGAGCCACGCGGTACTCGGCTTTTTTAAAGGGCCGAATATCATCGGGGGTATAGAAATACACCTCAATGGCGTCGATCACCTTCCCATTACCGGCGTAACCGTTCACGATATCATTGATGTTGTATCCAGTTACCCACGGGAGCCAGTCGCCGCCCATTACATGCACCCGGTACTTTACCGACCCATGGGACACCCCGATGGCCACATCGGTAATGGGGCTATCCTCCCACCCGGCATAGTCTGTAAGGTTACATACCTCCGGAAGCCAGCCGTGCTTCTGGGTGCGGACTCGATAAAATGCATCAATCTCCTTTGTACTGGGGACAGGAGTAGGGACAGGCCGGGGAGCTTCTTCCCCCATATATGCAGCTACCATGTCCAGGAATCGCTGCCAGCCCATATCCAAGGTACGGTGCGGACAATATTTCCCGCTGTAATCCTGATGCTTGGTCACTTTATCGATGCCCCAGCCGTAGCTTTTTAGCAGCATCGCGATATATTCAGCGGCGTTCTTCTCGGCTTGGATGAACCGCTCACCGCCAGACTTAGAGTAGCAGATTTCAATGGCGATCCCCTGGCGGTTGCCCACCCCATTCCCATCACCCGCGTTCCAGGAATTGCGGGTAAACGGAATGCACCGGATTACCTCTTTGTCATCTATTACTACATGAAAGCTGGCTTCGTTATTGTTTCGGGCCATGTACAAGGCTTCGTTTTCAGCCGAAGCGTCGTTTGCCGTATTATGAACGATAATCCGGGTTGCCGTCATAGCATAGGGGCATTTAATCCCATACTTGTTTTCAGGCACAAGCATGTTTCTAATTGGCACCATCAATATTCCTCCTTAATTACATTCAACCGACCACTTCAAAATAAATGCCTATCAGCTCTGAGGGCATATGTGAAATCGCCTGGCTTGTATCTCGGATGCAGCGATACACTGTCCCATCCTCGCTGTAATACTTGCCGTTTTCATATGCCATATTGGGAGCGGCAGGAATCGGATCATCAAGGGTTCCGCTATGGACAACGTCCAAAACCTCCCACAGCGCCGGGGCACCATCTGGCTCCCAGCCATCCTGCGTGATATGATCCTGCCTTGCCTTATATAGCCTATTGGGATAGTACCGCCTATCTCCCATAACAACACTTTCTCCAGGCTGCCATGCGGGGTATAGGGTGGGCATTCTTGCTGCTTCCTCGTCTAGAGCAGACTGCGCCGCAAACACCATGGAACGCCGGGCCTGGCGTGCCCATTCCTTCCTGTTCATCACTTCGCCACCCCAATCAATATGTCTATGATCTCCTGCTGAGCTGCCACTTGTTCTCGCAGTTGATCCAGTTCGCCAGGGCCCGGTTTAGGAGGTTCTTCAATGGGAAGTTCAACGAGCTTCTCTCCGTCCCATTTCGCGTGATCAAGGATCGATAGATCTATCCCATTTGAAACCTCTATTTCCATTCCATTTACAATCCCTCCCGATAACGCATAGCTGGTTATCCTATTCTCAGCATCCATTGAAATGCAAATCCTCATCAGAAATCCCTCCGTTTATTTGAACCCATAGATGGCACGCAATTTCCCATAATCGCCAAAGCCGTCAACCGATACTAAGGTGGTTGTTGTGGTAAAGCGAAAAATTAGGTTGACGTCCGCCGCCAACAGGAGATGCCCACGTCCATTGTCATCGGAAGGTGAGACCACCCAGGCCTCACCGCCTTTGCTTCCATCCGTTGAAACCGGCAGAAACGCGCTTGTTGCATAGTGTGTGGCCCAATAGTTTTGGGTACCAATCACCAGCAAAAACTTGTATTCGTAGATAGACTTTGTGAGAGTTATTGTTGTGTTATTGGCTGCAAGACTGCCGCGCCATACCACCTCTCCACCAATTCCAAGTGGTAGTGTGACCCCATTTACAGCAAAGCCAGTTGCAGCATTGATCACCCCTTCCGGTAATCCTTCCGGCATCATCTGGCCCACGGAAATGCCGTCCTGGGTCATATGCATTGTGGGAATGCCCCGATCTACGAGGGATTGGCCTGATCCGGAAATTGGAACGGCATCTGTGATTTCCAGCAATACATCAAAAGATGAGGTAATCGTGAACCCATCCACCCCTAGGTCCCCGGATATCATATCGTTGAATTGCCATGAATCCTCATTGATGGTCAAGGTTATGGCGATTGGATCAGAATACTCCTGAGCCGTTGTCAGCTTATATCGGTACTGTGCCGATAGGGTGTTTGTTACCAAGCCAAAGGACTTGTTGTCCCAGACGCCCTGAGCCTGTAACGAAACGGCACTATCCACGCTGTTTGCCCTTTGTGTGGTAATACTGGACACCCTGGGCGGGGTATACGGAATTAGCGTACCGAGCTTGGTTACAATGGTCTGATTTCCACGGCTGTCCACTGCTGCTACGGACACCGTACCGCTTGCCGCGTTTGGAACCTCGATGTACACATAGGAATCCTCGCTCCATGGCGCTTCTGCCGTAGCGTTGCCCACCGAAGCTATGTACTTCACGATAGCGGCTGATGTGGTGGATGTAGCTTTATTTGCCACAGGAATTGTGACTGTTACACTGGATACCCCGCTTATGATCTTGCTGCTATCCCCGGTAAGATCGGTTCTGGAGGCTGAGAAATCAAAAGCGGAAAATATGGGGGCGGCTCTTGACGGGACAACGCGTATGGTGCCATAAACGGTTTTGCGTCCCACCTCAGTGTTGCCACTATATGTAACGCACACAAGGCCATAGGAACCAGTGTTGCTGTTTGGAAGCGAAGCATAAAGCGCCGCTACATCGGCATCCGAAAAGGTGAAGGTTCCACTGGTTCCAACCCCACTAATAACCGGATCAAGACTACCCGCGTAAAGATACAGGTCATGGGTAAACGCAGAAGAAGCCCGGGAGATCGAGATGGTCAAATCATCCCCGATTACAAGGTCTGGTGCATTAGGGGTGCTGGCTCTTGGGATTGTGGGCAATGTGATAGAATAACCCTGATAATCACCGCTTAATCCCGCGCCTGGAATGCTTATTTTTCCGTAGACTGTAAGCCCGCGGGTGCCATCCGCGGAATGATAAATATTGACGTTCCGCTCAAATAAAGTAATGGGCGAGCCCATGTCTGACCCAACAATCCTTTGGCTGGGGCTGACCGCCTGGGTATACTCGGTGCCGTCAATCTGCGCATAGCATGTGCCGGTACCATAGGTTTGGTACCCGGTGTTCGTCCTGCGATAAATTTCGCGCACCGTTACGTTGCTGTAATTTCCCTCAATGCTCTGGCTCTCAAGGACAATCTGGATATTAAATACGATGTATTGGTTGCTGGTGGGAAGGTCACCGCTTGTATAGGTTCGGATTGCCATGCGTTCACCTCCTTAATCGTTAATTACGAACATCGCACCGTCCGACACCGGTAGGATGCGAAGGGCGTGGGCGGCGCTTGCACTTCGTCTTACGCTTAACTGATCCATAATGGTGGTATTGGCGAGTTGCGAACTGTCCTTGTCGACATAAACAATCCGCTTTCTGGTATCCTTGTTCAAAATCTCCCATTGTGTACTGTCAAGATGTGCCTTATATGCTTCCTCCTCACGGGTCATGGTGATGCCCCGGTCGTCTATCACCGTATTGGCAGTCACAATCTCGTTGGGCGCTTGCTGCCATACCGACACACCAGCCCCTTCTATGAGAATTAGATCTGCTACATAGAGCCGACACGCCGTAGCAGATAGGATCACCTCGGCATCGGTGCTCTGCGCCTGAAAAACGCCTGTCGCCTCCTGCCATGCTTCGCTTGTCGTTAAAGGCACTTGCAAGCTCGCCAGAGATACGCCAAACTCAGATCCCGAGGTTGTATTGGTTCGGTACTTGAAATAGTAGGCGTAGGTCTTCCCGGACACCAGGCGCACTGTCTGAGAAAGGACACTGGTTCCCTGTGCACCGTTGCCTACCTGGATATATCCGCCGCTGGTGGTCTCGTTGCTGTTTCCCCCAACTGCATATCCATTTTCAGACAGCGTCCAGTCCTCAAGACCGGTGCGGCCAGCAGTGCCAAGAATAAGGTTAGCGCCACCACTAATGGACACCGCCGCAGTTATCCCCTCCGCTAGTTGGGTTATGAGGGTACTGTTGGTTTGGGCCGTATCCATGGCAGCTTGAGATGTGTCGCTGACACTGTCAATGGTTTTGGCTAGGGAGGTGATTTCGCCCGTTGCTTTATTGACAATGATTTCAGTATGGCGGATTAGCTCTGCCTCAGTCGGATAAAACTGGTACTGCACATCACTATCAATTACACTTGGCGCGCTGGTTGCGCTTGTAACGCCGTTTGGAGAAACGTAGTCGGCCCTGAGAATGTAGCTCGTTGCATATGACCCGTCCATCAATTCAACCTTGATTGGAGTACCACAGGGCAGGGCGGGATCCGCACATCCGACCAGCTCAAACGCTGTGTATCCGTATCCATATACCTGATCATATAAAGCATCAATCAGCGCTTCTCTTTTTTCTTGGGTATAGGCAAACGGGTTGTCAGAAACCACAAGCTGAATTTGTTCTGTGCTGCCGTCCGTCTTAGTGACGTTCTCTCCTTCTATCTGGCTATTTCTAATGATGACCGTATTTATTGGCCTGGTTTCACGCTTGATTTCAACACTGGCATAGTCATAAATGCTTATGGTTTGCTGTGTCCCGATGGATAAAGCAAATACCAGCTCATCTCCGATGATCTGGGCAAAGGTCCCGCTGATTCCTGCAATAGCCTGTATAACCTGGGTATAATATTCGCCAGACGTAAACTGATTGCTATCAACAACAAAATCGCCGTTTGCCAGTGTCTGACCGGGTTTTAGTGCTACTCCACAGGCTGTACATGCTTCTTCCAGAACGTCCATAACCGTGATTTCCCCGGAAGCATAGTCAAGGGCTGATTGGTAGGGGACAGCAAATTTGAGCATGTCATCCATGGCAGTGATGGACGATATCCCGGTGGTGTTATCATAGGCTCGGTCTGTTACATGGAAAGTGCCTATGTTGGAATAAGTAAGGCCTGAGGCATCGTCCCCAGCCCCGGCATGGTACTGAAACGGATTGTTTCCAATCGGATCACCTTCAACGGAAAACGTAATGGATTTTGCGATTGCTGTACCAACTACGTTACCATTCAGATAACAATCCCGGTGCAGTTTTACATCCTGCACCGGGTAAGCAACATTGTTTACTAAAATCCTATCATCCTGGTATACGGGGCTAAACATTTGTGATCACCCCTTTCTGGGTCAATGTCAGTGTATAGCCATCTGTGATTGGGTCGCTTTGCGCGGTGATCACCGTGACAGGTTCAAGATCAATGTAAAAATCGCCTATCTTGTAGCACTGATCCCGCAAGCTCCAAAAGGTAAATGTTGCTGAGGCGGTATTTAGGGCTGATAGGTACGAAGCAAGAGAACCGCTGTCCATATTATCGAGAACGGCAACAATAGTGGTACGGCCTAGCTTTCGGTAGGTTCGTTTGTCTAGCCCAGAAGCGGTCACAATGGTACCAGCAATGGAGGGAGCATCCTCCTGAATGCTATACCCGCTAGCCTGTATTTCGTCCAATGGCGTACTGCCTACAAACAAAAGGGAGTCTGTCACGTTATCACCTCATCCCATACTGCAATTTCAGCATTTGGTTCTGCCTGTTGTTGCTCTCAGCTATCGCCTGACTTCCTCCTCCAACCGCTCAACTTCAAGCTTAAGGATCCCGTTATATTCAAGATGGGTGTCAAACATCTTTTCCACCGTTTCATCATCAAACCGAATCATAGCTGCACCTCCTTGACAGCTCTCCGCCGCCGTGCTATATTAGTTATGCAGATATCTCTTGCCTGTGTCCCGGTGGCTGTCCTCCCCTGGGGCACATTTTTTTCTAGCTCTTTTACCGCAGCCCTCCTGCAAAACGCCTGTATGGTCTCGTTAGCCCGCTCGCACGCCGCTTGCAAGCGGGTATATTCATCATCGGACAATTTAAAGGTAATCTGACCACTCGGAAATCCATGAAATATTACCATCCTTTCTTTTGCGTTTTTTCTTATTAAGAATATCCTAAAAAATTGTCTTGCAATTCGAGACATTTAAGAGCATCCTAGTAGTGCAGCATTTTATTGGGTCGTCTCGCCGAGCGAAAGCCCCCGGGGCGATTCTAAATTTTACTGTTGACTTTTGCTTTCAGATGTGGTATCTATTTAGTGACTTTTTCCCTTGTACGCTTTCCGAGTTTGCAGCCTCGGGGGCGTATTTTTTATGTATTGAACCATTTCCTTTCTCCTTCCCTAGTCCGCTCTAGGACTTTGAGTGCCATTCTGGCGTGGCACAGCTCCTGCTCGTAGTGCCGTCTAATTTCGTCCATCCTCCTTGCGTCCCCGGATCGGTACGCCGCAACCATAAGCCCACCGAACACCGCTCCTACAAATAGCCCCAACGTGAACCCTGTCATAGCTCAATGCCCATCCCGATCAGAACAAGGAGGAAAGCCGCAATCCTTGCGCCATGGATAGCCATGTCTGCTATGCTTCCTGGACGAACCTTGAATTTCATTATGCCTCCCTCCTTTATGACATCTGCCTGGCGAGCTTGACCTTGCTGATCCGGTTGAATCTGTCAAACTCGAACCGCCTTTTTAGTGTCCTGTAATCTCGGTAGCCGGTGATTTCACCGACCTGTTTGATGTTCAACATTTCTCCGCCAGGGAAGGCAGCTTCAATGCGGGCTAAATTCTCCCTATAATCCTGCTTTTCGCGAGGCATGAAAGCACCTCCTAGTCTCTATTCAGTTCGTCAACCGTTTTGCCGAACGCATCAGCAATTCGAAACAGCATCTTATTTCCGGGGGTTTTCACTCCGCTTTCGTACATCTTGTAGACGCGAAGTTCGACGCCAAGCCTATCGGCCATTTCGGACGGCTCAAGCCCGAGAGATTCCCGCCCACGCTTGATGTTGACCATGATTGCATTTTCGTTTAGCACTTATATACCTCCTAATTATTGGAATTTGCACCCGCTAGTGTTGACTTTGATTTCCTAATCCTGCATACTGTACTCATAGCCTAAGGGCTAGGAAAGGGGGCGGTTTTTATGACCAACCTTTTGACTAAGCCCTGTTCCCTTATTCCATGTGAACCGCGATGCTGACGGGCTGAAAAACATGGCTGTTCCGGCAGAAGCCAAAGTGAGCGGAGTACCAAGAAGCACAGGGTATTATGTGCGCGGGGAGTGGACAAAGGTGTGCAACATACTGGAACAGACCAGACTAAAAAAGGTATTGCACAACCGTGGAGCCGTATCCCGGCGGGGGAATAAAACTCGCGTAATGCGTCCACGGGTTCCCCTTGCTGCAATGCTTAAGGGTACAAATTTGCCGGAGGTTGTTTCTGCCGTGAATACCCACGGCAGAGCAGCCTTTCACCAGCGGGTACGGTTATAGTATATATCTATATAGTTAGATAGTCAATAGTTTTATATCTATTTTTTTAGCTAGGAGTTTGAAATGAAGTTTCAGGATAGAATGTCAAAATTGATGGATGAAAAAAAACTAACGGCTTATAGGATTTCAAAGGACACCGGAATATCGACAAGCCTATTGTCTTATTGGAAAAATGGGGAAAAGCTTCCTGGAGCCGAAAACCTCGAAAAACTCGCGGACTATTTCGGCGTGTCCGTGGACTATCTTTTAGGAAAAGAAAAACCCGCCATCCAGGAAGATGACGGGCTGACCGATGCAGAGCGGGAGCTTATGGAGCTTTTCGACAAGGTTCCAGAGGACAAGCAGGAGTTTGTCCTACAACAGGTGGAAGCGGCTTTGCGGCTTGCTGGATTACTTGACGAGTGAGGGCAATGGCTTTCTGGTGGTCCCTAGATCGGCGGATGAGTTTAAGCAAACGTTGTTTTCGCAAAGTGCCTCCTCCTTAATATACGGTTTTATATAAAAATGCAAACTAATGTTCGTGTTTTTACTATATGCATAGCGTGATGTTCTGTCAATGCCTTCCAAGGTACAGTAGAGAAAAAAATAGTTGGATGTATTTTCAATATGGTATAGGAGGGGTTTTTTTGAAAAGGTCTATTGCTGTTATATTGACCCTTGTCATGTGTCTCTCGTTGATCGGTTGTGGCGGTGTGCCGGATGGGATGAGCAAGAGCGCCTACGAAATTGGGGTGAAAGCTTTGAAAATCACGGACCAGTATATTGATGCTGATATTTCTGCTGATGAGGCTCATGCAAAATTATCCGATTTGTCAGATAGAATAGATAGCTTGCCTTATTCAACGGAAAATATCAAAGATAGGATGGTGGGAATTTATATTGACAGCATTTCTTATGAGCTTATTCGGTTTCAGATGGACTATTCTAGCATTGTAGAGGATCGTGATAAATTAGCGAATGTGCTAGGAAGATAACAAATATGTTGGGCTACAATAAAACCATACAGTAGGAGGACTTGAGATGAAAAAGTTTGCTGCGGTTCTTTTGGCTATTGGGATGTGCCTTGCCATGGTTGCCTGTGGAAATAGCACTCCAGAAAGCTCTTCGTCTGGGAATAATAGCCCAAACGAAAAGGTCTATCTCGAGGAAAGTGAAGTCACAAGCATGCACGCCAACCCCAAGTCATTTGAGGGTAAATATGTAAAGCTTTCTGGAAGAGTGTTCGGGCCTGTCGAACAAAATAGTGGCTCCATTGCTTTTCAAATGTGGTGCGATCCCGTTGGATATGACCTTGATGTGGCTGTGATATATAACAATAATGATGTAAGTATAAAAGAGAACGACTATGTGATTATTGATGGTATGATATTGGGAGAAATGAGCGGGCAAAACGCTTTTGGAGGTACGATAACATCGCCAATGATAGCGGCGGACACTTTGGTGTTATCATCCTATGCTGAGGTTGTAAGCCCGACACAGAAAACAATTACACCTGAAAACGCTACAATTGATCAACATGGGTGTGTGGTTACTATTGAAAAGATTGAGTTAGCGGAAAATGAAACGCGTGTGTATATAAAGGCCACGAATAATTCGAGCGAGAAAATGTCTGTTTATACGTTTAATATGAAGCTTGTGCAGGGAAATAAGCAGTATGAAGAATCTTACCAGTTCGGCGCTGATTATCCAGAGTTACCGTCCAGTATATTGCCTGGCATAGAAGCTGATGGAGTCGTCGTGTTTGATCCAATTTCGCCAGATGAAGCCATAAAGGTTTATGTGGAGGCCGGAAACGATAATTATCGCCTTGATTTTGAGGATTATGTTTTTGAAATCCCGGTTCAATAATCAATTTAGAAGCTTAAGTCAAAAGCCCCGCACAAACGGCGGGGCTTTGTAAAAAATGAGTATGCGAGGTTAGTTTTGCCCAAAAAGAAAACAATGTATAAACGACCAGATGGTCTATACGAGAAAATGCTCATTATTAACGGAAAGCGGAAAGCGTTTCGTGGGAAAAGCGAGGCGGAGGTTTTTCGGAAGATAGCTGCCTACAAGGGTGAAGTAGAGAAAGGGCGCGCCTTTAAGGTAGTAGCAGAGGAATGGCATGACAAGCTCTGGCCGACGCTCGCTCACAACACTACAAACGGGTACAACGCCGCATATAGACGTGTTGTAGATGCATTTGGCGATCTATCAATCAAGGAATTGCGCCCGGCACAGATTGAGGCGTTTGTACAAGAACTTTGCTTGAAAGGCTATGCCAAAAAGACTGTGGCAATGCACTTGCAGCTAGCCAAGCAAATATGTAGTCATGCGGTCCTTAGTGGAGATATTGAGTATAGCCCAGCCATGTATGTAATGCTTCCGGGTAGGCTTCCAGAAAAACACAGGGAATTGCCTTCTGATGATCAGATTGACAGGATCATAAAAGGGCTAGAGGCCGAGTTTGGTTTATTTGCTTACCTCATTTTATACACTGGTTTGCGCCGTGGAGAGGCGCTTGCTCTCACTCACGGAGATATTGACCGGGAGCGAGGCCTTGTACACGTTACAAAGTCACTATATTGGGAGAGCAATGATCCGCATATAAAACTTCCAAAAAGCAAAGCAGGGGAGCGCGACGTGATTTTGCCAGATATTCTTGCAGACGCGATTAAACCAGGAGCAAAGAACGTACTGTTGTTTCCGGGGTTGAACGGAGAGCTTATAACATCTTCCCAGTTCCGTGCAAAATATAAAAAGTATCAAAGAGAATGTGGGGTAACGGTCACTCCCCACGAAATTAGACATGCATATGCTACAATGCTGTATGATGCGGGGGTTGACGCTAAAGCCGCCCAAGAGCAGCTGGGGCATTCATCGGTTGCGATTACGCAAGATATATATACTCTTATTAGCCAACGACGCCGTAAGGACACCCGGGAAAGAATCAACGCTCAATTTGGAACAAGAACACAGAAAATACACAGTAACAGCAAAAATGCCGATGAATAAAGAAGTTGAATATATGGGGAAAATATGAACCGCACCAATTACCAGCGGGAACTGGATGCCTTGATCAAAACCTTGGCTGAGCGGCCCAGGTTGCTGCTCCATAGCTGCTGTGCGCCCTGCAGCAGCTATGTGTTGGAGTATTTGGCTCCCTATTTTCGCTTGGAGCTGTTTTATTATAACCCCAACATCGCGCCGGAGCAGGAGTACCAAAAGCGGCTTTGGGAACAGAAAAAGCTTGCGGAGCGGCTGCAAATCCCAGTTTTAGAGGAGGCGTACCGGCCTCAGGACTTTTATGATATGGCCCGGGGCATGGAGGACGCTCCTGAGGGCGGCATCCGCTGCAAAGCCTGCTATCGGCTCCGGCTCCGAAAGACCGCTCAGCTGGCGCGGGAACGGGGGGTGGACTATTTCTGCACCACGTTATCCATCAGTCCCTTAAAGGACGCTCAGGCCATCAACGTCATCGGCCGGGAGGAGGGGGAGCAGGCCGGCGTGCGTTGGCTGCCCTCTGATTTCAAAAAACGGGGAGGATACCAGCGGTCCATTGAGCTGGCAAGGGAGTATGGCCTCTATCGCCAAAACTATTGCGGCTGTCTCTTTTCCCGGAGGGAGGAAACATGAGAAGAGCGTTTTCCTATTTGATGATGGGATTGATCTGCTAGTTGGGGATGGCTGGATGTGAAGAATCCCTCTTGGGTAATCCTAACAGCAACTGAAATTTAGATAGGACATCCCAGCGGTATGGGTAACCTATTCCAGATGCTTTGCGGTATCGGAGGAACCAGGCTATCTGGGCTTCGCATCGGCGGAGGGGAATCCTGGGGATTTATTTTTAACCTGGAAAAAGAATAAATTGGTGACGGGGGAAATAATCTATCATTTACATTTTAAGTATAGTGGACAGGATTACCAACTTTCTATATTGGATGCGCTGAGGCTGGAGCGATAGTAGGATAGTATAGGAAAGGTTAAACACGATAAAAAGGACCTGATAGCTGCTTTAGGTCTTTTGTGTTTTTTGGACTTGATCAACGATCGCACAATTCGGATTGACCGCTTGCAATGCGTTTTTCATACGCATTGGGAGTATTAAATGCATTAGGATGCGTATAAAAGTCTTCTTTGAGTGCATTAAAACGCGCTTCCAACAAACTCAACTCATAGGAAATTTTAGAATGGTTAACGGAAGATACAATGTTATGTAATTCTTGGGGATCCCGAGATAGATCGTACACATCCGTAATTTTAACATTTTCAAAAGAATCAAATATAAAAATATTTGTAATTACAGAATACGCGTCGGTACGTACACCGAGAACAATCGGCCTACGGAGCATGTCAGGACAGCCTCCACCCATATATTCAATAAACGCATGATCTCGTCCCTCGTGCGAGAGTATAGATAGTCCCGTCATTTGAGGCGGAATAGGCAGATTACAAAGATCTAAGAGTGTTGGAGCTACATCTTTACTCTCATAGAATCCCGTACGGATTTCAGGGGTTAAGCTCTCATCATAAATTAAAAACGGGACATGGTAGTTTTCTCGATGGGGGGTGTTAACATAACGATCTCGTATTGGATCATAGCTATATGAAAATCCATGGTCGGCAGTAATGACGATTGCAGTATTTTCCAATATATTGCGTTGCTTTAACTCATAGAACAAATGTTCTAAGCAGTGATCCATATATAGTAAGGAAAGGTCACTGGTTAACGATCCATGATAACGCTTGGGAAGATGTGCGATGTAATCTTGTATGGCTGAAAATTCATTATCTAATTGAGAAAAATCTGAATAATTTGTGGTAAAGAATGATTCGGGTGCATGCGCATCATCTATATGTAAATATGCAAAATAGGGCCGCGAATCATTTCTATTGTCTAACCATTCTAAATAATGATTGATAAAATTAATTGCGGGTACTGCCGCTTTAAAAGTGCTGTAGTTTTTACCAATGCGATCGTAAAGATCTTTATCCCACACTGCATTTCTATACATTGCAGCGTACTGATAGGCACTATGAAAATCACCATGAATTAATGCACGTGATAAACGCCCTAAAGGAA
This sequence comes from Christensenella sp. MSJ-20, assembly GCF_044357945.1. Lineage (NCBI taxonomy): Bacteria > Bacillati > Bacillota > Clostridia > Christensenellales > Christensenellaceae > Christensenella > Christensenella sp. MSJ-20. The sequence goes on from NZ_CP076563.1 coordinate 1,384,508, forward strand.
AAGGAAGGTTTCGCAAGTTTTTCTTTTTGTTGGTCTTATAGATTTGATCAAAAATCGGACGATAACATCGACAAACTTCCCTTTGGACTTGTGGATCAACGCGCCGGTTAGATGTCCGAACGGGAATTTGGAATAAAATGTGGTCCTGCTTTTAAATGAACAGCTGAGTTAAATACTGTTTTGGATCTTTTTGAAAGGTCTTATATTCCTGCTGAATTTTTAGAAGGTCTTGGTCCAATCCTTCCAGATCATCATTTTCATTTAATATAGAGACCAAATCGCTGCGCTGCAGTAGCTGCTCAGTAATATGGATCCAGGCAATAAAATTATCATAGAGGATATCTTAGAGCATACTGATTTCAGTTTGCGATAACTTATTTTACAAAAAGAGTGGAGCATAGTAGGAAAATCGGTAAGACCAAACCTCAGCAAATTGAAAAAAGCTTTGGTGGTGTCGAGCGTCTACTCCAGGAAAAGAGTAGGGAGGATAAATGGTTGGATAGTAATGGTTAATAAATGTTTCATACTCGTTGCTTGAAATTCTTGTAGGACTGTACGCCGATATTTAAATTTTTGTAAATATCCGCCGCTATTTAGCATTTCTACTCCGCTGAGTAGCGGAATAACGGCTGATTTGGTAAAAGGGCCTTGTGAATATTGCGTTGCTATAACACAATGCTCTTTCAATTTGTTTAAGAAGGGCATTGGGGTATGACGGTAGAGCGTTTCATCCAAATGTTCTACAGCAACAGAGTCGATTATAAAGAATAAAACGTTTTTAGCCATTTTCTCAACTTTCTTTCTTAAGCTTTTTAAAAATGATATCCAGAATTGGATCCCGACGATAAAGCAAATAAGCACCATATAAGCAGACACAAAGAATAATGGTAAAAGCAATATGTCCAATTGTACCGAGTGGAAAAGCATGGACTATGAAGGAGATTGGAATAAACAGGATTGAGATAAAAAAGTATCCAATAATCTGACGAGAGAAAAAGTTGCAATGTATATGCAAATGCTTGTTTACATATCTGGTGGTTATAATGTCAAAAAGAGCTACAGCAATGGCGGTTGTGCACATGGCGGTTAGCGGGGAAAAGATTTGTAGCCAAATCAACAGGAAATCAAAGGCTACATTAGCTAGGCCGAAGATAAGTAAGAAGCTAGTGAGCTGACGTTCACAATTATTGATGTACATTACCAGATTGCTGATTAAAGATTGATAAGCAAATGGAATCCGTGCTAACGCAGTTACAATTAAAACTGGATATACATATGTATATACATCTTTGGTATATATCCACATAATTTCTTTTGCGAGAACGAGAATTCCAAAGGATATTGGGATAACAATTGCCATATAGGTATGAATTGTTCTATGCAAAGTATTTTCATAAGAATCCTTATCATGATTTCCAATATAATAGGAAAGTCTGGGGATCGCAACCGTGACGAGGGAGAGAGGAAGCGTGCAGAGCATACCTACCAATGTAGAAGGCAATGTATATTCCGTAACCGCAATATCACTTACAAAAGGGCTTAACAATAGTTTGTCCAATTGTCCATAGAGCATCTCTACGTTTGCAAGCAAAAGAGTAATGATTAAAGGCAGGATATACGATTTTAGTTGTAAGCTCTTAAAAGAAAACTTTACATTGCGCTTAATATATGTAAAGCTTACGAAATTATTGAGAAAAATGGTCATGGAGACCACGATAGAATAGATGATAACATCGGTTGGACGGCGAACAAACGCGAAAATGGAAATAAAATATAGAAATCGAATAATAATGGTTTTTATAGTAATAAAACGGTAGTTTTCCGTTGCTTCGTTGATGAATTCGATATAAAAGACGTTGGAAGCCATTTGAATAATCATAACGGCATACACATAAAAATCAATTCCGGTAGAACGAACAGAAAAATAGATAATATAAAAGAAAGTAACAACGCAGTTAGCGATGACTCCAACAACAAATAAACTAGAAAAAATTTGAGAAAATTTTACAGGATCTTGTCTGACTTTGCTAATTTCACGAAGTCCATAGTTATATATTCCAAAGGATCCAATTACAAAAAAAACGTTGAATTCTGCGTAAACACGATTATAAATTCCATACAGTTCCGGAGAGAGCAGTCCCGCTATGTAGGGTCCAACAAACAAAGGTACTAAAAGATTGAATGCATTGAGGATGCCTTTATAAATTGCGTTTTGCCCCAGCGAAACAGATGGGCTTTTTTTCATGTGTAAATACCTCATTGTTTATCTTTATTACGCATATTATCATTGATGAATGCGTCTATTGTAAAACCATCTTTAAAAAAAATCAAACCGATATGCTTTTGAACGATAAATATCGCAGATAGTTCATTTGGATGTAAAAAAATTTTTCAGCAATAAAACCATTTTTAAAAAATACGATACGGTATGACTATACCGTATCGTATTTTTGCCGGCTGTACGATTCTTGTTAATTTAGACCAGAAGGATTTGTATCGCCGAAGTTTTGATCTCTTTCATCAAGGGGCGTTCTTAATTTATGATTTGCGCGTTTTTGCGCTCCTTTTAACGGCTATTACAACCACAGCAAACAGGATAAAAGCCACTGCGCCTCCAACGATGTAGTAAAGATAGGTATAGTCTACAACCTCCCCCGTTCCATTCTCCTTTGCACGATACTTGATATCGTACTTGCCGTCGCCGTTCTGATCCACCTTTAATTCGGTTGAACGAGCGTTTTTTGCAACGGTGTCGATTACCGTATCCTGTGTAATCACTATGTTATAGAACTCCCTGATATCGCTATACTCACCGTTTTCATCCATAAAGCCAATGGTATAATCCATCTCACCGCTGTCGGTTCCCTGGATGCGAATGTCATAGCTGGCCCCTTCTTTTAACCGCAGGATCTTGGTGCGGTCATCTGACCGATCCTCGTTTTCCTCAAAGGTCAGAGTTCCAAAATCAGTTCTGACACAGAGATTTTCCTCAGAAGAATTCAGCATTTCACCATCGTGGGATACCGTAACGTCAACGGGACAGGCAATGCGAACGTAGATGTATTTTTGTCCGTTTAGCTGATCTGCAATGTCGCCAAAGAAAAACACCAAATCATTGGCGTCCGCCACCTCATAGTGGCACCCGCTGCTTGCAATCCCCTCCATAAGCGCCTGAGCGGACGATCGATATCCGCCCATATTTTCAAAGAAGCCCAGGGTATAGATGTAGATACCGTCCTTCTTGATCTCGTCGGCATAGGAGATCAGCTCGTCGCCGACCTTGCCGTCGTTGGGCTCTCCGTCGCTCATCAACACGATGATCTTCTTTTTGGCATTGCTGTTTTGCAGCATATCACGTGCCATGGAAAGGCCGGATTCGATGTTGGTTCCGCCGCCGTCGTTGATCTGCTGAACAACGCTGGTAAGATAGCTTTCATTCAGATTGAAATCGGACAGCATCATGGAATCGTTGTCATATGTGACAATGCCGATGCTTGCATCCTCCTTGAGAACGGTGCGGATAAAATTGGCGGATGCTTTTTTTGTTTCTTTCATGGGCGCGCCCGCCATGCTCCCCGATGCATCAAGGACCAAAACGATATCCCGTTCATCGGAAGTGGTGCGAACCATCCACTCGGACTCGCCTCCATCTGCCTCCAGTTGGTCGATTTTGCTTTGCACGCATTTGGCGTAGGCCTTTGCTCCCTTGCTGTTGGGATGCATGGAATAGGCGCTCACGAAGCTCTTGGGAAATCCCGTTAAATCCTCCGACTGCGGCAACATTACTTTGTTGATATACGGGTTATCGGAATAAGCCTCGTGGCCGTTAAACGCCTCCTCAACGGAGACGAAACAGATTTTAATGCCGGATGCTTTGCAAGCATTGACCAGGTTTTCGATCTCGTTGTTGAAGTTGCTGACCGAGTCGTTGACCAAAGTGGCTTCTTCACGGCTGAAAAAGAAGCCCTTGCCAGTTTGATCGAGCAGCTTTGGATATCCGGCTACAAGGATCTTGGCTTGTGGCCCAGCCTTCTTTGAAATCGCCTCATATGCCTGTCGAAGGTCATCCCGGATTCCGCCGTCCGCATAGAACTTCTTCCAAGTATCATTCAGCTTATCCGACAGCTTGCTGGTGTGGAGATATGTGCTGCCCAGCGCCGCCTCGGTAATCACATCCGTAAAACCGGCGTCGTTTCCTCCCAGCGTTATTGTTACGTAATCCGCCTTCTTGCTTCCCAATGTGTCAAACACGTCCAACTGCGGATCCAAGGATGCCGTTCCGGAATTGCCGTCCCGATCGTACTCCTTTTTTTGCGTGTGCAGCATATGCTCCGTTTCCGCCCCGGACACCGCCGCAAAATACCAGTGCGTGTTGCGGTTTTCCGACATTGTGCCGCTTACCGATGGAAGCGTCAGCATTCCGGACCAACTGTTTTGGGACCGATGCGCAAGCCAATCGGGGTTTTTCACCTTTTTGGAGGTATCCTCGTTTTGGCCGTAAAAAGGCTCGATCCCCTCCCCGGAGGAATAGGAGTCCCCCAGCGAGACGATGATTCTATCGCCTTCCAGCGTCTCGGCGCTTGCCGCGGGCAACACCGGAAACACCATAACAAGGGCGGCTGCTATGCCAAGAAAGACTCGAAAAAACCTTGCTGTTTTTGCTGTATAATTGTATTTACTCATCGTTCATCGATCGCTCCAATGGTCAGGTTTTCCAGCGTTTCAGCGTCAATGCGGTCAACCGTTTTTACAATGAGGGACGATTTATTTGGAATCGTCTCATAGAATCGATTGGTGGTGCCGTCATAACTCATGACGGTATTGGACTCGGATAGAATGACCTGTGCGTCCAGATCTGACTGGATATTATAGGATACGGGATTCGCCATGATCGCACCATTGATCATAAAAATCGTCCAAACATCGCCGTTTTTAGAAACATAGTACGTTTGATAGGTGGGGTGTTTGGTGGATGACCCCTGGGAAATCTCCGTTGCCTCGGAGTAATCTCCGGTCATGGAATACTCCGTTGTTATGGGGTATTCATCCAACCCGCGCTCCGCAAGGGTATCACAGGTTTCGGCCTCTGTAGTGACCGTTGTGGAATCGTTTGCATCTATTTTGGATAGAATGGTTGCATTGTCTTCAAAATAGGAATCGGCGTCAGGGGGTGTAACCTCAAATGTGCCCGATGCTTGCGGCAGATCTCCATGGTCATTGGAAGGATCCTGTCCTTGATGGGGCAAGGCTTCCCGCTCCTTTAGACCCATTGAGACCAGCAAAGTTTCTACAAAGGGGATATCCACCACATCAAAATATACCAGCGCTGCCGTTGTGCCACCGGCCAAAATACCGAAAAGAAGAACGATCAGCAGCAATTTTAAGAAGAACCGGCGGACTTTCTGTCCGCGCGACATGGCAGCCCTTTTCTCCCGCTTTTTTTCCTGCTTAATCCGCTTGTTCTCCCGCTTGATCTGCGCCTTTTTTTCTTTTTTAGACGGCAGCTGCCCGCCAGCGCTTTTCTTGCTGATGGATTCCGTATTTTGTCCCTGTGCAGCAGCGCTGCGTTTTGCTTCTGGTTTTTCGTTCTGCTCTTGGCTTGTAACGGCATTTGGATTGCATTTTGGGCATAATCCGGTGGCTTCATCAAGCCTTGTTCCGCATTCTTTACAGAACTTTGCCATGTGCGTATCCTCCTTAATCCAACTATTTGATCAAAAGCGGGGAAGAGGGGCTGTGTCTCCGCTGCTTTTGATGGAATCGTATGCGTGCCTGCTTTGGGCGCCCAAGCGGCTTTTTATAACAGACGGGAAAACCTAAGGACAAGGCTGTATAGGGCGTCTGTGTACCCTTGTATTATAATGATGAAACAGAGAAAAACAACTCATAATGCGGATTGGAAAAAGCCTTTTTCGCCTGGATCATGGCTGGAACGTCCCTTTGCGGAAGCGGATCCGCCAATCCGGTCTTTTGCGTATATATGCCAGCCTTGGCGTATCCTATTGAAAGCAAAAGAAAAAAGCCCCTAAACCCGCATGGTTAGGGACTTTTTTGTCTCATTTAAAAGTGGATGCGGCCTGTTCGCTGTTAAACTGGTTGGTATAAAGCCGGTAGTAGTAGCCTCGCTTTTCCATGAGCGCCTCGTGGCTGCCCCGCTCCACAATCTCCCCATGGCGGAGCACCAGGATGATGTCGCTGTTGCGGATGGTGGAGAGCCGGTGAGCGATGATGAAGCTGGTGCGGCTGACCAAACTGGCGGCGATAGCGCTTTGGATCAGCTGCTCCGTTTCGGTGTCCACAGAGCTCGTGGCCTCATCCAGGACAAACAGGCTGGGATCATTTAAAAGGGCTCGGGCAAAGGAGATGAGCTGTTTTTCCCCGGTGGATAGACGGCTGCCGCCCTCCCCCACTTGGGTATCGTAGCCATCCCGCATGCGTTCGATGAAGGTGTCGGCATGGACGACCTTGGCGGCACGCTCCACCTGCTCCTGGGTGGCCTCCATGTTGCCGTATCGGATGTTGTCCCGGATGGTGCCCGAAAACAGATGAGGCTGCTGGAGCACGTACCCCAGATTGCTTTGAAGCCAGATCTGGGTGTGGTCCTGGATATTTTCCCCGTCGATGAGGATCTCTCCCTCGGTGGCCTCGTAGAACCGGCATAATAGGTTGACGATGGTGGATTTACCGGCGCCTGTCTCCCCTACCAAGGCTACGGTTTGGCCTGGTTCCACCGTGAGGTTGAAGTGTTCCAGCACCCGGGTGCCGTTGCTGTATTGGAATCCCACATCCCGGAACTCCACCCGGCCCCGAATGGGGGCCCAGTTTTCCTTGCTAGGGGCAAAGAAGGTGCCCTCCCGCTCCCGAGCGGCAGCGTTGTCCTTTATCTCGGGTTCGGTATCCACCAGATCCAGTACCCGCTCCGCCGCGGCCTGGGCCGACTGCATCTCGGCAAAGATACGGGCCAGCTGCTGAAGAGGCTGGAAGAACTGGTTGGTGAAGGAGATGAAGGCCGACAGGGTGCCAAACCACATGACACCGCTGGTAACCAGATATCCGCCCTGCCAGAGTACCAGGCCCAGGCCTACGGCGCTGAGCATCAGGATACAGGGCATGTAGATGCCGTTTAAGGTGGCGGCTTTGATGGATGCCGCCCGCATCTGGCCGGTGATGGCGGAAAACTCATCCAGGTTGGCCTTTTCCCGCACCAGCGTTTTGGTGGTTTTTGCTCCCATGATGCCCTCGTTAAAGCTACTGGTGATCATGGAATTGGTCCGGCGGACGATCCGCTGCTGCCGGAAGATGCGTTTTTGAAAGAAGGAAGTGGCCAGCATGAGGAAGGGAACCACCGCCAGCACGCATAGGGCTACGGTAACGTTCAGGTAGAGCATGGCGCCCACAGCCCCCAGGATCACCGCCACGGCCCAGAGGATATCCACCAGGCTCCAGGCCAGGGTTTCGGACAGGCGGTGGACGTCGCTGGTGAGCCGAGCCAGGAGATAGCCCACCGGAGTCCGGTCGTAATAGGAAAAGGATAGTTCCTGAAGCCGGGAGAAGGCCTTCCGCCGGATGTCCCGGCTCACCAGCACCTCCAGCCGGCCGGCGTTCCGCACAAAGATATAGGTAACGATGGCCTGAAAGGCGGCCACACATACCGCGCCCAGAGCAAAAAGCCCCAGGCCGTTGATGCTGTTTTGCTGGACGAAGGTATCGATGGCGTATCGAGTCAGAAGGGGGAAGGCTACCTCGCCGATGGCGATGCAGATGTTGGCGATGATGACGCCCCAGAGGTTTCGCTTGTAGACAAAGAGGTATTTACACAGCCTCCGCCAGATGGAGAGGTTGATGCGCTTGGTGTATTCCTGTTCCTGAATTCCGTAGGCTTGATTCAATTCTGCGCACCTCCCATGCTGGCTTCTGTTTCCAGTTTTCCGTAGATGTCCCATACCGCCTTGTAGGGCCCCTCCTCCTGAAGCAGCTCCTGGTGCGTGCCCTCCTGGACGATACGGCCTTCCTCCATCACCAGGATCTTATCCAGCTCAAAGAGAGTGGTTACCCGGTGAGAGATGATGAAGGTGGTACGGTCCCGTTTGTTTTCATCAAGCGCTTTGCGGATGGCGGCGTCGGTCTCGGTATCCAGGGCCGAGAGGGAATCGTCAAAGATCATGATGGGAGCGTCCTGGAGGAGCATTCGGGCGATGGCCACCCGCTGCTGCTGTCCGCCCGACAGGGTTACGCCCCGCTCCCCTACCAGGGTTTCAAAGCCGCCGTCAAATTCCCGGGCCAGGGAATCGATCTGGGCGATCTTAGCCACCTTCATGACCTCCTCCCGCTCCTTATCCGGATCGGTGATACGGATGTTCTCCATAATGGAGCGGGAATAGAGAAAGGGCTCCTGCAGCACGATGCCTACATTCTTCCTCAGCCACTTTCTTTGCATGGTGCGGATGTCGATGCCATCGATGTAGATGGCGCCCTCCGTGGGGTCGTACAGCCGCTGCATGAGCTGTACCAGAGAGCTCTTGCCGGAGCCGGTAGCTCCCAGAATGCCGATGGTCTGGCCCGCCTTTACCGAGAAGGATACGTTCTTTAGTACCTGGCGCTCCTCGTCGTCATAGGAAAGGCTCACATGCTCAAACCGCACGTCCCCCCGGATGGTGGGGGTCAGCGCGCCGGGAGCGTCCTCCTCCACGGGCTCGTGGAGCACCTCGCTGATACGGGTCAGGGAGACGAAAGTTTTGCCCAGATCGGACAACAGCCGGCCTAACTGCCTTACCGGCCAGAGAAGGGTGGTGATATACCCGGAAAAACTGATGAGCATGCCCACGGTGATGGCCCCGGTATAGGCGAAATAACACCCCGCCACGGTGGTGATGGCGATCTGCAGATAGATGAGGAAATCCGTAACCCCCCAAAACGTGGACAGGTTTAGCATCATCCGGTAGCTGTTGTCCACAAACTCCCCGGACGCTCCGTCAAACTTCTCCATCTCCTGCTTTTCCTGGCCGAAAGCCCGAACCACCCGAACTCCGGTGAGGTTTTCCTGCATCACCGTGGACAGCCGGCCCTCGGCCTCATCCACCGCTTTGAAGGTTTTGCGGACCACCTTGTAGAACCAGAGGGAAAATCCAAAGAGGGGCAGCACCACGATGAGGGAGATCAAGGTCATGGGTACGTTCATGCCCAGCATCAAGAACAGGGCAAACCCCAGGGTGCAGACGGTGCGGGTCAACTCCACCAGCTGTACCGCCATAAACCGGCGTACGGTCTCCACATCGGAGCTGCACCGCTGCAATAGATCGCCGGTATTGGCGTTGACGTGGGTGGCGTAGGGCATATGGGACAACCGGTCGTAGAGCCGGTCCCGGAGCTTTTTGATGCTGGTTTCACTGGCGGAGCTGGCCAGCCGGGCCCGCAAAAAGGAAAAGACGCTGTTGACCAGGTAGATCAGCAGCATAAGTACGCCGCAGAGCCACAGGTTGCTTAGAAATGTGGACCGGCCCCCTAGGAGATCATAGATTCCCTGCAGGTAGCCTGGCAGGGGAAAGGCCTCGCCCCCGATGACGGCATCCACCGTAAAACGGATTACCTGCTGGGGTAAAAGCCCTACCAGGGAAGTGACCGCCACCGCCACCATGGCCAAGATGAATTTCAGCTTCTGTCCCTTTAAAAGCTGAAAAAAGAGCCTCAGTTTGCTTTCCTGTTCCATTGCGCACCTCGCTTCAAAATCCGCGGGTTTTCCGCACACGCCAAGAAAGACGGGGCCCATAGGGCGCCGCAGACGATGCAAAAACGATTTGGATAAACCGCAGTGAATCCATTATAACAGGGCAGGAAAAGTTTTACAACGCCGTGGACGAGCTCGATGGCAGCAAGCCGTTGAGTTTTTGGAAGATCCGCAGGGCGTTGTCATGGAACACCTCCTGATGATGGGCTTCCGGAACGATGGCCTGCATCAGCCGCAGGTAGCTTCCCATGTCGGCCAGGGGCCAGTCGGTGCCGTACAGAAGCTTTTCATAGCTGTCCAAATAGGCCATCCAGGTTCGCAGGTGCTGCACATAGCCGCCATAGCGGGCAAAAAAGGCGTCGGGTTCGATGTCGCCAACCGCCATGCCCGATAGATCGATGGCCACATTGGGGTTCTTCTTGGCCACCTCGGTGGCTTCCACGATAAAGGGGTTGCCATAATGGGCCATAACGAATTGTACCCGTGGGAAGTTCACCGCCACGGCGTCCACCGTTAGGGGATGGGAGTATTTTAAAAGGGCGGTTGGATTGGCGGTGTCCCCGGTATGGATGACCACCGGCACGTGAAACTGCTCCGCCAGCTCATAGAAGGGATAATAGATGGGATCATCCACGTAGAAATATTGATAGCCCGCATAGATTTTAAGTCCAACGCAATGGGGCGTGGACAGGGCTCTTGCAAAAGCCTCCTGGGTGGCCTTGCGGTTGGCGTCGCACAGGCCGTGTGGGTTGATCCCTGCGCAGTAGGCGGTGTTGGGCAAAAAGTTGTATTGGGCAAGATCCAGCGGCGCGTCCATGTGGGGCAGAAGGGGCGGGATCACCCGGGGCGGGTTCTCCTGATACTGGGGGCGTCCGCTGCCCATGGCGATGGCCATGACCACGTTATTCTCCTCCATCATCCGTTTTACCTGCTGGCGCATGGGGCCGTTTTCCGCGTTGAAATTCTCAAAAAAATGAAGGTGAACGTCGATGATCTCCATGAAAATCCCCCCTAAAATCGGATAAAATCTATCATAACACAACTAATATTGAAAGAAAAGAAGCCCCGGTGCTTCCCCTAAGGTTCGGAAAATATGTTAAAATAACAGAACAAACAGGCAATTGGAAACGAGGGATCGGGATGGTCACAGCGGTATGCTTAAACCCCAGCATCGATAAAACCCTGGAGATCGACGGCTTTACCTATGGCGGTATGAACCGGGTTCGGGACGTCCGGGAGGACGGCGGCGGCAAGGGCATCAACGTGGCAGTGGTGGCTTCCACCCTGGGGGCGGAAGCGGCCTGCATCGGCTTCGCCGGTCACGATGGCTTTGCCGTGGTGCGGGAGAAGATGGACCGGGGCAGCGTTAAGTCGGAGTTTGTCAATATTGGCGGCACGGTGCGGATCAACCTTAAGGTGCTGGACAGGGAACAGGGCGTTACCACCGAGATCAACGAGCGGGGGCCGGTGGTGCCGGATTCCGCCCATGTGGTGATGAGCAACCTGGTGAAGAAATACGCGGAAAAGAGCACCACCATGGTGTTTACCGGCAGCTTGCCTCCGGGATGCAATCCGGATTATTACCGGCGGCTTATGGGCAAGGCACGGCAGGCTAATCCACAGGTGAAGTGTATGGTGGACGCCGAGGGAGAGCGGCTGGAGCAGGCCATCCAGGAGCGGCCCTACCTCATCAAGCCCAACCGGTTCGAGCTGGAAACCATCCTGGGCCGGGAGGTGACGGACCTTTCCGATGTAAAAACGGCGGCCCTGGATCTATGCCGCCGCGGCGTGGGCATCGTCATGGTCTCCCTGGGGGACCGAGGAGCATTTATTGCCGATGGCCAAACCTGTTTGGGGGCTCCCGCCATCCGAGTGCGGGTGAACAGCACCGTAGGCGCGGGGGATTCCATGGTGGGAGCTTTTGCGGTGGCGGATGCTGCTGGCATGGATCTGGAATACTGTTTCCGCTACGCCGTAGCGGGCGCGTCGGCGGCCATCATGACGCCGGGCACCCAATTGGTGCGAAAAGAGGATTTCGACATGCTGCTTAAAATGGTGGAAATTTTTCGGATAGATTAGGATAAAGGAAAAGCCCCCAACGGGGGTGCAACAATGGCCGCAAATAAAGTGATCGGCGGCGCTTGCGTTGAAATAGCGTTGAAATAGCTATAATTTATTGACGGATTCCACCTTTTTGTCGGTTCGGATATGGGTATATCCCAGGGTGGTTTGATACTTCTTATGGCCCATAATCGACTGAATAATTGCCGGAGCTATTTCTGCCTCTGCTGATCTTGTGGCAAAGGTATGGCGGCAAAACCGTGGCGGCAAATAACGGATGCCAATGCGAGACAAAAAAGCGTGGTAACGCTCGTAAAACAGCTTTGAACCGCACGAGACCAGGAGCTGGAACGAAGCGGAGCAAGCGATCTGTCTTTGAATAACCGGGAGAAGCCGATCAGCCAGTGGGATGGTGCGGTTCCGGCCTTCTTCCGTTTTGATGCCTCCGATCATGTACTGCTCTTTCAAGTGGATATCGCTTTTTTTAATTTGCCGCAGCTCACCGGGGCGCAAACCACAATAGGCCATTATAATGATCCACCTAGCCTCCTCATCGGTGCGGACATAATCCCATACAACAGTCAGCTCCTCATCTGTGAACGCATCTTCCAGCGGCTTGGCGGCGGCAGGAAGTACCACAAAAGAAAGATAGTTTTTTGCAACAATATCATTTACAAGGGCATAGTGATAGATATGCCCCAGAACGTTCTTGGCCGCTTTCTTGGTATGATATCCTCCTGGGACTGCATCGATGGCTCGTTGTAGGTCGGCGGTTCTTTGATCTGCTATTCTGACTAAGTGAAGCTGGCCTAACCGTTCCCATGCCCGTTTATATTCTTGAAGCTTTCCGGGGCTAAGATCAAGGCCAGGGAGAACCACGTCCCACACATCAGCAAAGGTCATGGCGGCGTATTCGTTTTGAGTGCCGTTGGCGTTCAATGAGACAAGAGCAGCAAGCGCTTCTTTTTTAGTGCGGCATATTTTAGACCGGGTTTTCCTTTGGCCAGTGGCGGTATAATACAACGTCACAACGGCCCTCCATTTATTGCCTTCTTTATAAACAGAACCTTGCCCGTTTCCTCTCATTTTTGGCATGATAGCACCTCCTCCCTTGGAGTAGGCACCATATCAATAGAAATCTCCACGGCGTATTGTGGGCTTAATTTGGCCTGGATACGGGCAAGGATACAAGAGACTATCTGCATGGATAGCCCCAGGCGTAGGGCGATCAATAGGGTTGTCCCTCTAACGGTGTAGAGGCTGAAGTTTGGCTCGGGAAGCAAGGGGGTCCATTCAATCAATACATCTTCAATTTTCGTCTTCATTCCATCTTTCCCCTAATTACGCAAACAAATGTTCGTGTTTTGTGCGAACATCATAGCATGAAAGGAGAAAGAAAAAAAGAGGGTTTTGGAAATTTCTTTGTCTAAATTTTGTCAATCAATATGTTGTCAGTGAAAAACAAGACTCCCATTATAATACGGGAGTCTTAGTAGTATTAACTTTTATATTCATTACATGATCTTTTATGCAACTTATGCTTTAGTTACTCGACCAGATCTCTGACCAATAAATTCCTCAGGCGTATCAAGCCCCGATCCGCCGTGTACGGAAGTGATTTGTTTAATTAGGCGAGCGTGTTCTTTAGAAATAGGGTCTAAGTGGGGAGCAAACGCTTTCATTACTTGTTCAAAGTACTGTGCATAATCTCCCTCAAGTTGTTCTTTTATAAATGTATAATCATTTTTCCCTTTATGGCGCAACTGAACCATAGAAGACACATAAATGTGGCTTTTTGCGGAGTCATCGTGAGCTGCGTCGTTTTTCCCATCATCAGCATGGACTTCACGGACAATTTTTAGTCCTGCCCCATTTTCCACAAAAGTTAGGGCAACATAATCATATATGCTTACTACGATTTCGTCAGATATTAAATACTTCATGATCTTCCAATAATCGTAACTAATGTGTTCAAGAAAAACCGGTCCAAACTCAGGAGCATTGTTTAGATTACTCATGATCACATAACCCAACCTTCAACAGCAATAGCCTTCTTTGAAGTTATTCTTTGGGACATTATCTTACTAAAAAAGCCATAAGAGCTTTCTTTTTGGGCAGGGACTTCTTCAATTTCAACCAATGTTTTGATATTTTTATACATAGCCGTTAATGCCTCCTCTGAAAATACATTTTCAACCTCTAATTCTAGAGTACAATATATTTCGACAATACGCTTAACAGAAAATTGATGCTCCCCAGATTCATATTTGGACATCATCGCTTGGGACACGGAAAGCATTTGGGCTAGTTCGGACTGAGTCAATCCATGTTCAATGCGGTATTTTATCAAATCTTTGGATACTTGATAATAGATATTAGAAAGAATCTTCTCTTCCAGTGTTTCTTCAATTCCAAGCGACTCCCTTATAGAATCAAATCCTGTTTTTTCGTAGCGCATCAAATATCACCTCTCTGTAACAGTTCATTATATCGATCAGTTGCCCGCTGAATTTCGTCATCGTAACTAAAATTGTTGTTTTTACAAAAGGCTGTCAAATAAACGGGATTTTTGTTTTGCATTACAAAAATCATTCTAATTTCTAATATGATTTTGTATCTAAGTTCATACGTTGGCAGGCCGTTAATACTGTAGTGCTTTAACCTTTTTATCCATTTTGCAGAAATAAATGGCGCTATACCGAAATCTATAATACTTGCATAGTCATGCTGCCATCTCTTTAGTAACTTGGCTTCATGTGCCTTATCTTTAATTATATCCCCAATATCCCAATCAAATCGTTCATGGTGAATTGGCTGAGGTATTAATTTTTTGACGATACTTGTTTTTCGGGATGCCAAAACCTCTCCTCCTATATAATATAACTTATAGGTTATAAAGTCAAACTAAACCAGTATTGCATACATTGAGTTTTTATAGATCTAGGAAATCCATAATATTTACCATCTGTTTAAGTCAAAAAATAGGCGCCTACTAGGGCGCTTATTTTATTTATCCTGGTTTTCTGCATCGTGTGCTCGAACCATCATATCAATAAACTTCTTAGCCTCTTCCTGCTCCTCTGGCGTGAGTTCTCGGCCAGTAGGGGTGACGTACCCCCACACTAAAGAAGGATCGTCTGTAGGGCGCTTGTAGGGCGTACGGCCTAGTAGGTAATCAACAGATACGTTGAAGTAGTCAGCAAGTTTTATTAGCCGTTCAGATGAAGGTTGGCTTTTCCCCTGTTCATAGCTCGCATAAGTAGTTACTGGTACATCAAGATAAGCTGCTATTACTTTTTGAGAAACGCCATTTTCAAGGCGTATTTTTTTTATACGATTTTCCAATGCAATACCTCTATGAAAATTTCGTACAAAATACGAAAAAATAGTTGACTATACGAAAATATCGTACTATACTAGACCCGTAGAAAGGTGATGCCGCCAGAAACGGATACACCTAATCAACAATATACCACACCGCAGAAGGGTATTTCAATCTGCGCATTATGGAGGCGAGAGAATGATTCCCGCAGAAGAATCCTTAAAACGACATCGTGAAGCCGGAAGAACAGATATAACCGAATATGAGCTTCGTGGAATGTGGCATGCACTCTATGGAGGGATACCACAAAACTATTATGAAAAGCTTGCTTGGAACCTGACGGGTGAGGCATACCACATGGCGGTATTTGGAGAAAAACGTGATCTGGATCTTGGGCCAGAGTACGAACGGCTGAAACACCTTTATGAAACAAGGAAGCTCATGGAAACAGCAAACGCTATTCGATACTTATATCGAGAACTTGCGAAGTATCGAAAGAAGGATCGTCAAGGACAGCGGTAGATGCGGCCTTCACACATTTTGTACAAATTGGGTGTTCAAAACTCTCATTGCAATCGTTGCTTTCTAAGGGAACAAGCTGGCCAGAAGGGGCTTTAACTCCAGAAACATATACTTCTCTAATTTTCCCTGGATTTCGTGGACAGCGTACTTTGATTGCGAAAGAAAACTCATTGCTCATATAGTTGCCTCCCTTACGAATCCTTCTTTGCTCTATATCCAGCTAGAAACGCTTCTACGGCAGCTTGTTCATCGGGAGTAAGGACAAGGGTAGGGGGTTCTAGCAACGGGTTGTCCGTGCGCCCTAGGAGGTAGTCCGTGGATACGTTGAAGTAGTCGGCAAGCTTATCAAGAATAACTCCATTTGGGATAGAACCATTTTTCCAGTGTGTAGCTGTTGCAGAGGAAAGGCCTAGCTCTTTGGTAACAACATTGGGTTTTATTTTATTCTCGTCGCACAATGCTGTTAATCGTTGCCAGAACATAATTCACCTCAAATATCTACAAAAGCTAAAATAAAGTATTGACTATCTACATTAATGTAGTTATACTATACCCGTAGGCAGGTGAAGCCGCCGAAAAACGGCGCACCTATCAACAATATAACACATTTCGGGCAACCGGAGCAAGGAGGTGAAAACATGGAACGGTATCTATCTGTTAAGGAGGCTGCTCCTATCCTAGGGGTCGCAGAGGATACCCTAAGGGGAATGCTCCAGGCAGGAATTGTCCCTGGATACAAGATGGGGAAAAAGCTGTGGCGGATACGTCGGGACGAGCTGGAGGAATACATGGCCAAGTCCAGGAACATTCCCAAGGAAGGTTAAGAGATCAACATTGAGATTTGCAAGATCATTATCTCACGGAAAGGAGGAAAAGCACCATGGCGGATATAGGGGAATACCTCTATGCTTCACGGCGAAAAGCGGGATTAACCCAAGAAGCTGCGTCAGAAGCCACCGGGCTGCATGTGCGGACCATCCAAAGGTATGAATACGGAGAGTTGGTTTGCCCGGATGATGCTATATGGCTGTTTGCTAAAGCGTACAAAGACCCGGGCCTATGCTATCGGGCATTGCAGTTGGATCCGGTGTACCAATCGATTCTGCCGGGGTACGAGCCTAGCGGAGTGCCGATGGCGGCGCTGAATCTGATGGCGAGGCTGCATAGCCTGGAAGACTACGCCAACGACATGATCACCATTTTGGCAGATGGGGAGATTGACAGCACCGAGGACGAGCGCTGGCAGGAGATCACAAAAGCGGTCAAACGTTTGGCGGTTGCTTGTCTTCAAGTATTGGAGGCAGGAGGTGGCAGCGTATGACCGTTGCTGAATTAAAACAGCTGGACAAGGACTTCGTGTACGCTGGGCAGGTCTGTCAGATCATGAATTCCGATGCGCAGGTTTTACGATGCCAGCTTAGAGCCAATCCGGACATGTGGGGCTTTCGAGTAACGGTTCGAGGCTCGCGTGTTCAGATACCACGCAAGCCGTTTCTAAAGATGCTGGGGGAGGACGAGGAATGATGCCTTGGGCGAAAAGTAAGAGGTTTAAAGTTCGTCAAGGAAGCATAGCAGACAAGGCTATCCATGCGACTAAGGCCGTTGCCTTTGTTTTGGTACTGATCGGGATGGGGATTGAGCTATGAATTGCCTGGTTCTAGGTTTGTTTATCGGCGCTGCAGTTGGCGGGCTTATGGTGAGCCTATACCACGCCGGAGACACCAGAAGGATAAACGCAATTAGGGATCACTACGAACAGGAACTATGTCATAGCAGGATGGCTCTTAAAGCCCTAGAGCAAATGCGGCAAGAGGAGAGGGGAAAGTAACTTGAATATAGAGAAAGAAAAAGTGCCCCAGGGGCGGCAACCCCATGGAGCACAAGGAACAAATAAACCTACTAGCAATATAGCACGGAGGCGAGAAGCCGTCAAGGAGGCGCAGCTATGAGTACATTATCTAACGAAATCATAGAGCAGATTCTTGAAAACCTGTTTGGCCAGATCAAAGAGCTAGAGGAAAAGATCGATGACTTGCAGGCTGAAAACAGGCTATTAAAGGTCAGGCAGAGCGAGGCTTTTAGATAGGAGAGAAAAACATGATTATCACCAATGAGCTGAATCTTCCCCAAGCGTTTGTACAGATGGCACAGAGGGACGAGTACGAGACGGCGAACAACGAATACCGGGTGACTTCTCTTCTAAAGGGCATTCGGGAAACCGAGCTGGAGCGGCGTCATAGCCGGGAGATTAAGCGGGATGTATCGGACATGGTTTGGCTGTTGTTTGGTACTGCCACCCATTCCATCCTGGAACGACAAAAGGAGGGAGACCGAGAGATTAAGGAAACCCGCCTCAAGATGGAAATGGATGGGATTATGCTGTCCGGGCAGTTTGATCTGTACAACGAGGAGGAAGAACGGATCACGGACTACAAGACCGCTTCTGCTTGGAAGATCATCTACGGCAATTATGAGGACTGGCGCCGGCAGCTATTGATCTACGCCTATATGCTTCGGGACGCTGGGTTCCCGGTAAAGCGGGGCAGGGTAGTGGCATTTTTAAAAGACCATAGTAAACGGGACGCCAAGGTCAAAGCGGGGTATCCCAAGCTCCCGGTTCAGCCAGTAGATTTTACTTTTTCCGAGAGGGACTTCCAGGAAATCGAAGTGTGGTTAAAAGAGAAGATCGCCCAGGTAAAGCGGGCGAGAGAATTGCCGGATGATCGATTGCCGCTCTGTACGCAGGAGGAACGGTTCAATAGCGGGGACAAGTACGCTGTTATGAAGAAGGGGAGAAAGACCGCTTTGAGAGTGCTAGATAGCCAGGAAGAGGCGGAACAGTGGATGGCGAGCAATGGCGGCGACAGCATCGAGATTCGCCCTGGTGAGGACAAGAAGTGCCAGGATTACTGCGCGGCCAAAGAGTTTTGCAGCTATTACAAAGGAGTATGTCATGAATGAGAACATGGTGCTATATGATCGGTGGAGGATGGTTCCGCAGGAAGCAAAAAAGGCAATTACGGCTGGTAGATTAAAAGGATTTACCGATATTTCTCCCATGTGGAGAATCCAGCAATTAACAGAGATGTTTGGCCCGTGCGGCCTGGGATGGGTAGCTCTAATCACTAGATCATGGATTGATGAAGGACCAAGCGGAGAAAAAGTCTGCAATATTGAAATCGCATTGAAATATCGCATTGAAGGTAAATGGTCTGAACCAGTACTTGGAATCGGTGGAAGCCTGTTGGTAGCAAAAGAGCGAAACGGACTATACACAGATGATGAGGCGTACAAAAAAGCTTATACAGATGCACTGAGCGTAGCTTGTAGGTCACTTGGGATGGGAGCGGACGTGTATTGGGAACGAGGAGGAAAATATGAGGAAAAAAGTAAAACAACGCAACCAGAAAAAGAGCCCCCCGCTGTTGAAATCCAGTACGCCGATGTGAATGCGAGAGAGGCTTTGTATGTGGCGGTGGGGAAAGACAGGGCGAAATATGAGGCCCTTTTGAAGAAGTACAAGGTTTCTAAAGACAAGATCCCCATGGATGTGTACGACAAGATGTACAAAGAGGTGTGGAACATTCCCCAAGAAGAGAAGCTGCCATGGGAGGAATGATCTTTGATCAGGCGTCCTTGCGGAATGACCATGGGGAGGTATGGCTCCAGTTAAGACTATCCCCACAAAGTTTCTTTGAAGCTAGGCGATTTATCGCCAACAAACAGGACAAGCCGTATCGAATGGAGATCAAGCGCCACTACAACAAGCGAAGCATGGATGCCAATGCCTATTGCTGGGTGCTGTGTGAAGCCATTGCGGAAGCCATACGGGCAACGAAAGAGGAAGTCTACCGGCAAGCCATTGAACAGGTGGGAGTGTTTGCAGAATTGTGGATCCCGGAGGACGATGCAAAGAGTGTTATGGAAAGCTGGGAGAGTATAGGGTTAGGGTGGCTGGCCTTCGATATGGGAACCACGAAAGGTTTTACCACCATCCATGCCTATAAGGGTTCCTCTCGCTATGACACCAAAGAGATGAGCCGATTGTTGGATTGGCTGGTGGAGGAAGCGGATGGCCTTGGGCTGGAAACCAGAACCCCGGAGGAGATCGAAAGGATGAAAAGCCTATGGGATGAAAAGCAGGCGGTCTAAAGCCACGGATATTCCAAAGAGGGTAAAGGATGAAGTATGGAACCGAGATAGAGGGCGCTGTGTGGTATGCGGGAACAGCTACAATGTGATGCCAAACGCCCACTATATTCCCCGATCGAAAGGCGGTCTAGGAATCCCTGAGAACATCGTTACACTGTGTACTGCTCTAACCCCGAACCGATGTCATGAACGCTTTGACAACGGCACAGGGGCTGAGAGAGAGTCCATTGGGAATATCATACGCGAGTATCTAAAAGCACACTATCCCGATTGGGATGAATCAAAACTAATCTATACAAAGTGGGGGTAATGATGAACAAAGTTGTGATGATTGGGAATCTCACCAAAGACCCGGAAATCCGGACCACCAACGGTGGTCACAGCGTGTGTACGTTTACGTTGGCGATCAATCGCCGGATTGCCGATAAGAACGGGGAACGCCAGGCGGATTTCATTCCGGTTGTATGCTGGCGTGCCCAGGCTGATAGCTGCGCGAAATATCTCCAAAAGGGCAGCAAGGTCGGGGTGAGTGGGACAATGCAAACCAGAAGTTATCAAACCCAGGATGGGAGTAACCGCCAAATTACTGAACTGATTGCAGATGAAGTAGAGTTTATTGCAAATATCAAGCATAAAGAACAAGACAGCGAAGATTATCCATATTAAGCGAGGGAGCGAACATGGCAAGAAAACGGATGCTTGATCCCAACATGTGGCAAAGCGAGGATATATCCAGATTATCCGTGTTCGCCAGATATCTGTTCATCGGGATGATTTCAAACGCCGATGATGAAGGACGAGGAAGGGCCAACCCGAACTATCTAAAATCAACCATATTTCCGTATGACAATATGCGCACTGCCGATATCAATAAAGCCTTATCGGAGATAAGCCGTTATACGTCCGTAGTGCTGTATGAGAGAGCCCATAGTATGTACTATGCGTTTCTTAACTGGAATAAATGGCAGAAAGTCGATAGGCCCACAAAGAGTATATTGCCTCCTCCACCATCTTCCGCAGAACTGGAAAATCCTCTCGTAGAAGCAACAGACTCCCCTGAAAATGGCGAGTTTGAGGGTATTTTATGTGATTCGTCGAATGCTCGTCGAGGGCTCGACGAACGCTCGCTCCTAATAGAAGAGAAAAGAAAAGAAGAGAAAGATATATATCGCGAAACAGGTTCGCTCAGTCGAATAGACTACCAGAAAGTTGTTGATCTGTTCCACAGCCTGTGTCCATCGTTGCCACGGGTAAGAACCGTTAGCGAGAAGCGGAAGAAAGCAATACGGGCAAGATTTAACGCCGGAGAAACCATGGAAAGCTTTGCGGAAGTGTTTAAGCTGGCGGAGGCAAGCGATTTCTTAACAGGCAGAAATGGTGCCTGGGCTGGATGCGGGTTCGACTGGCTGTTGAAGGAAGCCAACTGGATCAAAACCTTGGAAGGGACCTATGAGAACAAGGCAAAAAGCAAAGCCGGATACGAAGATGACAGATACGAAGGGGTTGTTTTGTAGTGGACGCCAACGAATTCGCGCGGATATATCTAGCGCCATACAGCGTAAAAGGGGATGAGATTATCCCAACCTACTGCCCCTACTGCAAAGGCGGAGAGCGGAAAGACAAGCACACCTTTGCACTGAATACCCGAAATCTGACGTTTAACTGCAAGCGGGGCTCCTGTGGAAAGCAGGGGCGGTTTGCGGATCTGTGCCGGGACTTTGGGGTATCGGAGCAGAAGGAATATACGCGGCCCAAGACCAAGCTGCAAAAGGCGCCGGATGCCGTGAAATCGTATTTGGAAAGCCGTGGAATTTCTGCGGCCACCCAGGATTCTTACCGGGTATGCGCCGACGAAAGCGGAAATGTGGCTTTCCCATTCTTGGATGAGAAGGAGGAACTGGTTTTCTTAAAATTCCGGCCCGTAGGAGAGGTGAAGAAAGGGGAGCGGAAGTCCTGGCGGGAGAAAGGAACAATGCCCATTCTGTTTGGGATGCACCTATGCGACCCCGGTCAACCACTGGCGATCTTCGAGGGTGAAATTGACGCCATGAGCGGACATGAGTCTGGAATCCCAAATTGCGTTTCTGTTCCTTCTGGGTCTGAAGACCTTACCTGGTTGGATACCTGTTGGGAGTTTCTGGAGCGGTACGATGACATTTACCTGTACGGGGACAACGACATCCCCGGGAAAAAGATGGTGGAAGCCCTAGCGCTGCGGCTGAACCACCACGCCATCCATATTGTGGAGCACGAATGTAAAGACGCCAATGAGCTGCTGTGTACACAGGGGAAAACCGCCGTTTTAGAGGCATATCTCACGGCGAGAGAAGTCCCGCCCCATGGATTGATTCAACTAGCGGACGTTGAGCCCATGGACATGGCGAAAATGCCAAAGGCGTTGAGCGGGATCAAGGAGCTTGACAAGGCCATTGGTGGGTTTCTCTTTGGTGATTTGTCGGTATGGACAGGACGCCGTGGAGAGGGTAAGTCAACGCTGCTATCCCAGATATGCGCGGAATCCGTGGATGCTGGGATCAGGGTATGCATTTATTCTGGTGAGCTTCGCGCGGATCGGTTTCAGCACTGGTTTCATCTTCAGATAGCGGGTTCAGATTACATCAAAAGCTTTCTGGACTCCAGCGGAAAGACCATAAACTATGTGCCAAAGCCCACCGCTTATCAGATTCGGGAATGGTACCGCGGAAGGGTGTGGATTTACGACAACACCATCTCGGAGAGCGGAGAGGAGGACAGCATCCTAAACGCCTTTGAGCTGGCGGCGAAACGATATGGCTGCCAGGTGTTTTTGGTGGACAACCTCATGACCGCGCGGTACGCGTTCAAAAGCGAAAACGGGTATTACAGGGCACAATCGGAGTTTGTGGGTCGATTGGTTGAGTTCGCCAACCGTTACAACGTCCATGTTCATCTGGTGGCGCATCCCAGAAAGAACGACGGCGGTTTGAAAAACGATGACGTGGCTGGAACCGCTGATATTACCAACAGGGCAAGCAATGTGTTCTCCCTGGAGCGAGTCGATGTAGAAGACCAGGGGCGCGTGGGCTGTGACGCGGTGTTAAGCGTCCTAAAAAACCGATGGTATGGAGCGGGAGCGAAGATTGGGCTGGACTTTGACGAGGTTTCCCGGCGGTATTATGTGCCAAGCGCGGGTAACAAAAAGGTATTTGGTTGGGTGCCGGTACAAGCAAGGCTGCGTCCCATCGAGGAAGATTCCCCGTTTTAAGGAGGTTTGAGTTGGATATTCGTGTGAAATATTTGCTGGACCGGGCGAGAAAGGACGAGTCGGCCCATAGCTTTGACGGATATATGCGCTATATCAAGATGGTAAACGGGTTTTATCCCCCGGTGAAGGACTCTGCTCAAGTGTTTGAGGCGGTGAGAAAGGCGACGGTGGGGCGCGATGAACCAGCTTGACACTATGTCGGCGGCAGAATACCTGGAATACTGCAAAACCGGGAAACTGCCTGGGAAAAAACAATCTGCTCCCAAGTATCACAATAGGCGAACGGAATATGGCGGTAGGATATTTGATAGCCAAAGAGAGGCGAACCGAGCGGCGGACCTGGAATTGATGGTTCGAGCAGGAGAGATCGCTAAAGTGCTGTACCAGGTGCCGTTTGAACTCCCCGGCGGAGTGGTGTACAAGGCGGATTTTGTGCGACTGAACATGGATGGCACCTGGAGTGTAGAGGACGCAAAAGGGGTAAGGACCAAGGAGTACAGAATCAAAGCCAAGCTGTTTCATGAACGGTACGGGAGAGAAATTGTTGAGGTGTAACGATGGAGAACAAATACGCGAACGTAAACAGCCTGTGCTGGAGTTGCGCTAAGGCATGCGGATATTGTTCCTGGAGCTGTGCGCTTGAACCCGTGAAGGGATGGAAAACCAGGGAAACACATAGCGGGCCATATTGCATTGTGTCCTGCCCTGAATATCTGGATGACAGCCACAGATTAGAGGTAATGAAAACAAAACCGATGCTATCTATGCCAGAGGCACAGGAAGCGGATAACAAAATGGAGGCATACCGGTCCGGTGAAGTATATGACTACTGGAAGGAGGGACTTTGCGATGAGGAAATCGCTGAAAAGACCGGGGTTTCGGTATGGACGGTGAGGCGGCATCGATACCGTATGGGACTATCTTGCAATCCGGACCGCAGAAATGTACCAGGGGTAAGAGTAGACCGGGACAGGTTACGGGAGCTTGCCGCGCTTGGGTATACGGATGCAGGGATGGCAAAGGAATTGGGGGTAGCTCAGTCGGCGGTATGGAGAGCTCGAAAAAGGCTTGGGATTCCGACAGTGTACCAACGGAGAGGTGAAAGCAATGGAGCAGTTAAAGGGGCAAATGTCCATAGATGATCTAATCCCCATGGAGGGATCCCCTATCAGCAAAGAGGAAGCGGCTGCCCAGCTAATGGTATGGCACAACGGAATGCCAAAGGAGGACGCAAGCGCCCTTCATACGGCGGCTATGGCGCTGCAAGGCCAGACGGTTGCAAGTGCAGCAGAAGCCGTCCAACGCCTAGAGCGAATGTTGATGGGCATTGGGATCAAGGGAAAGCTGCGTGCGGCCATTGAGATGGGGCTAGAGGCCCTTGGAGGTATGCAATGAAAAAATGGACACAGGAAGAAGTAGATCAGATAACCCCTGACCAGTACGGGGTACGCCGTTTCCCAACCGGGGATTATAGCGGGATTAAGAGCTTTGGCGAGGATTGCAGCTTTGGCAGGGGTTGCAGCTTTGGCGAGCATTGCAGCTTTGGCGAGCGTTGCGGCTTTGGCGAGCGTTGCAGCTTTGGCAGGGGTTGCAGCTTTGGCGAGCGTTGCGGCTTTGGCGAGCGTTGCAGCTTTGGCGAGTGGTGCAGCTTTGGCAGGGGTTGCAGCTTTGGCGAGGATTGCAGCTTTGGCGAGTGTTGCAGCTTTGGCGAGCGGTGCAGCTTTGGCGAGCATTGCAGCTTTGGCGAGTGTTGCAGCTTTGGCGAGCGGTGCAGCTTTGAAGCAGGGCGTATATCAAACGGGAGATACGTCGCAGTTGATCGGATCGGCTCAGAACAGAGAAAAGCCTATTTTTTCAAAGGAGACGAGGGCCTCTTTGTTCGGGCAGGGTGTTGGTTTAGCTCTCTAGAGGACTTCAAAGTGAGAGTGCGGGAAGTCCATAGCGGCACCCGTCATGAGCGGGAATACTTGGCTGCCTGTGATCTAGCGGAAATGATGCTGGAGGAATAGAAGTGGCAGCAACGATGAATAGACTTCAAGTCTGCCCTATCTGCGGAAAAAGGAAACAAGAGGTGAAACCATGGAGAAGAAAAACAAGGTCTTTGCTGAACGACTTATGCTGACAAGGCGCAGGGATTTGATAACGCAAGAGGAGCTGGCAGAGATGGTAGGTGTATCTGGTCAGACTATATCAGCATACGAGCGAAATATTCAAACCCCATCGCTGGATATAGCTGCTGGGATTGCCGATGCCCTTGGTGTCTCTCTGGATTGGCTTGCCGGGAGGGAGGAAGCGGAATGAACATCTTAAAAGAGTGGCAACGGATGTGCGTTGAAAGTATTATCTGCAGTTCTTGTCCCATTCAAAGGACTTGTATAGCCAGGGGTAATTTTCCAAGAGATATTGACATGGACGCTATGGAGCAAGCAATCACGGAGTGGGCCGAGAAGCATCCTCCAAAGACGTGCCTACAGGACTTCCAAGAGAAGTTTCCCAATATGAGACTTACAATCATGCCCTATCCACCCATTCACCCATGGAATCTAGGGTATGACGTACCACACGATATAAAAGCCCAACAGGCGTGGGATTTACCTATGGAGGAATAAGCTATGTCTACTATAACAATCAACGTTGAGAATCTGACCCAGGAGGAACGGGAGCAGCTTCTAAAGCTGGTGGAGAAGGGGCAAAAGCCTGTGGAAAGAGAGTGGCCACAGGAGGGGGATGATTATTTTTTCAGTTATTCTAACGGCATCGGGAGTTATGTGTGGGATAACGATATGGTTGATAATTACAACTGGCAAACAGGAAATTGTTTCCACACGGAAGAAGAAGCCGAGTGGTACAGAGAGCATCTAAAGGTATGCGCTGAACTCCGTAGGATGGCAGATGGAAGTGTAGAGGATGGAGCGTGGCATGTTCCATACTATGATTCGCTTAATGACCATGTTTTCGTATATATGCACGACGGCTATAGCGAGACCCCTTATATCTTTGCTTCCGACGAATCAGCTCAGAAAGCCATAGACACCATAGGAGAGGAACGGCTGAAAAAGTATTGGTTCCGGGTGGAGGATTAGGCAATGAGGCTAATCGATGCAGACGCATTGCAAAACCATATAAAAAAATGTTGCTGTGAGCCATGCGAAGCAGAAAAGAGAGATTATGACCATGTGCGTTGCCGTTCTTGCGAGGCCGGCGATGCCCTCGACTGGATAGACGATGCCCCCACCATAGAACCAGAGAGCCTAATACCCCATGGGCGGTGGGAGGAGTATATAGAGTTTTCAGATGGTCAGATTGGGAGCTATTGTTCCGAATGCCACCATGGGACTGCATATTTTCCTCAAAGACCAGACAGATATTGCAGAGGTTGTGGAGCAAGGATGGACAAGGAGGGCTAATCCATAATTGGGTAACACCGATATATCCCAGGGTCCACAAAGCCCCTGTCTACCCAGATAGCTCCTTCCCTTTCCAGACGGTCAATGATTTTAAGCAGATACTCCATAGGAAGAAACGTCTGCTTGAACAGGAAGGTAACGGTTTCTCCTGGGTAGTCTAGAAGGAGATCGTAAATTATTTGTTCGTCTCGTGTCATTTTCATGAGAACATATTACCATACTTTGTGAGGTGAAGTCATGACAGATGCGGACCTCCGCCAGGCACACAAGCTGCGGAAGGAGATAAAGCGGCTACAAGAGAATATAGAGGTGCTGCGCTCCCAGGCCGAGGCAATCACCCCTATCCTTACCGGGATGCCATATGCAGGAGGCAAGGCCGATAAGGTAGGTAATGGCGCTGTACGGATCGTTGAGTTGCAGGATCGACTATGCGATAAGATGGAAGCTCTTGGGGAGAAGCTGATTTCCATAAACTCCTGGATAGACTGCATCCAAGATTCTGCCATGCGGACACTGGCACGGGAACGATTTCTTATGGGGAAAACATGGCAAGAGGTAGCGGATTCATGCGGATATGCTACGGCAGAGAGTGCTAAAAAAACGTGGGTACGCTTTAAGAGAAAAAGTGTGATATAAAAAGTCCCACATGTTCCCCTTTGTATCCTGTATTATGGCATTGTGGTGCAATGGGGTAAGAAAGGCACAGCCCCAATGTGGTTGTGTAGCGCCCAACCTTTCATCCCATTCCTTGGTGACCACGCCTCCGGCAACCTACGGGCCCGGGGGTATATATTTGGAGAGAAGAAGGAGCTGTTTGAGGCTCCTTTTTCGTTAGGGGTATTTTACACCGTGTGATGAGCCAGGGGCGGGAGGCGTAGCGGTGTAGCAAAATTATGGAACAGCTACGGAGGACCGGAAATGGCTCCCGGCACACCCGAAAGGGTACCTGGCATGTGGGATACGCCGCCCCACCCGTAGCCCAATATGAGGAGGAATCACATGAAGGAAGTTAGGGCAGAGTTGTCTAAAGAATTCAAAATCTTGGAACTGCATACCTTTGCTGACCTCCATATTGGGGATGCTCATTGTGACTATAAGGCTATCCATGATCGGATAGAGCACGTAAGGAATACGCCCAATGCTTATTGTGTCTTAAACGGGGACATCCTCAACAACGCGACGAAAACCAGCGTATCTGATATGTACGGCGAGCTGCTTACACCGATGCAACAGGTAATGCAGGGGGTATCTTTGTTTGCGCCCATAAAAGATAAGATATTGGCTGTTACAACTGGGAACCACGAGTACAGAACGTACAAGAAGGAGGGCATAGACCTTTCCTATATCATGGCTCGTGAAATGGGGCTGGATGACAAGTTTTCCCCGGATGGGATTCTGCTATGGGTGTCCTTTGGAGAATCCTCCAGGCGTCGTTCAGACGGCAGGAAGATGACGTATTCCATTTACATGACCCATGGGGGCGGTGGCGGCAGGAAAGAGGGAGCAAAGGCTATTAGATTAGCAGATATGGCTTTCATTGTAGATTCTGATATTTATCTCCATAGCCACACCCACTTACCCATGATTATGAAGCAAGCATCGTATCGGGCGAACCCCAGCACTAGAAGCTGTGCTTTGGTAGATAAACTGTTTGTCAATACGGCAGCAAACCTAGGCTATGGCGGCTATGGGCAGGCGATGGAGTTTAAGCCCAGCAGCAAAGAAAGCCCTGTGATCTATTTGGATGGGCAACGCAGAGAAATGAAGGCGACTTTATAAATGGACCCGATGGAGCATATTAGCCTATGTTTAAGCTGTGAATATTGTGAGGACGACGATGAGGCGTTGTACTGTTTAGCAGAGACGTGTATAAAAGGGCAGGATGACTAGTGAGGAGGTGACTATTATGGCCGAATTGCCGAAAATGACAGCAAAACAAAAACGATTCTGTGATGAATACTTGATAGACTGCAATGCTACCCAAGCAGCGATTCGTGCAGGGTATAGTCCTAAAACCGCACAAGCCATAGGTTCTGAAAACCTAAAAAAACCAGTTGTAAAAAAATATATCGATGAGCATCTTGAAATATCCCATAATGACGCAGTTATGAGTGCGGAAGAGGTGTTGATGCGCTTGACGGAAATAGCAAGAGATAAAAAAGAGAGGGCAGGTAACACGTTAAAAGCGCTTGAGCTGTTGGGTAAACGCCATAAGTTGTTTGTGGATAGAGTGGAGCAGGAGTTGAATGGGGGCGATGTTCCAGTTGTAATAAAGTTTGAAGGCCCCTTAGATGACTGGAGCAAATGATGGAAGCGCCAATCTTTCGAGCGCTGCGGGAGGAAATCCCTAACCCTAAACAGAGGCTTTTTTTTGAGGCGACGGCGAGACATATTGCCTATGGGGGAGCTAGGGGCGGGGGAAAGTCCTGGGCGATGCGGCGCAAATTTGTGATGTTGGCCATGCGATATCCGGGGCTGAAATTGCTTCTGCTTCGGCGCACGCTACCAGAACTTCGAGAAAACCACATCAATCCCATGCGGGCAGAGTTGTTCGGCTATGCTCGATATACGGATACGGATAAAGCGTTTGTCTTCCCCAATGGATCCCGGATTAAAATGGGTTACTGTGACAGCGAAGCGGACATTTATCAGTACCAAGGGCAGGAATACGAAGTCATTGGGCTGGAGGAGGCAACACATTTCACTGAAAGTCAAAAAGACTTCTTACTGACGTCTAATCGTTCTACCAGGGGGGACTTTACTCCTAGGATGTATTATACTAGCAACCCGGGAAATGTGGGGCACCAATGGTTCAAGCGACTATTTATCGATAAGCAATATAAGGGTGCTGAAAACCCACAGGACTACGTGTTTATCCCCGCACAGGTTTATGATAACAAAACGTTGATGGACAATAACCCAGAATACGTACAGGCGCTGGAAACACTTCCGGAGGAAATGAAGCGGGCGCATCTTTACGGGGATTGGGATGTGTTTGCTGGACAGTATTTTACAGAGTTTAGACGAGAGATCCATGTCTTGCGGCCTTTTGAAATTCCGGTGGACTGGCTGCGATATGTTGCATTGGACTATGGGCTCGATATGCTGGCGGCCTATTGGATTGCGGTTGACCATCAAGGAATGGCGTATATTTACCGCGAGCTGTATCAACCAGGCCTCATCATATCCGATGCGGCTCAAATGATTGATGAGCTTACGGGGGATGAACAAATTGAACAGCACATTGCGCCTCCAGACCTGTGGAATCGACGGCAGGATACCGGAAAAAGCGCGGCGGAGATATTTAGCGAACATGGCATTTATCTATCCAAAGCCAACAATGATCGGATACAGGGATGGTACGAACTTCGCGAGTGGCTAAAGCCTATTGCTGATGAGCAGAGGAGGCCGGCTGCAAAAATACGAATATTTGAAAACTGCATCAATCTCATTCGAACTTTGCCATTACTGCAACACGACGAACATAATCCAAACGATGCGGCAAAGGATCCGCATGAATTGACTCACGCGCCCGATGCCATTCGCTATTTTGTGGCGTCCAGGCCTTATGCGGCAGAACCGTTAAAGCCGCCAAAGGTGAAATGGTACAAAGACCAGTTTGAAGATTATTATAACGCTGACGTGGTGGAGCAGGAACGGTTACTTATATTGAGGCGAAATCCACCTTGGGGATAACGGATACCTTCCAAGGCAAGCCGGACACGACAGCTCAGAGTGGAAAGGCGAAGCAGCTCCAGATTGAACAAAGCGCAGGACGGTTAGAGAGCAAACGGAGAATGAAAAATGCTGCTTACCAAGATTTGTTTGAATTGATGTTCAAGTTTAAGCTGGCTTATGCCGATGAGCCACGGCCTTTTGTGTCCGAGGATAAACAGGGGCATAAGCAGTATGAGCAGTTTAATCGCTACGATTTCCTAGAACAGGATGAGGCGGGGGAATGGTATTACAACGATAATTTTTTGTTTGGTGTAGATGCGTCCGGAACCCTTGCAAATAATCGAGAAGCTATGTGGCAGGAAACACGGATGAATTTTCAACAGGGTGTGTTTGGAGATCCTGCGCAGCTAGAGACGATGATTTTGTTTTGGCGTCTGATGGAGACGCTACATTATCCTATGGCAGGGAAAATTCGGGGACAGCTGGAACAAAAACTGCAACAGCAACAGGAGATGATGGCGGCACAGCAACAACAGGCAATGCAGCAGGAGGCAATGATGGCGCAAGAGCCTAGCCAGAGGCCTCCTATTGATACATCCCCGGGCCAAGGGCTTGATGAGATCATTCGAATGCTGGAGGAATGGGATGGATAGAAAGATAACGCAGGCGCTGGCGAAGCATATAAAAAAATTAAGTGCCAATACGAAGACTGTTTTTCAGCGGATCACACTGGAGATCCAGCGTTTGACACAGCGAGTAGATCAAAATGAGGCCGCAGTTCAGCAGATCGCACAGGGTATCCCTCAGGAGATAACAAAAATTTATGGTGACATGGAAGCTCGTGAAGTGAATCTTCAACGGGCTTTTTCTTTGACCGTACAAGAGCAAAATCATCTGCGTGGAATTACGAAAATGATCCAGGATAGGATTGCGGAGGTTGAACAGGAAGCTTGTAAGGGCATTGAGTTTCGAGTAGAGGGAAAAAGGCTGGAATACCGTTATGGCGGCGATTGGGAAACCATCGTTGATTTGACGGTTTTCAAGGGCGAGCGTGGCCCGAGTGGAAGAAATGGTGCGGGAATAACCCCAGATGTACAAATAGGTACGGTGTCTATGGGTGATACGCCTGGAATTACACGCCGAGGCGATAAAGAACACCCTATACTGGATTTTATGCTTCCACGAGGAGAGAAGGGAGAAAAAGGCGATAAAGGGGACAAAGGAGACACCGGCGAGATAGGTCCCCAGGGTCCGCAAGGCATTCAGGGGCTGCGTGGCGAACCTGGGATTCAAGGCCCGCAAGGGGAGCAGGGGTTGCAGGGTCCCGTAGGGCCACAAGGGGAGCGTGGCCCCGTAGGCCCTCAAGGAGAACAAGGTATTCAGGGGCCAGCAGGTCCACAAGGCATTCAAGGTCCGCAAGGGGATACTGGACCGATGGGTCCACAGGGCGAGACTGGTCCTCAAGGCCCAGCAGGACAAGATGGCATGAGCGAAGAAGAATTAAATGCCCGCCTAGCTGATTTTGTGGAGTACACGGCGGACGAAACCATATCGGGGGAGATCCCGAGCGTTGATGCGGATTATCTGGGGGGGTATCCGGCAAGCGACTACCAGATGGCGGACCGGGTAGTGGAAACTGGTATCAGTGGCATCTGGAGCTATCGGAAATGGGCAAGTGGCGTATATGAGTGTTGGGGGAACCATGAAGTCTCTGATATCGCTATTAATAACGCTTGGGGAGGCATCTACTACGGGTATGCAGAGGGCATAGCTTTTCCTGTAACCTTTACGGGGATTCCAGTGATGGAAGCAACGATAAACACACAAACAACTGGAACTGTTTTCTTGGGAACGGGCTCTGGATCAAGTTGGAGCAAAATATCTGCTGCTCAAACCGGTGCTTTTGTACTTTTTAGAGGCACATCCGGTACGTCTTCTGGGGTTATTAGTATTTCGGCGAGAGGCCGATACAAATAGGAGAGGTGGGTCATGGCAAATATCATTGCAAATCTAAAGCAGGGATTGAACAATCTCTTTCCCAAAACATTTACGAAATGTGTATATGATGAAGCAGGAAATCGATTGGACAATAAACTTTCTGTTGGACAGGCGATGCCGGAAGGATTACCGGAAGGGGTGATCAATGCTGCCGATGGATTCTATGTAAGTGGATCTCCAATTATTGATAGTGGCAACAACGAAAACGGTAATTGGGTCAAATTTTCGGACGGCACAATGATTTGTTCCAACAAGATTAGTGCTTCGGTCGACGCGACAATACCCTGTGGCAACATCTATTTTGGCTATGCTCCCGTTATCTCCTTTCCTCAACCATTCATTTCCAATCCAGTTGTAACGATGGGGCTTGAAGATAACGATTTTATAAGTATTGCTTTTTATGGGCTAAACGAATCCGGAACGGGGCAGTACAGGTTATATGTGTATTCGCCGAACTCTTTGACCAAAACGATAAGCTACTATTATATTGCCATAGGCAGATGGAAATAGGTCACACAACAATAAACAAACCAACAAGGGCGGGGGATTCTCCCGCCCTTTATCATGGAATGAGGAGGAATATTGATGGTACCAATCAGAAATATGCTTGTGCCTGAAAACAAGTATGGGATTAAGTGTCCTTATGCTATGACGGCAACCCGGGTCATCGTTCATAATACAGCAAACGATGCTCCGGCTGAAAACGAAGCCTTGTACATGGCCCGAAACAACAACGAAGCCAGCTTTCATGTGGTAATAGATGACAAAGAGGCAATCCGGTGCATTCCCTTTACCCGCAATTCCTGGAACGCGGGTGATGGGAATGGGGTGGGAAACCGCAAGGGGATCGCCATTGAAATCTGCTACTCTAAGTCTGGCGGTGAGCGGTTCATCCAAGCCGAGAAGAACGCCGCTGAATATATCGCGATGCTGCTAAAAAGCTACGGCTGGAGCATCGATAAGGTGACCAAGCATCAGGATTACAGTGGCAAATATTGTCCGCACCGTACTTTGGATATGGGCTGGCAGCGATTCCTGGACATGGTAACTGGGTATATGGGGGGTGAAGTCCCACAGCCTACTCCCGTTCCTAGTACAAAGGAGATTGATGCATTTTATCGAGTCCGCACCCAGAAGCATGGCTGGCTACCGGAGGTATGTAACCTTGCAGACTATGCTGGGTGGGAGGATAGCCCCATTACCGATGTGGCCATCGGGGTGTCCCATGGGTCGGTAAAGTACCGGGTGCATGTGATGGGTGGCGACTGGCTCCCCTGGGTAACTGGATACAACATCAATGATATCGTGAACGGTTACGCCGGGAATGGAAAGGTGATCGACGCCATCCAAGTGTATTTCTATACCCCCGATGATATTCGACCCTTTAAAAAAGCCGAGTACCGGGTGGCTCCTGTGGGCGGCGGGTATTATTCCTTCCAGCATGACAACGAGACTACGAATGGCCAGGATGGATATGCTGGGCTGTTTGGCAAGGCCATTGGCAAATTCCAGCTAACCATCGAATAGGGGGTGATTGGATGTGGAAGTAGCGTTGTCGATTCTCTCGGTTCTTGGGATCAATGGTATTTTGCTGTTCTTCATCAAGCGGTTCTTTGATAAAAAGGACGGCGAGGCGAAGGAGGAAAAAGCAGACAGGGACGCACTGATCAAAGAGGTGCGGACAGGCCTTGGCACCATTCGATTATTGGCTTATGCCAGGCTATCCGAGGAAATCGAGAGGTTGTTGAACAAGGGATACGCCACCCCATCGGAGCGGCGGATTCTGGAGGAGATGTTTTTGAATTACAAGGCCCATGGGTGGAATGGAGATATGGATTCCAGGATAGAGAAAGTCCATTCCCTGCCCACCAAGGACTTGAAACATTAAGGAGGAAATTTGTGATGAGTGAGTTTACCCAGTTTATTACCGAGAACATGTACATTGTGGCGGCTGTCCTGTATGTGTTGGGGGTATTTTTGAAATCCATCCCCAATATCCCAGACTGGACGATCCCCTTTATCCTGACCGCCATCGGCATTGCGTTTGGGGTAGCGCTGATTGGAATCCCCCAGGGGATTTTGGAGGGGGTGCTTTGCGCTGGCGCTGCGGTTCTTGTAAATCAGATGGTTAAACAGGTTCAGAAAGCCGGAAAATGATAAGCCATCCCTAGGCCACAAGGCCTTTTTTATTACCCGAAAGAAAGGAGGGATTGAAATGAAGGATGGATACACTGGACGGATTGGCCTCACTTCTTCTCAGAAAGTAGAAGCGCCTATCAAAAAAAGTGTAAAAGACGCCCCCAAAGTGAAGAAGGGCGGAGACCTCAGAAGCAAGTAAACAGGAGGCAGTTACCCTACTGGTTCGCAGGGAGAGCGGAAACATCCAAATTCGCAGGGGAATAGCGTAAAAATCCCGTTGAGAAAGGATTGTTATGGAGCAGGAATTTGTTGATATGGAAGTACAGGAGGCCCCTTCTGAGCCGGAAATTATCCCGGAAGGCGAAAACGATGCTGAACCCGCCGAACAGCAACAGGAGGAGAAACGGGAGCAGAGTCTAGAAGAACGGGCAGGGTTTGCTGCTGCTCGCCGAAAAGCCGAAGCAGAGTATTCCGCTAGACTTATGGCGGAAAAAGCGCGAATGGATAATTACGCAAAGCTAGCCGGTTTTGAATCCTGGGATAAGATGGAGCAGGAAACCAGCCGGTCGCAGTTGTCCGATGCTGGGATTAAGCCAGAGGCTTTAATCCCTATTATCAATCAAGCGGTGGAGCAGCATCCATCCGTAAAAGCAGCTCAGGAAGTCCAGGCAAGTACAGTAGTAAATCGGTTTTTTGACGAATTCAAAGCGAACTATCCAGACAGCGGAATTAAATCCGTAGAGGATTTTGCCCAGATGGAGAACTACGAGCAGTTTTATCAATATGTCTGCAATGGGCTTAGTTTCTCCGATGCTTATCTGCTTTCCAACAAGGATTCCATTATCACCAAGAAGACAACCGCTGCAAAACAAGCGGCGCTCAATGCTGTCAATGGCAAACAGCATATGAGAAGTACAACCGGGGATGCGTCGGCAGACACGGTCCATATTCCGGACGAAACCTATCAAATGTATAAAAACTGGTTCCCGGGATGGACGGACAAGCAGATCCGGGCCCATTATGCCCAATCAAAGAAAGGATGAAATCCATGTTCAAAATCAGTAAAAGCGTAGGGACTCCTACGCCCCCTTTTGAGTACCTACCCGGTACTTCTGAAGAGAGCTTCTCTGATGGAGAGGCTCTTGTTTTATCTTCTGGCAAATTGACCAAATGTGGTGCGACTGTTACTCCTGAGTTTGTTTGCGTGGGAGCACATACCGGGGATGGGGCTTCTTTGATCCCTGTTATGCGGGTCAACGAGACCCTTGAGTTTGAGAGCACCTTTGCCGCAGCGCCTACCAGCCTTAATCCTGGCGACAAGGTGACGCTGCACACCGATGGGCTTCAGGTAACGGCAACGACTACGGCTGGTGTCTTCACCCTGTCTAGGATCGACGGCACCGCTTCTGGCGCTACCTGTGCCGGATATTTCAGACGATAAGGAGGATCAGATCAAATGGCAGGAGTAGTTTTCAGTAAAGGCTCTGGGGTCAACGACTCTATCTTTGGAAAATCCCAGGAGCCGATTCGGGCTATCATTGAGCAGAACGTAGAGGCCTTTGAAAAGGGGCGCTCGCAGATTGACAATATCTTTGTGGTGGAAAAGACCAACCGCTATGCGGAGAAGTTTACCACGGAGACCGCCTTGGGTAACTTTGCTCCCGTAGGCGAGGCGGGGGCTTATCCGCTAAATAGCTTCCAGGAAGGTTATAGCCAGGTCATCGAGCCTGACACCTGGAAGAATTCCTTTGAGGTAACCCAGGAGATGGTTGAGGATGCGCTGATGGGCAAGATCAAGCAGAGAGCTTCCGCGTTTACGCTGTCCTATAACCGCACGCGGGAGCTATTTGGCGCAGCTATGCTGATGAGCGGTGTTTCGGGCACTATGAAGTTTGGGAAGGAACAGAAGGTTTTTTCCACCAAGAGTGCGGATGGGAAAAACATGTTTGCTACCAATCATAGCTCCGTTACCAAAGGAACCGGCAATCAGTGCAATCTGTTCGCCGACGCATTTAGCTATGACGCCCTTTGCTATGTCCAGGAGGCCATGCAGAAATTCACCGATGATGACGGCAATCTTTTGGGCGTATCGCCGGACACCATCATCATTCCCAACGACGCTATGCTGAAAAAGGCGGTGTTTAACGCCATTGGCGCGGAGGGTTTGCCCGATACCGCCGATAACAGCATGAACTTCCAGTACGGCCTGTGGAACGTGATTATTTGGCCTTATTTGGATCAGTTTGTCCCCTCTAGCGCCACCAGCAAGCCCTGGTTCCTGATGGACAGCGAGTTCAATAAGGCATACTACGGCGCGATTTGGCTGGATCGTGTGGCCTTGTCGGTGCGAAGCGAGATCGCACCCAACGATAACAACATCTTTAGAGGCCGTGCTCGGTATAGCGCTGGCTTTAACAACTGGCGCGCCATGTCCTGCTCTTTTACGGGCTCCGGTGGTACGGCATTGGTTCCCTCTAGCGGATCCTAACAGTTGGAGGGCCTATGCCCTCCGCATGAATCCATGGGAATAAGCCGGGTTCAACTCCCGGCGGATTCAGATTGAAAGGGTGGTAAGTTTGAAAACCTGGAAGGATTTAAAAGACGAAACGCTCCAGCTCATGTTTTCCTATTCCAATTTGGGAGCGCTGGACCTATCCGATGTAAACAAAGACTACTTGCTGGCCATGCCTGCCGCTGCCAATTATGCGATGATTGAGCTTGCCAGCATTCGCCCTATCACAAAAGTGGTGCGGATCAGTCAGTACCCTGTAAATAACCTGTTGGGAACGGAGCCGGGAGAAATGATTCACTGTGAGGGGGACATGGAATTCACCGCTCAGAATCCCCGATCCTATTATTTTGAGGTACAGGGAGATATTACATTTTCTTTGGAAAAGGACGGGGCACAGATTGCTCGCGGGAGCAATACCGAGCAGCGGGGGTTTACGGCGTACCGTGGAAGCATAGAAGAACATGGGAAAATAACGATTCGGTTTCATGGAGAAAACGGGTATGCGATTGCCAACATTGCTATGTATGAGGAGTCCTTTGATTCGGCAGATCTTATCCCTGCTTTTCGCACGCAACAGACCTATGATATTCGCGCGCTGGGGGAAGGATATATGAGAATCGCCCCGGAACAACCGGTTTGGTACAAGGGCCGTGATATCTCCGCTTATGTCATTCGAAACAGGGACAAGGTCATAGTTGACGGGGGAATGGCGGGGGAAATTCAGGTTTATTACCACGCTTACCCTGCTCGCATTACAGTGAATACCCCGGATGAAACAAGGATGGAACTGGACGACGAGGCGTTGGAACTGGTCCCCCTATATATGGCTTCTCGGTTGTACATGGATGATGACAGCGGGGTTTCGACCCTCTATTACAACATGTACGACGCCCGGAAATTGGAGTTGCAAGCAGCGCAGGAGTTTTCGGCTTCCGATGGATTCATCAGTGAAAGCGGGTGGGTTTAATGGCGCAGATGCGAATTCCGGCGGCGCGGAAGGTCTATACAAAAAAGTACGCGACTTTTCGGGGCGTGGATTTCTCAACGGATCCTGCGATGGTGGATGAGACACGAAGCCCTGACGCCAAGAACATCATCAGTGATGCGGGGGGATACCCGGAGAAGCGAATCGGATGGGAGACAAAAGCAACATTTGAAGGCCGCATCAACGGCCTTTTTTCTTTATACGCCGATGGAGAGACAACGGTTTTTGTTCATCATGGAACAAAATTGTCCACCTTGGATGACATTCTAATCGCCAGCGATATGAACGACCATGATTCCACCGGGTTTGTATACGAAGGGAAGCTCTACCTTTTAGATGGAGCGCAATACCGCGTGGTGGAACGCAGATACCTGCAAACCGTTCCACCCAGCACCCAGTGGGTGATTGATGTTCCCCATGGGTTTACCCCGACAACCATTGTAGGGGCAAGCCCGGCAGGGGATGGGAAAGCGCTGGAAGCGGTGAATCTAATAAGCGCTAGAAGGAAAAACAGCTTCTATGGAGACGGGAGTTCTAAAACATTTCATTTGGATGCTTCACATCTTGATTCTGCCGCGGTATATGCGACGGTAGACGGGGTTGAATCTTTTGAAGGAGATAGCAGTTTTACAGTTGATCGAACGGCTGGAACGGTTACCTTTGTCCATGCCCCATCGGATAGCGGGGGAGTAGACAATGTGGTGATTGAGTTCTCTAGAACGATAGAAGGAAACGCCGATGTAATCAACAAATGCACCTTCGCAACCTGGTATGGCATGGGAAACGATTCAAGGGTATTTGTTTCGGGGAATCCGGATCATCCCAATATGGATTGGAATAGCGGGCTTTATGACCCAACCTATTTTCCAGATACGGGCTATACCAAGTTTGGCACGGACTCATCCCGGATTATGGGTTATTTGAAGCAGTACGACAATCTTTTGGTGGTAAAGGAGGACAACGACCAAGACGCCACGATCTTTATGCGGTCTGCTGAAATCGACAGCAATGGCATAGCATATTTCCCGGTGTTTCAAGGGGTGTCTGGCGTGGGGGCGATTGCCATGAAATCCTTTGGAGCGCTGAACGATGATCCTCTTTTCTTGGCCAAGGAAGGGGTGTTTTCTCCAGTGTTGACCTATGGGGTAAAGCAGGAACGGACGATGCAAAACCGCTCCTATTTTATTGACGCTAGGTTAACCAAGGAGGAGGGACTTGAAAACGCGTGCAGCGTATCCTGGAACGGATTTTATCTTCTCTGTGTCAATGGAAATTGTTATGTGGCGGATCAGAGGCAAAAGAGTAAAGGGAATAACACCAGCTCATACAGCTACGAGTGGTTTTTCTGGGATAACATTCCGGCCAGAACCTTCCTAGAATTAGATGGTAGTTTGTACTTTGGCACGGAGGATGGGAGGGTGTGTCGCTTTAAGACGGATGTTGTGAACTCCAGCAGATACAACGACGATAGCATGCCAATCGATGCAGTTTGGTCCACAAAAATGGATGACGATGGAGATTTTATGCTCCAGAAAACCATTCCAAAGAAAGGCTCTGGGATCATGATCAAGCCCTATTCCCGTTCTGGCATCGACATCTATGTGAGAACCAACAAGGACCTGGGGCGAAAGGCCAGAACTGCCACCATGGACGTGTTTGATTTTAACGATATTGATTTCTCGCGCCTCACCTTTGAAACCAATGACAGCCCAAAGATTGTTCCAATCAACATGAAGGTAAAGAAGTATTCCTCTATGCAGATCATGATGCGGAACAACGCGCTGAATGAAGGGTTCGGGGTTTATGGCGTGGTCAAGCGGTACTATGTCGGGAATTACATGAAATAAAGGAGGACTCCATGAGCGATATTACCAGCTTAACCGATTTGAAGTTTGTAACGGCTGACTTTGCCGGGAAGGGGATCAGCGTATTGTCGGACCGGCCCAATGATGATGGCCTTACGGCGGCGCAGCTAAAGGCGGCATTTGACGAGCTGGTGGAGGATGTTGTCTCCACCAGAGTGAATCAGATCCTCGACGTGTTAGCGGCAAGCGGTGGCAGCCTGCTTGGAACCGCCGCGGTACCGGGGGTTGCAGGAGAGACCGTGGCTGATCAGATTGCAAGCCTATATAGCCAGCTGATTGATATTACCCAGGGCAGTGTAGCCAACGGCAGTATCACCGACGAAAAGCTGTCCACCGCTTCTGTGGATTTACTTGCTAGATTTGCGGGGCATGACGGTGATACCGAAAAGCATTTGACCTATCTTGGAGTCACCCAGGGAACCGCATCGGAATACACCACAGCAGATGAAATGGTTACAGGAATCTATCTTATGAAAGCGCATATTACCAACGCCCAGGGAGCAACGCTAAATGGCAAGAGCATCATCCCCAGCGGGTTCTCTGTGCTGGAGGCCGGACAAATCAAGCAAGATGGGGTTTATCTGGTTTATTTTGACGGATCGCTGGTGCATTTGCTAAACCCAGAAACCCATAGCCATACCCATGCAACGGGAGAAATTACGGGGCTTTCGTCTTCCCTGGGAGGCAAAGCGGACGCAGTGCATTCCCATACCATATCCCAGGTGACCAATCTACAATCCACCATCAGTACCATGAACAGCAGTATATCGTCCAAGCAACCCAAGATTACATATGGCACCGGGAATCCATCCGGAGGGTCATCTGGGGACGTGTACATCAAATACTAGGGGGGTGACGATTTGGCGGCGGTATATGGATCCTGTACAGGCTCGGCAAGCGATAGGTACAACATTTGGTTGGAGTATAGCCTTGGAAGCCAAAGCATCGAGAATAACACCACCCCTCTTTCCGTAGGCGTTTATCTGCAAAGAAATGATGGATATGCGAATTCGGCTTGGAATCGCCAACAGCTTAGCTCTGCTTATTTGGATTGTACAGGATTTAGTCAGAAGTCCAATTCGCTTTATATCGATACCCGGAATAGCGCTATTGTTACGCTAATAACCGGCAGTTATACCATTACGCACAACGATGACGGTACAAAATCAATAAGCTTAGGAGCAAGCTTTTCCATGCCAGGGATCCCGCAGCTTACAGGGGGATCGGTCTATGCCTCGTTTTCTCTTCCTACCATCCCAAGAGGAAGGATGCGGGTAAATGTTGGCGGCACATGGAGAAGCGGCCAGGCTTATGTCAACGTGAACGGGGTATGGAAACAGTCCACCGGCGTTTTTATGAATGTTGGCGGTTATTGGAAAAGAGGAATCTAAAAAGGAGGATCAATCATGGCAAAGAACCCTTATGATTTTTACACGCCCATAGATTATACGGCGTCCTATGACAAAATGGCCCAGGCGCAGAAAGACGCTTTGGATGCCGCTTATAACCAAAAAGTGAACGAGCTTAACGCCCAGCTTCCGAAGATCAAAGAAACCTATGACACTCAGAGGAACCAGACGTATCAGAATGCCCGTGTGACAGCTCTTGGGAACAACGAGGGATTGGCGGCGCGGGGGCTTGCAGGGAACGCCTATTCAGCCCCTATGACGGGCTACAGCGAGACTTCTCGTATTGCCGAGACCAACGCATTGCGGAACGCGTTAAACGCCTTAAACAAGCAGCAGCAAGGCCAGGAGGATACCATCGGCACGGAGATTCGGCAAGTGGGATATGATCGGGACAACGCCCTTGCCCAAGCCCTGGCGCAGATTGAGCAGAACCGTATTGCAGCGCAGCAGTCTGAGAACCAGTTTGGTGCCAACTATAACCTGAACGCATGGCAGGCCCAGCAGAATCAGGAGTATCAACAGCAGCAGCTAGCCTATGAAAAGGCTATGAACGAGCTGAACTTATTTGGCCGTATCATGACCCAGGAAGCCGCCAACGCCATTGGACTACCCGTGGGGACAACTCTTGCGAAATACAATGCCAGCGGTGGGAGCCGGAGAAGCGGTAGTGGAGGCGGCGGAGGGAACACCCCAAAGCAGTCCTATAGCTTTGATGGGCTAGTTTATAACAATAGTGTGAACGATCAATACAATAGGACCCGCACCATAAAAAATATTTTGGATAAATATGGAGCTAGTGCCTCAGCTGCGAATGAAGCTCTGAATGCAGCGGTAAATCGAGGAATCATTTCTGCGTCCGATGTAGAGTTTTATAAAAAACCTAGTTATTCAGGGGGAAGGTAAGAATGCAATTCTTTACTGAAGATGAATTTCAGAGGATTACAAAGCGTGATGGGATTAATCCTGCTAGAGAAAGTACGTCTTCTTCCAGCGAAAATACTCCACGAGACAAGAAAGGTGAATTTATATTTTTTACAGAGGACGAGTTTCAAAAGTTGAACTCCTTTCATGCTTCTTTGCCAAGTTATACGCCGCTTACTAAACAGCAATTAATGGTGAAGAAACAGTTTGATGCGTTAGGCCGTAGCGATTACACAAAGGAAAGCGCGCTAGTTGAGTTTGACGATGGATGGAAACGGAAAGGGTATGATTACGATCCGGCAAATTTGCAGGATACGGAGAATAAAGCGTTGGGCTTGCCTCCACAGGCGGTATTAGACCGCTATGACCTTTCGGATAAAGATGATGTTGAACGCTTAAAGGAAGGGAAACTACCCAAAAACCTTGAAGGGAATATTTTTACTCCTGTTGCGTATTTTGGAGAAAATGTGCTGGAGGGCGGCAGACAGGTCATTGAGAATGCCATACAGAATGGGGAGTACAATGCCCAGGAGTGGTTGGCGAATGTTCGCCGAGAACACGTAGATAGTTGGCTTAATGATTTGGATTTTGCTGCCCTGGGGGAGCAGGGGGAGAGCCTCAAACAGGCGCTAGAAACCAAATTCAAACCGGGGCAGGAGAAGTTAATTGCCGAGGGCCAAGACAAGGCCATACAAAAAGGTCTTGATCTGCAAAATGCCCAGCAGCAGAGGCAGAGTAATCTGGAAGAACGGTATCGGAATTTGGATAAAGGGTGGGCTAAGGATGTTCTTCGCATCGGTGGGCAAGGAGTTGGCCAGGTGGGGACGATGCTTGCGGCCAACGCCCTTGTTCCGGGGTCTGCACTGGGCTCTATTCCTGGTTCTGCATTGATGTTTGCGAGCGGATCGGGGGCAGGGACCACAGAGGCCTTGAGCGAAGGGGCAAGCTATGAGGATGCCAGAAAGTACGGGACAATGAGTGCGCTTGCTGAAACTGCGATTGAATTTGCATCTGGCGGCATTGGCGGTCTTAAAAACACCGGACTATTGAAAACAGTAACGAACCAAATTGACAACCTGGGATCACCCTTTGCAAAAGCCGCTATTCGGAAGTTGGCTTCTGGTAGCGGTGAGGCGGCTGAAGAAATTATTTCTACCCTGATCAATCCTGTCATTAAGCGGGCGACTTATGATCCAGACGCCGCCTCTGCGACCATAGAAGAATACATTCAGTCTGGCATCGGCGGTTTCCTTCCTACTCTAATTCTGGGATTTGGTGTGGATGTACTAAACACTGGGACGCGCAGGAATGCAAAAACCATTGGAACGGCTGTAAACAGTGAGGCAAATACTCTTTTTACTGTGGATGGGGGATTCAACACCGACAAAACCAACGCACTGTTTCAGCGTGGAGATGACGGCAAACTTCACGTCGTAACGGATGATAGTGGAAAGATTAAGCTAGACACTGAAAATAAGACTCTGCAACAGGCGGAGATTAAGTCGAGCAAAGGGAACCGGTTTATTGCTAAGAACATAGCCAACAACATGGAAGCACAGGTTGCCGTACGCAACTATATCAAGGAGCAAGGCATTGAGGCGTATGGTATCGATGGCAATTCTCCCTTTGCAAAGATGCTTGGACTGGAATTAAAGGCCGAGGAATCCTCGGATGTTCAGAATAGTGGAACCGAGGTTGAAGTAGGAGAAACTGCGGCTATAAATAATAGCGTCGTGAGTGCTGATAAAGTCTTTGACACAAACACCGATGTGGCCGCAGATGTGATTAACGAGGCTGATCCCAATGTTAAGGTGATCCAAACGCAGAGTGGCCAAACCAGGATTCGGCGGGTTGCTGATGATCAGATGGAAGCCATCAAGGGGATTGACAAGAAACGAGTAAAGCAAGTCAATCGTGTGGCCAAGAAACTTGGACTGGATGTACAATGGGCGTGGCTTATTGATGGGCAGGATAGCAACGGGAATTTTGTCAGCAATGGGGCCTACGATCCCTCCACAAAGACAATTTACTTGTCCATGGACGGAGAGGCTAGCGGGGCATCTAACCCCTATATGGCGATCCTAGGCCACGAGGTGACACACTCTCTTGAAGGCAGCGCAGAATACAATAAGCTCCTGGATTATGCGGTTCAACGGGCCAAGGAGAATGGAACCTACAACCAGCAGATTTCCCAGCTTCAGGCGGCTTACAAGGGGCAGGATGCGGCGATTCAGCACGAATTAACCAGCAATCTCATGATGGAGATGTTTGGAGATGAACGCTTTGTCCGGCGTTTTGTCAACGAGAACAGGGGAATCGCTGGAAAAATTTTGAACGCGCTAGATAGCATCTTGGCCAAGCTAAAAGGTGATGAGAGCTTTGCCGAGTTTGAGAAGATCCGGAACTTATTTGCTGCTGCTTTTAACAACCAGGGCGAAGCTTCAGGCGATCTCCAGCACAGTATTAGTAACAACGGTAGGTATGTAATTCTTGACCGTAATATATTTGAGGGGACATCACGAAGTGAAAGAGCAAGAGTTCTATTAGACTACCTAGAAAAAAACTTGAAGGGCAAAGCCATACAAACGATTGATCAAAATTCAGGCATAGGCAGCGATAAGACAAAAGTTGTTTATGTAGCTGATGATCGGGATAGAGTGAAAGGGAAAAAAGCAATAAGAAAACTTGTATATCCAAAGAAAGGAGATAGCCCATTAAGGCAAGAAACAGTCTCGCATGTTGACGAAGTTACACAGGTATCTTCATATCTTGGAGCTCTAGCGGATAAAGGAAATCGCCACGGCAACTTTGCGATTAATGGTTGGGAATATCGTAAAGCATATCTAATGACACCAGATGGTCAAATATGGGAGTGTTTGTTGGATGTTGGCGTTGGGGAGAGAGACGGAAATCCTAGAAATGTAATTTATAACGTCCATGAACCGAAAAGAATTACAGATCGGAAAACAATAAAAGAAATAAAAGAAAAAGAACCTGACCGGAACGTGAT
This sequence comes from Christensenella sp. MSJ-20, assembly GCF_044357945.1. NCBI lineage: Bacteria > Bacillati > Bacillota > Clostridia > Christensenellales > Christensenellaceae > Christensenella > Christensenella sp. MSJ-20. The sequence goes on from NZ_CP076563.1 coordinate 1,429,457, forward strand.
GTCTTATCATAGAAGAAATAAAACTTCTGATGATAAGACGATGCAAGCGAATGTTTCGCCGCAGCATTCCCGTCGCCAAGTTCTTTTAACTGACCAAAGCATATCACAGGATAATGCAGAGGTCAATACTAGTGTACGCTCTGGGCAGTCGGATGATACACCCGATGTACAGCACTCTATCGCGGGAAGACGGGCGGCAAATGCAAACCAGAGTTTGATGAATCAGGCGATGGTTGAGGCTGAACAGGGCAGAAGCGCCGATGAAATTTGGCAGGATACGGGATGGATCAAGGGCCAGGACGGGAAGTGGCGGTTCGAAATAGACGATTCCACCGCGAGTTTAGTTGGAGGAGCGTTCCAAAACCTTAAAAATGGTCAGCAGATGGATCTCCAGGATATTTTGCATCATCCGGAATTGATGGACAATTATCCTCAACTTAAGGGAATCAAGGTAACGCTGGACGGAAATTTAAGAGGATATGATGCGGTTTATGAGCCGTCCAATCGTACGATTCGCTTTTCAGGTGAGGGAGTTAAAAACAGGAGCAGGGCTTTTAATGCTTTGTTGCATGAGACACAGCACGCAATCCAGGTAATTGAGGCTTTTGATACGGGCGGAACCCCTGATGTTGAGGGAAGGTGGCTTGTACGGCAGCGCTACGGAGATGTGGTGGCCAAGGAGGAGCCCGGGTATTGGAACGCCTCTCCTGAGCAGCAAGAAGCGATGATTATGGATTATATCTATCGCCGTTTCCCCAATGCAAAAGCGGAACAGATTGATATTGATATGCTGGCCCTTTCTGAGTATCAGAAACTATTGGGGGAGAGAGAAGCGAATGAAACGGTGGACCGTGCGTCTATGGATACAGAAGTACGCAGACAGAATCGGCCACAGGCGTATGATGACGGGGTGGTTTTACCAGAGAGACAAACGCAATCAGCGTTACAAAATCAAGCCGAGAAACAGAAAGCACCGGAATCCGGTGCTTCTTCTTTTGAAGACTCTGATGCCCAACCGATGAAAAAGCGAAGCCGTGTTGTGGATTCGATTCTGGAAAATGATTCGCTGAACGAAGAGAGCAAGAAAAGGCTTGCCACAGAGAAAGTACAAGGCTTTGGGGAGTATGAGGTGGTTTCCGACAGGGAGTCCATAACAAAAGCCATGAAGAAGCTGGAGAATAGAACTGCTAGAGCGGCAGCGGAGGATGTCCATGAGAATATCCGAAAAGGCTTGTCTGGGAAAGAAGAAGTGGTGCATGCGGAAGCTGCCCTCCTGAAAGCTTCAAAAGAGGGCGATATGGATAGCTTTATGCGGATTGCTGCGGATCTTCAGATGATCCTTACTGAGGCCGGGCAGACCGTACAAGCGGCACGTTTGCTTAAAAAACTCACCCCTGAGGGCCGCATTATGAGGGCGCAGAACACCGTTAATAATGTAAATAGACAGCTGAAAGAACGTAAGAAAGGGAATGTAGCCGTTAAGCTAAACCAGGATTTGGCCAAGCGCATGAGTAAGGCTAAAACTGCAAAGGAAATGGATGCCCTGGATACCTTGATTGCAAAGGACATTGGTCAACAAGTACCTGCTACTATAGGCGAGAAGCTAACGGCATGGCGGTATATGTCAATGCTAGCGAACCCCCGCACCCACATCAGAAACATCGTGGGGAACGCGGTTATGTACTTAACGGTGGGCAATAAGAACCTGTATAAAAAGGCAATGGAAGGGATGTATTCCAGCGTTCGTCCAAATGCAAAAATGGAGCGCTCTGCATCTTTCTATAATCCAAACTCTGCAAAGGCCAAAGCTGCAAAAGCATTTTCCAAGCAGGACGCGACAGAAATGCTTGACTTGCTTCGCAATGGAGGAAAAGAGAATAGACAATCTGGTGTGATGACGCATCAGCGGATTTTCAATACCAAAGCTATCGAGTGGATTCGCAAGCTAAATGATGGGGCGCTAGATGCCGAAGATGCATGGTTTTTATCTGCGAACTATAGCAGGGCGATGACGGATTACATCATGGCCAATGATCTGGACGTCAAAAAGATGGATACTACCACTCTACAAAAGGCAAGAAATGTGGCCACGCAGGAAGCACTAAAAGCAACTTTCCGTGATGCAAACAAACTGGCTGAAATGCTGTCTAACGTAGAGAACAAGGGTAAAGTCTGGGGCGTTTTGGTCGGAGGCATTATCCCCTTCAAAAAAACCCCTATGAATATTTTAAAGCGCGGCGTGGAGTATTCTCCGTTGGGCTTAATTGATGGACTAACGAGGGGAGCGTATCAGCTTAAAACGGGAGAAATCACCACGAATCAGTTTATCGACCGCATTGCATCGGGGCTTACAGGGACCCAGCTTGTAGCCATTGGTGCTTGGATGGCGTCGATTGGGCTGCTTCGTGCATCCGGAGCAGAGAATGACAGGGAGGAAAATTTTGAAAAATATCAAGGCGAGCAACCCTATTCGCTTAGAATAGGCGGATATAGTTATACCCTGGACTGGCTGAACCCAGTGAATATGCCTTTGTTTGTAGGATGCGAGCTAAATAATCTTTTTAGCAACGAATCCACCTCCGATAGGGCGCTACAAAACCTCTTTGATGCGCTAACCACTACTACGGATCCCTTGATGCAGCTTTCCTGCTTGCAGGGAATCAACGATGCAATCAGTCGATTTGGGGATAAGGATGGCGGTGCAATAACTGATCTTGCGGTGGCTGGAATATCTGGCTATGTTGGGCAGTATATCCCAACCATATTCGGTCAGGTTGCCCGAACAATTGATCCTAAGCGGAGGCTGACGTATGCTGCTAAGGATAGTAAATATACACAGATAGGGGAGCAGTTTGCCAGGAAAATGGCAAATAAGATTCCCGGGTTAAACAGCAAATTACAGCCATATGTTGATCTATGGGGAGAAGAAGATCCGGGAACGGAAAACTTGCTTATGCGAGGGCTGGAGCAGCTTATTTTTCCGTGGTACAGCAATAAGATCGAAGAATACGATTCTGTTGATGCGGAATTGGAACGCCTTTATATAGAACTGGATGATGCTGCGGTTTTGCCGAGCACTCCTAAGAATTCGGTAGGATTCCAAAAACAGACCTATTATGTAGAGAGTAATAACATCTCAAATTATAGGAAAAAGTATGGACAAACTGCGCGGGTTATTTTAGAGGATGCTATGGATAGCAGCATTTATGAAGGAATGGGTGACACTGAAAGAGCAAAATTAATTAAAACGACGTATGAGTTTGCTGGTGCATACGCGAAAAAGACTGCCTTGCCGAATGTCCCATATAAATATCCTGACGAATGGATGAGCGAAGCAGAGAAAGGGCTCAAAGACTACGGTATTCCGGTAGCTACCTATCTGCTTGTGAGACAGGAGTGTAACAGCTTTAGGGCGGATATAAACGCAAAGGGAAAACCGATTAATGGGTCAAAAACGAAAAAAGTCTATGAGTATGTTAATCAACAGGGATTAACTAGTAAGCAAAAATCATATTTGTACGAGTGCTTGAAGCCGTAAAAAGGGAGGGTTACACCCCTCCCTTTTTTTCTCCATTGTACGCCATGATGATTGCAACACCAGAGAATATTATTGATGCTGCATAACTAACATAGTACATCCAAGAATCCTGCAACTCATAATAGTTGAGGTCAAGTATGACGCGAGAGAAAACGAGAACAGAAATTAGGCAGATAGCTACAATACAGTTAATCAAACATACGACTGCCTTTGATTTGGGCGCAAAACCAAAAGATAGATATCCAGCTAATAAGACAGAGATTGGCTGAAGCAGGATAGATATTATGATAGCAAAGATATTCTCAAATAATCCACCTCCGCCTGCCCAGCGGAGCGAAAGATTATATAGAAAGCCAACTAGATAGGGACCAAATATAAAAGCTAGCCAAAATACAATAAATGCACACGGCCAACGCAACCAATTTGGTAGTTTTTTTGCAAAGTCCATTTCTGTATAATGCATTGTGTTTCCTTCTCCGATAATATAGTCAATGGCAATAGGGGCACGGGGAATATCCTTTATATTCAGCCTCTCCTGTGTAATCGAATCCCTTAAACTTAGATAGATCTAGATATTCACACCCATATTTGTGATAAAGGCCGCTGCCATCACTTGGGATGATGGCGACCGAGGTGTCATAAAAGTGGGCTTTATCCTCTAATTGGGCAATTTCATCCTCCAACTCATTTATGCGGTTTTTCCTTATGGCCATATTATGCTCATAGTTGTTTATCAATTGGGATGTTTGTTGCCCTTTAATGAGGATATATATTAGTTCTCCTCCGGCCAATGCCAAAGATATTGCTAGTAGAATGGACAGGGTAACTGTTGCCTTTGGTCGTTTCTTTTGAGCAATCTTTTCTCCACAAAAAATACAAAACTCGCTCTTATTTGGGATTTCTTGATTGCAATGTGGACAATTCATGTGATGTGCCTCCTATATCTTTGGGACCTTTTTCCCGCACTTAGGGCAGAAAGCGCTGCCTTCTGCAAGCTTTGCTCCACATTTATAGCAAAATGAAATGGGAGAAGTTTTTTTGATAGAAATAGAACTATCTATTGCTGTAGCACCTTGCCTTAGAGGAATGCCTGTTAAATCCTGGGTATCGGGTAAATCTGGGTTGATCTGCTTGATGGAGTAACCACACTCTCCACAAAATAGGCTGTTAGACTCAATTAATTCTCCACAGGCAGGGCAGGGAGATAAGGATGCCCTGTAGTTTTTAAATTTTTTGTGGACAATGAGATAACCAATGAAAATAGCAGGGATAATGAACACAAAACCAATTAATTGATTTGTAGTAGATGTGGTTAAATCACCGAAATATTGATATGACCGCATAGTCCACTGTACTGAGGAAAAATAAAAACAGCTTTTTAACACGGCCATAAGGTAGATCACGCCAATATTCTTAAATTTAGCGCTATGACAGAACATAGTAAGAGTTAGGTAGGCCAATAATGGCGCAAGTAGGTTTGCAACACAACGAGATATTATAATCCCTATTGATGTGAAAATCTTTAAAGCATCAAAAGTAGTAAAAATTACAGAGGATAACGAAAGTATAAACCCACAAGCAAAATACAAAATGATATGCCAGACAGGATCAAGGAGGCAGTATCCAATATTTAAGTACCATTTATTTGATTTGTTCATAACACTATCTACTCCAGTAAAAGAAGAGAGAAAAAGATGACTTAACCCTTATGGATTACAAACCTTGCAGGGTTCGTAACCTCTAGATTTTGCATTTGAGAGAGATATAGCGATTTTGGACTTGCGCAGATATCTGCATCCTGATCTATGGTATTTCTCTCCAGTATTTGTTATATAAACAGTTTCCTCTACAGGCTCCGGTGCAATAGTTTGCTCTGGAACAGGAGTAGCCGTAGGTTTCGGAACAGGGGTAGGTTTAGGAGTGGCTGTAGGTTTAGGAGTGGGGGTAATTTTAGGCGTAGCAGTAGGAGTGATTGTAATAGTCGGAGAAATGGTTCTCCATGGAATATTCGATGTAGATTTTGGGTTGCTTGATACAGTACTTTCAGTACATCCAGCCAAGATGCATAAACTGCATAAGAAAGATAAAAACAGAGATAGACGTTTCAAAAGGTACCCTCCTACTTGTTACTTCGGCAACAAAAATCGTGGAAATATCTTCTAATCACCAAATTATCACAAATAACGGGGAAAGCAATAAACATATTGGTAAGTATTGGAACTCTTCAAGTTAATGAGATGGGGATAGGGGAGAACGTTTTTTGATGAATCGGCCAATGTTTATTGTGTGGAGGTTTTTGCAAAAGGATAGAAAACGAAAGAGCCCGGAGTAATCCGAGCTCTCTGTTGGTTATTGGTAGGGCGGCGTATCCTACATGCCAGGTACCCTTTCGGGTGTGCCGGGAGCCATTTCCGGTCCTCAACAACCATCAACGGGAAAGACCCGACAAAAGCCAGGTCTTCCGATAAACGTTTTTGGTGGGGCGGCGTATCCCACATCTCTTTCAGACCATAAAGGCGCGGCGGGTGCCAGTTCCGCCCTCAAAAACCATTCAATATTATATAACCTAATTATTCAAGGCTCAATATATTATGGAAGTACTTTATAGTGGAATATCTATATCTTCTTTCAAATTCCCTTAAATGCAAAGGGCGATTCCCCTTTTGATGTTCTATATAGTCATTGATATAACTTGAAATATCCCTTGCTATTTTATGATAATTTTTTACCGCCTCGTTATATTCGTCTTGATCTACTATAGATCGCCCAATAACTAGATATTCCAAGTTTTTTACTAAAACAACTTTTGTATAGTCCAACCCAGATTTTGAGCTTTTTGATCTAATTGTATTTTTAAAAAAATACGCGCTATTGTGACGGATGTGCGATCTAAAAGGTATGCATATGTAATAACCGTTGTCTGCTTTGAGAAGAAGGCAAGCATATGGGCGCTCTGGCTTATCCATCAACTCCGGATAAGCATCCTTTGGATAATCGCAAAAAAACTTTTTTGACAAGCACGCTATTGTGATCCTATGCTCCACCACAACACACCCCATAAAGAAGAAGGCCGGCAAAATAGCCAGCCCGCTCCTTTCTTCGCTCGGTCATTTTTATTTTACCGATGTGTCAGAACCGTCACACATCTTCTTCGCTCGGTCATTTTTATTTTACCGATGTGTCAGAACCGTCACACATCTTCTTTAGCGAAGAGCTGGTTTTAGGTGCCAGCCCACCTAGGCGATATTATCGCCTCATTAAAACAAACTCATACGAATGGATGATATTCTAAGCGTCATCCCCGCACACATAGTATATGCTAATCCTTGCGCATTGTAAACATGTTTTTTCTACCATTACATCCATTGATCAATTTCGTGACATCGCGAAAATGATATCATAGCTTTACCAGCAGATAACATTCGTTTTCTGTTATGGGGCTCGGCGTTTGCTGGGCCCCTATTTTTATTTATACCACCGCATGGTTTCTGGGGAAATTCGCGTTGAAATAGCCGTTGAAATAGCAAGCCGTTTATTTCAACTTCATACTATTTTTTTGAAACCGAGGCTGATGGGATGGAGAGAGGACGATCCGTGTATTTAAGCCGTTCCCCGGCGATTCAAGCCATCTTCGGTCCATAATCCGATGGATAAAGGAAAAGCCCCCAACGGGGGCTTTTCCTTTATCCTTTTTCTTTTATCCTCCGTAGAGTTTTCCTACGATCCAGGCGGTAAGGCGGCAGGGAAGCAGACGGCAAAGCACCAGGAACAACTGGTATTTGACGCCCAGGCCGTACTGGGGTTTGACCCTCTGCCTCAGGGCGATTCGGGCGATTCGCGCGCCAGCTGCCCTTGCGGACATACCATGAAGCTCGTCCTTTTCCATGGTGGCCACCGATCGGGAGATACGGCCCTGGTAGAGGTCGTCTCCCTCTATGACCTTCTGCCGGGCGCCGGTAAACCCCGTATGAATATCCCCGGGCAGTACGGCGCATACCTGGATGCAAAAGGGGGCTACCTCGCTGTAAAGGGCGGTGCAGTAGGCGGTAATGGCGGCCTTGGATACGGAATAATAGGTTTGAAAAGGGATGGGGATGGCCGCGGCCACCGAGCTGATGCAGACGATGCGTCCCCCTCCCTGCTGGCGCAGGATGGGCAGCACCGCCCGGACGCAGTTGTCCATGCCGAAAAAGTTGACCTCCATCTGGGCCCGAACCTGCTGGCCAGAGGTAAACTCCACAGCGCCGGAGATACCGAAGCCGGCGTTGCTGATAAGGATATCCAGCCGGCCTTCCATCTCATATATCCGGTTCAGTGCCGCCCGGACGGCTCCTTCATCGGTGACATCGCAGGTGATGTGGAGGACGCCATCCTGGCTTTTTCCATGGCGGCTCAGCTCATAGACCTTGACGCCTTGCTGACAGAGGGCCAGAGCGGTTTCCCGTCCGATGCCGCTGCTGCCCCCGGTTACGACGGCGATTCTGCTCATGGCTCTAGCCCATGCCGCTTTAGCACCTGGGCGATGATCCCCACGGCCTCGTCGATAAGGGAGGGGGTATGGGTGGCCATGAGGCTGGTCCGCAGCAGGCATTGATCCTCCGGCGTGGCGGGTGGCAGGACGGGGTTCACATATACCCCTGCTTCATACAGCTCCTTGTTGATGGTAAGGGTAGTGATGGCGTCATAGGTGAAGATAGGGATGATGGGCGTCTCGGAAAGCCGGATCTTGACCCCGGCCTCTAACAGCTTTTGCCGCATGTAGCCGGAGATCTGGCTTAGCTGATCCACCAGCTGAGGCTGGGCGCAAAGCTTGCGGAGCGCCGCCAGGGCTACGGCACAGCTGGCCGGGGTGATGGAAGCGGAGAAGATAAAGGGACGGGAGTTGTGGCGTACATAGTCCGCCACCTCCTGGCTGGCGGCCATGTAGCCGCCCAAGCTGGCCAGGGATTTGGAGAAGGTGCCCATATAGATGTCCACTTCCTCCTCCAGGCCGAAGTAGCTGGCGGTGCCGCGCCCTCCCTCGCCGATGACCCCCAAGCCGTGGGCGTCGTCCACCATAATGCGTGCGCCATAGGCCTTAGCTAAGGCTACGATTTCCGGCAGTTTTGCGATGTCGCCGCCCATGGAGAACACCCCGTCGGTCACGATCAGTTTTCCGGCGCTTTCCGGCACCTTTTGCAGCTGCCGTTCCAGATCCTCCATATCGTTGTGCCGGTAGCGCAGCATCTTGCCGTAGCTGAGCTTGCAGCCATCGTAGATGGAGGCGTGGTTTTCCCGGTCGCAGAGCACATAGTCGTTCCGGCCAACCAGAGCGCTGATGATGCCCAGGTTGGACTGGAATCCGGTGGAGAAGGTAACCACCGCGTCCTTGCGGAGAAATGTCGCCAGTTCCCGTTCCAGCTCCAGGTGCAGGGACAGGGTGCCGTTGAGGAACCGGGAGCCGGAGCAGCCGGATCCATACCGTTCAAAGGCCGCTATGCCCGCCGCCACGATATCGGGATCGGTGGTAAGCCCTAGATAGTTGTTGGAGCCCAGCATGATGCGGCGTTTGCCCTCCATGATGACCTCTACATCCTGCCGGGATTCCAGGGCATGAAAATAGGGATAGATGCCCATGCTTTGTATCTCTTTGACCAGGGTGAAGTCCTGGCACTTTTTGAATAGATCCATCGTTTTTTCATTCCTATCCTAATTTGGATTTAGCGCCGGCAGCCAGCGCCTCGGGAAGGCGCCCCTGGACTATATCATATTAATACGGCACCATATAAAAATAATATTGGATGGGCGCGGCCCGTGTCAACGCTTTCCCTAAAAAATCACCGATCTTTGTAGACATTTTCTCGGCCCAATTTTCCCCGCTTCTCGGTCTGTTTCGGCCTTAACGGGAATTTAATATCGGCATAATAATGGAAAAATACGAGAGGATTATAACAAGGATAATAGGTAGGAGAGCTTGGAGGGCAGGTGTGCCATGAGAAAGCAGTTGATGATAGAAAAAGGAGCAAAGGGCCTGTTTTTGATCTGCGCGTCCCTTTCGGTGCTGATGGTGGCCATCATCTCGGTATTCATCTTCTTTAAGGGCGCGCCCGCCATGTTCAAAATCGGGGTGCTGGATTTTATCTTTGGCACCACCTGGCAGCCCACCGCTGAAATATTTGGTATTTTCCCTATGATCGTGGCCTCCCTTTTGGCCACTGCCCTTTCGGTGGCATTTTCCACCTTTGTGGGGATCATGGTAGCGGTGTTCCTGGCGGAGCTGGCTCCAAAGAGGACCGGCCGGGTCATCCGCTCAGCCATTGATCTACTGGCGGGCATTCCGTCGGTGGTATACGGATTCTTCGGCATGATGGTCGTGGTACCCTTTGTCCGCAGTCTTTTGGGAGGCCCGGGCAACAGCCTCATGGCCGTGGCCATCATCCTGTCCATCATGGTGCTGCCCACCATCATCAGCATCAGCGTGGACGCCATCCAGGCGGTACCCCGGGAGTATAAGGAAGGCGCCCTTGCCCTGGGGGCGTCCCAGATACAGACCATCTTCCGGGTGATTCTTCCTGCTGCCAAACAGGGAATCATCGCCGGGGTGGTGCTGGGGGCCGGCCGAGCCATCGGCGAGACCATGGCGGTGGTATTGGTTGCGGGCAACCGGCCCGCCATTCCCCAGGTGGCGTTGGATCCCTCCCTGGGCATCGGCAGCTTCTTTACCAACATTGGGCTGACCATCACCGGATGGCTGGGCTCTCCCGTGCGAACCTTGACGGCCAATGTGGCCATGGAGATGTCCTACGCTTCGGGGCTGCACCAGGAGGCCCTGTTTGCCACCGGCGTGGTGCTGTTCATCTTTATTATGATCCTAAACCTCATCGTCCGCCTGGTGGTAAGGAGGGGAAATGGCAATGCGTAATTCCATCAAAACCCGCCGCAAAGCAAAGGACGGCTTCACCTATGGAATCATCTATTTCTGCGCGTTTTTTACGGTGGCTGCCCTCATCGCCATTGTGGGATATATTTTGATCAACGGGCTGGGCGGCATCAACTGGGAGTTCCTCTCCGCCCTTTATAAACCCGGGTTGGGACAGGAGGGCATCTGGCCCATGATCGTCTCCACCCTGATGCTCATCGGCCTTACGGTGATCATTGCCACACCCATTGGCATCCTGTCCGCCATCTACCTCAGCGAGTACGCCAAGAAGGGAGCGCTGCTGGAGCTGATCCGGTTTGCCACCGAGTCCCTGTCCGGGATTCCGTCCATCATCTACGGACTGTTCGGCTACGCCTTTTTTGTGGTGGTATGCGGGCTAAAACTCAGCATCCTGTCCGGCGCGCTGACCCTATCCATCATGGTGCTGCCCATCATCATCCGTACCACAGAGGAGGCGCTTTTAGCCATCCCTCAGTCCTATCGGGAAGGGTCTCTGGCCCTGGGAGCCGGCAAGCTCACCACCATCCTTCGGGTGGTGCTGCCCAGCGCCATCGGAGGGATTCTTACCAGCGTGATCCTGTCCATCGGCCGGATGGTGGGGGAGACCGCCGCCCTTATCTATACCATGGGCAGTTCGGTCAATGTACCTCAAAGCCTGATGAACGGCGGACGGACCCTCTCCGTTCACCTGTATTTTCTGGCCAAGGAGGGCACCGATATGGGCCAGTCTTTTGCCACCGCTGCGGTGCTGCTGATCCTGGTGGCCTTTATCAACTTCCTTGCCAAATCCGTGGCAAACGTCCTTCAGAAACGAAACAGGGGGTAATACCATGCAGATTCAAACGCCTATTGTACAGACCAAGGACCTACACCTGTTTTATGGGGAAAACGAGGCCTTAAAGGGCATCACGCTGGATGTGGACGCCAACCGGGTAACGGCGCTCATTGGGCCGTCCGGCTGCGGCAAGACCACCTTTCTAAAGACCATCAACCGGATGAACGACCTCATCGAAGGGGTACGGATTACCGGCAAGGTGCTGTTTGAGGGGGCGGACATCTACGGGGATTATGAGCTTACCGATCTGCGAAAGCGGGTGGGCATGGTGTTTCAGAAACCCAATCCCTTTCCCATGAGCGTATATGACAATATCGCCTACGGTCCCCGGGTTCATGGCATCAAGAAGAAGGCGCAGTTGGATGAAATCGTAGAGCGGAGCCTTAGGGGAGCCGCCCTGTTTGACGAGGTGAAGGACCGGCTGAAAAAAAGCGCGTTGGGGTTGTCGGGAGGACAGCAGCAGCGGTTGTGCATCGCCCGAAGCCTGGCGGTGGAGCCCGAGGTGCTGTTGATGGATGAACCTACCTCCGCTTTGGATCCCATCTCCACCAGTAAGGTGGAGGATCTGGTGGCCCAGCTGAAGGAGAAGTATACCATCATCATCGTAACCCACAATATGCAGCAGGCGGCCCGGATCGCCGACAATACCGCCTTTTTCTTCAAAGGGGAGGTCATTGAGTACGGCGATACCGGCACCATGTTTAACAATCCCAAGGAAAAACAGACGGAGGACTACATCACCGGCCGCTTCGGCTGAGCGGCGGCGAGTCGCCGCTGACGTGTCGCGGGAAGGGCTAAAGCGGTAGGAAGCCTATGGAAGTCATCGGCACCGGGCCGTGCCCGGAGACATGTCGCGGGAAGGATTATGGTGGTAGGAGACCTATGGCGACCATCGGTAGCGGCGCTGGATAGGCACACACCCGCAACTGCGTAGCGGATGCAAAATGGAACCGGGCACTGACCGGCGGCAAGATGTAGGATAGTAGTACGCCCGCAACCGCAGAGCGGTTGCAAAAAGGGTGCAGGCTCAGCCTGCAAGAAAAGAGGATGAAACCATGACCAGAAACTATTTTGATAAAGAGCTGCTCAAGCTGCACCGGGAGCTGACCGAAATGGGCCGCCGGGTGGACGAGATCATGTCTGAAACCCTGTTTGCCCTAAAGCGCCAGGATCGGGAAGCCGCCCGCCGGGTGGTGGAGGGGGACGACGAGATCGACGGCATGGAGAATCAGATCGAGCAGATGTGCATGAACCTCATCTGCCGGCAGCAGCCCATGGCCGGGGATCTTAGAGTTATTACCGCCACCTTAAAGCTGATCACCGACGTGGAGCGCATCGCCGACCAATGCGCCGACATCGGGGAGATCCTCATCAAGATGGGGGAGGCTCCCTATGTAAAACCCCTCATCCACCTGCCCCTTATGCTGGACACCGCCCGCAGTATGTTTGCCCGGGCCATCAAAGCCTATATCACCCGGGATGTGGAACTTGCGAAAGCCGTCTGCATGGACGATAATATCATTGACGACAACTTCTCCACCGTGGTGATGGAGCTGTGCAATATCATCGCCGAAAAGGGAACCTCCGTCCGGCAGGCGGTGGACCTTCTTCTCATTGCAAAATACATCGAACGCATCGGCGACCATACCACCAACATCGCCGAGTGGGTAATCTTTATGGCGACGGGGGAGCATTTGGACCTCAACGTACACGAAACCCCCGCTGGGGAATAGGCGCCCCGAAAAATGGATTAGGAGGATAGACCGCTATGGCTGAATTGGTATACATTGTGGACGATGAACCAAACATCCTGCAACTGGTCTCTCTGGGCCTGGATGACGCCGGGTTTGACACCCAAACCTTTTCGGATGGGGAGAGCTTTTTGGCTGCCGTCAAAAAACGGATGCCGGACGCGGTGATCCTGGATTGGATGATGCCCCCGCCGGATGGCATGACCATCTGCCGGATCCTGCGGGATGACCCAAACACCCGCCCCTTACCCATCCTGATGCTGACGGCAAAGGGAGACGAGGTGGACCGGATCGTAGGCCTGGAGCTGGGAGCGGACGATTACATCACAAAGCCTTTTTCCGTCAAGGAGCTGGCGGCAAGGGTTAAGGCGGCCCTCCGGCGGAACGAGTACCTGTTTGGCAAGGCGGGGGCCGGCAAGGTGCTGTCCCACGGCCCTCTTATCATGGATTTGGATCGCCGTCGGGTCACAAAGAACGGCAGAACCATCAATCTGACCATGAAGGAATTCGATATTCTGGCGGTGTTGATGGAAAACAAGGGAAGGGTTTTTACCCGGGATATGCTGCTGGATCAGGTTTGGGGGCTGGACTATTACGGCGACGCCCGGACGGTGGATGTCCACATCCGGTACCTGCGTCAGAAGATCGAGGACACCCCCGATAAGCCCCGCTGGATCATCACGCTTCGGGGCGTAGGCTACAAATTCAACGATGAGGAGGACGATCCTCAATGAGAAAAAAGATGCTCCGCGGGACCATCACCACGGTGATCATCGCGCTGATTGCCGCTTTTGCCCTGGTGTTCCCCCTGATTGACGGCATCTACCAGGGGGCGGTGGAAAACGAGTTGACCGGGGTGCTGGCCATGATGTCCGCCTCCTATGAGGCCGACGATGACCCGGCCCGCTATGTGGAACAGAACGCCGAGCAGCTGAGCGCCATGGAGGGGAAGGAGATCCGTCTTACCTTGATCGACGGCGCCACCGGCAGGGTGTTGGCGGACAGCGCGGGTCTTACTCCATTGGATGACCATAGCCAGCGGCCCGAGGTGGCCGCCGCTATGGAGGGCAAAGTGGGGGTCAGCACCCGGCGGAGCGCTACCACCGGAAAGAACTACTACTATGTGGCTGTCCAAAGAAACGGCATCATTTTCCGTGCCGCCCAGAATCTGGACAAGGTATACGCCATCCGGGGCAGCATCCTGTTGAGCTGCCTGGTGGGCCTTGTGGCGGGCGTGGTGGCCGCGGCGCTGTTGTCCCGCCGGCAGGCCAAGCGGATGCTGCGGCCGGTGGATGAGCTGATCTACGCCGCAACATCCATGGAGTCCGGGAACCTCTATATAAGGGTTACCCCCGGCGAGGACGAGATCGGGGTGCTGGGCGCGGCCTTCAACGATATGGCCTCCTCCCTGGTGGCCACCCTGTATAAGCTCAACGAGAAACGGTCCCAGCTGGGCGGGGTGCTGCAGAGCATCCAGGATGGCGTGGTGGCGGTGGATGAGGACGGCCGCGTCCTGATCTTCAACGATAAGGTCGGAGAGCTTCTGGGGCTGGATGATGTGACGGCGGGAGCGCCCCTTTCCGGAAGCACCGGGGCCTTGCATCTGGCGGCCCTGCTTCGGCAGACGGCGGAAAACCAGGAGGCTGCCGAGGGAACCATCAGCCTGGCCACCACTCCCGAGCGGATTCTGGAGGTTCATACCGCCTGCCTTACGGTGGAGGAGAAGCCCATGGGGGCGGTGGCGGTGATCCGGGATGTGACCCACCTAAGAAAGCTGGAGCAGATGCGCAGCGAGTTTGTGTCCAACGTAACCCATGAGCTGAAGACCCCTCTTACCTCCATCCGGGGATATGTGGAGCTGCTGAAGTCCGGCGAGCGGGATCAGGAGACCCGGGAAAATTTCTATGAGATCATCGACATCGAGGCGGAACGGCTTCATGCCCTCATCGAGGACCTTCTGCAGCTCTCGGAGATTGAGAACGGCAAGGACGATCCGCGGAACCTGTCGGCAAACGTGGAAGAGACCCTCTCGGATCTGGAGCGCATCTTCCGGGGCAAACTCCAAGAACAGGGGGTAACCCTTACTCTGGAGGCGGAACCTGGGCTGGTGCTTCCCATGAACCCCATCCGCCTACGTCAGCTGTTTACCAACCTCATCGACAACGCCATCAAGTACAATGTGCCGGGAGGATCGGTGTCCGTCACCGCGCGCCGGGACCGGAATCGATGCGTCATCCGGGTGGCGGACAGCGGTATTGGCATTCCCCAGGAGGCCCAGGAGCGCATCTTTGAGCGGTTCTACCGGGTGGATAAGGGCCGTAGCCGTGCCATGGGCGGAACGGGATTGGGACTGGCCATCGTAAAGCACATCGTACTTTCCTACGGCGGAGAAATCCAGGTAACCAGTACAGAGGGGGAGGGAACCGTCTTTACCATCACCCTGCCCATAAACCAATAGAGGCGCCGCATTGGGGCCCGTCCGGCAGCAGATCCGGACGGGCCCTTGATTTGTTCTGGGCAAATGGGGCTCCTTTGGCTATAATAGGGCCGTAGGAGGATCGATCCAATGGAGTTTTGTGTGAGGCCCCCGGCGCCGGACGAGTTGGCGCAAATCGGGATGGTCTATGACCAAGCCGCCGCCTTTCAGAAGGCCAACGGTATCGTGCAGTGGGAGCCGGGGGTGTATCCCACGGTTAAGGTCGCCCGTGACGCCCTGTCACGAGGGATCCTATATGGATTTTATGTGGACGGAACCCTGGCGGGAACCTATATCCTGGACCCCGTCCAAGGGGAGTTGTATGACAGGGTAGCCTGGGGATATCCAGGCGCGCCTCTAACGGTTCACGCCCTGGCGGTGGATCAGGCATACCAAGGACAGGGCATAGCCAGCCTAGCCATGGAGTGGGCGGAGGCCATCGCCAGAAGGGAGGGCAAGGACGTGATGCGGGTGGATACCAACAGCGACAACCGGTTTGCTCAAGCGCTGTTTCTGCGGTGTGGGTATCGGTTTGTCTGCTCTTTGACCTTCCCCCATCGTCCAGCGGCCCATCAGACCTATTATTGCTATGAGAAAAGATTGGAGAAACAGCCATGAAAGACGGATTCATAACGGTGGGTGCCGGCAATTTTGCCATCCGGGCGGGGGATCCAGCCTATAACGGCGGGGCCGCCCTTGCCGCCCTGCGGCGGGGGGCTGAGCAAGGGGTTAAGGTTATGGTCCTGCCCCGGCTGTGCCTAACGGGAGCTACCCTGGGGGACCTGTACCGCCAGGAAGCGCTTCTGGCGGCAGCTTGGGATGCCCTTTTGCGACTGGCTGCCAACGCCAAGAGCCTGGATCTATTGGCGGTGGTGGGATTGCCGGTCCGCCAAGGTGGACGGCTGTACGACTGCGCGGCGCCCATCGGGGGAGGAGAGGTGCTATGGCTCTGTCCCCGGCGGGAGGCACAGGCCCCTTTTTCTCCCGGACCTGAGACCGGCGTTTTTTCCCGAGGTGGCAGCTCCATTCCCCTGGGCTGGGGCTATCATCTGGCCTGTTTGGAACTTTCCGGACTGGAGCTTGGCATCGGGCTGGAGGAAGACGTATTTGAAACCCGAGCCCCGGTGCTGTTAAATCCCGCCGCCGCCTTTTTTTCGGTGGAGGATCGGACCATGGCGGATCTGAATGGGTTCAGCCATCGGTGCGGCGCCGCTCTTCTGCGGGCGGGAGCTGGGGAGGGGGAATCCACCACCAACGGCGTTATGGACGGCCGCTGC
This sequence comes from Christensenella sp. MSJ-20, assembly GCF_044357945.1. Classification (NCBI taxonomy): domain Bacteria; kingdom Bacillati; phylum Bacillota; class Clostridia; order Christensenellales; family Christensenellaceae; genus Christensenella; species Christensenella sp. MSJ-20. Next base: position 1,446,253 of record NZ_CP076563.1, read on the forward strand.
GCTGTGCTGGAGGCCGGGGAATCCTTAAACCGCACCGGCGTTTTTGAGACAGGCCTGGCGGTGGCTCAATTGGATCTGGAGCGTGTAAGCTCCTCCTCCCGGGGAGAGGCCATCCCCTTCTCCCTGGGCATAGCCGAAACCCAGCTCACCCGGACCGTAAACCCATCCCCCTTTCTGCTGCCTCAGGATCGGGCAAAAGAGTTGGCCCAAACCATCCTATCGGCCCAGGCAAAGGGTCTGGCCCATCGTATGGAGCGTGCCTTTTCCAGGCGGGCGGTCATTGGAATCTCCGGCGGGGTGGACTCCACCTTGGCCCTTTTGGTGGCGGTCCGCGCCATGGAACTGCTGGGCCGGGATTTTCAGGAGGTGTTGGCGGTAACCATGCCCTGCTTTGGCACCAGCAATCGTACCTATCAAAATGCGCAGGCCCTGTGCCGGGGACTGGGAGTGGAGCTGCGGGAGATTCCCCTAGGGGAAGCGGTGGCGGGCCACCTTCGGGACATCGGCCATGACGGGGTCACCCAGGATGCAGCCTATGAGAACGCCCAAGCCCGGGAGCGCACCCAGGTGCTGATGGATCTGGCCAACATGGAAGGGGGCCTGGTGGTGGGCACCGGGGACCTATCCGAGCTGGCCCTGGGCTGGGCTACCTATAACGGGGATCACATGTCCATGTATGGGGTCAACGCCAATCTGCCCAAAACCTTGATTCGCCAGATGCTGCTTCTGCTGGCCCAGGAGCCGGCCTACGCCCCAGCGGCTGAGGCCATTCGGGATATCGTGGATACTCCCGTGAGCCCCGAGCTTCTACCGGGCGCCGACGGGGAGATTGGCCAGATCACCGAGGAGGTGGTAGGGCCCTATGAGCTTCACGATTTCTTTCTGTACCACTGCTTAAAATACGGCAGTGGGCCCAGAAAAATTTTGCGGTTGGCTGAGCGGGCCTTCCATGGACGGTATGAAAAAGACACCATCCTTCGCTGGATGGAGCTGTTCTATAAGAGATTCTTTGCGGCCCAGTTCAAGCGGTCCTGCCTGCCGGATGGGCCCGGCGTTTATGGCGTGGGCCTCTCCCCTCGAGGCCAGTGGGTCATGCCCAGCGACGCCTATGCCAGCATCTGGCTGAATCAGGTGGAAGAATTGATGCAGGAATAGCCTCTTTCCTCGGTTTGGGGTGGCAAAATCCCCACGGATGCAGTAGAATAACCATGATTATAGATGCCAATGATGCCATATAGGAGCGTTCTTTATGTTTCGTGATAAAACCCTTTTGATTACGGGGGGGACGGGGTCCTTTGGAAATGCCGTCCTGCGCCGGTTTTTGTCCAGCGACATCGGGGAGATTCGTATCTTTTCCCGGGATGAAAAAAAACAGGACGATATGCGCAAGGCCCTGGGCAACGATAAGGTCAAGTTCTACATCGGGGATGTGCGGGACTACCATTCGGTGGAGCAGGTGATGCCGGGGGTGGATTATATCTTCCACGCCGCCGCCTTAAAGCAGGTACCCTCCTGTGAATTCTTCCCCATGGAGGCGGTCAAGACCAATATTATGGGGACGGAGAACGTCCTCTCAGCCGCCATCGCCTACGGGGTAAAACGGGTGGTCTGCCTTTCCACCGATAAGGCGGTGTACCCCATCAACGCCATGGGTATGAGCAAGGCGCTGATGGAAAAGGTCATGGTGGCCAAATCCAGAACCTGCGGCGGCACGGTAATCTGCGGCACCCGGTATGGCAACGTCATGGCTTCCCGGGGTTCGGTAATCCCCCTGTTTGTGGAGCAAATTCTCTCGGGGCAGCCCATCACCATCACCGACCCCAACATGACCCGGTATTTGATGTCCCTTTCCGACGCTGTGGACCTGGTGCTCTATGCCTTTGAAAAAGGCCAGCCCGGAGACCGCTTTGTGCAGAAGTCCCCGGCCAGCACCATCGGCGATTTGGCGGTAGCCATTCGGGAGGTGATGGGGGTACCGGATCATCCCATCAGCTACATCGGTACCCGCCATGGGGAGAAGCTCTATGAAACCCTGGTGACCAAAGAGGAGATGGCCCACGCCGTGGACCTGGGGGAATACTACAAGATCCCCGCCGATAACCGGGATCTGAACTACAACAAATATTTTACCGAAGGAAAGATTCAGGAGGAGTACGGCTGGGAGTATACCTCCCACAACACAACCCGCCTGGATGTGGAGGGAACCAAACAGCTGCTGCTGCGGCTGGACTATATGCAAGAGGTATTGGAGAACTTAAAATGAACGACGCCATTTTGGTAACGGGCGCCAGGGGCTTTGTGGGCAAAAACCTGGTGCAGTGGCTCATGCAGGAGGACCCCCGGCGGGAGGTCCTTTGCTACGATGTCGCGGATTCCCCGGCCCGGCTTAGGGAGTATGTGTCCCGAGCCGGGTTTGTCTTTCACCTGGCGGGGGTAAACCGGCCCCAGGATCCAGAGGAATTCGATACCGGCAACCGGGGCTTTACCCAGGAATTGCTGGATTTGCTTCTGACCCAGGAGCGGCCGGTACCGGTGGTGCTGTCCAGCTCCATTCAGGCAGAACGGGAAAACCCCTACGGCAGGAGTAAGCGGGCCGCCGAGGAAGCGGTGTTTGCCTATGGGGAGCGGTCGGGGGCTCCGGTCTATGTGTACCGTCTGCCCAACCTCTTTGGCAAATGGTGCCGTCCTAACTACAATAGCGTGGTGGCCACCTTCTGCCATAATATCGCCAGAGGGCTTCCGGTAACGGTAAACGACCCCTCCGCCCGTCTGTCCTTGGTCTATATCGACGACCTGTGCCGGGAATTCCTCCGGGCGCTGGCGGGACGGCCCCATCAGCGGGATCGGTACTGCGGCGTGTATCCGGAGTATCCCATCACCGTGGCGGATTTGGAGCTCACCCTCCGCTTTTTTGCCGAAAGCCGGGAAAACCGGCTGGTGCCCCATCTGGATCCGGACGGCCTTACTGCTAAGCTGTATGCCGCCTATCTCAGCTATCTGCCGGAGGATGGATTCGCCTATCCCCTTCTGACCCATGCCGATGAACGGGGCAGCTTTACCGAGTTCCTCCGTACCCCAGACCGGGGCCAGGTGTCCGTCAACGTGGCAAAGCCTGGCGTTACCAAGGGCAACCACTGGCATCACACCAAGAACGAGAAGTTCCTGGTGGTCAAGGGGGAGGGCCTCATCCGTTTTCGGCGCGTTGGACAGGAGGATGTGACGGAATACCGGGTGTCGGGGGAACGGCTTATGGTGGTGGATATCCCCACCGGCTATACCCATTCCATCACCAACGTAGGCCGGGACGACCTGGTGACGGTGATGTGGGCCAGCGAAAGCTTTGACCCCCTCCATCCCGACACCTTCTACGAGGAGGTTTAGCATGGAAAAGCTAAAGGTGATGACCATCCTAGGCACCCGTCCTGAGATCATCCGGCTGTCCGAGGTGATCAAGGCCTGCGACCGGTATTTCCGCCATGTGCTGGTCCATACCGGCCAGAATTGGGATTATACCCTAAACCAGGTGTTTTTTGAGGAGCTGGGCCTTCGGGCGCCGGATCATTACCTCAATAGCGCCGGAAAGGGCTTGGGGGAGACCATGGGAAATATCATTTCCCGGAGCTACGAGGTGCTGCAAGAGGAGCGGCCGGACGCCCTTTTGATCCTGGGGGATACCAACTCCGCCCTATCCGCTATCTCCGCAAAACGGCTGAAGATTCCCATCTTCCATATGGAGGCGGGCAACCGCTGCTTTGACGAGAACGTGCCCGAGGAGATCAATCGGCGGATTGTGGATCACATCTCTGACGTAAACCTGCCCTACACCGAGCACAGCCGCCGATACCTTTTGTCCGAGGGGATTCCAAAGGAGCGTATCTTTGTGACGGGCTCCCCCATGGCCCAGGTACTGGAACGGAACCGGGAGCGCATTCAGGCCAGCGACGTGCTGGAGCGGCTGGGCCTTACGGCTGGGCAGTACATTCTGGTATCCGCCCACCGGGAGGAGAATATCGACCAGGAGGAACATTTCTTCTCCCTGATGACCGCTATCAACCACATGGCAGAGACGTATCAGATGCCGGTGATCTATTCCACCCATCCCCGGAGCCGTAAACGCATTGAGAGCCAAGGGTTCCGATTCCACCCTCTGGTGCAGAGCCTGCCCCCCTTCGGGTTCCTGGACTACAACAAGCTCCAGATGAACAGCTTCTGCGTGCTTTCGGATAGCGGCACCCTGTCGGAGGAGAGCGCTCTATTGGGCTTTGTGGGGGTTTTGCTTCGCACCAGCACCGAGCGCCCCGAGGTGTTGGATAAGGGCACCGTGGTGCTGGGCGGCATTACGGGGGAGGAGGTCAATCAGGCGGTGGAGCTGGCGGTGGCCATGGCCAGGAACGGGGAAACTGGCATCCTGGCCCCCGATTACCGGGATACCAACGTTTCGACAAAGGTGGTCAAGCTGATTCAGAGCTATGTAAAGATCGTAAACCGGGTGGTATGGGGAAACTAGCATGAAGGTATTGATGATCAACTCCGTCTGCGGCGTGGGCAGCACCGGACGCATCGCCGCGGATCTGAGCCGGGTGCTGGAGCGAGAGGGGCACCAATCCATCGTGGCCTATGGGCGGAAGGAGCCCATGGGGGAGGTGGAGCATATCCGCATCGGCACCGATCTGGACGTGAAAGCCCATGGGGCATACGCTCGGCTTCTAGACCGGACGGGATTTGGATCCCGGGGAGCCACCAAGGATTTTCTCCTCTGGGCGGAGGCCTATGACCCGGATCTGATCCATCTGCATAACCTTCATGGCTACTACCTCCATGTGGGGCTGCTGTTTGATTACCTTCGGAAGACCGGGAAACCGGTGGTCTGGACCCTCCATGACTGCTGGCCCTTTACCGGCCACTGCGCCTATTTCGATTACGTTGGCTGCGGGCGCTGGCGGGAGGGGTGTTTTTCCTGCCCCCAAAAGGGGGAATACCCCGCTAGCCTGTTGCTGGACAACTCCAAATCCAATTACCGGAAAAAGAGAGCTCTGTTTACCGGTCTGCCCCGGATGACGGTGGTGACCCCTTCCCGCTTTTTGGGGAGTCTGGCGCGGGAGTCCTTTCTGGGGGAATATCCCCTAAGGGTGATCCCCAACGGCATCGACCTTGAGACCTTCCGGCCCAGGCAAGGGACCGCCCGGGAGAAGTACGGCCTGGGGGACGGCCCTATCGTCCTGGGGGTGGCCAACGTTTGGGAAGACCGTAAGGGGCTCCGGGATTTCTGCCAACTGGCAGAACTGCTGCCTGAGGAATACACCGTGGCTTTGGTGGGGCTCAGTCCTCAGCAGATGGAGGGGCTTCCTGCAAAGATCAAGGGGATTCCCCGGACGGATAGCACGGAGGAGCTGGCTCAGCTCTACTCCCTGGCCCAGGTGTTCGTAAATCCCACTTGGGAGGATAACTTTCCCACCACCAACCTGGAAGCCCTGGCCTGCGGCACCCCGGTGATCACCTACGCCACGGGGGGAAGTCCCGAGACCTTGGACGAGACCTGCGGCCTCACGGTGAATAAGGGAGATGTGGAGGCACTGGCTCGAGGGATCCAAGAACAAAGGTTTTCCCGGGAGGCTTGCCTTGCCCGATCCCGGCGTTTTGGCAAGGACGGCATGTTCGAGGCGTACCTTGCGCTGTACCAGGCCCTTCTATAAAAAAACCAAAAGAAGCCGTCAAGGCTTCTTTTTTTGTTTTCAGAGGGTTTGCGGGAAAAACATCCTTGTTGTATAATAAACATTTGTGAAAACACAGACAATACAACGAAAATCGGGATCGCGGTTAGGAGCAGAATTGCAATGATACGGAATGATTTACGGAATATCGCCATTATCGCCCACGTGGACCATGGCAAGACCACCTTGGTGGACGAGCTGCTAAAACAGGGAGGCGTGTACCGGGAGAACCAGGTGGTGGAGGAACGGGTCATGGATAACAACGACCTGGAGCGGGAGCGGGGCATTACCATCCTGGCGAAAAACACCTCGGTGCACTATAAAGACGTAAAGATCAACATCGTGGACACCCCTGGCCACGCCGACTTCAGCGGCGAGGTGGAGCGGACTCTGGGGATGGTCAACGGCGTAATCCTCTTGGTGGACGCTGCCGAGGGCCCCATGCCCCAGACCCGGTTTGTGCTGCAAAAGGCCCTGGAGATGAACCACCGGGTCATCATCGTCATCAATAAGATCGACCGGCCGGACGCCCGGATCCACGAGGTGGTAGATGAGGTGCTGGAGCTCTTGATGGACCTCAACGCCAATGAGGAGCAGCTGGACAGTCCCATCATCTACTGTTCCGGCAGGGCGGGTACCGCTTCCCGCAGCCCCGATCACCAGGACGCCGATTTACGGGCTCTCTTTGAAACCATTTTGGAATATATCCCCGCCCCCGAGGGGGATGGAGAGGGCGAGCTGCAGATGCTGGTGTCCTCCATCGACTATAACGATTATGTGGGGCGCATCGCCATTGGGCGCATCCAGCGGGGCGCCGTTCGGCAGCAGCAGGAGGTCATGGTCTGCGATTACCATGAAAAGCACGCCCCCTATCGGGCAAAGGTGGTCAACCTCTACCAGATCGATGGCCTGAAGCGGACGGCGGTGGAATCCGCCCGGATGGGGGATATCGTCTGCATCAGCGGCCTGGTGGACATCACCATCGGGGAGACCATCACCTCCCTGAGCCAGCCCGAGGCCCTGCCCTTTGCCAGGATCAGCGAGCCCACCATCGAGATGACCTTCTCGGTAAACGACAGCCCCTTTGCGGGCCGGGAGGGGAAGTTTGTCACCTCTCGCCAGCTTCGGGAACGGCTGTACCGGGAGCTTTTAAAGGATGTGTCCCTAAGGGTCAAGGACGGGGACAGCACCGATAGCTTCCTGGTGGCTGGCCGAGGTGAGATGCACCTATCCATCCTCATCGAGACCATGCGCCGGGAGGGGTATGAGTTCTCCGTCAGCACCCCCCGGGTGCTGTACCGGGAGGTGGACGGCAAGCGCTTTGAGCCGGTGGAGCGGCTGGTCATCGACGTACCCGAGGAAAGCGTGGGGGCCGTCATGCAGAAGATCGCCCAGCGAAAGGGGGAGATGCTCCAAATGACCCCCCAGGGCAGCCGCACCCGGCTGGAATATTTAATTCCCTCCCGGGGCCTGCTGGGTTACCGCAGCGAGTTTTTGACGGATACTCGGGGAGAGGGCATCATGAACTCGGTGTTCGACAGCTACCAGCCCTTCCGGGGAGAGGTGACCCGGCGGTTTACCGGCTCCCTGATCGCCTTTGAGACCGGGGAAGCGGTGGCCTACGGCCTCTTTGGGGCCCAGGACCGGGGCGTGTTGTTCATTGGCCCCGGCACCCCGGTGTACGAGGGCATGGTGGTGGGATATTCCCCCAAGCAGGACGACATCGCCGTCAACGTCTGCCGAAAGAAGCAGATGACCAATATGCGGGCGTCGGGCAGCGACGAGGCCCTGCGACTGGTGCCGCCCCGGCGGATGAGCCTGGAGGAATGCCTGGAATTTCTGGCGGACGATGAGCTTTTGGAGGTGACCCCCCAAAACCTGCGGCTCCGCAAGCGCACCCTCAACAACAGTCAGCGGATGAAGGAACAGAGCCGGGCCAAAAAAGGTTGACGGCTTCCAATGAAAAAGCCCTGGTGTTCCAGGGCTTTTTCTATTCTCCGTATTGGACGATGAGCCGTCCCGCCCACTGGATGAGCTCCCCGTAAAGGGCGGGATCCTCTTCGGCGGCCTCCATGGAGCGGCCTAGGATGATCCGGTCCTCCCCCGTCAGCCGGGAAAAGAGCTCCGCTTTGGTGGCGGTGGCCTCCCCGGTAGCCAGCTCATGCTTGGCCCGCAGGACGAAATAGGCGCCCTTGTATAGGCCGGATAGCTGGGCGGTAGGGGCATCCTCATAGAGATAGGCGTGAACGGCACTGTGGTATAGGTTGGCGGCTCCCACCGCCACCGCTTCCCGGATGTCCTCCCGGGAGAAGGGCCCCAGCAACCCGTGGAGAGAACCCAGTATGGGCCGGGTGTCCCGGAAAAGCTGATAGGCGTCCTGTTTAGGCCAGGCACGGAGCTCCTCCGCTCCCGAGAGAAATCCGCAGGGGGGATAGGCTCCTTCCATAGAAGCGGCCAAATCCCGATAGGTTTCCAGATCCGCTAAGGCGATCCGGTCCAGGACGGTCACCAGGTCGATGTCGCTGTTTGGCCCAGCCTCCTGCCGCCGCCAGCTTCCCTGGAGCCCTAGAAACAGTAGCCGGGAGCCAAAGGCCCCTTGCAGCTTTGTGGAAAACGAGTGTAGCCAGCTTTCAATGGAAAACGCCATGATGCACCTCCTAATAAATAGAGCGCCGCTTGGGGCGGCGCTCTATTTTAGCGGAATCCCGTTACTTTGTAAAGAAAGCGTGGGCCTCCTTCAGCTTCTCCATTATGGGCACCCCTTGGGGGCACTTGGTCTCGCACAGGCCGCACTGCACGCATTTGTCCACACCCCGGCCCTGCTTGTTGAGAATATCCAGATAGTGCTCACGGGCGGCCTCCTCAGCGTCAAACATGGAGACCCGGTTGTACTGGTTGAAGATCTGGGGGATGTACACGTCCTGAGGACAGGGCTGGCAGTAGTTGCAGCCGGTGCAACCCACGTTGGTGAGGCCGGCGTAGATGGCCCGGATGTCGTCGTACATGGCGCTTTCCTCTTCGGTCATAGAGCCGGCGGGGGGCAGGGTGTCGAAGATCTTAAGATTCTCCTCCAGCTGCTCCCTTGCGGTCATGCCCGAAAGGATGCACTTAACGGCGGGATGATCCGCCACAAACCGGAAGCCCCACTCCGGAGGCGTGCGCTTAAGACCGGTGGCGTCATACCGCTCCTGAACCGCCTTGGGTACCCGGGCCAGATCGCCGCCTCGGAGTCCTTCCATGATCACCACGGAGGTGCCCTTTTGATAGGCGTCGTCCAAGCCCTGGATGGTGGCTTGGTTGAATTTATCCAGGATGTTGTACTGTACCTGAACCATGCCCCAGTCGTAGCTGTCCAGGGTCTTTTTGTATCCCTCGTAGCCGTTGTGGCAGCTAAAGCCTGCCATGCGGATCTTGCCGCAGGCCAGCGCTTCGTCCAGGAACCGGGTGATGCCCAGCTCCAGCATGGCGTCCAGCCGCTTCAGACCAAAATTGTGCATCAGGTATACGTCGATGTGATCGGTCTGGAGCCGCTCCAGGCTTTTGTCCAGCTCCCGCATGTAATCGGCGTATTCGTGGATGTACCCCATGGCCAGCTTGGTGGCGATGAGAGCCTTTTCCCGGTAAGGGGCGATGGCGATGCCAAGAGAGCGCTCGTTGTTGCCGTCATGATAGGCCCGGGCGGTGTCAAAGTAGTTGACCCCGTTCTCGATGCAGGTCTTCACCAACTCATCGGTGATGGCCTGGATGGGCCGTTCTCCACCCTCGGCGGTGGGCTCTGCGGGGATGCGCATGATGCCCATTCCCAAAAGGGAAACCTTGCCCAAAGAACCCAGTTCGCGGTATTGCATAAGAACCACTCCTTTTCCGATGGCGCCTTAAGGGGCGCCATTGATATACATATGCCTTCCATGTAAAAATACATATACAATATTCCGGCGCTGGATGGAAGAGCCAGGAATGAATTTCCAAAATATGAAAACAAAAAGGGGACAAAAAAGGCCTGGCCGGGAGCGGCCAGGCCTTTTTTGAAACCTATCGGTTGAAGAAGCGATGAATCTCCTGAAGCTTCTCGATGATGGGGATGTTCTGGGGGCACTTGGGCTCACAGAGGCCGCATTGCACACACTGGTCCGCGCCCCGCCCGCTGGCTACGGTATCGTCATAGAGCTTTTTGCTGTCCTCCATGGCGTCAAACATGGTTACCCGGTTGTATTGGGTCATGATGTAGGGGATGCGGACGTTTTGAGGACAGGGCTGACAGTAGCTGCACCCGGTACAGGGAACCTGGATCAGGGTTTCATAGGTTTCCCGGACCCGGTCGCAGACGTCAAACTCCGCCTGGGTAAAGGCGTTGGGGACAAGATCACTGAAGATGCGCAGGTTATCCGTAAGCTGTTCCATGGTATTCATGCCGGAGAGGATGCACTTCACCTGGGGATAGTCGGCGATGAAGCGGAAGCCCCACTCCGGCGCCGTCCAGCCCTTGCCGGTGGCATCGTAGATGTCTTGAACCGCCTTGGGGGCCCGGGCTAGATCCCCGCCACGGAGGCCCTCCATGATCACCACCGGCACATTCTTTTTGCCGGCGTATTCGATGCCCTTTACACTGGCCTGGTTGAACTTATCCATGATGTTGAACTGTACCTGGGTCATGCCCCAATCATAGCTGTCCAGGGTCTTCTGAAATCCATCATAGCCATCGTGGCAGCTAAAGCCCGCCATGCCGATCTTCCCCTGTGCCAGAGCCCGGTCCAGGAACTCCCGGCCGCCCAGCTCCAAAAAGAGGTCCAGCCGCTTGAGGCCCAGGCCGTGGATGAGATAGATATCGATTTTATTGGTCTGGAGCCGCTCCAACTGCTCGTTCAAGAAGCGGTCCAGGTCGGCGGCCTCTTTGACCATAAAGATGGGCAGCTTGGTGGCGATGGTCACCTGGTGCCGCACATCGCGGAGGGCCTCCGCTACGGCGGCTTCATTGAATCCGCCGGTGTAGGGATAAGCGGTATCGAAGTAGTTGACCCCAGCGTCTACCGCCGCCCGAAGCAAACGGTTGGCCTCGGCCTGGATAGGCCGCTTATCGCCGTCGGGGGTGGGCTCGGTGGGCAGCCGCATGCAGCCGAAACCCAAGAGGGAAACCGGCCGGTCAAGGGTACCAAAATCTCTGTAAACCATGGAAATACCTCCTTTGCCGGACGGAGAAAGCCGCCCCGCAATGATTTAAAATGAAAAAACAGAACTGCCTCGGATGCCGGTAAAGGCTCCGCAGAAACAGCTGCATGTGATTTGTGCGCTTTCATAATATACCATAAATTGGAGGGAAAGACCAGGGGAAGGAACAAAAACAACATAGTGAATCCAACGGGATTTTTTTGTAAAATAACGAAAAAAAGAACAAAACAACATTGCATTTCCCCACATAATATGGTATGATCGCCATCACGTGAAAACGGTCCGTATAATCCAAACGCCTGGGAGGGGCGGAAAAACGAGACGTACGGGAAACATTAGCGCCAGGGCTGGGAAACCAGTTGACGAGGTTTGGGGTAATCGAAAGATTCGGCGGATGCCCCAAGAGCTCTGCGCCGGCTGAATCCCCACAAAACCGTGGAGCAATCCACCAACAAAGCGGGATCGTGGCGTAAATTCAGTTGTGAGGAGAAATCCAAAGATGTGTGGAATCATTGGCTGCGTGGGCAAACGGCCCGCGGCGGCTTTGTTGTTGGACGGCCTTCATGCCTTGGAGTACCGAGGCTATGACAGCGCCGGGATTGCGGTCATGGACGGGGAAACCGTCTCGGTGGTAAAGACCAAGGGTCGGGTAGACCGGCTGGAGGAAAAGCTGCGGGAGCATCCTTTGCAGGGAACCATGGGAATCGGCCATACCCGTTGGGCCACCCATGGGGAACCCTCGGACGTAAACTCCCATCCCCACACCAGTATGGCGGGGGACATCGCGCTTGTGCACAACGGCATCATTGAAAACTACCTGGAGATCAAACGCTGGCTGATGGATCGCGGCTACCGCTTTGCCAGCGATACCGATACCGAAGTGGTGGCCCATCTGGTGAGCCACTACGACCAAGGAGACCTGGTGCGGGCGCTGCACCTGGCCATGACCAGGCTTCGGGGCTCTTATGCTCTGGCGGTGATGTCGGTGCGGGAGCCGGATCGGATCGTCTGCGCACGAAAGGACAGCCCCCTGGTTATCGGTTTGGGGGAGGGGGAGAACTTCATCGCCAGCGATATCCCCGCCCTGCTCACCCACACCCGGGAGGTGATCCTCCTGGAGGATGGCGATGTGGCGGTGGTGACCAGGGAGAGGGTCCATGTGGTGGACGCCAATCTGGATCCGGTGGAGCTCCAGCCCTTCCATGTGGATTGGGATGTATCTGCCGCTGAAAAGGGCGGTTATGCCCATTTCATGCTCAAGGAGATGATGGAGCAGCCCCAGGCCATCCGGGAGACGGTGTCCCCTCGGGTAAGGGATGGGCGTATCGCCCTTTCGGAGATCACGGAGGAAGCCCTTTCCGCCGCTCGGCGCGTGGTGATCTGTGCCTGCGGCACCGCCTATCATGCGGGCTTGGTGGGCAAATATATTATGGAGGATCTGGCCCGAATTCCGGTGGAGGTGGACATCGGCAGCGAGTACCGCTATCGCCGCCCCATCATCCATGGGGATGACCTGTGTATCGTCATCAGCCAATCAGGGGAGACGGCGGATACCATCGCCGCCCTTCGCACCATGAAGGAAGGCGGCGCCCGGGTGCTGGCCATCACCAACGTGGTGGGTTCCACGGTGGCCCGGGAAGCCGATTCCGTCCTCTATACCTGGGCGGGGCCGGAGATCGCCGTGGCCTCCACCAAGGCTTACACCACCCAACTAGCCGCTCTGGTGCTTCTGGCTCTGGAGCTGGGCCGGGTCCGGGGCACCGTGGAGGAGGCCGCCTATCGGGAGATTCTCACAGCACTTACGGAGGTTCCCGCCCGCATACAGGAGATTTTGCAGGATCAAGGGGCCGTCCAGCGCGCGGCGGGCCGGCATTTCCACCACCGGGACGTGTTCTTCATCGGCCGTGGATTGGATTATCCGGCCACCATGGAGAGCTCCCTAAAGCTAAAGGAGATCAGCTATATCCACAGCGAGGCCATGGCGGCGGGAGAATTGAAGCACGGCACCATCGCCATGATCGAGGAGGGAACCCTGGTCATCGCCGTATGCACCCAGGATGTTCTTCTGGAAAAGATGGTCTCCGCCATCCGGGAGGTAAAGGCCCGGGGCGCTCATGTGCTGGCGGTGACCTATAAGGACTGCTCCGCCATTCTGGATCAGGTGGATGAAGCCATCTGTATTCCCCGGACCCACGGCGCTCTGGCGGGAATGGTCAGCGTGGTGGCGGCGCAGCTGTTCGCCTATTATTGCTCGGTTCAGCGTGGCCTGGATCCCGATAAACCCCGGAATCTGGCAAAATCCGTCACCGTGGAATAATTTTGAACGATAAAAACACCGGACGTCAGTTAGGACAGACCACGTAAGGAAGTATTTTATGTAAGGTACGGTGTAACCCCGTAAAAGGGGTTGCACCGTTTCCTTTTGCTATGCGGCAAGGCGGTATTCCTCCGGATTCTTTCGTATATCCTCCATCATAGCAAGGAGTTCTTCTTCGCTTGGGATTGAAATCATTCCTACACCGGTGAAGTAAACATCCACTTTTACATAGCAATGACCGCTGGTCTTATCGTTATTGTGAACTTCGATGCGTTCAATCAGTTTATTCACAATAATCGGTGTCAGTTCCTTAATATCCGTCATTTCTCTAAAGGTACGGATTAAAAGCCTTGTGTCAGCAGATTTTTGTTCCGAAGATTGTAATACTTGCTCCCCATTGGCAACAGCCATTGTGAGTTCCTTTTGTTCCCGTTCGTAATTCTTCATCATCATTTGGAAGAAATCATTAGCAATAAGGTTGTTTCGCATTTCATTCAAGCAGTTCACAACCACCCGCCATTCAAAATCATCAAGTGCTATGTAATACTTCTTATCACGCATATCACTCACTCCTTCAGCAAGTCTTGAAATGGGGTATCGGTTGCTACAAAGGTATCGTATGCAAAGTTTGCTCCCAAGCGAAATCCCATCATAAAACTGTCGAGATTGGATTCGCCGTTTACCACGCTCCACGCATTTACAAAGTCAAGGAATTTCTTTTTGTTTTCGCCGGAAAGCCTTTCGGTCAAAAAGTCCTCATTGAGCATCAAAACCTCCATTTGTTTCTGCACGGCTTTGTTCTGCTTGGTGCTTCGTGCCTGCGGGTCAATGTTGCCGTAATAGAATTCTTCTATAAATTTGCCCATATTTTTTCCTCCTTTGATTTTCTACCATAATTGTACTCAAAGGCGGTTTGATAGTCGAATGTACCGCTATAAACAGAAAATACCGAGAAAAACCTTTTACAGTTCTTCTCGGTATTCATCTTTTTGTTTTGCCCTTTTGCAACGCCCATAAGTTAGTATTTTGAAATTACTGCCTTATGTGGCGTGTGCTTTGACGCCTGGTGTTTTTTTATCCGTTTTTCCGCAAAGCCGATGTTGCGCCGCCCCGCTTGTGCTTCATGGGCGGAGGGATGGCGCGAAAGGAAAGCCGCTAGGGCCGTTCCCACTCCACGGCTTGGCATCCATTCAACTTAGCGAACCGGGTAAAGCACCGAAGCAGCTGGCCCTTTAGGGCCTTTGTCATCTTGACCTCCGGCTCCAGCCACAGGCCCTGGATACGGAGGATTCCAGCCTTACGGTCGCAGACGGGCTCCGCTCTGCCGATGAACCGTTCCCCCTGCAGAATGGGCAGCACATAATGGCCATACTGCCGGTCCTTGGCGGGCGTATATACCTCCCACTTGTAGGAAAAGTCAAAGAGAGCTTGGATAAGTTTTCGATCCCATAACAGATTATCCAGGGGAGCCAGAAGCTCTGTTCGCGCTCGAAACCGGATATTGCTACAGGCGCTTTCCAAGAGTGCCCGGTCGGAGCGGAGACAGTAGAGGGGTTCCGACAGCCCCTCCACCGCCACCGGAAGGAGATGGCCTTCCGTTGTGAGCCGGTAGAAGGTGGCATTTCGGTCTTTGGCGGAAAGCTTCCGCACGTCCAGCCAGGCGTCGGAGGCCCGGTTCCAGAGCAACCCTACGCCGCCGACACGCCGGGCCACCCGCCAGCAGAGGCCGTCCAGGGGAGAGGGAAAGGGATCTTGATCCGAGAGCAATTCTAGGGGCAGGCAGTCCTGGGCCCGGGCATAGTATTTGACGGTTCCTTCCTTGTGGTGGATTACCAAATCCCCACGGAAGTATAGGGCTTCCAGAGCGGCCCGGGCCAGATTGGTATTGCTCCAGTACCAGTCCACCTTCTGAGGATAGTTCAGATCCCGGGAACAGGCATATCCCATGCGCCCCACGGCGTCCAGGATCTCCTGGGCTACGGTTTCCACCGCCTGATGGCTTCTTATCCGGCTCTGATACTGGGCGCGCACGCCGTGGAAGTAAGGCCAATCAGCCGTTGGAAAGATGGCCATCATCTTATCAAAATGATCCACAAGCGCCCGATCCCGGTATAATAGGGTATACAGCATGGATTTGCGGAAGCCCTTGACCCGCGCCTGGAGCGCGATCTCGGGGCTTTTTCCGCAGATGTCCACGGGATCGAACTGGATGCATCCCGCTTGGGCGATGTAGTCGAGCACCCCTTGTTTGCCCTCAAACCGACGGGCACCTAGAAGCCCCTGTTTGAGAAGAAGAAACCGGCGGGCCTGGGCTTTGGTTAAGGGGATCATGGCTGCGCTAGATAGCATTTTTGAAGCAACCGCTTCACGGGGGGAATCGCTACCATCCCGTATGCCAGAAGGGCGCCGGCCAGATTTAAAATTACGTCGTCCACATCACAGCTGCCGGTGCCGGTAAAGAGCTGTACGCCTTCCACCAGAAGAAGTATTGCCAACATAGTAAAAAGGAAGATCCAAAATCTGCGTTGACGGTGAAATAGGCAGGGAAGGGCGGCGCCTACCGGTGCAAAGAGAAAAAGATTTCCCAGAAGGTTTTCCACTACGATGTTTTGGTTGATGGTATCGTTGGCCCAGGCCGATAGATAGGACCCGATGGTGTGGAAGGGGATAAAGTTGGCCCGCAGCGCCAGAGGCGTGGCCCAACCCCCGTTTCCACCGTATCGCCGCACTCCGCCAAAGAATAGGAAGATCAGCAGAACCAGGGCGTATCCCATCAACAGGCCGCCCATCAGGAGGGCTCCCGCCCGCTGCTTTTGCAATCCCGTTTCCCGGGTTCGGATGAAGAATGTACCGGCGATGAGAATCGCAAGCAGAACGGTGCCCCCCATTAGCAGGGTGCCCTCATAATCCAAGGAGAGGCCGGGGGTGAGGATTACATAGAGGAGCAGTGCTATGACGGCTCCCGCCACCGTTAGAAGGAGGATCCAAAGCAGCTGGCGATAGGGAGAACGACTGGGGTTCATGGAGCACCTCCGATTATTACAATATTGTAATAATATACCCCGGGACATGGTTTGTCCAGCTTTGACAGAAGGAATCTACGGAGAAAAAAGGAATTTAACAAAATATCATGGTTTTTTCAAGATGTTTTTCCCGGTTATTTGACTGGGCAACTAGAATTTTGCACCGCTTTAGGGTATAATTCCCATAGCATACGGGCTCCGATCCCTAAGCCCTTGGAGATTCCTCCGTGGATTAGGGACGCTAGGGCATATCTGGAAACGGACATGCCTCCCGAATTGGAAAGGAGAACGATTCCCATGAAAAAGAGACTGTCCCTGCTGCTGGCAGTTCTCGTGGTGATGGGTCTGGCTCTGGTTGGCTGCGGCGGAACCGCTACAGAACCCGAACAGAGCGCTGTCCCCACTCCCGAGAACCCCACTATCCGCCTGTCCACCACCACCTCGGTGAACGATTCCGGGTTGCTGCCCTACCTCCAGCCCACCTTTGAGGCCAAGACCGGCTACAAGCTGGAGATCACCAGCAATGGCACCGGCGCGGCCATCAAGCTGGGCGAGAGCGGCGACGCCGACTGCCTCCTGGTGCACTCCAAGTCCGCTGAGGAAGAGTTTGTCAACAGCGGTTTTGGCGTAGAGCGGATTCCCTTCATGTACAACTACTTTGTCATCGTAGGGCCGGCCGATGATCCCGCCAAAGTAAAGGATTGTGCCACCGCCACCGATGCCTTTAAGGCCATCGCCAACACCGAGGGCGCCCAGTTTGTGTCCCGTGGAGACAACTCCGGCACCCACAACGCAGAGAAAAAGATCTGGCAGGCTGCCGAGATCGAACCCGATGGACAGGATTTCTACATCTCCGCCGGCGCTGGCATGGGCGCTTGCCTGAACCAGGCCAATGAGCGGGGCGCCTATATCCTTACCGATAAAGGCACCTATCTGTCCATGAAGGAGAACCTGGATCTGGAACTGCTTCTGGAGAAGTCCGATGAGATGAAGAATACCTATTCCGTCATCGCCGTGAATGCGGAGAAGCATCCTGACACCAACACCGATGGCGCTAACGCCTTCATCCAGTGGATCACCTCCCAGGAAGCCCTGGACCTCATCGCCGAGTACGGCAAGGAAGAGTACGGCGAGGCCCTGTTCTATGTGCTGGAAAAATAACGGTTGAGCAAGAGGGGAGCAGGAGGGGAAACCCGCCTGCCCCTTTTCTTTATAGGAGCGCGGGTCATCAGGCCGGCGTTTTCCGGTCCCTTGGAAGAGGAGAGGAACGCACCGATGGAAGTATTCGCGGAGGCCCTGGGACTATTGTTTGGAGCCGATTGGGAGCTTCGGCAAATTCTATGGGTTACCCTTAAGATGTCCCTGTCCAGCACCGCCATTGCGGTGTGTATCGGCGTGCCCCTGGGGGTGTTGCTGGGCACCGGGAAGTTCAGGGGCCGCAAGCTGATTCTAAAGATAATCCACACCCTGATGGGCCTGCCTCCGGTGGTGGCGGGATTGATCGTGTTTTTGCTCCTTTCCCGGAGCGGCCCTCTGGGCAGCCTGCGGCTGCTGTTTTCGGTGCCCGCCATGGTCATCGCCCAGGTGGTGCTTATTACCCCCATCGTCACGGGGCTCACCTCCTCCATGGTATCGGCAAAAGCTCCGGCAGTGATGGAGACTGCGGCGGGCATCGGCCTTTCCCGGTCCAGAACCCTATGGCTGATCCTGCGGGAATGCCGGCCCCAGCTGGTGTCCGTGGTGCTAACCGGATTCGGAAGGGCCATCTCCGAGGTAGGAGCCGTCCAGTTGGTGGGAGGCAACGTCCAGTACAAGACCCGGGTGATGACCACCACCATCATGCTGGAGACCAATAAGGGCAACTTTGGCTTGGCAGTGGCCCTGGGCATTCTCCTGCTCCTCATCGCCTTTGTGATCAACGCCCTTGCCGGCAAACTGCAGGAGGAGCGGCCATGATGGAACTGGTATCCCTGAGCAAAACCTATCAAGGCCGCCGGGTGCTAAACATACCGGCGCTAACCTTGCTGGAGGGGCAAACCTATGCCCTATTGGGGGCAAATGGTTCTGGGAAATCCACTCTGCTGCGCATTCTGGCCGGGGTGCTTGTCCCCGATGCCGGCCGGATGCGTTTGCCGGAGGAGTCCGGTCAGGTGGGCTATCTGCCTCAGCGTCCCTACGGGTTCCAGAGGAGCGTGTTGAAAAATGTGACCATGGCCCTATCATCCTCCTACCCGCGCCCGGAGGAGGCGGCGCTGGCCGCTCTTGGCCGGGTAGGCATGGAGAACATGGCAAGGGAAAACGGCAGCCGGCTTTCGGGAGGCGAGACCCAGCGGATGGCCTTTGCCCGGATGATCGTCCGACCCCGGAAACTGCTTCTTTTGGATGAGCCCACCTCCGCCACCGACATCGCGGGGAACGATCTGGTGGAGGCGGCGCTGTTGGAGTATCAGCGGGAGACGGGCTGCACCGTGCTCATGGCCACCCATTCCCTGGCCCAGGCGGCGCGCCTATGCCGGCGGATGATCTTTCTCCATCGAGGGGAGATCGTAGCGGAGGGTCCCATTCGCCAACTGCTGGACGCGCCGGAGGATCCCCACCTAAGGGAATTTTTAGCACATTGGCGTATTTAATCGCGAAAAAACAGGGCATCGGAATTCCGATGCCCTGTTTTTTATCCGCTCACCACGGGCAAAGCGCCCTTTGCCGTCATAGGATAGAGGGATGGAAAGTGGTGATGAGATGAGACGGGATCGACAGGACGCCGGGGACCTGCTGGTGACCACCAGTATCCTGGCGCGCCACATCATGGAGTGCTGTACCCCGGATGAAGCCCACTTCCTGGGGGATTTTTTTATCAATCTAGGCTCCAACCTGCTGTTCCTATGCCGGTATCCCGACCCCTGCCAGCCTCGGCCCCATCCGCCTCATAAGCCAAAGACGGAGGAGGAGAAGGCGGAGGATTAGGGTAGCACCTGCATCAGGAGGCTTTCCATAACGGAGAGGGCGCTTTTGTGAAGGGTACGGTCCCCGCCGCCGCAGAGGCTTCCATGGATGATAAAATCCGATTCCGGGAAATGGGCCTTTAGGAGGGCGGCGTTGCTGATGACGCAGATATTGGTGACCAGCCCCATAAGATGAAACGCATGAGGGCCCTCCCCCTGGCGTTCCTGGACAAGCCGGGCCAGCTCCACCGATCCAAAGGTGGGCTTTTCCACCAGGGTTACCCGGGTATCGCCATGGTATTGGGCCAGATCTCCATAGAGCTGCCATCCGGGGGTGCCAGCAATGCAGTGGGGCACCGGCAGTCCTTTTCCCTCCTGGGTTTGCAGATAGTCCTCCCCATGGGTGTCCAGGGTAAAATAGACGGGATCACCCGCCGCCAAAAAGGCTTCCACTTGATCCCGGATACCGGGGAGCAGCGATTCTGCGCCATGATAGCCCAGAGCGCCATCCACAAAATCCTTTTGATAGTCCACCACCACTAAAATCCTTGCCATAGGGCCACCTCCTATTGTTGACGCCAGCATAGCATGGCGGACAAGGAAAATCAAACCGCCGACAGAGAATGGGAAACCGGTAAAAAAACTATGGGAATGGGTCAATCAGCCAATCTACACGGCCATGAAATAAATTCCAATTTTTGTATAAAACAAAAGAAAAATCAAAAAAGATTGTAGGAATTCGTGTGATTTATGTGAAAACCAGGTGAGAAATTCAGAATAATTTCTAATAAAAGAGATTTTCTGGAAAGTGATTCCAACGTAGCTTCAAAAACTAGATCATAAAAATGTAGCCAGACAGGTGCTTGGATTTCTTGCTTCCAGCTGTAATAAAAAAGTGGATGGATATGTGCCGCCTTTGGCTCATAGACATAGCAAAAGGGCGAAATAGAAAAAGTGTACCCGGACGCTGCCCGGGTACACGGGGTGGATAAATGCTTATTCCTGGGAGAGAGATTCGATGCAGGCACGGCAGACGTTGTAATCGCCATGTTCCACAAGATCCTTCTCACTACCGCAGAAAATGCAGGCAGGCTGGTATTTCCGCAACACAATGCGATCCCCCTGAACAAAGATTTCTACGGGATCCTTTACGTCCATTCCCATGGTGCGGCGCAGCTCGATAGGGAGCACCACGCGGCCCAGGGAATCCACTTTTCTAACAATACCGGTCGACTTCATTTTGATTACCCCTTGTCCTTTGTTTTATCAGTTACGAGTAAAGTATCGTAATTAATGACTGAATTTTACCAGAAATTAACTAAGAGTACAACCATATTTTTGTTTTTTTGTACAAAATATATGTATATTTTTGGAGGTGGGCCATATGACAAAGAATATATGGACGAATCTTGTTGTTTTGTCCGCATTGTTCGGACTGTGCTGGGGCACCTTGGGGGAGCTGCCCACCGCTGCTATGGATGGTGCGGCCCAGGCGGTGGAGTTGACGGTGACCATGGCGGGGGCGTATATGCTGTGGATGGGCCTGTTGGAGATTGGCCATCAATCGGGGTTCAACGATAAAATGGCGAGGGGATTGGGCAAGATACTGGGCCCGCTGTTCCCGGGGGTACGGCGGGACAAGGAGGCCATGGGCGCCATCTGCATGAATATCGCCGCCAATACCCTGGGCATGGGCAGCGCCGCCACTCCGTTTGGACTCAAGGCCATGGAACGAATGAAGAAAATCCAAAATGCCAAATCCGCCACCTATGATATGATCATGTTTCTGGTGCTCAACACCAGCAGCCTGCTTTTGATTCCCACCTCCATCATCGCTTTGCGCACCGCCTGTGGCAGCACCGACCCTTTTTCGGTGACGCTCCCCATCATCCTGGATAGCTGCATCATGACGGTGGTGGGAATTGCAACCGCCATCCTCATGGGAAGGAGGATGCGCTAGATGGATATCACCCCCTATTTTATGGCGGTATTCATCGGTGGCATCGTGCTGTATGGCGCCGTAAAAAAGGTGGATTGCCTGGAGGCCTTTACCGCTGGAGCCAAGGAGGGGCTCTCCACCTGCATCCGGATCCTTCCCTATCTCTGCGCCATGCTCATCGCGGTATCCATGCTGCGGGCCAGCGGCTTTTTCGACCTCCTGGTGCGGGTGCTGGCCCCGGTGGCAAAAGTCTTTGGGCTGCCCCCGGAGGCCCTTCCCGTCGCGGTGATCCGGCCCTTTTCCGGCGGCGGCGCCATGGCGGTACTGGCCGATACCCTCATGGCCTATGGCCCCGACAGCTTCATTGGACGGACGTCCTGTATCATTCTGGGATGCAGCGAAGCGGTGTTCTATACCGCGTCCATCTATTACGGCAGCATCGGCATCAAGGATTGGGGCCATACCATTCCCGCCTGTATGCTGCATACCATCGTGGGGATGGTCTGCGCCAGCTTTTTGGCGCGGTGAAAAATATAAATTGGAACGCGAACCGTTCTCCCAATTGTGAAAAGATGTGCTATAATAACGGGTATCCCATTTTAGGGACGCGTTTCGGTCCGGGCTCGGCATCGGCAGCCGGAACTGCCCCAGCTCTGGACGGGCATTCTATTTGTAACGATTGGATGGTTTTTATGAAGATTGAAGTATATGCTTCCAATACCCATGTGTCCAAAAAGGATATGGACGGCAAGGTAGTGGTGGCGGTGGATACCCTGAGGGCCGCTACCACCATCATCACCGCGCTGCACAATGGCTGCGCCCAGATCATCCCGGTGGAGGATGTGGAAAAGGCCATGGAGCTGGCTGCCAACATGCAGCTGAATAACGCGGTATTGGGTGGGGAGCGCAACGCCAAGAAGCTGCCGGGGTTCGATTTCGGAAACTCTCCGCTGGAGTACGTTCCCGAGGCCATTGCAGATAAAACCCTGATTCTTTCCACCACCAACGGCACCGCCACCATCGCCCGCGCCGTCGACGCCAAGCGGCTGTATATCGGGGCCTTGATCAACGCTACCGCTCTGGTGGAGGAGCTGGTCCGCCTGGGAGAGGACTTCACCATCCTCTGCTCCGGAACCCATGGCAAGTTTTCCACCGATGATATCCTCACCGCCGGCTGCTTCATCCATCTGATCCGCCAGCGGAAGGTGCCCCTGGAGCTGGACGACCTGGGCCGGGTGGCAGAGGATCTTTACAACCGGGCCAAAAAGGGCGTTCCCAAGGCGCTGCAGGGTTCCGCTCATTTTGAGCGGCTGATGTCTTTAGGCCTGGCCCAGGATCTGGATTATTGCTTGACCCAGGATATCACCGATGTGGTCCCCGTGTTTCGGGATGGCCGCATCGTGTTACAATAGAAAAACATCTAAGCTTAGGAGGACGCCATGAACAAGGGACCATTCTACATTACTACGCCCATCTATTATCCCAGTGACAAGCTGCATATCGGACATGCCTACTGCACCGTAGCGGCGGATTCCATGGCGCGGTTCAAACGGCTCCAGGGCTATGACGTGATGTTTTTGACGGGTACCGACGAGCACGGCCAGAAGATCGAGCGCCGGGCTAAAATCGCCGGAAAGACCCCCAAGGAGTTTGTGGATGACATCGTTTCCGGCATTCTGGACCTGTGGAAGCTGATGAACATCAGCAACGACGACTTCATCCGCACCACCGACGAGCGCCACGCCCGGGTGGTCCAGCAGATCTTCCAGCGGCTGTACGACCAGGGGGACATCTATAAGGGGGAATACGAGGGCTGGTACTGCTCCCCTTGCGAATCCTTCTGGCTGGAGCGGCAGCTGGTGGACGGCAAATGTCCCGACTGCGGACGGCCTGTGGAAAGGACGCGGGAGAGCAGCTATTTTTTGCGGCTTAGCAAGTATGCCGACCGCCTGATCCAGTATATCAACGACCACGAGGAATTCATCCAGCCGGCGTCCCGGAAGAACGAGATGCTCAATAATTTCCTGCTCCCCGGCCTGGAGGACCTGTGCGTGGCCCGGTCCAGCGTCAAATGGGGCATCCCCGTCACCTTTGACGAAGACTGCACCGTTTATGTGTGGATCGACGCCCTGAGCAACTATATCTCCGCCCTGGGATATTTAAGCGAAGACGACAGCAAATTTCAAAAATACTGGCCCGCAGATATCCACCTGGTGGGCAAGGAGATCGTGCGGTTCCATACCATCATCTGGCCCATCATGCTCATGGCCCTGGATCTTCCCCTGCCCAAGCAGGTGTTTGGCCATGGCTGGCTGGTCATCGACGGCGGCAAGATGAGCAAGAGCAAGGGCAACGTGGTGGACCCGGTGGAGCTGTGCCACCGGTACGGGGTGGACGCCGTCCGGTACTTCCTCATGCGGGAGGTGGCCTTTGGCAGCGACGGCAACTACAGCCAGGAGGCCCTTCTTACCCGGATCAACAGCGACCTTGCCAACGATTTGGGCAATCTTCTATCCCGGTCGGTGGCTATGACCGCCAAGTACCGGGAGGGGCTGGTGCCTGCATATACCACCATGGACGAGCACGATGCCCATATTGAAGCCCTGGGCAATGGGCTTTCATCGGAGGTAACCGCCGCCATGGACCAGCTGCGGTTCTCGGATGCCTTGGGCATTATCTGGAACTATGTGGGAGCTCTTAATAAATATATCGACGTGACCATGCCCTGGAAGCTCAGTGGGCCGGAACACGCTGCCCGGTTGGATTCCGTTCTGTACCACCTCATCGAGGGACTGCGGCTCATTGGCATCTTCATCACGCCCTTTATGCCGGACAGCGCTGGAAAGCTGTTCGCCCAGATCGGGGCGCCGGAGGAGCTTCAAACCTACGAGTCCGCTTCCTTCGGCCGGATGCCGGTAGGCGCTCGAGTGGAGAAAGGGGACGCCCTGTTCCCCCGGATCGATATCAAAAAGGAGCTGGAGCTGTCCGCCGCTCCCCAGGAGGAGCCCAAGAAAAAGGCTGCCAAACCCCAGAAGGCCAAGGAAGAAGCCGCTCCCCCCGCTGAGATCGACTATGATACCTTTGCTCAGATGGAGCTTCGGGTAGCGCGGGTGCTGGAATGCCAGCCGGTGGAGAAGGCGGACCGTCTCCTGCAGTTCAAGCTGGACGTAGGGGGCCAGGAGCGCACCATCGTGTCGGGCATCCGGAAGTTCTATCCCGATCCCAGCGCCCTTGTTGGCAAGAACGTGGTCATCGTGGCCAACCTAAAGCCAGTGAAGATTCGGGGCATCCTCAGCCAGGGGATGATCCTGTCCGCTGCCGACGACGCCGATGAAAACCTGTCCGTCATCACCACCCTGGGAGAGATGGAAAGCGGCGTGACGGTGCGATGATCGACTCCCACTGCCACCTTTTGGAGGAGCGCTTTGATTCGGACCGGGAGGAACTCATTGCCGGCCTGGGCGGGGCGGGAGTATCCGCTGTCATCGAGGCAGGAACCAATCTTGCGGATAGCGTTCAGGCCCGGGACTTGAGCCGGGCCCACCCCATGATCTACTTTCTGGCAGGGGTGCATCCCCATGAGGTTGCCGGCGTGCCGGAGAATTATCTTGGCCGCCTAGGAGAGCTGTACCGGGACGAAAAATGCCTGGGTATCGGGGAAATCGGGTTGGATTACCACTATGATTTCTCCCCACGAGCGGTTCAGCTCCGGGTATTCGATGAACAGCTTTCCCTGGCAAAGGCTCTCTCCGCTCCCGTCTGCATCCATAGCAGGGAGGCTACCCAGCATGTGCTGGAGGGCCTAGCCCGGTACCGGGGAGAGGTCATCGGGGTGCTGCACTGCTTTTCCGGCAGCGTAGAGACCGCAAAGGCCTGTTTGGACTTAGGGTACTACATCTCTTTCGCGGGTCCAGTCACGTTCAAAAATGCCAACAAGCTCCTGGATGTGGCTAAAATGGTGCCGGATGACCGGATCCTGATCGAGACCGACAGTCCCTACCTGGCCCCTGTCCCCATGCGGGGAAAGCGGAACCAGCCCGCCTTTGTGGCCCATACCCTGGACCGGCTCTGTGAGCTGCGAAATCAGAACCGGGAGGCGTTGGAGCGGCTGACGGAGGAAAATACCCAGAGACTATACGGGAAGATGGTGAAGTAATATGGAACGCAGCGATGTTTACGCGTATCCCTATGAGGGAAATCTCTATATCAATCTGACCAACCGCTGTACCAACAACTGTGAATTTTGCGTCCGCCGCGGCGCTGATGGGGTGGGCGGCCACTACCTGTGGATCAAAAAGGAGCCCACCGCCCAGGAGGTCATCGCCCAGATGGACCACCTGGATCGGTATCGGGAAGTGGTGTTCTGCGGCTTTGGGGAGCCCATGATGCGCCTCCCGGAGCTTCTGGAGGTGGCGGCCTACGCCAAGGAAAAGGGAAAATATACCCGGATCAACACCAACGGCCAGGCCAACCTCATCTACGGCCGGGACGTGACCCCGGACCTTGCCGGCCTCATCGACTGCGTGTCCATCAGCCTCAACATGGGGGATGCCCAGTCCTATGAGGACCTGTGCCACAGCCGGTTTGGGCTGGAAGCCTTCCCTGGCCTATTGTCTTTTGCAAAGGCGGCTAAGGAGCATGTGCCGGAGGTGATCCTTTCGGTGGTGGATACCATCGGTGAGGCGGAGATTGAAAAATGCCGGAAGCTTGCGGAGGCCTGCGGCGTCCCCCTTCGGGTGCGCGCCTTTATCGAGCCGGAGCGGTGAACGAAGAACAACGCAAAAAAAGACCCGGATGTTCCGGGTCTTTTTTTGCGTCCATTCAATCCCGGCGGGAGCCGGTGATGGCCAGTAGGCGCAAAAATTGCAGGAGGGACAGCAGAAAACTGGCGATGTAGGTGAGGGCCGCCGCCCGCAGCACCTTCTGAGCCCCCTGAACCTCCCCGTAATCCAGATAGCCCTCCGCCGCCAGAATATCGGTAGCCCGGCGGGAGGCGTTAAACTCCACCGGCAGGGTGATGAGCTGAAACACAATGGCGGTGGCGTATAGGATGAGGGCTACGTCGTATAGAGCCGCCACCTCCAGCAAAAGGCCGGCCAGCAGCAGGGGGATGGCCAGGCTGCTGGCAATCCGCACCACCGGGAAGATGGCGTTGCGCACCTTCAAAAAGGCGTAACCCTTGCCGTGCTGGATGGCATGTCCCGCCTCATGGGCGGCGATGCCCAGGGCGGAGATGGAGCTGGAGCCGTAAATCCCCTCCGATAGGCGTAGAACCCTGGCGCGGGGATCATAGTGGTCGGTCAGATGGCCGGCGGTGGGCTCCACTTGTACCCCATGGAGGCCGGCGTCGTCCAAAATCCGGCGAGCCACGGTATGGGCAGGGAGGCCGCCATGGGTGGCCACAGCGCTATATTTGCGATAGGTGGAGGAAACATAGGATTGGGCGAAAAGCGCCAACAAAATCCCGGGGATCAGAATCAACAGGGTGGAATCCCAGAAGAAGTATGGCATGGATAATCCTTTCTTTTAGAAGATTGACGCCTATTGTAGCAGACGGAGGGCGCCCGCGCAAGAGAGCAGACGTCAAAACTCATCGGGGTCCTCCTCCTGTATGTTGTCCACCAGGCCGTTCTTTAATGTAAAGACCAGGGTATTGAGGGTATAGCAATTCTCCTCCTTGGGGTAGGATAGGGTAAGGGCCACCCGGCTTCCGTTTTCCCGGTACAGGGGGCGGATATCGTGAAAATCGCCGATGAAACCGGCCAGGCCAGAACCATCGATCTGCTCCCGTAAGGAGGGGGTTAGGAGGCCCATGGCCTCCTCCACCAGGCCCAGTTTAACGCTTTGGCATAGGCCGATGCAAAGCTGAGGGCCATTTAGCTGCCGTCGCTGACTGGAGAAATACCCATAGGAACCGGATTCCTGGAGCTTGCCGTTTTCCATGCGATAGATTCGCTGATACTGATGGCCGGACAGATCCCCCAGGCTCTCAAGGGTGTAGAGAACCCCCTGCCGGAATTCCCCCTGGGCGTAGTCGTCCACAATGGGAGCGTAGTCCTCCCGGGCGGAGAACACCAAAAACCGATGCCCACAGGGGCCTTGGCCGGTAAGGATCAGGTCGTCGTGGGTGCAGGAGAAGGGATGGGCCATGAGCCTTCCATCGGTGAGATCCCGGGGCGCGTGGAGGGCGATCATCACATCGCTTTTGGGATCCTCTACCGCCACCCGAAGGCCATTTTCCCGGTATAGGGTGGCGACATAGGTGCCGCGCTCTCCCCGCAGCTCCACCCGGCTGAGGCCGTAGGGCACCGAGGGCTCCGGGGCGGGGGGCAGAAGGGGCAGCGTTACCGACAGCTCAATCAGGCCGGAGGGAGCGCAGTATGCTTCCACCCCTTGGGGCAGCGGCCCTGTGAGGGCCCCATCCTCCAGCCAGAGGCGGATGGCCCGGGGCAGCAGCGCCCCTTCCTGAGGCTGTACAAGAGGGGTTATCGTAAGGTAGCAGGGGCCGTTGGGCGCGACGGGGACGGCAGGGGAATCGTCGGTTTCCCCGATGAGGGTGCTGCCCAGGGTGATGAGACAGTTGACGCCGGGGCAGGAGATCATCAAAACCGGAAGGGCGTATGCGGGGGTCATGGAAATCAACTCCTATCGGAATAGCTTATGCAGAGTCTCCCGCCCATATCCCACTCCATGGGTTCAAGAGGAGGGACAACCACCCGCCGGTATGCTATAATGAGAAAAAAACTTGGGAGGCAGAACATGGCGCAGAAGATCATGCCGCTGTTACGGCATCCGGATGCCTATATGGAAAAAGAGGTTACCCTCATGGGCCGGGTGCGGTCGGTGCGGGATATGAAATCCGTGGTGTTTTTAAACCTATGGGATGGAAGCTGCCTGGGGGATATCCAGGTGGTGGGAGCCGAGGAGATCGGCCGTCAGATGAGCCGGTGCTCCACCGGAGACGTGGTGGAAGCCACCGGGCGGGTGGTGGCTTCGGCCGGGGGCAAACAGGCGGTCGAGCTAAGCTGCCAGAGGTTTGCCGTGCTGTCCAAATGCCCCAGCGATTATCCCCTTCAGAAGAAGCGCCATTCCCTGGAATATTTGCGGACCATCGGCCATCTGCGGCCCAGGACCAACACCTATTACGCCGCCTTTAAGGTGCGAAGCCTTCTGTGCCATGCCATCCATCAGTTCTTCCGGGAAGAGGGGTTTGTATACGTCCATACGCCGCTCATCACCGGCAGCGATTGTGAAGGCGCCGGAGAGATGTTCCAGGTGACCACCCTGGATCTGGAGAACCCCCCTCGGACGGAGGACGGTCAAGTGGATTACAGCCAGGACTTCTTCGGCAAAAAGACCCATCTGACGGTGAGCGGCCAGCTCAACGTGGAGGCCTTTGCCCTGGCCTATGGGGATTGCTATACCTTTGGCCCTACCTTCCGGGCGGAGAACAGCAACACCGCACGCCATGCGGCGGAGTTCTGGATGGTGGAACCCGAGATGGCCTTCTGCGACCTTATGGGCAATATGGACAACGCCCAGCGGATGATCAAATCCTGCGCGAACTATGTGCTGGAAAACGGCGCTGAGGAGATGGAGTTCTTCGACCGGTTCATCGCCAAAGGGGTGATCGACCGGCTGGATGCCGTCCGTACCGCGGATTTCGGCCATGTGACCTACACCGAGGCCATCAATCTTCTGCAAAAGGCCGACGAGAAGTTCAACTATCCTGTAAGCTGGGGGATCGACCTGCAGACCGAGCACGAGCGGTATCTCTGTGAGAAGGTCTTCCACCGTCCGGTGTTCGTTACCGACTACCCCAAGGAGATCAAGGCCTTCTACATGCGGATGAACGAGGACGGCAAAACCGTGGCCGCCATGGATCTCCTGGTCCCCGGCGTGGGGGAGATGATCGGCGGCAGCCAGCGGGAGGAACGGTACGACGTGCTGCTGGATAAGATGAAGGAGGCCGGCCTGGATGTGGACGCCTATGGCTGGTATCTGGATCTGCGGAAATACGGCGCCGTAGTCCACTCCGGCTATGGCCTGGGGCTGGAGCGGGCGGTCATGTATATGACGGGCATCGCCAATATCCGGGACGTGCTTCCCTATCCCCGGACCCCCAAGAACGCCGATTTCTAGCGTTCTATCCCCTATATTGCTGTCATAGGATATACTACACGAAAGCGGAAACAGTAGGAGGTTTCCGCTTTTTTCTGTCCCAAAAGACGGGGGCGCCGCCTTGGAATTGCCTCTTAAAAATGGAATAAATATGGGAATCGCGTCAATAATAGGTCTGTAATCAAAGACAGGGGGAACGAGTATGACCCAGATAGCAAAGAAATCCGCCCGGCAGGGCTGGCAGGAGGAGGAACGGCAGCTTTTGTATGAGCGGGTGCGGACGGCCCGGGAGCAGGGGCAGCCTCTGCGCTCCGCCTTTGAGAGCATTGCCCAGGCTACGGGGCGGAAGCCCAACAGCGTGCGCAACTACTACTACGCCGCCGTGAAGGAGGGAGAGCTCACGGTGCCCGGCGACCAAAACGCCTTTACCCCCTTTACCCAGGAGGAGATCGAAACCCTCATTGAGACGGTGCTCTCCGCCCAAGCCCATGGGATCAGCGTGCGGAGCATCACCATGACCATGGGGGAAGGGGATAAAAAAGCCATGCTGCGGTACCAGAACAAGTACCGGAGTATGGTAAAGAACTATCCCGAAACGGTGCTGGCGGTCTACCGACGGATGCAGGAGGAGGGCAAGGACACCTTTAACCCCTATTCCCAGCAACGGCCCCATAAGAGTGGTCGGAAGCCGGGATCCAGCCAGCCGCCCGAGGTGGACGAAACCGTCCAGGAGCTGGTGAGGACTCTCCGGGATATCAAGACCATCGACGCGGCGGCGTTTTTACAGCAGCTGGCCACCCTGGTGAGCATGGCCAGCCAGGCCCGGGACAACGCCGGCTAAAGAGATCCTCCTAAGCGGGAGCTTTGCTCCCGCGTTTTTTCTTTTTGGCGTTCTGTGGTACACTGGCAGGGAAAAGAGGGGGAAGGCATTGGAGCAGGAGATCAAGGGATTTTTGGATGAAAAAGGGCGGATTGCCATATGGCCCGCTAAACAGGCAAAAAAACGCATGGTAACGGCATATCTTGCCGGTAAATTCAGCGAAAGCCATGTCTATACCGAGGGGGAGGTAAATGCTCTTATCGGCGAATGGCATACCTTCGACGATTATTTTTTGCTGCGCCGGAGCCTGGTGGAGTACGGGTACCTGGATCGAAAACGGGACGGATCCGCCTACTGGGTGCGGGGCCGGACGCGCATTCAACCCTTTGCGCCGGATCAGGCCGGCGCCCTGTGCGCGCTGATACGCCGTACCATCCGCCAGGTGAATCTTAGGGACTATGGACCGGAGCGGACGGAGCGGTATGCCCTTTCCTATACGCCGGAGGGGCTGGCGGTGGCCAGCGCCAAGCGGCATATCCTGGTGGCCATGGAGGAGGAACGTATCCTGGGAACCCTGGGGATCGAACGGGCCTGGCAGGGCGCCGGGGCGGACTACTGTTTCCTTACGGTATTCGTGGAGCCTGGTGAACAGGGGAAGGGCATAGGACGCCAACTGATCCAAGCGGGAGAAGCCTATGTGAGAGGGCAGGGAGGCGCCAGCGTGCTGATCCCCTCCTCCATTACGGGCAGAGGATTCTACCGAAGGATGGGATATCTGGAGATAGACGGCCCGGAACCCGACGAGGAGGGGATCATTCCCATGAGAAAACAGCTAAAAGCACGTCCCGAGGAGGCGCCCATTGAGTAAAAAACTGCAAAATATCCTATCCTTTGGCCTCATTGTCCTCTACCTGTTGGCAGCAGCCATTTTCAAGGATGTTCCTCTGGTGGGGCAGCTGGGGCTGGCGGTCCTGGTATTAGGGGAGATTGGAGTCTCCGCGGCTTACTGCCTTGTTAACCGTCCCATGGAGCGAAAGGAACTCATAGGAGAGGTCGCCTTCAATGCCGTCCTGACGGCTGCGGCCGTCATTTTGGCGCTAAGCGGCCTAGTTTAGCAGGGTAATTTGGAAATGGCAAATGAAAATATATTTACAACTAAGGTAAGGGAATATGCTGTTAGCAGACCGTCTTATGCCCCAAAGGCGATTGATAGAATCGTATCGACAATGCTAAAGGAAGGCGATTCAATCGCTGACATCGGGTCTGGAATAGGTATTTTTTCAAAAGAATTTCTGTTGCGAGGCTATGAGGTTTTTTGTGTTGAGCCAAATGATGCAATGCGTCTAGAAGCAGAAAAAGCCTATGGAGGGAATGCATCGTTTCACTCGATTTCATCCACTGCGGAGCAGACAAATTTGCCAGCAAATAGCATTTCACTGGTTACGGCTGCATCAGCATTTCATTGGTTTGATATCCATTCTTTTTATAAAGAATGTAAAAGGATATTAAAGCATAATGGTATCGTCTGTATCGTTGCTAACGCGCGTATCTATGATTCTTTTACAGAAAAGCAGCACCAGATTTGCAAACAATATTGCCCCAGCTACGTATCCCTAACGCACGGCGTTGACAAGGTGCTTAGGAAAGCAGATGCTTTTTTCAAAGGGGATTTCTGTCTGGAAAGATTTTATTATCCATTGCATTATACAAAGCAGAAATTCATTGCCCGTAGTTTATCGTCTTCATATGCCCCCGAAAAAGATACTGATTATTACAAAGGATATATTCATTCATTGCAAGCGCTTCTGGATGATACGTTTCCTGATGACGGTATCGTTATCGAAAATGAAACTGTAATGCTGTGGGGAAAATTGAGTTAAACAGATAGCGGCAGTAAGTTAGCAAAAAACCACAGGATCGAGGGGTCTCCCGTCCTGTGGTTTTATTTTCGGCTCCAGGGTATTCCTTTGCCCGCGTCAGGATTCCACCGTCACGCTGACCTCCTCCACGCCGTAATAGAGCAGCAGATCCCGGACCTCCTCTGTGATCCGCTCCCCGCTGACCGCTACGGGCACGGCAGGGGGACAGGATACCGTAGGAGCGGCGCAAATTCTGCCCACCGCTTCCCGGGCGGGGATCCGCTCCTGGGGAGCAAGCAGCGCCTGCCGGATGCCCATGGCTGGAAGGCCACAGGCCATAGGCGGCGGGAGATCGGGGGCTTTGCGGTCCGCCGGAAGGGACTCCATGGCCAGTAGCAGCCGTTGGTAATCCCTCTCCTGGTTTTGTGGCGTAAACATCAATACCATGTGATCCCGGTCAGCGTACTCGCATTCCATCCCATTTTCCCGAAGAAATGCCGCCGCTTCCATGCCGGTCATGGCAAGGGATTGAGCGGATAGGGCGAGTTTTAAGGGCTCCTCCGCGCTGTCCCTTAGTCCCCGGAGGGAAAGGACGGCCTTTATCTCGGCCACCCGCGAAACGCATTTTCTAAGAGCGGCTGGATAGGTGGAAGCAAGGAGGCGGTTGCAGAGATCCAGGGATTGGAGGATCAGGTAGGAGGGGCTGGTGGAGCCAAACAGGGACATCCCCTCCTGGGCGGCCTCCTCTAGATGCGCGGATTGTCCTTTGGCCAGATGCAGATAGGCTCCTCCCGTCAAAACGGGCAGAGTCTTGTGGGCGGAATCACAGCAGAGGTCGGCCCCCAGGGCAAGGGGATGCCGGTCCTGCTCTAGAAAGCGCAGATAGGCCCCATGGGCGTTGTCCACCAGCAGGGGGATTCCGGATTCATGGCATACCGCCGCCAGTCCCCCAATGTCTGACGTTCCCCCCAGATAGTCCGGGGACGTAATATAAACGGCGGCCGGACGTTGCTCTGCCCGTTGCAGGGCCTGGCCCAGCTGTGACGGCGTGATGGTACACCGGCAGAGGCCGCCGGGAGCTTGTCCATAGAGCCATTGAACGTCAAAGTCCAAAAGGGCGGCGGCGTAGAGAAAGGCCTTGTGGGCATTGCGTCCCGCCAGGATAAGGGGACGCGCCCCGTGGGGCCGGCTTTGCTGGAGAACGGCAAACAGCATGGCCTTGATGCAGAGGGTAGCGCCCTCCGCTGAGTAGAGCGTTCGCCCGGCGCCAAACAGCCGGGCCGCGTTTTCCTCGCTTTCCCGGATGATCCCCCGAGGGGCGTACAGCTCATCGGCCCCCCGGATCTCCGTGATGTCATAGGGCTCGCAGCCCAAAAACGCCTGTCCCTTATGGCCCGGCATATGAAAGCGCGCGGTGTCGGTACCCACATACGCCTTTACAAAATCGCAGATAGGGGTGGTCATAGGGGGTCCCCGCTCCGGGCCACCTGCATCATGATGGCGCACTCCATCCGCTTTTTAAACAGTTCACAGCCGTATTCATAGATCCCGGCAACGCTGCCGGTGGCGTGGTAGGCGTTGGCGGCGCACCCCCCCGAGCAGTATAGCTGGGCCCAGCAGTCCCGGCACTCCGGACGGGCATAGGCGTTGCACCGCCGGAACTGCTCCTGGATCTCCTCGTTACAAACGCCTTCATAGATGCTGCCCAGGCGGTAGCGTTCATCCCCCACAAACTGGTGGCAGGGGTAAAGATCCCCCCAGGGGGTTACCGCCATATACTCCGTTCCGGAGCCGCATCCGGCAATCCGCTTATAGATGCAGGGCCCGTGGGCCAGATCCAGCATATAATGATAGAATGTAAAGCCGTTTCCAGCCTCTTCCCGCCGGAGCATCTCCTTGGCCAAAAGCTCGTACTGTTCAAACAACAGAGGCAGATCCTCCTCTGTCAGGGCGTAGGGATCCTCCGGAGCGCAGACCACCGGCTCCATGCTCAGCTCTCGGAAGCCCAGATCCGCCATATGCAGGATATCCTCGGTAAAGTCCACGTTGTTGTGGGTAAAGGTTCCCCGGATGTAGTAGTTTTTGCCGCCCCGCCGCCGCACAAACTCCTGAAATTTGGGTACGATGCGGTCATAGCTGCCCTGGCCCGCGTAGTCCTTCCGCAGGTGATCATGCACTTCCCGCCGGCCGTCCAGGCTCAGCACCACGTTGCTCATCTCCCGGTTGCAGAACTCCATCACATCATCGTCCAGCAGCATACCGTTGGTGGTGAGGGTAAAGCGGAACCTCTTGTGGCGAGGGGTTTCCTGCTGGCGGGCATAGCGCACCAGCTCCTTTACCACCTCAAAGTTCATCAGCGGTTCGCCGCCAAAGAAATCCACCTCCAGATTTCTGCGGCCCTTGGATTGCTCCATCAAAAAATCCAGAGCCCGTTTGCCGGTCTCCAGGCTCATCAAGGCCCGGTCCCCATGATAATTTCCCTGGCTGGCAAAGCAGTAGGAGCAGTTGAGGTTGCAGGTATGGGCCACATGGAGGCAGAGGGCCTTCAGCGTTCCATTGTGATTTTTCATATCCACGGCCATGTCTTGGTAGGGATCGGGGGAAAACAGCTTGCCCGCCGCTTCCAGCTCCCGGATGTCCGTCAAGCAATCCATAACATCCTTGCGGGTAATCCCTTCCTTGGGGCCATACAGAGCCAGGATCTCCTCTATCAGCGCCTCCTCCGGTTTCGTCTTGTAGAGGGCAATGATGTCGTAGGCTACCGGGTCCACCGCGTGGACCGAGCCGCTGGAGGTGTCCAGCACGATGCAATATCCGTTCAGCTTATACTGATGTACCATAATAAGATTCCTTTTCCGTAAGAAATAAGAAAAAATGCCGTCCATGCAGGCGGCATTTTTCAAAGCAAAGCACTTATTCCTGTTCGCTGTTTTCGCACTGCTGGTTTACAACGCCGCAGGAGGTTTTGCAGGCCGACTGGCAGGAGGTCTGGCACTCGCCGCAGCCGCCGTTCTGAACGCTCTTGCCCAGGTCGCGGGTTTCAATGGTACGAATTCTCTTCATGACGCATCGCTCCTAATCTAAATGACAGAATCGAAATATGGTTTCATTTCGCATCTGAGTATAGCATATCAAAAATACGATAGCAAGGCGTGGAAAGCCCCTAGAGGGCGAAACCCGACCGCCGTTTGTTATCCCCGCAAAAGCCGGTTAAACCGGTTCTCGCAGCCGTCGCTTACAAAGTCCATCCGCTCCTGTTTGGTGGGGTGGATCAGGGAAATCCCCGTGGCATAGAGAGCCAGCTGCCGCCCCCCGCTGCCATACCGGGCGTCCCCCACAAGGGGCATGCCCCGGGAAGCAAACTGCACCCGGATCTGATGGGGCCTCCCGGTGACGAGATCGATCTCCACCAAGGACCGGTTGTTCCCATGATCCAGCATTCGGTAGTGGAGTACCGCCCTCTTGGCGCCGGGGGTGTCGGCACGCGCTACCCGGGAGAGGTTTCCTTCCCCCTTGACAAGATAGTCGGTAAAGGTGCCGGCGTCGTCCGGCACCCCCTCCACCACCGCCCGGTAGGTCTTTTGAAACGCACCGTTCTGGATCTGGCGGCTGAGCCGTTCCGCCGCCTTGCTGGTTCGGGCAAAGACCATAACCCCGGCGGCAGGCCGGTCCAGCCGGTGCACCAGGCCCAGGTACACCGCCCCGGGCTTGCCATAGGCTTCCTTTACATACCCCTTGAGATAGGTAAGGATATCCATATCCCCGGAGGAGTCCGCCTGGGTGGGCATGTTGGGCGGCTTTACCGCCACCAGCAGATGGTTGTCCTCGTAGAGGATCTCCACACCGTAATTCCCCCTCATGGCCGCCACCTTGCCGTAGCACCGCAGGGCAGATTGAGCCCCGCCTCGCTTAGAAGTCCAATGTTGTCCGCCTCCACCACGCCGCCTGGCAAAGCGGCGGTAAGGGCGTTTTGGGCCACCGCCGGGGCAAAGCCGCTGGTGTAGCTGTTGAGAAGGAAAAACAGGGGTTCCCCGTCCAGCAGCTTGGCGCATTCCTCGATGAGGGGATAGACATGGGTCTCAAACCGGAACATCTCCCCGTCGGGCCCCCGGCCATAGGAGGGAGGATCCATGACGATGCCATGATAGGTCCGTCCCCGGCGCTGTTCCCGGCGTACAAATTTCAGACAGTCATCCACCAGATACCGGATGGGGGCGTCTTTGAGGCCGCAGAGCCTGGCGTTGTCCTTGGCCCAGGCTACCATGCCCCGGGCGGAGTCCACATGAGCCACCGCCGCTCCGGCCCTGGCGCAAGCCATGGTAGCTCCGCCGGTGTAAGCAAACAGATTTAAAACCCGAAGTTCCTCCCTGGGAGCGGCTTCCTTCCGCGCCTGGATACAGGAGGCCATGTAGTCCCAGTTGACGGCCTGCTCCGGAAACAGGCCGGTATGCTTAAAGCCGGTGGGCCGCACCAAAAAGGTCAGGTTCCGGTACCGGATGTTCCAGCCATCGGGGAGGGGCTTTGTAAACTCCCAGCTGCCGCCCCCTTTGTCGCTGCGATGGTAGACCCCATGGGCTTCCCGCCACCGGCCGGGGTTTTGCTTGGGCCACACCGCCTGGGGCTCGGGCCGGGCCAGCAGGTAGTTTCCCCACCGCTCCAGCTTCATGCCGTCGCCGCTGTCCAAAAGGGAGAAATCCCGAAAGTCCTCACACATCCACATGGGCTATACCCGCGCGATGGTGATGACAGCGCTCTTGCCGTTGATATCCCATTCCTTGGATACCCCCGTAAGGCCGTCCGCCAGCTCATCGGCCAGCACGTCGGCCATGAGGCCCTCCCGTCCGGCATCCAGGGCAGCCATGAGCTCCGCATCCCCCTGAACGGAAAGCCGGATATGGTCGGTCACGTCAAAATCCGCGTCCCGGCGCATGGTCTGGATCTTGCTGACCAGCTCCCGGACGTACCCCTCCTGGATCAACCCGGGGGTGAGGGCGGTATCCAGCACCACGGTGACGCCCCCTTCGCTCATGGCGGAGAAGCCCTCCCGCTGAGTGGTGGAGACCAGGATGTCGTCGGGGCCCAGGACCACCTCCGCACCGTCCACCGTAAAGGCGTATCGGCCGTCCCGATCCATGGCGGATACGATGGCGGCGCCGTCGGCCTCCCGGAGATGGGCGCCGATCTTAGGCAAAAGCTTGCCGTATTTAGGCCCTAGGGTCCGCATCTGGGGCTTCACCTGGTAGGCGATGTAGGAGCTGGCGTCGTCCACGCTCTGAAGCTCCTTGACGTTGAGCTCCTCTAGGATGATCTCCCGGAACAGAGGGGAGGGCACTCTGCTTCCGCTGACCAGCATGCTGGAAAGGGGCTGGCGGTTTTTGATACCGCTGCTGTTCCGGGCGCTGCGGCCCACGGTAACCACCTTTAGAACGAAGTCCATCTCCTCCATGAGGGCTTGGTCGATCAGGGCGGGGTCAGCCACGGGATAGCTGCACATATGAACGCTCTCGGGAGCGCCGGGCTCCACCCGCCGGACGATGTTCTGATAGATGCTCTCAGCCATAAAAGGCACAAAGGGAGCGGTGAGCTTCGCCATGGTGGATAGCACCGTGTAGAGGGTTCGGTAGGCGGCGGATTTATCGGGGGTCATGCCGCTGCCCCAGTACCGGTCCCGGCACCGGCGCACATACCAGTTGGAGAGTTCCTCCACAAAGGAGCCGATGGCCCGGGCCGCCTCGGTAACCCGATACGCGTCCATATGCTCGGTGACGGTGGCGATGAGGCTGTGAAGCCGGCTCTGTACCCATCGGTCCATAACGGTGTATTCCGGTGCGGGCAGGGTTTCATCATAGGGATTGTAGCCGTCGATGTTGGCGTACAGCACATAGAAGGCGTAGGTGTTCCAAAGGGTGCCCATGAACTTCCGCTGAGCCTCGCTGATGGCCTCGTCATAGAACCGCTTGGGCAGCCAGGGAGCGGCGTTCACATAGAAGAACCACCGGACAGCGTCCGCCCCCTGCTTGTGCAGCACCGACCAGGGATCCACCACATTGCCCTTGTGTTTGCTCATCTTCTGGCCGTCCTTGTCCTGGACATGGCCCATGACCAAGCAGTTTTCAAAGCTGGATTGATCGAACAGGGCGGTGCTGATGGCAAGGAGGGTATAGAACCATCCCCGGGTTTGATCCACGGCCTCGCTGATGAAGTTGGCGGGGAAGTTCTTTTCAAAGGTTTCCTTGTTTTCAAAGGGATAGTGCCACTGAGCAAAGGGCATGGAGCCGGAATCATACCAGCAGTCGATGACCTCGGGGACCCGGGTCATCTCCTTGCCACAGACGGGGCAGGTGAGGTGAACGGCATCGATGTAGGGCTTGTGAAGCTCGATATCCTCCGGCACGTCGATGCCCTTCTCCCGCAGCTCCGCGATGCTGCCGATGACCTCCCGGTGCCCACATCCGCACTCCCAGATGGGCAGGGGGGTGCCCCAGTACCGTTCCCGGCTAAGGCCCCAGTCGATGACGTTGTCCAGGAAGTTGCCCATGCGGCCCTCCTTGACGTTGTCGGGCATCCAGTTGACGGAACGGTTGTTCTGCATCAGCTGGTCATGGAGCTTGGTCATCTCAATGAACCAGCTGCTCCGGGCGTAGTACAGAAGGGGGGTGTCGCAGCGCCAGCAGAAGGGATAGCTGTGCTCAAAGTCCAGGGCGCGGAAGAGGAGCCCCCGCTCCTCCAGAGCTTGGAGGATCAGAGGATCGGCGTCCTTTACAAAGGTGCCGGCCCAGGGGGTGCCGGGTACGAATTGCCCGTGGCTGTCCACCAGGTTGACAAAGGGCAGGCCGTTTTGCCGGCAAACCCGGTTGTCGTCTTCGCCAAAGGCCGGGGCGATGTGAACGATG
This sequence comes from Christensenella sp. MSJ-20, assembly GCF_044357945.1. Classification (NCBI taxonomy): domain Bacteria; kingdom Bacillati; phylum Bacillota; class Clostridia; order Christensenellales; family Christensenellaceae; genus Christensenella; species Christensenella sp. MSJ-20. The sequence continues at coordinate 1,485,044 of NZ_CP076563.1, forward strand.
CCGGTGCCCTCGGTCAAGGTGACATAGGGGTCAGCCACCACAAAGAAAGCCTTTTTGTCCAGGATAACGTTCTGGGGCAGAGGGAACAGGGGAACGTATTCCATCCCCACCAGGTCGGCGCCCAGACAGGTGGAGCGGATGTCCGCGTCCTCCCCAAAGTGGGTTTCCACCAGGGCCTTGGCCAGGATGTACTCCACGCCGTCCGCGGCCACGGTAGCGTATTCCTCCTTGGCGTTGACGCACAGGCCCAGGTTGCTGGGCAGGGTCCAGGGGGTGGTGGTCCAGGCCAATAGATAGAGGTTCTCCTTGCCCGCCACCTGGAACCGTACAATGGCGGATTTTTCCTTCACGTCCTTATATCCCTGGGCCACCTCGTGGGAGCTGAGCGCAGTGCCGCACCGGGGACAATAGGGCACCACCTTGTATCCCTTGTAGAGCAATCCCTTTTCGCTGAGCTGTTTTAGGGACCACCATTCGCTCTCGATGTAGTTGTTGTCGTAGGTGACATAGGGGTCCTCCATATCGGCCCAGAAGGCGATCCGCTCGCTCATGTCCTCCCACTCTTTTTTGTACTTCCAGACGCTCTCCTTGCATTTCTGGATAAAGGGCTCCACCCCGTATTCCTCGATCTGCTCCTTGCCGTCCAGGCCCAGGAGTTTTTCCACCTCCAGCTCCACCGGCAGGCCATGGGTATCCCAGCCCGCCTTGCGGAGGACGTCGTAGCCCTGCATGTATTTGTACCGGGGGAATAGATCTTTGAAGCTGCGGGTCTCCAAGTGCCCCACATGGGGTTTGCCGTTGGCGGTGGGAGGACCGTCGTAGAAGGAGAAGGACGGGGCTCCCGCATGGGCGGTTAGGGTCTTTTCAAAGATGCGGTTCTTGCGCCAGAACTCCAGCACCTTTTCCTCTCGCTGGGCAAACTGCAAGTCCGTAGATACCTTTTCGTATAACATGGAATCCTCCTTCGGCTCATGGCCGGTTCCTGATGGTAGATGTAAAAAAACAGCCCTTTCATCCGCAACGGGACGAAAGGGCTGTGCTTCCGCGGTACCACCCGAATTGACGCGAAACGCGCCCACTCGCGCCCGGTAACGGCGGGCTGCCGTCGGCCTTTGGGCAAACGCCCTTGTGCCGCCCTCCGGGGTGATTCCCATCCAACAAGCCGCCCGGCTCCCACCATCCCGGGCTCGCTGATGGCTTGGGCCTTGGATGGCCGTCCCCATCACGGGTTTTACTGTACCCAACATTATACTGGGACAATCCCACTTTTGCAAGCAGCAGGCTGAGCCTGCACCCATGTTGCAACCGCTATGCGGTTGCGGATATGTTCTTCAGCCAACGCTTTGCCGTGGCCTTAACAGTTTTCAACTGAAAACCCTCGCCTGCGATATGCGTACTTCTAACCAACATTTTACCGTTGGACACCATAGGTTTCTAACAGCGCGGCCTTTCCTGCGATATGGCAGCGCCTACTAGGCGCCGCCCGGGCAGTGCTCAGACCCACGTTGCAACTGCTCCGCAGTTGCAGGTTGTACTTCTATCCAGCGTCTTACCGTTGGATACCATAGCTTTCTAACTGCTAACCTTCGCCCGCGGCAAGAGTGCAGGCTAAGCCTGCCCGGCCATGGAGAGGGACTTGACTAGCACCGAGGGCGTGGTGATGGAAGCAGCGGGGGAAGGGCTTGTAAAGCTGTCGCTGCCCACCGCCTGGATGTCCTTTAGCAGCTGATAGAAATTGCCGGAGACCACCGCCTGGGTAAAGGGAGTGGCGAGCTCCCCGTTTACGATCTCCCGCCCCTTGCATAAGAGGCTGAAATCCCCGCTGGTGGGGTTGGCCCCGGCGTGGAGGCCGCTGATCTCGTAGAGCAGGACGCCGTTCCCCGCCTTCCTGGCCAGATCGGAAAGACTGTCCGTACCGGGCTGGAGCACCAGGTTGTTGGGGGAGATCATCACCGTGCTGGAATACCCCCGGGCGCCATTGCCGGTAGGGGCCTTCCCCGCCTTTCTGGCGGTCTTAACGTCATAGAGCAGGGTGGTAAGCACGCCCCTGTCGATGAGGTTTCGCTCCACCTTGGGAACCCCTTCCCCGTCAAAGAGAGAGGTGTAGCCATAGAGGGGGCTTTCGGGGCTGTCGGTAAGGGTAACGCAGTCCGCCGCCACCGGGACACCCTCCTTTCCCCGAAGCAGGGAAAGGCCATCCTGGGCCTTCTGAGCCGAGAAGATGGAGGAAAAGGTGGCGATCAAATCGGTAAAGGCCTCGGCGTGGATCACCACGGGGCAGGCCCGGGACTGGGTAGGCACCGCCCCATCATACCGCATTCCCCGGTCCACCGATTGCCGGGTCAGCGCGTTGAGGTCCGCGCCTTCAATGACCTTTCCAGCGTAGAAGTCCATGCCGGTTTCCCGGTAGTCCCCCTTTTGTACGATGGGAGCCGCCACCACCTCGCAGGTTTGATACCCCTGATGAAGGTAGGCGCCCCGGGTGTTGGCGTAGTAGAAGGCCGCAGTGCCCACGCCGGCGGCGCACCGCATCACATCTTCTACCAGCTCATGTTGAGACAGGGAAGCGTACAGGGCCTTTACGGTGTCCAGAACCTGGGCCTCGTGGAGGGCTGCGTCGTACTCCCCGGAGCCGCTGGGGCCATAGGGGCCGGGGAACAGCCCCGCGTCGGGATCGGGATCGCTTACCTCCGCGTTGGCCACCGCCGCGGCGGCCAGCTCCTCCATATCCTGGGGAGCGAGACTCTCGCTGTAAGCATAGCCCACCCGGCCGCCCAGGAACACCCGCAGGCCAACCCCCTGGGTTTGGGCATGGTTGTATTCGTCCACCTCGCCCTTGTATACGTTGGCGTCCAGGCTCTGGCGCCGGGTTACGATGGCGTCGGCGTCCTGGGCGCCCAGGGCCGTCGCCCGTTGCAATAGACCGTTTAACAACTCCTTCATGATACCACTAGGCCTCCCTTCCGCCCACCAGGATGGAGCTGACCCGGATCATGGGCTGGCCCACACAGGTGGGGATACTGCCGGACTCGGCGCCGCACATGCCCTCGCTGTGGGCCAGATCGCCGGACACCATATCGATGCGCTGAATGATCTCGGAACCCTTGCCGATGAGGGTAGCGCCCCGTACGGGGGAATCGATCTTCCCGTTTTTAATGAGATACCCCTCCAAGACCGCGAAGTTGAATTCCCCGGTGAGGGTATCCACGCTGCCGCCTCCCATCTGCTTGGCGTATAGGCCATAGCCGATGGTTTCAATGAGCCCGGTGTCGTTGCCGGGAGCGATGAAGGTGTTGTTCATGCGGGAAACCGGGGCAAAGCGATAGCTCTGCCGCCGCCCGCTGCCCGTCTTAGCAAGCCCCATGCGGCGGCTGCCCAGGGTGTCCACCAGATTGCCGGTTAAAATCCCCTTGTCGATAAGGATGTTTCGCTGGGTGGGGGTGCCCTCGTCGTCGTAGCCGCAGCTGCCCCAGTAGCCCATGAGGCTGCCGTCGTCGATGGCGGTCACCTTGCTGTTGGCCACTTTCTGGCCCATCTTGCCCGAAAACTCACTCTGGTTTTTACCGGTGCGGATGGATTCCAGGGAATGGCCGCAGGCCTCATGGAAAATGACGCCGCCAAAGCCGTTGCCCACAACCACCGGCATGGTGCCGGCCGGGGCAAAGGGAGCGTGGAGCATGGTGACGGCGGTCTCCGCCGCCGATTTGGCCAGGGCATCTACATCCAGGGACCGGAAGAACTCAAACCCGGCTCCCCGGCCGGGAGCCTGGTAGCCGGTCTGCATCTCGTCCCCCTTGGCCGCGGCCGCGTTGATCATGAACCGAGCCCGATGGCGGCTGTCCTCCACGTAGACCCCGTCGCTGTTGGCGATGATCACGTCCTGGCAGACGTCCGCCAGGCTGGCGGTGGCCTGGACGATCTCGGGGGAATAGGCCCTGGCCGCGTCATGGGCGGCTCGAGCCAGGGAGACCCGCTCCTGGGCATGGCTGGCGCCGGGCAGGATCAGGGCGGGCTGCAGATCCCGGCGGGGGGCCAAGGTGAGGTTTCGAACCTCCCTCATTTTGCGCTGCTGCCCCACCGCGGTGGCGGCTGCCCGGGCGGCGGCCATGAGCCCCGCCTCGGAGACGTCGGCGGTATAGGCATACACATAGTTGAGGCCGTTCAGCACCCGGATGCCGGCGCCGTAGTCCCGGCCGGACAGCACGGTCTGCACCTTGCTGTCCCGATATTCCAGGCTGTTGCGCCGTGTGTCCTCAAAGAAGAGTTCGGATAGATCGCCGCCCCCCGCGAGAGCGGCCGTCAGGACCGATTCAATCAAAGATTTACTGAGCAAATAGGTCACTCCTTTCGCCCCTTTTCCTCCCGGTTCCGCCGCCGAATCTCATGATTCCGGCGGATCGCCGCCTCCTGTCCCATTTCGCTGGGATGGTAGTAGGTGCGGCCCAAAAGGGAGTCGGGCATATACTGCTGTTCCACATAGTGTCCCTCAAAATTGTGAGGATATAGATACCCTTTTCCACTGCCCAGCTTATCGGCGCCAAAATAGCTGGTGTCCCGCAGATGCATGGGCACCGGCTCGTCGGGGAACCGTTTTACGTCGGCAAAGGCCTCGTCCTTCGCCATGACCACCGAGTTGCTCTTGGGGGATTCGCACAAAAAGATGATGGCCTGGGTGAGGGAGAGCCCCGCCTCCGGCATACCGATGAGCTCCACGGCCTGGGCGGCGGCGACCGCCTGAAGCATGGCGCTGGGGTTGGCCAAACCGATGTCCTCGCTGGCGTGGGCGATGAGCCGCCGGGCGATGACCCGGGCGTCGGCCCCCATATAGATGAGCCGGGCAAACCAGGCGATGGCGGCGTCGGCGTCCCCGCCCCGGAGGCTTTTGCAAAAGGCCGACAATACATTGTAATAGTGGTCGTCCCCGCCGTTGATCATCCGCTGCTGCATGCTCTGCTCCCCGATGGACCGGGTGATAAAGAGCTTGCCGTCGGGATCGGCCACGGTGGCGCCTACCGCCAGCTCCAGGGCGTTCAGCGCGGTGCGCACATCCCCGTTGGCGGTGACGGACCAGTAATCCAGGACCCCGTCCTCCAGTTGGATGTTGAGCTTGCCATAGCCCTTTTCCGGATCCTCCATGGCCCGGAGGATGGCGGTTTGCACGTCCTCGGGGGAGAGGGGGAGGAACTGAAACACCCGGCACCGGCTGACGATAGCGGGGGTCATGGAGATCATGGGATTCTCGGTGGTGGAGCCGATGAACTTGATGACGCCCTTTTCGATGGCGGGCAGAATGGTATCGCTCTGGGCCCGGGTCCACCGGTGGCATTCGTCCAACAGCACGATGGTGGCCACCCCGTATAGCCGCAGGTCGCTGTCGGCCTGGTCGATGATGGCCCGCATCTCCTTGACCCCGGTGGAGACGGCGTTGATCCGCACAAACCGGCTTTTTGTGGTCTCGGCGATGATGCTGGCCAGGGTGGTCTTGCCACAGCCCGGCGGGCCGTAGAAGATACAGCTCACCAGGGCGTCGTTCCGGATGGCGTTGTATAGGACGGTTCCCGGGCCCACCACATGCTTCTGACCGATGAATTCCTCCAGCCTGTGGGGGCGCATCCGGTCGGCTAGGGGAGCCCGTTTTTCGGCGTTTTGAGAGAAAAGATCCATGGATTCACCTCACACAACAGTATACCCCTTCTTTCCAAACCATGCCAGCCCTCAAGGGCAAAGGGAGAGGTAGCCGTTTTGCTGCTCCCCCAGGGATAGCGTTTCCGCTCCCCGGCCGGGCTAGGGCGCCCCCCCTTTTTTTTTCAGCGGGCGGCGGGGGACTCGCCCAGCACCTTGCTGTACAGCAGGCATTTCAGAGGCACCCGCTTCGCTCCCAGATCCAGTACCACGTCCCTTTCGCAGGCGCGGGCAAAGCCTCTATGCTCATAGAACTGATAGGTACAGGCGTCGTCCGTATACAGATAGATTGTTTTGCCGCGCTCCCTGCGCTCCAATTCCTGGAGCAGCCTGCTGCCGATTCCCTTGGTTTTGCTTTCGGGATCGGCGGCCAGAAACAGGATCTCTCCCTGAGGGGTATTGTGCTTCAAGTACTGGGCTAGCATGTCTCGGTTTGCTTCGTCGTATACGCCAACTTCGTCCTTATAGAAGGCATTTTGCAGGAATTCAAACCCTCTGACGTATAACCGTCTCCAAAAAGAGCGGGTTTGCTTGGGTTCCCCCTTCATCTCGGCCAACAGCACGCCCGCGAGCCGGTCGCCCACATACGCCGCGATGACCTGGGTGGCGCGGCCCAGCTCCAGATACCAGAAATACCTGCCATATAGGTTCAGCAGAAACCGGCTGTCCAGATACCAGTGAAAGTGCATGCCGGTTATGGCATATTGGATGGCTTTGGCGTAATCCTTCCGTTTCAGCTCTCGCAGCTCCACTTCCATTGTCGTTCCTCCTCTCATCCAAATCCAACGGCTGATGCCGGGTATAAAAAGACCGCCATCCTACCGATGGCGGCATTTTACCGCGACAACGCTACGGGTTTGTGCGGACGCGCCTTACACCGGGGCTTGTTGCCCATCCACCTCAGCCACCGCCGTTTTACCGATGGCCTTGAAACCTGCCAACCGCCTCAGCCTGCCCGGGCGGTGCCTGGCTCCGTGTTGCAACCGATTCGCGGCTACGGGTGTGGCTCTAACCAGCCCCTTACCGTTGGCTACTACAGGTTTGCGATCGCTATGCCAGTGTTGCGGCGAGGGTGCAGGCTCAGCCTGCTACGATGGTCAGGAGGATGGGGATCACCACAAAACAGGCCAGGGTGGTCCAAAAGAAGGTGATGGAGGCAAAGTCCACGTCGGCCCCATAGCGGCTGGACATGATCACCGTCTGGGACTGGGTTGGCATAGCCGAGATGATGACGAACACCGTCCGGGCAATGCCGCCGATGCCGAACAGGGTGCAGATGCCGAACATCAAAAGGGGACAGATCACAAACCGGCTGATGAAGACGTACAGCGTATCCCGGGGAATGGCCAGGCCGCGCAGGCCGTGGTTCTGGAACACCTCATACATGGTGGCGCCGCAGAAGATCAGGGAAAGGGGGGTGCAGGTGTTCCCCAGCTTCCCGGCGATGTCCATGAAGAACACCGGCACGGTCACCCGCAGGGCCACCAGCAAAAGGCTGATGAAGATCACCACAATGTTGATGCTCAACACCTTTTTAACCATATCGCCAAAGGAAAAATGAATATCCCCCTGGCCGTCCCGCTGGATGCCGATGAGTCCCAGGGACCAGAAGATCACGTTCTGGGCCATGAGATAGTACATCACATAGGGCACGCTCACGTCCCCAATGGCGGATAACACGATGGGCAGCCCCACAAAGATGGTGTTGGAGCAGGAACACATACAGGAAAAGGCTCCAAGCCGGCCCTTTTGCACCTTAAGGACATGCCGGGCCAGAATGCCGGAAAGAAAGAACACCGTTAAAATGGATAGGGCGGGTACCAGGATATACCCCCAGATGGAGCTGATGTTGTCGGGGCTCACGGTGTCCAGCACGTTTTTGAAGATGGTGCAGGGCACGGCGATGTACATCACCAGCATGGTGAGAAGGTTTTTGTTGTCCTTGGTGATCCACCCCGCCCTGGTGATGAGAAACCCAATGGCAAGAAAGACAAAAGCCGTGAGCACGGCGGAGATGGAATTCCAGAGCATAAAGAATGCGCCTACCCTTCTTTGGTAAGACTGGCGTAGATGGCCCGCATGGCCACCTCGAAGTCGTCGTTTTGTACGCCTACGATGATGTTCAATTCGCTGCTGCCTTGATCGATCAGCCGGACGTTGACGCCGGCGTCGGCCAGGGCGGAGAACAGCTTGGCGGAAATGCCCACCCGGCGGATCATGCCGTGGCCCACGGTGGCGATGAGGGCCATATCGGAGAAGACCTCAATGCTGTCGGGGTTGCAGGCAAGCTGAAGCTTCTTCAGCACCCGGTCCAGCTTTCCCTCGATCTGGCTGTTTGCTACCACTACCGAAAGGGTGTCGATGCCGGTGGGCATATGCTCTAGGGAGACGTTTTCGTCCTCCAGCACCTGGAGCACCTTGCGGGCAAAGCCCACCTCGTTGTTCATCTTGCTGCGCTCCATCTGGATACTGGTAAAGCCCTTTTTGCCGGCAATGCCGGTGACGGGCCCGTCGTATGCCTCCTCGGGCAGGGAGGGCAGGATCATGGTGCCGGGATGGCTGGGATCATTGGTGTTGCGGATGTTGATGGGGATGCCCGCCACCCGCACCGGGAAGATGGCCTCGTCATGGAGCACCGAGGCCCCCATGTAGGACAGCTCCCGCAGCTCGCTGTAGGAGATGCATTTGATGGTCTTGGGATGGTCCACGATCCGGGGGTCGGTCATAAGGAAGCCGGAAACATCGGTCCAGTTTTCGTAGACGGACGCCCCCGCCGCCCGGGCTACGATAGCCCCGGTGATGTCGCTGCCTCCCCGGCTGAAGGTGCGGACGGCGCCCCGGCTGTCGCTGCCGTAAAACCCGGGGATCACCGCGTAGTCGCTGCCCGCCAAGAGGGCCTTGGTCTGGGCGTGGGTTAGGGCCTCGTCCAGCTGGCCGTTCTCGTCAAAGGCGATGCAGTCGGCGGGATCAATGAAATCAAAGCCCAGGTACTTGGCCAAGATCACGCCGTTGAGGTATTCTCCCCGGCTGGCGGCGTAGTGGTCGCCGTACCCGGCTTTGATGTTCCGCAGCACGGTATGCAGATAGGGGTTCAGATCCAGATCCAGCTGAAGATCCCGTATGATGGAAAGATATCGCTTTTCGATCTGCGCAAAGACCTCCTCACAAGCATGGGTATTGTAGGAATACGCGCAGGTATAGAGCATATCGGTGATCTTGTCGGGAAACTCCGGCGCTTTGCCGGGCGCCGACGGCACCACGTAGTGGATTTCGGGATCGCTTTTTACAATGGACGCTACCTTTTCAAACTGCGGCGCGGTAGCAAGGGAACTGCCGCCGAATTTGGCAACCTTTACGGGCAAACTCCACACCCCCAAGTAATCAATGACGTAACTGATATTATAATAAGGGGAGCAAGAGCATGTCAAATAAATCTCGTATAAAGAGGCGCCCAAAAGGCTCTTGTTTCATTGAATCCCCCTTGATACCTATGTTATAATAGCGAAAAATAGGAAACGGACATGGCGCATGTCTTAAATAGAGGAGTTGAACCCCCATGGATTTCCGTGAAGTGGAGAAGAAGTGGCAAAAGAAATGGGAGGAAGACAAACTGTTTTCCTTCGACGATTCCCATCTGGAGAAAAAACTCTACGTGCTGGAGATGTTCTCCTACCCTTCCGCGGCCAAGCTGCATGTGGGCCATTGGTATAACTACGGCCCCAGCGATACCTATGCCCGGTTTAAGCGGATGCAGGGGTACAATGTATTCCATCCCATGGGCTTTGACGCCTTCGGCCTGCCCGCCGAGAACTACGCCATCAAAACGGGGATCCATCCCCAGGACAGCACCTTCGCCAATATGGAGGACATCGAAAGGCAGCTCCGTGCCATCGGCGGCACCTTTGATTGGGACCATACCCTAAAAACCTGTACCCCGGATTATTACCGCTGGACCCAGTGGCTGTTCCTCCAGCTCTATAAAAACGGCCTTGCCTACCGGAAGGAGGCTCCCGTCAACTGGTGCCCCTCCTGTAACACCGTATTGGCCAACGAACAGGTTCAGGAGGGAGCCTGCGAGCGGTGCGGCACCGCCGTCACCCGGAAAAATCTGACCCAGTGGTTCTTCAAGATCACCGACTACGCCGAGGAACTCTTGGATGGCCTTTCCGATCTTGACTGGCCCGAGAAGACCAAGGCCATGCAGCGGAACTGGATCGGCCGGTCCGAGGGCGCTCAAATCGAGTTCGGCATCGTGGGCGGCGGCAGCTTTTCCGTGTTCACCACCCGGCCGGATACCCTCTTTGGCAACACCTACTGCGTGCTGGCGCCGGAGCATCCCCTGGTGGAGAGCATCACCCGGCCGGAGTATCGGGAGGCCGTGGCCGCCTATCAGGAGCAGGCGGCGGCCAGCTCCGATATCGACCGTTTGTCCACCGCCCGGGAGAAGACCGGTGTGTTCACCGGCGCCTATGCCATCAACCCCATCAACGGCAAGGAGGTGCCCATCTACATCGCGGATTACGTCCTGGTGTCCTATGGCACCGGCGCCGTTATGGCGGTGCCCGGCCACGACGAGCGGGACTATGCCTTTGCCAAAAAGTACGACCTGCCCATCATTCGGGTGATCAAGGGCCGACGGGATGACGATCTCCCCTATACCGGCCCCGGTACCATGGTGGAGAGCGGCCAGTTTGATGGTATGGATAACGAGACCGCCAAGGCGGCCATTGTAGGGGAACTGGCCCGGGAGAAGAAGGGCCAGATGAAGGTCAATTACCGGATGCGGGATTGGCTGGTGTCCCGGCAGCGGTACTGGGGCGCGCCCATCCCCATGATCCACTGCCCCCACTGCGGCGTGGTACCGGTTCCCGAGGAGGATCTGCCGGTGCTGCTGCCCTATGACGTGGACTTCACCCCCGATGGCACCTCGCCCCTACTCAAACATGAGGGCTTTATGAACGTCAAATGCCCGGTGTGCGGGGCCGACGCCAAGCGGGATCCCGATACCATGGATACCTTCGTGTGCAGCAGCTGGTACTACCTCCGCTATCCCGACAACAAGAACGACCAGGCCGCCTTTGATCCTCAGAAGATCAACCAGATCCTCCCGGTGGACAAATACATCGGCGGGGCGGAGCACGCCTGCATGCACCTGTTGTACGCCCGGTTCTTCACCAAGGCCCTGCGGGATATGGGCTATCTGAACTTCGACGAGCCCTTCCTGTCCCTGGTGCATCAGGGCACCATCCTGGGCCCCGACAACGAGAAGATGAGCAAATCCCGGGGCAACGTCATCTCCCCCGACGACTACATCAGCGTCTACGGCAGCGACGTATTCCGGATGTACCTGATGTTCGGCTTCAACTATGTGGATGGCGGCGCCTGGAACGACGGAGGCATCAAGGCGGTTCACCGGTTTATCGACCGGGTGGAGCGGCTGATCTCCCGGATCATCGAGATGGACGACGCCTCCAATACCGAGCGCCTCATCGGCAAGTTCTACAACGACGACTTCACCGCCTATGACGGACCCAACGAGATGGAGCTCCGCTACGTGCTGGCCAACACGGTGATGAACGTCACCGCCGATGTGGACCGGTTCATGTTCAACACCTCCATCGCCCGGCTCATGGAGCTGGTCAACGCCATGTACCGGTATCGGGATGTGTGCAGCACCGAAAACGTGCCCCTTCTGTTCCATGCGGCTGAGGTACTGATCCGGCTGATGGCGCCCTTCGCGCCCCACTTCGCTGAGGAGATGAACAGCCGGATGGGCGGCGCGTATTCCATCTGCAACGCCCCCTGGCCCACCTACCGGGCTGCCGATTTGGTAAAGGACGTGGTGAACATCGCGGTTCAGGTCAACGGCAAGGTGAAGGTCCGCATGGACGTGTCCCAGAACGACGACGAAACCGCCATCCGGGAGCGGGTGCTGGCCGACGCCCGGGTCCAGGACGCCATTGGCGGGCTGGATGTAAAGAAGGTCATCGTCATCAAGGGCCGGCTGGTGAACATCGTAGCCAAATAACCCTGCTATCCTATGGAACCATAAGACGGCTGCCGAACGGCAGCCGTCTTTTTATGCATGAAAACAACCCAACAGAATTCCATCAACTTCCAATTTATGGTATACTATACACAACGGTAAACCGGGAGGTGTAAAGATGGATCAAAGGAAATACAGCGCGCGGAAAAAACATGCCTGGAGCGCCCTGGCCTTTGGGGCTGTGGCCCTGCTCCTGCTGCTGTCCTATGTCCTGTTCTATCCCAGGCTGCGGGCCTGGTGTACCCAGAATTTTCAGCCAATTTATCTTCTCTGGTACCGTTGGACGGTATGGCCCGTCTTTTCCTTTACCGCCGCCCTGGCGGCCCTTAACGGTCTGAACCTTTTGGGCCCCCTTCAGGTCAAGAGCCCTGCCGCCCGGAAGGCTTTCCTATGGGGCGGCGCGTTGATCTTTCTCCTCTTTGGAGCGCTGTTAATCTCCTTTGTCCTTTTCCAGAGCGGCGTCTGGACTGGTCCCAGCACAAAGTTTGTGGTGGAAATCTTTTTTACCACCCAAAGCCTGTGGCTAACCGCCCTCCCCGCCTTTGGAGCGGCAGGGCTCTTCCTGTCCCGCCTTCGATAGCGTAGAAAAAGGCCCGGGTTCTCCGGCCCTTTGTTCCATGCAAAAACTGCATGTTTCTGGAAGCCACCCGCGGCGGCCTTGCTCCCTGGGTGGTTTCGCTGTATCATAAGAAATTAGCAGGGAAATTGGGAGGAGAATATGGCCGCCATCCATAGGGATGTCCACATCCACAGCACCTATTCCTTTGACAGGAAATCCCCCGTCAGAGCCTATATCGACCGGGCCCGGGAGCTGGGGCTTCGGGAAATCTGTATCACCGATCACCAGGAACTGCAGATCCATACCCGCCAATACCGCCCCTATGATGGGGACGGCTACTACGCCGAGATGATCCGCCTCCGGGAGGAGTGCCGGGGGTTTTTGGATCTGAGGCTGGGCACCGAACTGGGGATTCTCAGCGACCGGGTGGAGGAAGCCCGCCGCCGGGCCAAAGCCTATCCCTATGACTTTATCATTCTGTCGGCCCACTGGTGCGATGGCAGCCCCAATTTTTACAGCGAGCCCTGGGGCTCCTATACCAACCGGGATGTTTTTACCCTCCACCTCCGGCGCCAGCTGGAATACGCCCGGATCATGGAGGATTTCGATGTTCTGGGCCACATCACCTACTATTCCCGCCGGTCCCCCTATCGGGACAAGGAGTTCCGCTATACCGACGCGCCTGACCTTCTGGACGCCCTCTTTCAAACCCTCATCGAGACCGGACGGGGCATCGAGATCAACACCAGCACCTGTGGGTCCCTGGGCTTCTCCATGCCGGATTACGATATTTTGCGCCGGTACCGGGAACTGGGGGGCGAGATCGTCACCGTGGGCTCCGATGCCCATACCGCCCAGGCCCTGGGGGCGGGGCTGGATCACGCCGCAGCCATTTTGGAGCGAGCGGGTTTTTCCCACTATACCACCTTCCATGGCCGCAAACCGGTCTTTCATCCCTTGGAGGGCCGTCCATGATTCAGGATTATCATGTGCACACCGCCTTTTCCTTCGACGGCAAGTCCACCGTGGACCAATACCTTCTGGCGGCGGATGCCACGGGGATGGACCGCGTCTGCTTTACCGAGCATTTCAATCCCATGGGGCCGGACGGCGTCACCGACCGGATGCTGCCGGACATGGACGCCTATGAGGCGGCTGTCCGCACTGCCCAAGCCCGGCTGGGCTGCCGGTGCCAAGCCCTTATGGGGGTGGAGATCGGCCCCTATGTGCCCGCCGCCTGCGCCATGGCGGAAGAAAAGCTAAACGGCCGCACCCTGGATTTCATCCTTATGGGAAACCATTGGAACCCCGGCGGCAAGGAATACTGGATTTCAGCGAATTGGCAGGGGGACACCAAGGCGCAGGCCCAGCGGGAGAACATGCTGCACCTTCTCTCCCTCATAGAGGCCATGGATGCCTTTGACGCGGTAGCCCACCTCACCTACTTCTCCCGGGGCTGCCCCTATCCCGATAAGGAAATCCGCCATGACGACGCTCCGGAGGAAACCGACGCCGTCCTCCGCGCCCTTGTGGAACGGGGCAAGGGCATCGAGATCAACACCAGCACCTACCGGGGATTTGGGTTCTTCATGCCGGGGCTTTCGGTGCTAAAGCGGTACCGGGAGCTGGGGGGCGAGATCGTCACCCTGGGCTCGGATTCCCACCATGTATCCACCCTGGGCAGCGGGATCCAAGAGGCCCGGGAACTGCTCCGGGCGGCGGGATTTTCCCACTATACCCTGTTTCGGGAGCGGGTTCCCCAATTCTGTAAGCTATAACTTTTAGATAGAGGTGACCAAGATGCGCATCAAGTACGATTCCCACGTTCATTCCTGCTATTCCCAGCATCCTTCTGTGGATAAGACCCCGCCCAGGGAGACCCTGGATCGGGCCATAGAGCTGGGCCTCAGCCGGGTCTACTTTTCAGAGCATGTGGATATGGACTATCCCTATGCCCTGGAATCCGCAGTGGTGTACGACCCCTGTGTGGATCTGCCAGCCTATGAGGAGAACCTCCATCGGATGGAGCAGGAGTACGCCGGCCGGATCCGCCCCATGTTCGGGGTGGAGGTGGGCCTGATGGACACCAACCTGGAACGAACCCGGGCGTATGTAAAGGGCTATCAGTTCCAGCAGGTGCTGGCCTCCCTTCATATTTTGGAAAACCAGCCCAACTTCCACAAGCCCGAGGCCTGGGAGGGAAAGACCAAGGGGGATGTCCAGCGGCTGTATCTGGAGACCATGGTCCGTCTGACCAAAGCCTATGGGGATTACGATTGTGTCACCCATATCACCTACTATGCCCGGAACTGTCCCTTCCCCGATAAGGAAATCCGCTATGCCGACGCCCCCGAGCATTTCGACCTGCTGTTCCGGCACCTGAAGGAATCCGGAAAGGGGATGGAGGTCAACACCTCCTCCTATCGGAAGTTTGGCTTCTTCCTGCCGGGCATCGAGATCCTGCGGCGGTATCGGGAGATGGGGGGCGAAATCATCACCATCGGGTCCGACGCCCACGGCGCCGGCAAGGTGGGGGACGATCTGGATCTGGCCGCCGAAATGCTGGAGGCCGCCGGGTTCCGCTACTACACCATCTTTGAGGACCGCAAACCCCAGTTTATCAAGCTGTAAGGAGGAAAGGCCCATGGCCGTCGCCTACGATTACCATGTGCATACCAGCCTCTCCCCCGACGGCGTCTCCTCCATGGAGGAGTACATCGGCGAGGCTCTTAGGCGGGGGATGGAGGGCCTGTGCTTTACCGAGCATATCGACGTCCTCTCTCCCGAGGTGGACTTCAACCCCGGCACCGACCTTGCTGCCTACCAAAACGCCTTTCAAAGGGTAAAGGAACGGTATGGGGACGCCCTGTTCCTGGGATTCGGCCTGGAGGCGGGGATCCTCTCCTGGTCGGCGGAGGCCACCCGGGCCTATATGCGGGGCTACGGGTTCGACTACGTCATCGCCTCCTGTCACTGGCCAGAGGGCCTGCCCAACCTCATGTACCCGGAAAACTGGGCCTATGTCACCCGGGAGACCGCGTTGCAAAGGTATTTGGAGGGCTTCTATCAAAGCCTGGGCCGGTATGACGACTACGATTGCATCGGCCATCTAACCTACTTCTCCCGCTACTGCCCCCTGGCCGATAAAAAGCCTCGATTCGCCGACGCCCCCGATCAGATCACCGCGATTTTGAAGCATCTGATTGAAAGGGGTAAGGGGATGGAGGTCAACACCAGCACCTATGGAAAAGAGGGATTCACCATGCCGGATCTGGAGATCGTCCGCCGGTACCGGGAGCTGGGAGGCGAGATCATCACTCTGGGGTCCGACGCCCATGAGGCCGGCGCCCTGTGCCAGAGCTTCTCCTACGCCGCCGGCATGCTGAAGGAGGCCGGATTCACCCACTATACCGTATTTGCGGAGCGCCGGCCCCGATTTTTGCCGCTGTAACGGAAGAAGCCGCCATCCTTGGCCTTTTTCAGGAGAGCGCTGGATAAGCTCAGCCCAAAAAGGGCCAAATTTGGACAGCCTGGGACCATTTCAGCGGAGGAGGATTTGCTATGAAGCGCGGGGAATGGAAGGAATACATTGCGGGAACCTATGGGGTGGAGCCGGATTTCCCCTGGGCGAGGTTTCCCAATCATATGGTGTTCCGGCATGAACAAAACCGAAAGTGGTTTGCGCTGTTGATGTCCATCCCCGGGAGCAAGCTGGGGATCCCGGGGGATCAAACCGTGGATATCCTAAACCTCAAATGCGATCCTCTTCTCACCGGCTCCCTTCGCCGGGAGCCCGGCTTCTATCCCGCTTATCACATGAACAAGGAAACCTGGATTACGGCGGCGCTGGACGGCAGCGCGGAGGAGGAGAGAATCAAACAGCTGCTCCATATGAGTTTTTATTTGACCGCGCCAAAGAATGGATGCTCCTGTGGCGCTATTCCGTGATGGATTTGCAAGAGAAAGCGGAAGGGAAAGGCAATCAAGTGGTTTTTCAATGTAAAAAGAACCGCCGGGGAAGCCCCAGGCGGTTCTTTTGCTCTTGCGGTCTTATCCGATCCGCCAAAAGGGCGGCGCCGGCTTGGAAGGGAGCCAAACAGCCCCACCCGATGGATCGTCGATGTCCTCAAATGGGGGATGGAAAGCCGGGTTATCCCCGCTTTTTTGCCTCCAAATACCTGTCAAACAGCGCTTGGCACGCCTCCCGATCCATCTGCTCTACGGAGAGCAACGGCTGCTTTTCCGGATGCTCCAGCATGTCGTACAGAAGCTTATCGTGGAAGCCGCTTATAAGGGCGTCCTGCCGGCTGCAGCCATAGCATACGCGGGTGATTTTGGCCCAATAGGCGGCGCAAAGGCACATGGGGCAGGGTTCGGAGGTGCTGTACAGGGTGCAGCCCGATAGATCCCGGGTACCCAGCCGCTCCGCCGCCAGGCGGATGGCCGCCACCTCTGCGTGCATGGTTGGATCCTGGGTTTCATACACCCGGTTGCCGCTGACAGCAACGATTTTTCCATCCCGAACCACCGCCGCGCCGAAAGGCCCGCCATGACCCGATTGGAGGGATTCCATTCCGGCCATAAGGGCCGCTTTCATAAAAGGATTCATGGCGTTCTCCCTTTCTTGCCCGTTTCCTTCGAACGGTATGGCGTTCGTCCCTCTGTAAAGTGGCGCTGTTATCCCAGCGGCCGCAAAGCCCGGATGCGGTCCTCATACTCCTGGGGCAGATCATAGTGAAGGGCTGCCAGACAGATGTCCAGCTCCCGGGGCGTCTTGATCCCCACGGTGGGAATGACCTGGAACCCGTGCTCCAGCAGCAGATATTTGATGACGATGGTGTTTACCTCAGCGCCGGTTTCTCGGGCAGCCTCCTTCAGCACCTCTAAAAGCGCCTGGTTGGTGGGACAGTCGTACTCCCGGTGCTCATGCTCCGGTACCTCCATCCCGTTGGCCAAGCGGTGGAAATAGGCGCGGCCGTTGGCGGCGTAGGCCATGACGGGGATCTGGGTTTCCCGGTGGAAGGCATAGGCGCGGTCGTCCATATAGGCGTCGGAACGAAGGCCGTTGGCGCCCTCCGCAAAGACATTGAGGCACCAGGAGATCTGATCCGTGATAAAGCCGGATAACCCGTGGGCTTTGGCGTAGTCGTAGGCTTCCCGCTGCCGGACTACCCGCCAGTTGCTGCATCCATAGGCCCGGATTACGCCCCTCTTCTTCTGCTCCTCCAAGGTCTCCAGAATCTCTCCCACCTCCACGGTTTCGTTGTCGTTGTGGAGGGTGAAAATGTCGATGTAATCGGTCTGAAGATAGCCGAGGGACTCCTCAATATCGGCGATGATATCGGCCCGGTGCAGCTGGGGTTCGGTCTTTGGGCAGGTGAGCATGTTGCCGGTAGGGGTGATGATCTTGGCGTGGCAGCCCTTGGCCGATAGGGTGAACTCATGGCGGCAGCCCCGCTCGCGGAACCATTTGCCGATGAGCTTTTCAGAGCTGGACCGCTCGATCTTCAGCCAGTCGCAATACACCAGGGCGGTGTCCAGGAAGATGCCCCCCAGGGAGCGGAAATAATCCAGTTGGTTGATCACCAGCTCCGGAGCGGTGGAGCCGCCAAAGGAACCTCCTCCGAGGCAGATGCGGTTTACGTCCAGGCCGGTATTGCCCAGTTTAACCCGTTCAAGCATAAGATTTTTCCTCCTTAGCGTAAGCTATCCCGCAGCGCCTTGAGATGCTCCGGGGAGTAGATGATGCAGACGTTTTCAAAACGATGCTGACGGCCCACCATGCCGCTGTTTTCGATGGGTTCATCCCCTTCATCCCGCTGGTTCAGATCCAGGATACAGCCGATGAGCTGATCCAGCACCTCCGGGCCTATGGGGGAGTTGCCATGGCCGGGATAGATGGCGTCAAAATCCAGGTTCATCCCCTGCAAACGGCGAAGGGATTGCAAGAATACCGAAAGGGGCAGGGTTTGGTCGAAGCTTCCTACATACCAGATGGGATGGCTGTTGACGCTGTCCCCCCCAAAGAGACTGCGAAGTTCTGGACTGTACAGAGCTACAGAGCCTACGGAATGGCCCGGCACCTCGATGGCTCGAAGGGTGACGCCCCCAAGGTCCAGTACGTCGTTCTCCACCAAGGGCAGATGTGTTACATGGTTTAGGTTCTGGGCAAAATAGGTGTCCTGATCCAGCACATCTTTAAACCAGGGATTCTTCCGAATGCGGTACTCGATGATCTTTTCCTTGGCTTCCCGGGTATAGCCGGCCAAAAGCCCTGGCAGATCCTTAGGATTCAAATAGGCTTCGGCAAAATAGTAGTTGCCGAAACAATGATCGCTGTGCCCGTGGGTGTTGGCTACTAAAAGGGGTAGGGAGGTGATTTCCCGGATCATGGGCCGGATATCCTCAAAGCCGTAGCCGGTGTCGATCAAGAGGGCTTTTTCGTTTCCCAGCACCAAATAGCGGTGGATGGAGCCCAGTTCGGTGATGCGGTAAATGCGGTCTGTCATCTTGGTGACGCTGTTAACCATGGGCATGGGCGAAACTCCTTTACACATATTTGAATTGGAACAACATTCCAACCCTATGATAGCACAAAGAGCCCGGTACCGTCACGGTTGGTACCGGGCTCTTTCTGAAACCAGGCGGGCAGGCGGGCAGTGGCCGCATCCCTGTTGCAACCGCTTCGCGGTCGGCAGGCTGAGCCTGCACCCATTTTGCAACCGCTACGCGGTTGCGGGGTGTTACACGGGGAACAGACGCCTGCTTTGCAGTCACGGCCTGCGTTACTCTTGCTCAGAACAAAGGCTTCGTTTCTTAAGCATAACGCCGCACCGTTGGCATTAACGATTTTAAATCATAAAATCTATTTCCACGGCAAGGCTCCGGGCACCACTCGGTTAATGGTGGCAGTGATGCGCTTCCCCGTGATGGTGATCGCATTGGCCGGCAGGATTGTCCGTGAGGTTTCCGGCAAGATAGGCTTCCACGGCGGCGTCTACGCTGCCGGAGGCGCCGGCGATGAGTTGGATACCCGCTTCGCTGAGAGCGTCCCGGGCGCCTTGGCCAATGCCGCCGCAGATGAGAAGCTCCGCTCCGGCCTGCTTGAGCACTCCAGCCAGGGCGCTGTGTCCGCTGTCTGAGGTGTCCAAAAGCTTTTTATCGGCCACTTTGCCATCCTCTATGGTATAAAGGGTAAAGCACTGGGTTTTGCCAAAATGCTGATAGATTTCACCGTTTTCGGTGGTAACTGCAATCTTTTTCATGTTGCTTGCGTCCTTTCTCTTATAATGCTTCCAGCGCGTCCACAGCCCGTTTGAGCCAGGGGGCGTCCAGCGTTTCAATCTCTCCTGCATCACAGGCGCTGGCGATGGCCGGATCTACGGGGATCTGGCCCAAGAGGGCTACGCCGTATTTCTGTGCGACCGCTTCCGCCTTGCTCTCGCCAAAGACAGAGATGCGCTTGCCACAGTCGGGACAGAGAAGATAGCTCATGTTTTCCACCATGCCCAGGATGGGTACGTTCATAAGACGGGCCATATTTACCGCCTTTTCCACAATCATGGAAACCAGATCCTGGGGGGAGGTGACGATGATGATCCCGTCCAGGGGCAAGGACTGGAACACCGTAAGGGGGACGTCGCCAGTTCCCGGAGGCATATCCACAAACAGATAGTCCACATCCATCCAGACGGTATCGCTCCAAAACTGCTTTACCACCCCGGCGATAAGAGGACCGCGCCAAGCGACGGGATCGGTTTCGTTCTCCAGCATCAGGTTTACCGACATGAGCTGGATATCCCGGCGGCTCTTGACGGGATAGATGCCGTATTCGCTGCCAACGGCCTGCTCATGGACGCCAAATACCTTGGGGATGGAGGGGCCGGTTACGTCTGCATCCAGGATGCCGGTGCGGTGCCCCGCTTTGTTCATGGCTACCGCCATCAGGGAGGTGACCAGAGACTTGCCCACGCCTCCTTTGCCGCTGACCACGCCAATGACGTGTTTTACACTGCTCAGCTCATGGGGCGGAAACAGCATGCTTTCGGGCTCGCTCCGGGAGGGGCAGTTTTCGCCGCAGGAGCTGCAGTCATGGGTACAGTTTTCCATGGAAACTCACTTCTCTTTCTCTTGATGGATGGAGGACTCGTGGAAGGGACAACGGGAACAGCCGTGGCCTTGGCCGCAGGGGCGTTCCTCCACGGCGTAACTGCCCCCTTGGATCCGGATGCTGGCACCATCCCATAGGGCCTGGGCCACGCTCTTTCGGGCGGCATAGAGAATCCGCTGGAACGTCCCCCGGGATACCCCCATCTGCTGGGCGGCGGCATCCTGGTCAAGCCCCTCCAGATCGCAGAGCCGAAGGGCCTCTAACGCGTCCACCTGTATGGTGACCGTCTGCTCTCCTCCCGAATCGGGAGAAAACACCCGATGGGCCGGCTCCCGGCAGATTCGCCTGCATTTCACATTCCTTGCCATGGGTTCCTCCAAAAAATTATGGGCATATGCACATAATTAGTATAGTGCATATGCCCATAATGTCAATGGTTAAAATGGGGTTATTTTGCCATAACCCGATTGAGCGCCTCAACTAGATGGTCTACGGTGAAGCCGAAGACCTCAAAGAGCTTGTCCCCAGGGGCGCTGGCGCCAAACCGATCGATGCCGATGATCTCCCCGGCGTCTCCAGCGTACTTGTGCCAGCCGAAGGTGGTGCCGACCTCTACGACCACCCGCGCCCGCACCGTGGAAGGCAGCACGGATTCCTTATAGGTGGCGTCCTGCTCCTCAAACACGTCCATGCTGGGCATGCTAACCACCCGAACGGCCTTGCCTTTTTCCTCCAGAGCCTTGGCGGCTTGGATGGCGATGTCCACCTCGCTGCCGGTGGCGATGAGGATGGCGTCGGGGGTATTTCCCGGGCCATAGATCACATAGCCGCCCTTCTGGGCTGCCTCGATGGAGGATCCCTCGTAAAGGGGCAGGTTCTGACGGGACAGGGCCATGAGGGTCGGGCCATTGTGGCCCAGGCCGTAGAGATAGGCGGCGGCGGTTTCCTTGCCGTCGGCGGGACGGAAGACCGATACCCCCGGCATGGCCCGGAAAGAGGCGATGTGTTCAATGGGCTGATGAGTGGGGCCGTCTTCGCCTACGCCGATGCTGTCATGGGTCAGGATGTACAGCACTCGCTGATGCATAAGAGCGGAAAGACGGACGCTGTGGCGGAGATAATCGCTGAACACCAGGAAGGTGGCCACATAGGGCACTACGCCGCCATGGAGGGCCATCCCGTTGGCGATGGCGGCCATGGCATGCTCCCGAACGCCAAAGTGGATGTTGCGGCCTGCCCGGTCGGCAGGGGAGAAATACCCTTCTCCCTCCAACACGGTCTTATTGCTGGGGGCAAGATCGGCGCTACCGCCCATAAGCTGGGGCACCATGGGCGCAATGGCGTTGAGCACCTGGCCGGAGCTGCTCCGAGTAGCGGTGGCGGTGAGCTTTGCGGCAACGGCTTCCACATCGACAAGCTGGGCAGGGTTCTGGGTATGATAGGTATCCCACAGATTACCCATGTCGGGAAGGGCTTTTTTGTATTGAGCCAACAAGGCGTCCCAACTGCTCCGGGCGGCGCGGCTATCGGCCAGCGCGGTTTCCACGTACCCATAGGCCTCCTGGGGGATGTAGAACTCCCGGTCGGGATAATAGTCAAGCGCTTCCTTCAGGGCTTTGATGTTATCGGCGCCCAAAGGCTCGCCGTGGGTTTTTTCACTCCCCTCCAAGGGGCTCTTGGCGCCAATCTTGGTATCCACCACGATGAGGGTGGGTCGCTCTTTGGACTCCTTAGCGGCTTGGATAGCCTGCCCAATGGCGTCCATGTTTTCGCCGTCCGCCACCTCGATTACCTGCCAGCCATAGGCACGATACCGGGCGGGCACATCCTCATTGAAAGAGGTAGCGGTATTTCCCTCGATGCTGATCCGGTTCCGGTCATACAGGACGATGAGCTTATGAAGCTGCTGGGTGCCGGCTAGGGAAGCCGCCTCGGAGGAGATACCCTCCATCATGCAGCCGTCGCCCACCAGAGCGTAGGTGTAGTGGTCCACCAGATCAAAGCCATCTCGATTGAATACGGCGGCCAGATGGGCTTCAGCCATGGCCATGCCCACTGCCATGGAAACGCCCTGGCCCAGAGGACCGGTGGTGGCCTCCACTCCTACGGTATGGCCGTATTCGGGATGGCCGGGAGTGAGGCTATCCAGCTGCCGAAAGGACTTTAGGTCCTCCATGGTAAGGCCGTAGCCAAAGAGATGGAGCAGGGAGTAGAGCAGCATGCTGCCGTGGCCCGCCGATAGGATAAACCGGTCCCGGTTGGGCCAGTCGGGGCAGGCGGGATCATGGCGCAGATGGCCCGAAAAAAGCTCGAAAGCCATGGGAGCCGCCCCCAGGACGATGCCGGGATGCCCGCTATTTGCCTTTTGAATGGCCTCGGCGGATACCACCCGGATGGCGCTGACGCAGAGTTGCTTTTGATCTGTCATGGTGCCCTCCTAAAAAATAATGGATTCGTTGGTAAGGATCATGTAAAGCCATAGCGAAAGCCCGTCTCCGGGCTTTCGCGTATTACGGTGTTATTTGCGGTTCCTCCTGCGGGGAGCATAGGAGAATTCATCCATGGAGGGGGCGGAACCGCCTTCCCTTTGGCCATGGTTCCCGTCGTTAAAATCGTCCTCCGGGGAGAAGAAATCCTCCTCTCGTCCTCGATTCCGGGGAGTCCGCTGCCGGCTGGCACGGGGAGAAACCTCCTCTTCATCGGCAAAGAGATCGTCCAGGTCGTCCCGCCTACGGGGCTTGCGTCCAAACAAGCCGCGCTTGCTCCGGGGAGCCTCGTCCTCGTATTCCTCCTGGTCCTCATCCACCAGCACATCGTCTAAGGAAGGAGCGTCGGGGCTGAGGTCGTCCTCCACCAAGCGCCGTCCCCGGCTCCGACCTCTGACGGAAACGGTTTCGGTCTCATCATCGATGGAGGGAGTGGAATGCACCCGCTCCGCTTCCTCGATCACCTGGCCAAAGGCCCGGCGGGGCCGATCATGGGCAAAGGGATCCTGCGAGGGCAGATCCTCAGGGGTAAAGGAATCGGAAACCGGCGCCGTTCCATTTTCCGGCGGGGTCTCTGCCTCTAAGAGGGACTCTGCTGCTGCACCTGCGATGGCGCCGGTGGACAGCCGCTGGGCCTCCTCGGGAGAAACCTCAAACCGGCGCTTCCGGGCTGCTTCCAGCCGGGCGGCGATCTCAGGATCATCCAGGTGGTAGGAGGAGCCGCCCTCGTAGGGCCGGCGGCTGGGCCGATATACCTTCATGCTATCCTCGTCCTCTTGGACGTTGGGGAGAGAACTGCGGGGAATGGGACCGCCCCGACTGGCCCGGAGCTGTTCCTGAGCGGACTCGGGGGTCACCACCCGCTGGATACGGCGGGTAGCGGTGTTGCTGCCATCCATGGGCATGCCATCGGCGGTCATGCGGGGGCGGGAACCACCGGGCCGGGGACCCATATCCCGTCCATTGGGCCGGTTGCCACCGGGGCCTCCGCCGATGCCGGGCCGTCCGCCGCGGGCCATAGCACGCTGAGCCCGTTTCTTTTTGTCGATGACCATGAGGATCACTAGGGCAACAGCGGCCACAACGATGAGGATGACAATGATGATCAGCACCTTAAAGAAGGTTCCCAAGGCATCCCCTCCCTCGGAGGGATTGATGGTGCTGGGGTCTCCTGCCGCAACCCCCAGTGCCACGGGCAGGGAGGAGGCGGTATAGGCGGTGCCGGCCTCATCCTTGGCGATGGCCGAGAAGAGGTAGTTGCCGGCCTCTTCAATGCGCAGGGTTTTGGTGATCTCCCGGGTGCCAGGCGCCAGTTCGGCAAGGGTCTCTATCTGGCCCAGCTTGGCTTCAGTAATGACGATATCCTTTAGGGTGATGCTGCCATCTGCCGTCAAAGTGATTTTGAATTCCACGTCTCCAGGAATCTCGGGATTCTGGTTTATGGGAGTAACGGTCATGCTGAACAGGAAGGAGCCGGATACCGTGATGGGTACCTCGGCAGATTGCTCGGATTTGGTACTGCCTCCGGCGGGAAATTCCGCCACAAAGTAGTAGTTATGGCTTTCAGCCACGGTGGTTTTATAGCTGATATTGGTGGAGGCGTTGGGGTTTAGGCTGATGTCCTTCCGAACCTCGTTGCCTGCGTCATCCTTCACCGTGATACCATTGATGGCCACGGCGCTGGTGTTTTTTAGGGTGATGGTAAAGTTAACCTCTGCTCCCTGATCCACAGCGTCTTGATCGGCCTTGGCGGTGATGGAAAGAGAGGGGGTGCTGGCGGTAATCTTAATAGGGGTAGCGGAAGCGGTGCCTCCGGTACCCTGGGCGGTATAGGTGGCGGTAGGGGAGGAGGTGATGTCCTCATTCACCGTAACGGTCTTGGTGTATTGTTGGTTCTGGCCAGGGGATAGAGCCAGGCCGGATGCGATGTTACCGGAAACCACAGCGGTATCCTTGATGGTGATATCGGTCAGATCCACATCGCCGCCGTTCTGAACGGTGTAGGTAAAGGTGACCTTTTCTCCCGGCTCCACAGCTTTTTTATCGGAAGTAACGGTGAGGTTCAGTTTGGGATTGCCGCCCTTTTTCTTGACGGTAACGGCGCCGGAAGCGCTGCGGGATTCTCCGCCCACCATGTAGGTGACGATATAGGTCAAAGGAGCGCCCAATTCCTCGGCGGAGAGGCTGACGGTAACGGTGTGGTTGGTGCTCTGCCCCTCGTCCAGGTTGCCCAGGTTGACAGGGGAGGAGATGCCGGGCCCCGCAAGGGCGATGTTTTCCACCCCTACGTTGGCACCCACGGTAACGGTGACGTTGGTGGAGCCCGCGCCAGTCATCTCGGCAGGGCTGGCGGTTACGGAAACGGTGATGTCGGCGGCCGCCTGGGCGGGGAGGGCAGGAATCCCCATCACCATCAGGGCAAGTATGGCCAATCCTATGGTAAAGACGCTTTTGATCCGCTTCATGAAATACCTCCGGTATGAGGGTTGTGGGCAGTGCATACAGCCCATAGCTTACAGACCATTATACCAGTATTGACAACCTTAGGCAACACAGCTTGTCCCGTCCATGGGCTGGAATCCATGGGGAAATCCCCCTGCTATGGACATTTTATGGGGAAGGTGCTACACTGCCGCAAAAGAGAGGGGGGAGGGCTATGGAGCTTTCCCGAAGGGTCGCTGGCTGCCGGGGGATGCTCATGGAAGGGGCGCTGGGAACCAGGCTGAAGCAGGAATACGGAATTTCCTTTCATGAGGAGGTCGTTATGGCGCCGCTGGTGCGAACCGAGCAGGGCCGGGAAGCCCTTGGGGCACTTTGGTCCCAGTATGTGGAAATCGCCCGCTGCCATGGCCTGCCCTTTTTGGCCACCACCCCCACCCGCAGGGCCAACTGGGAGCGGATGGAGCGCGCGTCCTTTGGCCCGGACCTGTTCCGGGACAACGTAGGGTTTTTAAAGGCGCTACGGGAGAAATCGCCGGGGGAAATGTACATCGGCGGACTTATGGGCTGCCGGGGTGATGCCTATCGGGGGGATCAGGGGTTATCGGCCCAAGAGGCCCAGCGGTTTCATAGCTGGCAGGCGGCAGCCCTGGCCGGTTCCGGAGTGGAGTTCCTGTACGCAGGCATCATGCCCACCCTGCCCGAGGCTTTGGGCATGGCCCGTGCTATGGGGGCCACCGGTCTTCCCTACCTTATAAGCTTCATGATTCGCCGGGATGGCCGCCTCCTGGATGGGGTTCCCATGCGGGAGGCCATCGCGGCCATTGAGGAGGGCGCACGGCCCCGGCCCCTATGCTATCTGGCAAACTGCGTTCATCCCTCGCTGGTTCGGGAGGCGCTTTCCCAGCCCTTTAACCGGGATCCCCTGGTGGTTCGACGATTTATGGGGCTTCAGGCCAATGCCTCCCCTCTTCCGCCGGAGGAACTGGAAACCTCCGAAGCGCCGATGACCACAGCCCCAGACGATCTTGCCCGGGAGATGCTGTCCCTTCGGGATCTCTGCGATTTCCGCATCTGGGGCGGCTGCTGCGGCACCGACGACCGTCATATGGAGGCGCTAGCCCGGGGGATCTAGACGTAAAGAAAACCTCCCAGCATACAATGGGAGGTTTTCTAGTTGAACATTGTTTTTCATTTGTAAATTTAACCATATGAAATCAGGGGACAGCAATTTACTGCCCCCTGATCTTGGTATTTATTTATTTTTGCGTTTATCGTTACAGCTTGGTGATCCAGCCCATGGGATCGGGCTTTACACCGTACTGAATACCGGTGAGCTCATCGTATAGCTTCTGGGTGACGGGACCGATGCCGCCATCCCCGATGGTATATTCCTTGCCCTCCCAGATGAGGGTACCCACAGGGGAGACAACGGCGGCGGTACCGGCGCCGAATACCTCGCTGAGCGTGCCCTTCGCATGGGCTTCAGCTACCTCCTGGATGGAGATCTTCCGCTCCTCCACGGGGATGCCCATGGAGGAGGCCAGCTTTAGGATGCTGTCCCGGGTGATGCCAGCCAGAATGCTGCCGTCCAAAGAGGGGGTTACCAGCTTTCCGTCTATGACGAAGAGGATGTTCATGCTGCCCACCTCCTCGATGTATTTCCGCTCTACGCCGTCCAGCCAAAGAACCTGGCTGCAGCCATATTTCTTGGCGGTGGCGTCAGCGATGAGGGAACAGGCGTAGTTGCCGGCGGCCTTGGCGAAGCCCATGCCACCCCGCACCGAGCGAACGTATTCATTTTCCACCAGAATCTTTACGGGATGGATGCCCTCGGCGTAGTAGTTGGCTACGGGGGAGAGGATCACCATAAAGATGTAGCTCTCCGCCACCTTTACCCCCAGGAAGGGATCGGCGGCGATGGCAAAGGGCCGGACATATAGGGACTGGCCGTACTCGGTGGGAACCCAGGCTTTATCCAGCTCCACCAGCTGTTTGATGCAGCCCAGCACGAATTCGGTGTCGATGTTGGGGATGCAGAGCCGGTCAGCGCTGCGGTTAAAGCGGTTCAAATTGTCCATGATGCGGAAGAACTGAAGCTCCCCATCGGGATTGCGGTATACCTTCAACCCCTCGAAGATGGCCTGACCATAGTGAAACACCATGGCGGCAGGATCCAGGCACAGGGGCTGGTAGGGCACAATACGGGCGTCGTGCCAGCCCTTGCCCTCCTTGTAGTTCATCATGAACATGTGATCGGTAAAATACCGGCCAAAGCCAAGAGGGCCTTCCGGCTTTTTCTTTGTGTTTTCGCTTGCGATGATCTTTAGCGTCATAACGATTTCCCCCTTCTGGTAATGCGTAAAAAAATCAAATTGAACCCGCTGGCTCAAATGAAAACAGGATTTCGCCCAGCCTGGAAAGCAGCGCCTTTACTGATTGGGCAACGTACAATTCTTATTCTATCACAAAATAGGCGAGATACGCCCAGTCCAACAGGCCATGGAAGATGATCCAGCCCACCGACCGCTATCAAAGGTGCCGCTGGTCTCGATGGTTTTATGGACGATGGCGGTCCGGTTCCTTTTCTTAGAAGGGAAAGAGCAGCTCTTTTCCCCTCGTCAGTTGGGCGGTACCATCGGTGGCATCGGCCAGATCCCGCTCAAATCCCGGGTATTCCTCCAGCCTCAGCGTTCCCTCGATGGACACGTCCGCCTCAAACCGGGTGTCCTGGACCCGCAAGCCGGGGTGGGCTAACAGCGCTCCGATCTTTCCATACATGGCGTAGCTTACAACGATGGTGAGGGCTACGCCCGGCAGCATTTGGATCAAACCGGCCTCCTCAAGGGCCATCCCCGCCGATTTCCCATAGGTTCGGGTCAATCCGCCGGCCCCCAACAGGATGCCGCCGAAGTATCGGGTTACGATCACCAGCACATCGGTGAGCTCCCGCCCGGTGATGGCGTTTAAGATGGGCATCCCGGCGGTGCCGCCCGGCTCCCCATCATCGCTGTACCGTGCTACGCTCCCATTGGGGGTGAGCCGGTAGGCCCAGCAGTTGTGGCTTGCGTCATGATGCTGCTTCCGGATGCGAGATAGATGGGCAAGAGCCTCCTCTTCAGAAGCGATGGGAAAACACCAGCCGATGAAGCGGCTTTTCCGCTCCACAAGCTCAATTCGGCTTTCCCGTTCCACCGTCCGGTATCCCGTCATGGCGTCATTTCTGCAACAGCCGGTGGAAGGATTTCTTCCCCTTGCGGAGGATGATGCCATCCCCAAGGCGCTGGGTAGGCAGGGGCGCGAAGGGATCGGACATCTTTACGTCGTCCAGGTAGACGCCGCCCCCCTCTACCAGCCGACGGGCATCCCCGCGGCTTTTGGCCAGGCCGGTTAGGACCAATGCGTCGGTCAGGGTTTTTTCCTCCATCTCCCCAGCTTCCACCAGGGTAGTGGGCATATTGGAAAGGTCGGAGCCACCGCCAAAGAGGGCTTCGCTGGCGGCCTGAGCTTCCATGGCGTCCTGCTCGCTGTGAATCAGCTTGGTAATTTCAAAGGCCAGAACCTTTTTGGCCTCATTGATCTCCTGATCCCGAAGGGCCCCCAGCCGCCGAACCTCGTCCATGGGTAAAAAGGTCAGGAGGGCCAGGCACTTCTCCACGCTGGCATCCTCGATATTCCGCCAGTACTGATAGAACTCATAGGGGCTGGTTTTCTCCCGGTCCAGCCATAGGGCGCCCTTTACGGTTTTGCCCATCTTGGTTCCGTCAGAGGTGGTGAGGAGGGGGAAGGTGAGGGCAAAGGCCTCCTTTTGCTCTTTCCGCCGGATCAGATCCGCCCCCGAAAGGATGTTGCTCCACTGGTCGTCCCCTCCGGTCTGAAGGGTGCAGCCGTATTCCTTGTACAGATGCAGGAAATCGTAGCTCTGCATCAGCATATAGTTAAACTCCAAAAAGGTGAGACCCCGCTCCATCCGCTGCTTGTAGCACTCGGCGGTCAGCATGCGGTTTACGGAAAAATGGACGCCGATGTCCCGAATAAACTCCACATAATTGAGGTTCAAAAGCCAATCGGCATTGTCCACCATAATGGCCTTGCCGGGGGAGAAGTCCATAAACTTCTTCATCTGCTCCTTGAGACAGTCGGCGTTATGGGCGATGCGTTCCCGGGTCATCATCTGGCGCATATCGGTCTTGCCGGAAGGGTCCCCGATCATGCAGGTACCGCCTCCCACCAGCACGATGGGACGGTGGCCGGCCCGCTGGAGGTGCGCCATGGCCATAAGAGGAATGAAGTGGCCGATATGGAGGCTGTCGGCGGTGGGGTCAAATCCGTTGTAGAAGGTGACGGGGCCCTCAGCTAGCCGATCTTTGATCTCGGGATGGCTTACCTGCTTAATAAAGCCCCGCTCGGTCAGAATATCAAATGCATTCATTGTATTACACCTCGGAATATTTGATGGAATGCCCTCGCTACCGGCTGGTCTTCAGCAGGTTGGCGAGGATCTCCATGCCTTTTCGGATCTGTTCCGGAGTGGAAGCGGAGAAGTTCAGCCGCATGGTGTTGGGCTTGGGATCCTTGGCATAGAAGTGCTGACCGGGGACATAGGCGACGCCCGCTTCCACGGCCTTCTCTAACATGGCCTGCGCGTCCTGCCCTTCCGGAAGCTCCACCCAGATAAACAGGCCTCCGGAGGGCCTGGTATAGGAGATCTCCGGGGGGAAGAGGGAGAACATGTCCAGCATGGCCTCCATCTGGGCCTTGTAGGAGGGAAGGATCTCCCGAACATGATTAAAATAATGCCCTTCCCGGATATAGGCGTCCACCATGGCCTGATTGAGATTGGCGGTGTGAACGTCAGCGCCCTGCTTTGCCACCACCATCTTGCGGATCACCGTTGGATTGCCAACGGCGGCGCCCAGACGCAGGCCGGGGGATACGGTCTTGCTGAAGGTCATAAGATGGATGACCAGGCCCTTTTGATCGAAGCTCATGATGGAGGGCTGGGGATCTCCCAGGTACCGCAGCTCGCAATAGGGGTCATCCTCCAAAATAAACACCCCGTACTGCGCGGCCAGTTCCGCCATCCGCTGGCGGCGGTCGTTGCTCAGACAGACGCCGGTGGGGTTCTGGAACGTGGGAATGGTATAGATGAACTTGGGATGGTGGGCCTTGATCTTCCGCTCCAGGTCCTCCATGTCCATGCCGTTGTCATCCATCTTTACACCGATGACGTTGGCCTGATAGGAGAAAAAGGTCTGAAGCGCGCCCAAAAAGGTGGGAGCTTCCGCTAGAATCACATCGCCGGGGTTGATCATCAGCTTGGTAAACAGCTCGATACCCTGGCTAGAGCCGGTGAGAGGCAGAATGCCGCCCTCGATGGGGTTGATGCCCCGGGGCTTTAGCACCTGCCAAATGGACTCATACAAAGGAGCCCAGCCCTCGGTTTGCCCGTACTGCAAAATCACGGCGCCGTTGTCCCTTAAGATCCGGGCGCTGATGTCCGCCAGCGCCTCCTGGGGGAAGGTCTTAGGATTGGGGTTCCCCCCTGCGAAGGAGATGACGTTCCCCTTTTGTACGATCTTGAAAATCTCCCGAATGGCGCTGCCGCTGACGCCCTCCATCCGGTCGGAAAAATGCAATTCTGCCATGCTACCACCGTATTTCCGTAAAATATAGTAAGTATTTTATACCATAGTTCATCGGGTTAAACAAGGGAAGAAGGCTCTGTGGACAAGGGTTGCACGTAAAAATACCATAAAAATATGGTGGATAACCGAATAAGTATGATATAATAAGAGCAAATTTTTCACAATGATCATCCACAGAAGGAGGAGCAATCATGCAATATTCACACGAAGTGGAGCAGATGTGTTGCGTATGCAAGGGCGCGAAGCACGATCCGGCCCCCATCCCCGAGGAGGGCAAATGGGTAAAATCCAAGGAGATTCGTGACATCAGCGGTCTGACCCACGGCATCGGCTGGTGCGCACCCCAGCAGGGCGCCTGCAAGCTGACCCTGAACGTTAAAGAGGGGATCATCCAGGAGGCTCTGGTGGAGACCATCGGCTGCTCGGGCATGACCCACAGCGCCGCCATGGCCGCCGAGATCCTGGCCGGCAAGACCATCCTCGAGGCTCTGAACTCCGACTTGGTCTGCGACGCCATCAACACCGCCATGCGGGAGCTGTTCCTGCAGATCGTGTACGGCCGCACCCAGACCGCTTTCTCCGAGAACGGCCTTCCCGTGGGCGCCGGCCTGGAGGATCTGGGCAAGGGTCTTCGGAGCCAGGTGGGCACCACCTACTCCACCGTGGCCAAGGGGCCCCGGTATCTGGAGCTGGCCGAGGGCTATGTGCTGGAGCTGGGCCTGGACGAGGGCAACGAGATCATTGGCTATAAGTTCTTGAAGGTGGGCCCCTATCTTGAGGAGATCAAAAAGGGTGCAGACCCCGTGGAAGCCTTTAAGAAGCATACCGCTGTCTATGGCCGCTTCAATGAAGCCGTGAAGGTCATCGACCCGCGTCACGAGTAAGGAGGATACGACTATGATTCGCTTCGAAGGATATGAACGGCGCATTGCCCAGATCGAAGCCTGTATGAAGGAATACGGCATCGCTGATCTGGAGGACGCCAAGGCTATTTGCACCAGCAAGGGTATCGACGTGGACGCCATCGTCCGCGGCATTCAGAATATCTGCTTTGAGAACGCCATCTGGGCCTATACCCTGGGCGCGGCCATCGCCATCAAGAAAGGCGCTAAGGATGCCGCTTCCGCCGCCGAGGCCATCGGTATCGGGCTCCAGGCCTTCTGTATTCCCGGTTCCGTGGCCGATCAGCGCCAGGTGGGTCTGGGCCATGGCAACCTGGGCGCCATGCTGCTTCGGGAGGAGACCAAGTGCTTCTGCTTCCTGGCCGGCCATGAGTCCTTTGCCGCCGCGGAAGGCGCCATCGGCATCGCCCGGACCGCTGACAAGGTCCGCAGCGAGTCCTTGAAGGTTATCCTCAACGGCCTGGGCAAAGATGCCGCTTATGTCATCAGCCGCATCAACGGCTTTACCTATGTGGAGACCGAGTACAACCAGTATACCGGAGAACTTAAAATTGTCATGGAGAAGCCCTTTTCCCAGGGCGAGCGGGCCAAGATCCGCTGCTATGGCGCTGACGACGTCAACGAGGGCGTGGCCATCATGAAGGCCGAGGGCGTGGATGTATCCATCACCGGTAACTCCACCAACCCCACCCGGTTCCAGCACCCCGTGGCGGGCACCTATAAGAAGTGGGCCGTGGAGAACGGCGTGAAATACTTCTCTGTGGCCTCCGGCGGCGGCACCGGTCGTACCCTGCATCCCGATAACATGGCTGCTGGCCCTGCCTCCTACGGCATGACCGATACCATGGGCCGGATGCATTCCGACGCCCAGTTTGCCGGTTCCTCCTCCGTGCCCGCCCATGTGGAGATGATGGGCC
Organism: Christensenella sp. MSJ-20; assembly: GCF_044357945.1. Classification (NCBI taxonomy): domain Bacteria; kingdom Bacillati; phylum Bacillota; class Clostridia; order Christensenellales; family Christensenellaceae; genus Christensenella; species Christensenella sp. MSJ-20. Next base: position 1,517,833 of record NZ_CP076563.1, read on the forward strand.
TGATCGGCATGGGCAACAACCCCATGGTGGGCGCCACCGTTGCCGTGGCCGTAGCGGTTCAGGAAGCTGGCTGAGAGAGCGATTCCATAAGGTAAAAAGAAAAAAAGAATTAAAAACGCGGAAGGAATGTATTCCTTCCGCGTTTTTAATTCTAATGTTCTGGTTCATGTTTTTGGGAAGAGGGGATGCGCTCCCCTAGAGCGGTTTCGATCTCCTGCACCAATTGGCTGGGCCGCATGGAGAGTGCGCTGGCTAGACGGAAGATGGTTTCCAGGGTTGGCTTGCGCTCCCCCCGTTCGATCATACTGAGGTGGGTTCTTCCAATGGCGGCAAAGCCGCTTAGAACCTCTTGGGAGAGGCCCCTTTCTTCCCGCAATGTTCGTATGATGTTGCCTACCACTTCGGCGTCTACCATGGCGATCCCTCTTGAGCCTATTCTATGGAAGAAGGCCGGGGCCTATGCATACAAATATAGACATTCGGTGGGCAAATATGCTAGTATACAGGGGAAAGCTTTGAACAGAAGCCGAGGATGGTCTCTAGAAAAACCAGGGATGGAGCGGAGGGTGGAAATCGGTGGAGGATGGTGAAAAGAGGGGACTGCTGGAATACCTGCATCAGGAGGTTGGCTGCGGCTATCTTTCGGACCTGCGCTACCGGCCCTGGAGCCAGGAATGCCATCGGGTCATTGCACGGATAAAGCCTGGGGCGTACACCCTTGTGGATTGGAGCGAGGCCTATTGCTGTTTATTGGGCCATAGGGAGAGTTTTGCCGACGTCCAACAGGCGCGGGAGCGCATATTGCAGGACATGGCCGCCGGCTGAGGCCGGGCCGGTACTTGATAAAAAAAGAGCCGATGGAAACTCCATCGGCTCTTGCTTTTCTCTTTATACGGTGCCATTGGGCAGCTTATCCTTCTTTTTGAAGACGCTGGTGAGACTGTCCACCAGGACGAACCCCGCTCCCACCAACAGGTTGGAATAGTAGGTGAAGAGCCGCCACATAAGGGTGGCCACATAGATGAGCTGGGTACCGGGGAACAACATGCTGAAGAACAGGAAGAACCCACCCTCGCTGGCAAGGGCTGCTCCCGGCAGAGGAACAAAGGAAACCGTCAGGTACAGGAAGGATTGCAGGAAGATGATGTTGATGGGGCTGGAGCCCTGCATACCCAGGGCACGATACACGCAATAGGTGATGAAGAAGTAAGCGCCCATCTCCAAGATGCTGTACAAAAGACCCATGAGCATCATGCCCCGGTTGTGCCGCAGATAATCGCTGCTGCTATGGAACTCATCCAGCGTTTTGGTGGCCGCCAACAGCGCCTGTTCCGGCCGCTTGATGAGTTTGATCCTGGCCAGGAAATTGATGACCCGGGTGGTAAACATCATGGTCTTCACCTTGTTGATTACCACGAACAGTACCAGCAGCATCAGGCCGGCATTGATCACGATTCCCAGAATGGTGAGATAGAAGATCTGGGGATGCTGAGCCTTATAGTAGGCGCCGCGAAGGATCATGCCGACGGTGAAATACAGGCACATGGTGAGCTGAAATACCACAAACTTCAGGGAAAACACGCAAGTGCTTTTGCCCACAGGAATCCCATCCCGCTTCAGATACATGACCTGTACGGGCTGCCCGCCCGAGGCAAAGGGGGTGATGGCACTGTAATAGCAGCCGATCATGGTCACCTTTACAGCGTGGCGGAAGGAAATACGTTCTCCAACCCCCCGTACGAACAGATGTAGGCTGGCGGTGCTCATACCCCAATACACAAAAATAGCGCAGACTGCGATGAGAATCCACATGGGGGACAGTCCGCTGAGGACGCCCAAAACGCCCTTTAACTCGGGATTGAGGAAACCATAACCGACGATAATGCCCAGGGTCAAACCGATATATAATAGGTTAAATATAATTTTTTTGTTTTTCTTTTTGGGGCTGTTTTCCTGGATCTCCAAGAGCAGCACCTCCTATTTAGAAAGACACTAAGGTTATCTTAACATCAAATCCACTACAAGGCAATATTTCTTTGTCTGCCGGAACCGGCGGCTGCATATGCATAGAGGGAAAACGATTGGCGGAGGTGGAAAAGGGTGTCATTCTATCATATGCTGCTGTTTTGCCTCTGCGCCGCCGCCATGCCGCAGCTCAGCGGAGCCCTGCCCGATGGGACGGAGCCGCCGTCCCGGGCGCTCCTATCCCTAGGTATCGGATGCATGGCGTTTGCCCTGGGCGGCTATGCCATGGGATCCATGGTGACCGTGGATCCACCGCTGCTGGCGGGCATCGTCGCGCTGGGGGTATCCATCACCTGGGGATTTGGTATCTTGTTCCATCCCGCGTATGAGCCCAAGGGGCCCCGCCATTGGCCTGCCTATTGCCTGAGCTTTGCCACCGGCATTCTGGGGATGATTCTGCCGCCCGTGATTTTAATCCCATGCTTTTACCAACTGTTTACCGTGCTGTTTCGCTGGCTCTCCCGGGAAAAGCTGCTTTCGGGGTGCCTGGGCCTGGTCCTGTTCTTAAGCGGCGTTGCCCTGTGCCTTCTCCCCGGATAAAGGGGGCTAGTAGGCTTCAAAATGAACGGCGTCCGGCTCATATAGGCCCTTAGGGGCGGGGGACTCGTCGGGATAGCCCAGGGATAGCACCGCATAGGGATCCACATCGCTGGGAATGGACAGCAGCTCGCGAAGATAATCCATTACCTGGGGCCGGGGATAGCTGGCAAGCCATACGCCGCCCAACCCAAGGCCATGGGCGGCCAGCAGGATGTTCTCGCAGGCAGCCGCCACTCCATGCTCGCTGTTGTCGTGAACGGGGCGCTGGTCCTTTTTCCAGTCCACACAGGCCACGATGGCCAGGGAAGCGCCCTTTAAACAGGCATGCCCGGGAGCGGCCAGGGACATCCGCGCAAGGGTATCCCGATTTTGTACCACAACAAACTGCCAGGCCCGGCTGTTTCCCGCGGTAGGGGCGTGGAAGCCGCAGAGCAGCAGCTTTTCAATGAGTTCCCGTTCTACTGGACGGTCCTGGTATTTGCGGACGCTGGCCCTTTTCAAAATGCATTCGATGGCATCCATGGGGATCCCTCCTAAATCTGATATAATATATAAAAACAGTATATCATATTTTAGGATGAAATAACCCTGGGGTGACGGGTGGAGAAAAATGAAGTAGAATACCCCAGAGAGGGATGGGTATGAAGCGAAACGAATACCGGATTCTATTACAGGCGGAGGATCTGCTGGCGGTGGACAAGCCGCCGGGGATTCCCACCGTGGGGCGAGATGGCCTGGAAACGTGGGTCAAGGTGAACTTCCCCGGGTTTCGGCCCTGCCACCGGCTGGACGCCATGACCGGTGGGGTGGTGTTATTTGCCAAGGGCGCCGCCTACCAGCATGCGACCGCCCTGTTTCTTGAGCGGAGAGTGGAAAAAAGGTATTGGGCGTTGACGCAGGGTCGGGTGGCTTCCGGCATCTATACCCATTATTTGGAAAAATGTGCGGGTGGTATGGTACGCGCCGCCAAGACCCGATCTCCTCGGGGGAGGACCGCCGTGGCGGAGTTCAAAACCCGGTTGGCACAGGGAGATCTAGCCTTGGTACGGTGTCTGCCTCACACCGGGCGTACCCATCAGCTGCGGGTGCAGCTCAGCGCCTTGGGACATCCCATCCTGGGGGACGACCGATATGGGAACAGGGAGTTCAACCGGGCATATGGCGCCCGGTATCAAGCCCTTTGGGCCGATACCCTAATCCTTCCCGATTGGAACGGGAGACCCATTGCGTTGCATTCCAGGCCCTATTTTCCCCATAAGGCCCTCCAAAAACTGGGAATAGAACCGGACTTTTTTGACCATCCTGTGGATGGTGATGGAATTGGAGAATAACATGGGTATGGATCGCATCAGATCCCTCTGTCGAGAATATCGAGAGATCCTTTTATATGTGATATTTGGCGCACTGACCACCGGGGTCAACTATGCCGTCTATTTTCTATGCCGCCGGCTGTTGGGGGTGGAATATGTGGCTGCCAATGTTTTGGCTTGGATCGGCGCGGTTACCTTTGCCTACTTGACCAACCGCCGCTTTGTGTTCCAGAGCCGGACCCGGGGCGCGTCGGCGGTGTTCCGGGAGGCCGTGCGGTTTTATCTGGCTCGGGTTGCTACCCTGTTGATGGAATCCGGGCTGCTGGTGCTGGCGGTGGAGGGATTCCGCCTTTCGGATACCCTGCCCAAAATCGGAGCGGGGGTACTGGTGATCCTGGTCAATTACATCCTCAGCAAATGGCTGGTCTTTCGCAAAAAAGCCTAAGTAGGAGGAGAGGGCCGCTATGGAAGAAGGATGATCCGGCAAAAGAGGTATTTTCCTCTCTGCTTGGTACGGAGAGGCCTACCGGATGAATTGGCTCCATGCCCATGGATCGATAGCAAAAAGCCCCGCAAACGCGGGGCTTTTTTGATTGTGGCTATTTGATGATGGTACCGTCGGGATTGACCCGGCCGATGATGCCCTCGGCAGCCTCCCGATCCATATACCACAGGCAGTTGGGATGCATCTGGAGAATGGAGGCGGGGACGTCCTCGGTGACGGGGCCCAGGATCGCGTTGTAGGTGGCCTGGGCTTTGCTGGCGCCCACTGTAATGGGGAAGGTGAAGCGGGCATGCATCACCGTTTTTAATCCCATGGTCATGCCATAGAAGGGGCCGTAGCTGGGATCCACGCCGTGCTGGGGCGCGGTGCGGATATCCTCCACGATTTTATCGGATACCCGGGTAACGTGCATACCCTTGCCGAAAGGGGTGCCGGGCAGACAGAACCCGATGTGGGCGTCGGAACCGATCCCCAGCTCCTGCAGGCCGATGCCGCCCAGCATCTGGATCTTCCGCTCGTATTTCTCGCATTCGGCGTCGGGATCCTCAGGAGTGCAGCTGGGAAGCATGCCGTGCTCCTCATCCAGGCCCAGGCCCTCGTAGAGGGGGCGCATGGAGTGGTACATGGTAAGCTTTTTGGGGCAGGGATTGGGGGTCACGAATTGATCCACGTTGGCGGTGCGCAGGTTGGACGTATCAAAGGGGCTCTTTTTATACTTCTCCACCACCAGTTGATGGATGGGGCCGGTGGTAGTGCCGGTGCAGCAGCCGATGATGCTGGTGGGATGGGCGATGGCGTAATTGACCCATACCGAGGCGGCGGCCTCAAAGCACTCTTCCTTGGAATCAAAGATTCGGATCCTCATGTTTTTACCTCCAAATGTATTTGTCCACTGGGACTCTATTCGTAAGTATAGCAGAAATCATAGGAAATTGGGAAAAACTCCCCCAAGAAAACCAAGCCCTTGCCAAAGAGGCTTTTTTAGCTTCGGCGGGTGCCGCACTCGGGGCAAAACAGGTTCGAGGGGCTCAGCTCGTTGCCGCAGTTTTTGCAGACGTTATGGTCGGCAGACGAGGATTCCCCACCCGCGTTGGGAGCTGGATCGGGCCGGTCCAGCTTGCGGTTGATTTCCCGAACCTCGGAGCGAATGGATAGAAACAGATAGCCCGCCTCGTATAACAGCCGAAGCAGTACCGGCGCAAGGACCAGAAACAACAGCCCTTGGAGCGGCTCCATGGTTAAGAGATAGAGTCCGGCGCAGAGGGCTGCCGTGGTGGACACGATATAAAGCGCCTTTAAAATGCCGCCCATCCAGAAGGTTTTAAAATTGAAAAAGTCGTGGATTTTCTGCATAGTGGGGGATAACTCCGCCCGTTTGTGGCTGGGGAGCACAGCTGTCATCAATACCGCGGCGGCGATGGCGCCCAGGACCAATCCAACCAGCAGGATAGAGGAGGGTTCATAGGAATAACTTACGAGCGGATACTTGGACATGGATGCCTCCCGGTGTGATTGATATCACTACAATAGCATGAAAGCCCGGCTCCCGCAAACCCGTAGCCGGGATAAACGCTTTCAAAAAGAGGCCGATAGAAAATCGTCACGGGAACGACAGATTGTGTTAAGAAATCGGCAAAGCCGTCGTCTAAAAGGAAGGATAGAATCAGGGTCAGTAAGGGCCCGCAGGCCCGGTATCGGAGGAGAGAGACCATGAGAAAGAAGCGGCTGGCCGTGCTGTTTGGCGGCTGTTCCAGCGAATACCCCGTATCCCTGCAATCGGCCTATGGGGTATTGACCCATTTACGGCCCGACCGGTACGAGGCCGTGCCGGTGGGCATTACCCGAGAAGGGAAATGGCTGTGGTACCACGGACAGCTGGATCGAATTCCCACGGATACCTGGTGGCGGGATGGCTCATGCACGCCGGTGGCCCTATCCCCGGTTCGTGGGCAGGAGCTACTGGAATTCCGGGAGGACGGCGTGCGTCAATCCCATTTGGATGGGGTGTTTCCGGTGCTGCACGGCCGAAATGGGGAGGATGGCACCGTACAGGGACTGATTGAGCTTGCAGGAATCCCTTTGGTGGGATGCGGCACCCTGAGCTCAGCCCTTTGTATGGATAAGGAGCTGGCCCATACCCTGGCCGGCGCAGCCGGCGTGCCGGTTCCTCCATCGGCGGTGATCTGGAACTGGATGGACTGGAAGCGGGTCACCGCACTGGCGTCTCGGCTGCACTATCCGTTGTTTGTAAAACCCGCCCGCGCCGGATCCTCCTTTGGCATCGCCCGCATTGTGGAGGAGAGTCAGCTGGAAAAAGCGGTGTCCGCCGCCTTTTCCCACGATGAGAAGGTCCTCCTGGAGGAGGAGATACCGGGCTTTGAGGTGGGATGTGCGGTCCTAGGCCGGGGGGAAAATCTGTTTGTTGGCGCGGTGGACGAAATCGAGCTTAAGGCGGATTTCTTCAACTACCGGGAGAAGTACGGTATGGGGGAATCGGCGATCCACGTGCCGGCTAGGATCGACCAGGGAACTACGGAACGGATCAAAGCGGCCGCCGCCCGTGTCTATCGGGCGTTGGATTGCCGGGGCTTTGCCCGGGTGGACCTGTTTTTAACCCCGTCGGGCCAGGTGGTGTTCAACGAGGTAAATACCATCCCGGGGATGACGCCCCATAGCCGTTTTCCAGGGATGCTGGCGGCAGCCGGCCTGGAGTTTTCCCAGGCGCTGGACCGCATTTTAGAGGAGGGGTTGGGATGACCCGCCAACTTTTTCGCAGGGGCGCCCCGCGCCGGGAGCATCCGGTGCTGGTAAACCGGCAATATCCCATCCGGCGGAAATCCGGAGAGGTGTGAAGATGGCAAGAAAGCGCTTAACTCAGGTTTTCCCCTTTTTGATTCCCCTCCGCGTATGGCAGCGCAAACGTTGCTTTTATTTAAAGATGAGGATGGACGGACGGAAATATGCCCGGGAGCGGGGGGATCTGCTTCCCTATATCGGCTTTGAGACCCGCTCTAGGATGCTCAATCCCGCGACCGGCGCGGATATGACCTACCAACAGAACAAGGTACATAACCTGAAACTGGCTGCCCGTATGCTCAATGGGGTGGTGATCCGCCCGGGGGAAACCTTCTCCTTCTGGCAGTTGGTACGGCATGCTGACCGGGAGGAGCCATACCGGGATGCGCTGACCCTGCGGGACGGAGCCATCGTGCCGGAATACGGCGGGGGTCTGTGCCAGCACAGCAATCTATTGTATTGGATGTTCCTCCACAGCCCTTTGAGCATAGTGGAGCGCCATGCCCATGGAATCAAGGCATTTCCCCTGCCGGATCCGGAGATTCCCGAAGGGGTGGACGCCACCGTGGGGGAGGGTTGGCTGGATCTTAAGGCTGCCAATGAGACGGGGCAGCCAATCCAGATCGAGATCGAGTTCATGGGGGAATACGTCTATGGACGCATTCGTCTCGCGGAGCCTCCCAAATACCGGCTGGAGGTCTTTACCCGGAACCTGCGATATACCCGGCTGGGGGAGGGCGTCCAACAGACCGTGGACGTTTACCGCAGGCGGGTGGATGTTCGTACCGGCCTGTGGCGGGAGGAGTTCCTCTACCATAACCGGTGTCTCGTCGGCTATCCGCTGCCGTCCCAGGTGCCGATATTGGAGGGGCCGTAAGCATAGACGGAGGCCAGCCATGTCCAACCGGCGGGTTTTTTGATAAAATCCTAGCGTTTCTTACATTTCCATTCAAATCATTCCAATATAGGAGCGGTTTTGGTTGCGGAATGGGCGGAATCCGGATATGATTAAGCTGTATTGCTAAAAAACTAATATCTAACGGATAAAACGCAGGATGGGAGAGAAACCGGTGGAAAACGGTCGTTTTATTGTGCGTATGCTGGGGGGATTTTCGGTCTATTACGGCGAGCGGCCCATCGTCTCGGAACGAAGCCGTAACAGCAAGGTAACCCAGCTTTTGGAGTATCTTTTGATGAACCGGCGGCGGGGGGTGCCCCAAGAGGAGTTGATCGAGGTCCTGTTGGCAGGGGAGGAAAGCGAGAGCCCCGCCAACGTGTTGAAAAATCTCATCTACCGCCTGAGGAAGCTGTTTATCGCAGCCGATTTACCGGGGGATAGCTGTATCTATTTTCAGAATGGATGCTATGGGTTTACCCAACAGATCCCCTGCTGGATGGACGTTGAAGCTTTTGAGGAGGCCATCGCCATTGCTCGGCGGACAGCGGATCGGGAGAAGAAATTTGGCGCCTATCTGGAGGCCATGGACCTGTACCAAGGGGACTTTCTCCCTAGGCTTCTGGGGGAAACCTGGGCCATGGTGCCGGCGGTTCGGTATCAGGATCTCTACCGGAGCTGCATTCAGGAGGCCTATGCGTTGCTGTCCCAGAGCAGGGAAATCAGCCGGCTGCTGGGCCCCATCCGGCGGGCCACTACCCTTTATCCCTATGATGAAAGCCTGCATATTCTATACATTTCCTGCCTGTTTCAGCTTCAGCGCTACAAAGAGGCGGTGGCGGAGTATGACAGGGTGGTCAACCTGCTGTTTGATGACCTGGGCGTTGGCCCCTCCGAGGAGCTCCAGGAGCTGTTCCAACGAATCACCGGCAAGATTCAGCCCCTGGCCAGCTCTTTGGATGCGATTCGTGAGGACATGAGCGAGGGAGAGACCCAAACCGGCGCATATCAGTGCAATTTTCATGACTTTACCTCCACCTACCGGTTTGTGGTACGGCATATCGAGCGCAGCGGCCAGTCCGCGTTTTTGATGCTGTGCAGCGTCACCCAGTGGGATGGCAGCGTCCCGGCAGGGGGTAAGGATTTGCGGGAGGTATCCAGGGCGTTTCAGGATGCGGTGCGGAATTCCCTGCGGCGGGGGGATATCTGCACCCGGTATAGTCCTTCTCAATTCTTGCTGCTATTGATGGATATCAACCAGGAGAACTGCAAGGTGGTGGCCAACCGAATCCGAGACCAGTTCTTGCGGAACATCCGCCGCCGGGACCTGCGCGTGCATAGCAAGGCGATTTCGGTGGTAGACATAGGCAAATCAATCGATCAGTCCGTCATTGGCACGGGCAATTTAAGCTGGCAATAGAAAGCAGCGATAAAATCCTCGGAGGAACGCCGGGGGTTTTGTTTTTTAATCGGGCTTTCTTGTAGGAAGATGTGACCGGAAATTTGACCGGCGGCTGTTATCATGTGCTTAAAAACAACATATGGTGTCGATAAAATGATTGGATTGCATGTTCCCAATAGGGTTATTATCTGTGTGGACCGGTGGGATAACGCCAACATAGCCGGGCGAATCTTTCACAGGCTTTCCCCACAGGCCGTTTTGTTTCAGGAAATCAATGAGCTTTTGCTTGAGATGGAAAAGCTGTTTGACCAGTTGGGGATCCCCCAGGCGTCTACGGAGAACAGATATTTTGAAACATACCAGCGCCAGGGCAGCGGCGCGGATGAAAAAAAACGTCAAAAGAGGGAGGAGTTGAGCCCCATGGCCAAGGATACCGCCCAGCAGAAGGGGAAGAAAGCGACTTTTGTAGTGCAGGTGCAGTACCGGCAAAACGCCACCTGGCAGGGCACGGTTGTTTGGACCGAAAAGGAGGAGACCAAGCGGTTCCGCAGCGCGCTGGAACTGCTCAAGCTGATGGACAGCGCCATCGCTCCCGATGAGGAAGAGAGCGCCCCTGCAACGAACGCGCAATAGAGGGATCAAAAAGGCTCCGGACGAGAGATCCGGAGCCTTTTTCTGCTGATGCGCTTTTAAAAAAGAGTCTGAAAGCGGTCTAGGTTGTCCTTTCGGGGAGCGCCTTCTCCTCGCTCCATCTCCTGGATGACCCGTACCACCATATCGTTAAAGGGGGTAGGCACGCCGTGCTGGCGTCCAAACTGACAGACAACCCCGTTGATGGCGTCTACCTCGCAGGGCTTCCCGTGTTCGATGTCCTGGAGCATGCTGGGCTTCAGCAGCCGGTGTTTTTTCATGGCGATGGGGATGATCCGGTAGGAGAGCCAGCGCTTTACACCGCCTTTTTTGAAATAGAGCAGCCTAACGATGTCCTTGCCCTGGACGGGAGCAAAGGTTACGCCGGCGGCATGGCCTACATCAATGCATTCTTTGATCAGGTATTGGGCAACCCGCCGTGCCCTGGGATCCTCGGAAACATCGCCAAAGGTTCCGCCGATGACGGTGCCCAGCCCGCTGAAGGCCGCGTTGATCAGGAGCTTGCTCCAGCGCACGCCCATAAAATTGTCCTCCACTTCCACCGGGCACATATGCTCCAGGATCCCCTTTACCAGCTTCAGTCCTTGGGATCCTACGCCTTCCATGGTGCCCATGCCGAAGGTAAGGCTGTCGGCTTCCGAGGTCAGCTGGGATACGCCGGGCGCCAACAGGGTAGCGCCCCAGGCGACGGTACAGCCTACCACCCGATCCTTTCCAATCAGCTCGGCGATGGCGGGCTCCGGAATGCCGTTTTGCAGGGTGCAGATCAACCCCGTTTCTCCCAGATAGGGCTTTAGGAAGGAGACCACCTCCGGGTTATGCAACTGTTTGGTCATAAGAAAGATTACATCGTATTCCCCGGACATCTCCTGGGGCAATAGGGCCTTCACCGGAACGGTAAGCTCCACCGTGCCCGTCACCCGGGCGCCCTGTGTCCGAAGGGCCTCTACGTGGGCTTGGTTGCGGTTGATCAGCTCGCAGTTCAGCCCAGCCTTGGTCAGATATGCGCCTAAAATGGTGCCAAGGGATCCGGCTCCATAGATCGCAATGCGCATGGAACACACCTCTTTTTGTTTTTGCTCATCTTAACAGAAGACGTCTCCCCATGCAAGGCCAGGCAAGGGAAAAACGGCAGGCGCCGATGCGGCGCCATACCGTTTCCTTTATAGCTTCTTGGTAGGAAAGGAAGCCTATTCCTCGTCCTGAAGAGCATCGTACCCCTCTTCCCCGGTGCGGACTTTGATGACGTTTTCCACATCATATACGAAGATCTTGCCATCGCCAATATTGCCGGTGTAAAGGGCTTGCTTAATGGTGGAGAGAAGCAGATCCAGGGGGATCTTGCAGATGACGATTTCCACCTTAACCTTGGGCAGGAGGGTAGTCTCCACCGGCACGCCCCGATAGTATTCCTGCTGTCCCCTCTGCATCCCCCAGCCCAGCACCTGGGTGACAGTGACGCCGGTGATGCCGATACCGTCCAGCGCGGCTTTCAAAGCCTCAAATTTACTCTGTCTGGTGACGATTACCACCTTGGTCATCTTGCTTCCTGGCCGAGAGTTATTTACTACGGGAATGGCTTCCTGGGGGGTGGGCACGGGAATGCTGTTTGCCGCCAGAAATGGGGCTTCCGATGCCGGCATAAAGTCAGCATAGCTGCTGGCGATGCCATGCTCATGGATATCCAGGCCATCCAATTCCTCCTCCCGGGAAACCCGGAGGCCAATGGTTTTCCCGATGACCAGAAACACCAAAGTCATGGTAACGCCTACCCAGGCGGCTACCGACAAAACACCTAAAAGCTGTATTCCTAAAAAAGCAAATCCTCCGCCGTAGAAAAGACCGCCATCCAGGGCGAAGACTCCGGTGAGGATGGTTCCGGTAGCTCCGCACAACCCATGCACGCCAATGGCGCCCACCGGATCGTCGACTTTCAGCCCCTTGTCAATCCATTCGATGCCGTATACCACCACAAAGGCGGCGATAAGGCCAATGAAGAAGGCGCCTATGGGGGAGACCAAATCGCAGCCCGCGGTGATGGCCACAAGGCCCGCTAAAGCACCGTTTAGGGTCATGGAGACATCGGGCTTCCTGAATCGTAACCAGGTGATGATCATGACTGCGGTAGCCGCCGTGGCCGCGGCGATGTTGGTGGTGACAAAGATGTTTGAGGCCGAAAGGATGGCGTCATCTCCCGTCATGGATATGGTGGAACAGCCGTTAAAGCCGAACCAGCAGAACCACAGGATAAATACACCCAATGCACCCAGGGTCAGGCTGTGGCCGGGGATGGCTCGGCTGGAACCGTCCTTTGTATATTTTCCAATCCGTGGTCCTAGCATCTTAGCGCCAATGAATGCTGCAATACCGCCCACCATATGAACGGCGGTGGAGCCAGCAAAATCATGGAACCCCAGCTGGGACAACCAGCCGCCGCCCCAGATCCAATGGCCCGAAATGGGATAAATTACAGCGCTGATGATCAAGCTATATACCAGATAGGCGGAAAACTTGGTGCGCTCAGCCATGGCACCCGAGACGATGGTAGCGGCTGTTGCGCAGAACACCGTCTGGAAAATTACAAAAGCACTGGTAGGAAATGCACCGCTATAATCTCCCTGAATAAAGAGGTCCAGTCCTCCAATAAAAGGGCCGTCCCCAGCGAACATCAGACCGAATCCCAGAAGCCAGAAAACCAAGGTCCCAACGCAGAAATCCATGAGATTTTTCATGATGATATTGCCTGCATTCTTGGCTCGGGTAAATCCGGTCTCCACCATGGCAAATCCTGCTTGCATAAAGAACACCAGTACAGCGCCGACAAGAACCCAAATGGTATCGACAGCAGAAAACATAGAGCATTCCTCCTTTTAGAATAAAAAAGGCGTACACCCGCCAACCATGGTTGGTCAGGTGCACGCCTTTGTGCGCGATGGTCTATCTAGTTGACGCTATACAGCATCTCCCCATAGGTGGGAAGCGGCCAATCCTCTTTCGCCACCAGGGTTTCCAACTCATCCACCACCAGCCGCAGTTCCGACATGCGGCTGAAGATCTCGCTCCGATAGAACCGGGCTAGGGAGAGCTGATCTTCCGACTTTTTGGTTTCCAAAAGGGCGCTCTCCAGAGCGGTGAGCCGGCGAAGGAGACAGGCGGACAGTCCAGACAGCCGTTCCAACCGCTGCTCCTCCAGGGCGGTATCATAGGCGCCACAGGCCTTTTTTGTTGCCAGCAATCCAGCGAGTTTGTTCTGATAGGCAATGCAGGCAGGGATGATTTCCCGGTTGACCAAATCCACCATGGTCAGCGCTTCGATGTGCAGGGTTTTGCAGTAGTTCTCCAACAGAATCTCGTAGCGGGAGCGGATCTCGGATTCGGAAAACACGTGGTGTCGGATAAAGACATCCATGTTCTTCCGGGATACCAGGGCAGGCAACGCGTCCACGGTGGTCTTCAGATTGGAAAGCCCCCGGCGCTCCGCCTCCTGTACCCATTCGTCGGAATAGTTGTTGCCGTTGAAGATGATACGCTTATGGGCGGCAATGGTCTCCCGGATGAGGTCGCCCAGGGCTCCCTTGAAATCGTCGGTGTTTTCCAGGATATCGGCAAATTGACGCAGGCTTTCGGCCACCACCGTATTCAGCACGATGTTGGGCCCGGCGATGGAAAAAGCGCTGCCCAGCATGCGAAACTCAAACTTATTGCCGGTGAAGGCAAAGGGCGAGGTGCGGTTCCGATCGGTGGTATCCTTGGGGAAATGGGGCAATACCGTGGCGCCAATCTCCATCTCGTACTGCTGATGGCCATGGTAGTCGGCTCCGGTTTCCAAAGCGGTGAGGATCTCCATCAGCTCATCCCCCAGAAACATGGAGACGATGGCGGGGGGCGCTTCGTTGGCCCCCAGCCGGTGGTCGTTTCCGGCGCTGGCCACCGACACCCGGAGCAGCTCCTGATAGTCGTCCACCGCCTTGATGACCGCCACCAGGAACAGCAAAAACTGGGCGTTCTCGTAGGGGGTATCCCCTGGCTCCAGCAGGTTGACGCCGGTATCGGTGGAGATGGACCAGTTGTTATGCTTGCCGCTGCCGTTGATGCCGGCAAAGGGCTTTTCGTGGAGCAGGCAGACCAGGCCATGGCGGCTGGCGATGCGCTTCATCAGCTCCATGGTGAGCTGGTTGTGGTCGGTGGCGATGTTGGTGGTACCGAAGATAGGGGCCAGCTCGTGCTGGGCGGGCGCCACTTCGTTGTGCTTGGTTTTGGCGTAGACCCCCAGCTCCCATAGGGATTCCTCCAAATCCCGCATAAAATCGGATACCCGGGGCTTCAGGCTGCCAAAATAATGATCGTCCAGTTCCTGGCCCTTGGGAGGCCGGGCTCCAAATAAGGTCCGGCCGGTGTAAACCAAATCGGGCCGGCGGCGGTACATCTCCTGATCGATGAGGAAATACTCCTGCTCCGGGCCCACGGTGGTAATGACCCGCTGGGCCGGCGTGCTGCCAAACAGCCGCAGAATCCGCATGGCCTGACGGTCCATGGCCTCCATGGAGCGCAGGAGGGGGGTCTTTTTATCCAGCGCTTCCCCGCTGTAAGAGCAGAAAGCCGTGGGAATATAGAGGGTACCGTCCTTTAAAAAGGCGTAGGAGGTGATGTCCCATACGGTATAGCCCCGGGCCTCAAAGGTGGCCCGCAATCCGCCGGAGGGAAAGCTGGAAGCGTCGGGTTCTCCCCGAACCAGCTCCTTGCCCGAGAACTCCATGATGGCTCCGCCGCCCTCCTGAGGGGAGAGAAAGCTGTCATGCTTCTCCGCTGTAACCCCCGTCATGGGCTGGAACCAGTGGGTAAAGTGAGTGGCGCCCTTTTCCACTGCCCAGTCCTTCATGGCGCTGGCTACCACGTTGGCCACGTCCAGCTCCAGATGGGTGCCCTGGGAGATGGTTTTTTTCAGGGCCTTGTATGTATCCTTGGGCAGTCTGGCGCGCATGACGGCGTCGTTAAACACCATGCTGCCGAATACGCTGGGTACGTCTCTCATTTGGATCACTCCCATTCTAGGATAATGAAGAAAGGCGCCGTGGACCCGCGTCCACAGCGCCTTTGCTGTTATGGCCCCAATATAGCGCGCAGGCGCCGGGTTGTCAAGGGGGAAAACCAGGAAAAATGAAAAAAGTGTTTTTCTATCCTGCATATACTGGGCATTCGATTGGGAAAAAGAAAAGAAATTGCAACATATTGAATAAATTATTTCAAATTTTCGTTGACAAGAAAACGCGGCTATTGTATAGTGAGTGCGTTGAACAAAGGCGTTCATCAAACCGCACAGGCGAGGATAGATTTCTTTGCCGGCTGCGCGGGTTGATGAGCGCCTTTTTCGTTGAATGGAGGGAATGCTATGCGAGAGGGACAGGTGCGGATTCCGTCGGGATGCGCCATTTCAGGGATTATCGACCGCAGTGGAACGCCAATGAGCGGAGAGGCGATCATCCAGTCCATCTCCCGGATGCATGACCGTGCCAACGGCCTGGGAGGAGGGTTTGCCGCCTATGGGATCTATCCGGAGTATAAGGAATATTACGCGTTCCATATCTTCTATGACGATCCATCCGTCAAGCGCGCCTGCGAGGAATTTTTGGAACGGCATTTCGACATCATCAACCTCTCCAAAATTCCTACCCGGAAGGTGCGGGAGATCACCGATGAACCCCTGATCTGGCGGTATTTCCTGCTGCCTCTGCCTACCCGTCTGGCGGATAGCCAGCTAAGCGAGGGGGAGTATGTGATCAAATGCGTCTTCCGCATCAATATCCAGATCAAAGGCGCCTACGTCTTCTCTTGCGGCAAAAATATGGGGGTCTTTAAGGGCGTGGGATATCCCGAGGACATCGGCCGCTTTTACCGGTTGGAGGAGTACCAGGGCTATTGCTTTACCGCCCATGGCCGGTATCCCACCAACACGCCGGGCTGGTGGGGCGGCGCCCATCCCTTTGCGCTGTTGGACTACTCGGTGGTGCACAACGGGGAGATCTCCTCCTATGACGCCAACCGCCGCAGCATAGAGATGTACGGGTACACCTGCACGCTACAGACCGATACGGAGGTGATCACCTATCTCATCGATTACCTTCATCGGAAGCGGGGGCTCACCCTTTCGGAGACGGCGTCGGTGCTGGCGGCTCCCTTCTGGCAGGAGATCGACCGGATGCCGGAGGCGGAGCGGGCGCGGTATTCCTACCTCCGCAACGTATATGCCGCCCAGCTGATCACCGGGCCTTTTTCCATCCTGGTGGGCTTTACGGGGGGCATGATGGCCCTAAACGACCGGCTGAAGCTGCGCAGCATGGTGGTGGGGGAGAAGGGCGATCGGGTGTATATCGCCAGCGAGGAGGCGGCCATCCGGGCGGTGGAGCCGGAGCTGGACGGCGTCTGGTCTCCAGAGGGGGGACAGCCGGTGATTGTGGAACTATATGGGAGGGAGACATGATGGCGCTGGATCTTTTTTACCCCCGGTTTGACGTGGTGCGGAATCGGGAACGCTGTACCCTTTGCGGCGCCTGTATCAGCCAGTGCGCCAACGGCGTGCATAGCAGAGCGGAGGACGGGCGGGAGATGCTTGCAGATCCCACCCGGTGCGTCAACTGCCAGCGCTGTGTGGCCCTGTGCCCCACCCGAGCGCTGAAGGTCGTTAAGAGCGATAACGCCGTCCAGGAGAACGCTAATTGGAGCGGGAAAGCCATCCGGGAGATCTACCGCCAGGCGGAGAGCGGCGGCGTATTGCTCTCCAGCATGGGCAATCCCGCGCCCTATCCCGTTTATTTTGACAGGATGCTGCTAAACGCATCCCAGGTAACCAACCCCTCCATCGACCCGCTTCGGGAGCCCATGGAGACCCGGGTATTTCTGGGGCCCAAGCCCCAGGCCATCAGCCGGGACGCGTCGGGGCAAATCGAAAGCCGCCTCCCGCCCTATCTGAGCCTGTCCATGCCGGTGATGTTTTCCGCCATGAGCTATGGCTCCATCAGCTATAACGCCCATGAGAGCTTGGCCCGGGCGGCGGAGGAACTGGGGATTTTCTACAACACCGGGGAGGGAGGACTCCATGAAAATTTATACCGCTATGGGAATCATACCATTGTACAGGTAGCGTCCGGCCGGTTTGGGGTGCATCCAGATTACCTCAACAGCGGCGCAGCCATTGAGATCAAGATGGGCCAGGGGGCGAAGCCGGGCATCGGCGGCCACCTGCCGGGCGCTAAAATCGTAGGGGACATCTCCCGTACCCGGATGATTCCGGAGCACAGCGACGCAATCTCCCCGGCGCCTCATCATGATATCTATTCCATCGAAGACCTGCGGCAGCTTGTGTACTCCTTAAAGGAAGCCACCGGCTATCAAAAACCGGTAATCGTTAAGATCGCCGCGGTCCACAACGTGTCCGCGATCGCCAGCGGTATCGCTCGGAGTGGAGCGGATATCATCGCCATCGACGGGTTTCGAGGCGGCACCGGCGCCGCGCCCACCCGGATCCGGGATCACGTGGGCATCCCTGTGGAGCTGGCCTTGGCCAGCGTGGACAGCCGCCTTCGGGAGGAGGGGATCCGGGATCATGTCTCCCTCATCGTAGGAGGGAGCATCCGAAGCAGCACCGATGTGGTAAAGGCCATTGCTTTGGGTGCGGACTGCGTCTATATTGCCACCGCCGCTCTGCTGGCTCTGGGCTGCCACCTCTGCGGAAGCTGCCACACCGGGCGCTGCAACTGGGGCATCGCCACCCAGGTTCCGGAACTGGTCCAGCGGCTGGATCCAGACGTGGGAGCCCGTCGGCTGGTCAATCTGCTCGCCGCCTGGCAGCACGAGATCATGGAGATGATGGGGGGCATGGGGATCAATGCCATTGAGAGCCTGCGGGGAAACCGGCTGATGCTCCGGGGCATTGGTCTCAATCAAAAGGAACTGGATATTCTGGGCATCAAGCACGCGGGGGAGTGAACATATGAGCCAAGTATTGTATGAAGGAAAGTCCAAATTGGTATGCCAAGGGCCCCGGGAGGGCAGCCTGTTGATCCGCTATAAGGACACCGCCACTGCCTTTAATGGGGAGAAGAAAGCGGAGCTTTCGGGCAAGGGGGTGCTCAACGCCGCCATCTCCAACCGCATCTTCCAATATCTCATGGATCACGGGGTAGAAACCCATCTGATCCAGGTGGTGGACGATGTCTCCGTGGTGGTGCGGCGGGCGGAAATCATCCCGGTGGAGGTGGTGGTGCGAAACCTGGCTGCCGGAGGCTTCTCCCAGAAGTATGGCGTGCCGGAGGGCACGCTTCTAAGGAATACCGTGATGGAGTTCAGCTATAAAAGCGATGCCCTGGGGGATCCCATGATCAATCGAAGCCAGATTACCGCCATCGGCCTAGCCTCCCGGGAAGAGCTTCAGGAGATGGAGCGCCAAGCCCTTAATATCAATGAATTATTATGCAGGTTATTTGAGCGAATGGACATCCGTCTGGTGGACTTCAAGCTGGAGTTTGGCCGGGTGGACGGCCACGTGATCCTATGCGATGAAATCTCGCCGGATTCCTGCCGTCTTTGGGATATGGCTACCGAGGAAAAGCTGGATAAGGACCGCTTCCGGCGGGATCTAGGCGATGTTCTGGCGGGTTACCGGGAAGTTTTGAGACGGCTTGACGATGTTCTGCAAACCCCGGAGAGTGAATAAAATGGATCTTTATGCGGAGAATTTGGATTTTCAGGAGTTAAACCGCCGCATTCGGGATGCGGAGGAGGATGTACGGGTAACGGGATGTCTGGGCCAACGGTTTCTGGGCGCCGGGATCAAGGGAAAGCGCGTGTACATCCAGGGAACCCCGGGCAACGGATTGGGCGCCTACCTGGACGGAGGGGAAATCCACGTTATGGGCAACGCTCAGGACGCTGTGGGGGATACTATGAACGGCGGCAGAATCGTGATCCATGGCAATGCGGGGGATGCCTTGGGATACGCAATGCGGGGCGGTAGCATCTATGTGCGGGACAACGCCGGCTACCGCACCGGAATCCATATGAAGGAATACCGGGAGCATCGTCCGGTCATCGTGGTGGGAGGCAAAGCCGGAAGCTTCCTAGGGGAGTATTTGGCTGGCGGGCTCATCGTCGTTTTGGGAATGGGCGCCGAGGACATCCCGGTGGGCGGTTTTATCGGGACCGGCATGCATGGGGGCAGTATCTTTATCCGTACCCAGGGGAATCTTACCGGTCTGCCGGCGCAGGTCACCGCAGAGGTAGCGGATGGGGAGATGCTGGAGGAAATTCGACCCTATGTATCGGAATTCTGTATGCATTTTGGGATGGATGCAGACAAACTCTTAAAAGACCGGTATTATAGATTAAAAGCAAACGCCAGGAATCCCTACCGGCAGCTATATACCACGGAATGATGAGGTGGAATCCATGAACCATACGCAGAACGAAGTGATGCAGTTTGTGCGGGAGAACGACGTCAAATTCATCCGGCTGGGCTTTTGCGACCCCTTCGGCATCCAGAAGAATATCTCCATCATGCCGGAGGAGCTTGCCGATGCCTTTACCTACGGGGTGTCCTTTGACGCTTCCGCCATAGCGGGATTTCAGGATGCGGACCAGTCCGACCTTTTGCTGTTCCCCGATCCAGCCACTCTTACCGTCCTGCCCTGGCGGCCGGGCCCCGGCCGGGTGATCCGCTTTTACTGCGACATTAAAACCCCCGATGGCGCGGTGTTTGCCGGCGATACCAGATCCATGCTGAAACGGGTTGCCGCGCAGTACGAGGCCCTGGGCTATGTCTGCAAGGTGGGAGCGGAATGCGAGTTTTATCTGTTCCAGACCGATGAGGATGGCGAGCCCACCCAAAAACCCTTGGACCGGGGAGGCTATCTGGACATCTCTCCTTTGGATAAAGGGGAGAACATCCGGCGGGAGATCTGCCTATGCTTGGAGGAAATGGGGATCCAGCCCGAGGCCTCCCACCATGAGCAGGGACCGGGGCAAAATGAGATCGATTTTAAGTTTAGCGATGCTCTTTCCAGCGCCGACCACCTTTTGACCTTTAAATCGGTGGTCAAGGCCATTGCTGCCCGCAACGGCCTGTTTGCCTCCTTTTTGCCCAAGCCCCTGGCCAATATGGCGGGAAGCGGACTCCATGTAAACCTTTCCCTGGCCCAAAACGGGCTCAATATCTTTCGGAACGCGGCCCAGGGCCATTCCCCTGTGGCCGAGAGCTTTATCGCGGGGATCCTCCGCCGGGCTGCCGACATGACCCTGTTTTTGAACCCGCTGACCAATTCCTATGAGCGCTTTGGAAGCTTTGAGGCGCCCAAATACATCTCCTGGTCCCACCAGAACCGGTCACAGCTGATCCGTATTCCGGCAGCGGTGGGAGAGCGGGTGCGGATGGAGCTTCGCTCCCCCGACCCTGCCATCAATCCCTATCTTGCCTTTGCCCTGATCCTGTCGGCGGGGCTGGAGGGAATGGAGGACGGCCTTGCGCTGCCTCCCGCCGTGGACGGCAACCTGTTTGACGCCGAGGCGGGAGAAAAGGCGTTTCTGACGCCGCTGCCGGGGACCCTGGCCGAGGCCGTTTCCGCGGCGGAAGCCAGCCCCTTTGTAAAGGGCGTGGTTGGGGAACCGCTGCTGTCAAAATATCTGCTTCAAAAACGCCGGGAGGCGGAGGACTGCCGGAGGGCGGAGTCGATGGATGCTTTTACGCGAAAGCGGTATTTTCATCTGATCTGATTGCACCTTAAGGGAAGGCGGTGAGGATATGGAAACTGCGTTGATCGTGACCTGCAATGAAAAAAGCATCCCCTTTTTTACGGAGATGCTCAATGCGGCTTCCATCGACCAGATCACGGTCCTGCGGTCCTGCGGCGAGGCACGGCGGCTGCTCTTAGAGCGGGAGTTTGACCTGGTGGTGATCAACGCGCCCTTAAAAGACGAAACCGGGGAGAGCTTTTCCCGGCATGTGGCTGGAAGGGGAACCTGCCAGGTGATGCTCCTGGTGAACAGCGCCTATTTTGAGGAGGTCTCCGCCGCCACCGAGGAGGCGGGCGTACTGACCGTTTCAAAGCCCGTCAATAAAGGGGTGTTCTGGTCTGCCTTAAAGCTGGCCAAGGCCAGCTTTAACCGGCTTCGCTCCATGCGTAGGGAGAACAGCCAGCTCAAACAGAAGATCGAGGATATCCGCATCGTGGATCGGGCTAAATGTATCCTCATCTCCTATTTGAGCATGAGCGAACAGGAGGCCCACCGATACATCGAAAAACAGGCTATGGATCTGCGCACCACCCGGCGGGCGGTGGCGGAAAGCCTGTTGCGAACCTATGAGAGCTAGGACGGGCGTCACGGGCCGAAGGACCTCCTCGGCCCATGCTGCAAGGGAGGAAGACTATGAACGAACTGGTGTTGGTACTGGACTTTGGCGGGCAGTATAAAGAGCTCATCGCCCGAAGGGTGCGGGGGCTTTCGGTCTATTCCGAGATCAAGCCGGGCAATCTTCCTCTGGAGGAGATTCGGCGGCGCAACCCCATTGGGATCATCCTGACCGGAGGTCCGGCCAGCGTCTATCTGCCCGATTCCCCCAGGTGCGATCCCGGCATTTTTGACCTGGGAATCCCGGTGCTGGGCATCTGTTATGGCATGCAGCTGATGTGCCATCTATTGGGCGGCAGGGTGGAGCCCTGCATCCGCAGCGAATACGGAAGAGTCCAGGCGGAGATGGACACCGATTCTCCGCTGTTCCAAGGGTTGCCCCGGAAAAGCGCGGTGCTGATGAGCCATACCGATAGGGTGGTGGACCTGCCCCAGGGGTTTGAGGCCGCGGCCCATACGGCGGATTGCGCCGTGGCGGCCTGCCAGTGCCGGGAGCGAGGGCTTTATGGGGTACAGTTTCATCCCGAGACCGAGCTCAGCCAATACGGCGGCCAGGTTCTGGAACACTTTTTATACCGGATCTGCGGCGCCAAGGGAGACTATCATTTGGATGACTACATCCAGCGGGCTGTGGCCGGCATCCGTAACAGGGTGGGGGGCCGGCAGGTGCTGTTGGCCCTTTCCGGCGGGGTGGATTCCTCGGTATGCGCCGCCCTGCTCTCCAAAGCCATCCCGGGCCAGGCCACCTGCGTGTTTGTGGATCATGGCTTCATGCGCCTGAACGAGGGCGACGAAATCCAGCGGGCCTTTGCAAACAGCGAGATCCGTTTGATTCGGGTTAACGCGCAGGAACGGTTTTTGCGCAGGCTGGAGGGCATTCGGGATCCCGAGACAAAGCGAAAGATTATCGGAGCGGAATTCGTCCGGGTCTTTGAGGAGCAGGCCAGGGAGCTGGGCGCCATTCCCTATCTGGCCCAAGGGACCATCTATCCGGATGTCATTGAATCCGGTGGGGAATTGGGCGCCACCATAAAAAGCCATCACAACGTGGGCGGGCTTCCCACCGATTTGGCCTTTGATGGGGTCATCGAACCCCTTTCCGGCCTGTTTAAGGACGAGGTGCGGGAGCTGGGTAAACGGCTTGGGCTGCCCAGCTCCCTGGTGAACCGGCAGCCCTTCCCGGGCCCCGGCCTGGCCATTCGGATCATGGGAGAGGTTACCGAAAAAAAGCTGGATACCCTGCGGCAGGCGGATCATATCCTGTGCGATGAAATCGCTCGTCTACGGCGAAAGCCGCAGCAATACTTTGCGGTGTTGACCGATACCTATTCCGTAGGGGTAAAGGGGGACGACCGCATCTATGAGCCGGTGATTGCCCTCCGGGCGGTGACCACCAGCGATTTCATGACCTGCGAATATACCCCCATTTCCCATAGGGTGCTGGGACGGATTGCGTCCAGGATTGCCAATCAGGTGCCCGGGGTAAGCCGCGTGGTGTACGATATCACGTCGAAGCCTCCTGCCACCATCGAGTGGGAGTAGGCCATGCGACGCTTTAGAAAGGAGGTCCTATCATGCGGGACTATCGCCAGGAGACGGAAAAACGGATCGGATTTATCCGGGAGAGCCTAGCGTCGGCCGGGGCCCGGGGGATCGTCTATGGTAACAGCGGCGGTAAGGACAGCGCCCTTGTAGGCATTCTCTGCAAGATGGCCTGTGAGGATACTCTGGGAATCATCCTGCCCTGCGGATCCAAGCGCAACTATGAGGAGGATGCCCGGGATGCCATGGAGGTGGCGGCGCGGTTTGGAATCGCTGTCCGGACGTTGGACCTCACCAAAGTGAAGGAAGCGTTGGTACGCGCCATGGACGGCGTTGCCGTTCTATCGGCGTCCGCATCCGCCAATATCGGTCCCCGCCTGCGCATGACCGCCCTCTACGCCGTGGCGGCCAGCGAAAACCGCCTGGTGGCGGGCACCGGCAACCGTAGCGAGGGATATATGGGCTATTTCACCAAATGGGGGGACGGCGCTTATGATTTTAATCCCATCGCTGACCTCACCGTTACCGAGGTATATGAGTTTTTACGGTACCTCGGCGCGCCGGAATCGGTGATACAAAAAGCGCCGTCCGCCGGCCTGTTTGACGGCCAGACCGATGAGGGGGAAATGGGGATCGCCTACCGGCAGATTGATGCCTATTTGCTGACCGGGGAGGCGGACAGGGGGGCGTTGGATCGGATGGAGCGCTATCATGCTGCCAGCCAGCATAAGCGTCAACCGCCCCGGGTTTATGGAGGTCATGTATGAACATCAACCGTAACTATCATAATCTGGAGGAAAGCTACCTTTTTTCCACCATCGCCAGAAAAGTGGACGCATATGCCGCCCAGCATCCCGACCAAAAGGTGATCCGCCTAGGTATTGGGGACGTTACCCTGCCGCTGGTGCCGGCGGTGGTGGAGGCGGCTCAGCGCGCTGTTCGGGAGATGAGCCGTGCCGAGACCTTTCGTGGATATGGGGAGGAGCAGGGCTATGGATTTCTGCGGCAGGCCATCTGTGCGTACTATGCGCAAAAGGATGTAACGCTATCCCAGGAGGAGATCTTTATCAGCGATGGCGCCAAAAGCGATCTTGGCAATATCCTGGACATCTTTGCCGCCGGCAGCACGGTTCTGATTCCCAATCCGGTCTACCCCGTCTATGTGGATACCAACGTGATGGCCGGCAACCGGATCCTCTATGTCAACGGAACCGTGGAGAACCAATTCCTGCCTTTGCCGGATCCTTCGGTCCAGGTGGATCTCATCTATCTCTGCTCACCCAACAATCCCACTGGGTCGGTGTACAACGGGGAGCAGCTGAAGGCTTGGGTGGACTATGCCCTCAGTCAAAACGCCGTGATTCTCTTTGACAGTGCCTATGAGGCCTTTGTTCGGGATCCACGCCTGCCCACCAGCATCTATCAGATCGAGGGGGCGGAGCGGTGTGCCATCGAGTTTTGTTCCTTCTCCAAGACGGCGGGTTTTACCGGGATGCGGTGCGGGTATACGGTGATCCCCCAGGGATTGATTTGCGATGGAACACCCCTCAATGAACTGTGGCTTCGCCGGCAGACCACCAAGTTCAACGGCGTGTCCTATATCACCCAGCGCAGTGCGGAAGCCGCCCTTTCACCTGAGGGGCTGGAGCAGATCCGCCAGAATATCGATTATTATCTCTTTAACGCCGGACAAATCGCCCAAACCCTTCGGGAACTGGGGATCTGGTTTATGGGCGGGGAGAATTCGCCCTATATTTGGCTAAAATGCCCCAAAAGCATGACTTCCTGGGCGTTTTTTGACCATCTTTTGACCAAACTGGCCCTTGTAGGAACCCCCGGTACGGGATTTGGCGCCGGAGGAGAGGGGTTCTTCCGCTTGACTGGTTTTGGCAGTAGGGAGAACACCCTTGAGGCCATGGAGCGGTTGCGCGGGCTGTAAGAGCACAATCGAAGACGGTTGACTGCCATTCCAATAAAAAAACCCTCGCTTTTTGCGAGGGTTTTTTTATTGGAATGCTACTTGAATTCGCCCCGGTTTACCTCCAGATATTGTCCTTCTTTTACGGTGATATATTTTGCGGCCTCCGTGTTTCCGTTGGTTATTTTATGTAAGTGGATCTCCAATTATTGATAGTGGCAACAATGAAAACGGCAATTGGGTCAAATTTTCGGACGGCACAATGATTTGTTCCAACAAGATTAGTGCTTCGGTCGCTGCGACAACATCCATTGGCAACATCTATTATGGCTATGCTCCCGCTATCTCCTTCCCTCAACCATTTATTTCCAATCCGGTTGTAACGATGGGGCTTGAAGATAACGATTTTATAAGTGTTGCTTTTTATGGGCTAAACGAATCCGGAACGGGGCAGTACAGGTTATATGTGTATTCGCCGAACTCTTTGACCAAAACGATAAGCTACTATTATATTGCCATAGGCAGATGGAAATAGGTCATACAACAATAAACAAACCAATAAAGGCGGAGGATTCTTTCGTCCTTTATCACGGAATAAGGAGGAATATTGATGGTGCCAATTAGAAACATGCTTGTGCCTGAAAACAAGTATGGGATTAAGTGTCCCTATACTATGACTGCAACCCGAATCATCGTTCATAATACGGCAAACGACGCTTCGGCTGAAAACGAAGCCTTGTACATGGCCCGAAACAACAACGAAGCCAGCTTCCATGTAGTAATAGATGACAAAGAGGTAATCCGGTGCATTCCCTTTACCCGCAATTCCTGGAATGCGGGTGATGGGAATGGGGTAGGAAACCGCCAGGGGATCGCCATTGAAATCTGTTATAGCAAAAGCGGCGGCGAGCGGTTCATCCAAGCCGAGAAGAACGCCGCTGAATATATCGCGATGCTGCTAAAAAGCTACGGCTGGAGCATCGATAAGGTGACCAAGCATCAGGATTACAGTGGCAAATATTGTCCGCACCGTACTTTGGATATGGGCTGGCAGCGATTCCTGGACATGGTAACTGGGTATATGGGGGGTGAAGTCCCACAGCCTACTCCCGTTCCTAGTACAAAGGAGATTGATGCATTTTATCGAGTCCGCACCCAGAAGCATGGCTGGCTACCGGAGGTATGTAACCTTGCAGACTATGCTGGGTGGGAGGATAGCCCCATTACCGATGTGGCCATCGGGGTGTCCCATGGGTCGGTAAAGTACCGGGTGCATGTGATGGGTGGCGACTGGCTCCCCTGGGTAACTGGATACAACATCAATGATATCGTGAACGGTTACGCCGGTAATGGGAAGGTGATCGACGCCATTGAGGTGTATTTCTATACCCCCGATGATATTCGGCCCTATCAGAAAGCCAAGTACCGCGTGGCTCCTGTGGGTGGCGGGTATTACGCCTTCCAGTACGATAGCGAGACCACGAATGGCCAGGATGGATATGCTGGGCTGTTTGGCAAGGCCATTGGCAAATTCCAGCTAACCATCGAATAGGGGGTGATTGGATGTGGAAGTAGCGTTGTCGATCCTCTCGGTTCTTGGGATCAATGGTATTTTGCTGTTCTTCATCAAGCGGTTCTTTGACAAGAAGGACAGCGAGGCGAAGGAGGAAAAAGCGGATAGAGACGCGCTAGTCAAAGAGGTGCGGACAGGCCTTGATACCATCCGTTTGTTGGCTTATGCCAGACTATCCGAGGAAATCGAGAGGTTGTTGAACAAGGGATACGCCACCCCATCGGAGCGGCGGATTCTGGAGGAGATGTTTTTGAATTACAAGGCCCATGGGTGGAATGGAGATATGGATTCTAGGATAGAGAGGGTTCATACCCTCCCCACCAAGGACTTGAAACATTAAGGAGGAATTTGTGATGAGTGACTTTACCCAGTTTATTACCGAGAACATGTACATTGTGGCGGCTGCCCTGTATGTGTTGGGGGTGTTTTTGAAATCCATCCCCAATATCCCAGACTGGACGATTCCCTTTATCCTGACCGCCATCGGCATTGCGTTTGGGGTAGCGCTGATTGGAGTCCCCCAGGGGATTTTGGAGGGCGTGCTTTGTGCTGGCGCTGCGGTTCTGGTAAATCAGATGGTTAAACAGGCCCAGAAAGCCAAAGAAGAATGAAATGTCCACGAGCTCTTTTGAAAAACAGTTCGTTGCAACTAAAGACGAAGAAGTTGACCGCTTGATTTTATGCTGGCAGCATGCCAAACCGATTACCCAAAACCTTTATTCCTTGGATGCTCAGATCAAGGCTGAAATGGCATTGCCAGAATTTAATCATCGGGTTATACTATTAGCGACAGAGCCCGACACGCCTCTCAATGATGCGGACCACGTCGGGCCATCTAATTTCAAAGAAGATGTGTGACGGTTCTGACACATCGGTAAAATAAAAATGACCGAGCGAAGAAGATGCGTGACGGTTCTGACACATCGGTAAAATAAAAATGACCGAGCGAAGAAAGGATATATAACCTATGAGTTATATCAATGAAAGCCCCCGGTCTATCCGGGGGCTTTTTTTGTTTGCTAGAATTGGCTCTTTGCGTATCTTACAGTCACAACAACAACTTGTTTCTTATCCTCGTCAATACGAAAAATGACGGTATAGTTTTTGATAAATAGCTGTCGGTATTTCCCGGAATAGATACCTTGCCGTCGTGTTGGACAACGATGTGGCATTTCTCTTAACGATAGGATTTCGTATTCAATGTTGTCAATCAACTGCATGGCAGTGTTGGGTTCCAACAGCGTCCCGGCAATATACCCGTAGATATCATCCAAGGCCCGCAATGCCTGACTTAAGAGGACAACATGATATTCACTTTCCAAAATGCTTCCTCCTTAAAGAGGCAAGGGCTTCCTTTGCATCATGGAGCTGCCCATCGTTTTGAAACTCTGTTTCCGCTTTTGAAATAGCGGAATCCGTTAAAAGAGTTTCCATCATTTCTTCGTAGGTCTCAATACTCATGACAACCAGATCACCATAGCCGTTTTTTGTGATAAAAACTGGTTCGCGCCGAGCGTGGCAAATGTCGGAGATTTCATTGGTGTTGCGTAGGTCAGTAATGGGCCGAATCTGGGGCATACTATAGCACCTCTCTTTCTGTACGTTATTATATCAGAATTATGTACAAAATTCAATCGAGTTATTTAAGATAAAGCAAGAAATCTATTTCTTTTTCTGTTGTGGGGCTCGGCGTTTGCTGGGCCCCTATTTTTATTTATACCACCGCATGGTTTCTGGGGAAATTCGCGTTGAAATAGCCGTTGAAATAGCAATCTGTTTTTCACCATTTTATACAACTTTTTCAGGCGCATTACACCATGAGAAGAGAAAAGAAAAGTGGCTTAAACCCTTTGTTTAAGCCACTTTCTGGCGGAGATGGAGAGATTTGAACTCTCGCGCCGGTAACCCGACCTACACCCTTAGCAGGGGCGCCCCTTCAGCCTCTTGGGTACATCTCCAGGCAGAATTAAAGGTAGGAAAACTCCCAACTGATTGGCGGAGAGAGAGGGATTCGAACCCCCGGTGCCAACGGCATCACTGGTTTTCAAGACCAGCTCCATAAACCACTCGGACATCTCTCCAATTTGATGCTCATATAATATATCAAATAAACGGGATGCCGTCAAGAAAATATGCCCATTTGGGAGGTTTCTATGCCATTTCCCAAGAAAAAAAGACGAAGCAAACGCTTCGTCTTTTTGTTTTTCCTTAGGCGTCCTGCACATAGGGCAGGAGGGCGATGGCCCGGCTGCGCTTGATAGCGATAGCCAATTCACGCTGATGCTTGGCACAGGTACCGGTCATCCGGCGGGGCAGAATCTTGCCCTTTTCGGAAATGTACCGGCGAAGCCGCGCGGTATCCTTATAATCGATAACGGCGTTTTTATCGGCACAGAAGGCGCACACCTTGCGGCGAGGCCGACGTCCACCCTGACGGGGCCGCCGTGCGGGTCTTTCTTCGTTCACGTGGAATCATCCTTTCTCTTAAAATGGAAGCTCGTCGTCCTCCAGGGCGTCTCCAAAACCGCTGTCCCCACCGAAGGGAGAAGGGGAAGGAGCCGCATTCTGACGGGGTTCCCCAGAACCGGCGCCAACGCGATCCAAGAACTCCACCTCATCGGCGATGATCTCGGTTACATAGCGCTTGGTACCATCCTGGGCCTCGTAATTACGGGTCTGAATGGAACCGCATACCCCCACCTTACTGCCTTTTTTTAGGTACTTGCCGCAGTTTTCAGCAAGACCTCTCCAGCAGACCACTGGGATAAAATCCGCCTGGCGCTCGCCATTCTGATTGGCAAACCGACGCTGCACCGCAACGGTAAAGGTACAGACCGAAATCCCGCTGCCGGTCATCCGCACATCGGGATCCCGGGTGATATTTCCAATGACAATGGCTTTATTCATGGGGTTTCACCTTTCTTAGGCGTCCTTACGGATCACCAGGTAACGCATGATGTTCTCGTTGATCTTCATGTTGCGCTCCAGCTCGTAGGGGAGCTCGGGATTCGCGGAGAAATGCATCAGGATGTAGTGGCCGTCGTTGAGATCCTGGATGGGATAGGCAAGCTTGCGTTTGCCCCAATCATCCACCTTCTCAACCGTGCCGCCGCCAGCGGTGACGATGCTGGAAAAGCGCTCTACCAACTGGGTGCGGGCTTCGTCCTCCACGCCGGGGTTGATGATGTACATCACCTCGTAAGTGTTCACGGTATTCACCTCCTTTTGGTCTTTGGCCCCCGGAGGGGCAAGGAATAATGCACATTATTATAGCACAGAGGGGAAAAGTGTACAAGACTTCCCATCGGCAAAATCCCTCGTATTATAGGGGATTGGGCCAATCTGGAGGATTCATTTTTCCAAAAATACTGTCCAATTCCCCCCAAGGCCGCTGTTTTAACTCTTGTAAGCGTGGCGTTAGAATTTCGGGATAACCGGCCTCTAGCCCACGGAGGACAAAAGCGGCATAATCGTCGGGGGCCATCATATGCCGAGGCGGATTCTTGGCCCGTCCCTCGGGATTCAGTCCACTGACCACGGCAGGAGGCAGGATTTCTACCACGTGAATGCCGGTATGACGCAGTTGATGCCGCAGACATTGGCTATAGGTATGCAGAGCGGATTTTCCAGCACAATAAATGGGATATTCCGCGGCGGGAGTGATGCCCAGGTCGGAGGAGATGTTGATTAAATAGGACGTCTCTTGCTTGAGGAAGAAGGGAATAAACAGGCCACAAAGATGGATGGGTGCCAGAAGATTGGTGGTAAACTCATCGGGCCCGGAAAAGAGATCTTCCGTGCCGGTGGAAAGATCGATGCTTCGTTGAATACCGGCGTTGTTGACCAATACGTCCAACTGGGGATAGTTTTCGCTGACCCAGGAAAACAAATCTTCCCGCTGCGCGGGCTGTGCGATGTCGCAGACCCTGATATCCAGCGATGGAATGGCGGCTTGGGCGGCTTTTAACCGGTCCTCCCGCCGGCCGCAGATGATAACCTTGCTGCCGGCTTGGGATAAGGCTCGGGCAAGGGCAAGGCCAATGCCGGAGGAACCGCCGGTGATGAGGATATGGTGTCCCGCTAGTTCCATGGGATTCCCTTCTTTTATGGGGATGACTGCCCTATTTCTGATCCAGTTCTTTCAGATAATCGCGAATTTCGGTCAGAAGTTCTTCGGTGGTGGGGCCGGCAGGCGCGGGGGCTTCTTCCTCGGCATTTTTCTTGACCAGCCGATCATGGGCTTTGTTGATCAGCTTGATGCAAAGGAAGATGGAGAAGGCGATGATGAAGAAATCCAGGACATTTTGCAGGAAAGCTCCGTAGGCAATGGCGCTTTCCGGGGTGATAACCTGCCCGTTTTCCACCACGGCGGGGGAGAGGACAAGCTTGAGGGAGGTGAAATCAGCGCCGGCGGTCAGCGTACCCAGAATGGGCATGATGATGTCCCCCACCAGGGAAGTGACGATCTTTCCGAAGGCGCCGCCGATGACAACACCGATGGCCATATCCATGACATTGCCTTTCATCGCGAACTTTTTAAACTCTTGCCACATGATAATTCCTCCTTTGTATTCATGCACAGTTCCCTATTATACAAAATATCCACAAAAAGAAAAGCGGCAATTTGCCGCTTTTCTTTACTGGGCCTCGTTCCAGTGGAACCCCTCAAAGTACTCCTGATAGTCCTTTTCGCTGTAAGCGCTGGGCGCTGCGGCGTAGGCCATAAGGATCATACGGCCTTTTTCATCCAGAAAACCGCCCACATAGCCCTTGGCTACGGTATCCTGGATCTTGCTGATGGGATACACGGCGGCGTCTACGTTGCCGATTTTGCCGGCGCTTTTGTCGCCGATGGTAAACAATCCGGTGCCAGCGATGGCGCCGCTGATGGTGGAGTCGCTGGCGCCTTTGGTGTATTGCCCTAGATCCATGCCGGTTTCGGTGCTGAGGCTCTCGAACATGGCGCCGTAATCGGCGTACATCAGCATAAAGATGTCGTTTTCCCCGGTGTAGTAATATAGCTTGCAGGGAATAGAGGCATCGAGGAAGTTGAGGCTTTCCTCTTGAAGTTCGTACCCTTTGGGGAGCACTGCGGTGAAGCTGGGCTCTTCCACGGTGACCTTTGGGGTGGAGGCTACGTCGTTGCCGCAGGCCGTCAGAAAGGCGGCGCACAGCACCAGGGAGAGCAGCACCACAAGGGGCTTACGGATGCGTTGCATGATAACCAGGACCTCCTAAGCAGTATACTGAATTGAGTATACCATATTCCCGAGATGGTGAGAAAGCATGTACGGTTTATTTGCAGAAAAAAAGCCGGATAAGCCGGCTTTTTTAGGACGTATTTGGCCGTTTTAGGACAGTTTCTGGATGCTTTTGTCCAGACGGGAGAGGGTTTCCTCCCGGCCAAGGAGGTAGGCGGCCTCCATGGCGCCGCCGGGGGTAACGGCGGTGCCGGTGATGCCGATCCGAAGACAGTAGAACAGCTGTCCCGGCTTCTGGTTCCGCTCCTCCGCCAGCTTTGCCAGAGCGTCGTGGATGGGGTCGATCCGCCAGTCCTCCACCCGCTCCAAAACGGTTTTACAGGCGGCAAGGCAATCCAACGCCATCTGGGGCTCGGTCTTCATCTTCTTGTGGCGGAACAGCTCGATATCGTAATCCGGCATTTGGGCCAGGAACGCGATTTTCTCGGGGATGTCGCACAGGGTGGAGATCCGGGGGCGCAGAGCGGCGGACAGGACGTGGAGATCAAACTTCACGGGATCGATGGCCTGGGCAAAATAGGGGGTAGCCCGGCGGATGAAATCATCCTCGTCCATGGCCTTGATGTATTCCTCGTTCATCCAGGTGAGCTTCTGCACGTCGAAGATGGCGGGGGAGCGGCTGATGCCCCCCACGTCAAAGGCTTGAGCCAGTTCCTCCATGGTGAAGATCTCCTGGGTGGTTCCTGGGCTCCAGCCCAGTAAGGCGATATAGTTGACGATGGCTTCCTTTAAATAGCCCTTTTGGAGGAAGTCCTCAAAGGAGGCGTCTCCATGGCGTTTGCTGAGCTTCTGCTTCTCATCCTTCATAACGGGAGGCAGATGCATATATTGGGGAACTTCCCAGCCGTAGGCCTGATAGATCAGGTTGTATTTGGGGGTGGAGGAGAGGTATTCGGTACCGCGGATGATGTGGGAGATCTTCATCAGGTGGTCGTCCACCACGTTGGCAAAGTTGTAGGTGGGCAGTCCATCGCTCTTTAAAAGGATGCCATCCTCCAGCTCCGATACGTCCACCGAGATGCGGCCGAAGATCAGGTCATCAAAAGAGGCTTCGCCGCTCTCGGGGATTTTCTGGCGTACCACATAGGGCTCCCCCGCCGCGATCCGGGCCCGGGCTTCCGCGAGAGGAATGCGCATGCAGGTCCGGTCATAGCGATAGGCCTCTCCCCGGTCCTCAGCGGCCCTGCGCTTGGCGTCCAGGGTTTCCTTCTGGCAGAAGCAGTAGTAGGCGCCGCCGCAGTCCACCAGCTTGTCGGCGTACGCCCGGTAGATGTCCCGCCGCTGGCTCTGAACATAGGGGCCGTAGGGGCCGCCGATGTCGGGGCCCTCGTCATAGGTGAGGCCGGTTTCAGCCAAGGAACGGTAGATGAGCTCCACGGCGCCGTCCACAAACCGCTGCTGGTCGGTGTCCTCAATGCGAAGGATGAACTTACCATTATGCTTGCGGGAGAACAGCCAGCCGTATAGAGCCGTTCTTAGACCGCCTACATGCAGATAGCCGGTGGGGCTGGGGGCAAAGCGGGTGCGTACCTCCATCAGTTGTTCCTCCTTTTTTCCTCCCGCTCCAGGCGGCGGTTGCGGAAATAGAAGCAGATGTCCGTTCCCACCATGGCGGCGTTGAGACAGTAGAGTATCAGGACAAAATCAAGGCTGTAAAAGATCTTATGCAGAATGCCGAAGATGTAGCCTACAAACAGAACTACCAGGAAAAACAGGCTTTTCCCCTTGTTGCTCCGGGCCTTATAGGACCGGACCAGGGAAAAGGGCCAGGCGGCGCCAAAGCAGGCCAGCATCAATACCTCAAAGATGCTCATGGCATCATCCCCCTAACAAAATAAAATAAAATGCTATTTGTTGATCTTGGCCCAGCCGTCCTTGAGGCCCACCACCCGGTTGAAGATGAGGGCGTCCTCCCGGCTGTCAAGATCGGTGGTGAAATATCCCGTCCGCATGAACTGGAAGCTATCAAGGGGTTGGGCTACGGCAAGGGCGGCCTCCACCTTGGCGCCAGTTACCACGATGAGGGAGTCGGGGTTGATCCGCTCCATCATATCCCCCTCCCCAGGGGTGATCAGATGGTCGTAGAGGTTTACGGTGGCATCCAGACAGGTGGTCTGATCCACCCACTGAATGGCGCCTCCCTTGATCTTCCGGCTGACGGCGCCGCTATGGCTCTCGGGGTCGTATTCGCAATAAACCCGGGTGACGCGGCCGGCATCATCGGTATCATAGCCGGTGCACTTTATGATATAGGCCCCCATGAGCCGGACCTCCTTATCGGGGGAGAGGCGCTTATACTTGGGGGGCGGAACGGGGGCAAAGTCCTCCCGTTCGATATATAGTTTGCCGGAGAAGGACATCATCCGGCTGCCCAGATCGGGGTTTTCGGCGTTGTTGTCCATGGACACCGGCTCGCAATGGCCCTCGGGATAGTTGGTAATGATCAGCTCCAGGGGATCCAGAATGGCCATGCGCCGGGGCACCGATAGCTTCAAATCCTCTCGGATGCAGTGCTCCAACAGGGAGTACTCCACCAGGCTGTTGGCCTTGGCCACTCCCACCCGGTCCAGGAAATCCCGGATGGCGCCGGGGGTGAACCCCCGCCGCCGGAGACCGGAGATGGTGGGCAGCCGGGGGTCATCCCAGCCCGCCACCACGTGGGTGTCTACCAGCTGCTTGAGGTACCGCTTGCTCATGACGGCGCCCTCCAAATTGAGCCGGGCGAACTCGATCTGCCGGGGTTTATGGGCAAAGCCCACGGCCTCGATGACCCAGTTATACAGGGGCCGGTGATCCTCATATTCCATGGAGCAAAGGGAATGGGTGATGCCCTCCAGGGCGTC
The DNA here is from genome assembly GCF_044357945.1 of Christensenella sp. MSJ-20. Taxonomy (NCBI): domain Bacteria; kingdom Bacillati; phylum Bacillota; class Clostridia; order Christensenellales; family Christensenellaceae; genus Christensenella; species Christensenella sp. MSJ-20. The sequence goes on from NZ_CP076563.1 coordinate 1,552,491, forward strand.
CTGGATGGGATGGGCGAAATCGTACATGGGATAGATACACCACGCATTGCCGGTGCGGTAATGGGGGGTGTGGCGGATCCGGTAAAGGACGGGATCCCGCAAATTGATGTTGGGGGAGGCCATGTCGATCTTAGCCCGAAGGGTCCGTTCGCCGTCCTGGAATTCTCCCGCCTTCATCCGGAGGAACAGGTCCATGTTTTCCTCCACAGAACGGTTCCGGCTGGGGCTGTCCTTGCCGGGCTGCGTCAGGGTGCCCCGGTATTCCCGCATTTCGTCGGCGTTCAAATCGTCCACATACGCCAGACCCTTTTGGATGAGGGTTACGGCGCAGTTGAAGATCTGCTGGGAGTAATCGGATCCGTAAAAAAGGCCGCCGTTCCAATCGAAGCCCAGCCAGTGGATATCGTTCTTGATGGCCTCGGCGAACTCCAAATCCTCCTTGGCGGGGTTGGTATCGTCAAAGCGCAGGTTGAATAGGCCGCCATACTTCTTTGCCACGGTGGCATCCACGTAGACGGCCTTGGCGTGCCCGATGTGCATATATCCGTTGGGTTCGGGAGGGAACCGGGTGTGTACCTCGGTATAAACCCCATTGCGAAGATCCTCCTCCACTGCCTCCTCGATGAAGTTGGAGGCTTTACCCAGCATCGTTGTATCCATACTCATACTCCCTTTGGGCCCGCGGCCCGCCATAGTAAACTTCATTTTACATCATACCCAATTAATGGGCAAGTACAAACAAAAGGACACAGCTTTTGTGTGCCCTTGGGGATTTTTTGATTTCCCTCTACTTATGATAGGTTTCCCCCGCCGCAATTTTTGATGCCCGATAAAGCTGTTCCAGCAGCACCAGTCGGGCCAGGTTATGGGGCAGGGTTAGATTGGAGAGGGAGAGCCGGGCCTTGCTGGCGGCGATGACCCGCGGATCCAGCCCCCAGCTTCCGCCAATGACGAAGTTGACCGGCTGGCCCAGGCGTTCATAGCCTTGGAGCTGCCGGGCTAAGGCCAGGCTGTCCGGAGCCTCTCCCTCCACGCAGAGGGCAATGGAAAAACCCTTTTGCAAATGGGGAAGAAGGCGATCCCCTTCCTTGGCCATCACCCGCTGTATGGCGTCAGGGGAGCCGCTGAGGGGCTTTTCATCGGGAAGCTCGGTGACGGTAAGCCTATGATACCGGCTCATTCGCTTTTGATATTCGGCGCAGGCGTCCCGGTAAAACCGTTCTTTGAGCTTCCCTACGCATAGAAGATTGATCTGCATAAAACCTCCTAGAGCTGAACCAGCCGGCCGGGGGTATTCCGCCGGGCGATGCCGATGGAGATGTCGGTAAAGGGTTTGATGCCGTGTCCGATGAGGGCGGCAAGGGCGGTATCCCGGGCTACGTCCTCGGTGTTGTTCTCCCGGCTCAAGTGGCCCAGCATCACCCGCCGGACCCCGCTCTCGCAAAGCTTAATGAGGGCGTCTCCGGCATCCTTGTTGGACAGGTGCCCGCGATTGGACAGAATCCGACGCTTGAGGTAGGCGGGATACTTGCCGTTCTTCAGCATGTCCAGGTCGTGGTTGCTTTCTAAAAACACCAGATCGGCGCCTTTGGCCTCCTCCAATAGGGAGGCGGAAAAGCAACCGATATCTGTCATATAGGTAAACTGCTTTCCCTTGTAAAAGAGGCTGTAGCCTACGCTGCTGGCGCTGTCATGAGGGGTGGAAAAGGGGCGGATGCCCATATCGCCGATGTAGAAATCCTGGCCGTTGGTGAAGACCCGAGCGTTTTTGGTGGCAACGGCCCCCACCTTGCCGTTCATGGCGTCCCAGGTGGGCAGGTTGGCGTATACCGGGACGTCATACCTGCGGGAAAAGGGGCCCAGGCCGGCGATGTGGTCGCTGTGTTCATGGGTCACCAAAATGCCGCCGATGGAGGAGGGGTCGATGCCGTTTTGACGGAGGGCCTTTTCGATGGTGGAGGCGGGCAGACCGACGTCGATCAACAGGGCGCAATCCTCCGTGGCGATATAGGTGGCGTTACCGCTGCTGCCGGAAAAGAGGGGACAAAACTTCATTCCATCGCTACCTTTAAACTTTTGATGGACTTATTCTATCATAAAACCCCCAAAAGGGCAGAGGGAACATCCTGGGAAAATAAAACGGGCGGGATGCACAGCATCCCGCCCGGGCTATGTATGTTTGGCGTTAGTCTACGTCCGCCCGACGGATCTTGGCTCCCAGGGAACGAAGTTTTTCCTCTAGATGGGCGTACCCCCGGTCAATGTGGTGGAGAGAGCCTACCATGGTATCCCCCTGGGCGATGAGCCCCGCGATGACCAGCGCGGCGCCTGCCCGGAGGTCGCTTGCCTCCACCGGAGCGCCGTACAGCCGATCCACCCCTTCGATGACTGCGACCCGGCCGGACACGCTGCTCTTGGCGCCCATCCGCTGGAGCATGGTCAGGTGTTTGAAACGATCCTCAAAGATGTTTTCCACCACCATGCTGGTGCCCTCCGCTACGCACAGGAGGGAGGAAATGGGCTGCTGCAGGTCGGTGGGGAAGCCGGGATAGGGCAGGGTTTTGATGGTGACCCGACCCGGCCGATGGTCCGCCTGGACCCGGATGGTATCGGGCCCCTCGGTAACGTGGACGCCCATCTCCAAAAGCTTGGCGGTGACGGATTCCATGTGCATGGGGATCACGTTTGTAATGGTAACATCTCCCATGGAGGCTGCTGCGGCGATCATCAGGGTACCGGTTTCGATTTGATCGGGGATCACGGCGTAGGTGCAGCCGTGGAGCTGTTCCACTCCCCGGATGCGGATCACATCGGTGCCGGCGCCCTTGATCTTGGCGCCCATGCTGTTGAGGAAGTTGGCCAGATCCACCACGTGGGGCTCCTTGGCGGCGTTGATGATGGTGGTGTTGCCCTGGGCCATGACGGCGGCCATCATCAAGTTGGCGGTGGCGCCGACGCTCACCACGTCCAGATAGATCTCCGCGCCGTGGAGCCGGCCTCCTTTGGCGCGGGCCACCACCATGCCCTCCTTCACCTCGATTTCAGCGCCCATGGCACTCATGCCCTTTAGGTGAAGGTCAATAGGGCGTTGGCCGATGGAGCATCCTCCCGGGAGGGCAATCTCGGCCTTGCCGAAGCGCCCTAGAAGGGAGCCAAGATAATAGTAGGACGCCCGCATGTTCCGCACGATCTCAAAGGTGGCCTGGTGGGAAACGCCATGGCTGGCGTCCACCCGCAGGCTGTGGGCCTGTGGGTTGTAGTCCACCTTAGCGCCTAGAAGGGAAGAGATCTCATTGAGCAGCTTGACGTCCAGAATATCGGGTAAATTCTCGATGGTACAAGGGCCTTCCGCCAGCATAGCGGCAGGCAAAATTGCCACAGCGGCGTTTTTTGCGCCGCAGGCGGCGACGCTGCCTACCAGACGGGTACCGCCGGTGATGATCAGTTTTTCACTCAAGGCCATCGCTCCTTTATAAAAGATACAACGGTAAATTTATTATAACCTGTCTGACGGCATCCCGCAAGGAAGGCGGGCCCGGACGGAAAAAAGGAGGGGATATTCTATGATATGCCTATGGATGGGATTGGACCCAACGATTGGCTTCCGGGGCAAAAAAAGAATGCGGAGAGAGGCATCTCTCCGCATTGTCTGCGATGGGGAATGTTACGGCAGATAGGGCACAGGGTCCACGCGAGAGCCGTTCTTGATTACCTCAAAGTGGAGGTGATTGCCGGTGCTGTCTCCGGTGCTGCCCATGTAGCCGATGAGCTGTCCCTTGCTGACGCTAGCGCCTACCCGCACGCTGAGTTTGGACATATGGGCGTAGCGGGTGCTGTAGGTGCCGTTGTGCCGGATGGTGATGTGGTAGCCATAGCCGCCGCCCCAGCCGCTGTCATCGGACTCCGTTACGGTGCCGTCAGCCGCCGCATAGATGGGAGTGCCATAGCTGTTGGCGATGTCGATGCCGTAGTGGAAGGAGCCCCAGCGGGAACCATAGGGGGAGGAGAGCCGGCCGCTGGTGGGCCAACGGAAGGAGGGAGCGCCGGATATGCCGCCACCGCCGCTCAGGCTGCCGCCGCCGCTGCTGGTGGGCCGGGTCTTGGTGCCCACCAGAACCACCTGGTTCACCGGCGCGGTGACCACGGTGTCCTTGGACTCCCGGCCGGTTTCCTCGCCGTTGAGGTAGCTGATGGTGGTGGTGGTCTTGGTGACTCCGTTGACGCCCTTGGTCTCTACTTTGCTCTCGCCCTTATAGAGGCTGTCGGTATTCTTTTTCTCGGTGGAGTAGGCCACGGTCTTTTCGGTTTCCACCACCTCGGTGGAGACCACATTGACCATGGCGGTGTTGTCCGCCCCGCCGGAGGTCATCTTGATGAGGGCTTCTTCCCGGCTGAGGGGATCTCCCGCCGCCGCCGAGACGGAGACCTCCTCCTGGAACTCGGAGGTGAGGGTGCCGTTGTTCTGGGCGGTATAGGTGTTCTTGATGCTATCCAGAACCCAGTTGGCCTCGGATTCGCTGTTTACCAGAGCGATCTGCTGCCCGTCCACCAGAATGGCGGCGCCGCTGCCGGCAACCGTGTTCCCCACTGCCATGAGGTTTTCATCGGTGTTCTTGACGGCCTCAAGGCCCAGGGCGTAGGTATCGGAGGCCTGGTCGCTGGCGGCTACGTTGAGCGCGCCGCTGGCGGTGCCGTTATCCTGTCCGAGTACTACTGTGGCAAAGCCGTATACACCCGCCAGCACGATGGCAAAGGAGAGAAAAATGGGGGCGATTTTTCTTGTGAAAAGGTTGCCCGCGGCTTTCTCCCGAGTGGGTTTGGCCAGAACCAGGTCCGCGCGATCGGTGCTGCCCTGGATAAACGGGACCTCCGCATGCCGCTTTTTGCCGGAGCCGCTTTGGCGGCTGGCCCTGCGGGTCATGGGGGTCTCAAACTCATTGATTTCCTGTGGTTTCTGCTTACGTTTTGACATTGCTTTCCCCTTTTTGTGTTTTTACAAAACTGGTTTGCAGCGGAACCCATCGCGGACCGAGAAGGGTCGGCTTTTGGATTCGGTTGAAATTATAGACCATTTGCTCCGAAAATGCAACACTCTGTATTAAATTCGTTATATTTATGACGATTTAGTAATAAACTTTTCCATAGAAAAACCATCGTGATCGATGGTTTTCCCTAGTATCATAGCCATTTTTCAAAGATGCTATTCAAATTTTTCTGTGTGCTGGCTTCCAGCGATTGGATGAGGTTTTCCCCGGAGGCGATGCCAAATTTGTATTCTTCGCAATAATTTGCCAGGGCCGCCAGGAGCGCATCCTCCCCCAAAGCCCTTTCCAAATCATAATACATCTTTGTGCCGGTGGTGTAAACCGCCAGGGAGTAGAGGGCGGAGTTGGGGAAGGCGTCCATGGGTGTGCCCACCCGGTTGAGCTTTGCATCTATCCGATAGGCACTTTCGATGAACTGAGCGGTATCATCCACGCAGAAGTGGTACATGGCCTGCTCCTGGGAAGGCCCGTAGGCGTAGCCAAAGTATTTTAGGGTGAGATAGGAGGTGGTGGCCTCATCCAGCCAGGGCTCCTGAACCTGGTCGTTGCCCACCACTCCATAGAAGAGCTGATGGATGCTTTCATGGGCCACCACCTCTTCCAGGGAGGCGGAGAGCCCCCCTTGGTATAGGGATTGGTCGATGAGTACGATGCCGGGATACTCCATGCCGCCGATGAAGAAATCCGTTTGAACCACCGCAAGGGTTTCATAGGGATAGGGCATGCCGCGGCTGTTTAGGAAGCTGAGGGCGCCGGCCGCATAGCCGCTGGCACGCTTTCCCTGATCGGCGGTTTCGGGGAAATAATAGGAGGTGACCGCCACGCCGTTTTCCGTTGTGGTCTCCGTTTGAAAATCCGGGGACAGCACCATGGCGAAATCCCGCACATCTTTGGCGCTGATCCAATAGGTGGTAAAGCCGTCCCGCTCCTCCTTTCGGCTTATGGCTCCCGTATGGGCCAGTACATACCGAGAAGGGGCGGTAAAGGTGACATCGTAGGCGGCCGTATGGCTGACGAAGGGATCCCCCGCCTTATAATAAGGATAAGAGAGGAACTCTCCGTCCCGATAAACGCAGGCAATGGGGTAGAAGTTGCAGAGGTTGATGGTCCGGTCTCCGTAGCCGAATCGGCCCAGGCTATGGGGCAGATTGACCTGCACCTCCATGGACACCGACGTCCGCTCCTGTGGGGCCAATTCCTTGCCAAGGGCCACCGCCAACAGGGTTTCGTCCTCGTTGCCCAAAGTATAATCCGCCTTTTGTCCGTCTACCAGCACGTTTAGAATTTGGATGCCTCCGGGGGAAAAGCCCTGGGGATAGGCGGCGTCCATATCCTCCGGAAAAAAGGGAGCGGTGGACTCCCGCTGGTAGGCGTTGGGGTATAGGCTGAAGTAGGCGGTGTCCAGTTTTTCCGAGGTGGGATTGGCGTAATCCACCGTCACCGTCCCGTTGACGGTTTTACCGTCGGGGTCCAGGGCTAGTTCCATGGCATAACCGTGCTGCGCCGCGGGAAACGCCGAGGACAGGAGCGGCGTGGTATTGCATCCCAGGGGGCAGAGCAATAGCAGGGCTCCCAGAAAAAGAATGGCCGCAATGCGGAGGGATCGCTTCAATGGAGTTCCTCTTTTCTTTATAGGTTGAACCAACTGGTGGGATGCGATATTATTATGATACGATCCCCAAGAACAGTACAAAGACCCTGGAATCCCAAGGAAAGAGGAACCCAATTTGCCCCTATGCGCCTTTCAGACCAAGGAAAAACCCACCGTCACCTGGGTGGACAACCGTTTTATCACCCAGTATTTGGCCGACGCGCCCGATGACGCCGTTAAAGCGTATCTCTATGGCTTGATGCAATGTCAGACCGGGGAGGGCGCCCAGGATTGGCATCAGTTTGCAAAAGCCCTTTCCATGGATGTGGATCGGCTGAAAAGGGCCTTTTCCCACTGGGAGGAGGCGGGCCTTTGCCGCGTCGAGGCGGGGGAGGAACCCCGTATCTACTATCTGCCGGTGAAGCGGCGCCAGAAGGTCAATGCCGATGATTATCCTCTTCGGGCGTTTAATCAGGAGATAGCAGCGCTGTTTGCTCCCCAGTCCCTCACCCCCGGAGACCTGCGCCGCATCTACGACTGGATGGATGTGTTTGGCATCGCGCAGAACGCCATCCCCCTTTTGATTCAATACGGCCGTCAGCGCATGAAGGGCGCCGCCGGTCGGACGGTGACGGCTCAGCTTAACTATATCGATAAAATTGCCCGGTCCTGGGCGGAGGATGGGGTGCTCTCGGTGCGGAAGGCCGAGGGCTGGATCAAGAAGCAGGAGATCAGCCAGGCGGGCATCCATCAGTTGATGCGGGCCATGGGTATGCACCGCTCGCCTACCCAGGCCGAATGGGAGCTGTTTTCTGGCTGGCTGTCCATGGGCTTTACCGTGGACGGCATGATCCGGGCCTTGGAACGGCTCACCGGCAGCTACAGCCCCACTTTCAAACGGCTGGGAGAGGTGCTTTCTCAGTTGGCGGCCCAAGGGCTGTTTTCCGAGGGGGAGATCAAGCGGGACAGCCGCCAGGCGGAACGGACGCTGTCTGGGGCTGGAGCCATGATGGCGGCCCTGGGGGTGGGGAATCCCTCCCCCACCGCGGGGCAGCGGGACGCGTATCAGGAATTTTTGAACCGGGGATATTCCCATGAGATGATCCTTTTGGCGGCGGAGGCCGCTCGGAAGGAGGGAAGGAATACGCCGGCGGCTCTTCGAACGGTGCTGGAGCGCTGGAGCCGGGAGGGGGCGGATTCCCTCCAGAAGGCTGAGGAGGCGGAGGCCCGGTACTTGGAGCATCTTGCCCTTGCCCGGGAGATCCTGGAGCGGATGGGCCTTGGCCGCCGACCCAATCCGGGGGAGGTTATGGAGATTTCCCTTCAGCGGGAGGAACAGGGGTTGGAGACGGAGCTGTTGTACCTAGCGGCGGAGCAGGCCCAGGGGGCCAAATACCCCTGGCGGCTCTATCTGAAGATTTTGGACGGCTGGCAAAAGGCCGGCATCCGCACTGCCCGGGCTGCCCGGGAGGCGGGGGAAAAGCGGAACGAGCCGGCGCAAAGCTCAAGGAAAAATAGTGCAATAAAATTTGAACAACGCGTTTATGATGAAGGAGACCTTGAGGACTATTTTAAGAAATTATAGGGGGTTTTCATGAATCGAGTGCAAGCATTAGAAAGAATAAAGGTACGTCATAGTCGTGCAGAGTATCAAGCATATTTAAAACGAAAGCTATTGATCGAAAATGACTCGATTTGTAGAGAAATCATTAAAGAAAGAGCACTTGTTTCGACAAAAATTTTTTCCAATATTCAAAGTCCGAAGGAATTTGAGGAAGGAACAAAAAGACTAATTGAACTTGGCAATAGAATTGAGTTTCGTCTAAAAGAATTGCTGAAAAATCAGGGATTGGATGAAGGTTATCTTGCTCCTAAGTATTATTGCTCCCAATGTCAAGATACAGGTTTTATCGGTGGAGAATATTGTAACTGTTTATGCTCCCTTTTGATGGAGGGGATTCCATCTGGTGTTGATAAGGATACATGTTTTACAGCGTTTGATGAGTTGCGAATTCCAGAAGGAGCACAGAGAGAAAATACGAAAAAACTTAAAGATAGTTTGATTCTTTATGCGCATGAGTTTAAAAGAGGAAGTCAAAATATACTTTTACGTGGATTAACCGGTGTTGGAAAGTCGTTTTTGCTTGGGTGCACTGCTCGTGAAATAAGTTTGCAGGGCTTTAGCGTACTTTATCTAACGGCTTACGATATGTTACAAAGGTTTAAAGATAAACACTTTGGCAGAGAAGAAACAATAGAATCAATAATGTCAGTTGACTTTCTGGTCATTGATGACTTGGGAACGGAACCTATGTTGAATAATATAACTATTGAATATCTGTTTGCGGTGCTAAACCATCGGAGCGCCAAAAAGCTTCCCTATGCCGTGGCCACCAACCTTACCATGGCGCAGCTCATGGAGCGGTACGGGGAACGGATTGTGTCCCGGCTGATGGACCGGGCTCGGTTGGTGCAGCTTACCGGCCAGGATCTACGGCTGGCGGCCCTGCGCGGCAACGCATAAGGAGAGCGGCATGGCAGAGAAACCCGTCAATCCCCACGCACAGCATCGGGAACGGATGCGCCGCCGGATCCGGGAAAATGGGTTTGATTCCCTTCTGGATCACGAGCTTTTGGAATACATCCTGTATTTTGCCATTCCGCGGGGGGATACCAATCCCCTGGCTCATCGGCTACTGGCGGAGTTTGGCTCTATCAGCCATGTACTGGACGCAGAATACGATTCCCTTCTTCGGGTGGAAGGAGTGGGGCCTAGGACGGCATCTCTCCTAATGAGTTTTGCGCCTATGCTCAAGCGGTACAGCCTGTCCAAAATGGGGACGGCGCCCAAGCTTAACACCTGCGAGCGGGCGGTGGCCTATGCGAAGTCCCTCTATATTGGCGCGGACCGCGAGGTACTGTACCTATTGTGCCTGGACGTCCAGTGCAACCTGCGGCGTGCGGCGGTGTTGTCCATCGGAACGGTGGATGAGGCGGTGATCTATCCCCGGAATTTAGTGGAGCAGGTGCTGAAGTTCGGCGCTAAGAACGTCATTCTGGTACACAATCATCTATCCAGCAGCTTCTCTCCCTCCCGCAGCGACGTTCAAATGACCCAAAAGGTTCTGGTGACCCTGAACGCCATCGACGTGAACCTTTTGGACCATCTGATCATCAGCGACAACGGCTACTACAGCTTTGTCCAGGATGGGAAGATCAACACGGTATTGGAGCATGGGCAGGTTGCCTATGCCGCCGACCGGGAAGTTTGAGGCTGGGTCATAGGCCGTGGAGGCGTTCCATATCCTTAATAGGGATAAAGGGGGACTGCCGACATGGCTTTTTTTTGTTCCAGAGAAAGGCTGGACGCGGTTTTGATCGTTTGCTGTTTGTGCGCGGGTCTGTTCATCGCTGGGTTTTCCCGGCTCTTTCCGGCTCAGGAGGAGGAGGGGATCCGGCTGCCCGTCCTCATGTATCACAGCATCTTGAAAGACCCAAAGCGGGCGGGGAAGTACGTGGTTTCCCCCGATACCCTAAAGGGGGACCTTCAATACCTAAAAGAACGCGGCTATACCACCGTGGTGGTGGAGGATCTGATCCGCTATGTGGATCAGGGGACGCCATTGCCTGAAAAACCGGTGATGCTCACCTTTGACGACGGACATTACAACTATATTTCCTACCTTCTTCCATTGCTGGAAGAATATGATATGAAGGCTGTGGTCTCGGTGGTGGGGGAGTTTGCCGATACGTATACCGAAACCCCGGACCCCAACCCCAACTACGGATACCTGAGCTGGGAGGAGATCGGCCAATTGGCCAGGAGCGGGCGGGTAGAGATTCAAAACCACTCCTACAATCTGCATCACCAGCAGAATAGGAAGGGCGCCGGGCAGAAAAAGGGGGAGAGCACCGAAGCGTATCAGAAGCTCCTCCGAGAGGATTTAACTGAGATGCAAACGGCGCTTTTTCATCGGGCGGGGGTGCGTTCCACCTGCTTTACCTATCCCCTGGGCAACATGAACAGTGCCTCCGAGGAGGTGGTAAGGGAGCTGGGGCTGCGTGCCAGCCTGGGTTGCGGAGAGCGGGTGAACCGCATTACCCGGGATCCTCAGTGCCTTTATGGGCTGGGGCGGTTTAACCGTCCTGCCAATGCGGCAAGGGAGACCTTTATGAACCGAATCCTGGAATAGGGGCTTGAAGAAAGCCAAGGGGGCGGCGAGGCCGCCCCTTTGTTTTCTAGTCGGCCAAGGGAATCTCCAGAATTTGGCCTACCCGGATGAGGCTGGGATTTCGGATGCCGTTGGCTGCGGCGATCTCGGTGACGGTGGTACCGTAGCGGGCCGCGATAGCGGACAGGGTGTCCCCGGCCTTGACCTCGTAGGCTTCATAGGTGGGGTAGAGCTCTATGCCGCCCGGGCCAGGAATCAACAGGCTTTCGCCCGCGTAGATGCGGTTGGGATCGGCGATGCGATTTAGGAAGGCGATGGCGGATACCGTGGTGCCGAAGCGCTGGGCGATAGCGGACAGGGTATCCCCCCACCGGACGGTATACCGGGTAGCCTGCTCATCCTGGGAACCGGTGGTGGAGATCTGCAACTTTAGGACCTCGCCGGGATAGATCAAATTGGGGTTGGCGATGGTGTTGAGGCTGAGGATACTCCGAACGGTGGTGCCGTAGCGGGCCGCGATGGCGGATAGAGTATCGCCCCGGCGGACGGTGTAGTCCAGGTAGGCGGTTCCGGCGGGATTCTGGTTATGACACCGCACCGTCAGCACCTGGCCGGGATAGATCAGGTTGGGGTTGGCAATGTTGTTAAGCTGTACCAGATCGGCCACGGTGGTACCGTAGCGGGCCGCGATGGCCGATAGGGTATCGCCCCGGCGGACGGTTACCTGGATCCGGGTGCAGTCGGGGGTGGTGGGCTCAGGATCGCTGGGGCTGGGCACCGGAGTAGCGCCGTCCAGGAAGATATCCCGGGTGAATTGATCCCGATCCACATTGCCGGATATGCCGGGAACCCGCCCGGTGCTGGTGTACTGCCAGCCTATCCAGGAGCGCCATTTGCCGTTGTCCCCCGGTTGGAATACCCCGTAATGGGCCACCCAAAGAGGATATTGCTGGGCTAGGCCGGGGCTTAAAATGGTGCGGGCGGTATAGGTGTTGGCGTACACCACGCCGGGTAGGCCGGATTCCTCTGTCATGACCTCCATAAAGGCCAGGGAGATGGCGTTGACCTCCTGGGCCGACAGGCCGTCGAAGGTTTCAAAGTCCATGGCCAGGCGGCAATCGGGAGAGGTTCCGGCAATGACCGACAAGAAGTAACGGGCCTGCCGCTGGGCCTCGGCTACGGTGGTGGCGGTGACGTTGTGGTAGAATCCTACCTTCAGGCCGGCGGCTTTGGCCCCCTCGTAGTTGCGCCGAAAGTAGGGATCTTGGTTGGTTCCATAGCTGGAACGGATATATACCACCTGGATGCCGCTGTCCCGAACCTGGTTGAAGTCGATGGCTCCCTGCCATTTGCTGACGTCGATCCCCTGATAGATGGTGGAATCGGAGGGCGGGAAGGCCAGGGCGGAAACGGTGGTCAAGCAGATACATAAAACCGCCAGGATGATGGCGGATAATTTTTTGAGTTTGTGTTTCATGGCTTCCTCCATGTTGGATTGGACCTTGGGTCCATTTCATACTATGAAAAAGCACCTTATGGGGTGAGCCATGGTTTGGTGCCGCCTAAAATAACGGCTGTTTCCTGCGCTTACGCCGACGCTGTAAACGCTTATACTTTGGATTCGTCAAGGGCTAAAAGAAAAACAGCGCCCACGGGGGCGCTGTTTGATCCGTGGCTGCGGGCTATCCCTGCAGTTCTTTTTCGATGCACAGAAGCCGGTTGTACTTTGCCACCCGGTCGGAGCGGCAGGGAGCGCCGGTTTTCATCTGTCCCGCGCCGGTGGCCACCGCCAAATCGGCGATGAAGGGGTCCTCGGTTTCCCCGGAGCGATGAGAGATCACCCGGCCGAATCCGGCATCCTGGGCCATCTGAATGGCGCTGAGGGTCTCCGTGAGGGTGCCGATCTGGTTGGGTTTCACCAGGATGGCGTTGGCAGCCCCTTCCCGGATGCCCCGGCCTAGGCGCTGCGTGTTGGTGACAAAGAGATCGTCCCCCACCAGCTGTACCCGGTCTCCAAGGGACTGGGTCAGGGCTGTCCAGCCTGCCCAGTCCTCCTCTCCCAAGCCGTCTTCGATGGAAGCGATGGGATAGCGGCGGCAAAGGGCCTCCCAATAGGCGATCAGCTCCTGGGCGGTATGGAAGGCGCCCCGCTTGGGAAGTCGATAGCCGGCGCCGTCCTGCCATTCGCTGGCGGCGGCATCCAGGGCTAGCTTCACCTGATCTCCGGGGCGATAGCCCGCCGCCTCGATGGCCAGAAGGATGATGTCGATGGCCGCCTCGTCGGAGGGCAGGTTGGGGGCAAATCCGCCCTCGTCGCCCACGCCGGAGGAAAGCCCCTTTTGGGCCAATAGCCTGCCCAGGGCGTGGTAGATTTCGCTGCACCACCGAAGGCCATCGGCAAAGCAGGAGGCGCCCGATGGCAGGATCATAAATTCCTGGATGTCCACGTTGTTCTGGGCGTGGGCTCCGCCGTTGAGAATGTTCATCATAGGCAGGGGGAGTTTATCTCCAAAAACGCCCCCAAGATACCGGTAGAGAGGCAGACGCAGGGCGTCCGCCGCTGCCCGGGCTACGGCTAGGGATACCGCCAGGATGCCATTGGCGCCCAGGCGGGATTTGTTGTCGGTGCCGTCCAGTTGGATCAGGGTTTGGTCGATGGACCGCTGGCAAAAGGGGTCCAGGCCTATAAGGGCGTTTGCGATGGGGCCATTGACGCCGTCCACCGCGCTTAAAACCCCCTTACCCCCGTATCTATTGGGATGCTTATCCCGCAGCTCATGGGCCTCGAAGGCCCCGGTGGAGGCACCCGAGGGGGCCATGGCCCAGCCCTGGCTGCCATCGGTGAGCCATACCTCCGCCCGGACGGTAGGGTTCCCTCGGGAATCCAGTACCTCCAGGCCTTGGATGCGTTCGATTTTAGGTGTGCGCATGGGTTTCTCCTTCCTTATATCAATTTCCACTTAAAGAGCAGGACGCCGGCGATCATCAGGCCCAGCCCCACATACTTGCTCCAGCCAAAGGCCACTTTCTCGGCGCCCATGAGCCCGAAGGCGTCGATAAGGGCCGCCACGAAAAGCTGGGCGATCAGGATCACGGAAATGGCGATGGTGGGGCTCAGGTTTTTGATGCCCACCATCACGGTGATGGTGATCACCAGGCCCAGCGCGCCGCCCAAAAGGTATAGCTTGTTGACGCTGCCTAGCTCCTTCCAGTTGCCGTTTCCCAGCACCAACATTGCGATGATGGACAGGACAAAGGCGGTGCCCTGGACGAAAGCGTTGGATTCATACAGCCCGATGCCCTCGCTGAGCCGGGTGTTCATAACACCTTGAATGCTCATGGCGGCTCCGGCTATGATGCTCATGATTACTCCTAACATGGAATCACCTCGGGTTTAGTATGGCTTTGATCCCCGCCTTCATACCAAAAATTGTGAAAATGCCCAAAACGCGAAAAGCCCCCATGACCGGGGCTTTTCATGGAAAACAGTTATTGCTCGCTGCGGTGCCCATCGTGGGTAGCGAAAAAGGAAAAACAGATCAGGGCAGCGATGCCCACGAGGGTATAGATGATCCGGCTGACGATGGCCGCCTGACCGCCGAAAATCCATGCCACAACGTCGAACTGAAAAATTCCGATTGCGCCCCAGTTCAGACCGCCGATGATCAGCAGGGCGAGGGCAAGTTTATTGAACATTGTGATTTCACTCCTTGATATAAAATGTGGTGCTGAAGATTCCGTTTACATTGTTTGCAGATGCCGCCATCCATATGCTGGGGAGTAAAGGAAAACAAAATGTTTTTTTCCAGTTTTAAGGGATGAGTTGCCCTGACCCTATGCAAAACGCTTTTACCATGGCATACTATCAATCGTAAGGCTGAAAGGAGCGGATCGAATGGAATCCATGGTGGTGTTTTACGCCTGTGATGATTTGACGGAAACCACGGCGTTTTACCGGGATCTACTGGGGTTGCCCGTTTGGCTTGACCAGCCCGGCTGCCGCATCTTTGACACAGGATACGGATACCTTGGCTTTGTGGAGCGGGAACGGACGGTGGAAGCATATCAATGCATCTCTTTTAATCTTAAGGATCGGGCGGCTGTGGATGCTCAGTACCAGCGGCTAAAGGATGTGCTTTCCTGCACGCAGCCTCAGCTTCACCAGCGTTTTCCCGTCTATTCCTTCTTCGTAAAGGATCCCAACGGCTACACGGTGGAATTTCAAAAAATTACTCAACCATAGAGACCCTGTATTGAGAATACCCTTGGCTGGATATCCTTTATCCAGCTTTTTTTGTTGACCCTTGACAACATATGGGTGGTTTGGGTTACACTGGGAAAGCAAAACTATACAACATAAGGAGGAATTTTAGCTTGTATAATTTCACCTATGACATCGGGACGGTAGTGCATTTTGGCAAGGGCCAGATTGAAAAGCTCCCAGAGGCTGTTTTGCAGTATGGCAAAAAAGCCCTGCTCTGCTACGGGGGAGGAAGCATCAAGAAAAACGGCATCTATGACGCCGTCACCCAAGGCTTTTCCCAGGCGGGCATCCAGTGGGTGGAGCTTTCCGGCATCGATCCCAACCCTCGGGTTACCTCGGTGGCCGAGGGAGCAAAGCTTTGCCGGGATAACGACGTAGAGGTGGTGGTGGCCGTAGGCGGCGGCAGCACCATCGACTGCGCCAAAGCCATCGCCTGCGCGACCTTCTACCAGGGAGACCCTTGGGATCTCATTACCCAGAAAGCGCCCATTACCAAGGCATTGCCGGTGCTGTCGGTGCTGACCCTGTCTGCTACCGGTTCCGAAATGGATTGCGGCGGGGTGATCAGCAATCTTGAGACCAACGATAAGATCGGCTTTGGGGCTCCCATACTGCGGCCCAAGGTATCCATTTTGGACCCCGAATACACCTTTAGCGTATCCAAGTACCAGACCGCAGCCGGCACAGCCGATATCATCTCCCACATTCTAGAGGTATACTTTAGCAGGGAGACCGATTTCTATCTCAATGACCGGCTGTGTGAAGCCCTTTTGAAAACCGCCATGCACTTTGGAAGGATCGCGGTGGAGGAGCCCCAGAACTATGTGGCCCGGGCCAACCTCATGTGGACTTCCTCCCTGGCCATCAACGATCTCATCAGCTATGGCAAGGGCTGTGCCTGGTCCTGCCATCCCATGGAGCATGAGCTATCCGCCTTCTTTGACATTACCCATGGCGTGGGACTGGCTATTCTGACGCCAGCCTGGATGGAGTACATTCTTTCAGACGTCACCGTGGACAAGTTTGTGGAGTATGGTGTTAACGTGTTTGACCTCCGCTCCGAAGGAAAAGACCGGTACGATGTTGCTCGGGAAGCGATCGATGCTACTCGCCAGGTGTTTGTGGAGATGGGTATTCCTACAAGGCTGTCGGAAGTGGGCATTGCCCGGGAGTCCCTTTCGGCCATGGCCCAGAAGGTGGATCTTCCCGACGCCTATGTTCCCCTGGGCCCCAGCGACGTGCTGAAGATCTATGAGATGTGCTTCTAAACGTAAAAAACAGCGGCGAGAGCCGCTGTTTTTTGATAGAAGCAGAATATTATAATCCGTACACTTTGCTTTGATCGGTCTCCCACCACATAACAAAGGAGCGGGTCTCCCGGCGGAAGGTAACGCTGCCGTCGGAATTCTGGGTGAGGAACCGGTCCAGATTGGCCCGGTATACGTCCATTTTGCCAGGGGCCACGGTGCCCAAGCTGACCATCTCGGCATAGGCCTCCTCTCGGCAGCTAAAATCCCGAGTGAAGCCATCGGTGAGGATACGGACGTTGGGGTCGTAGCCCATATCGTAGACCATGTTATAGGTGACGTTATAGCCAACCCGCCGGTCCATGGGGAAGGGACCGCGCCGTTCCTCCTCCTCGGAGCAGCCTACAAAGATATCATGAAGGATGTTGGGAATGCTGGGGGCATTGGCCCAGGCCATGATCACCGCGATGCGCCGGGCAAAGCTGCTGAGCTTGCGCAGGTTCTGAAGTCCTACCGAGCGGGACGCGATGACGATGTCATGCTGCTCCAGATCCCGTCCTAGTTCAGCCGTCTCCCAGTCCAATAAACGGGGAGTGAGGTTGGTGACCCCAGCGTCCTTGGCGTTTTGGATGCAGTGATTCAGCATTCGTTGTGCGGAATCCACCGAGGTAACGCTCTTGGCCCGCTGGGCCATGGGAACGGAAATGCGCCCGGGGCCGCACCCCACATCCAAGACGGTGTCGGTGGGGCGGGTTTCAAAGGCATCCAAAAATCCCACGGTATAGCTCTTTTCCATGGCGGCCATTTGCTTGTACATATCGGCCGCCCGGTCCCACATGTTGCCCTCCTCTTTTTGTTGGGGCGGGGCCATGGGAGGCCGGTTTAAGCGCTGCAATTCCTGCCAGTTGATAAGCGGCTGTTTCATTGGTGCGATCCCCTTTCATAAAAAACTAAAAAACGTCCTCTCCATCCAAAAGATGAAGAGGACGTGAGTTGCCGGTCGCTGCATCCATCTTTTCGGGGCGGAAGGCCGGCTCTTTTCAAAACCGACCCTTTGGCCCAGCTCCATATGGCGACAGGCCACTTAGGGGAATGGGCTCGAAGGATAGAAACGATTTCTCAATGGTGCTTGTACAGTATCATAGGGATTCCGGGATGTCAATCCGTCCAGCCTTTTGAAAGGGATCGTTCCGGCTGAAGTGTAGCCGTCTGCCGCTGCTTTTCATATCCTGTAGTGTGACAATTGGAGGTGGTATGTGTGACCATGCAAGCCATTGTGATCGGCGTACAGAGAAACCGTCTGCTTGTGCTGGATCTGGAAACGCGGCAGCGGGTAATCGTCCACACCCCCCATGCCCATCGGTTCCGCCAGGGCAATGTGGTTCGGATCCGATACAACGGTGTTATGACAAGAAGCATCCCGCCGCAGATCACTGCGATCAGCATTTTTGCGCTCCCATGGGGCGGCCCTTGGTGCAACGCCAATACCTGCCGGTAGCGCCCTCCTCAGGCGGGAAACAGATCCTCTTGAACCATTGGAATTCCCTCGGAAGCCGTCGGCTTTCGGGGGTTTTTCATGTGGGCTACCAGAGGTTGGGCGTGATGACCCGCTCCGCCTCGGGAACTCCGTTGTCCACCAATAGATTGCGAAGGTTGGTCAAAATGCCGCAGTAGGTTTCAAAGAGAAGATGGGCAAAGCCCTGCCGGTCGTCCTTCTCCAGACAGGAGAAGATCCGTACGGCCAGTTCATTGGGGGCGTCCGGAAAAGGGCTGTTCCGCCGGTAGAGATAAATGCCCCCGTAGAAGATATGGTCGATCTTTTGCAGGATGACCTTGAGCGGGTAGAGGGGGACGTTGTCCACCACGTGGCTGGTGAGATCGGCCAGCGAGATGCCCTGTGGCTGCGAAAACGCCTTTTGCAGGGATTGCCGGGTTCCGTCAAAGGCCGACAGGGCGATTGGGCGAACGATCAGGGCCATAAACTGAAGGGCGTTGAGGTGCAGCAACAGCCTGGAATGATTTGTATTTTTGATGCTGGCGGATAGATCCAAGGTTAGAACTTGGGTCCCCCGGCCGTTTTGCGTTTTAACAAATCCAAGGTTGTTTAGAATGGAGAGCGCCCTGCGGACGGTATGGACCGATACCCCGTATTCCTCTGCTAGAGCCCGCTCCGACGGCAGATAGGAGCGGTAAGCGTATGTGCCAAAATTGATCCTTTCCGCCAGATCCCGAGCAATTCGCTGATAGTGCTGATGGATGCCATAGCTGGTGTTCCACGAGAAATAGCGGCGGGGGTCCATGGGCTCCTGGGGGTACTGAACGGCAAGGTGCTGCATGCAGCACGCAACGGAATTGGCGATGGAATGATAATGCGCCCGAAAGCTGTTTTGAATGGCATAGGTGTTGCCGCTTCTCACCGCGTCCAGGATACGGTTAAATTCTTCCTTTTCCTTCTCCTGGGGAAAGAGTCCGGTTTCGGTAAGATATTCCGTTAAGAAGGAGGTTTCCCCATGTAGTTCTAAAGCGGAATGCACATCGCAGAAAAAGGGGTTTCCAGAGGATTTCAGAATATCATGAAAAAAGCGGGCGGGGATTTTCCAGCCGTTGGAGGTTAGGTTGGGGCGCCTTGCCCACCTAAGGATGTCGTCGTAATGATCCAGGTTGATGATATCGGTAAACTGGCAACTAAAGGTGAGGAGATCGGGCATTAGCGCCTCCATGGATCGATAGATCTCTAAGATAGCATCTCTTTGACCGGCGATTGTTTGTAGCGCCGTATGCTTTTGCTCTCTAAACGGAACTCTATAGACAACCACCGCCCTCTTTCGCTCCTCGGTGTGAATAAGCCCTTCCTCCCGAAGCCGCATTAAAACGGTTTTGATGGTTCGGATTCCCACTCCGTAGAGCTGGTAAAGCTGCCGTGCAGAGGGCAGTTTGCTGCCATATTCCCGCTGCCCCGATAGAATTTGACGTCGCAAATTCTCGTAGACGAAGGCAAATCGGGTTTGTTTTCTTTCCAAGCTTACACCTCAAGTCGCATATTTTTTGGACCTATATGCTAATGTGCCCAAATTCCCGTTGTTTAGTCATAATATTACCATTAAAATAATAAACTAATCGGAAAATGAGACAATTTGAGATATATTTCTTCGAAAATCGCCTGTATTTTATCTCTGTTTTCGGTTGATACGCGCCATTCCGAAACAAAAACAAACGTCACATGGGAAAAGCGATGGAAGAAGCGGCTGAGTGATGGGCTCGGGTTTGTTTGCGATACCACTTTATAACGGAAATGCCCTGTATCCTTTCCATACGCTTTTTGGCAGGAGAATGTCAGAGAAAACAGACACTGCTCCGTAAAAAAACGCCCTCCTATAAAGAGGGCGTTCGCAAAATCGTTTATATCGCGATCCGCGCCCCATTCCCTGCTGCCACGGGCCTTTTGTCCGTGGCAGTGACCATTTTTGACGGCTTATCCCGTCAAGCGATCATGCTGGCGGACCGCATAACCCGCTGTTTTTTCTCCATGGTACAGTTATCATAGTGCCGAATGGTCATTTGGGAGGAACTATGGCCCAGGATCTCCGACAGCGCTTTGTATCCCATTCCCCGCTCCAGGCAACGCATGGCGAAGGTATGGCGCAGGGTGTGCATATGAGCGCCGCGGATTCCCGTTTTTCCAGCTAGCCGGGCAAACCGCTTCTGCACTGTGCGGGGTTCCGCTGCGCCGCCGTCCCGCCCGGCAAAGATGAAATCCGAGTCCTGGGCGTTCTGCTCCTTCATACGGTGCCGCAGCATTCCGGAAAGAAATAGGGGCAGGGGAATCTCCCGCACCGAGCTTTCCGTTTTGGCGCCGCCCACCACTGGACAAGTGGTAGCTCCGCTTTCTCCTTTGGCGGCAATTCGTTTGACGGAGTGGGATACCGTCATGATATTGGCCTCGAAATCGATATCCTCAAACCGCAGCGCGCAAAGTTCTCCCAATCGCAGTCCGGTATATAGACACAGGAGGTATTCCAGGTTGCCCGCTTCCATGGCGGCGCGCTCCAGCCGGGCCTGCTCCGCTGTGGTAAGCACCCGTGGCGGCCGCTGCCGGAACTTGGGCATCCGAATTTCCCGAAAAGGCGATTCTATGATCAATCGTTTTTTTACCGCACATGCCAGGATGCTTTTTAATAAACGGCATAGCCCGTGCAGCGTGCTGGACACCATGGTATTGCGCAGCTCGTCCACCATGGCCTGGATATGGGCAGGGGATAACTCCCTTAGGGGATAGCCTCCCAGCCATGGCACCAAGTGCTTTTCAATGCTCCGCCGGTACAGCAGATAGGTGGTCTCCCGAATGTAGGGTTTTTCCGTTACATCCAGCCAATAGGACATCCAATCCGACAGACTACCGTCTCCATAGACCAGCATGGCGGGCTGATCCTGAGCGGCCAATGCTTTGGATTTGAGCGCTACCAGCGCGCGCTTTACCTCTCCATAGCTTTTTCCATAGATGGATCGGAATTTGGGCTTTCCATCAAGCCTGCGGCCGACGATATAGCGTCCCTCCCATCGTCCGTCCTTTCTGTGATAAATGTTTTCTCCGCGTCTTGCCATACAAACACAGCTCCTTTCAATCTGACGGCTTTTTTGACGGCTTATCCCGACACCATGCGATTTCGCTAGTTTTTATTGCGTTTCTGGGGGTTTATGTTGAGTTTTCACAGCGTTTTCCCATCATCCGGACAAAAAATGGGGAATTTCGTTGACGCGTTTTTAAAAACTTGCTAACATAAAACCTGAAAATCAATCGCTTGCATTCGGTTTCGCGATATAAACGATTTTGCGAACGCCTGGGTGGCCGCAACTGCCGCTTGATGGTTTCAGTATTCCCAATTGTTAAAAGAACTTCTCAAAAAGAATGATGCGTGTAACGCGGGCCAAGTCCAGCCTCTGCTGGCTCCATTCCCGCAATTCGCTATCGGACGCTTCTTGAAAGACGATCGCCATTGGAGAAGGATCAAATGCTGACACATCAATCTTTTGTTAAAAAAGCGGAGGAAGTCCTTCGCAATATGAGTAGCGGAGAGAAGGCATATCTGTGCTACACGGATTTTGCGGAGTTCAAGCTGGTGAACCGCTATTATGGCGTTCCACAGGGGGACGCCCTTTTAAAAGCGGCCCTGGACTATCTGGAGCTGTTGCCCCGGGTGGCCGTATGGGAACGGGTGTTTTCCGACCGGTTTCTCTTTGTGGTGGTGACCGATGAAAAACAGTCCGACGGGGAACTGGTGGAACAATATACCCGCCATACGGAGATGTTTTTGTCCCGTTATCAGCCGCACTATCCGGCCTGCAACCTGCGCACCCACTGTGGCATCTATCCGGTGGCTGTCCCAAACGTGCTGGAGGCCGTGGATTATGCCGTTTTAGCATGGCGGGAGGCCAAGAAAAAACTGGTGCCCGGCGCCGTGCTGTTTGACCACGCTATGCTGGAAACGGCGGCCATGTTCCAAGCGGGAGAGCAGGAGGTGAACCTGGCCCTTCAGGAGGGAAGGTTTCTCTTTTATCTACAGCCCAAGGTGGATCTGTATTCCGGCGAGATCGTTGGGGCCGAAGCATTGGCGCGCCGTTGTGCGCCGGATGGCAGTATTGTCTATCCGGACGCCTTCCTTTCCATTATGGAGGGAAACGGAACGGTGGTGGACTTGGATTGGATCATCCTGCGCAGGGTTTGCGCCCATTTGGCGGACAGGCTGAAGCGGGGGCTTCCGGTGGTGCGGACCTCGGTGAATCTGTCCCGCTTGCACCTTCGCGTTCCGGGAACCGCTCAGCGGCTGCATGATATGGCCCAGGAGCATGGTGTTCCTCCTGAGCTGCTGGAGTTTGAGCTGACGGAGACCATCATGCTAAACGAGTTTGCTGAGGCCAAGCGGTTTTGCCAGCAGCTGCGGGGGTATGGATACACCATGTCCATTGACGACTATGGAGCGGGCTATGCCGGGGTCAACATCCTTCAGGAGCTGGACTTCGATGTGTTGAAGCTGGACCGGAGGTTTTTGTCCAGCGAGGAGCCCCTTTATACGAGGAACCGGGCGATTCTGCCCGATATCCTCAACAGTCTGCGGAAGCTTGGGATCGATGCCATCTGTGAAGGGGTGGAAACCCAGGAGCAGTGCCGCTACTTGGCGGAGGTTGGCTGCCGCTATGTCCAGGGATACTACTTTTCCCGGCCTGTTCCGCCCCAAGTGTTTTACGACTTGTACCGGGAAACCGGCGGCTGTTTTTCCTCTCCCATTGGGAAACCGGAAAGCAGCGCCGGCAGTGAATGGGCATGGAGCAGTCCAGATCCCCTTGTTTCCGAAAAAAGAATTTAATCGATTCCAAAACAATAAAGGGTCCCCGTGTGTCCGATGGATGCATGGGGGCCTTTGACGTTAGGCGGAGTGCATCCGGTCAATTATTGTATATGCCCTGGAGCGACTGCCCTGATCCCGGGGATGAAAGGCCGCTACAAACGGTATAGAGCCATAATGGCACGGTATTTTCATATCCCAAACGGTACGGATGTAAAATAAAACGCACCCCACAACGTGAGGTGCGCAACTCGCCGCTGGCGCACCTGCCGCGATTCGAACGCGGGGCCTTTCGCTTAGGAGGCGAACGCTCTATCCTGCTGAGCTACAGGTGCATGGCGTAAACATTGTATCCACATCAAAATGCTTTGTCAACATTGGACGAAAGGCGAATATACATGGGTAATAGGACGGAAAGGGTGAGAAAATGGAGCGAAAAACATTGCGTATGGAATATGTGGTGAAGGAGCAGGATACCATAGAACGCCTACTAAACCGGTACGGCATCAGCGAAACCCTGTTTTTGCAGGTAAATCCCGGCCTTGTGAAGTTAACGCCGGGGGAAACTATCTGGATTCCGGTGGTATGGCGCATCTGTCCCCGTGGGCTTTTGTATCCCATGGCCCGAAACGATACCCTGGCATCGGCGGCGCAGCGGTTTGGAATGACCCTTTACGAGCTGCTGGAGATCAACCCCTATATCGCGCCTTGGTCCTCGGTACCGGGCCAGATTCTGATCGTCAATAATCACCTGGCGGAAAACCGCAATGAGTAGCTGCAAAAGGCGCCGGCGGCGGCGTACAGGCCGGACAAGGCCCCGCCGGACGACGGCGCGGGTCCGGCATATCACCCCGGGCGGGCGCAGTCGCTGGCTGGATCTACTGGTGGTGGTGCTGACCCTGGTTTTGCTGGCGGTACCCGCCTGGGATATGGCAGCTCCTCTTCGTCAAGATGGGGAGCCCTGGCCCCAGTCCACCTCCCCGCAGGAGGGGGTGGACCTGACGGACTATGAGCCGGTTACCGTCCGAGTGTACAACCATACCACCGGCGCTACGGAATCCATGGATTTTGAGGAATACATCGTAGGCGTGGTTTCGGGGGAGATGCCCGCTTCCTATGAGATGGAGGCACTCAAGGCCCAGGCGGTGGCCGCCCGGACGTATGCCTACCGCAAGGTTTTGGCGGGAGGATGCGGAAGGGGAGACGCCGACGTCTGCACTGATTTTGCCCATTGTCAGGCCTATTGTACCCCTGAGCAGAGGATGAGTAAGTGGGGGGATGGATTTTCCGCCTATGAGGATAAGCTGCGCCAGGCGGTGATGGGCACCAGGGGCCAGATCCTGGCCTATGAAGGGGAACCCATCGCGGCTTTTTTTCATGCAGTGGCCGGGGGACAGACCGAGGACGTGGTCAATGTATGGGGCGGCAATCTGCCCTATTTGAAATCGGTGGAGAGCGCCGGCGAGGAAACCGCCAACCGCTTTACCCGCACCATGACCTTCACCTATGATGAATTTCGTAAAACCATCCAGAAAAAATATCCCAACGCCAATCTATCCGATGTGCCTTCCGCTATCGGCAGCGATACCCGTACCGAAGCGGGCCGTGTGCGGGCTATCGTCATCGGTGGGGAGAGCATCAGTGGAACGGAGATGCGATCCCTTTTTAATCTGGATTCCGCTAATTTTACCATCGCCTGCAAGGACGGCACGGTGACCATCACCACCAAAGGCTACGGCCATGGCGTGGGGATGAGCCAGGTGGGCGCTTTGGCCATGGCGAAAAACGGGTCGGACTATAAGGAAATCCTTTTACATTATTATACCGGGGTGGAGCTGACTACCATCAAAAACCTAAAATAAACCAGAAAACATGCCGTATGATAAAACTTCCTTGTGGCAAGAATATGCACGAGGAGGTATCGCGTATGGACAACAACAATTTTTCCCGCCGCAACCGAAATATAAATACGAAAAAGGGATTTATGGACCGCCAGGGCATGTATATCATCGTGGTGGTCTGCCTGATTCTGGTGGGTGTTGCGGCCTATTTTACCTTTAACTCCATTTCCAATTTGGCAAAGAAGCCCACACCCCCCAGCGAACAGGTGCTGGTGCAGCCTACCCCCACGCCCAAGGCCACAGCCACCCAGACCGCTAAGCCAGAGCCCACTCCTACCCCCAGCGAGGAGCCCGTGGTGGTGCCCAGCGCAAAGCCCGCTGCTCAAGCCATGGCAATGCCCTTGGCAGGAGAGGTGCTGCGCCCCTATTCGGCGGAGGATCCCATTTATTTTGAAGCGCTGAAGGAGTGGATGGTACACACCGGCGTGGATCTATCGGCCAAGGAGGGCACGGAGATCAAAGCCTGCCTGGACGGTACCGTGGAATCCATGGTGAACGATCCCGCCCTGGGATACACCATCACGGTGGTATCGGATGGCGGTAAAAAGGTGGTTTATGCCAACGTAGGCACCATGGAAAAGGTGAAAAAGGGTCAAACCGTAAAACAGGGCGACGTGATCAGCGTCATCGGCAACAGCGCCAGCGCTACCAAAGGCGACCCGCCCCATCTGCATCTGGAGTACTATGAAAACGACGCCCACAAGGATCCGATGAAAGCGATGAAACAGTAAAAAAACTCCGGTCTGAAGAAGGACCCCTAGCCTGCCCGTTTCCGGCGTCGCCGGGAGCGGGTTTTCGTTTTTGCGCTGAAATCCCTTTAAAATACGGGCATTTTGGAAAAAGTGGTTTTCATCCTTTCAAAACCAGTGTATCATATTACATTATGCGATAGAGCCTCGAAAGAGGGAAATTAGTTGGGGGAAGCAGCGTGGAACGAACGGATAACCAAAGACCTATGATCGAGCTTATGGATCTGGGCAAAACCTTTCAGACGGCGGCGGGGGGAACCGTCACCGCCTTGAAGCATGTCAATTTAAAGATTGGAAAGGGCGAGATCTTCGGCATCATCGGCATGAGCGGAGCGGGAAAGACCACTCTGGTCCGGTGTATCAACCATCTGATTTTGCCCACCAGCGGTACGGTGAAAATCGATGGCGTGGACCTGAGCGGCCTGAATGGGAAGGAACTATCCCATTTGCGGCGGAGCATCAGCATGGTGTTCCAGGGATTTAACCTTTTGATGCAGCGGACGGTGGAAAAAAACGTGCGGATTCCCATGGAGATCGCCGGGGAGAGCAAGGAGGCCGCCCATAAGCGGGCCATGGAGCTTTTGGAGATCGTGGGCCTTTCCGATAAGGCCGACGCCTATCCCAGCCAGCTTTCGGGCGGGCAGAAGCAGCGAGTGGCCATTGCCCGGGCTTTGACCACCAACCCAAAGGTACTCTTGTGCGACGAGGCCACCAGCGCTCTGGATCCCATGACCACCCGGTCCATCCTGGAGCTGCTCCGGGAGATCAACCAGCGGCTGGGGATCACCATCGTTTTGATCACCCATGAGATGTCGGTGATCAAAGAAATCTGTACCCGGGTGGCGGTGATGGACGGCAGCACGGTGGTGGAAGAAGGTCCGGTCACCGAGGTATTCACCCATCCCAAGACGCCGGCGGCTTTAAAGCTGTTCTATACCGAGGAGGCCCAGGTGGAACGGGCCAACGGCAAGGTATTCCGGGTGGTATTCGATGGGGAGAACGCTTTTGAGCCGATCATTGCCAACATGATCATCGCCTGCAAGGCGCCCGTCAACATCCTCTACGGCAACATCGAACGAGTCAATGAAAAATCCTTCGGACAGATGGTGATTCAGTTTCCCAACGACGCGACCTCGGTAGAGGCCGGCGTGGCCTTTTTGCGGGCCAAGGGGATGAAGGTACAGGAGGTGAACGACGATGCCGCCAATTGATCAACTGATACCGCTGCTGCTCCAGGGCACCTGGGAGAGCCTCTATATGACCTTTGCGTCCACGTTTTTTGCCTATGTGCTGGGATTGCCTCTGGGCATTGCTCTGGTGGTGACGGAAAAGGGGGGACTGATGCCCAATCGGCCTCTCAACGCCTTTTTAAACGGTTTGGTGAACATCCTCCGTTCGGCGCCCTTTTTGATCCTCATCATGGCCCTGACACCGGTAACCCGGGCGGTGGTAGGCACCAGTCTAGGCTCCCCTGCCATCATCTTTCCGCTGGTCATCGCGTCCTTCCCCTATGTGAGCCGTTTGGTGGAGGGCTCCATCCGGGAGGTGGAGGGAGGCATTGTAGAAGCCATGCGCTCTATGGGAGCCCGGCCCATGCAGATCATCACAAAGGCCCTTCTGCCCGAGGCTATGCCCAGCCTCATCGTGGGAGCAGCCCTTGCCACCACCACCATCCTGGGGTATTCCGCCATGGCTGGTATCGTCGGCGGCGGCGGCTTGGGAGCCATTGCCATCAACTACGGCTATTACAAGTATAAATTTGGGATGATGTATCTCTGTCTGGCCCTATTGATCCTGCTGGTTCAGGTCATACAGATGATCGGCAATCTCATCGCCCGCAAGGTTGACAAGAGAAGGTAACCATAGTATAAATGAAGAAATATCGTGCCAAAAGCACCATCAATTGGAGGGATTTGCTGTGAAAAAGATACTGGTTGTTGCCCTGAGCGCTCTATTGTGTCTGGGCGTGATGGCCGGTTGTGGCGGGGACAACAAACCCGCTGACGACGGCCAGCTGGTAAAACTGAAGGTGGGCGCTAGCCCCACTCCCCATGCTGAGATTCTGGCTCAGGTGAAGGAGGATCTCAAGGCCCAGGGAGTGGATCTGGAGATCGTCGAATACACCGACTATGTGCAGCCAAACCTGGCCGTGGAAAGCGGTGATTTGGACGCCAACTTCTTCCAGCACAAGCCCTATATGGATGACTTCAACGAAGAGCAGGGTACCCATCTGGTGTCCGTGGCCTCCATCCACTATGAGCCCATGGGCGTGTATGCCGGCAAGACCGCCAGCCTGGATGCGCTCCCCGATGGAGCCAAGGTGGCCGTGCCCAACGACACCACCAACGAGGCCCGGGCGCTGTTGCTGCTCCAGGATCTGGGCATCATCAAGCTCAAGGAAGATGCTGGCCTAACCGCCACCAAACTGGATGTGGTGGAGAACCCCAAGAACATCGAGCTCATTGAGGCCGAGGCCGCTCAGCTGCCCCGCTCCCTCCCCGACGTGGACATCGCCGTCATCAACGGCAACTATGCCATCCAGGGGGGACTGAAGGTGTCCGATGCGCTGGCCGCCGAGGATAAGGACGCTTTGGCTGCCACTACCTTCGCCAACATCATCACGGTGAAGGAAGGCCGGGAGGAGGACGAGGCCATCGTCAAGCTGATCAATGCCCTCCAGAGCGAGAAGATCAAGACCTACATTGAGGATAGCTACGAGGGCGCGGCGCTCCCCGTGTTCTAAGAAAAGCATAAAAAAGAACCCCATATGGGGTTCTTTTTTTATTTGCATTAGACGTCGATGTCCAGAAACTCCTTGACCAACAGGCCAATGACGAAGGAAAATACCGCTACGCCCAGACTGATGGCCGCCATCTCCAGAAAACGTTTTTTGAATTCCAGGCCTTTTGCCACGGCGATGTAGTAGTTGAATACAAAAATAATCAAAACCACCGTTACCACCATGATGATCAAGGCCAGGGTATAATCCTGGGGCGGCAGCACCAGGTAGGGGAGAATCAGCAGCGTCACCGTGATGAGGTAGGCGATGCCGGTGTAGATGCAGGATTTAAAGGCGTCGGCACGTCCTTCGCTTCGGGCGGACAGGAACTCCGAAGAGGCCATGGATAGCGTGGCGGAGATGCCGGTGATGAGTCCCGACAGAGCAATGAGCTGGGTGTTCATCAAAGCGAAGGTAAGCCCCGCCAAAGTGCCGGTCAATTCCACCAGGGCATCGTTAAGGCCCAGCACCATGGAGCCCACGTATTGAAGCCGTTCCTCGTCCAACAGTTCCAGTAGCTCGTTTTCGTGCTGCTGCTCCTCCTCCCGGATGCGGAGGCTGGCAGGAACCTCCTTTGCCAGGTCGTCGTAGACCTGCTGGGCGCCCTCCTCGCCGTTTTCCATGAGCTTGAGGGCAAAGGTAAAGCCCAGGGTAGCCGCCAGGAAGCGATACCAGAGGATCTTGCCCTTTTTAGGCTTGGGAGCCTCTTTGGTATAGGCCTCCCAAATGTGGTAATGCCGCTTTTCTTCCTCTGCGATTCGAAGCAGGGTTTCCCGGTTGTGGGAGTTCTTCTGCCGTTTAGCGATGGCGGAATAGATGTGGTATTCGGTAAGCTCATTCCGCTGCATGGTGAGGATGATCCCCTTGGCCCGAGGGCTTAGGGGCTTTCTTTGATCCATATACATTCCCTCCAAATCATCATCCGCTTGGGGCGGAATTGTTCAACGTTAGTCGGACTGGGGCTTGTCCAGGCGGATGGCATCCCCTTTATGGATTTTTCCCTCTTGTTCCACCGTTAAAAAGGCGCAGTGGGTCTTGAGAAAGCAGACGCCGCCCTTAGCCACGATGGGGCATTCGGGAAAACAGCGTTTGCCCACTTGACTGACCCGAAGAACCGCAGATCCGATCAGCAGGAGATCTCCTGGGCTTAGGGCGGAAAAATCCAGGCCGTCCACCGAAAGGTTGGCGCCATACCGGGGCCCGCAGAGACCGCCGTCCCGAGCGGCGTTTATAAGGGCCATGGAAACCTGCCGGTCTCCCGGCCCGGCCATGGCGTCTCCACGGATGCCATGATTCCGAAGAAGAAAGCAGTTTTCCGCCGGAAGCCTGCTCTTATCCTCTTGATTGATCCAGATGTCCGCGATCGATGCCATGCCGTTTCCTCCCAATCCAATCATCGGTTTATTCCTAGGATACCCCTCATCGGACGGAGCGTGCAAGCCCTTTTGTAAGATTCGGCGTGTACCTGTCATGGATGGGCATAAATAGAGGCGTTTTTTCATAGGCTTTAGGGAAAACGATTGGGGGTATCCAGGATGCAGGAGTACATCGAGCGGCGGGTGGTACAGGTAGCGGATTATATCCTTTCGACAGGCGCCACGGTACGGGATGCGGCCAAGGTATTTGGCATGTCAAAATCCACCATTCATAAGGATATGTCGGACCGGCTTCGCCAGATCAATCGAGCCACTTACGGAGAGGTGCAGAAGGTGCTGATGAAGAACAAGGCGGAACGGCACATCCGGGGCGGCCTTGCCACTCATATTAAATACAAGGGCGCCGACCAGTAATCCGGCGCCAAAATAATCCCAGTTGAAAAAATGTCACTTAACTATTATTATAAGGTTACAAAAGTGTGATTTTATGTCGTTTCACATGGAATGGGACAAGCCGACTGGGAGTGTATATACAAATGAAATGGTTTGAAACAAGCGATATCGGGATTGACCTGGGTACGGCCAGCGTTCTGGTGTTCGTCAAAGGCAAGGGCATTGTCCTGCGGGAGCCCTCGGTGGTGGCGTTGGACAAGTCCACCGGCCGGATGGTGGCCGTAGGGGATGAGGCCCGTCATATGATCGGCCGGACCCCCGGCAACATTGTAGCCATCCGCCCTCTGCGGGACGGTGTTATCAGCAATTACGACGTAACGGAAAAGATGCTGTTTTACTTCCTCAAGAAGATCATCGGCCGCCGGTTTTTCTTCAAGCCCCGGCTGGTGGTCTGCGTTCCCAGCGGGGTGACGGAGGTGGAAAAGCGGAGCGTCAAGCAGGCCAGCGAAGGGGCCGGCGCCCGGCATACCATGCTCATTGAAGAGCCCATCGCGGCGGCCATCGGCGCCGGGATCGACATCGGCGCGCCCTACGGCAGCATGGTGTTGGATATTGGCGGCGGCACCACCGATGTGGCGGTCATCTCCCTGGGCAGCTCGGTGGTCAGCGAATCCATCAAGTGCGCTGGGGATAAGATGGACGAGGCCATCGTCCGGTACATGCGCAAAAAGCATAACCTGCTCATCGGGGAGCGGACGGCGGAGGAGATGAAGATCAACATCGGCACCGCCTATCCCCGTAAGGAGGATGTCTATATGGATATCACGGGCCGGAACCTCATCTCAGGCCTGCCCCGTACGGTGCGGATCGCGGGCAACGAGATGATCGAGGCACTGGAGGAGCCCATTCAGCTCATTACCGATGCGGTCCATAGCACCCTGGAGCGGACGCCTCCGGAGCTGGCGGCGGACGTTTCCGAGAACGGCATTTGCATGACGGGGGGCGGCTCCCTGCTGTTTGGCCTGGATCGCTATCTGTCCGAGCGGGTGAAGATCCCCTGCTATGTGGCGGAGGATGCCATGAGCTGCGTGGCCATCGGAACTGGAAAGGCCCTGGAGAACTACGACAAAAATTCCTTTGCCTATAACGCCATCACCGAATACCGGCGGGGGGATTATCTTAACGTTTAATGTCATTTTCCTTCGACAGCTTGTCTAACAGGGGAAAAAAGGGTATCATAGGGGTCGACTCAGGCGCCTTGACACGATAAGGGTGTCAAGGCCCTTTCCCATTTTGGAGGAAGTACCGTGTCTAGAAAAGAGGAGCGCCGCCGGCGCACGGAATATATGGATTATGCTCCTAGAAGGAGCGGGCAGAGGAGGCCGCCGTCCCGGTATGATGATTATGATAGCCTGGACTATTATGAGCGGCCCAAAAAGCAGCCTCCTACCAGGGGGAAGCGGCCCCAGAACGGCCAGCGCCCGCCTCAGGGCAGGCGGCCCCAGACCCGCCCTATGCCGGCGGCGGCTCCCAAGCGGAAGAAGCCCCGGCGGAGTACCGCGCGGCGGGTGCTGAGCTGGACGCTGACGCTTCTTATTTTAGCGGGACTGGGAACTGCTGGAGCCATGTATCTCAAACTCCGCGGTATCTATAAGGATCCGGGATCGGTGATCACCAAGACCCCCGTGCCGGAGCATAAGATCGAATACATTAGTTATAACGGGCGGCAATACTACGAGAATACCGATATCGCTAAGTTTGTGCTGCTAGGCACCGATGCCGGCGTGGGCCGGGAGGAGCTGGGCGCCCGGACGGACGTGATGATCGTGGTGGCCATCGATCTTAAGCAGAATAAGATCACCGGCATTGAGATTCCCCGGGACACAAAGGCCCAGGTGGATACTCTGGATAGCAAGGGAAGGGTAACCAGTACCGAAATGCGCAAGATCAACGGCGCTTTTCAGCTTGGCGGCCGGGAGGAAGGCTATGGCCCGGAGAATACCATGAAGGCCATCAACCTCCTGTTGAGTCTGGATGGGAAATACGATCTTGGGCTCCAGGATTACGCAGGCATTAATATGGACGGGCTGGGTCCTCTGACCGATGCGGTGGGCGGCGTCACCGTCACCCTACGAAGCGATATGGAGGGCATCGGAAGGAAGGGAGAGACCGTCACCCTTCGCGGAGAACAGGGCAATACCTTCTGCCGGATGCGAAAAGGGGAGGGCCTGGACGGCAGCGATACCGAGCGGGGCAAGCGCCAGATGGATTATATCTTTGGCTATATGGCCAAGGTGCGGAATTTGGGCGTGAGCCAGGTGCCTGGCATTCTGTCCGCCGTCTCCAAGTATACCTTTATGAACCTCAATACCGACCGGGTAGTGGCCTATGCCTCGGCAGTGCTGAAGGTGCCTTCCAGCAACATTGAGCTGATCCAGCTGCCGGGAACGGCCATGGAGCAGTCCCCTTGGTATTACCTGGTGGATGAGGAGGAGCTGGAGCAGTTGATCATCGATGTGTTCTATCTTCCCAAGGAGGAAACCTCTCCTACGGCTATGCCATCTAATTGATAAAAAGCTCCCTTAAATGGGGGCTTTTTTGATGGATTGAATGCTGTAATTTTCCATTTCCATATGGTATAATTTGATAAAAACCTGTATGGAGGTGCGGTGATGTTTTGCAGCAGTTGTGGCAGGGAAGTATCGAAGGAAGCGGCATTTTGTGAGGCCTGCGGCGCCCCATTGTCCTCGGTGGGTACCTTGGCGGGGAATGAGGAGAAAACTACAAAAGAGGAGATAAACCCGCCGCTCTCAGGACTGGGCGTTGCGAGCCTTGTTATAAGCATCTTGGGGATTTTTGTCGCGGGCATCATCCTGGGGACGTTAGCGATTGTATTTGGGTTAATTGGAATGAGCCAATGTGACAAAGGGCAGTTCAGTGGAAAAGGATTTGCCAGAAGTGGATTGATTATCGGCATTGTTGATGTGGTGGGCGCGATTTTTATTCTGTTGTGCTATTTATAGGCCCTTTGAGGTGATTCCCCGTTCACCGCGCCGTCGGTGCCGTATTGCTTGGCCTTATCCCATAGGTTATAGCCATCGGTATTGGACAGAGCGAAAAACATCATTTCATCGGCCCGGGGCACGGTTTTGCGCAGCTCTTTGATCAAATCCTTCATGCGCTGCCGGTTGGTATAGCCGTCAAAGGGACAGGTGGAAGGGACGATGGGGACGCCCTCTCGGCGTACCGCGCCGATGATGTGCTTTTCGGGCAGGTAGACAAAGGGGCGAATCACCGTGAGTTTCTGGCGGCTCAGATAGCTCTTGGGGGAGAGGGTGTTAAGCCGTCCCTCGTAAAACATGCTCATCAAAAAGGTTTCCAGAACGTCGTCCCGGTGGTGGGCCAAGGCCACCTTATTGCAGCCTGCGGCCACAGCGGCGGTGTTGACGGCCCCTCGCCGGAGTTTAGCGCATAGGGCGCAGGAGGGTCTATCCGGGGTCTTGGTGACGCTTTGCACTACTTCCAGAAGCCGGGCGTCCACATAGCGAAAGTCCACCTCCAGCTCCCGGCAAAAGGCCTCGATGCCCGCGGGGTCAAAGCCCAGTCCCATGCCCACATTGACGGCGGTAATGGAAAAGTGCTTTTTACTGAACCGCCGGTATAAGGAGAGGGCTTTTAGCAGCAGCATGCTGTCTTTGCCCCCGGATACCCCTACCGCAATCCGGTCTTCATCCTGTAACAATTTAAAGTCCTGATCGGCTCGGCGCAGGCACCCCAGGGTTTTTTTCATGGTCGCAATCGCTCCTACGCGCGCACGCCCATCAGGCTGTTAGGGGAGAGCGCGCCTTCATGATTCTTCATGGAATTCATATTGACATGATATAGTTTAATGGATAGAATGAGAATCAACAACCGCATATTTGTTTTCCTTATCAAGAGTGGTGGAGGGACAGGCCCGATGAAGCCCGGCAACCAGCGATGCTAGGTGCCAAATCCTGCGGAGCGTATTCCGGAAGATAAGGCCAAGATACCTCCGCAGTGCGGAGATTTTTTTATGTAGGGAGATGGGAAGATGGCAAAGGATTACCTATTTACATCGGAATCGGTGACAGAAGGCCACCCCGATAAATTGTGCGATCAAATTTCCGATGGCGTATTGGACGCCATATTGCGGGACGACCCCACCGCCCGGGTGGCGTGTGAGGCCCTTTCCACCACCGGCTTGGTCATGGTGGCGGGGGAGATCTCCACCCACTGTTATGTGGATATCCCCCAGCTGGTGCGTAAAATCGTGGTGGATGCCGGCTATGTAAGCAGCGATATTGGATTTGACGGCCGATCCTGTTCGGTTTTGACCAGCATCCATGAACAGTCCGGGGATATCGCTATGGGGGTAGACGACGCTTTTGAAACCCGTGGCCAAGGCGTATTTAACATCGGAGCCGGGGATCAGGGGCTTATGTTTGGATATGCCTGCACCGATACTCCGGAACTGATGCCCATGCCCATCCATCTGGCGCATGCCGTTACCCGGCAGCTCACCCGGGTGCGGAAGGACGGCATCCTTCCCTATGTCCGCCCCGACGGAAAGAGCCAGGTAACGGTGGAATACCGGGACGGCAAGCCCTACCGGGTGGATAAAGTGGTGGTTTCCACCCAGCACCATCCCGATGTAGCCCTAGCCACCATCCATGAGGATGTGGTGGCCAAGGTGATCCGAGAGGCCATACCGGCGGAGCTGTTGGACGAAGGGACCCAATATCTGGTAAATCCTACCGGACGGTTTGTAACCGGCGGCCCCATGGGGGATACCGGCCTTACCGGCCGCAAGATCATCGTGGATACCTACGGCGGGTATGCCCGTCACGGCGGCGGCGCGTTCTCAGGCAAGGATCCCACCAAGGTGGATCGCTCGGCCTGCTATGCCGCCCGGCATGTGGCCAAGAACATTGTAGGGGCGGGCCTCGCCGAGAAATGCGAGGTGCAGCTTAGCTATGCCATTGGCGTGGCGGAGCCCCTGTCCATCATGGTGGATACCTTTGGCACCGGAAAGGTGCCGGAGGAGCATCTTAGCGCGCTCATTCGCAAGCATTACGACCTACGGCCCATGGCCATCATCGAGAGGCTGGGGCTGCGGGCGCCCATCTATCAACAGGTGGCGGCCTATGGACACTTTGGGCGTCCTGATTTGGATCTCCCCTGGGAGAAGCTGGACCGGGTGGACGACCTTTTAAAAGATGCATGAGTGTGAACCCAGCCAAGGCCGGGTACCATAAGGTGGGTTTCAGGGTAAAAGTTAAGGGATGCTTGACCAAATGCGGTCAAGCATCCCTTTTTTATAATGATTAAGCCCACCGCAGAAAATGCCTATTTTCTGCCTATGATCATCACATGGTTACTCGATCCGATGGTGCTTTTTTCGCGGCAGGATAGATAATGATACTTACACCAGGTTTCAAATTGCGATGCGTCCCATTTATCTATTACTCTTCCCATGAGTGGGGCAATTCCATCCTGTGCAAAGTGGTCTACGATCTCAAGAGATCTATCTTTATAACAACGTTCCATTTCATCGGGAGAGGCATAATATGTGTCCGTCCAAAAACAGTTTGGATCATCGTGCCTTAACATGCCAGTTTTATAAAGCTGATTGGCTAATTCTATGTTTATATAATTACTGTCGGAAGTAGCAACATAAGGGAAAACAGAAAACCTACTTATGTAGGCGGTAATAAACAAACCGCCACATTTTAAAACCCTCAAACCCTCATTCATACATTTTTCTCTGTCGGCGGCATCTACTAGATGATAAAAAGGCCCCATATTGAGTACAATATCAAAAGATTCATTGTCAAAAATGCTCAAATCTCTTGCATCCAAAATGTTCGTTTGCATTGAGTACGGTTTTTGCTTAAGCTGATTATTTATGTATTCAATGTGTCTTGGCGTAAGGTCGGTTGCCGTTACATGAAAACCTTTATCAGCAAGATACAATGCATATGCTCCTGTTCCTGCCGCACAGTCCAATATTTTTGCATTCGGCGGAAAAATATCATTGAATGCCTTAATGGTGGTAATAAATTCAATTTTACGCGCATTGTTTGTGGTGAGCCGATTCTTTTCTCGATAGTTTTCGTAGCTATGAATTACATTATCCATATCCATTGATATCCCTTCTCCCATGCATGATATAACACACTGTTCCTATGAGTATAAAGTAAATCCATAAAACAAGCCATCTATTATAACCGGGTTCGTTCCATGTGGGTAGGAATTTGCGATAGGATGGTGTAAAATCAGACCAAAGGCCGCGGCTTATAAAGGCTGCGGGAGGATTGGATGATGGGAAGAAGCCGATGAACGGAGAATATATTGAGCTCAACGCCGAAGTGCTTTCGGTGATCTACCGAAACGATGAAAACGGTTACAGTGTGTTGGAGCTGGCCACCGAGGACAACCGTATGGTGACCGCCGTTGGGGTGTGCGTCCCCCTGGCTTCGGGAGAACGGGTGCATATCGAGGGCGTTTGGACTTATCACCGGGAATACGGCCAGCAGATCCGTATGTCCCTTTGCCGTCCTATGCCGCCGGAAAGCATGGAGCAGATGGAGGTGTTTTTGCGCAGCGGCATTGTAAAAGGATGCGGCCCCAGCTTTGCCAAGGCCATCGTGGAGACCTTCGGAGAGGATACCCATCAAGTGTTGCTTGGGGACCCGGCGATGCTGACCCGAATCCCCAAGATCGGTATGGCCACGGCTATTAAGATCTGCAACAGCTACCGGGAGAATATGAACATCCGCCAAAACGTGGGAGCCCTTATGGAATATGGGCTCACGGTAAACCAAGCCATGCGAATCAGCGCCTTTTATGGGGACGGAGCCGTTGGCGTGGTACGGGAGAATCCCTATCGGCTGGCTGAGGATGTGGCGGGCATTGGGTTTCGAATCGCCGATGCCATCGCTATGAAGGTGGGCATTGAGTCGGATTCGCCCTTTCGCATCGACGCCGCTCTGCGGTATTCCCTGGTATGGGCGGGGGAGGAAGGGCATACCTATCTCCCCGCCAAGGTATTGGTGGACACCACTGTACGGATCATTGGGGCCAACCATGAGGACGTGGAATATGAGCTAGCCTCTCTTTGCGCCAAGGGACAGCTTTTTTTGGCCCACGGAGAGGAGGAACCGGTATACCTGGGCCAGTTCTACCGGGCGGAACGGGAGTGCGCCGACCGTATCCATACTCTGGCCACCGGAGATAAGGAGCCGGTGCTTACGCCCCTTTCCCTTCCGGCTCTGGAGAAGCTCCACGGAGTAAAGCTGGCGTCGGAACAGCGGAAGGCGGTGGACACCGCTATGGAGCGGGGCGTCTGCGTTATCACCGGCGGGCCTGGCACCGGGAAGACCACCATCGTGCGGTTCCTGCTGGAGCTGCTGGAGAGCGGTGGAAAGCGGTGTGTTCTATGTGCGCCCACCGGCCGGGCCGCCAAGCGGATGGGGGAAGCCACCGGCATGGACGCCTTTACCATTCACCGTCTGCTGGAATATACGGGGGGAGACAACGCGCCCCGGTTTCAGAGGGATCAGGATCATCCTCTGGACTATGACGCCGTTATTGTGGATGAGACCAGCATGGTGGATGTGTTCCTTTTGATGCGGCTCCTTCGGGCGATTCGCCCGGAAAGCCGTTTGATTCTCATCGGAGACGCGGATCAGCTGCCCAGCGTGGGCCCGGGAAATATTCTAAAGGATCTGATTGCCAGTGGGTGCGTACCCACGGTCAAGCTGGTGACGGTATACCGGCAGGGAGAGGGAAGCGGCATTTCCCTGGCAGCCCATCGGGTTAACCACGGGGAGATGCCGCAGAACGGGGAGAACGGAGATTTTGTCTTTCTGGAGCGGGATACCAT
Organism: Christensenella sp. MSJ-20; assembly: GCF_044357945.1. Taxonomy (NCBI): domain Bacteria; kingdom Bacillati; phylum Bacillota; class Clostridia; order Christensenellales; family Christensenellaceae; genus Christensenella; species Christensenella sp. MSJ-20. Next base: position 1,590,255 of record NZ_CP076563.1, read on the forward strand.
CGGGGGATGCTGGCAGAAGATCGAGGAGCTGATCCGTGAAAACCCCGGGATCCAGGTTATCGCTCCCAGCAAAAAGGGGGATCTGGGGGTAATCGCTCTAAATCAGCGGCTTCAACAGCTTTTGAATCCGCCCCATCCCCGCAAGCCCCAGGTGGAGATCAGCGGAAAGATATACCGCCAGGGAGATCGGGTCATGCAGATTAAGAACAACTATACCATCGCTTGGCAGAAGGATCAGGGACGGATGGTGGTCGAGGGAGAGGGAATCTTCAACGGGGAGATGGGGGAGCTGGTTTCCCTGGATCCCGAGTTGCAGCAGGCCAGTATCCTTTATGACGATGATCGGCTGGCAGTATACCCCATTTATAATTTGGCGGAGACCGACATCTGCTATGCCATCAGTGTACACAAAAGCCAGGGGAGCGAGTTCCCCGCGGTGATCATTCCCATCCTGGGAACCAACGCGTTGCTTTATACCAAGAATCTGCTGTACACCGCCATTACCCGGGCAAAGCGGAAGGCCTATTTGATCGGCTCTCGGAGGTCGGTTTCCTATATGGTGGCGAACGACCGGATGCAGACCAAATATTCGGGGTTCAAGGGAGCGCTGAAGGAGGCGTTTGGGTGCGAGGATTCCTAAAGGGGCTAGGGGAGCTTTTATTCCCCGTAGACGTTAAGTGCGCTCTCTGCGGCGGGGAGCGGGGGATATTGGCTGGCTCCGGGATCTGTGAATGCTGTTATGGGGAACTGCCTCTGGAGTTTATGGGGGAGCAGGTGCTGGGGGTATCCTGTTTCTGGGCCCTGGAGTATCAGGACAAGGCGCGGGAGATGATCCACGGGCTGAAGTTTGACAATAAGCGGTATCTTGCCCGTACCTTAGGATATCTGATGCTGGAGTGCTACCGTGCCTATCTTATGGAGCTACCCATCGATGGCATTTGTCCTATGCCGCTCCATCGAAACCGACTACGCAAGCGAGGGTTTAACCAAAGTCTGCTGCTGGCCCAGGAGCTTTCGGAGGGATTGGGGATTCCGGTCTATCCGGATGGGCTGCGGCGCATCCGGGATACCCGCCCTCAGATGGAATTGACCCGTGAGGAACGGCTCAAAAATGTGGAGGGAGCCTTTGTGCCCGGCATGGAATTTCAGGGTCGATGCATCCTCCTGATAGACGATGTGCTGACCACCGGCGCCAGCGTAAGAGAATGCGCTCAGGTGGTCCAGACGGGCGGGGGATCGGTGGTATGCTTTTGCGCCGCAAGGCGGGAATAACCGGGGATAAAATAGTGTTTGCTTTTTCCATAGCCCTGGGATACAATCTGACTTGAACGGAATGGCAGGCCCGGGTCTGTGGTTGAAAATCGATGCCAGTCGCAGGCAAAACGATCCACGTAACCCGCAAAAATTGCGGTGAGCATGGTGCGGCTTAGAGGTAAGTCCGGCCAGGAATGACGCGCTGTTTGGGATGGAAAACCGGATCAACGGAGCGCCTGAGAGGAGCAGTAGTGGGGAGACGGAGTTCTTAGGAGCGAACCTTCCAGCCGGCGGATGTGGGGGCAAAGACCAGGTCAGCCGGGCGACGCCAGACCGAAACAAAACGAAGCGAGGGAATTGAACATGTATGAGGATCGGGTGCTCGTGTGCCGCGACTGTGGAGCAGAGTTTGTTTTTACCGCGGGTGAGCAGGAGTTTTTTGCCGAGAAGGGTTTTACCAATGACCCCGTCCGGTGCCGCGACTGCCGTATGTCCAAAAAGCAGAGCCGCCGCGAGAGAGTCTCCCACCCCGCGATTTGTGCCAGGTGCGGCAAAGAGACCGAGGTGCCTTTTGTGCCCCGGAACGACAAACCCGTATATTGCAGCGAGTGCTTCGCTGAGATCAGGGGAGAATGAGGTAGGCTGTGTCCAAAAGGCTTTGCGAGAGCAAAGCCTTTTTCTTTTATCCATGTCCTTCTGTGGTAGAAAATGAGGACTTGTGGTACACTAAAGACAGGAAAACTCAGGAAGGAGTGATCGCATGCGGATTGCCATCAATGGAAAGGGCGTGGAGGTTTCTGAGTATCTCCGGGATGTAGTGGAGAAGCGGGTCGGAAAGCTGGAAAAATACTTTCATGCCGATACCAGAGCAGACGTAATGATATCCATGTTCCGTGGACGGCAGGTGGTGGAGATTACCGTGGAATGTCCCGGTATGCTCCTTCGCGCGGAGGAGGCATCGGGGGACATGTACGCTTCCATCGACGCGGCCTGCAAAAAGCTGGAGAAGCAGATCCTCCGGCACAAGACCAAGCTCAGCAAGCGGCTTCGGGACAGCGCCTTTGAAAGCGAGGATCGTATCTACCTGGAAGCCGAGGAGGATGTGGAGGAGGAAGCGGGCGCGCCCCGGATCGTGCGGACCAAGCGCTTTGCCATCAAACCCATGACCGAGGAAGAAGCGGCGTTGCAGTTGGAAATGCTGGGGCATTCGTTCTTTGTGTTTGCCAACTGTGAGAGCGGCCAGGTGAATGTGCTCTATCAGCGGCGGGATGGGGATTACGGCCTCATTGAGCCGGAGTTCGAATAAACCGAAAGGCCCTGAAAGGGGCCTTTTTTTGTTGCCTTTTTGAGAGTATACTGGCCGGGGAGGAAATAAAATGGATTACGAGCAGACCATTCGGGCATTTGTTCCTCGGACCGAAGAGCAGGCCCAACAACAGGAGATGATCCTTTGGTATCTTGGCCGGAACCGGGAAGATGTGCTGACCCGGGAAAATCTGGCGGCCCATCTTACCTCGTCGGCCATGATTTTAAATCCCCGCCGGGATAAGGCGCTCATGGTTTATCACAACATCTATCAGAGCTGGTCCTGGACGGGAGGACACTGTGACGGAGATCCTGATCTTATAGGGGTGGCGCTGCGGGAAGCCGGAGAGGAGACGGGGCTTTTTAAGCTGACGCTTTGGCAGCCGCAGCCGGTGGGCTTGGATGTGATTCCGGTGGCGGCTCATTATAAAAGCGGGCGCTATGTATGCGCCCATCTGCATCTATCGGTGGCTTTTGGAATGATCGGGGATGATAGACTGCCCCTCCGGATCAAGGCAGATGAAAACAGCGATGTCGCATGGGTCCCGCTTACGGAACTCTGGGAGCGGACTGAGAAAGAGCCAGGGATGCAGACGGTGTATCGGAATATCCTGGATCGTATGCTGGAGAGATAAAAAAAGAGGCCCATATGGGTCTCTTTTTTTATACACGCTATTTTAGCTTCTGGCCACAGTTGGAGCAGAAGGCCTTTCCAGGTGCCACGGGCTTGCCGCAGTTGGGGCAGACCGCACCGCTGGAAGCGGGGGATCCCAGGTTTCCGCCAAACAGGAACAGGCCATTGAGGATACCGCCGGCCAAATAGGCGATGAGGGAGAGAATGCCGCCGAATCCCAGACCGACCAGAGAAGCGCCTTCGCCAGCAGCGATGCCCTTTGCGATGAAGAGCAGAAGGACGCCCGCGATGCAGATTACCAGGTTGACGATCATCTGGGTGCGCTCATCCATGTTCTTTGCCAGAACCAGCTCCAGAACGATTCCCATAACGGGGGCTAGGATCAGCAGCAGACCACCGATAAAGGACGCCTCAAACAGGATGGTGAAACCGGAGATGCCGAATCCCCACACGCTGTATACGGCAAACAACAGGGTGCAAAGCAATGCTACGCCATAGACGGCAAGATCAATGGCTTTTCTGTATTGCTTCAGAGAATCCATAAAAACTCCTCCTTTAAGAATGAAAAAATGATTTCAGCTAAAGTATAGCTTGGTTTGATGCCCCTGTACAGAGGCTTTCTCATGAAATTTCCATTTTAATTTCACGTACACAGCGGGACAAGTTTTGGAAAAAACAAAAAATATGAGAAGCTTAAAATTGTCTTAATTCATGGAAGGGGGCTGGAATTTCGAATAGGGGATTGCTATACTAAATATGTCGATATGACAAAAAGATGGATCTTTCGACAAATAAATGAAATGATTGTTGGCTGGAGGCCGTGCATAGATGAAAAAATGGAACAAAGCGGTTGCGGTAATTGGGGCAATCTCCCTGTTTGCGGCGGGTTGTGGCAGTGCAAAGGCGAGTCCATGGGCGCTGGAGCCCTCGGTGGAGTGCGATGAGATTCGTCCACTGGTGGGAAACGCCGACGTTTGTATCCTGGTGCAGGACGGCCAACTGGGTTTGATTGATTACGAGGGGAATGTGAGGCTGGAACCCAAGTATTCCAGCATCTATCAGTGCTTTTGTGGGGACAACGGCAACAACATCGCGGTGGATGGCTATGTGCTGAATGAAAATTATGAGATCGCGGGAGAGCATCCCGGCCATGGTCTTGGCAACGACTACGCAGCCTGGAATGCCACCGAGAACAAGGCTGTCAGCATCTCCTATGATGACATCTATCCCTTTGAGGGCTATGGGGAAGGGCGGCTTTATGTGGTGCCGGAGGTCACGGTATCGGAATCCCCCTATGGCGGCCAGGTTGCGCAGAATACCGGGAAATATGGGTATATTGACGGCGCGGGAAACCTGGTGATCCCTTGCCAGTTTGAGGACGCCTTTGAGTTTTGCGGCGGCCTTGCGCGGGTGTACCAGGAGGGGAAATATGGGTACGTGCTGGAGGACGGCACCATCAGTATTCCCATAGAATATGATGACGCCTATGACTTTGGCGAGGGTGTGGCGGCCGTCTGTGAGAATGGCGCATGGAAGTACATCGATACCAGTGGTACCGTGGTCATCGACCTTGGACTGGAGGCGGCCCTGCCGGCTAGCAACGGAAAGGCTTGGGTGAAGCTGGATGGCAAATGGGGCATTTTGGACATCGAGGCTGCGCGAAGCAGCAACCAGCAATAGAGGATGGAAAACGGGGAGAAGGGCGCTTGCTCTTCTCCTTTTCATTACCTATATGATTTTGTAGCGCTCCTTTGGACGGGAACGGAACACGATTTGCCAGCCCCTTTTGCCGGATTCCTTTCGTTGAACGGGTGGGGGTTTTCTGATACAATAAATAAACTGGCAAGAATCTACCCTGGAGGTACAATGCTTTGGCGTTTTTGCAAAAATTGTTGGGCGGAGATCCTTTAAAGCCCATTTACAAGATCGTAGATCAGGTGGAAGCCCTGGAACCCAGTGTACAAAAGCTGTCGGACGAGGCGCTCCGCAACAAGACGGAGGAGTTTCGGGCACGGTATCAAAAGGGGGAAACCCTGGATGACCTATTGCCCGAGGCCTTTGCCGTGGTTCGGGAGGCCAGCGTCCGTACCACCGGTCTGCGCCATTATCGAGTGCAGCTCATCGGCGGCGTAGTGCTCCATCAAGGGCGGATTGCGGAGATGCGCACGGGTGAGGGTAAGACCCTGGTGGCGACGTTGCCTGCCTACCTCAACGCCCTATCGGGAAAGAGCGTCCATGTGGTGACGGTCAATGACTACCTGGCCAAGCGGGACTCCGAGTGGATGGGGAAAATCTACCGCTTCCTGGGCTTGTCGGTGGGCCTGGTGGTTCATGGCATCGATCCGGATCAGAAGCGGAAGAATTACGGCTGTGACATCGTCTATGGAACCAACAACGAGTTTGGATTCGACTACCTTCGGGATAACATGGTGATCTATCAAGAGCAGATGGTTCAGCGGGATCTGAGTTTTGTCATCGTGGACGAGGTGGATAGCATCCTCATCGACGAGGCTCGGACGCCCCTCATCATTTCCGGGCAGGCGGATAAGTCCACCGAGATGTATGTACGGGTGGACCGCTTTGTGAAGAAGCTCCGCAATGAGGAGGATTTTACCATCGATGAGAAGATGCGGGCCTGCACCCTTACGGAGGAGGGCGTTGCCAAGGCGGAGCGGGCCTTTTCGGTGGAGAACCTGTCCGATCCCGATAACACGGAATTGAACCACCACATCAACCAGGCGTTAAAGGCCAACGAACTGTTCCACCGGGATAAGGATTATGTGGTACAGGACGGCCAGGTGATCATCGTGGATGAGTTTACCGGGCGTTTGATGATCGGACGGCGGTACAGCGAAGGGCTTCATCAGGCCATTGAGGCCAAGGAGGGCGTTAAGGTAGAGCGGGAGAGCAAAACCCTTGCCACCATCACCTTTCAGAACTATTTCCGGATGTATGACAAGATCTCCGGCATGACGGGCACCGCCAAGACGGAGGAGGAAGAGTTTCAGGGTATCTATGGGCTGGATGTGGTGACCATTCCCACCCATATGCCCATGATCCGCAAGGATGAAAACGATGTGGTGTATGCCACCGAGGCTGGAAAGTACCGGGCGGTCATCGATGAGATTGTGGAATACCATGCCATGGGCCGTCCCATTCTGGTGGGCACGGTATCGGTGGATAAAAGCGAAATGCTCTCCTCTATGTTGAAGAGGCGGGGGGTAAAGCATCAGGTGCTGAACGCCAAGAACCATCAGAAGGAGGCGGAGATCATCGCCCAGGCCGGCAAGCTGGGAGCGGTAACCATCGCCACCAACATGGCGGGCCGGGGCACAGACATCCTGCTGGGCGGCAACCCTGAGTACCTTACCCGACAGGAAATGCGCCGGGCAGGGTATGAGGATGAGATGATTGAAAACGCCATCTCCCACGCAGAAACCCAGGATGAAGAGATTCTAAAGGCCCGGGCGGAATATGCCCGGTTGGAGGCCGGCCATAAAAAGGTTTGCGACCAGGAGCATCAGCAGGTGGTAGCTGTGGGCGGACTCCATATCATCGGTACCGAGCGCCACGAGAGCCGGCGCATCGATAACCAGCTGCGGGGCCGGGCCGGCCGCCAAGGGGATCCGGGTTCTTCTCGGTTCTATGTGGCCTTGGAGGACGATATTATGCGGCTGTTTGGCGGCGAGCGCATACAAGGGCTGATGCAGCGTTTGTCCCCTGAGGACGATGTCCCCATGGACGTGAAGATGCTGAGCAAGCAGATCGAGAGCGCGCAGAAGCGCATCGAGAGCCGGAACTTTGAAATTCGGAAACGAGTGCTCCAGTACGACGATGTGATGAACCAGCAGCGGGAGTTGATCTATGCTCAGCGGCGGGAAGTCCTTACGGGACAGAATGTCCGGGATAATGTAGGCGATATGCTGTCGGCCACGGTAGAACGGGTGGTGGAGGCCCATTGCCCCGCCGAGGCGGATCGGGAGACCTGGGATATCCCCGGCGCCCTGGAGTATCTAAAACCCATCTTCCTGCCCCGGGAAATGACCCCTCAGGATTTAGGGCTGGATTTGGATGCCGCTTCTCCCCAAGAGGTTGAGGAGGCCATTTTGCGCCTGGGCCGCAAGCTCTATGAGGAGAAGGAGCGGGAGATCACGGAAGCCGGCGGGGATATGCGGGAAGCGGAGCGGGTAATTCTGCTCCACAGCGTGGATCGCCACTGGATGGATCATATCGATGGAATGGATCAACTCCGCCAGGGGGTGAGTCTCCGGGCGATCGGCCATCGGGATCCCGTGATGGAATATAAATTTGAGGGCTTCGAGATGTTTGAGGAGATGATCCGGAACATCCAGGAGGAAACCCTCATGGGATTGTACCATGTATCCGTCCGGCAGCCTGCTCAACGAGTGCAGGTGGCCCGGGAAACCGGTACCGCCGGAGGCGGGGATCAGCCGTCCCCTCGGAAAGCCGAGAAAAAGGTTGGGAGAAATCAGCCCTGTCCTTGTGGCAGCGGCAAAAAATATAAGAATTGCTGCGGCAAGCGGGAGGGGTAACATGGAAGGATTGGATTTTGCCAAACAGCGTCTGAATGAGATGCTGGACGTTTTGAATAAGGCAGGTGAGTCCCTTTGACGTCGCCAATCTGAAGGCGGAGCTGGAGGAGCTGAACCGGGGCATGGAGGCTCCCGGTTTCTGGGACAACATCGAGGAGGCCCAGAAGGTTAATAAGCGAGCCAAGAATTTGGAGAACCGTATCCAGCGGTTTGAAAATCTCTATCGTGCGGTGGATGAGAACCTCCAGCTTTGGGAGATGGCCGACGATGAGGGGGATGAGGATACCAAGGCCGAGGTGGGCGCCGAGGTGGGGGAACTGGCCCGCCGGGTGGAGGAGCTGCGGCTGTCTACCATGCTCAAAGGGGAGTATGACGCCAACAACGCATATCTTTCCCTCCACGCTGGCGCCGGCGGAACCGAGGCTCAGGACTGGGCCTCCATGTTATACCGCATGTATACCCGCTACTGTGAAAAGCACGGCTATACCGTAAAGCTTTTAGATTTATTGGAAGGGGAGGAAGCGGGCATCAAGAGCGTTTCCTTCATGGTGGAAGGGGACAACGCCTATGGCTATCTCAAGGCGGAAAAGGGGGTTCACCGGCTGGTGCGCATCTCTCCCTTCGACTCCTCCGGGCGGCGTCATACCTCCTTTGCCAGCTTGGATGTGATGCCGGAAATCGAAAACGACGATGAGGTGGAGATTGATCCCGATGACGTGCGGGTGGACACCTACCGCAGTTCTGGCGCTGGCGGACAGCACGTCAATAAGACCAGCAGCGCCATCCGGTTGACCCATATCCCCACTGGCATTGTGGTACAGTGCCAAAATGAGCGGAGCCAGATCCAAAACCGGGAAACCGCCTGGCGGATGCTTCGCAGCAAGCTGGTGGAGCTCAAGGAGCGGGAGATGGCGGAAAAGCATGCAGAGCTCAAGGGTGAGATGAAGAAAATTGAGTGGGGCAGCCAGATCCGCAGCTATGTTTTTCATCCCTATACCATGGTGAAGGATCACCGAACTGGGGCGGAAAGCGGCAACATTACCGCTGTGATGGATGGCGATCTGGACCTATTCATCACGGAGTATTTGATGAAATCCTAACCTACATATTCCCGTTTCACCCCGCATATACTTTCACAAAAAGGGGGTATTTGCGATGATGCGGGAATCGGATGACAAGAGAGCCATGGGCCGGGCGAGAACCCATTCCGTTTCCATGGACGCCCGGGAACGGGTGGTGGTAACGGGAGCTCAGGAGCTTTTGAGCTTTAACGACATGGAGGTTTGTGTGGATACGCCCCTGGGCGTGTTGGCCATCGAAGGGGAAGAGCTCCATATCGAACGGCTGAATCTGGACGAGGGCCAGGTGATCATCCGTGGATATGTGTACGCCGCAAACTACGATGACGATATGGACCGTGACCGCGAGAACGGCGGGCTCATCGGGAGGTTGTTCCGGAAGTGATCGGGGTAACCGCCACCCAGCCCTTGGGGTTTGTTGTTTGCTGTGTGCTGGGCCTTGTGATGGGAATTCTATACGCGGCGCTGACGCCCGTCCGACGCCGCCGGAAAACCCGGATCGGGGTGTTTCTTATGGACATCCTTTTCTGGATTCTGGCGGCTGGCGCTTTTACGGCCGGACTGTACTTTGCCACCAAGGGCGTTCTGAGGACCTTTTGTATTCTGGCATTTGTTTTGGGATTTGCCGTTGCACTGACCGGCCCAGGATATTATATTATTAAAATGGAAAGCCGTTTTTTAAAATGGCTGGATAAAAAGAAGCTGGAGGCCAAGGCCAACCGCATGGAAGAGGATGAATGAGACGATGCTCTGGAAAATTCCGCGGTTGGAAGGGGGACAAGCATGAAAAAGAAGTGGAAGCTCAATAAGCGGTTTTTTATGCTGGTGTTTGCGGTATTGTTTCTCTATGTTGGTGTTTGCGCATTGAACCAATGGAGGGAATACCGGGAGATCAAAGCGAAGACCAAGGAGCAGAACCAGGAAATCGAGGAGGCTAACCGCAGGATCCAGAAACTGCAGGATACCATCGATTATGCCGACACCCAGGAGTTTATCGAATCCGTTGCCCGGGAAAAACTGGGTTGGGTGAAAAAGGGCGAGACGCGGTATATTTTGGACGAGCAATGATGGAAGGAAGCCTGTGATGTACGCTGCCATTGATATCGGCACCAACAGTGTGCGATTGTTGCTGTATGATGAAAAAACCGGGGAAAAACGAAAGTTTTTGAGTACCACCCGCATTGGGGAAGGACTGGTATCCTCAGGGGTTTTATCGGTTCCTGGGATGGAACGGACCCATCGGGCTATTATGGATTATTACAGCTATGCCCTAGAACAGGGAGCGCAGCTGCCCATTTACTGCTATGCAACCAGCGCCGTACGGCAGGCCGCCAATGGACCGGAATTTATGAATATGCTGCGGGGTAAGCAGGGGCTGATTGCCGAAATTATTTCGGGGGAAGCAGAGGCGGAGTACGGTTTCCTGGGGGCGATTGGCCATGGAAGCGGTGTGGTAATGGATATCGGCGGCGGCTCTACCGAATTTATTGCCGGACAGGACGGAAAAATTTTACGAAGTGGATCGGCGCTGTTGGGCTGTGTTTCCTCTCTGGAGCGTTGTGTGCAGGAGGATCCTCCTACGGGGGGCGAAATCGATACCCTGCGGGCATATATCCGGGAACGGGCGGTTCCCTTATGCCGCCAAGTTCTGGAGGATCGGAGTCCTTCGGCCATTACGGGTATAGGCGGCACGGCTACCCAGCTTGCCATGATTCTCACAGGGGCGGAGTTCTATACTCCGGAGCTGATCAATGGGATGAGGATTTCCAGGGATCAGTTGGAGGAGTTGATGCAGCGGTTGATATCCATGGATCTAAAGACCAGGAAGGCGCTCCCAGGGATGGATCCCAACCGGGCCGATGTGATCGTCAGCGGCGGATTGATTACCCTGGAGATGCTGTTGGCCGCAGGCTGCAAAACCCTGGTAGTCTGTGATGATGATGGATTGGACGGCTATCTTTTGTGTCGGGTGGCGGAAAGCGGCTGAATAGGATGGAAGAGGGACGCTGCTTCGTCCCATTTTTCACGGGCAAAAAGTGGTTGACATCACAACGCTTAAGCGGTATAATAAATTTTGCGTCGCGGGGTAGAGCAGTCTGGTAGCTCGTCGGGCTCATAACCCGGAGGTCGTGTGGTTCAAATCCCGCCCCCGCTACCAACAAAGAGGACATAACGGATTATCGTTATGTCCTCTTTTTTATGCCAAGATTTATCTCGCTTCCGAAAGTCTAATTAAGTATTGACTTAATTAAAAGATTGCAAATATAATTAAGTAACCACTTAATTGGAGGCACGCCATGGATATTGAGGTCATATTAAAGGCACTGGGAGACCCGACTCGCTTTAGAATATTTCAGAATCTTTTGAAAAGGAAGCACTGTGTGCGATCCCTTTCGAAAGCTATGAATATTACCGAATCAGCTGTTTCACAGCATATGAAAGTCCTGCGGGAGGCGGATCTTGTTTACGGCGAAAAATTCGGGTATCACACGCACTATCTTCCAAAGCAGGAAACTCTTGATTTTTTGTCTCAGACAATAATAACCATGGCGGAGCAATCGGAACGCTTGGACCGAACCGGTGGAATCTGTAACTGTGAGTTCAGAGAAATAGAGGCGGAGAGATGAAGCTACTTTGGAACCTTTTTCTCACTTTTTCTAAAATCGGGCTTTTCACCTTTGGCGGCGGGTATGCAATGATTTCAATGATTGAAGATGCTTGCGTTGAAAAGAAAAAATGGATCACCCACGATGATATGATGAACATTACGGTAGTTGCCGAGTCCACTCCTGGCCCAATTGCCATCAACTGTGCGACATTTGTCGGATATAAACAGAAAGGCTTTGCCGGTGCGGTTACCGCGACGGTTGGGATGGTTCTTCCTTCTTTTGTAGTGATCCTTTTAATTGCTAAGCTGCTCGACAATTTCCTTGGAATAACGATTATCGCCAATGCATTTAAGGGCATAAAGCTTGCCGTTGGCTTATTAATTCTGGATGCTGCTATAAAAATGATAAAGAAAATGCAGAAGAAACCACTTCCGCAAACGATCATGATTTCTGCAGCCGTTATCATGCTGCTGATCAATATCTTTGCGATAAACTTCTCATCCGTTGCACTGATGCTGATATTTGGGGGTATCAGTCTTGTGATTTTTTTGACCAAGGGGAATCAGAGAAAGGTTGGTGATAAGAAATGATCTATCTGAATTTGTTCTTTGGTTTTCTGAAAGTTGGTTGTTTTGCTTTTGGCGGCGCTTATGCTGCCATACCGTTAATCAGAGATACTGTGCTTTCCTATGGCTGGCTCAGCGACGAAATGCTGACATATATGATTGCGGTAAGTGAAAGCACTCCGGGACCTATCATGGTAAACCTGGCAACCTATGTCGGAACATCACAAGCAGGTGTCATCGGGGCTCTTATCGCCACGTTTGCTGTTGTTCTGCCGTCTTTCATCATTATTTTGCTTGTAACCGCAATCCTATCCAAAGCGATAAAGAACAAATATGTTCAGGCAGTTCTGCGCGGGGTTAAGCCTTGTATGATTGGAATTATACTTGCGACAGGATGTTGGATGATTGCAAAGAATTTGTTCTCGGTTCCTTTTTCCGCATTTGATATCAATGCACTCGTAATTACAGTAATTCTTGCCGTCTTGTATTTCGGCTTGAATCAGAAAATGAAAAAAAGCATTTCCCCGATGATGTTGATTATTATTTCAGCAGTTTTAGGAATGGCAGGATATGCTTTTTAACGGTATCAAAACGTGCTCCATGCATTTTGAAATTGGAGGAAACGATGGACTGGCTTTCTGAAGTGAACAAGAGATACAGGAGGAATAACCAGATTTTGTTTTCCAAGGAGTCTGAATATCTACAGGATCTGCGGATGCTATTTGAAGAACAGGATCATAAAACCATGGTTTTATGGGCCATGGACTTTGCGGCGGAATCCGTTGCCGTTTTGGAAACCAGGTATCCATTGGAGAAACGACCCCGAGAGGCCCTTGAAGCGCCCTGGGAATGGGCATCTGGGAAGATTAAGATGCGATATGCACAGCGAAAGATACTGGATTGTCACGCATTTGCGAAGGAGGCGGGCTGCAAGGAGGATGTGGCGCTCTGCCATGCCGTTGGACAGGCCTGTTCGGTGGTGCATACCGCTGGTCATGCAATTGGATACCCAGCCTATGACCTTACTGCTATCATTCATAGATACGGGATTGATGCATGTCGGGAAGCGGTTGAAAGCCGCAAGGGCGAGTACGTAGAGAAGCTGTTTTATTGGAGTGGACAGACTGCCATAACAACGAGAAGCTGGGCGGCGTTCCTTTGCCAATAGGAAGCGAGGCCGGTGTGTAAACATACGGATGCGCAATATATGCGGCCTTTTTCTTTTCCCGGAAATTTTCTGGGGCGGGTTTCCTGGTAAACGTGTTGTAAGTTCCATAAAAAACATCTGCTTTGTGGGAAAAACAACGGTTTTTTGATGCCATGACCGCTATAATAAAGAAAACGGAAGAGGAGGCTATTCATGGAAATGAAGCTGAAGAACATCAAGAAGTCCGAAGTATTGCGATTGCGGGACGAGGTGCAATACCAGGAGGGACAGATCGTCAGCAAAACCCTGGCACAAAATGAATTCGTCAGCTTGACACTGTTTGCCTTTGAAAAAGGAGAGGAGATCAGCACCCACGAATCGGGTGGGGATGCGATGGTTACAGTGCTGGATGGAGTGTGCAGAATTACCATCGCTGGGAAAGAATATCGGTTGGATTGCGGCGAGACCATCGTCATGCCGGCAAAGGTGCCCCATGCCGTATTTGGGCTGGAACGCTTTAAGATGCTTTTGACAGTGGTATTTTGAAAGTGGGATTTCATAAAACTGGACTTTTTTATAAGAAATGTGGATTCCCGCTGGAAAAGCGCTTGATCTTTTTTCAAAAGCAGATATAATTATAAATGAGGATGAATCTAGTTGAGTAATAAGAGGGGAACAGCCCTTGTGGGCTTGGTTCCTCTTTATTTTTTTGCTTTTTGTGGAACCCTATGGAAGACGAACGGTCTTACCAAGGAAATATATGTTTCAAAAGGAGACGAGCGCATGAAGTACACCAGTTTGGGACGGACGGGAATGCAGGTGAGCCGGCTTTGCCTGGGCACCATGAATTTCGGCAATGCCACTGATGAGAAGGAAGCGTTCCGGATCATGGACGCCGCCTTGGATGCGGGAATCAACTATTTTGATACCTCCAACAACTATGGTGGCGGAGACCGCTGCAACTTTGGCCTCTCCGAGGAGATCATCGGCCGGTGGTTCGCCCAGGGGGGCAATCGCCGGGAGCGCACCATCATTGCCACCAAGGTTTATTTCCGTATGGATGATCCCAACGATGGCCCCAACGATCGTCTGGGCCTGTCCGCCTACAAGATTCGCAGGCACATTGAGGGCTCCTTGCGCCGGCTGCAGACCGACTATGTAGAGCTGTATCAAATGCACCATGTGGATCGGGATGTGACCTGGGCAGAACTCTGGGGCGTTTTCTCCGATCTGGTCAGCGCCGGCAAGGTGGTCTATGTGGGCTCCAGCAACTTTGCGGGGCGGGATTTGGTACAGGCTCAGTATGAAGCCGAGAAGTACCGCTTCATGGGGCTGGCTACCGAACAGCACCGATACAACCTGATGGGGCGTTTGCCAGAGCTGGAGGTGCTCCCCGCTGCTCATGATTTTGGCATCGGCGTGGTGCCATATAGCCCCCTCAATGGTGGTCTATTGAGCGAAAACGCACTGAACAAGAGCGTTGGCCAGCGTACCCAGATGGCAAAAGAGCGTCGCATGAATGAAACCGTCAGAAAGCAGCTGGAGGACTATCATGCCCTTTGCCAGGAACTGGGCGAGAAGGAATCCAACGTTGCATTGGCTTGGCTGCTGAAGAATCCTGCCATTACGGCGCCTATCACTGGCCCTCGTACCGTGGAGCAGCTTGAGAACTCTCTGCGCGCGGTGGAGATCGACCTCTCCGACGATGTGATGAAGCGCTTGGACGAGATCTTCCCCGGTCCGGGCGGCGCCGCTCCCAACGCTTATGCATGGTAAAAGTATGGGAAGGAGGCTCCTTTTATGGGGGCCTCCTTTTTTGTTCCAAATGATTGACTTCTTTTGTCGATCCTTGTCTAAATGAAATTATTTTCTTTCTTCTGTGGAGGTTCTTGTATATACTTGTTCCGACCTGAAAGGAGGTCATATGGTGGAATTGTTGTATCAGGAGGTAAAAGAAGCAAATCCTTCCGAAAGATTTGCCGATTACACGGTAATTGACGTGGAGATGCCCAACCATCTTTATAACCGTATCTGTTCCTTGGCCGTGCTGGTGGTTCGTGAGGGACGGGTGGCGCAGAGGCTGCATTATTTTATCAATCCGGAATGTGAATTCAACGATTTACAGACCTCGGATATTGATCAGGATCTGCTGGAATCCTATCCGACCTTTCCTGCGGTTTGGCGGGAGGTCGAGAAATACTTTGACCATCAAATAGTCATAAGCTACAATGCGGTTTTGGACCTTTCCACCCTAAATTGGACCCTCCGCCATTATGGATTCGATACCCCCCATATGTCTTATCTTTGCCCGATGATGATGGCACAGCAGTTGGGTGGGGACAGGATGTTTCGCTCCCATTCTCTGAAGAACATCGCGTGTGGTTTGGGAATGTCCGTGGGGGAATGCACTTCGGTCAAAGCAGTTTATAACTGTGACCTTTGTTACCGGGTTTTTGAGGAAATGCAGGAGCTATGGCCCGAAAAAATCCGGAACTGTTTGGAGCCATATCAGCTGGAATGGCACGATGATATGGAGTTTTTGCGGGTGATCAACCAAATATATGGAATGCTGGTCAGCGTCTTTTTTGAGGATGAGGTGGATATCCACGAACTGTGTTGCCTCTTGAACCGGGCCATTGCAGGGCATCGCTTGGATCGCTCCATGCAATATTATGATTTTTTTTCCTCCATCAAGGTGATTTTTAAGGATCGGGACATGAGTCAGAGGGATGTGGAGCGGATGGTTTCCATGGCCAGAATCTTTACGGACTCCTCTCTGGAATGCCGTCCCGGTCAAGCCATGGAGATCTTTGTCGGAATCATCTATGGGCTGTCCATGGATGGTCACCTTTCAGAGAAAAGCCTGACCGCTTTCCGGCATTGGATGGAGAATAACCGGCAATTAAGCGGGTATCCCATCTATGATATTGCCTATCAGAAGGTATGCGAGGTACTGGATGTTCCTTTATCCGCTCAGGAACGCATTGCAATGGCTCGAGAAGTGCTAGATGCTTATCAGGGAAAACTGCCCTGTTGATCATGCGCCTGGATGAGATGGGAGAAGGAAGTTCATAAAATCCATAGAATGCTCTTGCATTTATCAGGGGATACCTGTATAATAAACAAGCATTTGGCGGCGTAGCTCAGCTGGCTAGAGCATTCGGTTCATACCCGGAGTGTCGTAGGTTCGAGTCCCACCGCCGCTACCAGCGGACAATGTCCGCGCCCAATATCGCAACTTGCTTTTGTGGGTTGCGATATTTTATTTGCCCACAATGGGGTATCCACATCGTAAGACTCTGCTTGCGGCAAGTTGCCGCACTTAAGATCGCATCTTTTATTGGGAAGATGCGATCTTTTTTATCTCTAAAAAAATGCTTGCGTGCGTCCTGATTTTTGAAATGGCAGCAGCTTAACAAAGCAACGGCATTTTTGATATAATATTTTTCAGCAGAAAAAATAAATGAGAAAATGGGAAAAAACATGTTAAAATTAGTATCATATCGAGTATCAAAGGGGGAACTGAATTTTGAAATTGTTGATGCAGTCCGATGACTATGGATTCACCAAGGGGGTTACCGCCGGCATCCTTGACGGCATTGAAAATGGCTTTTTAAGGAATACGGGGATGTTTGTCAACATGCCGGAGGCGGTTCATGCGGCATCGTTGATCCCGGCACATCCCCAGGCCTGTTTTGGGGTGGATTTTAATCTGGTTTCCGGGCCCTGCGTCAGCGATCCCAAACTGATTCCCAGCCTCGTGGATGAGAGCGGAAACTATATTCGTTCCAACATTCGCATCCATGATCCCAGATGGCAGACGGAGGAAGGCAGAAAAGAGATGTTCCCTTGTGAGGAAGTAAAGCGGGAGATCCGGGCGCAGTATGACCGCTTTGTAGAGCTGGTGGGCCGTAAACCGGGATACCTGCATACCCATTCGCTCCGGCCGGAGTCCTACATGGAAGCCATTCGGGAGTTGTCGGCGGAGACCGGTGTCCCCTTTTCTTGGGATATCCGTCAGAACTATCATGCGTATTCCGTGGTGGTAAAGAGCGGAGCTGCAACCAGCAAGGAGTTTGATGCCGCTCAACAGCTTGCTAAGGATCCTGAGGGATGGTTCTGGGAAAACCGCGAGATGCTTTTGCAACAGGATTTTGTGGTGAATATCAAGCATTGTGGATTTGTGGATGCCGCGTTGTTTGAGCTGACATCTCTTTCCCTGGAGCGGGTTCGAGACCATCAGCTGGTGACGTCTCAGCGGATCATGAAGTGGATCCAGGAAAACGATGTACAGCTGGTTACATACTATGACTTTGTTTGATACCGTTTCATAAAAAACACAACAGGAGGAGCAACATGAAATTATTGGTTCAAGCGGATGACTATGGGTTCACCAAAGGCGTTACCGCCGGTATTATCGATGCCATTGAAAATGGATTTTTGCGGAACACCGGCATGTTTACCAACATGCCTGAGGCAGTACATGCCGCGTCACTGATCCCAGCCCATCCCAATGCCTGCTTTGGCATCGACTTCAACTTGGTTTCCGGACCCAGTGTTAGCGATCCCAAGACCATTCCCAGCCTTGTGGATGAAAACGGTGAATTTATCCGCTCCAATGTCCGCATTCATGACCCCAGGTGGCAGACGGAGGAGGGGAGACGGGAGATGTTCCCTGCCGATGAGGTCAAGCGGGAGATCCGAGCGCAATATGACCGCTTTGTAGAACTGGTAGGTCGCAAGCCGGGGTACCTCCATGGACATTCCATCAGCCCGGAAACCTACCTTGAGGCCATTCTTGAGCTTTCGGAGGAGAGCGGCGTCATCTATTCGCAGGTTGCTGAGGAGAAGTTTGGGCTATATAATCCGATCCTGGCCAACCGTGGCGGCGCTAGCTTTAGCAAGACTTTTGATCCCATGCAGCAGATTAACAAGAATCCGGAAGGTCTTTTCTGGGAGAACCGGGAAGAAGCCCTCAAGCATGAGTATGTGCGGACCGTGGGTCACTGTGGATTTGTGGATGCTGCTTTGTTTGATCTGACCTCCCTCTCCATTGAGCGGGCGCGGGATCATCAGATGGTAACTTCCAGGCGGATTATGGATTGGATTAAGGAGAACAACGTTGAGTTGATTACCTATTATGATCTTGTGTAGGGGCTAAAATCTCTTATGATCATCGGATGTTGATGAGAAAAAAGATGGAGCGGATTAGGCATTTGTCTAATCCGCTTTTTTTATATACAAAACCAAAATATATTAAGAATCATTCAATCATACTGCTGTTCCTGCGAGATATAGGGATGGAAATCCTATGGTATTGCAGGCGTTTTAAGATGATACTGCCGGACGGAACATGGGAGAGTGGTCCTGCACCATCATAGAGGAACGCCGTTAGGTTACCTCGATTGGAGCGTGTGGAAATGGATAGGCGGAGATTGGAGCAGATGTTTTATCTGACGCAGGAGATTAAAAAACACCAAGAACGGATCGAGGTACTGGAGTCCATTGCGCAGGGAACCACCAGTGTGCTGACGGGTTTGCCCCGGCCATCGGAGAAGCGGGATCGCATCGGAGAGGTGACGGTGAAGCTACTGGATATTCGATCCAGATGGGAGATGGATCGGCGCAAATACGTAGAGGAGCTGGACCAGCTGCAACGTTATCTCTCTGGTATTGGGGATAGTGAGATCCGGCAAATCTGTCTTTTACGCTTTGGCTGTGGATATTCCTGGCGAAAAGTAGCTTGGGAAATGGGGGGATATGCAACGGAGGATTCCGTAAAAAAGCTTTGTTACCGTTTTCTAGATAAAAGACGTCCCGAATGTCCCGGGGATATTCGTAGCCGCCGTGTTCCTCAAAGTACCTTGTGTTCACATCAATGACCAACTCATTAAAGATCGTTGCGCCGGCTTTCTGTCCTCTTGTGGAGATTTTGCCCTCGTCAATGAGCCGCTGGAAATACTCGTTGTAAGTCAGACCACCCGTGTCCTTGAAGTGAATATTGCGGGCAATTTGCTCGGTGTCTACATTGAGATTTGCGTAGCTTTCATTCTTGCGCTCATTGTGTCGCTCGGTTTTCTGCGCTCCCTCTGCGGAGATTTTCTCCACTCGGACAACGCTCCAGTTTCCTTCCGCCATTCTCATCACCTCCAGTCAGCGGAAAGGGAGGGGGTGCGGGTTACGCAACTTTTTCAAAGTGCGTAACCCACTATGACACTTTCAGCTTCGCTGTAAAGATGTCGTGGGCAAGGGCTTTCCTCCCTTGACCCCCCTCAAAACCTCAATCAAATAGGCAGGTCGTCCTCGTCCGTGACTTCCTGCCCATTCTCAATCGGTTTTTCAACCTCCGGCAAAGTCCAGTACCAAAGAAAGCCGTCCTTCACAGAGCGAACTCCGGCTTTCTTCTTGGACTTCTTGTAGGTTGATTTCTTGAAGCCTGCGGCTTCAAGCTTTGCTTCGCAATCGGAAGCCAGCCGTCTGCCGCCCGACAGCAGGGAACGGATAAAATCCGTTGCCGCTTCCTCACGGGCATTCGGTCTGCCCATCCTCGGCGCAGAAGCAGAGAAAGCGTCCTCCGCACTCAGCTCCAGCTCATCAAGAAAGTTCACGCCCTTGTCGGCTACCTCAAAGAGAATAGCGGAGCCCATCGGTGCAAGATTGCTCTTGACCTGCACCAGATAACGCTCAGCGGGGTTCTGCTTATTCGCCGTGCGTGTGACGGCAAGAATGCTTCTCGCAGCACCGGCAATGTCGATAGAGCCATTGGTGCGATAGAGGGGGCTTGTGTCCTTCGCCTTGTTCATATGGGCGATGATAACGATGGCGCAGCCGGTGTCCTTGGCAACGGCAATCAGGTGGTTGAACTCAGCTCTTGTTTCGTTGGCGTTGTTCATCGAGCAAGTGTCACCGATATACGAACTCATCGGGTCGAGGATCAGCAGCTTGGCGTTGTACTTCTCCACGGCTTCACGGATACGGTCATCTCCGAAGGTCAGGCTCTTTTCGTCCTCCTTGATGAAGATGAGCCTGTCCCCATCACCGCCCGCCGAATTAAATCTCGGCACAACGGTATCGTCTGCATCGTCCTCGGTGGTCTGATAGATAATTGTCATCGGCTCGCCGCTCTCGTCCTTATCGGCAAAGGGCAGCGGCGCTCCCTTGGAAAGCAAAGCGGCAAGAGAAAGCATCAGCTTACTCTTGCCGTCGCCGGGGTCGCCTTGCAGCAGTGTGACCTTGCCGAAGGGGATATAGGGATACCACAGCCAGCGCACCTCCTTGGGTGTAATCTCGCTTGCCTTGATGATTTCCAGCTTTGCGGGAATGTTGTTCGGATAGTCTGTCATTGTCTTGTCCTCCTTTTCGATAGATAGTGTGGGCAGTGAATAACGGTGGCACGGAAGCTCTGCTTGCAGCTCCTTTCGCATTTTCTGCAAAGCTCGTTATATTTCTTCCTGCCACGCTCATCAAGAAAGAACGCCCATTCTCTCTTGAGGTATTTCGGCATACGGGGCATAATGGACACCTCCTTATCGCTGCCTAATTGCCGATTTGCTCCCGAAACGCAGAAACGCCCAAAACCGTTTCCCGCTGTATGGTTTCGGGGCGATTTTGGGCGTTTTCTTTCGATATGAGCGGCTTCATATTGGCGGCGGTATCCTTACCGTCCGTCATTCAAAAGCCGCTGTTTGTCGCTTCCGGGTAACAAAAAAGCGCCGTATTGCTACGACGCTTTTGTCTTGCTCGGAAGATGGAGCAAGGGAACGCTATTCAATTATCTGTTGTACTTTTTCTTCCTGCTTACAACCGTTGTGCCGATGGCTGCACCGCCGCTGACGAACAGAGCAGCCAGCCAACCGATGAGGTTGCTGCTGTCACCGGTCTGAGGAGACTTGGTGGAGTCGTCCTTTCCGGGCTTATCGGTGTTATTATTACCGCTACCTGTATTGCCGGTGCTGCCGTTGTCGGAGAGCTTGTCGATGACCGTATTTTCGCTGCGCTTATAGCTGCAGACGGTACACTCCTCATGCTTCAGGCCGGTCTGGGTCGTGGTGGCCGCCTGGTCTACCTTCCACACGAAGGTGTGGGACGCCAGATCCTTTGTGCTGCCACTCGGATCCGGGCAGGCGCTGTCGGTGCACTGATGCCAATGGCTCTTTGCGTCCGCATACCACGGACCGCCGTAGGTATGGGCATGGGGACCCACATACGGCTTCACGGTGATGTTCTGGTAGGTCTTGATATTACTGCTGCCGCTGCCATCGTTATACTGGATCGTTACATCCGTCTGCCCCTGCATGAGCCCCGTACCCCGGAAGATCGTATAGCCGGTTTCAGGGAGGTCAGCCGTGGTGCCGTCGGTATAATGCGCGGTGACCACCATGCCCGTCGGGTCAAAATCCTCGCCGGCCATGTACTCGGTCTTATCCGGCTGTTTTGTGATCTCGATGCTCTCCACCGTCTTGACGACCTCCGGTTTGCCAAGGCCACGGATCACCTGATAATCCTTGTTATACGGAAAACCACTCCATGTTGTTTCAAAGGCATCCGCTTCAACTCCGTTTACGGTCACGTTCTCCTTTTTCAGCCCGGTGTAATCGCACCCCAGGAGCTTATTAAAATAAACCTCTACCCTATATTCTGTATCCGCCTTGAAGGTTCCGGTTAGAGGTGCGGAAGTCCAATCACCCGCCGAGTCCTTTTCCATAAATTGGAAGTAGCTAAGTTTAATACCAGGCTCTGTCGTCGTAACCGCGGCATCTGCTATCTTTGCGTCCGCTTTATATCCGGTCACCGTGATCGGCAGTGTGGTCACCTTTGTCTCGCTCGCTGGTCTATAGGTGTTGTATACCTTGAATTCGGTGCTGTTACCGTTGCCATACACGCTCTGCGGGCCGCTTTCGTTGTTGCCGCCCGTATAAGAAATGCTGTACCATACATACTCTCCGATTGGATCGCCGGGCACGACCTGCTGTACGATATACTTGCCCTCCTCGACCGCTATGGTGTTTGTTCCTGTTGTTCCGTCTGCTCCGACGGTGACAGTCATCGTACCGTATTCATAGTATTGCGCAGTCACTTCATTTATGGCCTTCTTGATTTGGAATGTAAAGGTCGCGCCTTCCGCGCTTCCGGTCAGTCCGTTCACCCCCACGGTGATTTTTAATTCACATGTTTTACTCTCTTCTGCTCGCGCCGTTGTGGGCACCATGCACAGCACCATACAGAGAACCAATACAATGCTGAGCCACTGTTTTTTCATGATTTCTTCCTCCCTAAAAAGTATATAGACTCTCGGAATCTCCAGCCCATTGAAAACACTGGGT
The DNA here is from genome assembly GCF_044357945.1 of Christensenella sp. MSJ-20. Classification (NCBI taxonomy): domain Bacteria; kingdom Bacillati; phylum Bacillota; class Clostridia; order Christensenellales; family Christensenellaceae; genus Christensenella; species Christensenella sp. MSJ-20. The sequence goes on from NZ_CP076563.1 coordinate 1,612,725, forward strand.
TTGGAGGTTCCTTTTTTATCGAAATCACCCACTTTTTTTGCAAAAAGAGCTTTACAAACGGCTCGAAAAACGAGGCGCTTCGCACCCTTGTTTACAGAAATGACTTTTGCGAACAGGGGGCGCCTTCGATGTTACCGATTTATCCTGGCGGCCATGTGGCCTACCAGAATTTTGTGGTTGAGCAGTTGCGCAACCACTATGCCAACCCGGCAGAATTGCCGGATTTTTCTTCCTCCGACAGCGGACACGCCGGAGAAGACAGAAGGTTTAACCGGAAAAGATTGATTTGCCGGTCGTGGTTAGGACTTCAATATCAAACCACCATCCTTCCGGCAAACGCAAAAAGCCGAAGCCAAGGCATAATGCGCCCTGTCTCCGGCAACTGGTTCGTTATAAATTGTATGAAATAAGACTTGACACGCTGAAAAAACGGCGCTATGCTCCTGCCGAGCCGACAATAATTTTCGGTATTTCCGTTTGCCATAGTCAAGTCCTCCTTCCATAATTTCTAAGGCAAAAGGATATGAATTCCCCTACCCCATAGATATACAAAAATATTTTAGCAGATTTTCCCCGAAATCTCAAGTAATTTTCAGAATATTGCTCTCATCTTTTTCTCAAAGCATTGCCTTCTTCCATTACTCACGGAACTTTATGACTTCTTGAATACTACCCGAAAAGGAAAAGCCGCCGTCTGCGACAGCGACTTTTCTCTTTAGCTGGTAAACTGTATCAACAGTTCGTTTAAGGCATCCACCGCACCGTGTCTTTCTGCCTGTATCTCTCGATTTCGCCACTCCATAAGGCACTGACAAATTACTCTGATTTCTACCGGCTCAAAGGGGATTTTCTTCTTTCGTCCCGGCTTCATTGCTTCTGCAATGTCACACAGGCGAAGGGCGAGTGAGTCAATCTGACCGTTGGTTTCTGCGTCATAGCTCCTGTGCTGCTGTATTAAGCCGTTTATCAGCACCCGCACCTCATAATCGTCCAGCTTGACATTCATAGCCACACTCCTAACAGTAGATAAGTTCGCTTGAAACGATTTCCGCAGCAGTGTTTCGCAGATTGTTCATCCTCTGCACCCACAGCATTTGATTTTCCGCTTTAAGGGCTTCCGTAACGCCCTCTTTTTCGGAAAGCTGCTTTACCAGCCGAGAAAACATTGCTTCTGTGCGCCTGCTCCCAAAGCGCGCCGTCAACGATAGGCTCGTGGGTGTCCTCAAACACAAGGCGTTCCTCATCGGTGGCAAAGCGGCGTTCATCGGTCTTAAAATTCGTTCCGATGGTCTTTCTCAGCACAGTATGACCGAGATATTCCTGTCGGCTTAAAATCTCTCTTACCGTGTTTGCGTTCCAGCTTGTGCAGCCGTACTCCGCTTTTCGGTTGCATTGTTCGGGGTGATATTGGAGGGTGTATGCCGATGGAATCAGCACCTTTTCCTCCGTTAGCTGTCTTGCGATTGCCGGAGGTGTCAAGCCCTCTGCCGCAAGCTCAAAGATGTGTTTTACCACCTGAGAAGCAACAGGATCGACCACTAAGGTCTGTTTATCTTCGGGCAGTCGATTGTAGCCGTAGGGAATGCTGCCGGAGCAGCGTTTGCCATCGCTCATACGGGACAGAAAGATGGACTTTATCTTGTTGCTGGTGTCCTTGGCATACCACTCGTTCATTATGTTGAGGAACGGGGTAAAGTCGTTATCCTGCGGTTTGTCGCTGTCCACGCTGTTATTGATTGCGATAAAGCGTATCTGCTTCTTGGGAAACAGAATCTCGGTATAAAAGCCAACTTCAAGATAGTTTCTGCCGAAACGGCTCATATCCTTGACGATAATCGTGCCGATTTTTCCGGCTTCAGCTTCTGCAAGCATTACCTGAAATCCGGGACGGTTGAAGTTACGCCCTGTGTAACCGTCATCGGTAAAATGCTTGATGTTCGTCATACCGCTTTTGCGGGCAAAATCTTCGAGAAATCTCTTTTGATTCAGTATCGAGTTCGATTCGCCCTGCTGCTCATCATCCTTGGACAGCCTTTCATAGAGGGCTGTAACTCTATCAAAATCCCTGATTTTAGGCACTTTCTGACCTCCTTTCCGTCTTTTATTCGCAGCCATATTCAATGGACTGCTTGCAATATATATCCTAAAACTTCTTTTCCGTTTGGAGGAAAGCACCCTTAAAGCATATTTGGATCAGCTGGATTGTGTGGAGGGAAATTTCTCATTTTGGTCGCCCAAGCATCAGAAATACCGGAAAGGATCGTTTCTGGTGGAACACAGCGGCTTGACTCTGGTATCGAGTCTGCCTAGCGGGGATATGGATAAACGAATCTACGATGATTACAGTATTACACTTCGGCAAATTGGGGTGATCACCGATGTTTGATTTTAACACACAGGCGGACAAGATATTGTTGGGCTCCAGAGAATACAACATTACAAATGTTAGGCTAATTAAAGATTGTTTTGTGGATGGTAACATCGTGGGCACGGCGGTAGCCAAAAAGCTGACCTTCGAGATCGATGCGGATGTGGAGATGGAGAATCAGGAATTTTCCTATCTCTGTGGTTTTATGATCGACAGGGAAATGGTGTACACATCCCTTGGAACGTTTATTAGTATTGATGTGGAAAGAGGGGATACCACAAAGCTAACCTCGGTTACTGCGTTGGATACGATGTTGCGATTCAACATCCCTTACGTATCCCAGCTTGACTATGACGGCGAGAAAAAACCAACTCTGCTGCAGGTATTGGAGGAATGCTGTCAACTATGCGGCGTAGCGTTACATGAAAATCTCATATTGCCCAATGGAGAAAAGCCAATTGATAGCAATCAATTTACCGATGGACAAACCTGTAGAGAAGTGATCAAAGCAATTGGGCAGATCAACGGTATGTTTGCTCAAGTGATAGGCGATGAACTGGTTTTTACACTGGAAAATATGGGAGACGATGTGCAGAACCCGGCGGTTCTTACGCCCTACCTCTATGAGACGCTGGAATTGAGACAGCCGACCGACCCCATCGATACCGTTGTGCTACGAAATAGTCAAGTAGAAGGAGAAAATGTTACGTGGACGGCAGAACAGGAGACTGGGCCAACTGCTGATAGAATTCAAAGAAGCAAGACTGGGGAAAGCCGACAAAGCCTTTTGGTGATTGAGGACAATCCTTTTGCCTACAATCAGGATAAACGGCAAATATTTATCCAGGCGTTGTTTGAACAGGTTAATGGTTTTTCTTATTTGCCTTTTGAAAGCAAGGGTATGGCAAATCCGCTTTTGAATTGTGGCGATCCAATCACGGTTATGACCATAGATGGTACTCTTCATTCTAGTAGGATACTGCGTATGGAGTATTGTTCACCTGGCGGTGTTAATAGTATTTTGGCTGCCCCTAGCATTACAAAATCTACGGTATCCTATCAATATATCCCGAAAGTGGAAGAACGAGTACGGCGTACGGAGATTATCGTGAACAAAGCTACAGGGGAGATCCAATCTCTTGCACAAATGGCCGGTGTAGTTAGTGATCGCGCCGATGCAGCTATGGACCTGGCCCAAACCAACGCAACACTTATCACCCAAACTGCTGAGGAGATTAAGCTGGCTATGAGCATTAGTGGGGGTAGCAACCTATTAAAGGGAACGTCCGGCAGGGTGGGACTTCAGGATTGGATGGTGCAAGGAGAGGCTTCCGGGATTATTGATGTGTCCAGTGAAACAACGGCTGGCGGGTATATTAGCGTGGGTGATGGCCTAACGCACTTGGATGAGGAAGGGAAACGAATCCATGATACTGTATCTCAATCCGTTCGAATGGTTGCTGGAAAAACCTATGCTTACTATTTTAAGTATCGGCTTACTGCGATGTCCAATGGATCACACTATGTAAATCTAGCTGGGCGTGAGATCATACTGCAGGCATCGGAGAGCTGGCTGGAAGAGAAAGGAGTACTTATCGCGCAGAACAACGGAGGAGATGTTACGGTAGGTGCATCTGGATGCCGCTTGGATCTTGCGGATTTAATTGTAATAGAAGGCCTGGGGGTTTCTGTGTGGCAGCAGCATCCTAATGAGATTGTTACATCCATTATGGTGGTAGATGACCGGGGCGCGACATGGGAACGTCAAGGGGAGGCTTTTAAGGCACATGTGGATAATACGCAGTTTGAGATCGTAAATACTGATACCCATAAGCGGATTGCATATTTGGATAAAGACACCGCGCAATTTGGCCCTACGGTTGTACGAGAGCAGTTAACGGTACAACAGGAAAAATCATCAGCAAAAGCCTTGCGGGTTATCCCTATATGCGATGGCGTGATGTTCACAATTAATGACTAAGAAAGGAGGAGAGAGGGATGGCAATACGGACCTATTTGAGCGGAGACCTCCCTACCAGTAACCAATATATCAAGATGCGCATCGAGGTGCTTCTCAATAGCCAGAGCATTGAGAGCAATACTAGCAGCATCACGGTAAACCTATATTATCGCAGAACCAATACGGGGTATACCACTTATGGTACCGGCACCTGTTATATGGAAGCGGATGGGGTTCAGTATACCCAGGCGGTAAGTCCCAGTCAGAAAATCGTGTATAGTACTGGAAATGGCATCTGTTTGTTCACCAGAACGATTACGATTTCCCATGATGTGTCCGGAAACAAGTGGCTGAACGTATGGGGAAAGATCAGCATACCGGGAGCGAATTTGGGTGGGGAGTGGCAGAGCTTTGGCGTTACGCTGCCCAGTATACCCAGGGCGAGTACGCCCAGTAGTCTGGTATTGACGGTGGGGGAGGCGCTGACGATTGATATTTCTCGAGCATCCGCTTCTTTTACCCATGACCTGTACCTTTATGCCGGGGATCTAACTCCGGTATTACGAGGAGTTGCAACCAGTGGAACCTTTATCTTTTCTACAGCCGACGTAGAAGCTCTGTATGCGTCACTACCTAACAGCAATACCGGTTCATACGGGTTGGTATGCGTCACATATAGTGGCGGAGTTGAGGTAGGCCGTAAAACAGTATACGGCACGATGAGGATTGACCCAAGCCGGTCGCTGCCGGTATTCTCAAGCTTTACTTTTGCTGCGTCCAGGGAAGACCTGACAGGAGATGCCAGTAAGATACTCAGCGGTGAGTCTACTGTCACCGTTACCATTTCGAAAGAGGACAGGGCGATATCTAATACAGGAGCCTCAATGGTGAAATATATAGCGTCTGTAGGGAATGCCAGTGTGGAGGCGCCTTGGGACGAAACGGGAGAGATAAAGCTGGAAATTCCAAAGGCGGAGAGTGGAAGCATCTCCGTAGCAGCAGTGGACAGCCGGGGAAATCAGACCATTGTAACCAAACTTGGTACACTGATTCCGTATAGCCCACCCAGGGTATCTAGTATTACCACACAAAGGGCAAACAGCGTGGATAGTGCCGTTTCGTTACAGGCCCAGGGCGTCTGGGACAACAAATCCTTTGGCTTGGTAACAAACACCCTATCGGCGCAGTACCGATATAAGCTGACAACGGCCCAGGAGTATTCTGATCCAATCGCCATAGCCTTGACCATCAATGAGGATTCATGGCAATTCAATGATACGATATCCGGCGACCTAGGGGTGGATGGGTTCACGATTACCTCATCTTTTGATGTATTGCTGGAAATCACAGATGCCGTTCCGGTTTCCGGATCAGGCCAATCCCTCGTGGACCGGGGTATTCCCACAATGCATATGACCCAGGACGGCATTTCCGTGGGGCAGATGATGCCGGAAGGATTACCGGAAGGGGTGGTCAATGCTGCAACCGGTTTTGCAGTGAACGGAAGTACACTAGATTACATTGTAGACAACGGGGTAACGGACGGATGGACATATCGGAAGTGGGCTTCTGGAATCATCGAATGCTGGACGAAAGAGACAATAGGAGCCGTACAAATATCGAACCTAGCGGTGTACCAATACTATACAAATACTATGTATTTGTATTATCCGGTTGGATTGTTTACATCCGTTACGCATGTAAATATATCAGCATTCAACAGTGGGCGAGTATTTACCGTGGCAAACCTATGGATGTACTCCGTATCTGTTGGCTATCGCCTTATGTCTGGTTATGAGACAGAGACCAATTCAGATGCATATGTGACTGGATACATAGTAGGTAAATGGAAATAGAGCAGTAAGGGCGGGGGAATCCCCGCCTTTTATCATGGAATGAGGAGGAATATTGATGGCAGTAAAAGGAATTGATGTAAGTAAGTACAACGGCGCTGTGGATTGGACACAGGTGAGGTCTGCTGGAATTAAGTTTGCTATGATTCGGGCGGGTATGGGCAATACGGCGGCCCAGGAGGATCCCTGGTTTAGGCGGCACATGGATGGGGCGCTGGCGGCGGGCCTGGATGTGGGCTGTTATTGGATGAATTATTACCGTACTGTGGAGGAAGCCAGAAAGGAGGCGAGGGCTTTCCTGGAGGTGATCGCTCCATATAAGGGCAGGATCAGCTATCCCCTGTCCTCTGACTACGAAGGGGACAGCATCCGCTATGCCAAGCAATGTGGATATGCGCCTACGTCCCATACGGTGACGGAGCAGACGGTGGCTTTTCTGGAAACCTTGGAGAAAGCAGGTTGGTATGTGGTTTGCTACACCAACCAAGACTTCTATAAGAATTGGTTTATTCGGGATAGGATGGCCCCCTACGACGTGTGGCTGGCGGATTGGGGGAACAACAACCAGGGGTTTGACGTGACGCCTCACTATCCCTGTGGGCTTCACCAGACCAGCAGCAACGGCAGCATTGCCGGGGTGTCCGGTCGGGTGGATATAGACCTTGCCTACAAGGACTATCCCAGCATCATTAAAAACAATGGGCTAAATGGAATATCTGGTTCGGCTAGCCCAGCTCCAACGCCGGAACCGGCTCCTGTTCCTGTGGAAAGAACTTATACCGTGGTAAGGGGGGACACCCTGTCCGGCATTGCGGCTAGGTATGGCACCACCTACCAAGCCCTTGCGGCTTATAACGGGATAGCCAATCCAAATCTGATCCATGTAGGACAGGTGATCCGAATTCCTGGCGCTGGGCAGGAGGCGACTTCCGCTATTGGCGTTGGAAGCAAGGTGCGGGTGAAGCAAGGGGCCAAGGACTACGATAAGGGGCGAACCCTTTCCAGCGCGGTGTATACCGGGGTGTACGATGTGATCCAGATCAAAGGGGATCGGGCGGTCATTGGCAAGGGCCAGACGGTGACTGCGGCTCTTGCCCTTAATCATCTTGATTTGGTATAGGAGGTGGAAAATGGATGGAATAGGAGTTGCGTTTCATGCGATCTTGGCCATCATGGGAGGGATTGCCACCATTGGGGGTGGGACAGCGGTTCTTATGCGTTGGCTGAACCCTTATCGCAAAATGCGGCAATCGGTTACGCGACATGGGGAGTTATTGGATCGGGACCAGCATCGGCTGGATGATATCGATGAATATAACCGGGTAATGGGAGGGTGCATGCTGGCCTTATTGCATCATGAAATCACGGGAAACGATGTGAAAAAATTGGAGGACGCAAAAGCAAAATTGCAGGAGTATCTCTTAAGCAGATAGGGGGATTTAAAATGGACCTTGTACAGATTATCATTTTGGCACTGCTGGTGGAGGCAATATGGGAAACATTAAAGATGTGCTGGCAAAAGGGTGAGTTTTCATGGGATCGCATGGGATGCTTGACGGTTGCGGTTTTCCTATCGGTATTGTGCGGAGCAAATCTATTTTCCGCTGTGGGATTGATAATGGGGCCTTATTGGCTCGGAAGCCTTTGTACTGGCATTTTGGTAAGCCGTGGAAGCAATTTTCTCCATGATTTGCTATCCAAGCTCCAGGAGCTGAAAGGAAAAAGCGCATAAAACATGTAGGTTCTTCGACAGAAATCGATGGCTGTTTATTCTAACGCAAGTTAAGTTACGGTATTTTTTACGTCTTATTTTGTATCAATTATAGGATTTCATGTTTTGTTTGCAGGGTTATGCGTTTTCCTGCGCCGCGTGGGCCGACGATTTTCTCCTTCTGCCGTTGCTACAATATCCACACCTAGTATTCTATGAGAAATTCGGTGATGATATGCAGCGGATACAAAGCTTTGCGGATCGATTTCGGTTACAGGAGATTTTGACGGCCGTTCATCCCATGGATATGGCAGCGTTGATTGGATGCTTTCTTGCTGCTCGGGTTACGTTGGTTTATGGACTTTCCCCCGTATGTCCTGCACTGCTCTATGGATTTTGTTTGAAAAAAAGATGGGACTGGATGGGAGCCATCGGAAGCATCTTGGGCGGCATCCTATTGTGCCCTTCTTTTCCCCCTGTTCTCGGCGGTGTGCTGACGGCTTGGCTGGCCCTTCAGGCGTTGCGGTTGGACTGGATTCAAACAAACTATGCGTCGCTGGCTAGGATATTGCCGTTAGTCTTTGGCGCAATTGCTCTAGTGATATTTTCAGACGGAACTCTGTATACGATCCTGCTTGGTATCATCGATCTGATGCTAATTGGTGTATTTGGCCCCATCTACGGGATGGCTTTTGGTGCGCTACAAAAGGCTTTACGGCGTCGGCGGCTTTATGAAGGGGAGCAATATTGCTTGATGGCGCTGGTATGCACCAGCATACTGTTTTTGCAGAACATCACCCTGTTGGGCGTTTATCTAGACCGGACAGCCTGTTGTTTGATGGTGCTTCTGCTGGCATATTTTCGAGGACCCATCGCAGGCGGCGTTGTGGGCATTGCTTTTGGTGGCTGTGCGGCCATGGTGGGGTATTCGCCGTTGATTATAGGTGGCCTAGCCATCTGTGGACTTTGTGCAGGCATGTGCCGAGAGATGGGAAAACTTTCCGTGGTGGTTGGGTTTTCTCTTTCCAGCGCTGTGTTTCTATTATTTGTCCAGGATACCGGGGAAATTTTATTGCCGATCATGGAGCAAACGCTGGCGGGAGCGGGACTGTTTCTGGTGCCTCGTCAGATCGTTGGTGTGATATCCCGTGTGATGGACCGTCCCAAGGATCGTGAGCGCCATCCGACGCAATCAGCTTCGGATGAAAGAGGCAGGCGGGAAATCGGAAACCTGGCCAAAGCCATATTTTTAGGCGCAAAGGCCATGGAAAAGGGAAACGAAAGCGCACAAATCGCGTCGCAGCAGATGGGCGCATTGGCGGTTTCCCTCAACCATATGGCTATGCGGGAGACCATTCCTTTACAAAACACTATCAAACGAGTGGAGGCGGAGCTGGCGGACGGCGGATACGGGGATTGCCCAGTATCCGCAGCAAAAGATCCTTTCGACCGCTTAACGGTTACCGTTACTTGCCGCGGATGCGGCGGGAAAAGGGATTGTGTTAAAGTGATCCGAAGATATATCAGCCGCGCTATGGGGCAGGATTATATTTTGGCCCAACGTCCCTGTCGAAGCGGACAGCAGGAATCCTGCGTGCTGCAGTATGCCCCTGGTCCCCGTATTGCCCTGGAGGTTTCTACCGCGTGCTCCACCAAACCGGGCATGCGACAGAGTGGGGATACCTTTTTGATTGCAGACGTGGGGCCCGCGAAGACCGCCGCAATCCTGTGTGACGGAATGGGAAGCGGGAAAGCGGCAAAAGAGGAGAGCAGTACGGCGGCACAACTGCTTCTGGCGTTTCAGCGGGCGGGGCTAGGCGCAAAGCCCATGATAAAAATGGTGAATAGCATTATGGCCAGCCGAAACCGGGATGTTTTTTCTACCGGGGATATGGTGGTATTTGATCTTGCCGGTAAAAGCTGTGAAATTATTAAAATGAGCGCGCCAGCCACGTTCATACTGCGACAGGCTCATGCCCATTGGATCAGCGGAAAATCCCTGCCCATGGGCGCGGTATCCAAGGCCACCCCCTTTTATGCACGGCGCGAGGTGGAGGTAGGGGACTATGTGGTGATGGTTTCCGATGGGATTTCGGATTGCTTCACAAGCAATCGCGAGTTGGGTCAATGGATGCTTGGAATTCATCAGCAGGATCCATCGGTAGATCTGATGTCCCAGCGAATATTAAAAGAGGCGAAGTCCATAGCAGGGCATCAGGCGGACGATATGACGGTAGCGGTGATTAAGGTCAAATCCGTTGTATGACTAGGGGGAGCATGATTTATGCTCCCCCTTAAATTTTATGCTATTGCAAGGGCACGATGTAGCTTACAGAAATATCCTTCCCTACCGCTTCTTGCACCGCTTTTGCGCCGGCTTCTCCAAATGCGCCGCATAACTCGATTCGATCCACTTCACCAGTTGAAATCAGATGTTGTGCAGCGGCACATGCCTGGTCTAAGCGAGCCACTCCCACCAATACGGCTTTGCAGGAGTCCACCTCCATCATGGCGTGGTTTTGAGAAGGGTCGAACCCGCGACTCATAACGATAAAAGCAAAGCGAAATTGTTTTGACATGCTTCTTCCTCCTTTTCGTTATTGTAGCGTATCTTTGCCTTTAAGGACAGTGGAGTTTTGCTGTGATTTCCTCCTTTCCGCCGTTGTCAAAAATCTTTACAACGGGTAGAATAAACCTATCCCAAAGGGGGGCTTACGGTGAGAGAAGCACTGATGCAGACTATGAAGCGGCTGGGAATTGGGATCCCAAACCAGGGGATTTTGTGCGCAGTGTCCGGGGGGATGGATTCCGTAGCGCTGCTCCACTGCCTGTGTACCCTGCGCAGAGAGATGGGATTTTCTCTTTATGCCGCCCACTTTCATCACGGGATTCGCGCTTCTGCCGATGGGGATCAGGATCTGGTGGATACCCTGTGTCAGGATTGGGAGATTCCCCTAACTTGCGGCCGGGGAGATGTGGAACAGGAACGTTGTGGGCGTACAATAGAAGAGACGGCTAGAGACCTGCGCTATGATTTTTTAGAGCGCACTAGGGCGACCTTGGACTGTCAATGGATTGTAACCGCCCATCATGCCGGGGATCAGGCGGAGACGGTGCTGATGCACTTGCTGCGGGGAAGCGGTGTCCGGGGGTTAAGAGGAATGGAACCCGTGCGAGGGTATATCGCCCGGCCGCTGCTGCATGTGGAACGGGAAGAGATTTTGCGGTATGTAGAGACACACCATCTGCCTTACCGAGAGGATGAAACCAATGCAGATCTCACATATACCAGAAATCGAATTCGAAAAGAACTGATTCCTATATTGCAAACCGGCTACAATCCTGCAATAATAAAAACGTTGTGCAAAACTGCCCGGGCCGCAGGGGAAGACGAAGCCTTTTTGATGGAGCAGGCTAAGAATGCCTTTCTAAAGGTTAGACGCTACTCCTTGCCCGGCGTATGCCATGTCCTGTCTGGAATGCCGGATCAGCCTAGCCTTGAAAAACGGATTCTACGGCTTTGTTTGGAGGACCTGGGAGCTTGGAATGTGACCGAACGAGCTCTTATACTGGGAATGGAGGCCATTGACCAAGGGAAGCGTACGGATATTGGCCAGGGGATTTTTGTGGACCAAAAGGGAGAGGTACAGATTTACCGTCCCTTTACGACCCAAGAAACCGCCGGGTTGGCCAGTGGCTATGGCCGGCTGAACGGTCTAAGCCTAGAGGTTTGGACGCCGGATTCCTGCCGGGATGCATTGCTGCGAACTCGGCGCCCGGGGGATGTTCTGCCTGGAGGAAAGCGCCTTTCCCATCTGCTGAAAGAACAGGGTGTGCCGCGATGTATCCGGGATGCCCTTGGCGTTATCGTCCGGGGGAATCGGGTATTGGCGGTCCAGCATGTGTGGTACAGCATGGAATTGGATGGGTGCTTCCCCAAGTTCACGGGTGGCGTGATAAAAGATTGAGGGGGATTTTGACGTGAGCGAATACAAAGAGACGCTTTTGACAAAGGATGAGATAGACAATGCAGTAAAGGGCATTGCATACCGTATCCATAAGGATTACCAGGGCAAGGAGATTTTGGTGGTATGTATTTTAAAGGGAGCCTTTATCTTCTGTGCGGATTTGGTGCGGAATCTGGATCTCCCCTGCGAAATTGATTTTATCTCCGCTAGCAGCTATGGTGCCGGGACTACCACCAGCGGAAACGTAAAGATTAACAAGGACGTGGAACACGATGTGGAGAATAAGCACGTGATTTTGGTAGAGGATATCGTGGACAGCGGTCTAACCCTTAAAACTTTGAAGGAGTTCTTTTTAGCGCGCCGCCCGGCTTCCTTAAAAATCTGCTGTTTGCTGGATAAGAAGGAGCGCCGCCAGGCCGACATCGAGGTGGATTATAGCTGTTTTACCATCCCGGATGCGTTTGTGGTGGGCTATGGACTGGATTACGATGGCCGGTATCGGAATCTGCCCGATATTATGGTATTGGATGAATCCGTCTATGGTGGAGAATCCGCCAAATAAGATTGTTATATATTGGGAAATATGATATAATAACCTACTAAATTGCATTGACCCCTAGGAGGATCGGACGATTGAAAAAAGTCTTGCGCGGCCCCGGCATGTATCTGATGCTGTTTTTGCTCATCTATTTGTTTGCCAGGCTGATGAGCCCAGGCGATGCCGCCAGTAAAGAGCTGAATTACAACGAGTTTATGTCCAAGGTGGAGGCTGGAGAAATTCTCAGCATCGATATCACCGATAACGATCTGGTTGCCTTGAAAAAGGGAACCGAGATCCAGGAGAAGAGCTTCCCTTCCCAATACGACTATACCACTTATATTCCTAGCATTGAGATTTTCAATGAGGATATGAAGGCTCTGACGGACGCTAACCCAGAGCTTCTGTCCATTGCGGTTAAATACCGGCCTACCCCTGAGCCTAGTTGGTTCATGTCGGTGCTGCCCTATCTTTTGATCTCGGTGGCGATGATTGGCTTCTTCTGGTATATGATGTCCCAGCAGAGCCAGGGAGGCGGCAAGGTGATGTCCTTTGGCAAGAGCAAAGCCCGGATGGCTCCTGCAGATGATAAGAACCGCAAGACCTTTGCGGATGTTGCCGGCGCTGACGAGGAAAAGGATGAGCTGAAGGAGATTGTGGATTTTCTTAAGAATCCCGGAAAATTTACAGGCTTGGGAGCTCGGATTCCCAAGGGCGTGTTGTTGGTAGGCCCTCCCGGCACGGGAAAGACCCTTTTGGCCCGCGCGGTAGCGGGAGAGGCCGGCGTACCGTTTTACAGCATCAGCGGATCGGATTTTGTGGAGATGTTCGTGGGCGTAGGCGCCAGCCGGGTGCGGGACCTCTTTGAAAACGCCAAGAAGAATGCCCCGTGTATTGTGTTCATCGATGAGATCGACGCTGTGGGCCGCCATCGTGGAGCGGGGCTGGGCGGCGGACATGATGAGCGGGAGCAAACCTTAAACCAGCTGCTGGTGGAGATGGATGGCTTCTCGGTCAATGAGGGTATTATCATCCTAGCCGCCACCAACCGCCCGGATATTCTGGATCCTGCGCTCCTGCGGCCCGGCCGCTTTGACCGGCAGGTGACGGTGAATTATCCAGATGTTAAGGGCCGGGAAGAGATTTTGAAAGTTCACGCTCGGGGCAAGCCTTTGGCCGACGATGTGGATCTGAAGGTGGTGGCCAAGCGCACCCCCTATTACACCGGTGCCGATCTGGAAAATGTGCTCAACGAGGCCGCTATTTTAGCTGCAAGGAAGAACGACAACGAGATCCATATGGCAGAGGTGCTGACCGCCATCAATCGAGTGGCTGTGGGGCCCGAGAAGAAGAGTAGCGTGATTACCGAGAAGGACAAAAAGCTGGTGGCCTATCACGAGGCGGGTCATGCCGTGGTGGCCTACAATATGCCCAACTGCGACGATGTCCATGAAGTGAGTATTATCCCCACCGGCAAGGGAGCGGGCGGATATACCATGCTGTTGCCAGGGGAGGAAACCAAATACGTTACCCGCAACAAGCTACTGGATCAGATCGCCATGTCCCTGGGTGGACGCGCTGCTGAGGAGACCGTCATCGGGGAGATTTCCACCGGCGCTTACTCCGACCTACAAAATGCCAGCAACATTGCCCGCAGCATGGTGGTGGAATATGGCATGAGCGATGCCGTAGGCAACATTTACTTGGGCGGCGGGGGAGAGGTGTTCCTGGGTAAGGATTATGGCCACACCCAGAACTATTCCGAGACGCTCTCCACTCTCATTGACAAAGAGATCAAATCCATCCTGGATACCGCCTATGACCGGGCCAAGGATACTCTTATCCAGCATCGGGACGAGTTGGACGCCATAGCAGCCGTCCTATTGGAAAAAGAAAAAATTGATGGAGCGGAGTTCCGCCGCATTATGGAGGGATTGCATCCCCAGGCGGTGGAATCTCAGGCAGGGGCTGCCGCGCTGGAGGAGCCTTCTCAGGGGACTCCCGAGGAGAAAGCATAAAGACGAAAAGCCGTGGACTAAGTCCACGGCTTTTTTTGTTTCTCCGATTTCTCTATCTCAGTTTCAAAAAACGAGAGGATCGCCAACAATTCGGCAAAAACCGTCAACCGTCCTGGAAATCCGGTTGATAAGCAATCGGGGGAATGTTACAATAGAACACACACGTGAGTGTCAATTATTTGGGGGTGCGTATTAACCATGTACACAGGTGGAGACATCAGAATTTTTGCCGGAACCTCCGGTAAAAATTTCGCGAAGCGGATGTGTGATTATCTCGGAGTAGAGCTGGGCAACAGCGAGGTCATCACTTTTTCGGACGGCAATATCTTTGTTCGAATCCGGGAAACCGTACGGGATAAGGACGTTTATCTGGTTCAGCCCATCGGCATGAATCCCAACAACGAGTTGGTGGAAATTCTCTTCTGGATCGATGCATTTAAGCGGGCCAGCGCCAACTCCGTTACCGCGATCATTCCCTACTTTGGATATGCCAAGGGCGATAAGAAGGACGAGCCCCGGGTATCCCTGCGTGCGCGGGTCTGCGCCGATATGATCGAGTGCGCCGGTGTGGATCGGACCGTGATGATGGACCTTCACGCCGCCCAGGTGCAGGGCTTCTTCAAAACCCCCATGGATCACCTGGAGGCTATGCCTCTTCTGTGTGAATACATCAAGACCGTTTGTGATCTTAGTAATCTAGTGGTGGTATCCCCGGATGCCGGCTTTGCCAAGCATGCCCGGGAATACGCCGATTATCTGGGCGTCGGGGTGGCCATTGGGGACAAGACCCGTTTTGACCACAATGAAAACGCCAAGGTGCTGGAAGTCATCGGTAACGTGGAAGGCAAGGATTGCTTTATCGTAGACGATTTTACCATCTCTGGCGGCACTCTGGTGGAAATTGCCAACGCTGTTAAGGCCCATGGTGCCCGCCGGGTATTTGCCGGCCTTAGCCACATCCTGTGTCGGGAGAAGGGTATTGCGGCCATCGAAAACAGCCCTCTGGAGTTTGTGGTCTCCACCGACTCGGTAGAGAATCCCTTCGTCAATCAATCCGATAAGATCAAGATTGTATCGGTTGCCCCCTTGTTTGCCGAAGCTGCCATGTGCATCCATAACCGGCAGAGCATCAGCATCATCTTTAAACGGGTGCCCACTCGGCTGGTGGAGCAGATGACCATGGAGATGGAACAGAGCAGGATTCTTAGCGACGACAACTAACTTTTTATAGTACAGGATGGGACCCGGGAAAGCGCTCCCGGGTTCCGTCTTTTTCTAGATAGGAGGAAGTGCAATGTTGCGGTTTAACAGCGACTACACCGAAGGAGCCCATCCCAGGATCATGGAACGGTTGATGGAAACCAATCTGGTTCAAACGCCGGGTTACGGTACCGATGCATACTGTGGCCATGCCGCAGAACTGATTCGTCGGGCTTGCAACGCCCCGGAAGCAGCGGTCCATTTTCTCGTGGGAGGAACACAGACCAATTTTACGGTGATCTCGGCGGCGCTTCGCCCCCATCAAGGGGTGCTAAGCTCGGATCTGGGGCACATCAACACCCACGAAACGGGAGCGGTGGAGGCAACTGGCCATAAGGTATTAACCCTGCCAAGTCGGGAGGGGAAGATCACCGCGGAACAAATCGAAGAGGCGGTTCGTGCCCAGAGGGAGGATGACAGCTATGAGCATATCGTACAGCCTAAGATGGTGTACCTGTCCCATCCTACCGAGTTGGGGACCCTGTACAGCCGAGCGGAGCTTCTTGCTATTCGACGGGTTTGCGATACCTATGGACTCTATCTGTTCCTGGATGGCGCACGTCTGGGATTTGGATTGACTGCCGAGACCGCCGATGTGGACCTGCCCGATCTTGCCCAGCTCTGCGATGTATTCTATATTGGGGGCACCAAGCTGGGCGCCCTTATGGGGGAGGCGGTGGTGATCCCTCGGCGAGAGCTGCAGGAGGACTTCCGATATCTTATAAAGCGTCATGGCGGTATGCTGGCAAAGGGGCGCTTGTTAGGGCTTCAATTTGAGACGTTGTTTACCGATGGGCTTTACTATGAGATTGGCCGCCACGGCAATCGGATGGCCAAGATCATCCGAGACGCCTGCTGGGAGAAGGGGTACCCCTTTTTGGTGCCGCCGGCCACCAACCAGCTTTTCCCCATCCTTCCCAATGTTCTGCTGGAGCGGCTAAAAAGGGACTTTGCCTATTCTGACCAAGGTCCTGTGGGCGCAGACGCCCGGGCAGTTCGATTCTGTACCTCCTGGGCTACTACCCAAGAGATGGCGGAGGTACTGGCAGACGCACTCTAACCGTTTTGTTACTTTTTACATTTTTATGTATCCGGGTCACAGTTCTTCCAAAAATATGGGGCTTGCACTGTCACTTGTGGGAGTATATACTTGACACTCGACAGAATGTGACAGTATAATGTTACAAAACAATGATATTTAGCCGCCTTTTATTTCAAAATTATTACAAAATAAGTTTGAAATGGGCTTAAAACCATTTATTTGGGGGAGAGTTTAGGTTGAAGAAAAAAGTGATGCAACAAATTGGGATGCGGATCTGTGGATTCCTTCTCTGCGTGGCGCTTTTGGCTGTACCGGCGCTGCTCCAGCTGGAGGGCTTTACCGCCGAGGCTGCTGGTTATAAGGTGGGATTGATCCAGGTGACGGATACCCCGGTGAACATCCGCTCTGGTCCTGGGACAAACTATGATCGTGTGGGTACGCTGAGCAATGCCCGTTTGGTATATGTAAAAAGTGAAAAGGTAAATGGAAGTTGGACCTGGTATCAGATCGCTCTTTCTGCGGATGCGGCTCCTTACGGCTGGATTCGGGAGGATTTGCTTGCTTGTGTTACCACGGTGGAAGCCGATCCGGCCTTTGATCAATATCTACAGAGCCAGGGGTTCCCCCGTAGCTACTGGGACAACCTTAGGGTGCTTCATGCGATTTATCCCAACTGGAAGTTTGAAGCGTTTCATACTGGACTTCAGTGGACGGATGTGTTGGCGGCCGAGACCAATGGCGGCATTAATGTGGTGCATCCCGATTATTTAAATTATGGCAGTAAATATATCGATACCACCAATGTGGATGGAACCGGTGAGTTGGTTAAATATGATACAGGGTGGTATAAAGCGTCTAAGGATTTGGTAGCGTATTATTTGGATCCCCGTAATTTTTTAGATGATATCCATATTTTTCAGATGGAGAAGCTGACTTTTGAAAGCAATGTTCATAGTGCTTCTAATCTAGGATATATGCTGAAGAATACTTTTATGGACGGTAGCTATAGCACGACCATAGATGGGAAATTTTATAAATATGAGGGTGGACAGTTCAGCTATTCTGGTGGAACCACCACTTTTCAGCAGGCAATTTTTGATTTATCTAAGAAGAACAACGTGAATCCCTATCACGTGGCTGCCCGCATTCGTCAGGAGATGGGGCCAAGTGGTGTTAGCCCTCTGGGCTGGGGCGCTGTTTCGGGTTATTTGGGGATCTACAATTTCTTTAATATTGGCGCTTATACTACTGATGAACATGGGGCGAATGAGAACGGAGCGATCTACGCCAAGAATGCTGGATGGACGGATCCTTATAAAGCGCTGGATGGTGGAATCCGTTTCTTGGGTAAGAATTATATCGCGATTGGACAGGACACGCTCTATTTGCAAAAATTTGATGTTGTTGGACCGAGTTATTACGATCATCAATATATGACCAATGTTATGGCGCCTACATCTGAAGCAAACACTACGGGTACTAAACTGAAAAACAGTTTTGGAAGTAGCTTTACCAGCCAGCCTTTTGCCTTCCGGATTCCGGTATATCTCAATATGCCGGAGAATGCGGTGGAGAATCCGGCTAGCAGCCAGTATGTGCCCAGCAGCAACCTGGTAACCGACTCCATCATTGCCAGCGAGACCTATCTCATCAGCGGCGATGGGATCATCACTGGGGTTGCCGAAGGAACCGAGGTTTCAACTCTGACCGGAGGCATCAAGGTGGTAATGGAGGGCGGCGTCATGCACTTGTTTGATGCCAGCGGAAATGAGAAGACCAGCGGTAAAGTGGTGACGGGAGATCGCCTCCAGGTGTGGAATTCCAATGGAGACCTACAAAAGGAGTATGGAATCGTCATCTATGGGGATGCTAGCGGCGATGGCGTCATTACGGTGCTGGATCTCCTGCGTGTACAAAAGCAGATCTTGGGCACGATAAAGTTGGAGGGCAGCTACCTGAAGGCGGCGGATGTATCCAGGAATGGAACCGTAGATGTTCTAGACCTTCTGCGCATACAAAAGCATATCCTGGGGAGCAGTACCATCACACAAAAATAATCTAGCGATTTAAGGAGTAAGGATCACCATGAGCATATCCAGAAGATCCACCCGGCTTGGCATTTTTATGCTGGCACTGGTTATGATGTTTTCTTTGGCCCTGCCTACCGCCCTGGCGGCCAGTGGTTCGGTTTCTTCGGCTACGGTTACCGAGGGAAACAACGTCAATGTGACGGTTACCTTTAGCGGCGGGGGAACGTCGGTCGGTACCGTGGATGCCTATGTAAGCTATGATTCCAGCGTGTTGCAGTTTGTGAGCGGGACCAATGCGTCAGGAGGCGGCGGGTCCGTCCATTTGGTAGCTGTAGCCAGCAATGACAGCCAAAGTTCCTTCTCCTTTACCCTTACTTTTAAGGCGCTAAAGGCTGGAAGCGCGACGGTATCTGCACGCACTAACACGTTTCTTTCCTTCGATGAGGCGGAAATTGGGCCAGCATCCGGTAGCGGACGAGTAACTGTAAATGCGAAAGTCACCCCTACGGTAAAGCCTACGGCAAAGCCCACGGTGCGTCCTACCAATAATCCAAACACCACGCCGACCCCTACGCCCACGCCGGAACCCACCGATATCGAGACGGCGATTCCGGTAACGGTAGACGGGCAGACCCTTTATCTGTGGCGCAGCCTGAAAAACGTAACCGTTGCCCTTCCTGAGGGATATTCTGCCAACGAATACACCTATCACGACGAGAAGATTGAGGCGGGGTTGGGAGAAAGCGGCTTGGTGTTCCTCTGGTTGTCGGATGATAAAGGGGAAAACGGCGCTTACTACCTCTACGATGAAACCGCCGATGCTTTCACCAAGCTCATGCAGCTTTCGGTTAGCGCCTCGGGGAGCTATATCATCCTGCCCTTGCCCGATACCTTAGCGGTGCCGGCTGGATATGAAGAAACCACCTTGGTTGTAAGTGAAAGCCTGAGCGTTCCCGCCTGGGCAATGGTAAAACAGAGCGCTAGCGTCACGGCCAGTCCCGCCGCCAGCCCTGAGGCCTCCGCTTCCCCCGATGCCAGCGCTGCACCCAGCGCCGCCACCCCGGAGTTCTATTTGATATACGCCATGAATGCCAAGGGAGAAACCGGCTTCTATCAGTATGATGCGGTAGAAAAGACCATTCAGCGGTATGCCGGCGAGGTGGCTGAAATATCGCCAGCCCCCACGCCCACCCCGGAGCCCGAACAAGGAGAAGGCCTGTTTGGGAAGATCTTTGGGGATCCTACCTTGCGCCTGGTATTCATTGCGCTGGCTGCCCTTTGCTTGATTTTGCTGGTTGCGGTGATCCTTCTTGCGGTGCGCAACCATAAGGGAGGAAAACCGCCTAAGGGGCCCAAAGGCGGACAGAATCCCCGGCATCAGGACTGGTTGGATGATGAACCTGTGCCTATGGATCAAGCTGAGCTTCCAGCGGAGGATCAGTCCATTGAAGGACCGGTTCCAGTAGAGGAATCCATGCCCGCTTCAGAAGCGGATGAGAATGACGATACACCCCATATCTATCCCAGAAGGCGGGATAGCTGACTATAGTAAAAAAGCCTGCGGTCTGCCGCAGGCTTTTTTTGTTTTTGAATAAAAAAACGCTTGGATGTACCAAGCGTTTTTTTAAAATCAATACTTTTTCAGGATCTTCCATACATGAGCGTTGATATCCCCGGAACCCACCATGAGAACCATATCTCCAGGATGCCAATGGGCCTGTAGGTATTTCCCGATATCGGTAAAATCCGGGATATAGATGCCCTCGCCTCCCCGAGCGGTGATGGCATCGGCCATTTGCTGGCCGTTGACCAGCCCGGTATCGGTTTCCCGTCCCGGGAAAATCTCCGATATGATGACGGTATCGGCAGGGTCAAAAGCTTCCACAAACCGGTCGAAGAGTTTGTAGGCCCGGGAGTAGGAGTTGCATTGGAAAACGGCCCATAATTTATTGTAATGGAACATCTTGGCGGCCCGCATGCAGGCTTTGACAGCGCTGGGATGATGGGCAAAATCGTGGTACACCTTTACGCCATCCAGCTCGCCATGGAACTCAAACCGCCGCTCGGCGGCTTCGTATTCCTCCAGGGACTGGGTGATGGCGTCATAGCTGCAGCCCAGATAGTCGGCTACGGCAAGAGCGCCCAAAGCATTGGCCACGTTGTAATCCCCCGGCAGATGGATCTTGACCCGGGGCAAAGCCTCCCCTCGGCGAACAGGGGTGAAGGCAGCGCAGCCAACCTCATCGTATTCAATATCCTTGGCGGTATAATCCCCACCGGAGAGGCCGAAGGAAACCGTCTTTCGGCCGGACTGCTCCATGAGCTTAACCACCTGGGGATCGTCAATACAGCCAAAGATGACGCCATCCGGATCCATGCCGTCCACAAAGGTGGCAAAGGAATGATAGACGTCGCTCATGTCCTTAAAAAAGTCCAGATGGTCGTCATCCACGTTGTTGAGAACGGCGATATGGGGCTTAAAGTGATAAAAGCTGTTCATGTATTCGCAGGATTCTAACACCATGATATCGCTGTTGCCAACCCGAGTGCCGCTATCCTCCAGATAATGGAGCACGCCGCCTACATGGATAGTGGGATCCATGCCACCTCGCAGAAGCATGAGGCCCAAAAGGGAGGAGATGGTGGTCTTTCCATGGCAGCCTGCTACGCTGATGCTGTTTTGGTACCGGTCAAAGATCTGACCAACGCACTCGGAACGCTCCAGTACCGGAATGCCATGAGCCCGAGCGTAGGCCAATTCCACGTTGGTTTCGGGAACGGCAGCGCTGTGAACCACAAAGTCCGCTCCCGCCACATTCTCTTCGCTGTGGCCGATGGTATAGGGCACGCCGATACGATCCACGTAGGGGGTAAAGATGGTGGTTTTCATATCGGATCCGGTGACGGTAAAACCATTTTCCTTGAGGATATCCGCAACCCCACAGAGGCTGGCTCCGCAGATGCCGATGATATGCACCCGTTTTCCCTGGTAATCAAAGATGTTGGGCATAACGATCTCTCCAATCTACTGATGTCATTCTATTATACGGCAGAGGCGTCCAGGAAATCAACCGGGCAGTGCCCGGGTCCATCGGCATGCTTTTGATGTACAGGGTGTTTTGTTCGTTACCAAACGATCCTCCAGCCGCTATCCTTGCGGCATGTCAGCGCCCTCCTGGGCGGCTGCAGCGGGGATCCGGCCGCGTGTCCGTTGGGTTGACAAGGTGCGGGCTCAGCGCATACAATCTTATGATGAATCCTTATGTATTGGAGTGGGAAACCCATGGAACATATGATGGCGATTGTAATGGCGGCAGGACATGGTAAGCGGATGAAGTCCAACCGGCCCAAGGTGTTGCACACCGTCTGCGGCAAACCCATGATTGACCGGGTTGTGGCCGCTGCCCAGGATGCTACTGGAAATAAACCCGTAGTGGTGGTGGGCGTAGGCAGGGAAGCCATTATGGAGCATCTGGGGGACCGGGCGGATTTTGCGGTTCAGGCAGAGCAGAAAGGAACGGGCCATGCGGTGATGATGGCGGAGCCCTACCTGAGTGGGAAATCCGGATACGCAGTAGTGCTGGCGGGGGATATGCCCCTTCTTATGGCCGACACCCTCCGGCAGCTATATGCCATGTGTAAGGAGGAACGGTTGGACGCCGTGGTACTGACCAGTGAACCCGATGATCCCACGGGCTACGGCCGGGTGATCCGGGATACTACCGGCAGTATCCTGCGCATCGTAGAGGAAAAGGACGCCAACCAGGAGGAAAAGGCCATTCGGGAGGTGAATTCCTCGGTATACTGCTTCCGCATTGAAAGTCTTCTGCGCTGTCTGGGACAGCTCTCCTGTGACAACGCCCAGGGGGAATACTATCTCACCGACTGTATCGCCATGCTGGCGGCGACCGGTCGAGTGGGCGGGCTATTGGTGGACGCGCAGCAGTGCTCCGGCGTCAACGATAAGGCCCAGCTAGCTGCCGCCGAGGCCATCATGCGCCGGCGCATCAATCATGGGTATCTTGTGGGTGGGGTAATTATGATGGATCCCGACCATACCTACATCGAGGACGGGGCCGTTATCGGCCAGGATACCATCCTATATCCCGGCTGCCATATCCGTGGGAAAAGCGCCATTGGAGCCGACTGCGTCATCGAATCCGGTACCGTGATTGACGGCTCTACCGTGGGCGACCGGTGCCATATCCGGGACAGCGTGATCATGGACAGCACCGTGGGCAACGATGTGACCATCGGCCCCTTTGCCTATCTTCGTCCTGCTACCGTGGTGGAGGATGGCGTGCACATCGGGGATTTTGTGGAGATCAAGAAGGCCAGAATCGGGGAAGGAACCAAGCTGCCCCACTTGACCTATGTGGGGGACGCCGATGTGGGCGCCCATTGCAACATCGCTTGCGGAACCATCTTTGCCAACTATGATGGCCTAAAGAAATACCAGACTACCGTGGGAGACGGCGTGTTTATCGGCTGTAATGTAAACCTGGTGGCTCCCTGCACCGTGGGAGACGGCGCCTATGTAGCGGCGGGTACCACGGTGGTGGGAGAGGTTCCGGCGGGAGCTCTTTCTGTGGGCCGCAGCCAGCAGTATATCAAGGAGGACTGGGCCGACGAAAAGCGGAAAAAGGGCGCGCTTCGCGAGGTCTATTGAGATGAAATTGGTATTTGGCCTGGGGAATCCCGGGCAGCAATACGAGCATACCTTGCATAACGCGGGGTTTCTTGCATTGGATGAGATGGCAAAACAGCTGAGGTTTCCGTCTTTTCGGCGTCATCGGGAAGCCTATACCGCCGAGGGGTGGGTGGGGAATAGCCGTGTGATGCTGGTAAAGCCCCAAACCTATATGAACCTCAGCGGAAAGTGCGTCCTGGATCTGGCGGCCTACTATAAGGTAGACAGTATGGATATCCTGGTGCTGTATGACGATATCGATCTTCCGCCCGGCGCCGTTCGGGTGCGGGACCATGGCAGCGCCGGTACCCATAACGGGATGCGGAGCATCATCCAGGAGATCGGTACTCAGGCTTTCTACCGAATTCGAATCGGCGCGGGCAGCCCGCCTCCCCAGTGGGATCTGGCGGACTACGTTTTAAGCCGTCCGTGCGGAGAAAATGGAGAGGCCTTTCAGCAAGGGGTAAAGAAAGGCGCTGAGGCGGCCATTTGCCTTCTTGAGCATGGTCTGGAAACCACCCAACAGCGGTATAATCATAAGGGACGTTTAAAGAAGGAGGAACAGGCTGAGAACACCCATGAATCATAGAATCTTAGACCCCATCCGGAGAAGTCCGGAGTACGCGGGGATACAGGATGCCATAAGGAGGGGGGGCGGCGAACCCCTCTCCGTTTTCGGCATGCCCGAAATCAGCAAAATCCCTCTGGTGATCACCACCTATTTGGAGCAGAAGCGGCCTATGTTTTTGATCTGCCCCAATGATTACATGGCGCAGCGGCTGTACGCGGCCATGTCCCCAGTGCTGCCGGGAGAGACCTATTTTCTGCCTGCCCGGGCCTTCAGTTTTACCCGGGCGGTGGACAGCCGGGAGCAAAGGGCTCTGCGGATTCAAGCCCTTACCGCTTTAGCGGGAGGAGAGCCCTGCCTTGTGCTGGCAGGGGTGGATGGCGCTCGGGCCTGCCTTTCTCCTCGATCGGTCTTTTGCAAATCACAGATCACCGTCCATAAGGGGGACACCCTTGCCATGGACGACCTCATCCGTCGGTTGGTTCAGGGCGGCTACCACCGGGAGGAGGCGGTTTCCGCCCTGGGGGAATTCTCCCTACGGGGCGGTATTCTGGATGTGTGCACGCCCATGGGCGCCTACCGATTGGACTTTTTTGGGGACGAGGTGGATTCCATCAAGACCATGGATCCTATGTCTCAGCGGAGCCTTGCGCCACAGGACGGGGTGACCATCGCCCCTTGTGTGGAAACCCCTATGGACGCCCGGATGGTGCGGGATGCCCTGTTCATCATGGAGCGAGAGCAAAAACACAATCCAAGTCCCCGGCTGCAAGAGCGGATGGAGGAACTGCGAGGGGATAATCTCGGTTATGCCGCTGAGGTGGTGCCTTACGTATCGGGGAGAACCTGCGCCGTGGATTATCTGGGGGAGAACGGCATCCTTTTGCTGGATGAGCCCGCCCAGATGAAGGAGGCGGCCGCCCTTTCCGATGAGGATCTTCAGGATACTGTAACGCATCTGGGGCCTGATGCCTATGATGCTCTTTCCCATCAGCTGGCCGCCTATGGAGAGCTTCTCTCGGCGCCCCAGGTAAAGGTGCAGTTCACCACCATGGTACAGCGCCGGGCCAGAGGCCATGTGTTCTCCCTGGCCTGCAGGTCCATCACGCCCTTTATGGGGCGGCTGGACCTGTTAGCCGACGAGTTGAAATACCGCAAAAAGGGCGGCTATACCACCGCTATCGCCCTGGGAAATGAAAAGCGCTGCGAGGCCCTGTACCAAACCCTTTTGGATAAGGGGGTGGACTGCGCCTGTATCCGGGACCTGAACCGGGATCTGAAACCGGGAGAGGTGGTCATCACCCCCTATCCCATTGGCGCCGGATTTGAATATACCGATGGCCGGTTTATCCTGTATTCCGAGGCCGAAATCTTCCGCCAGGGCCGAGCGCCCCAGCGGAAGCGAAAGGAAGCGGCTCCCGAGGCCTTTGACCTCAAGGAAGGGGACTATGCCGTTCATGATATCCATGGCATCGGCATCTATCGTGGACTGACCTCCATTCCGGTGGCGGGGGTCCAGAAGGATTTCATGCTCATCGAGTATCGGGATGGGGATAAGCTCTATATTCCGGCCGACCAGCTCAACCGGGTCACCCGGTACATCGGGTCCGATGAAGCCAAGCCTAAGCTGAGCCGTATGGGCGGTGCTGAATGGGAACGGGCCAAGCAGAAGGTGCGAAAAGGGGTCCGGGAACTGGCTTTTGATTTGGTAGCCATGTATGCCCAGCGGCAGGCCAGCCGGGGTCACGCCTTTTCGGAGGATACCCTGTGGCAGAAGGAGTTCGAGTCCGCTTTCCCCTTTGATGAAACCGAGGGCCAGCAGCAGAGCATCGAGGAGATCAAACGGGATATGGAAAGCCCTCGTATTATGGATCGTCTTTTATGCGGGGATGTGGGCTATGGCAAGACCGAGGTGGCCATCCGTGCTGCTTTTAAGGCGGTGATGGACGCCAAACAGGTGCTGGTATTGGTGCCCACCACCATTCTGGCGCAGCAGCACTACGCTACCTTCTCGGCCCGGTGCGAGGGCTACCCCATTACGGTGGATGTGCTTTCCCGTTTTCGGAGCAAAAAGGAGCAGGAGGATGTGCTCACGCGGTTTCAGTCGGGAGAGGTGGATATCCTCATCGGCACCCATAGGCTGCTGAGCCGGGACGTGCGTCCCCGGGATCTGGGCTTGCTCATCATCGACGAGGAACATCGGTTTGGGGTAGCGCACAAGGATACCATCAAGAACATGAAAAAGACGGTGGATGTGCTTACCCTCACGGCTACCCCCATCCCCCGGACCCTGGAAATGTCCCTCATCGGCATCCGGGATATGTCGGTGATCCATACCCCTATCGGGGATCGAAGCCCCGTCACCACCTATGTGGCCCCCTATGAGGGAGAATTATTGCGCCAGGCAATTCTGCGAGAGATCAATCGAAATGGGCAAACCTACATCCTTTACAACAATGTGGGCACCATGGAGCGGTTTGTGTCATCAGTGCGGGAATTGGTGCCCGAGGCTCGAATTGGCATGGCCCATGGCCAAATGGGGGAACTCCCATTGGAGAAAGCGATGATGGCCTTTTACAACCAGGAGGTGGATGTGCTGGTGTGCAGCACCATCATCGAGTCGGGGCTGGATATTCCAACTGCCAACACCATCTTTATTGTGGATGCCGACCGGCTGGGCTTGGCCCAGCTGTATCAGCTGCGGGGCCGGGTGGGCCGGAGCAGCCGCCCAGGGTACTGCTATTTGACCTATAACGGCCAGCGAGTCATGAACGAGACGGCCCAGAAGCGGCTTTATGCCATCAGCGAATTCACCGAGCTGGGCAGCGGCTATAAGATCGCCATGCGGGATTTGGAGATCCGGGGTGCCGGCAATCTCCTGGGGCCGGAGCAGCACGGGCATATGGCGCAGGTGGGCTACGATACCTATTGTAAGCTGTTGGCCGATGCCATTCGAGAGGTAAAGGGAGAACCGGATCAGCCGGAGGCCGATGCGTCGGTGGAGACCAGCCTGCCCGCCTTTATTCCAACGGAGTACATTGGCAACACCGAGCAGAAGGTGGCGGCATATAAGCGGATTGCCGCCATCCTGGACCAGGCGGGCGCCAATGATGTACGGGAGTCCTTGGTGGACCGCTATGGGGCCCTTCCCGGTCCGGTAGAGAATCTCATAGAGGTGGCGGAACTGAAAGCGCTGTGCATCCAGCATGGCGTTGCTACAGCCGCCATCCGCCGGGGAGAGTGCCGTATGAAGTTCGCATCCACGGCCCAGGTGGACGGAGCTGCTCTAATTCAGGCGGTGGAAGAGTATGGGAAAGGGGCTACTCTTAAGAACACCAATCCCATTGGTTTGATCCTCACGGAGAAAAACGCCACCGATGGAAAGATGCTGAAAAAGACGATGGAGTTTCTGTCCGCCCTTCCCGCGTAGCCTCAAACCATGGACACCGTCCGCTCACATTGCCGATTTGATTTCGTCACATGGACAGGATATAATAACTTGTATTTACGGCGGCTTAGAAAAGACCGCCGTCTAGGAGGTACCGAATGAAAAAGACCCTTGCGCTTCTATTGGCCCTTGGGATGCTGGTGCTGATGCTGGCAGGCTGCCAGGTCAACCGAGAAAAGGACATGGCTCAGATTGTGCTACAGGTAGGGGATGTGACCTATACAAAACAGCAGGTCTATGATAATTATGCTACTATCCTTGCTTCCGGAGGATATGATATTGACCCAATGGATGAGGAGTTGAAGGAATCCATCCGCGAACAACTGGACACTATGCTTGTGGGCTATCTGGATTATCTGATGAAAGTGGAAGTTGCTACTGTCATCGTGGATCGGGATATGCCCCTCACCGAGGAGGAGATCGCGGAGGTCGATGCCTCGATGGATCAGTATGTGGAGTTTGTCAAAGCGTACATGCTGACGGAGGACGAGGACCCCGAGGCGGCCGAGGAAAACGCCCAGGCTGAAGGAGAGGACATTGACGCCCAGGTGGACGCCTTTTTCCTGGAAAACACCGGGATGACCCTTCAGGAGTACCGGGAGGAGGAGTATAAACTGACCAAGCTGGAGAAGCTGGGGAATGCCCTGGCCAAGGACGTGACCGCTAGCGATGAGCAGGTGAAGGCACGGTACGAAACGGACCTTCAAAGCCAGAAGGAGGCCGCTATTACCGGCGAAACCTATTATGAGAGCGTGGTGACCGGGGACAGCGACCTCATCGGCGCTTATACCCTTCACAAGGCCAGCGGATACCAGCTGGTGAAGCATATTCTGTTCACCTTTACCGAGGAACAGCAGGATGAGCTGGAGGCCCTTCAGGAGACCATCGATGATGAGAAGAGCGCCAAGAGCGATGCTGAGACCGCTAAGAGCGAAGCGGAGGCCGCCAAGCTAACGGCGGAGGACGCTGGGGATACCGAGGAAGCGGCCGCCCAGCAGAAGATCATCGACGACAAAGACGCCATCATCTCCACGCAGAGTGCCAGGATCGAGACCCTGCAGAACCAGTATTTTGCCCGGCGGGATGAGCTGGCTGCCGGCAACGTGGCCAAAGCCCAGGACTTGGTGGCCAGGTTAAAGGCGGGGGAGGACTTTGACACCCTTTTAGCGGAATACGGGGAGGATCCCGGGATGAAGCAGGGAGCCAGCTCCATTACCGGATACCTGATTTCCCCCACTGGATATGGCTTTGATGAGACCTTTGTGGACGCTGCTCAACAGCTTACCGAGGCGGGTCAGATCAGCGATCCCGTGGTGTCTGACTTTGGCGTTCATATCGTGAAACTGCTGTATGGCACCGATGAGGCGGATCTGCCCTACGATTTGGTGAAGAGCATCGTACAGCCCCTGGCAGATGAGGATGCCCAGCAGACGGCTGTGGATGAGGGGATCCAGAAGTACGCCGATGAGCTAGGCGTGAAGGTGTATCCCGACCGGATCAAATTTGTAAAATAAAGATATGAAAAAAAGCGGGGCAGTTTGCCCCGCTTTTTTTATCCACAGCCGTCCAAAGAAGGCCGTATTTGTCCGTATTAGGCCCGGTTTGGCCTCGAAAAGCCCATGGATGGAGATTTTTAGGATTGCGCCTTTTCCTGGTGCCAATGGCGCCGGGGGCATTGGATTTGGAAGATATCGTCCACCATCCGGTGCACCAGCTCCGCCTCGGGGGTGCCCGCTAGGGTGTAATGGATCTCCTTGCCGATCCGGCGGTTGACGATCAAACCGGACTGCCGCAGGGCCCGCAGATGGTGGGAGACCGCCGGGGCGCTCATGCCGATGGCGGCGGCGATGTTGTAGACGCATTCCTCGCTGTGGCATAGAAGCCATAGAATGCGGAGCCGCGTGCTGTCCGAAAGAAGGGAAAAGGTATCGGACACCTTGGCAAAGCTATCCGGAGTGGGCATCTGCTCCAGAACCTCATGGGTGTGCTGGCCATGATCGTGGGGAAGGGGCTCCATATGGGCTGGTTCCTTTTCTGACATATCATTCCCCTTTCCCGGCAACGGCCGCGTTTTTCTATTATTATAGGCCTTGGGTCCCATAACGTCAAACGGGCTTCCCCTGGGGGAAGCCCGCTGGTTTTTGCGAGGAGTTAAAGGTTTTTTACGGAAAGCGCCCGGATGGCGTTGAGGATGGCGATGACCGATACCCCCACGTCCGCGAAGACCGCCGCCCACATGGAGGCCATTCCAATGGCCGACAGGATCAGCACCACGACCTTGACCCCCAGGGCGAAGACAATGTTCTGCCAGGCGATGGCAAGGGTCTTTTTGGAGATCTTGATGGCGGTGGCTACCTGGCTGGGCTCGTCGGTCATAATGACCACATCCGCAGCCTCGATGGCAGCGTCGGAGCCCAGGCCGCCCATGGCGATGCCCACATCGGCCCGGGCCAGCACCGGGGCATCGTTGATGCCATCTCCCACAAAGACCACCGTGCCCTTCTCAGAGGCGGAGCTGAGGATGGATTCCATGCGCTCCACCTTATCGGCGGGGAGCAGTTGGGTATAGACCTCGTCCAGCCCCAGGTCTCCAGCCACCTTGCGGCCGATGGCGTCGGCGTCCCCCGTCAGCATTACGGTTTTCCGGACGCCGGCTGCCCGCAGGGCGGAGACGGCGTATTTGGCGTCCTCCTTGATCTGATCAGCGATGGCGATGCAGCCTAGATACCGGCCTTCATGGGCCAGATGGACCACTGTGCCAACGGCATCGGGGGAGGAGTAGGCCACTCCCGCCAGTTCCATGAGCTTGTCGTTGCCGGCGTATAGGCGATGGCCGTCCACCGTGGCGATGAGCCCCTTGCCGGGGACCTCCTCCACGCTGCCGATGCGGTCCTGATCCACGGCTTTGCCGTATGCCGCCAGGATGGAGCGGGAAATGGGATGGTTGCTGTAATTCTCCCCATGGGCCGCCAGCTCTAAAAGGGTTTTTTGTTCTATGCCGGGAGCGGGATAGACGCCGGTGACGGCAAAGGCGCCTTTGGTAAGGGTCCCGGTTTTATCGAAGACCACCGCTTCCGCTCGGGCAAGGGCCTCCATGTAGTTGCTGCCCTTGATGAGGACGCCGCATTTGGAGGCGCCGCCGATGCCGCCGAAGAAGCTGAGAGGGATGGAGATCACAAGGGCGCAGGGACAGGAGACCACCAGGAAGGACAGGGCCCGCCGCACGCTTTCTCCCAGGGCCATGCCGGGGATCAAAAGGGGCAGGGACAGGGCAAGCAGAACGGCGGCGATGACCACGGTGGGGGTATAGTACCGGGCAAACTTGGTGATGAAGTTCTCCACGTTGGCTTTCTTGCTGCTGGCGTTTTCCACCAGGTCCAAAATCTTGGCCACGGTGGATTCCCCAAACTCCTTGGTGACCTCTATGGTGAGGATACCGGTGAGGTTGATGCATCCGCTGATGACCTCCTGGCCGGGAACCGCGTCCCGGGGAAGGGATTCCCCCGTCAGGGCCGAGGTGTCCATGGAGCTATGGCCGGCGAGGATGACGCCGTCCAGTGGGATGCGCTCTCCCGGCCGGACGATGATGGAATCCCCTACCTGGACCTCTTCGGGATCCACCCGAAGCTCCTGACCCTCCCGCAGAAGCACGGCGTAGTCCGGGCGGATGTCCATGAGCTGGGCGATGGATTTGCGGGATTTGCCCACGGCGTAGGATTGGAACAGCTCTCCTACCTGGTAGAACACCATCACCGCCATGGCTTCCAGATAATCCCCCAATAGGAAAGCGCCCACCGTTGCCAGAGCCATGAGAAAGTTCTCATCGAAGATCTGGCCGTGAAGGATACCCGTCAGCGCCTCCCAAAGGACATCGCCGCCCACCAGCAGATAGGCGGCCAAAAAGACGGCCAGCCGGAGGGGATCCCCCAGGGGCAACACCATGGGGAAGACGCAGACGGCCACCGAGGCCAGAATGCGGAATAGGGTGATTTTTTGACGCTTGCTCATCGTAACGACTCCTTATTGCCTGGAAAAGGCCGGCGGACGCAACCTCGGCGCGGAAAGGATTATCCCACCAGCTCTACGGCAGAATCCACCTTTTTGACCGCCTTCTTGACCTCGGAGAGAATATCGTCAAACCGGTCGTCCTGGGCTTCCAGCGTTAGCTTCTGGGTCATAAAACTGATGCTGGCGGAGGTAACGCCGTTGATTTTGCCGATACGATTTTCCATCTTGGCGGCGCAGTTGGCGCAGTCCAGATCCTTGAGACGGTAGGTTTTCTTCATGGTAATGGCTCCCCCTAACAATGGATTAAATAATTAAATGATTGTTTAATTGTTTGTATGTTTATTATATGTGATGGAGCGAAAAAGTCAACCCTTTTCAGACGTTTTGCGCATCCATTTTGACTGGATGCCGTGGGCGCATAAAATTCCAACCCTTTCAAATACTAACAGGGCAAGTAGCATTTAGGGAGGAAAGGGAATGAAAGCAACCGGCATTGTTAGACGGATCGACGATCTGGGCAGGGTGGTAATCCCCAAGGAAATCCGCCGCACCATGCGGATCCGGGAAGGGGACCCCTTGGAGATCTTTACCGACCGAGAAGGCGGGGTCATTTTGAGAAAATATTCTCCCATCGGGGAGATGGGGGAATTCGCGCAGGAGTACGCGGAATCCATCTATAAGACGCTGGACC
This sequence comes from Christensenella sp. MSJ-20, assembly GCF_044357945.1. Classification (NCBI taxonomy): domain Bacteria; kingdom Bacillati; phylum Bacillota; class Clostridia; order Christensenellales; family Christensenellaceae; genus Christensenella; species Christensenella sp. MSJ-20. Next base: position 1,644,878 of record NZ_CP076563.1, read on the forward strand.
AAACGGCGTTGATCTGCGACAGCGATATGGTCATCGCCGCGGCGGGAAGCGGCAAAAAGGAGTATATGGACAGGAGCATCTCCCGGGATGTGGAGAACATGATGGCCCAGCGGACGGTGTATATTACCGGCCGGGAATCGGGCAACAAACCCGTGGCCATCCTGGAGATGGAGAGCGACGGCGGCGCCTATCAGGCCCAGATCATCTGTCCGATCCTATCCCAGGGGGAGGCCATCGGCGCGGTGGTCATCCTCAACCGGAACGGCAACAAGGAGTTTGGGGAGGTGGAGGCCAAGGTGGCCAGTACCGCCGCCATCTTCCTAGGAAAGCAGATGGAGCATTAAAAAAACAGCCCCTTAAAGGGGCTGTTTTTTTAATGGTGGGCGGCCACGCGTGTATAAACAAAGGAAGCCCCATGGTGGGGGGCTTCCTTTTTCCGTGTAGGGACACCGGGATATTGGGGTTTATTTTCCGTAGTAGGCCCGCAGGTACATCTCCTTGAGCTCGCTCATAAGGGGATACCGGGGGTTGGCGCCGGTGCACTGGTCGTCGAAGGCCTGCTCCACCATCTCGTCCAGCGTGGCGAGGAAATCCTCCTCCTTGACGCCGTAGTCGCGGATGCATTTGCGGATGCCGATCTTGGACTTCAGATCCTCGATGGCGGCGATGAGGTTCTCCAGCTTCTCCTCGTTGTTCTTTCCCTTGATGCCCATGAAGTCAGCGCACTCGGCGTAGCGCTCCAGGGTGTGGGGATACTCGTACTGGGGGAAGGTGCCCATCTTACGGGGCTTGGGATCGGCGTTGTACCGCAGCACCTCGGTCAAAAGCATGGCGTTGGCGATGCCGTGGGGCAGGTGATGGAAGGCGCCCAGCTTGTGAGCCATGGAGTGGCATACGCCCAGGAAGGCGTTGGCGAAGGCCATGCCGGCCATGGTGGCGGCGTCGGCCATCTTCTCACGGGCTTCGGGATCCTCGGCGCCGTTCTCATAGGCCCGGGGCAGGTAGTTCATGACCAGCTTCATGGCCTTTAAGGCCAGGCCGTCGGTATAATCGGTGGCCAGCATGGCGGCATAGGCCTCAAGGGCGTGGGTCAGAACGTCGATGCCGGAGGCGGCCGTCAGGCTCTTGGGCATATTCATCATCATGTCGGCGTCCACGATGGCCATGGTGGGCAGCAGCTCGTAGTCGGCGATGGGGTACTTCACGCCGGAAGCCTCGTCGGTGATGATGGCGAAGGGGGTTACCTCGGAGCCGGTACCAGCGGTGGTGGGGATGGCGATAAAGGCGGCCTTTTCACCCATCTTGGGGAAGGTGTAGACCCGCTTCCGGATGTCCATAAACCGCATGGCAAGGTCCATGAAGTCTACGCCGGGGTGCTCATACATGGTCCACATGATCTTACCGGCGTCCATGGCGGAGCCGCCGCCGATGGCGATGATGCAGTCGGGCTGGAAGTCCTGCATGGCGGCAGCACCGGCCTTGGCGCAGCCCAGGGTGGGATCGGGCGCTACATCGAAGAAGGTGGTGTGCACGATGCCCATGGCATCCAGCCGGTCGGTGATGGGCTTGGTATAGCCGTTCTGGAACAGGAAGGAGTCGGTTACGATGAAGGCGCGCTTTTTGCCCATCACGTTCTTCAGCTCATTGAGGGCCACCGGCAAGCATCCGCGTTTGAAATAAACCTTACTGGGGGCTCTGAACCAAAGCATATTCTCTCTCCTCTCGGCCACGGTTTTGATGTTGATCAGATGTTTGACGCCCACGTTCTCGGATACCGAGTTGCCGCCCCAGGAACCGCAGCCCAGGGTCAGGGAGGGCTTGAGTTTGAAGTTGTACAGGTCGCCAATGCCGCCCTGGCTGCTGGGGGTATTGATGAGGATCCGGCAGGTCTTCATGGCGTGCTCGAACTTCTCCAGCTTCTCCTGGCCAGTCACCACATCGATATAGATGGAGGAGGAGTGGCCGTACCCGCCGTCCGCAACTAGCTGCTCGGCCTTGGCCACAGCGTCGTCGAAGTCCTTGGCCTTGTACATGGCCAGCACGGGGGACAATTTCTCATGGGCGAAGGGCTCGGCTACATCCACGCTGGTGACCTCGCCGATGAGGATCTTGGCGTCCTCGGGAACCTCCACCCCGGCAAGCGCCGCGATGGTGTGGGCGCTCTGGCCTACGATCTTGGCGTTGACGGCGCCGGCATCGTTGAGGATGATGGCACGGACCTTATCCAGTTCGGCGGCCTTGAGGATATGGCATCCCCGGTCGGCAAACTCTTTGCGAACCTTGTTGTAGACGGATTCCAGAATGATCACGGACTGCTCGCTGGCGCAGATCATGCCGTTATCAAAGGTTTTGCTATGGATGATGGAGTTGACGGCCATGGTGATATCGGCGCTGTCATCGATGATGGCGGGCACGTTGCCGGGGCCTACGCCGATGGCGGGCTTGCCGGAGCTATAAGCGGCTTTCACCATGCCGGGACCACCGGTGGCTAGGATGATGTCCGCCTCCTGCATCAGCATGTTGGTGAGCTCCAGGGAGGGCACGTCGATCCATCCGATGATGCCAGCGGGTGCGCCGGCAGCCACGGCGGCCTCCAGGACGATCCGGCTGGCCTCGATGGTGCAACCTTTGGCCCGGGGATGGGGGCTGATGATGATGCCGTTCCGGGTCTTCAGGGAGATCAGAGTCTTGAAGATGGCGGTGGAGGTGGGGTTGGTGGTGGGAATGACCGCGGCCACCAGGCCCACGGGCTCGGCTACCTTCTTAAAGGCGTAGGAGGCGTCCTCCTCGATGACGCCGCAGGTTTTGGTATCCCGGTAGGCGTTATAGATGTATTCGGAGGCGTAGTGGTTTTTGATGACCTTATCCTCTACGATGCCCATGCCGGTCTCGGCTACGGCCATCTTGGCCAGGGGAATCCGGGCCTTATTGGCGGCCATGGCGGCGGCAAAGAAGATTTTGTCCACCTGCTCCTGGGTATAATTGGCGAAAATTCTTTGGGCTTCCCGTACCTCAGCGATCTTGGCGGCGAGGTCCTCAGCGGTTTCCACCAGTTTGGGTGCAACGGCTTTGGATTTTACGTTTTTTTCCATGATAGCGTCCATCCTTCTCATAAAATTTTATGGACTCGCGGACGCAGGGTCCGCCGTCCTTTGGTGGCATTGGGATAGTTTGTTAAATAATTATCAATCTCCGGTTTGTGCTCATTGTAGCAAGGCCATTTTGAAAAGTCAACAGGATTGTTAAAAAATTATCAATCCTTTCATTTCCTGCATATCCTTATTTCCCTATCACCATTTTCTGTATTTTCCTTGAAAATTTTGGACGAATGATGGAAAGAGAAGAAAACTCCTTGTGTTCCAAATGGTTTGTCGGTACAATTTTAAAGAGACCAACTCCCATGGAGGTATGCATATGAATCATTCTGCCCGGCGGAACCGCCGCCGGTTTGCGGTTGTCATTGCGGTGATGATCCTGGTGCTGGCCGGGGTGGCCATCGGCCTGCATTTGAGGGGGGGACAAGAGCCGGGCTCCCAGCCGGTGGGCGGGGATGTGACACCTACCCCTACCCCGGATTTGACCATCCGCCCCGTTGCCACTGCTACCCTGGGCAACACCGGGGATATTCTAATCCATAGTCCCATCCTGACGGCGACCAAGCAGTCGGACGGGAGCTACCGCTTTGACAACATCTTTTCGGTGCTGGCACCCTATGTGAACGCCGTGGATTTTGCCACCATCAATTTGGAACTGACCCTGCCGGGGAGCAAGTACCAGGGGTATCCCACCTTCCGGACGCCCGACAGCCTGGTGGACAGCATCCTCACCGCCGGCTTTGATTTGGTGACCACCGCCAACAACCATGCCAACGATTCGGGGGAGAACGGCATGGTGCGGACCACCCAGGTGCTGACCGAAAAGGGACTGCCCTATACCGGCACCCGGACCCAGGCCACCGATAAGAACTACCGGGTGCAGAGCATCAACGGCATCAAGGTGGGCATGGTGAGCTATACCCATGGAGCCTATCTGGCGGATGGAAGGAAATCCATCAACGCCATCCCCTGCACCACCGACAGCAGCCAGCTGATCAACATGTTCGCCTACGACCGGCTGGACGAGTTCTATGACGATATGGCCGAAGATATCGCCAACATGAAGGCGGAGGGAGCGGAGGCCCTGGTGGCCTACATCCACTGGGGGGATGAGTATCACATCCAGCAGAACAAAACCCAGGAGGCCATGGCTCAGAAGCTCAGCGATTTGGGCATCGACGTCATCGTGGGGTGCCATCCCCATGTGGTGCAGCCCGTGACGGTAATCGAATCGGAGGTTTCGGGAAAATCCACCCTGTGCGTCTACTCCATGGGCAACGCGGTGTCCAATCAGCGGATTGCCCAGATGGACGACATCAAGACGGGACATACCGAGGATGGGATGTTTGTAACCTTTACCTTTACCAAGTATTCCGACGGATCTGTCCGGGTCACCGGCGGGGAGATCCTGCCTACCTGGGTGCATCTTTACACCCAGGATGGGCGAAAGGTGTACCAGATCGTTCCCCTGGATAAGGGAACGGAGGACTGGAGCGGGGAACTGGGCCTTGGGAACAGCTCCAACGGAGTACGGGACGCGGAAAAATCCTACGACCGCACCATGGCCATCGTGGGGGATGGACTGGCGGAATGGGAGGCCTTTTTCCAGGCCCAGCAGCAGGAGCTGGATGATACCAACCGGGCCCTGAGGGGGGAGAGCCCCTCCCCGGAGCAGTGAGCGGGGGGGAGAGGCTCTTCCTTATATAGTAAGGATAGAAGGGCCGGGTATGGCCGGCTGCGCAGCGTAAGCGTGCCGGTGCCCCGTATCGGCGGGGACGGCCTTGCAGACGGAAAAAGGACACCATTTGGTGTCCTTTTACTGTTTTTTACATAGAGTTGATTTTTATGAGCGGGGGTCCCCGTCGTCCCACGGGCGCCGATGGGCTGAAGCATCCAAAGCGCCTGGTTCTCTGCCGGCGGGGGGAAAGGCTTTGGAATAGCGAAGGTCGGTGATCTCCCGGTCCATCAGGGTGAAGACGCTGGGGACCAGATCGTTCTGAAAGCCCATGGCATGGTAGAATCCCCGGGCATCCCGGTTTTCCTGAAGCACCCAGAGGTAGCAGCCCTTTTGACCGGCGTCTTTCATTTGACGGAGAGCATGCTGCAAAAGGGCCTTTCCCTGCCCCTGGCCGGTATATTCCGGCAGGATATAGAGGGAATAGATTTCGCCCCAGTCCCCTTCCTGGCGTGCGCCCTGGATCTCCCTGCGGCCGGGCCCGAAGGTAACACAGCCCACAGCCTGCCCCTTCAAAATGCTGAGATAGGCTTTGAATCCGTTCTTCCCCAGATTATGAAGAAAGAAGGGGACCCAGTGCTCCTGTGGGAGCTGGCTGAGGTAGGCCTGGGGCAGGATATCCCCGTACGCGGCTTTCCAGGACAGGGCGTGGATGCGGCTCATGGTGGCAGCATCCTTGGGGGTGGCGGGACGAATCAACGGCATAGCGGCATCTCCTTTTAGGGGATATTGTACATGAGGAGGCCTCGGCGCGCAATGGGCGCCGCCGGGACTTTTTCCTTTGGGGCCGGCGTATCAATATAGGATAGCGGGCTCTGGGCGATTTTAGATTATGGGTATTAAGTTTGGGCCGCTTTTGCTATAATTATGTCTTAAAGGGAGGAATACCCATGAAGAAGAATTCCTTTGCCAAGGGCGCGGCCATTCTGGCCGGCGCCGGCATTATATGCAAAATCCTGGGCGCGGTGTACCGCATTCCCCTGGCGGGGATCATCGGCACCACCGGTATCGCCTATTACCAGATCGCCTATCCCATCTATTCGGCGCTGCTGGTGGTTTCCTCCGCGGGCATTCCCACCGCCATCAGCAAGCTGGTGGCCGAGCGGGCCGCCATGGGGGACTACCGCAATGCCCACTATATCTTCCAGGTGGCCTTCAAGATGCTGCTGGTCATCGGGGTTTCCACCTCCCTTGTGATGTTCCTGGGAGCGGGATTGATCTCCAGCTTACAGGGCATCCCCGAAGCGGCGGCCACCATCCGGGTGATCGCGCCCTCGCTGTTGTTTGTATCCATCATCTCGGCCTATCGTGGATATTTCCAGGGGCTTCAGCAGATGACCCCTACCGCCACAAGCCAGGTGATTGAGCAGGTTGCAAAGCTGGTGGTGGGCGTGGTCTGTGCCAAGCTGATGTCCGCAAACGGAGCCCTGGCCGGCGCCGTAGGCGCGGTGCTGGGCGTTACCGGCAGCGAGCTTTGCGCCATGATCTACATGAACGTCCTATACAACGTAAAGAAAAAGGAGATCAAATACCAGATCCGGACCAGCCCCCGGGTCCGGAAGTTTGAACAGCACCGGACGGTGGTAAACCGCCTGCTCCGCATTGCCGTGCCCATCACCATCGGCGCCAGCATCATGCCCATCGTCATGCTCATCGACAACGGTATGGTGGTGAACATCTTAAAATCCCTGGGCTTCAGCCAGGAGGTGGCCGCCGGGCACTTTGGCATCCTTACCGGCTATGTGACGCCGGTGGTCAACATGCCGGGGATCCTTTCCATGGCCATGCAGATGAGCCTGGTGCCCGCCATCGCCAACGCCATCGCCCTGCGAAACCGCCGCCAGGCCCAGCAGAACGCTACCATTGGCCTGAAACTGGCGGTGCTCATCGGCATGCCCTGCAGCGTGGGGCTGTTCCTGCTGGGCGAGCCCATCATCGGCGTGCTGTACAGCTCCCTGAGGGGAACCCCTGAGCTGCTGATTGCCGGTCAGATGATGAAGGTGCTGTCCATCGGGCTGTTCTTCATGACCTTGGTTCAGACCAGCAACGGCATCCTCCAGGGCATGGGCCGGCCCAACATTCCCGTCATCAGCATGCTGTGCGGGGGCATTGTGAAGATCATCGTCAGCTTTATCCTGCTGCGCATCCCCGAGATCAACATTCTGGGGGCGCCCATCGGCACCGTCTGTTGCTTTATCACCGCGGCGTCCTTTAACGTGATCTACGTTTTCCGCCATCTGCATTTGCGGTTCCATTTCGTGGATATGCTGCTTCGGCCCGCCGCCGCTACGACGGCCATGGGCGTGGTGGCGTACTTTGCTTACCGGCTGATCGGGATGAAGATGTCCTATACCATCGGGACCCTAATGAGCATCGGCCTGGCCGGCCTGGTTTACATCGGCATGGTGTTGCTGGTACGGGCGCTCCAGCCCGCTGACGCCAAGCTGCTGCCCGGCGGCTCCAAGCTGGATTACTACATGCGCCGCATGGGGATTTGGAGGTAGCGATATGGGAATTACCATTGTGGGAATGGGCAGCGCCCAGGGGGTGGAGCCCCAGGTCTTGGAAAGGCTGAAGGGCTGCGCTGAGATCCTCTTGCAGACCCAGGCGTATCCCGGGTTTCGCGGAATTCAGGAGGCTGTAGGAGGGCGGTACCTAGATGAGCTCTATGAGAGCAGTCAGAATTTTGCCGCCTTCAACGATCGGGTGGTTCGCATGGCGCTGGAAGCCGCGGAAAAGGGGGAGGTGGCCCTCTGTGTGGCGGGGGACGGCGCGGGGGACAACGCCGCCGCGGCCCAGCTCCTCTCCGTTGCCCGGCGGGAAGGGATTGCCGTGGGTGTGCTCCCCGGTCCTTCCCTGGCCACCCTGGCGCTGGCGGAGGCGGGCGTGGTGCCGGAACGGGGGCTTCGGGTTACCGATGATTTGAAAAAGGAGGGCCTTACCGCAAACAGCGGCATGGATCTGGTGATCCCAGAGGTCAACAGCCCTCTCCGGGCGGGCATGGCCAAGCTGGCCCTTTTGGAGGCCTATCCCCATGACCACCGGGTATATCTCTCGGATCCTTTAGAGGGGAACGGCGTGGAGGAGATCCCGCTGGTGGAGCTGGATCGTCCCCGGGCCTTTACCCCGTTCTGCACGCTCGTGGTGCCCCGGCTGGAGCTTCGGGAAAAGGAGCGTTTTGCCATGGAGGACCTCATCGAGGTCTGCCGCATCCTGCGGAGCCCCGAGGGATGCCCGTGGGATCGGGAGCAGACCCATGACAGCCTCCGGCGCAATCTGCTGGAGGAGGCCTATGAGGTGCTGGGAGCCATCCAGGAGGGGGATCCCTTCCATATGGCGGAGGAGTTTGGCGATTTGCTGTTACAGATCGCCCTGCATGCCATCATCGGCGAGGAGCACGGGGAATACGATATCACCGATGTGGCCACGGGTATCTGCCAGAAGATGATGCGCCGGCATCCCCATGTGTTCGGCGATGTGGCGGTGTCCAGCACCGGGGAGGTGTTGGACAACTGGGAGGAGATCAAACGCAGAGAGCGGGGACAAGAGGGGCAGAAAAGCTATCTTGCCGATGTGGGAAAAGGCCTTCCTCCCCTGAAGATGGCCGAGGAGATCCAGAAAAAAGCCGCTCGGTGGGGATTCGATTGGGAGGATTACCGCCCCGCCGCCGAAAAGGTACGGGAGGAGCTTTTGGAGCTGACGGAGGCCTTTGACGGGGGCAGGAAGGAGGAGGCCCTGGCGGAGGCGGGAGATCTGCTCTTTGCCTGCGTCAACGTGATCCGGCTCATGGGGTTGGATGGGGACACCGCTCTATTCCTCACCTGCGAGAAGTTCAAAAGCCGGTTTCTTGCCATGGAATCCATGGCGGCGGAAGAGGGGAAATCTCTGAAAGAGATGGACCTGGACCAGATGGACGCCCTATGGGAACGGGCAAAAAAGCACTGATTTGCAACAATTCCGTAGGAAATGAGAAAAGAGGCTTGACAATCGGGACGTTTTACAGGAAAATCTGTTGTACAAGCCAAAAGCCAATTTTTAGACTTGCCCGCAAGGGAAAAGCATAGGAGGTAGTTCTAGTGAATAAAACTCAGTTTATTGCCGCTGTGGCGGAGAAGAGCGAATTGACCAAGAAGGATGCCGATAAGGCCGTGAACGCGATGATCGAAGTGATCACCGATACGCTGAAGGCCGGCGATAAGGTTCAGATCATGGGCTTCGGCAACTTTGAGGTAAAGGAGCGGGCCGAGCGCGCTGGGATCAACCCTGCCACCAAGCAGCCCATCACCATCGCGGCCAGCAAGTCCCCTGTGTTCAAAGCGGGCAAGGCTCTGAAGGACAGCATCAAATAAGAAAATCAACTGTTTGGGATGCGGGGCGAATCTCTGCATCCTTTTTTTATTTCTCGCAAATCCCCTCTGCCGGGCCCATGGCCGCCATGGTATAATGAAATGAAATCAAAGGAGACGGATATGAGAATCGATAAGTTTTTGAAGGTTAGCCGGCTGATCAAGCGGCGTACCGTTGCCAACGCCGCCTGTGACGCCCAGAAGATTGAGTTGAACGGAAAGCCCGCCAAGCCTGGGGATCGGGTGAAGATCGGCGATACCATTGCCATCACCTTTAAGGGGGAGACCACCCGCTATGAGGTGCTGTCGGTACAGGAACACGCCCTCAAGGAGGACGCTGCGTCCATGTACCGGCGGCTCAGCTAGGAGGCCGTCCATGAGCGTGGGCATGGGCTTTGACGCCCACCGGCTGACGCCGGACCGGAAGCTGATCCTTGGAGGGGTGGAGATTGCCCATCCCTTGGGACTGTTGGGGCATTCCGACGCCGACGTACTGACGCATGCGGTGATGGACGCCATCCTGGGGGCGGCCGGGCTGCGGGACATCGGCGTGCATTTTCCCGACAACGATCCCGCTTACAAGGATGCTGACAGCGTGGCGCTTTTGCGCCGGGTTTGGGAGCTGGCGGCGGAAGAGGGGTATGGACTGGTGAACCTGGACTGCACCGTCGTGGCCCAGGCCCCCAAGCTGTCCCCCTATTTTTCGGCCATGCGGGAGCGTCTGGCGGCGGCTTTGGACTGCCGGGGGGACCGCATCAACCTAAAGGCCACCACCACCGAGGGCATGGGGTTTGCCGGCCGGGAAGAGGGGATCTGCGCTCTGGCCGTCTGCCAGTTGGAGAAGCGCCATGAGACGGCTTGACCGGCCCTATCGTCCCCGGGGCTGGTGGCGGTCCCGGCCCTGGTGGCCCTTTGTCCTTCTAGGGATGTGTGTTCTGGCGGCGGGCCTAGCGCTGTTTTTGGTTCTGCGGTTTGTGGTGCCTTGGATTGGAGGGCTGTTTCAATCGGATATTGGGGAAAACGTGCTGCCCCTTCAGAGCGCCTCTCCCGTGGTGGATCTATCGGATAAGTCCCGTGAGGTGCTGCTTACCGGCAACAATCGCAGCATTGGGGATCCCGCCATCCTGGGAGACGAGATCTTCTTCCCCGGAGGGATGGATGGCACCGGCAAGACCTTGGTGGCCGTCAACGTCCATAACATCATGACCAAGGAGACCACCCGGGTGGAGGGCATTCAGGCGAAGAACGACGGCATTTTGTCCCTGGACGTCAACGCTCAGTATATCGTCTATTTTGACAGCAAGGACGCGGGCGGTGGCAATATCTACGCCTATAACCGGGAGACCCAAGCGGTAAAAGAGCTGATGCGGGTGCCCTACGGCTGGCCCCAGGTACGGGTCTGCGGCGGGTTTGCCGTATGGATGGAGCGGACGGGGAACGTGACCGAGAAGCTTTACCTGATGGATATCGAGACCCTGGAGCTGACCACCCTGGCGGTGTTTTCCGACTCCCCTTTTGGCCTGTCCGCGCCTGGAGTGGGCGGCGGCGAGGTGGTTTGGGCCGAGCCGGATCCTGACCGTACCGAGGACAGCGCTCTGGGCGTTTTAAAGATGCTACCCCTGGATGGCAGCAGAACCGCTCCCGAGACCTATTTCCCGGAAATGTTTGTATACAGTCCGGTGACCAACGGCAGGGCCCGGGCCTGGATGGACAGCAGCCTTGCAGACGGGGCGGGGCTGTACCTTTCGGTGGAGGGCAACCGGCCGAAAAAGATCGCCGAGGGGGTTCAGGGATTTGGGCTGGGAGAGAACTTTCTGGCCTTTACCCAGGGCGGCGTGGTCTGGGCCTATTTCTTTCGGACCGACACCCTTTGCCGGGTTTCCCCGGTGGGGGAATACTGCTTCCTTGGGGACGTGGGGGAGCATGGCGTGGCCTGGTTTAACATCACCGACGAGGTTCGGGAACGGGATATTCTAAAATACGCGGTATTGGACTGAGACGATGGCGAAAGCAAAAACGGTATTTGTATGCACGGAATGCGGATATGAGTCGGGGAAGTGGATGGGCCGGTGCAGCGGCTGCGGCTCCTGGAACACCATGGTGGAGCAGCAGGCTGCGGCTCCCGCCGCCCCCGACCGCCGGGGCGCCTCCATGGGGAGAGTGCCCGCCGCCCCCGTCCACATCAAGGACGTGACGGGGGAAAAGGTGCCCCATATCCCCACCGGGATCGCGGAATTGGATCGGGTGTTGGGGGGCGGATACATTGAGGGAGGCGTCCTGCTGCTGGGAGGCGAGCCCGGCGTGGGGAAGTCCACCCTCTTGCTGCAGGCCTGTGACAGCCTGTCCCTTTCGGGGAAACGGGTGCTGTATGTATCGGGGGAGGAATCCGTCCGCCAGGTGAGCCTTCGGGCCCGCCGTCTGGGGGTGGCGGGGGAGGAGCTATTTGTGTTGGCCGAAACCCTGGTGTCCGCCATCCGGGACAGCATCGAGAAGATTGGGCCCCAGGTGGTGGTCATTGACTCCATTCAAACCATTTATCTGGACACCATCACCTCGGCGCCGGGCAGCGTGGCCCAGGTGCGGGAGAGCGCCGCCTACCTCATGAGTTTGGCCAAGGAGACGGGGTTCTATCTCATCTTTGTGGGACACGTTACTAAGGAAGGGGCCATCGCGGGGCCCCGGGTGCTGGAGCATATGGTGGATACGGTGCTGTACTTTGAAGGGGAGCGGCAGAGTACCCTTCGGGTGCTGCGGGCGGTGAAGAACCGCTTTGGCTCCACCAACGAGATTGGGATCTTTGAGATGCAGGCCGGCGGCATGGTGGCGGTGGAGGACGCCTCCGCCTACATGCTTTCCTCCATGACCCGGGGGGTAGCGGGGGTATCGGTGACCTGCAGCGTGGAGGGCTCCCGCCCCATGATGTGCGAGGTGCAGGCTCTGGTTACCGACACCAGCTACGGCAATCCCCGGCGGATGTGCCAGGGGGTGGAGTTTAACCGCATGGTGCTGATGATCGCCGTGCTGGAGCGGCGGGCGGGAATCTCCCTTGCCAGCAGGGACGTCTATATGAACGCTGTAGGCGGCATGCGGATGGCGGAGCCCTCGGGGGATCTGGCGGTGATTGCAGCCCTTGCGTCCGCAGCCCTGGACATGCCTCTATTGGAGGATACGGTGTTCATCGGGGAGGTGGGCCTATCGGGGGAGATCCGCCATGTGAGCCAGATGGAACGCCGAATCCAGGAGTGCGCCCGGCTGGGATTTTCCACCGTGGTGCTGCCCCCTACCCGGGGCGTCAAAAAGGAGGATTTTCCCCAGATCCGACTGCTCTTTGCAAAGGACGTTTCCGCTGCCCTTGCGGCCACGCTGCGAAAGGGACGGAAGGATGGAGAACAGATATGAAGAAAGCCTGAAGAAAGTATGGCGGAAATGGTACATTTTGCCTTGCCGCCTTTTTTTCTTTGGGGAAATATGATAGTCTAAACTTGAGTTGTTCTAGAGAGGAGGTGAAAGAATTGAATCGAGTGATACGGCTACTTGTAGCGACCTTGGGCGTGTTTGCCGGCATTGGGATCTTTGTGGGGGTTATCAGCCTTTTGACTGCCATTGGCGTGGTCCATGAGATCCCGTGGCTTATGGGCTGGATGCTGGTGGGCGCGTACTTCATCGCGGGGGTCATCGGCGGCCTGTTTTTCTACATCATCTATCCCAAGCTGGAGGCGCTGGTGCGGAAGATCGGCGCGGTGCTGGACGCCCAGATGTCCAAGATCCCTACAAAGGATGTGGTGTTTGCAAGTGTGGGTCTTATCGTCGGACTTATCATTGCATTACTACTCTCTACCCTCATCAACCAAATTCCCATCCCTTGGCTATCCACTCCGCTTTCCATTGTGGTTTACCTGGTCATGGCCTATCTGGGCGTTGACGTGGCCCTAAAACGGAAGGGGGAGCTGGGGAGCATGACGGAGGCCGTGGCGGCCAAGCAATCGGGCGAGCGCAAGCAGAAGGCCAGCCGCCAGGACCGGAACGTCCCCCCCAAGATTTTGGATACCAGCGCCATCATCGACGGGCGCATCTACGACGTGGCGAAGACTGGCATCATCGACGGGCGGATCGTTATCCCGGAGTTTGTGCTGGGGGAGCTGCGGCACATTGCTGATAGCTCTGACTCCCTCCGCCGGCAAAAGGGCAGAAGGGGGTTGGATATCCTGTCCCAGCTGCAGCAGGAATTCCCCAATGTGGTGGTCAGCGACAAGGACTACGAGGGGATTGAGGTGGACGAGAAGCTCATCCGCTTGGCCAGCGACATGAAGGGAAAGATCATCACCAATGATCTCAATCTCAACAAGGTGGCGACCGTAAAGAACGTGGGGGTCATCAACATCAACGCCCTGGCTACGGCGGTGAAAACCCCCGTTATGCCTGGGGAGATCCTCAATACCCAGATCATCCGGGAGGGGAAGGAGGCTGGCCAGGGGCTGGCCTACCTGGACGACGGTACCATGATCGTGGTGGATGGCGGGAGCAAGCGCATCGGCCAGACGGTGGACGTTTCCATCACCAGCGTGCTCCAGACCGGCGCGGGGCGCATGATCTTTGCCCGGGTGGTGGCATAGCAGCAAGAAGTCAAAAAAGGGAAGGAGTACTCCTTCCCTTTTTTCTTCTGGGGATGGGGACGTTTGCCGTAGGCGCCCAGCTTCTACCGGCTTTTTGCAGGGAGACTGACGCTGTGGGCGTTTCCGCTGTAAGCCTGGCTGCGCTCTGGGTTACGGCGTTCCGGTTGATTGGATTGGGGGCGGCATGGGAATCATTGGAACAAAAAGCTACAAAAAAATAGACACCCTACCCGAAAATCGATTGACAACGGGTGGATGTTATGATAATTTAATATATTGCCTACACTTTGCGTTTCGGATGGGTCCGTTCCCCAAATGGGAATCAGCCCCGGCCGATTTCCTGGGTACATTCTACAATATGCGAAGGGTTATTGCAATAGCCATGTTTTCACGGCGATTGCTGGCAAAAGCAACTTAAGATTGGGAGTGACGCGCAGTATGGTCCATGAGATCGAATTGGGCAAGCGGAAGAAAATGAGCTTTTCTCGCATCGAGGAAGTTCTGCAAATGCCGGATTTTATTGAAATCCAAAAAAACTCCTACAACAAATTCCTGGAACAAGATCTAAAAGAGGTGTTTGCCGACATCTCTCCCATCACCGACTATTCTGAAAATCTACTGCTGGAATTCGTAGACTATACCCTGGAGAAGACCCCCAAGTACTCCGTGGAGGAGTGCAAGGAGCGGGACGTGAACTACGCCGCACCTCTGCGGGTCCTGGTTCGCTTGATCAACAAGGAGACCGGCGAGGTGAAGGAGCAGGAGGTCTTTATGGGGGACTTCCCCCTGATGACCGAGCAGGGGACCTTCATCATCAACGGCGCCGAGCGGGTCATCGTCAGCCAGCTGGTCCGCAGCCCCGGGGTGTACTATGACGTGACCACCGACAAAAGCGGCAAGCAGCTCTATTCCGCCACCGTGATCCCCAACCGGGGCGCCTGGCTGGAATATGAGATGGACAGCAACGACTGTATGTGGGTACGGGTGGATCGGACCCGGAAGCTGCCCCTCACCGTCATCGCCCGGGCCATGGGCTGCGGCACCGACGAGGAGATCATTGAGAAATTCGGCGAGAACCGGATGCTCCTCAATACCATGGTTAAGGACGTGGCCAAGACCTCCGCTGAGGGTCTCATCGAGATCTATAAGCGGCTGCGGCCCGGCGAGCCCCCCGCTGAGGAATCCGCCCGGCAGATCGTGGATTCCCTGTTCTTTGATCCCAAGCGCTATGACCTGGCCCGGGTGGGCCGGTATAAGCTCAACAAGAAGCTGGACCTGGCCGCCCGTCTGACCGGGCAGGTTCTGGCTGCCGATTTGGTCAATCCCTATACCGGCGAAGTGTTGGCGGAGGCCGGGGAGACCATCTCCCGGGAGCGGGCTGCCGAGATCAGCGCCACCGGCGCCAACGAGGCGTTGGTTCGGGCGGGGGAAGAGACCGTTAAGATCTTTGGCAACAACTTTGTGGATCTGACCCCCTTTGCGGGCTTCGACGTGAAGGAAGTGGGCATCATGGAGAAGGCCCATTTCCCCACTTTTATGGAGCTTTACTCCGAGCGGGACGATTGGACCGAGGCGGAGCTGCGGGCCGTTTTGAAGCAGAACGTGGATCTGCTCATGCCCAAGCACATCCATCCCGACGATGTGCTTGCCACCTTGAACTACCTCATGGGCCTTAGCTACGGCATTGGCACCACCGACGATATCGACCATCTGGGCAACCGGCGGCTTCGCAGCGTGGGCGAGCTGATGCAGAACCAGATCCGGGTGGGCCTGAGCCGCCTGGAGCGGGTGGTTCGGGAGCGGATGAGCATCCAGGATATGGAGACCGCCACCCCCAGCAATCTGATCAACATCCGGCCGGTTTCCGCCGCCATCAAGGAGTTCTTCGGTTCGAGCCAGCTATCCCAGTTTATGGATCAGACCAACCTGTTGGCGGAGCTGACCCACAAGCGGCGTCTGTCCGCCTTGGGGCCGGGAGGTCTCAACCGGGAACGGGCCAGCTTTGAGGTTCGGGACGTACACCACAGCCATTATGGCCGGATGTGCCCCATTGAGACCCCGGAAGGCCCCAACATTGGGTTGATCGGCTCCCTGTCCACCTATGCCCGGGTCAACGAGTATGGATTTATCGAGTCCCCCTATCGGAAGGTCATCAAGGGGAAGGGCATTGTCACCGACGAGATCATCTATCTCACCGCCGACCAGGAGGATGAGTTCATCGTAGCCCAGGCCAACGAGGCCGTGGATGAGAACGGGAAGTTCATCCATGAGCGGGTTACCTCCCGGTATCAGGATTTCATCGGTGAGGAGGATCGGGAGAACATCGATTTGATGGATGTTTCTCCCAAGCAGCTGGTTTCCGTGGCCACCGCCATGATCCCCTTCCTGGAGAACGACGACGCCAACCGGGCTCTGATGGGCAGTAACATGCAGCGCCAGGCGGTGCCCCTTTTGAATCCCCAGGTGCCCATCGTGGGTACTGGGATGGAATACAAGGCCGCCCGGGATTCCGGCATGGTGATCCTGGCCAAGCGGCCGGGCACCGTGGTGGACGTTACCGCCAAGTCCATCACCGTACAGACCGACGATGGCGAGGTGGATCGCTACAAGCTCATCAAGTTCATGCGGAGCAACCAGGCCACCTGTATCAATCAGCGGCCTTTGGTGGATAAGGGCCAGCATGTGGATCAGGGGGACGCTCTGGCCGACGGGCCCAGCACCAAAAACGGGGAGATTGCCTTGGGCCGCAACGTGCTCATCGGCT
Source organism: Christensenella sp. MSJ-20 (assembly GCF_044357945.1). Classification (NCBI taxonomy): domain Bacteria; kingdom Bacillati; phylum Bacillota; class Clostridia; order Christensenellales; family Christensenellaceae; genus Christensenella; species Christensenella sp. MSJ-20. Next base: position 1,661,431 of record NZ_CP076563.1, read on the forward strand.
TTATGCCCTGGGAGGGCTATAACTACGAGGACGCTATCCTCATCAGCGAGAAGCTGGTGAAGGACGACGCCTTTACCTCCATCCATATCGAGGAGCACGAGTGCGAGGCGCGGGACACCAAACTGGGGCCCGAGGAGATCACCCGGGACATCCCCAACATGGGCGCCGACAGCCTCAAGGACCTGGACGACGAGGGCATCATTCGCATCGGCGCCGAGGTGCGCAGCGGCGATATCCTGGTGGGCAAGGTGACCCCCAAGGGGGAGACGGAGCTCACCGCCGAGGAGCGCCTGCTCCGGGCTATCTTCGGAGAGAAGGCCCGGGAGGTCCGGGATACCTCTTTGCGGGTGCCCCACGGCGAGGGCGGCATCGTGGTGGATGTGAAAATCTTTACCCGGGAGAACCGGGATGAGCTGCCCGCCGGCGTCAACCAGCTGGTGCGGGTATACATCGCTCAGCGCAGGAAGATCAGCGTAGGCGACAAGATGGCGGGACGCCACGGCAACAAGGGTGTTATCTCCCGGATTCTGCCCGAGGAGGATATGCCCTTCCTGCCCGACGGCACCCCCTTGGAGCTGGTGCTCAATCCCCTGGGCGTTCCCTCCCGTATGAACATCGGCCAGGTGCTGGAGGTCCACTTGGGCCTGGTGGCCAAATACTTTGGATGGGAGGTTGCCACCCCTGTCTTTGACGGCGCCAACGAGATTGAGATCATGGATCTCTTGGAACAGGCCGGATACAGCAGAGACGGCAAGATGATCCTCCATGACGGCCGCACCGGCGAACCCTTTGAAAACCCCGTTACCGTGGGATATATGTACATCCTGAAGCTCCACCATCTGGTGGACGACAAGATCCACGCCCGCTCCACCGGCCCTTACAGCCTGGTGACCCAGCAGCCCCTGGGCGGCAAGGCCCAGTTCGGCGGCCAGCGCTTCGGCGAGATGGAGGTGTGGGCTCTGGAGGCCTATGGCGCCGCCCATACCCTCCAGGAGATTTTGACGGTGAAATCCGACGATGTGGTGGGCCGCGTCAAGACCTACGAGAGCATCATCAAGGGGGAGAACATCCCCGAGCCTGGGGTGCCGGAATCCTTTAAGGTGCTGATCAAGGAACTGCAGAGTTTGGCGCTGAACGTCCGGGTGCTCAACGAGGACAACAACGAGATCAAGCTGCGGGATTCCGTGGATGACGAGTTTGATACCATCGACATCAAGAAGATGGACGGCGACAGTTACATCCCCGCCGCCATGGATCTGGATGCGCCCGCACCCGCCAAGGAGGCCGAAGGCGAGGAGGGAGAGCGGGATGTCTTTGACATCGCCGGCGTTACCGGCCTGGATCTGGACGAGGAGATCTTCAGCCTGGATCTGGATGAGCTGAGCGTGGACGACGGATTGGATGAGGAACCCAGCGCAGCCGGGGAGGAAACGGAGACCCCCGACGGGCTTTCCCAGTGATAGAAGGGAGTGCGAAGGATGGAACTGAACAACTTCGATAGCATACAGATTGGCCTTGCGTCCCCCGAGCAGATTTTGGAGTGGTCCCGGGGAGAGGTGCGGAAGCCCGAAACCATCAACTACCGTACCCTAAAGCCCGAAAAGGACGGCTTGTTCTGCGAGCGCATCTTTGGACCCACCAAGGACTGGGAGTGCCATTGCGGAAAGTATAAGCGGGTCCGCTACAAGGGCATGGTTTGCGACAAGTGCGGCGTGGAGATCACCAAGAGCAAGGTGCGCCGGGAGCGGATGGGCCATATCATGCTGGCGGCGCCGGTATCCCACATCTGGTATTTTAAGGGGATCCCCAGCCGGATGGGACTGCTTTTGGATATGTCCCCCCGGTCCCTGGAGCGGGTGCTGTACTTTGCTGCCTTTGTGGTGCTGGATCCCGGCACCACCAACCTGACCTATAAGCAGGTCATCACCGATAAGGAATTCAAGGACGCCGAGGAGGCCTACGGCAAGGGAAGCTTCCGCGCCGGCATGGGAGCCGAAAGCGTCAAGGAGCTGCTCAAGGCCCTGGATCTGGATGAGATCGCCACCCAGCTGCGGAACGATCTGGAGTCCATGAGCCGCCAGAAGCGGATCCGCGCGGTAAAGCGGCTGGAGGTCATCGAGGCCTTCCGCAAGAGCGGCAATAAGCCTGAGTGGATCATCCTGGACGTGGTACCGGTGATTCCTCCGGAGCTGCGGCCCATGGTGCAGCTGGACGGCGGCCGGTTTGCGACCAGCGATTTGAACGACCTGTACCGCCGGGTCATCAACCGGAACAACCGCTTAAAGCGGCTTCTGGAACTGAAGGCTCCGGATATCATCGTGCGCAACGAAAAACGGATGCTTCAGGAGGCGGTGGATGCCCTGATCGATAATGGCCGCCGCGGCCGCCCCGTAACCGGCCCCGGCAACCGGCCCTTAAAGTCCCTCTCCGACCTTTTGCGGGGCAAGCAGGGCCGCTTCCGCCAGAACCTTTTGGGCAAGCGGGTGGACTACTCCGGCCGAAGCGTTATCGTGGTGGGCCCCGAGCTGAAGATGTACCAGTGCGGCCTGCCCAAGGAAATGGCCCTGGAGCTGTTTAAGCCCTTTGTGCTGAAAAAGCTGGTGGAGGAGAACTTTGCCCACAACGTCCGCCAGGCCAAGAAGATGACCGAGCGGATGGATTCCAAGGTTTGGGATGTGCTGGAGGACATCATCAAGGATCATCCCGTGCTGCTGAACCGCGCGCCTACCCTGCACCGCCTGGGTATCCAGGCCTTTGAACCGGTGCTGGTGGAGGGCCGGGCCTTAAAGCTGCAGCCCTTGGTCTGTACCGCTTACAACGCCGACTTTGACGGCGACCAGATGGCCGTTCATATTCCCCTGTCGGTGGAGGCCCAGGCCGAATCCCGGTTCCTGATGCTTTCCGCCAACAACCTTCTGAAGCCCCAGGACGGCAAGCCCGTGGTTTCCCCCACCCAGGATATGGTTATGGGCGCCTATTACCTGACCATCGTGCGGGATGGGGAAAAGGGCGAGGGCGCCGTCTTTGCCAGCCCCGACGAGGCCATCATGGCCTATCAGACCGGCAACGTGACCCTGCACAGCAAGGTGAAGGTCCGGATGGAAGGGGAGTTTGAGGGCGAACGGGTGGTGGGCCTTATCGACACCACCGTAGGCCGTCTGATCTTTAACTCCGCCGTGCCCCAGAACCTGGGCTATGTGGACCGGAGCCTTAGGGAGAATACCCTGACTTTGGAGATCGAAAAGGTGGTCGACAAGAACGCCTTGAACGATATTGTGGCGCGGAGCTTTGAGGTCAACGGTTCCACCGTTACCTGCAACGTGCTGGACGAGATCAAGCGCCTTGGCTTTATGTATTCCACTAAGGGCGCCGTTACCATCAGCGTGGGAGACCTGGCCGTTCCCAAGGAGAAGGAGACCCTTTTGGCCGAGGCCGAGCAGCAGGTTTCCGTCATTGAGGCCAACTTCCGCATGGGCTTTTTGTCTGAGGAGGAGCGCCGCCGCCAGGTGATCCGGGTGTGGGAGGATACCACCAAGCGGGTGACCAACGCCCTGATGAAGGGCCTAGCCCAGGATAACCCCGTCTATATGATGGCGGTTTCCGGCGCCCGCGGTAGCGTGAACCAGATCCGCCAGCTGGCCGGTATGCGCGGCCTCATGGCTGATCCTTCTGGCCAGATTATCGAATTGCCCATCAAGGCCAACTTCCGGGAGGGCCTTACGGTGCTGGAGTTCTTCATCAGCTCCCACGGCGCCCGAAAGGGATTGGCCGATACCGCGCTTCGGACCGCGGACTCCGGATACCTGACCCGCCGTTTGGTGGACGTATCCCAGGAGGTGATCGTCAACGAGGAGGATTGCTTTGCCGAGCTGGGCGAGACCATCCGGGGCATCACCGTCTCGGATATTACCAACGGCAAGGAGGTTATCGAGCCTCTAGCCGACCGGCTTCTGGGCCGGGTAGCCGCCGAGGAGATTGTGGATCCCGCTACCGGAGAGGTGATCGTCCCCCTCAATGAGGAGATCGGCAGCGACGCGGTGGAGAAGATCGTGGCCGCCGGCATCCATGAGGTCAATGTCCGTTCGGTATTGACCTGCCGGGCCAAGCATGGCGTCTGTGCCAAGTGCTATGGCCGGAACCTGGCCACCGGCGGATTGGTATCCATCGGCGAGGCGGTGGGCGTCATCGCGGCTCAGTCCATCGGCGAGCCCGGCACCCAGCTGACCATGCGGACGTTCCATACCGGCGGTGTTGCCGGAGACGATATTACCCAGGGCCTTCCCCGGGTTGAGGAGCTGTTTGAGGCTCGGAAGCCCAAGGGCCTGGCCATCATTACCGAGATTTCCGGCGTGGTGTCCATCGACGACAGCAAGAAGCGCCGGGAGGTTACCGTCAGCAACGAAGACGGGGAATCCGAGACCTACGCCATCCCCTTCCAGAGCCGTCTGCGGGTGAAGAACGGGGATGTGCTGGAGGCCGGCGAGGCCCTCACCGAAGGCCCCATCAACCCCCATGATATTCTGAAGATCAAGGGCATCAAGGGCGTGCAGAACTACCTGCTCCGGGAGGTGCAGTCGGTTTACCGGCTCCAGGGTGTTGAGATCAACGACAAGCACATCGAGGTGATCATCCGGCAGATGCTGCGGAAGGTTCGTATCGAGGAGTTTGGCGATACCGACCTGCTGCCCGGCGAGCTGGTGGACATCCACCGCTTTGAGACCGAGAACGAGAAGGCTATTCTGGAGGGAGGCCAGCCCGCCACCGCAAAGTATGTGCTGATGGGCATCACCAAGGCCAGTCTGGCCACCGATTCCTTCCTCTCCGCCGCCTCCTTCCAGGAGACCACCCGGGTGCTGACCGAAGCCGCTATCAAGGGCAAGGTGGATCCCCTGGTGGGCCTTAAGGAGAACGTCATCATCGGTAAGCTGATCCCCGCCGGCACCGGCATGCGGCGCTATAAGGAGATTGAGATCAAAAAGGCGGGCCGGGATACCATCGATCTGAGCAGCGTGATGCTGGAGGACGAGGAGAGCCTGCCTGGCGGACTGGATGTGGACGCGCTTCTGGACGAGATGAACCTGGATTCCCTGGATATTTAACCGGGGAATCCATCCAATAGCCCGAGGACACGGCGCTTTTGCAAATTTATCCGTTGACAGGGTATTCTTGTTTTGCTAAAATACGTTAGTGTCCTTACGTGCGGCCCATTGTGGTGACCCGAACCCTTTGGAATGCGAAAGGACCATTTTTCCCTCCTTGGAACGCAGGGATGGAAAAATGCCCGCGGAATATGCTGATCCGCAACGAAGTACGGGAAGTTTTACGGTCTTTACGGACAAACCCATCCGTGGGGCCAAGCGCAAATCCCTTTGTGGGTAAGGAGGACTTACATGCCTACTATCAATCAATTGGTTCGCAAAGGCAGAACCAAGGTGGAGTATAAATCGACGGCTCCTATCCTGAAGAAGAGCCCCCAGAAGCGGGGCGTGTGCCTTGCCGTACGTACCATGACCCCTAAAAAGCCCAATTCGGCTCTGCGGAAGATCGCCCGTGTGCGTCTGGTAAACGGCATGGAGGGTACCTGCTACATTCCCGGCGTGGGCCACAACCTGCAGGAGCACTCCGTGGTATTGATCCGCGGCGGCAGGGTGAAGGACCTTCCCGGTGTGCGGTACCACATCATCCGCGGCGCTTTGGATACCGCCGGCGTGGTGGGCAGGCAGCAGGCCCGCTCCCTTTACGGCACCAAGAAGCCCAAGAAATAAAACGCTTTCTGCACAAGCCTTTTGAGCCAAAGGAGGAACGATCATGCCTAGACGTGGCGGGGTGCCAAAACGTGAAGTTTTGCCCGATCCGATTTATAATAGTACCGTTGTGACCAAGCTCATCAACCAGGTGATGCTGGATGGAAAGCGGGGCGTTGCCCAGCGGGTCTGCTATGACGCTTTCGACATCATCCGTGAGAAGACCGGCCAGGAGCCCATCGAGGTGTTTGACGCCTGTATGGAGAACATCAAGCCCCAGCTTGAGGTAAAGGCCCGCCGGGTGGGCGGCGCTACTTACCAGGTGCCCATTGAGATTCGGGTGGAGCGCCGGCAGACCCTGGGGATCCGGTGGCTGGTAACCTACTCTCGGGCCCGGTCTGAGAAAACCATGAAGGAGCGGCTGGCCGCGGAAATCATGGACGCTGCCAACGGTCAGGGGAACACCGTGAAGAAGCGGGAGGATACCCACCGGATGGCCGAGGCCAACAGAGCCTTTGCCCATTACCGCTGGTAAGCGAGCATCTGAATCGACAAGAATATTCCCCCTCTTTGGGGGAATATTAATGTATAATTTTTTATCTATGTTGGAAGGAGGGGACTGCTATGCCAAGAGCTTATTCCCTTGAGAATACCAGGAACATCGGGATCATGGCGCACATCGACGCCGGAAAGACCACCACCACCGAACGGATCCTGTTCTATACCGGAAAGATCCACCGAACCGGAGAGACCCATGAGGGCAGCGCCACCATGGACTTTATGGTCCAGGAGCAGGAGCGCGGCATCACCATACAGTCCGCCGCTACCACCTGTTTCTGGCGGGAAAAGCGGATCAACATCATCGACACACCGGGCCACGTGGACTTCACCGTTGAGGTGGAGCGTTCCCTTCGGGTGCTGGACGGTACCGTAGCGGTATTCTGCGCTAAGGGCGGCGTAGAGCCTCAGAGCGAGACCGTGTGGCGCCAGGCTGAAAAATACGGGGTTCCCCGGATGGCCTACGTCAACAAAATGGATATTCTGGGCGCGGATTTTTACCGGGTCGTGGATATGATGAAGGAGCGGTTGCAGGCCAACGCCCTGCCCATCCAGCTGCCCATCGGCAGCGAGGCCGATTTCGTGGGCGTGGTGGACCTGATCCGCAACTGCGCCTATACCTATGCCGACGACGGGGAGCAGACCCGTGTGGAGATTCCCGCCGAAATGGCCGACCAGGCGGAGGAGTATCGGAACGCCCTTTTGGAGGCCGTAGCCGAGACCAGCGACGAGCTTCTGGATAAGTACTTGAGCGGGGAGGAGCTTACGGAGGAGGAGATCATCGCCGCCATCCGCAAAGCCACCATCGCCAACGAGATGGTTCCCGTGGTCTGCGGCACCAGCTACCGCAACAAGGGCGTACAGTTGCTGCTGGATGCCATCGTGGACTTCATGCCTTCCCCCTTGGACATTCCTCCTATGCAGGGTACCAAGCCCGGCGATGAGGAGACCGAGGTGATCCGCCACGCCAGCGACGACGAGCCCTTTGCCGCCCTGGCCTTTAAGATCGTCAGCGATCCGTTTGTTGGAAAGCTGGCCTATGTGCGGGTTTATTCCGGCACCATCACCTCCGGCAGCTATGTGTATAACAGCACCAAGGGCCGTCGGGAGCGGGTGGGCCGTATTTTGCAGATGCATGCCAACCACCGGGAGGAGATCGACCAGCTTTACGCCGGCGACATCGCCGCCATCGTGGGGCTCAAGGATACCGGTACCGGTGATACGCTGTGCGCCGAAAACCAGCAGGTGGTGCTGGAATCCATGACCTTCCCCGAGCCCGTCATCCGGGTGGCCATCGAGCCCAAGACCAAGGCCGGCCAGGATAAGATGACCATCGCCTTGGTGAAGCTGGCCGAGGAGGATCCCACCTTTAAGGCCTATACCGACCAGGAGACCGGCCAGACCATCATCGCCGGCATGGGCGAGCTGCATCTGGATATCATCGTGGACCGGATGCTCCGGGAGTTCAAGGTGGAGGCCAACATCGGCAGCCCCCAAGTGGCTTACCGGGAGGCCATCACCAAGAAGGTCAAGGCCGAGGGCCGGTATGTGCGCCAGAGCGGCGGCCGGGGCCAGTTTGGACACTGCGTCATCGAGCTGGAGCCCTTGGAGCCCGGCAGCGGCATTGAGTTTGTTAACGCCATCGTGGGCGGCGTTGTGCCCCGGGAGTACATCCCGGCGGTGGAGGCTGGCATCCGGGAGGCGGCCGAGAGCGGCATCCTGGGAGGCTACGAGGTTGTAGACTTTAAGGCCACTCTTGTGGACGGCAGCTACCATGAGGTGGATAGCTCTGAAATGGCCTTTAAGATCGCCGGTTCCATGGCCTTTAAAGAGGGCATGGCCAAGGCGAATCCCGCCTTGCTGGAGCCCATGATGAAGTGCGAGGTTACCGTGCCCGAAGAGTACATGGGCGACGTGATGGGAAATCTGTCCAGCCGCCGCGGACATATCTCCGGCATGGAGGCCCATGGCGGTACCCAGGTGATCAGCGCGGTGGTGCCCCTTTCCGAGATGTTCGGATATGCCACCGATTTGCGGAGCAGCACCCAGGGCCGCGGTACCTTCAGCATGCAGTTCTCCCACTATGAAGAGGCGCCCAAATACATCGTGGATAAGGTGCTGGGCAAGTAACGGCACATATTCAATGATAAATCTGAAATTCAACTGATTTGAAGTCAAGGAGAGAGAGAAATGGCGAAAGCGAAATTTGAGCGGACGAAGCCCCATGTAAACATTGGGACCATCGGGCACGTGGACCATGGCAAGACGACGCTGACGGCGGCAATCACCATGGTGCTGAGCAAGCAGGGCCATGCGGAGGCGACGAAGTACGACGAGATCGACAAGGCGCCGGAAGAGCGGGAGCGTGGAATTACTATTAACACGGCGCACGTGGAGTATGAGACGGACAACCGTCACTATGCCCATGTGGACTGCCCCGGCCACGCGGACTATGTGAAGAACATGATCACCGGGGCGGCGCAGATGGACGGTGCGATTCTGGTGGTAAGCGCGGCGGACGGCCCGATGCCCCAGACCCGGGAGCACATTCTGCTGGCCCGTCAGGTAGGGGTGCCGTACATCATCGTGTTCATGAACAAGGTGGACATGGTGGACGACGAGGAGCTGTTGGAGCTGGTGGAGATGGAGATCCGGGATCTGCTGAGCACCTACGAGTTTCCCGGGGACGATATTCCGGTGATCCGTGGAAGCGCGCTGAAGGCGCTGGAGGCGGCGCAGAGCGACGCAGACGTAAGCAGCGATCCCTGGTGCAAACCCATCTTTGAGCTGATGGATGCGGTGGACAGCTACATTCCCACGCCGGAGCGTGCCAGCGATCTGCCGTTCCTGATGCCGGTAGAGGATGTATTCAGCATCACGGGCCGCGGTACGGTAGCGACGGGGCGTGTGGAGCGCGGAACGGTAAAGATCCAGGATACGGTGGAGATCGTAGGTCTGCGGGAGACCCGGAGCACGGTGGTAACGGGAGTAGAGATGTTCCGGAAGCTGTTAGACCAGGCCATGGCGGGCGACAACATCGGGGTACTGCTGCGGGGCGTGCAGCGTACGGAGATCGAGCGCGGGCAGGTGCTGGCGAAGCCGGGGACGATTCATCCCCACACCCATTTTAATGGTCAGGTATACGTGCTGACCAAGGAAGAGGGCGGCCGTCATACGCCGTTCTTCAACGGATACCGTCCGCAGTTTTACTTCCGGACCACGGACGTAACGGGAGTGATCAAGCTGCCGGAGGGCGTGGAGATGGTGATGCCGGGCGACAACATCGACATGGAGATCACGCTGATCACGCCCATCGCGTTGGAGGAAGGGTTGCGGTTTGCAATCCGTGAGGGTGGCCGTACGGTAGCCTCTGGCGTTGTCACCGGCGTTATCGAGTAAGCAAACGATGGTGATTTGGCCATGGCTTGACGCCATGGCCAAATCTTTTTTTGAAAGAAATGCGAGAAAATTGACAACAACCCCTTTACAGAAGGGGCTTGTATCATTATAATCTATTATTGCTGCGCCATGTGCGCTTAGGGTTGAAGCGGGAGGTTGCCGGCCTCGGCAAGCCGGGTAATTCTCGCGGACCAGTCCGAAAATCGGGCGGCGGGTTCCCGCCGTAAAAAATTAAATTACGGCACACCCGGCACAGTGTACTTGGGAACCACGCATACAAGGAGGTAAAAATATGCCGAGTCAGAAGATCAGAATCAAATTGAAGGCTTATGACCACAATCTCATCGACCAGTCGGCGGAACGCATTGTGGACACCGCCAAGAGGAGCGGCGCTCAGATTTCTGGCCCCATTCCCCTTCCCACTCAGAAGGAGATCGTCACCATTCTGCGTTCCCCCCACAAGTATAAGGATTCCCGGGAGCAGTTTGAGATCAAGACCCACAAACGCATCATCGATATTTTGGAGCCCACCAGCAAGACCGTGGATGCTCTGATGAGGCTGGATCTGCCCGCCGGTGTTGATATCGAGATCAAGCTTTAATACGGGCCAAAGAGGTGATTTGACATGAAGAAAGCGATTATGGCAAAAAAGCTGGGTATGACCCGTGTATTTGCAGATGACGGCACCGTGGTCCCCGTGACCGTGCTGGAGGCCGGCCCCTGCTACGTGGTGCAGAAGAAGACCCTGGAGAAAGACGGCTATGAGGCCGTGCAGCTTGGGTTTGGCGCTACCCGTGAAAAGCTGGTCAACAAGCCCATGCGCGGCCATCTGAACAAGGCCGGCGTTGGCCTTCTTCGGAAGGTAAAGGAGTTTAAGCTGGACGATTGCGCCAGCCTAGAGCTGGGCCAGGAACTGAAGGCCGATGTATTCGCCAAGGGCGATGTGGTGGACGTGACCGGTATCAGCAAGGGCAAGGGCTTTGCCGGCAACATCAAGCGGCACGGCGCTTCCCGTGGCCGGATGACCCACGGCAGCGGATTCCACCGCGCCCCCGGCAGCATGAGCGCCAACAGCGATCCCAGCAAGGTGTTTAAATCCAAGAAGCTTCCCGGACACATGGGCAGCGTGCGGATTACCACCCAGAACCTGACCGTAGTGGATGTGGACGTTGACAAGAACGTCATCCTGGTAAAGGGCTCCGTTCCCGGACCCAACGGCGCTGTCGTATCGATCCTCGACGCCGCCAAAAACTGATCGTAAGGAGGATATGACCTATGCCAAAGGTTGCAGTATATAAAATGGACGGCACCGTGGCCGGGGAAATGGAGCTGAACGACGCCGTGTTTGGCGTTGAGCCCAACGAATCGGCCATTCACCAGGTAGTCGTTGCCCAGCTGGCCAACCGGCGCCAGGGCACCCAGAGCGCTCTGACCCGGGCTGAGGTCTCCGGCGGCGGCATCAAGCCCTGGAGGCAGAAGGGCACTGGCCGTGCCCGCCAGGGCAGCACCCGCTCTCCCCAGTGGAGGCATGGCGGCGTGGTATTTGCTCCCAAACCCCGGAGCTACCGTCAGGACGTGAACAAGAAGGTCCGGCGGCTGGCTATGTTGAGCGCCCTGTCCGCCAAGGTGCAGAATGGAGAGCTCATCGTGCTGGAGAGCCTTTCCTTTGAAAAGCCCCGTACCAAGGATATGGTGGCTGTGCTGGATGCCCTGAAGGTGGCGGAGAAGTCCCTTCTGGTGCTGCCCGGCCCCGACGCCAACGTGGAGCTTTCCGCCCGGAACATTCCCAGCGTGAAGACCACCCTTTGCGGCACCCTCAACGTATATGACATCGTCAATGCCCGGCGCTTGGTCATCACCCAAGACGCCGTCAACAAGGTAACGGAGGTGTACTCCAAGTGAAGAGCCCCTATGATATCATCCTGAAGCCCGTCATGACCGAGAAGTCCTACGACGGCTTGGCGGATAAACGTTATGCCTTCCTGGTTCACCCTGACGCCAACAAAACCGAAGTGAAGCAGGCCGTGGAGGCTGCCTTCGGCGTGAAGGTGGAGAAGGTCAACATCATGAACAAGCAGGGCAAGCTGAAGCGCCAGGGCCGGTTTATCGGCCGCAGGTCTGCCACCAAAAAGGCCTATGTGCAGCTCACCCCCGACAGCAAGACCATCGAATTCTTCGAGGGTATGGCGCAGTAACAGCAAAGAATTTGGGAGGAAACGGATATGGCTATCATCAAATATAAGCCGACTTCTCCGGCAAGAAGGTTCATGACCGTCACGGATTACTCCGTGATCACCACCAACGAACCCGAGAAGTCCCTAACTACCGACCTTCGGCATAAGGCCGGCCGCAACGCCCAGGGAAGGATCACCATCCGGCACCGGGGCGGCGGAGCCAAGCGGAAGTATCGGATCATCGACTTTAAGCGGAATAAGGACGGCATCCCCGCCAAGGTCGCGACCATTGAGTACGATCCCAACCGGTCCGCGTTTATCGCTCTTCTGCATTACGCCGATGGCGAGAAGCGGTACATCATCGCGCCCCTGGGGCTGAAGGTGGGCGACACCGTTATGAGCGGCGAGACCGCCGACATCATGCCGGGCAACTGCCTGCCCATCATCAATATCCCCCTGGGCACCATCATCCACAACATTGAGATCCAGGCCGGCAAGGGCGGCCAGCTCTGCCGGAGCGCCGGCAACAGCGCCCAGCTGATGGCCAAGGAGGGCAAATACGCCCAGGTTCGTCTGCCCAGCGGCGAGGTTCGGATGGTTCCCATGAACGCCCGGGCCACCATCGGCCAGGTCAGCAATGAGGACCACGAGAACGTGTCTTTGGGAAAAGCCGGCCGCAAGCGCCATCTGGGCATCCGGCCCACGGTCCGCGGTTCCGTCATGAACCCCAACGACCATCCCCACGGCGGCGGCGAGGGCAAGAGCCCCATCGGCCGTCCCGGTCCTGTTACCCCCTGGGGCAAGCCCGCTTTGGGCCACAAGACCCGGAAGAAGAACGCGCCCTCGGATAAGTACATCGTCCGTCGCCGCGGCGCCAAGTAAGAAGGAGGCTTTACTGATATGTCACGTTCTGTTAAAAAAGGACCCTATGTCAGCGAGCGCTTGTTGGGCAAAATCCGTGCCATGAATGAAGCCAACGAGAAAAAAGTGTTGAAAACCTGGTCCCGTGCTTCCACCATTTTCCCCGACATGGTGGGTCACACCATCGCCGTTCACGATGGCCGGAAACACGTGCCCGTATATATCATCGAAGACATGGTTGGACATAAGCTCGGCGAGTTTGCGCCCACCCGGACCTACCGCGGCCATGCCGGCAGCGAGAAGTCCTCTTCGTCCAGGTAAGGAGGACCAGTAGATTATGGCTACCAGACAAGATCAAAAGGCAAAAGCCAGAAAGGCCAACCGGGAGACCCGGCCCCATGCCGTGGCCCGGTATGTGCGCATCAGTCCCCGCAAGGTGAAGAGCGTCATCGATATGGTTCGCGGCAAGTCCGTGGCCGAGGCTGAGGCCATCCTCACCTATTCCCCCCGGGGTGCCAGCGAGGTGGTCGGCAAGCTTGTGAAGAGCGCAGCCGCCAATGCCGAGAATAACATGGATATCCCCCGGGATTCCCTTTACATCGCCGAGATCTATGCTGACCAGGGACCTACCCTCAAACGGTATCAGCCCCGCGCCCAGGGAAGAGCGTATCAGATCCTGAAGCGCACCAGCCACATCACGGTTATCCTGGATCAGGTAAGGTAGGAGGTATAATATGGGACAGAAAGTCAATCCCCACGGTTTTCGGGTCGGCGTAATCAAGGACTGGGATACCCGTTGGTTCGCCTCCAAAAAGGACTTCGCCGATTTCCTCATTGAGGATAATGAAATCCGCAAGTTCCTGAAGAAGAAGCTCTACGCTGCCGGCATCGCCCGCATCGAGATCGAGCGGGCGGTCAACAAGATCAGCGTGAATATCCACACTGCCAAGCCCGGCATCGTCATCGGCCGGGGCGGCACCGGGGTGGAGGCCGTAAAGGCCGATCTCGCGAAGCTCACCGGTAAGGCTGTGAATGTGAACATCATCGAGGTGAAGCATTCCGAGACCGACGCCCAGCTTGTGGCGGAGAACGTGGCCAGCCAGCTGGAGCGGCGGATTTCTTTCCGCCGGGCTATGAAGCAGTCCATCGGCCGGGCCATGAAGGCCGGCGCCAAAGGCGTAAAGATCACCTGCGGCGGCCGTCTGGGCGGCGCGGAGATCGCCCGGGTGGAGAGCTACCATGAGGGCAGCATTCCCCTGCAGACCCTGCGGGCCGACATCGATTACGGCTTCGCTGAGGCCCATACCACCTATGGCCGCATCGGCGTCAAGGTATGGATCTACAAGGGCGAGGTACTTGGAAAGAATTTGATCAGACCTGCTGTCAAAGCCCCCAATTCGGGCCGCAACCAGCGGCGTCAAGCTCCGGAAGGAGGCAGAAGATAAGATGTTAATGCCAAAACGCGTCAAACGGAGAAGGGTTCACCGCGGCCGTATGAAGGGCACCGAGTCCCGGGGCATCACCGTGGCCTACGGCGATTATGGCCTGGTAGCGCTGGATCCCTGCTGGATCACCAGCAATCAGATTGAGGCAGCCCGTATCGCCATGACCCGGTACACCCGCCGTGGCGGCCAGGTATGGATTAAGATATTCCCCCACAAGCCCGTCACCGAGAAGCCCGCTGAGACCCGGATGGGAAGCGGCAAGGGCAGCCCGGAGTACTGGGTGGCTGTGGTCCGGCCCGGCAAGGTGCTCTTTGAGATCGCCGGCGTGCCGGAGGAGACCGCACGTGAGGCCCTGCGCCTCGCCATGCATAAACTGCCTTGCAGGTGCAAATTCGTGAAAAAAGGCGAAGAATTCGCAGTGGGTGGTGAAGGATAATGAAGGCAAAGAAATTCCATGAAATGTCGACCCAGGAGCTCTTGCAGCAGGAGACCGAGCTGAAGACCGAACTCTTCAACCTCCGGTTCCAGCATGCCACCGGCCAGTTATCCAACCCGATCGTCATCAAGAGCACCAAGCGCGATATCGCACGGGTGAAGACCATCCTGCGGGAGCGCGAGCTTTCTGCCGCGAAATAAGGAGGTATGACCAATGTCTGATAATAGAGGCAATCGTAAGACCAGAGTCGGCGTGGTCGTTTCCGATAAGATGGATAAGACCATCGTGGTGGAAATGAAAACCAAGGTAACCCATCCCCTGTATAAGAAGACCATCAACAAGACCACGAAGCTGAAAGCCCACGACGAAGAGAACTCCTGCGGTATCGGCGATACCGTTCGGGTTATGGAGACCCGTCCCCTTAGCAAAGATAAGCGGTGGCGTTTGGTCGAGATCATCGAGAAGGCAAAGTAAGCCTTCAATATCTGAGAGGAGGCCAATGCCATGATTCAACCACAAACCAGGTTGAAGGTTGCCGATAATTCCGGTGCCAAAGAGATAATGTGCATCAAGGTTTTGGGCGGAAGCAAGCGCAAAACCGGCAATATTGGGGACGTGATCGTCGCGTCCGTGAAGAGCGCCACCCCCGGCGGCGCCGTGAAGAAGAAGGATGTTGTCCGTGCGGTTATTGTGCGCAGCACCTATGGCGTACAGCGGGCGGACGGCTCTTACATCAAGTTTGACGACAATGCTGCCGTCATCATCAACGACCAGAAGCAGCCCAGGGGAACCCGTATTTTCGGGCCTGTGGCGCGGGAACTGCGGGAAAAGGATTACATGCGGATCGTTTCCCTGGCCCCCGAAGTCCTTTAGGAGGTGCGCGAGATGAATAAACTCCATGTGAAGAAGGACGATACGGTAGTCGTCATTTCCGGCGTCTACCAGGGAAAGAAGGGTAAGGTGCTCCGTGCAATGCCCCAGGAGGGCAAGGTTGTGGTGGAAGGCGTGAACATTGCCACCCGGCACACCAAACCCCGTCGCCAGGGCGATGTGGGCGGCATCATCAAGAGCGAAGCCCCCATGTATGCCAGCAAGGTTATGCTCCTTTGCCCCAAATGCGATAAGGCCACCCGCATTTCTTACCGGATCCTTCCCGATGGGAAGAAAGTCCGCGTGTGCAAGAAGTGCAACGCCCAGATCGACTAAGGAGGAAACCATCGATGGCGGAAACTGTAAAGCCCCGTCTGCGGGTGCGGTATGAGCAGGAGATCATTCCCGCTCTGGAAAAAGAATTTGGATACAAGAACGTCAACCAGGTGCCCAAGATGGAGAAGATCGTCCTCAACATGGGCCTGGGCGATGTGAAGGATAACGCCAAAGGCCTGGAGGCCGCCGTGCGGGACCTGGAGACCATCTGCGGCCAGAAGGCCCTGGTGACCAAGGCCAAGAAGAGCGTGGCGAACTTCCGGGTGCGGGAAGGTATGAACGTTGGCGCTAAGGTGACCCTCAGGGGCGCTCGGATGTACGAGTTCATGGATCGGCTTTTGAACATTGCCCTTCCCCGGGTCCGTGACTTCCGCGGCGTTTCGGATCGGTCCTTCGACGGCAGGGGCAACTATGCCCTGGGCATCCGTGAGCAGCTGATCTTCCCGGAGATCGACTATGACAAGGTCGACAAGGTCCGGGGCCTGGATGTGGTGTTTGTCACCACCGCTCACACCGACGAGGAGGCCAGAGCGCTGCTATCGCACTTTGGCATGCCCTTCGCCCAGAACCAGTAAGGAGGATACCCACTTTGGCTAAAAAAAGCATGATCAATAAACAGCAGAGAGCGCCTAAGTACTCCACCCGGGCTTATACCCGGTGCCGCATCTGTGGAAGGCCTCACTCGGTGTTGCGTAAGTACGGCATCTGCCGTATCTGCTTCAGAGAGCTTGCCTATAAGGGCCAGATTCCCGGCGTGCGCAAGGCCAGCTGGTAAAGAGAAGGAGGAGTTCCCATGATCGTAACGGATCCCATTGCAGATATGCTCACCCGTATCCGCAATGCCTTGGTCGCAAAGCACGACACCGTTGAGGTGCCGGCGAGCAACATGAAGAAGGCCATTGCAGAGATACTGCTTGAGGAAGGATATATCAAGAGCTTTGAGGTGGAGGACGTGGCTCCCCAGGGCATCATCAAGATCGGCCTGAAGTACGGCCCCGACCGTACCGGCGTCATCGCTGGCCTGCGGCGGATCAGCAAGCCTGGCCTTAGGGTGTACGCCCGGAAGGACGAGGTTCCCCGCGTACTGGGCGGGCTGGGGATTGCGATCCTTAGCACCAGCCAGGGCGTGATGACCGATAAGAAGGCCCGGCAAAACAATATTGGCGGAGAGGTATTGGCCTACGTCTGGTAAGGCGTGGCTTATGGAGGTGTAGAAACGATGTCTCGTATAGGCAAAAAACCCATCGACCTGCCGAGCGGCGTCTCCATTACCGTGGACGATGCCAATACTGTGGCGGTAAAGGGTTCTAAGGGAGAGCTTTCCCTTAAAGTAAATCCCGAGATCAAGGTCTCGGTGGAAGGAAGCACCGTGACGGTGGAGCGTCCTTCCGATGAGAAGGAGTACCGGGCGCTGCACGGCCTGTACCGCACCTTGATCAGCAACATGGTGATCGGGGTATCCGAGGGCTACACCAAGGCTCTCGAGGTGGTCGGCGTTGGTTACCGGGCTCAGAAACAGGGCAACAAGCTGGTGCTGAACATGGGCTACTCCCATCCCGTAGAGATTGAGGAGTTCCCCGGCATCACCTTTGAGGTTCCGGCTCCCACCAAGATTCTCGTCAAGGGAATCGACAAGCAGGTTGTGGGAGAGACCGCCGCAAAAATCCGCTCCGTGCGGAAGCCCGAGCCCTACAAGGGCAAGGGAATCCGGTACGAGGGCGAGTACGTCCGCCGCAAGGTGGGCAAGGCGGGCAAGTAAGGAGGGTTAGCCATGATTAAGAAAGCGGATAAGAACGCAATACGCAAAAATCGGCATCGGCGGACCCGGAAGAACATCTTCGGAACCGCTGAGAAGCCCCGGTTGAACGTCTATCGCAGCACCAACCACATCTATGTGCAGTTCATCGACGATACCTGCGGCAACACCCTGGCTTCCGCCTCCACCCTGGACGCAGAAGTGAAGGCCAAGCTCAGCGATTGCGACAAGAAAGCTGCTGCCAAGATCGTTGGCCTGGAGGCCGGCAAGCGCGCCCTTGAAAAAGGCATCAAGACCGTTGTCTTTGACCGGGGAGGGTACCTGTACACCGGGCGTGTAGCCCAGGTGGCCGAAGGCGCCCGCGAAGCCGGACTGGAATTTTAGGAGGTACTTGAAGTGCGCATTGATGCTTCTAGCTTGGATTTAAAAGAAAAACTGGTTGCCGTAAACCGGGTAGCCAAGGTTGTAAAGGGCGGCCGGAACTTCCGCTTCACCGCTTTGATGGTGGTGGGGGATGAGAACGGCATCGTGGGCATCGGCCATGGCAAAGCCGCCGAGATCCCCGAGGCCATCCGCAAGGCCACCGAGGACGCCAAGCGCAACCTGGTGAAGATCCCCATCGTGGGGACCACCATTCCTCACGAGGTCAAGGGTCGGTTCGGCAAAGGCCTGGTTCTGCTCCTTCCCGCTGAAGAGGGTACCGGCGTGATCGCTGGCGGCCCTGTCCGCGCGGTACTGGAGATGGCCGGCGTGAAGGACGTCCGCACCAAGAGCTATGGTTCCAACAATCCCGCCAACTGTGCAAAAGCCACCTTACAGGGCCTAACCTCCCTGCGGAGCGCCGAGATGGTCGCCCGGCTGCGTGGCAAGTCCGTGGCGGAGATCATGGGCTAATAGGAGGGTGCCGCTATGTCTAAGATTAAAGTAACGCTGAAGAAAAGCCTGATTGGCGGAACGGAATCCATGCGGAGAAATGTGGAGTCCCTGGGGCTGAAGAAGATCAACTCCTGCGCCATTCACAACGATACCCCGGCCATCAGGGGGATGATCCATGTGGTTCGTCATCTGGTATCCGTGGAAGAGATCAACGAATAAAGGAGGGTATTGCGATGAATCTTCATGAGATTAAGCCGCCTGAAGGCGCCAAACGCGGCACGAAGCGCATCGGCAGAGGAATCGGCAGCGGCCACGGCAAGACCTCTACCCGGGGCCATAAGGGCCAGTGGGCCCGCAGTGGCGGCGGCGTCCGTCCTGGGTTTGAGGGCGGCCAGATGCCCCTGACCCGCCGGTTGCCCAAGCGCGGGTTTGTCAATATCTTCGCCAAGGAATACGCTATCGTCAACGTGGGCGATTTGGAGCGTCTTCCTGAGGGCACCCTGGTCAGCGCTGAGAGCCTGAAGGAGCTTGGCATGATCAAAAAGATCGGCGATGGCCTGAAGATTTTGGGCCGTGGCGAGATCACCAAAAAGTTGACGGTTTCGGCTGAAAAAGTATCTGCGGCCGCCAAGGAAAAAATTGAAGCCGCGGGTGGGAGCGTTGAGGTGAAGGCATAATGCTTGAGACCCTTAAAAATGCTTGGCGTACGCCGGATATTCGGCAGAAGATCCTGTACACCTTGCTGATCCTCTTTCTGTTCCGAGTGGGCGCGGACTTCATACCGGTTGCCGGTGTGAACGCCTCTTACATTGCCCAGCAGGTGGAGCAGTATGAGATCTTTGGATTTTTGAACCTCATGACCGGCGGATCCTTTGCCCAGTTCACCATCTTTGCACTGGGCATTTCCCCGTATATCACGGCGTCCATCGTGATGAACCTCCTGACCTTTGCCATCCCCGCTTTGGAGCGGATGGCCAAGGAAGGTGGGGAAGAGGGCAAGGAGAAGATCCAGCGGATCACCCGGTATGTATCCATCATTCTGGCCTTTGTGGAATCCATCGGCATCATGATGGGTCTGCGGGGCGCCCTGCTATCCACCAGCGTCTTTTCCTACATCACCATCGGCATTCAGCTGGCGGCCGGTTCGGCCGTTGTGATGTGGATGGCGGAGAAGATCACGGAAAAGGGCATTGGCAATGGCATGAGCCTGATCATTTTTGTGGGCATTGTGTCCCGTCTGCCCCTCTATGTGGTGGAGCTCTTTACCAATATCTTTAACGGAACCCAGAACGCATGGGTTCTGCTGCCCATCCTGGTGATTTCCGTGGGCATCGTGGCCGGCGTGGTCTGCATTGACAACGCCGAGCGCAGAATCACCGTCCAGTATGCAAAGCGGGTGGTAGGGCGGAAGATGTACGGTGGACAATCCACCCACATCCCCATGAAGCTCAACGCTTCCGGGGTGTTGCCCATCATCTTCGCCATGACCCTGCTGCAGTTCCCCCTGATGATCTCCCAGTTCTGGCCTCAGTCGGGGTTCACCATCTGGTATCAAGGGTTTATGTATTCCGGTGGGATTCCCTATTCCCTCCTGTATGGACTGTTGATCTTTGCGTTTAGCTTCTTCTACATGTCCATCTCCTTTAACCCCATTGAGATCAGCAAGAATCTGCAGCAGAACGGCGGGTTTATCCCCGGCATCCGGCCGGGCCGGCCCACCAGCGACTATCTTGCCAGGATATCCTCCCGGCTGACTTGTTTCGGCGGTATCTTCCTGGCCATCCTGGCCACGGTACCGACCATGATCGTATCCTTGATGGGATTCCAGATGGCCATGCAGGCCACCGGTGTCCTGATCTCGGTGAGTGTGGCCCTGGAGACCACCAAACAGCTGGAGACCCTTCTGTTGGTGCGCCACTATAAGGGCTTCCTGAAATAAGGGGGATTGGCCATGAATTTGATTTTACTAGGACCTCCTGGTGCTGGGAAAGGCACCCAGGCGGTTGGGATCTGTGAGCGCTATGGGATTCCCCATATCTCCACCGGCGATATTCTGCGGAACGAGATCAAGCAGGGTACCGAGCTGGGCCTTGCCGCGAAACGGTATATGGACGCCGGCGATTTGGTACCCGACGACGTGGTCATCGGTATCGCGGTGAACCGGATCGCCCAGCCCGATTGCGAGAAGGGATGGCTGTTTGATGGCTTCCCCCGGACCATCGCTCAGGCCATCGCCCTGGATGAAAAGGTGTCGGTGGATCTGGTGATCAACATCGATGTGAAGGACGAGGAGATCGTAGAGCGGCTTTCGGGGCGCCGGGTCTGCAAGCAGTGCGGCGCCACCTTCCATGTAAGCGCCATCGGGGACGCGTCCGCATGCAGCGTTTGCGGTGGCGAGCTGATCCAGCGGGCGGATGACAACGCCGAGACGGTGCGGAACCGCCTGGCGGTCTATCACCAGCAGACCAGCCCCTTGGTGGAATACTACCGCAAGAAGGGGCTGCTGGGCGAAGTGAAGGGCAATGGCGGCATCGAGGCGGTTTTTGAGGAGATTTGCCGCATCATTGACAACGCCAAATGATTAAGCTAAAATCACCCGAGAATATCGCTGCGATGCAGAGGGCGGGCCGCCTAGCCGGGGAAGTCCGGGAGGCGGTCAAGGCCTATGCCAAAGTGGGGATGACCACCCGGGAATTGGATCTATACGCCCGAAAGATCATCAAAAAGGGCGGCGCGGAACCATCCTTTCTTGGGTACAATGGATACCCCGCCAATATCTGCATCAGCGTCAATGAAGAAGTGGTTCATGGGATCCCGGGGGACCGGGTGCTCATGGACGGCGATCTAGTGAGTATCGACATCGGCACCTACCTGGGAGGATTCCACGGCGACACTGCCGACTCCTTCGTGGTGGGGAAGGCCAATCCGGAGGCGGAGGATCTTATCGCCGCTACCCGGGAATCCTTCTTTGTAGGCCTGGAGCTGTGCGTCCCGGGCAATAAGATTGGGGATATTGGCCACGCCATCCAGGAATATGTGGAGGACCACGGCTATTCGGTGGTTCGGGCCCTGACGGGCCACGGCATCGGTCGGAAGCTCCACGAGGATCCCGCGGTGCCCAACTACGGCCGGAAGCACACCGGCGACGTGCTGCGGCCCGGCATGACCATTGCCATTGAGCCCATGGTCAACGCTGGAACCCACCGGGTTTATGTACTGGATAATGATTGGACAATTGTATCGGCCGACGGACGATTGTCCGCTCATTATGAGCATACCGTGGCCATCACAGAGGGCGCGCCGCTCATCTTGACCAAGTGCGATTAGGAGGGGCGGAATTTTGCAGGCACCGGTGGAAATAGGACGCGTGGTAAAAAGCAAATCGGGGCGAGACAAGGACAGGTTCCTTGTGGTATACTCTTATGATGGTGGCAATTATGTCTACCTGGTAGACGGCGCCCTCAGAAAAGTGGCGTCCCCCAAGAAGAAAAAACTCATGCATATTGAGCCTACGGGTTGCAGGCTTGATAGATTGGTCCAAAAGCTCCGGGACCATGAGACGATCATGGATGCCGAGGTGCGGAAAGCGCTTGCGGCGGCGGGCTTTGGCAAAGACACCAAACCGGCGAATAAGGAGGGTTAACTTGTCAAAACAAGATGTCATCGAAGTCGAAGGTAAGGTTACGGATGCGTTTCCAAACTGTATGTTTGAAGTGGAGCTGCCCAACGGCCACAAGGTGTTGGCGCATGTTTCGGGAAAACTCAGAATGAACTATATCCGTATTTTGCCGGGCGACAAGGTAACCATCGAGCTTTCGCCTTATGACTTGACTCGCGGGCGCATTACCTGGCGGGGCAAGGGCAGAGGCTGATACGTTAGGAGGAGAAATACCATGAAAGTCAGACCTTCGGTTAAACCGATGTGTGAGAAGTGCAAGATCATCCGCCGCCATGGCAAGGTGATGGTCATCTGTTCCAACCCCAAGCACAAGCAGAAGCAAGGCTAAAGAATACGTCGTGGGGAGCGGCTGTAAAGGCCCCACTTGGTGGGTCCTTCCCCATGCCTTACATAGATCTTTTCGCCAATATATCAGGAGGTGTTCATTAACCAATGGCACGTATCGCAGGAATTGACCTGCCTAGGGAAAAGCGAGTCGAAATTGGGCTCACCTATATCTATGGCATTGGCCGTGCAACTGCCAATACCATTTTGGCTGCCACCGGCGTGAACCCCGATACCCGGGTTCGCGATCTCACCGAGGATGAGGTGGGCAAGCTTCGTGATTACATCGATAAAAACTTGAACGTGGAGGGCGACCTTCGCCGTGAGGTTCAGCTGAACATCAAACGCCTCATCGAGATCGGATGCTATCGAGGCGTCCGGCATCGCCGTGGTCTGCCGGTACGCGGTCAGAGCACCAAACAGAACGCCCGTACCCGCAAAGGTCCCAAGAAGACCGTCAGCGGCAGGAAGAAATAAGGAGGGAATGATCCATGGCTGCACCCAAAGCAAAACGGCGCACCACCAGAAAGCGTCGTGACCGTAAGAATATTGAGAAGGGACAGGTTCATATCCATTCCTCCTTCAACAACACCATCGTGACCATGACCGATACCTCCGGCAATGCCATCTCTTGGGCCAGCGCCGGCGGCATGGGCTTCAGAGGTTCCCGGAAGAGCACGCCTTTCGCTGCTCAGGTAGCGGCTGAGACCGCCGCCAAGGCCGCCAAGGAGCATGGTCTGAAATCGGTTGAGGTCTATGTAAGAGGCGTAGGCGCCAGCCGGGAAGCCGCGATTCGCGCTCTGCAGGCCGCGGGCCTGGAGGTTACCATGATCAAGGACGTAACCCCCATCCCCCACAACGGCTGCCGTCCGCCGAAGCGCCGTCGAGTATAAGGAGGAATCCATCCAATGGCTAGATATACCGATTCGGTCTGCCGGCTTTGCCGCCGGGAAGGCCAGAAACTGTTTTTGAAAGGAGACCGGTGCTACGGCCCCAAATGCTCCGTGGCCAAGCGTCCCACCCCTCCCGGCCAGCATGGTCAGAGCCGGAAGAAAGTGAGCCAGTACGGCATTCAGTTGCGTGAAAAGCAGAAGACCCGCCGTGCCTATGGCGTGCTGGAGAGCCAGTTTGCCAGCTATTTTGAGAAGGCCGTTACCATGAAGGGCATCACCGGTGAGAACCTTCTGTCCCTTCTGGAGCGCCGTCTGGATAATGTGGTGTACCGCCTGGGCTTCGGCGAATCCCGCGCCCATGCTCGCCAGATGATCAACCACGGCCATATCACCGTGAACGGCAAGAAGGTGGATATCCCCTCCTATATTGTCAACACCGGCGACGTGATCTCCGTGAAGGAGCGCACCGCCAAGAGCGAGTACTTCAAATCCATCCGGGAAGAGGGCGTCCGCAACCTTCCTAAATGGCTTACCTTGGATGCCGAGAACCTCAAGGGAAGCGTCATTGCCCTGCCGCAGCGGGATGACATCGACCTGACCATTGAGGAGCATCAGATTGTAGAGTTGTATTCTAGGTAATAATGGATAGAAGATACCTTTGGAAGGAGGGACCCCGTTGATCGAAATCGAAAAGCCCAACATTGAGTGCGTGGACATATCCGATGGATACGGTAAATTTGTAGTAGAGCCTTTGGAACGGGGATTCGGAACAACTCTTGGGAACGCCATGCGGCGGGTGCTGCTAAACAGCCTGCCCGGCGTGGCCGTGACCAGCATCAAGATAGAAGGCGTATTGCATGAGTTCGCCACCATTCCCGGGGTAAAGGAGGATGTGACCGATATTGTCCTGAACCTCAAAGGGCTATATGCGGTGTTGCATACCGATCTGCCCAAGGTGGTGCGCATCAACGCCCAGGGCCCCTGTGAGGTAACCGCGGCCGACATCATCGGTGACAGCGAGGTGGAGATCGTCAATCCCGATCTGCACATCGCCACCCTGAATGGCGACGCAGCTCTGGAGATGGAGATCACCCTGGAAAAGGGGCGGGGCTATGTGTTCTCCGATAAGAACAAGAAGCCCGGAACCCCCATCGGTGTGATCCCCATGGATTCCATCTTTACGCCCATCAAAAAAGTCAACTTCACGGTGGAAAACACCCGTGTGGGCCAGGTGACCGATTACGATAAGCTGACCCTTGAGGTGTGGACCAACGGCACCATCAAGCCCGACGAAGCCGTTTCTTTGGGCGCCAAGATCATCAGCGAACATCTGATGCTCTTCATTGGCCTGGCGGACAGCGTCTCCGGCGTGGAGATCATGGTGCAAAAAGAGGATGACAAAAACGACGGCATCCTGGAGAAGAGCATCGACGACCTGGATCTCTCGGTCCGCAGCTATAACTGCCTCAAGCGGGCCGGCATCAACACGGTGGAAGAGCTCACCAAGATGACGGAAGAAGACATGATGAAAGTGCGCAACCTGGGAAGAAAGTCCCTCGAGGAAGTTCAGCAGAAGCTGGCAGAGGTTGGCCTGTCCCTGCGTACCACTGATGAATAAAGAGGAGGATTGCTACAATGGCATACCGCAAACTCGGCAGGCCTTCTGATCAGAGAAAAGCGATACTTCGGACGCTGACCACCGCCCTTATTTGGAACGGCCGCATTGAGACCACCGAGACCAGGGCCAAGGAGGTTCGTTCCATCGCGGAGAAGCTGATCACCCTGGCTGTGAGGGAATATGACAACACGGTGACCGTGACCAAAAACGGCACCACCTATACCAACGACGCGCCCAGCAAGCTGGCCGCCCGCCGCGCCATGATGGCTTACCTTTACGATGTGAAGGAGCCCAAGGGCGCCAAGGAGAGCAAAAGCGATTATAAGGCGCGCACCAAGGATGTGAACCATCCTGTGGTGGAGAAGCTGATGCGGGATTATGGTCCCAAATACGCCAAGCGGGCTCAGGATCTGGGCCAGGGCGGCGGCTATACCCGGATCATCAAGACCGGCGCTCGCCGGGGCGATGCCGCTCCCATGGCGATCCTGGAGCTTCTATAACAGTCGGTGACGGGATAAAAGGGGAGGCGCAATGCCTTCCCTTTTCTGTATTTCTATGGTTTGCGAGGATATGAGATGGAGAATCCAGCGATTCAGCTAACCGGGGTTACCTACGCCTATGAGGACGGCGCTCCAGCGGTAAACCAGGTAAGCCTTGAGATCACAAAAGGCGAATATCTGGCGGTGGTGGGTAAAAACGGCAGTGGGAAGTCCACCCTGGCCAAGCTCATCAACGGGCTCCTCCTGCCGGACGAGGGGGAGGTCCGCGTCTTTGGCCTGTCCACCCGGGAGGAGGGCAGGATGCGGGATATCCGCCGCCAGGTGGGTATGGTGTTTCAAAATCCCGATAACCAGATTGTGGCCAGCATCGTGGAGGAGGATGTAGCCTTTGGGCCGGAGAATCTGGGCACCGCGCCGGCGGAAATCCGTCAGCGGGTCCAGGAGGCCCTTCGCGCAGTAGGCATGTGGGAATACCGCCGCCGGGCTCCCCACATGTTGTCGGGCGGTCAGAAGCAGCGGGTGGCCATTGCAGGGATTTTGGCCATGGAGCCGGCCATCATCGTATTCGATGAATCCACCTCCATGCTGGATCCCAAAGGCCGGGAGGACATCACCGCCATCATGGAGATGCTGAACCGGGAGCGCGGTATTACGGTGATCCACATCACTCACTCCATGGAGGAGGCCATGATGGCCGATCGGGTGCTGGTGATGGAATCGGGAAAAAATCTGATGCTGATGAAGCCGGAAGAGATCTTTTTGCAGCCGGTGGAGGTTCTGGTGGGCCTGGGCCTGGAGCTGCCCTTTGCCATGGATCTTTCCGCCCGGCTGCAGAGGGAAGGGCTGGACGTGCCCATGGGCATGGATTTGGATGGGTTGGTGGATGCCATATGCCGATTGAAGTAGCACATTTAAGCCATATCTACGGAAAGGGCACTCCCTTTGCGGTGGAGGCCGTAAAGGACGTATCCTTTACCCTTCAGGACGGGGAGTTCCTGGGGATCATTGGCCATACCGGCAGCGGGAAATCCACCCTAGCCCAGTATTTGAACGGATTGACCCTGGCCTCGGAGGGAACGGTGACGGTGGACGGCATGGTGCTGGATCAAAACCATGACCGAAAGGCTGTCCGCACCAAGGTAGGAATGGTATTCCAGTACCCCGAATACCAGCTTTTTGAGGAAACCGTCCGTAAGGACGTCTGCTTTGGCCCCCGCAATATGGGGTTCTCGGAGGAGGAGCAGGAGCGCCGGGCGGAACACGCCCTCTCCATGATGGGGCTGTCCATGGAGGAAATCGGGGATCAGTCTCCCTTTGCCCTGTCGGGCGGACAGAAGCGCCGTGTGGCCATCGCAGGGATTCTGGCCATGGAACCTCGATACCTGGTGCTGGATGAGCCAACTGCCGGCCTGGACCCCTTGGCCAAGGCCGCCATGCTGGACCTGATTCGCCGGCTCCACCGGGAGAGCGGCATTACGGTGGCCATGATCTCCCATAACATGGAGGACGTAGCCCTGTGTGCGGACCGCATTCTGGTGATGGACCGGGGGAGGGCCGCCATGCTGGGGGAGCCCGAGGAGGTCTTCTCCAGAGGGGAAGAGCTTCGGGCCATGGGACTGGATGTTCCCATGGGCTACCGGCTGGTGGAGGCCCTTTATGAGCGGGGGCTTCGGGTGCCCTATGCCCGGAGCAGAGAGCAGCTGGCCGGAAATATCGTCGCTGCTCTGAAGGGAGGAAACGGCCATGTTGGGTGATATTACCCTGGGGCAATATTACCCCAGCCAAAGTCCCATTCACCGTTTGGACCCTCGGGGCAAGTTGGGGGCTACCGCCCTGTTTATGACCCTGATCTTTCTGGCCCATGGAATCGCCGGCTACGGAATCATCACCGGGCTGCTGATTCTGGGGATCATCCTTGCTAGGCTGCCTCTCCGGGTGATCCTCCGGGGGCTGAAGCCCATTCTGTTCATCGTGGCCTTCACCTTTTTGCTGAACATCCTGTTCACCCAGAGCGGGGAGGTGCTGGTTACCCTTTGGTTTATCCGGATTACCCAGGGAGGACTCATCAGCGCCGTGCGTCTGGCGGTTCGGCTGATCCTTTTGGTGGTGGGAACCTCTCTCCTTACCCTGACCACCACCCCCATCGAGCTAACCGACGGCCTGGAGCGGGTTTTAAAGCCCCTTAACTGGGTGCGGTTTCCGGTTCACGAGATGAGCATGATGATGACCATCGCTTTGCGGTTCATCCCCACCTTGGCTGAAGAAGCGGACCGGATTATGAAGGCCCAGGCCGCCCGAGGAGCCGATTTTGATACCGGCGGCATCCTCCAGCGGGCCAAGGGGCTGATCCCTCTTTTGGTGCCTCTGTTTGTAGGCGCCTTCCGCCGGGCGGATGACCTAGCCACCGCCATGGAGGCCCGCTGTTACGCTGGCAAGGAGGGCCGAACCAGCATGAAGGAATACCATCTGAAATTGCCGGACTACCTGTTGTTGCTGCTGTTATCGGCCATCATCGCAGCGGTCTGCATTTGGGGGCTGTAGCATGCGGTACCGGGGAATCTGTGAATACGACGGTACGGAGTACGGTGGCTGGCAGCGGCAGAAGAACGCGCCCACGGTACAGGAGGAGATTGAGAAGGCCCTTACGGAGCTGCTGGGAAGCCCTATCGCCATCCATGGAGCCGGCCGCACCGATGCCGGGGTTCATGCCAGAGGCCAGGTGTTCCACTTTGACGGGGAGACCCGCATCCCCCCTGAAAAGCTGGCCTATGCCGTAAACTATCTTCTGCCCAAGGACATTCGGCTGAAGAAGACCGAGGAGGCGCCGCCGACGTTCCATGCCCGGTTTGACGCCAAAGCCAAATGGTACCGGTATCAGATTTACAACCATCCCTTTGCCAGCCCGCTGCGGGGACGGTATAGCTGGTATGTGCCTTTTGCGCCTCTAGACGTATCCCTTATGGAGCGGGCGGTGGCGCCCATCCGCGGGACCCATGACTTCGCTGCCTTTGCCGCTTCGGGCAGCCATGTGGAGGAGACCACCCGCACCATCCATCATGCTGCTGTTAGTATGGTGGACGGACTCATCACCTTGGACGTGGTGGGCAGCGGGTTTCTCTATAACATGGTGCGGATCATCGCTGGAACCCTGGTGGATATGGGACGGGGCAAGCTAGGGGAGGATACCTTTTCGGTGATGCTGGAGAGTTTGGATCGGAAGCGTGGTGGCATGACGGCCCCTCCCGGCGGCCTTTGTATGATGCGCGTCTTTTATACGGATCCGCCAGAGGAGCTCCCCCAGGAAGTGGAATAGCTGGAAAACCGCCTAAAATCCCCGGAAATGCCCAGAAAAGCGGAGATCAGCCCTTGACAGATGGCCCTAGGGTTATATAAAATATACAAGCGCCTTTGCACCATTAGCCCCGGAGCAGAGACCGCATCTAAAAATAATAGCGAATGCGAAGTGCCAGGGACCTGCTCATCCAGGGCGTTTCGCCGGGAGGAATTCATTCCATGAAGACATATATGGCCAAGGCTGAGGGCCTTGAACGCAAATGGTATGTCATCGATGCCGAAGGCAAGACCTTTGGCCGGCTGGCAAGCCAGGTGGCGGCCATCCTGAAGGGCAAGCATAAGCCCATCTATGCGCCCCATATGGATTGCGGCGATTTCGTCATCGTGACCAATGTGGACAAACTGGTTTTTACCGGCAATAAGCTGGATCAGAAGAAATACTACCGTCATACCGGCCACCCCGGCGGGCTCAAGGAAGTGGGCTATCGGGATCTCATGGCCAACAAGCCGGAGTTCGCCTTTACCAAGGCGGTTAAGGGCATGCTGCCCAAGAACTCCCTGGGACGGTCCATGTTGAAGAAGCTGAAGGTGTATGCCGGCCCCGAGCACAAGCACGAGGCCCAGCAGCCCCAGAAGCTGGATATTTAAGGAGGCGCGCGACAATGGCAAAGGTTCAGTATATTGGAACCGGCAGGAGAAAGAGCAGCGTAGCCCGCGTGCGTCTTCTCCCCGGAGATGGCAAGATCACCATCAACAAGCGAGATATCGAGGAGTATTTTGGCGGTCTGGAGACCCTCAAGATGGCCGTTCGTTCTCCCCTTGCCCTGGTGGGACTGGAGAATAAGTTCGACGTGTTTGTCAACGTATGCGGCGGCGGCACCACCGGTCAGGCGGGCGCCATCCGTCATGGCATCAGCCGGGCGTTGCTTCAGGCGGATGAGGAGCTGCGGCCCGCCCTTAAAAAGGCTGGCTTCTTGACCCGCGATCCCCGCATGAAGGAGCGGAAGAAGTACGGCCTCAAGGCCGCCCGTAGAGCTCCCCAGTTCAGCAAGCGGTAATCGAAGATGGATGCAAAAAAGCAGGCGTTGCGCCTGCTTTTTTTGTTGTCCTTCTGGCTTCCGCTTTTTTTCTGTCCATTGGGCATGCTATGAGGTATAATATGGTCATAAAGATAGCAATGACCGGCTTTGAGCCGGTCGGCGCTTTCTGTACCAAAGAGGTGAAAACATGAAGGATATCATCGTCATTGGCGGCGGCCCCGCCGGCATGACGGCGGCTATCTATGCCGCCCGGGCCGGGCTTAGTTGCTTGGTTTTGGAGATGGGCGTCAGCGGCGGCCAGATGGCTACCACTAGCACAGTGGAGAACTTTCCGGGATTTCCCAACGGCATTGGAGGCCCGGAGCTGAGCCAGGCCATGGCGGATCAGGTTAAAAACCTGGGCGGGGAGATCCGTTCCAGTCAGGCGGAGAAGGTGGACCTTGCCGGCGAGATAAAACGGGTCGTTCTAGGGGATGGCGAAGTACTGGAGGCTCGGGCGGTGATCATTGCCTGTGGCGCCAGCCCTCGCAAACTGGGCATTCCGGGAGAGGAACAGCTTCGGGGGATGGGCGTCAGCTACTGTGCCACCTGCGATGGGTTCTTCTTTAAAAATTTGGAAGTATGCGTGGTAGGCGGCGGGGATACCGCCGTGGAGGATGCCCTCTTCCTGGCACGAACCAGCAAAAAGGTCCATCTGATCCATCGCCGTGGGGAGCTACGGGCCGCCAAATCCCTGCGGAACCGACTGTTTTCCACGGAAAACATCGAGGCCCACCTTGGCTATGTGCCCACGGAGATCAAGGGGAAATTTGAGGTGGAATCCATGACCGTTCAAAACGTGGAGACCAAGCAGGAAGAGGAAATCCCCTGTCAGGGAGTGTTTGTGGCGGTTGGGCATATCCCCAACTCCCAGCTGATAAAGGGACAGATTGATTTGGATCCCGCGGGCTACGTCATCGCCCGGGAGGATCTTTCCACCAGCAGCCCAGGGGTATTTGTGGCGGGGGATATCCGCCAGAAGGACCTGCGGCAGATCATTACCGCTGCGGCCGATGGGGCCACGGCGGCTATTTCCGCCGAGCGCTATCTGCTGGATTAAACCATAGGAGGTAACTTTGTGATGGTCAGGATATTTGGAACGGACGGCGTGCGGGGCATCGCCAACAGCGAACTGAGCTGTGACTTGGCCTTTAAGCTGGGCCGTGCGGGAGCCATGGTATTGGCCAAGAACAACAGTCGGCCTAAGATCCTCATCGGCCGGGATACCCGCATCAGCGGGGATATGCTGGAATCCGCCCTGGTGGCGGGCCTATGCTCCATGGGCGCCGATGTGGTTTGCGCTGGGGTGATCCCTACCCCCGGGGTGTCCTATCTGGTTCAGAAACTTCAGATGGACGCTGGCGTGGTGATCTCCGCTTCCCATAATCCGGTTCAGTATAACGGGATCAAGTTTTTTGACGCCAGCGGCATGAAGCTTCCCGACGAGCTGGAGGATGAGATTCAGCTGGCCATGGACGCTCAGGTGGAGCACATCCCCACCGGCGCCGATGTGGGCACCTGTACACGGGACGCCGGCCTCATCGATGTATACCGGGAGTTCCTTGCCGCCAATGCCGGACGGAGCCTTTCCGGCATGACCATCGCGCTGGATTGCGCCAACGGAGCCAGCAGCCCCATCGCAAAGGATCTGTTTGAGGGCCTGGGGGCCACCGTTCATGTGATCCACAATACTCCCAACGGAACCAATATCAACGACCATTGCGGTTCCACTCACCCGGAACACCTGGTGCAGCTGGTAAAGGATACGGGGGCTGACATCGGCCTATCCTTTGACGGAGACGCGGACCGCCTCATCGCCTGTGATGAAACCGGCAACCTTATGGACGGGGATGTGGTCATGGGCATTTTGGCCATCGACTTAAAGCAAAAGGGGAAGCTGCCCAAGGACACCCTTACCGCTACGGTGATGTCCAACCTGGGACTGACCATCGCCATGGAGAAAAACGGGATCCGGGTGGTTAAGACCGGGGTAGGGGATCGCTATGTCATGGAGGAAATGCTGCGGTCCGGGTATACCATCGGAGGGGAACAGTCCGGCCATGTGATCATGCTGCATCTGTCCAATACCGGGGATGGCATGCAGACCGGCCTTGCCCTCATTGGCGCCATCCTGGATTCCGGCAAGAAGGCGTCGGAATTGGCTGCCCAGATCGAGATCCTTCCCCAGGTGCTGGTAAACGCCCATGTGGGCCCTACCCAGAAGAACAAAT
Source organism: Christensenella sp. MSJ-20 (assembly GCF_044357945.1). Classification (NCBI taxonomy): domain Bacteria; kingdom Bacillati; phylum Bacillota; class Clostridia; order Christensenellales; family Christensenellaceae; genus Christensenella; species Christensenella sp. MSJ-20. Next base: position 1,693,504 of record NZ_CP076563.1, read on the forward strand.
ACATGGAGGATCCCGAGATCGCCGCCCTCATCGCCGAGATTGAGGAGGAATACAAGGACAACGGACGGCTGTTGGTTCGGACCAGTGGCACCGAGCATTTGATCCGGGTGATGATCGAGGGCCATGACCAGCAGGCTATGGAGCGCCACGCCCACGCCCTGGCCGACCTCATGGAAACCAGGCTGACAGAGTGATGGTGGCGGAATGACTGCGTTTGTCTGCCCAGAATGCGGGTATACCGCATTGGAATACCGCCCCCCGGAATGTCCCGTTTGCCGAACCCCCATGGATCGTTTCCTCTCGGTGGAGGAGGGCGATCCCGCCTGGCCCCATGGGCATATGGTGGGGATGGCAGAGGACTGCGATGCAGGCGTCCACCAGGAGCTGGTGGACAGCTTGGAGGCCGTCCAGGCGGGGGTCAGCGTTTGCTTGGCCATGGCGCGCCAGGCGGACCGGGAAGGATATCCCGAAATCGCCCAGGCCTATGGCCGTATCGCACGGGAAAAGGCAGCGCATGCCGCGCGTCTTAGGGAGCTTTTGGGCCATGGGTTGACCTTCCGTACCGGGGAAAACCTTCGAACACAGGTGGAAGCGGAAGCAAAGGCTTCGTCACACAACCAGGAGCTTGCGGCCCGCGCAAAAAAGATGGGCTATGACGCCATCCACGACGTTGTCCATGAGATGGCAAAGGACCAGGCGCGACACGGATGTATGCTCCAGGGACTGCGCAAACGATATTTTAAATAAAATCGCGGAACAACAAGAAAGTTTTAACGCCTACTTCAAAAGGCATATGGATCCCCCCGTGTGCCTTTTGAAATAAAGGGGCTATCTTCCGGATCGCTTGGAATGCGAGGGGTACAGGGAATATGAACATAAGAATTGCTACAAGGGACGATTTAAAAACCATCGTGCGGCTTCGTATGGAAATGCTGGAAGAATTGGCTGAGGATCTTCCGGAGGGGCTGGCTGCAGCGATTCGGTATTATTTGGATCTGCATCTACGGGATGGAACCTGTATGTGCGCGGTAATGGAAAACAAAACGGAAGTTGTTGCCAAAGCCATGCTTTGCGTGTACGAAGTAATGCCGGATGAGGGCAACCCGAGTGGAAAATGCGCAAGCCTGTTTTCCGTCTATACCCTTCCAGAGTATCGGGGACACGGCTACATGGGAACCCTGTTGGCCTATCTTTTGGACAAAGCGAAAGATGCGGGAGTTGGAGTTGTTCTGGCGTCGGCAGAAGAAAGGGCAATCCCCTTATACGAAAGAATGGGATTTGCGCGGGAGAACAACAATATGTGTATTTGCTTGTAGTTCTATATGGATGGTATCAAATACGCTGTTTGAGAAGCAAAAGCCGCTTTTGCGGCTTTTTTATTTATTGTTCTTTGCGGTATCCGATATACTGGTTTCGGCCATTGTACATGGTGCGGTACCCTAGACTGAGGGAGAAGAAGGTGGTCAGGCACACCGAGGTACAATTGGCGATGATCACCGCGATCTGGTACATGATGGCGGTGGTGGGCAGGGTGCCGGAGAGGATCTGCCCCGTCATCATGCCGGGAAGAAAGATAATGCCAAGGCCCAGCATGGAGTTGATGGTGGGCAAAAGGGCGGTTTCCAGGGCTGTGCTGAGAAAGGGATGCAGGATTTCCCGGGGCGGCACCCCTAGATTCAATAGGGCTTCGATCTGTTTTCGGCCGCCGTCCACCCCTTCGGTAAAGGTTTTTAAGGCCAGACTGACGCCCGTCATGGAGTTGCCGATGATCATCCCCGCCAGGGGAATGGTGAACTGAGCGTCAAAGAAGCTTTTTCCTACCACAGCACAGACGAAATAGGCCAGCACCGTAAGGCCGGAGAGGCTCAGAGCGCCTGCCACATAGAGCTTAAACCGACGGTTGAGATCCCGGTGCTTGGCCAAGGCCCGATGAATGGAAAAGGCCACCATGGAGGCGAGAAAGAGAATCACAAAGACGGGATGGGGATTCCCGAGAATGTATTGGAGGATGAATCCCACCAGAACCATTTGCACCGTCATTCGGACGCTCGCTATGATCAAAAGCCTGGTTTTATCCACCTTGGCGCGCCGCATGATGAATAAAACAACGAGAAGCAATAGATAGATCAAGGAGAAGGAAACCACGCTGAGCTTGGCTGCGCCGTTCATATCAAATCGTCTTCCTTTCGATGGGGACGGTGTTCTGGGAATAGCGTTCCACCAGCTGGGGATTGTGGCTGATGGCGAGAAATTGGATTCCCTCTTTGCGGCAGAAGCCGATGAGGTTGGAGATCACAAGCTCGCCTGTGCGCTCATCCAAGGCGGAGGTGGGCTCGTCCAACATCAGGACCCGGGGCAAAAAGGAGAGAAAAATGGCCAGGTACACCCGCTGGCGTTCCCCGCCCGACATGGTGGTTACACTGCTGTTTAAGGGAAAGTCCAGATCCATCAGGTTGAGTAGTTCCAAAAAGCGGTGCTTTTCCGGCAAGGGCTGCTCCCGGTATCCGTAGTATTGCAGAAGATTTTCCCAGATGGTGCCGTCAAAGAGGTAGGGCTCCTGGGAAACGAGGCTGACCTCTCGGCGCAGGGCCAGGGTATCCATGGAGGCCACATCCCTACCGTTGTAAAGAACCCGTCCAGCGGAGGGGGACAGGGTGGCGTTAAAGAGGCGCAAGAGGGTGCTTTTACCCACGCCGCTGGGCCCCACCAAAAAGGTGGCCCGGTCCCGAGGCAGAACCAAGTCGGGATAGGAGAGGAAATCCTGGAACCGCAGGCCCTGGGTTTGAAAAAGTGGGGTGTCCGCCGTCTCCATCAATACCGCTCCTTCCGGCGCTGCTGGCGCAGTTTATGGCGTCGCTGGCCATCCAGCCATTCCAGCTGTTCCGTCTCGCTCTCAAGGATGAGGCGGGGCACCCGAGTGGGCTTGCCCTTTTTATCCAGGGCTACCATGACGAGATAAGCCCGGTTTACCATGTTCCGCTGGCCGCTTAAATCCTCCACGAAGGTATCCACCCGGACCTCCATAGAGGTGTTGCCCACATAGGTTACCTGGCCCACCAGAATTACGGTGCTGTTCACATAGGCGGGGGCTTCAAACATCAGGTTATCGATGGTGGCGGTGGTGACCTCAGCGTTGCTGTGGCGGCGGGCTACCACGGCTGCCACCACGTCGATCCACTGGACCAGTTGCCCACCAAAGAGCCGCCCCATTCCGTTGATGTGCTGGGGCATGAGGATTTGGATCTGTTCGGTCCGGGAATCCGATACCCGCTTGGCGGGCCGTTCCTCCCGGGCTGTGGGCTGCTGGTTCATGGCCGTCCCTCCTTTTTGTCGGGGATACATTCCACTTCCATGGTGTCGTAGCGGAAATCCCCAATGAAATCCCTGGGGGTAAAGATGGCCCGGCGGAACTTGTCCAGCTCCCGCTGATGCTTGGGCAGCACCACAGGCCGCTCCACGTCAAATTCATGGCAGGCAAGGGTCAGGGTCTCCCCCAGGATCTCCTCCGGCAAGCTGGTATAGAGGCCGTCGGATACCAATTTCTGTTTCTTTTTTAACATATACCAGACTTTCAGAGGCTTATGCGGTTGCATCGGAATCATTCCACCCGTATAATCAGATTAATATTGCTATTATAGTTTACCCCGGTTTTCATTGCAATGGAGGTGGCGACTTGGATCGTTCTTTTGTCTGCGAACAGATTTATCAGAACCCGCAAGGGGTATTTCGTCTGGCCGACGTCACCACGGACCAGCAAGCCCTTGTGAAAGCCTACAAGGAGAGCGCCGACCTCATCTATTTGGATCCTCCCTTCTATACCAATCAGCGGTATGCGGTAAAGCAGCGGGTAGGCACTGCAGGGTATCTGGGCAACCGGGATTACGTTCTTTCCGTGGAGAACGATTTCGACACCTTTTCCAGCGCAGAGGCCTATATGGACTATCTGCGCACCCTTTTGACCACCGCCCACGCCATCCTGAAGAAAAACGGCAGCATCTACATCCATGTGGATTTTCGGGCGGCATATATGGTCCGGGGGATTGCCGACGAGATCTTCGGTGAAAGGAACCTTTTAAACGAGATCGTCTGGCATTATAAAAGCGGCGGCCGGGCCAAAAAGTTTTATTCCCGCAAACACGATACCATCTTCTTCTATAAAAAGCGGCACCAGCCCTATTTTGATCCGGATGCCGTGGGCATGCGGCGGGGAGAGGAACGGCGCAACAACATGAAAAAAGGGGTGGATGAGGACGGCCGGGTCTACTATTCCATCCGGTCCGCGGGGAAGGAATACCGCTATTATGCCGATTCCGTCATCTATCCCGACGACGTGTGGTCCGATATCTCCCATCTCCAACAGAAGGATCCGGAGCGAACGGGGTACCCCACCCAGAAGCCTCTGGCCCTTTTGCGGCGGATCATCCGGGCTTCCTGTCCGGAAAACGGTCTGGTGGCGGATCTCTGCGCCGGCAGCGGCACCACCGCCGTGGCCGCCGCTATGGAGGGCCGCCGGTATTGTGTGGTGGATAAAAGCCCCGTCTCCCTCTCCCATACCCGGAGCCGGCTGATGAGCGGCGGGTTTGGGTTCCATATCCAGGGGGAAACGGAGTGGGGAGATCCCGCTCAGCTTAGCTATCAACTGGGCCAGAGCGGGGAGGAACTGGTTCTCTCCCTAAGCCATTATGCAATTTCAGGGTATGAGAACCCTTTCCGCTTGGCGGATTACGGAACAACGGCGCAGCTATCCCTGGAAAGCTGCGGCATGGTGCCCCAGGGCCCGTCGGACATCTCCCTTGTAAGCTTTGCAGGGCTGGGTCGCCTTGTGGATGGAACGCTGTCCCTTCAAAGCAGCATGGTCCGGAGCGCCAAATACCCCATGTTCCAGGAACTGCTGCGGCTGGGTCCAGGTCCGGGGCAGCCCTGTCTTGTGATCGGGGACGTATTTGGCAACCAAAGGGCGTATCTGGTCTAGAAGGCGGGAAAAACATCGGCGGACTCCGAAAAATGGCCTTCGGGCCTTGCACCTTTTCATGGAATCCGCTATTCTTTAGAGAATGTGAATTGTGATTATATAGAGGGGAATTGTCATGAGCGAGAGAAAGACAAGAAAGGCCTCCCCCAAGGAGCTTTTGTCCCTGTTTTTGACCACCTTTAAGATTGGCGCGGTCACCTTTGGGGGCGGGTATGTCATCATTCCCATGCTACAGCGGGAATTTATTGAAAAACACAACTATATCGAGGAAAAGGACATCCTGGATATTGTGGCGGTATCCCAGGCCCTGCCGGGGGTACTGTCCATCAACGCCTGCATCATGGTGGGTTACCGGGCCGGCGGCGTCATCGGCGCCATCTGTACCACCCTGGGGGTGGTTTTGCCCTCCATCATCACCCTGTCCATCGTAACGGGTTTCTACCTGGAGTTTGCCGCCAACCCCTATATCGCTGCGGCCCTTAAGGGAATCCGGGCGGGGGTGGTAGCCCTGATGGTATCGGCTGTCATCAATCTGGGCCGTCCGGTACTGAAGAATTGGATGACTTGGGCCATCTTCCTGGCGGCCTTTGTGCTGGTATTCCAGTTTTCGGTTCATGCCATCCTGATCGTGGTGGGAAGCGGCGTCCTGGGCCTGTTCTTGAAGATGGTAGTGCTGAGAAAAAAGGAGGAGAACAAAGATGTCCCTGTTGATTGAGATGATGTTCACCTTCATGAAGATCGGCGCATTTTCCTTTGGCGGGGGATATGCCATGATCCCCCTGTTTCAGAAGGAACTGGTGGGCCATGGTTGGATGTTGATTTCCGAGGTGGCCGATGTGGTGGCCATTTCCGAGATGACCCCTGGCCCCTTTGCGGTCAACGCCGCTACCTTTGCAGGGACCAAGATGATGGGGCTGCCGGGCGCGCTGTTCGCTACCTTTGGGGTGGTTCTGCCCAGCGTGGTGATTACTCTCATCGTGGCGCGGTATTTCTTTGGATTTCAGAATAAGCAGTCGGTGCAGTCGGTGCTGTGGGGCATCCGTCCCGCCGTCACCGGGATGATCATGGCAGCGGCTATGACCATCGCCTCCGCTTCGTTCTTTGGCATTCAGCATGGGGCCAACTTTGGAGCCATCGTAGGCGCCCTGTCCAAAGTCGATTGGGTGAGCCTGGCAATTGCCGCCGTGGCCTTTGTGGCCATGTATAAATTTAAGGTTTCGCCGGTGCTGATGGTATTTGCCTGCGCCGGGGTAGGCGTCCTTCTGTACGCGCTGTTTCCGGGAATCATGTGATTTTCAAAAATCCTCCAAATTTCCACATTGGATTGTCCAGGGATTGATGCTATAATAAGTTGATAAAATTTGCACAAAGTGGATGGAGGACGAAAGATGGCTGAAAAATATGTTTCAGAAGCGGTCATCGGCCGGCTACCGAGATATTATAGGAAACTCTGCGAACTGGAGGAACGGGGCATCGAGCGGATCTCGTCCCTGGAGCTTTCCCGGGAGATGGGCCTAAACGCCTCCCAAATTCGTCGGGACTTCAACTGTTTTGGCGGATTCGGCCAGCAGGGCTACGGATATCAGGTAAAAAAGCTGAAGAACGAGCTGTGGCAGATTCTGGGATTGGACCGGACCTACCATGCTGTAATCGTAGGCGCCGGCAACATTGGACGGGCTCTTTTGAACTACCGGGGCTTTTCCGACCAGGGCTTTTACATCGAGGCGATTTTTGACATCAATCCCGACCTCATCGGCAAAGTGGTGGATGGCATCACCATTTTGAGCGTATTTGAGTTTGATGAGTACGTAAAAAAGCATAATATCAATATGGGGATCATCTGTACTCCAGCGCACAATGCCCAGGACGTATGCGATATGTTTGCCAGGCTGGGAATTGGCGCGGTATGGAATTTTGCACCCTGTGAATTGACCGGTCCCAAATTTATGGAGATCGAAAACGTTAATCTTTCCGATAGCCTTTATATCCTGGCTTATCGGATGAACGAGAATAAGCATGAAGCATAGCGACCCTATTCTGCAGGAAGAAAGAGGATCAGGATGTTTGAAAAACGTAAAAGCCTGAAGGATACCGGTACTCCCGCCCCCCATGAGGAAGTGAATCCGGTGGAGGAGTCCATGGAGGAGCTGGAGGCCGCCGAGGTATCGGCCCTGGAGGAGGTTTCCCAGGAGCTGAGCCGGGGGGAGACGTCCCAGGAGAATGCTCCGGCCGATCAGCCCCAGGAAGCGCCCGGGGAGGGGAGCCAGGAGGAGGAAACGTCGCAGGAGCAGGAACCGCCGGCGGAAGCAGGGGAAACGGAAGCGGTTTCCGACTATCCGGCATATGACGATACCCCCGAAGATCCCTATGAGGAGCGCCGCTCCGACGATGAGGCGTCCGAAGGGGAAAAGAAGCGAGTAAGCCGCAAAAAGCTGCTGGTCATCGGGCTGTGTGTTGCCGCGGTTCTCTGCATCGGCGGAGGGGTGGCCTATGCCTATTTTGCCGGCTGGTTCCAGAAGGAGCCTACGGTGGTCATGGTGGACAACGGTCTGGTGGCCGCTGGTGTCAGCGTGGAAACCATCCAGCTGGGTGGGGATACTCCTGAAAAAGCTTTGGAAAAGCTGAACCCGTTGGTGGAGGAGTCCCATCAGAGCACCGTGCTGCCGGTGGTCATCTCCGACCGCACGGAAGAGGTGCCCATCAGCAAGCTGGGAATCACCTCCTCGGCGGAGACCGCTCTTAAAACGGCCATGAGCGTAGGCCGCACCGGCGGGGTGGAGGATCGGAAAAATCAAATTCAGACCGCCCGCCAGAGCGGCGTAAAGTGCGATTTAAAATACGAGTACGATGAGGCCAGCATCCGGGCAGCTGTCAAGGAGTACTGTGCCAGCATCTCCCCCGAACCCACAAAGGAAGAGGTCACCTTTGATCCTTCCCTTCCCGAGCGGTTTATCTTCAGCGAGCGGAAGGATGGCTTTATCCCCGAAACCGACAAGTTCGTCAACATGGTGTTGGAGCGGGTCAGAAATTGGGACTTCTCCGAGATCGTGATGCCTGGCGAGGCGGTGGAGCCGGACGGCACGCCTTCGGACGTTATCGCCAATACCGTGTTGGTCAGCAAGCAGAGCACCTCTTTTGCCGGCAGCTCCTATGGGCGGGCCTATAACATCAAGCTAGGCCTCCAGAAGATCAACGGCAAGATCGTCCAGCCGGGTGAAACCTTCTCGGTGGAGGATGCTTTGGGCAACACCACCGATGGCCGGATCTGGAAATCGGCGGGAGCCATTGAAAACGGCGTGCCCACCGATGCCATCGGCGGCGGCATCTGCCAGGTGTCTACCACCCTCTTTAACGCGGTGGTCCGCTCGGATCTGCAAATCGACGAGTGGTGGTTCCATAGCATTGTATCCAGCTACACCCCCATCGGAACCGATGCGGCGCTGAACTACGGCACGGCGGATTTCCGGTTCACCAACAACACCGAATGGCCCGTCTACATCGTGGCCTATACCAGTGGCAGCAACGCCGTGTGCGAGATCTGGGGGCGCCCCATTCCCGACGGCGGTTCGATAGACATCCTAGGCGTACGGACGGGAACCATCCCCCAGCCCGCCAACATCGAGGTGACCAATCCCAAGGAGGTCTCGGGAGGACGCATGGGCTACCGGGCTACCACATATAAAATCTATAAGGATGCCAACGGCAGGGAGATCAAGCGGGTGGCCATCAAGAGCGGCACCTATCCCGCTCGGGCAGCCCGGGTGCTGAAAAAGGAAGAGCCCACCCCCACGCCAGTACAGCCGCCTGTCTCCACGCCTACCCCGGCGGCAACGCCTACCCCTACCCCCACGCCGGCGCCCACTCCGGTACCCAGCGCGGACCCCAGCGGGGAGGAAGGCGGCGCTTAATCCCGGCATCCTGGGAGGAAGCAGGCGATGAAGCATAACAAAACAGCGGTTTTCTGGACGGCAGCCATCATGGCCGCCGTCCTTTTTGCTCTTTTGGCCATGCCCTGGATACAGCAAACGCACGGAGGCGCCCTGGTGGAGCGGATAGACCATGGGTGGGTGGTAGATGGGGTGACGGTGGAGGGCCGGAGCCTGGGCGGCCTAACCTATGAGGAAGCCAGGAAGACCCTGTCCGCCTGGATTGCCTCCCAGAGCGGAGAGGAGCTGGTGCTAACCTATTGCGGGCGGGAGGAGCGGATCTCCCTCGCCGCCATTGGCGTTTCCTGGGACGTGGACCGAGCGGTTTATGAGGCCATGACGCTGGGCCGAGAAGGGGGGATCCTTTCCCGAATGGAGCCCAGCTATACCGCGATACCCCTGCGGCTCAGCTATGGCACGGAGCAGCTTCATAACGCCATTGCCAAAACCGTCGCCGCTTTGAATTTGGGCCCCATCGAGCCCCGGGCGGTGCCGGATCCCGACGACAGCACAAAGCTGGTATTTCAGGAAGGGGCGCCTGGCGTTATTCCCGACGAAGAAGCCCTGTGCGCTGCCATTGAGCGGGCTGTCCAGCAACGGGATTTCACGCCCATTGCGGTTCCGGGAGAGGAACGGCAGCCCCTTTGGAGCCTGGAGGAGATCAAGGCCAATACCCAGCGGCGAGCTGTTTTTTCCACCTTCTACCGATGCGAAAGCCAGTCAGACTGGGCGCGGCACTACAACATCAATCTGATGTGCGAGTACACCAACGGCGCTGTGATCGGTCCCGGGGAGGTGTTCTCCCTTAACGACGCGGTGGGACCTCGAACCGATCCTAGGATATGGGCCAGCGCACCGGGACTCATGGGAGGAACGGCGGTGGACCAGCTGGGCGGCGGCATCTGCCAATACTCCACTACGCTCTTTAACTGCGCGGTGCTGGCGGACCTTGTCATAGAGGAGCGAAGCCCCCACTCCATCCCGCCGGCATATGTGGAAAAGGGCAGGGACAGCATGATCAACAGCGGGGGACCGGATTTGAAGCTGCGAAACCCCACGGACTATCCCATGGTGATCCTAGCCCGAACCCAGGACGATGGCCAGGGTCAAAAACGGGTGACGGTGGAACTGTACGGTCCGCCCATGGGCCACACCGTCTCCATCGAAAGCCGGGTGGTAAGGGAACTGCCCCATACCACCGTCCCCGAGGAGGTGGAGGACCCCGGCCAGGTGGCGCCCGCCCGCAAAGGATACGAGACGGAGCTGTTTGCCGTTTACCGGGATGCAACGGGAGTGGTGATCAAAAGACAGCTCATTGCAAAGAGCACCTATTATCCCGCTCCCCAGCGGATTCTGCGCAGCCCGGCCTCTACCCCAACCCCCAGCCAAGGATTGGCGCCGGAAAACCAATTCCAATAATTGACGTGTCCTCCCTTGGAATGATATATTTAACAGTATATTGGGAGGGATGCCAGCATGGAATCCATCAAAAAGGACGTTATGGAGCTGTTAAAGGAGAATTCCCGCACCAGTGCGGCGGATATGGCGGTGATGCTCAACGCCGAGGAGCAGGCGGTGCTGGAGGCCATCCGCGCACTGGAGGATGAGAAGCTCATTCTGAAATATACCGCCATTCTCAACGAGGAAAAGCTGGCGGATTCCCATGCCGTTACCGCCCTCATCGAGGTGCGGGTAAGCCCCATGCGGGAGATGGGCTTTGACGCCATCGCCCGGCGCATCTACCGGTTTGAGGAGGTGGAGTCAGTCTTTCTCATGAGCGGCGCCTATGATCTCATGGTGCTGATCAAGGGGGACAGCATGCGGCAGATCGCCTTTTTTGTGGCCCAGAAACTGGCTACCATCGACGGCGTGCTCAGCACCGCAACCCATTTCGTGCTGAAAAAATATAAGGAGCTGGGCGTGGTCTTTGAGACCGCCGAAGAGGAAGCCCGGCTGCCGGTGACGCCATGAGGATAGAGGACCGGGTTGCGGCCCATGTGGCCCAGGTGCCGCCCAGCGGCATCCGCAAGTTTTTTGATATCGTCAGCGAGATGAAGGACGCCATCTCCCTTTCGGTGGGGGAGCCGGACTTTGTTACCCCCTGGAACATCCGGGAAAACGCCATCTACGCCCTGGAACGGGGACGCACCCATTATACCAGCAACAGCGGCCTTCTGGAGCTGCGGGAACTGATTTGCCAGTACTATCACCAGCGGTTTGGAGTATCCTACCAGCCCGGCCAGGTGCTGGTGACGGTGGGGGCCAGCGAGGCCATTGATCTCGCCGTCCGGGCGCTGGTGGAGCCGGGAGACGAGGTGCTGATCCCCGCGCCATCCTATGTATCCTATGAGCCTACCGTGGCACTGGCCCATGGGGTGCCGGTGCCCATTCCCACCTCCGCGGCGGATTCCTTTAAGCTGGATCCCCAGGTGGTTCGGAGCCTCATTACCCCCAAGACCAAGGCCATGGTGCTGCCCTATCCCAACAACCCCACCGGAGCGGTTATGGGCAGGGAGGATCTTCTGGCGCTGGCACGGGTATTGGAGGACACCGATGTGGTGGTGATCTCCGATGAGATTTACGCCGAGCTTACCTATGGAGCGGATCATGTGAGCATTGCCTCCATCCCCTCCATGTTTGATCGTACCATCGTTATCAATGGGTTTTCAAAGGCTTTCGCCATGACGGGCTGGCGTTTGGGCTATGCCATCGCCCATCCCGCCCTTTTAGGCGCCATGCTGAAGATCCACCAGTTTACCATGCTCTGCGCCAACATTATGAGTCAATACGCCGGGGTGGAAGCCCTGCGCCATGGCCTGGACAGCGGCTTTGCCAGCGTGGACGCCATGCGCCGGGAGTACGACCGCCGCCGGAACTATATCGTTGCGGGCCTCAACCGCATGGGCCTTACCTGTTTTGAGCCCAGGGGTGCTTTCTATGCCTTTCCCAGCATTCAATCCACCGGCATGAAGTCCGAGGAGTTCTGCGAAAAGCTTTTGTATGCAAAACAGGTCGCGGTGGTGCCCGGCACCGCCTTTGGCTCCTTCGGCGAGGGGTTTGTCCGCATCTCCTATGCCGCCAGCCTGGAAAATATCAAGACGGCCCTAGGCCGGACTGAGGAGTTTATAGAAGGACGGTAAATCAGTGAACAGGGAAATCAAGCTCATCGTCACCGACCTGGATGGGACCTTCGTGCCCAGCCTAGGTGAACTGATCCCCGAAAACCTGGCGGCCCTCCGTGCCGCAAAGGAGGCGGGGATTCGTGTTTGTGCCTGTACCGGGCGGCACTGGAACTTTGCCCGGTGTGTGCTGGAGGCAGGGGAATTCGATCCCCTCTGCATCACCAGCAATGGAGCGGCCATTGTGGAAACCCGTACCGGGCGGTATGAAAAGCTATCCCCCATCGACCCCCAAAGGCTGGATGAGGTTCTGGAATTTCTTTTGGAAGAGGCCCCTCAAAGGGCCTCCGGGCCCCGTACCTTTGACCGGAACGGATATGGCGGCCGGGGAGGTGCGGAGTATGTCCGTACCTGCAATAAGGACTATTTTTCCACCTATAATCCCAACCAAGGGGAATTCATGGTGGAGGTTCGCAGCTATCCCTGGCGGACGGATTATCCCATCGTTACCCGGAGCTACCGGGACTATGCCCACTGGGCGGATTCCACCCGCCAAGATACCGAGCGGATCCTCTACGACATCGGACGAAACGGAATGGAGGACTGTCAGGCTTTAAAGGAGCGGCTGGCGACTCTGCTGCCGTTGGAGGTTACCTCGGCCTACGGCACCGTCATGGAGATCATGGCCCCCGATGCAACCAAGGGCAACGCCCTAACCTGGCTGTCCCGGCACTACGAGGTGCCTCGGGAACAGATTCTTGCCATCGGGGATAATATCAATGACATCCCCATGATCCGCTGGGCGGGCGTGGGGGTTGCTGTGTCCGACGGACATCCCGCTCTTTTGGAGCAGGCGGATCTCATCGCGCCTTCCTGCCGGGAGGGCGCGGTGGCGAAGATCATAGCCGATTGCGCAGCGGGGAGGCTTTCACTATGAGTCAAAACCGAAAGCTCATCGCCGTAGATCTGGACAATACCGTCTTTACCCCCAATACCTATGAGACCTTCCATAATCTTTCCGCCCTCTATCTTGCCAAGGAGGCGGGCATTCATGTCTGTGCCTGTACCGGCCGGCCCTGGTACAACGCACGCCATTTTTTTGCCCTGTTCCCCTTTGACGAGCTCTGCGTTACCAGCAATGGAGCGGCCATTGTGGAGACCTATACCGGCCGCCAGCGGGAGGTTCACTGCCTGGATCCGCAAAACCTACCCCAGCTTTTGGAGTATCTTTCCACCCTTAAGGAACTCAGCAATCCGGTTCGGGTGTCCACCAACGAGCACTTCGCCGTGTGGAATCCACAGCTTCAGGAGCGGATGGTGGAGGAACGGGGGGACTGGCTCTTTGGGCAGTACCCCGGCAGAACCATCTACTACCGAGAGAGGAAGGACTGGATCGAGGCGGTTCGAGAGGAGGCCCAGCGCATCCTGTTGGCGTTTTCCGATATCACCCAGGAGGATCTGGGGGAGATTTCCCAAAGGCTGTGCGCTATCATGCCGGTGGAGGCCACCATCTCCTTCCATACCATGGTGGAGGTCATGGCGCCCGGCTGTACCAAGGGAAGAGCCCTCAGCCGCCTGGCGGAGATGCTGGGGGTAGAGCAAAAGAACGTCATGGCCATAGGGGATAACATCAACGATGTCAGCATGGTGGAGTGGGCTGGGACAGGCGTATGCGTCCGCGAGGGACAGGAGGCGCTCAAGCGGGTTGCCGATCTCATTGTGCCGGAGATGCGCTTGGGCGGCCTGAAGGCTACCATAGAATACTTTATCGAGGTTTGATATGAGCGAGATTAAACTGATCGTCACCGACCTGGACGGATCCTTTCTCAAAGCCAAGAATACCGTATGTGAGGAGAACATCGCCGCGGTCCGGGCCGCCCAGGAAAAGGGCATCCGGGTGTGCGGCGCCACCTCCCGCTGCTGGGGCACCTGTAAGCGAGTGGCGGAGCAGGCGGGCTTCCGAGACCTGTTTGTGGTGAACAACGGCGCCAGCATCCTCTCCGTGTCCACCATGGAGCGGGTGTTTGTGGCGGATCTGGATCCCGAGATCATCGAGCCAGTGCTGCGGCTGCTATTGCGGTACGTTACCAATCTTAAGACACAGGGCTATATCGAGACCGTCTCCACCTGGGATTTGGTCAACGACTGGAACCGGGAGGTCTGCCTGGACGATGGCACCATCTTTGACCCTCTGGCCAGCCAGAACGGCTTCTTGCTGGATACCATCGAAGAGGTGATCCAGAAGAGCAAGGAGTGCCATGCCCAGATCATCGCCGGCAATATGGACCCTGCCCGCAATAACGAGATGTACTATGATCTCTGCGGCATCGGGGATTTCGAACTCACCTCCGCCGGGGTAAAGGGCATTGAGATTACGCCTCGGGGGATCAACAAGGGCTCTGCGGTGCGCTTCTTGGCGGATTACTACGGCGTCCCCCGGGAGAGCGTCCTTTGCGTGGGGGATAACCGGAACGATATTCCCATGGTATCCTGGGCTGGAGTAGGGGTCTGCGTGGAAAATGGAGCCGACGCCCTAAAGGACGTGGCGGACTACATCACCGCCCCCTGCTATGAGGCGGGCTTTGCCCGGGCGGTGGAACGCTTCGCCCTGTAACGCTGCTGTAAATGGATTGATATAAAATAATTGGATGCGAGGGTGGATATGAAACGGGATATCAAACTTATCGTGACGGATCTGGACGGCACCTTTTTGGATGACGAGAAGAACATCCCCCAGATCAACATTGACGCGGTTCGGGCCTGCAAGGAAGCGGGGATTCATATTTGTCCCGCCAGCGCCCGCAACTGGCCCTCCCTGGAGGACATCGCCCAAGAGGCGGGGATGACGGAGTATTGCCTCATCTGCAACGGAGTGGCTATCCTGGACGCCGCCACCCAAGAGGTCCAGTATCGGAACCGGGTGGCTCCCCAGGCGGTGGAGCCCCTGGCGCGGATCGCCATGAAGTACGGCAGCAGGGTTCAGGTGATGGGAACCCACCGGATGATCGCCATGTCCTCCATGGTGCAGCACGGCCCCCATATGCATGGGGGAAAGGTGGTGCGCATGCGGGGCAGGCGGATGCTGCACCAGGTGGATACCTTTGAGGAATTTATCGAGGCGGCCAAGGACGACTGCAACGTGCTGTTCGTGTGGCTGGATCACAAGGACCATCTGCCCATGTATACCGAAATGTGCGAGGTGGGGGACTTTGAGCTGTCCGCCGCCGACGAGGACCATGTCTACGTCATGGCACGGGATGCCACCAAGGGAAAGGCCTGCGAGATTTTGGCCGGCCTTTACGGCATTCGGCCCGACCAGGTCATGGCTTTTGGAGATGGAAAGAACGATATCCCCATGCTGCGCTGGGCGGGAATCGGCGTGGCCATGGAAAACGCCATGGAGCAAACCAAGGACGCCGCCGACTACGTCACCTGTACCAACAATGAGGGCGGCGTGGGCAAGGCCATCTTCCGGCTGATCTTCGGCGAGGAGCGGTAGGCGCAATCATTGCGGGCTTTTTTGCCCGGGAGGATAGATTTATGAACGAGATTAAACTGATCGTAACGGACATCGACGGCACCCTGATGGATTTCCATGACAACATCCCCCAGATCAACATCGACGCCATCCGGGCCTGTAAGGAGCTGGGGGTTAAGGTCTGCGCCTGCACCGCCCGGAACTGGACCACCGCCAAAGCCATCCTGGAGCGGGCGGGCCTCACCGATTACTGCATGCTTTGCAACGGTTCGGTAATCCTGGACATCAAAAACCAGGCCATCCAATACCGAAACCGCATCGCGCCTCAATACGTGGAGCCTCTGCTGCGCGCGGCCCTTCGCCATAGCGACGGCGTTACCGTAAACGGCACAGAGAAGAGCGTTATGTGGGAGGGCGCTATGGGCCATATGAAGCGAGCCAACTGGGATCCGGACGATCCCAAGGGACGGCCCTTCCGGGAATCCACCATCCATACCGCCTCCTTTGAGGAATTCGTGGAGAAAAGCAGGGACATCTGCAACATCATCAACGTCTGGATTGGTCATGACCAACATCTGCCTTTGTATGCCGACATCAGCGAGATCGGCCCCTTTGAGCTATCCGCTGCCGATGAGGACCATGTATACATCATGGCAAAGGATGCTACCAAGGGCCTAGCGGTGGAGATACTGGCCGGGCTCTACGGGGTAAAGGCCGAGAACGTCATGGCCTTTGGGGATAGCAAAAATGACGCCAGCATGCTGCGCTGGGCGGGGCTGGGGGTCGCCATGGGCAACGCCAACCAGCTGGCCAAGGACAGCGCGGATATCGTTGCCGCTCGGGTGGAGGAGGGCGGCGTAGGCCGGGAGATCTTCCGATTGGTGGTGAACCGGAGGAGATGAGGGACATTAGGCTCATCGTCACCGATCTGGACGGCACCTTTCTAAACGGATACCGCAGCTTCCATCCCGATAACGCCAAGGCCATCCGGGCGGCCCAGGAGGCGGGGATCATGGTTTGCGCCTGCACCGGCCGGTGCTATGAGATGGCCAAAAGCCCCATCGTGATGGCGGGGTTTGACCGTCTGGCCATCCTCAGCAATGGAGCTGCTATCAAGGACTTTCGCACGGGCTATAACCTGATGGAAAAGCTGATCCCCCCGGGGAAGGCCCAGGAGACCATGGGGCTTATGGATGAGTTTCGCGGCACCGCTCGGATCTATCTGGACCATACCTATGTGACCTACAACAAATACCAGAGCGGGCGCGGCAGGGACGATAGCATGGACCGCAACCGCAGAGCTCCCCGGCGGCTGAGGGAAAACATCTCCTGTACCGACCGCTTGGAGGATTTGATGGAACTGGCGGAGCAGGGGATCCAGCAGATCAACGTCACCATCCCGGATCGGGAGCGATCCCGGCTTTTTGAGGAACAGGTACGGAAAATCGGGGGCCTTGAAACCACCGCCAGCAATCCCACCGATGTGGAGATCATGCTGGAAGGGGTCAGCAAGGGAAACGCACTCATCGAGCTGGCTCGCATCCTGGGGGTGGAGCGGGAGAACGTTATGGCTCTGGGGGACAATTATAACGATGTGCCCATGCTGCGCTGGGCCGGGATTGGCGTAGCGGTAAGCAACGCCGTGGACGCCGCCAAGGAGGCGGCAGACCGGATCACCGGCAACGGCAGGGAAAACGGGATGGGGCAGGCGGTGTTCGGCATTGCCCTGGGAAGGGGAACCATTGGATACAGTATGCGTCGTGAAATGCGGCGAGTATGAGCAAAGCGCCGTCCAGGCCGCTGTGGACCGTTCCATAGCGGCCATCGGCGGTTTTGGGGACGTTATCGGCCCGGGTAAAACCGTGGCCCTAAAGGTCAACCTTTTGAAGAAAAACCGGCCGGAGGACTGCGTTACCACCCACCCCCTTGTGGTGGCGGCGGTGGCCCGGAGGGTTCGGGAGCTGGGAGCCCGGGCGGTCATCGGCGACAGCCCGGGCGGGCCCTTCCATAAGGGGGCTCTTAAGGAAATCTACCGGATTTCCGGCATGGAGGAGGCGGCCCGGCTGTCGGGAGCGGAGCTGAATTTTGACGTGTCCACGGTGGAGGTGGGCAACCCTCAAGGCGTCCTGGCCAAGCAACTGACGCAGACCGCTTTTACCCACAACGCTGACGTGGTCATCGACCTGCCTAAGCTGAAAACCCATGGCATGACCCGGTATACCGGCGCGGTGAAGAACCTTTTTGGCACCATCCCGGGAACGGTCAAGGTGGAGTACCACTACCGGATGCCGGAGCTGGAGCGATTTTCCGCCATGCTGGTGGATGTCTGCCAGCATGTGAATCCCGCCTTTACCATCATGGACGCCGTGTGGGGCATGGAAGGGGATGGGCCCAGCGCCGGGGATCCGCGGCATATCGGGGCTATCCTGGCCAGCCGCAGTCCCTATGCTCTGGACTTTGCCGCAGCAGGGTTGATCCTGTCTGACCCCACGGCCATCTGTACCATCCGGCGGGCCATGGAGCGGGGGATCGGCCCCCAGCGCCTTGGCGACATCAATCTGGTGGGAGACCAGTACGAATCCTTCCGAATTTCCGATTATAAGGTCCCCGAGAGCCGTGGAACCGACCTGCTGCGCCGCCGTGCGCCGGGGTTTGTGGGGAGGGCGGCCAACCGGCTGCTGACCCCCCGGCCTAAGCTGATCCCCAACCGGTGCGTCGGCTGCGGCGTCTGCTTCCGCAGCTGTCCGCCCAAGGCCATCACCATGGAGGATCATCGCCCTAGATTTGATTTCACAGCCTGCATCCGGTGCTTCTGCTGTCATGAGCTGTGCCCCGAAAAGGCCATCGAAATCAAACGCAGCCCTCTGATAAGGATGTTAAAATAGCATGTTTCAAATCGTATTGTATGAGCCCGAGATTCCCCAGAACACCGGCAACATCGCCCGTACCTGTGCCGTAACGGGCTGTGGCCTGCACCTCATTGAGCCCCTGGGCTTTTCCATCGACGCCCGCCAGGTCCGCCGGGCGGGGCTGGACTATTGGGATAAGGTGCTGGTGGACACCTACCCGGATTTCCAGGCGTTTCTTTCCCAAAACCCCGGCGCCAACCTTTATTTTCTCAGCACCAAGGGCGGGACCTATTATCATCAAGTCCGGTTTCGCCCGGGCGATTATCTGGTGTTCGGCCGGGAGACGGCGGGGCTGCCCCAAGAGATCATGGATCGTTACCGTGATAGGCTGATCCGTCTGCCCATGCTGCCGGGGCTGCGATCCCTCAATCTGGCCAATACCGTGTGCGCCACCGTGTACGAGGCCCTGCGCCAGAACGGGTTTGCCGGAATGCTGTAAGGAGAATCGCAAAGGAGGAATGCATTCCTCTGTTCCCAGGATTTGAGCTGCTGGATGCCATGGAGCGGCCGGGGCCTTTTCCCTTGCGGAGGGGTTCCATGTGCGGTTTTGCTCCTTGAAGGGAGGATTGAACTCAGCTTGAATCCCAGAGTGGACGGGTATTTCTGCGCCCGTTGGGCTGTGGATGAAGCCTGCGATACCCCATCGGGGATATCCGCGGGAATCCACATGGCCTTGGGGTTTGTAGCGGATTGGTTGGGAGAAAGGCAGGCTTTTGCGATTGCCAAGCGAATGAACTGTGTCTGGAGTTGGATCCGTATGAGGATCCGTTTTCCCCGTTAAAACGGGAAAAATGAAAGTAGAAGAAGGGAAAATAAGCTTGAAAAAAGACCCGGCAGGGTCTTTTTTTGTATAAGCAGGCGAGTATTTAACATAGATTTAATATTGATTTAACTGAAATCACCTCAAAATGGAATATA
Source organism: Christensenella sp. MSJ-20 (assembly GCF_044357945.1). Classification (NCBI taxonomy): domain Bacteria; kingdom Bacillati; phylum Bacillota; class Clostridia; order Christensenellales; family Christensenellaceae; genus Christensenella; species Christensenella sp. MSJ-20. Next base: position 1,712,826 of record NZ_CP076563.1, read on the forward strand.
AATTTAGTAGTTGCGTAATCTTTCGTTTGGTTGGAGGTCGTTGTATTGAGCCTATTCAACATTTTCGCCTTGGCAGGCGGCCTGGGCCTGTTCCTCTACGGCATGGATATGATGGGAAAAGGCCTGGAGAGCGCCGCTGGCTCCAAGCTCAAGGGCGTGCTGGAAAAGCTGACCAGCAACCGGCTCATGGGAGTACTGGTGGGCATGCTGGTCACCGCGGTGATCCAGTCCAGCTCGGCCACCACCGTGATGGCGGTGGGATTCGTCAACGCCGGCGTTATGACCCTGAGCCAGGCCTTCGGCGTGATGCTGGGCGCCAACATCGGCACCACCATCACCGGCCAGATCATCGCCTTCAACGTATCGGACTACGCGCCGCTGTTCGCCATTTTGGGTATCCTGCCCATGATGTTCGCCAAAAAGCGCCGGATGCAGAGCATCGGCACCATCGTAGCTGGCTTCGGTATTCTGTTCATCGGCCTCAATATGATGGGTAGCGCCATGGAGCCCCTTAAAAGCGACCCAGGCTTCATCTCCTTTATGACCCACTTCCAGAATCCCCTTCTAGGGGTGCTGGTAGGCACCATTGCCACCGGCATCATCCAGTCCAGCTCGGCCACCGTAGGGATCCTACAGACCCTGGCGGCCCAGGGCCTGGTGAGTTTGGATGCCAGCCTATATATCGTGCTGGGCTGTAACATCGGCACCTGTGTAACCGCCATGCTGGCCAGCATTGGCACCAACACCAATGCCCGCCGCACGGCGCTCATGCACCTGATCAACAAGATCATCGGCGCAATCCTCTTCATTGGGGTGCTGTACATCTTCCCCATCACCGACATCGTGGCAAATCTTACGCCGGGCGTGCCCAAACAGCAGATTGCCAACTTCCACACCATCTTCAACGTGTTGAACACCTTGATTCTGCTTCCCTTCGGCGGTACCATGGTGAACCTGGTGACCCGGTTGATCAAGGACCGGGACACCGGCGGCCACGGCGGCAAGCGGCTGCTTTATTTGGACGAGCGTATCCTGGAGACCCCGCCCTTTGCCATGGTCCAGCTTCAGAAGGAGATCGGACGCATGGCCCAGCTTGCCATCGAGAACTACCGGAACAGCGTGGAGGCCTTTTTCCAAAAGAGCGATGATTTGGTACAAGCCGTCTTTGAGCAGGAGGGGTCCATCAACTATGTGGGCCGGGAGGTTACCCGGTACATGGTGAAGATCCAGGGCTTGCAGGCTCTGCCCCAGTCGGACAAGGACAAGATCTTCCGCCTCCACGACGTGGTAATGGGGCTGGAGCGCATCGGCGACCACGCTGAAAACATTGCGGAATTCGCCCAAGCCCGGATGGAACAGGAGGTTAAGATGACCCCCGAGGCCCTTGCGGAACTGCGGCAGATGTGTGATATCGTCGGCGAGGCTCTGGACAAGGGCCTGGCCCGGCTGATCGATGGGGAGGAACATCCGGAAAACGTGGCTCTGGTGGAGGAGATCGAGGGGAAGGCCGATGGCATGTTCCAGACCATGCGGGACAACCATATCGCCCGGCTAAACCAGGAGAACTGCACCCCCATGGCCGGAATGCTGTTCACCGATATGGGCATCGATTTGGAGCGGATCTCCGACTACGCGATGAAGATCATCCGGCTGGTCCATTGATCCATCCCTGGAGAACGGAAACCAAAGGCGGAGGGTACTCCCTCCGCCTTTTTCGTCCGTTGACAACGGCGGTATAATAAAACTATGGATAGGAGGGTGAGCGGAATGAAGAAAAGCGATTTAGAAGGGGCGTTGGCGGCGTTTAGCCAGGAGTCCCCGCTAAACTATGTGGGGGAGTCGGTGGCCATTGCACCCGAGGTGGTGGGGCTGCGGATGTATGACGCCCCCATCGTGGGATACGGCGCCGCGGACGATCCCTGGTTTGACCGGCTGCAGAACGAGGAGGCGGTGGGACACCAGTTTGAGAAGCCCGATTTCTGGCTGCCCGGCGCAAAGACCGTCATCAGCTTTTTTGCACCCAAGTCGGAACGGGTTCGGGAGGACAACGCCAAGGTTATGGGGGAACCCTCCATCTACTGGCTCCATGCCCGGAAGGAGGGCCAGGACTTCATCGATGGCCTCTGCCGCCGGATCATGGAACTGCTGGCGGAGCAGGGCTACCGGGCGGTGGCTCCCTCCCTGGACAGCCGCTTTCAGACTGGGGCGGTTCGGTTGAACCAGGCGGGGGAAGCATATCAATATCCCTTTACCAGTAATTGGTCGGAGCGCCATGTGGCCTACGTCTGCGGCATGGGCACCTTTGGCCTGTCCCGGGGCCTCATCACCGAAAAGGGGATTGCCGGACGCTTTGGCAGCGTGATAACCGACTGGGTGGCGGAGCCCAAGCCCAGGGAATATACTGGCATCTATGACTGGTGTATCATGTGCGGCCTCTGTGGTGTGAATTGCCCGGCCGACGCCATCACCATCGAGAAGGGGAAGGATCACCCCACCTGCTCGGCCTATCTCAGGAGCATCCCAGAGCGCTTTCACCCCCGATATGGATGCGGTAAGTGCCAGGTAGCCGTTCCCTGTGAGCGAACCGCGCCCGGCAGAAGGGTTGGGAACCGCCAATAGAATTCAAGATAAAAAGGCCGGGGAATGCCCCCGGCCTCTTTTATTTTTCGGTGGTGACGGTTAACTTCAGCCCATCGGTGCGGACGACGATGTCCCCGTCCCGATCGGTGCGGTAGACCTCCGTGCCGTACGCTTCCTCCAGCCGCTGGAAAATGGTGCTTTTCTTGGCGCGCTCCTTGTCGCCGTATTCCTCCAAGGGCTTCATACTCACCGCGGCATAGTTGGGCTGTACCCGCTGGGCGAATACCTGGGTGGTGGAATCGTTGGCATGATGGCCGATTTTCAGAAAATCTGCCCGCAGCTCATCCCCGTAATAGTTCACGTAATCCCGTTCCGCCCGTTCCTCGGCGTCTCCTGTAAACAAAAGGCGCATGTTGCCATAAAACAGCATCATTACCGCCGAGGTATCGTTGATATCCTCATAGTCTAGGGCGAGGGGACCCAGGAACAAACAGTCCGCCCCTCCAAAGGAGAACCGTTCCCCAGCCTTGATCTCCTTGACCGTCACTTCGGTATGTTCCGTCAGGGTGTCCAATAGGGTGCGGTAAAGCTTGGTGGTATGCTCCCGGCCGGTCATATATACCGTGTCCACCGCAACGTGGTCCAGCAGATAGGACGCATTGCCGATGTGATCGGAATGGGGATGGGTCAGGACCATGACGTCGATGCGTTGAATGTCAAGATCCGAAAGGGTGGCTTTTACGGCCTTCCGGGCGGAATCCTCCCCGGTATCGATGACCATGGTTTTTCCCTGGCTCTGAACCAGGATAAAATCTCCGTGGCCCACATCCACCACCCGGACGGACAGCTCCGGAAGGGGCTCGGTGATCTCCTCCCCCTCATAGAGGGGAGCCGACGGCAGGGAATCGCTGAATAGGGAGAAGGGATCCAGCAGATAAAATGCGCCCAATAGGCATACGATCAGTGCCAAAGCCAGGAATCTAGACGCTCTTTTCATAACATCACCTCTCAATAAACCTCTCGTCAATCCTACCACATCCGCTCCAAAAGGGAAATTCCCGGCAGGGGAAAAGCGTCTTGAAAAATAGAAAATGCCGATAGGGGGATGGACAAGAGAACGGGAAAATGGTATTAAGAGTAGAAGACATGGGCTGCAAAACCATGGATACGGCGGCGCGGCCGCCAGGAAAGGGGACCGGAGCTTCCGGAGAGAGATGGCAAAACGGGTGATGGTGGGCATGAGCGGCGGCGTGGATTCCGCCGTTGCGGCCCTTTTGTTAAAGCAGCAGGGCTATGACGTCCTGGGCGTATTTATGAAAAACTGGGAGGAAGAGGACGAGGACGGAGTGTGTACCGCCGCGGAGGACTACGACGATATGCGCCGCACCTGCGACGTCATCGGCATCCCATACTATACGGTGAACTTTGCGCAGGAGTATCGGGATCGGGTTTTTTCGGTGTTCCTTCGGGAATACCAAGCGGGGCGCACGCCCAATCCGGATGTGCTGTGCAATACCGAGATCAAGTTCAACGCGTTTCTGGAGTTTGCCATCATGGCGGATTGCGATGCCCTTGCAACGGGCCATTATGCCCGAATTCGGCGGATGCCGGATGGACGGGCGCTCCTTCGCCGGGGGGCGGACGCCAATAAGGATCAATCCTATTTCCTCTGCGGCCTCAATCAGGATATGCTGCAAAACGCCATGTTCCCGGTGGGTGGGATGGAGAAGCGGCATGTTCGGGAGATGGCCTGGCTGGCCGGCCTTCCGGTAGCCGATAAGAAGGACTCCACCGGCATCTGCTTCATCGGGGAACGAAGCTTCCGCAAGTTTATCAGCTCCTACCTGCCCACCCAGCCTGGCGATATGGTGGACGCCGATACCGGCGCGCGGGTGGGCCGCCACGAGGGCCTCTTCCTCTATACCATAGGCCAGCGCAAGGGATTGGGGATCGGAGGCAAAGGGACGGGAGACCCTTGGTTTGTGACGGAAAAGGACCTGGAGCGCAACATCCTCTATGTATGTCAGGGGGAAGGAAACCCACGCTTGTACCAAAAAGGGCTGGTGACCGAGGGGTTCCATTGGATCGCCGGGGAAGCGCCGGGGGAGGAGTTTTGCTGCACCGCAAAGTTCCGTTACCGTCAAACGGACGTGGCGGTTCGGGTGCGGGTGGAGGAGGAAGGGATTACCGCCCGATTCGACGCCCCCCAGCGGGCGGTGACGCCGGGCCAGTACGCCGTTTTGTACCAGGGGGATCTCTGTTTGGGCGGCGGGGTCATTCATCATGGGATATAGTCGGTAAGCGAACGGGGTATCCATGAAAACAAATGGGGAAAGGATAAAAAAGCCCACATTCTTTATTTTATGTTTCCAATGGTGAAAGAGACGAAAAGTTTTTTAAAAAAGTCTAAAAAAGGGGATTGACAGTGAGGGGATGATTTGGTAAGATGATCAAGCTCGCCCGAGAGGGGGAGCGGAGCACCTTGAGAACTACATAGTGAAAAACCAAGCGCAAACTAGAAGAGAGAAGCCAAGAGTTTAGAAATCGAGCGAACGGTCATCTTCTGTGTTAAGTAAGAAGCGAGCATGTCCGAAGGGCATGGTAGCAAATATTTAATACAAGAGTTTGATCCTGGCTCAGGACGAACGCTGGCGGCGTGCTTAACACATGCAAGTCGAACGGACGAAGCCCCTTCGGGGGCCGAGTTAGTGGCGGACGGGTGAGTAACGCGTGAGCAACCTGCCCATAAGAGGGGGATAACATCGGGAAACCGATGCTAATACCGCATAAGACCACGATAGCACATGCTAATGAGGTCAAAGGAGCAATCCGCTTATGGAGGGGCTCGCGTCCCATTAGGTAGATGGTGGGGTAACGGCCCACCATGCCGACGATGGGTAGCCGGACTGAGAGGTTGAACGGCCACACTGGGACTGAGACACGGCCCAGACTCCTACGGGAGGCAGCAGTGGGGAATATTGGGCAATGGGGGAAACCCTGACCCAGCAACGCCGCGTGAAGGAAGAAGGTTTTCGGATTGTAAACTTCTGTCCTAAGGGAAGAAAGAAATGACGGTACCTTAGGAGGAAGCCCCGGCTAACTACGTGCCAGCAGCCGCGGTAATACGTAGGGGGCAAGCGTTGTCCGGAATTATTGGGCGTAAAGGGTGCGTAGGCGGCCGATCAAGTCAGGTGTGAAAGACCCGTGCTTAACATGGGGGTTGCACTTGAAACTGGTTGGCTTGAGTATGGGAGAGGCAAGCGGAATTCCCGGTGTAGCGGTGAAATGCGTAGAGATCGGGAGGAACACCAGTGGCGAAGGCGGCTTGCTGGACCAAAACTGACGCTGAGGCACGAAAGCGTGGGTAGCAAACAGGATTAGATACCCTGGTAGTCCACGCCGTAAACGATGGATACTAGGTGTAGGGGGTTTAACACCTTCTGTGCCGGAGCAAACGCAATAAGTATCCCGCCTGGGGAGTACGATCGCAAGATTGAAACTCAAAGGAATTGACGGGGGCCCGCACAAGCAGCGGAGCATGTGGTTTAATTCGAAGCAACGCGAAGAACCTTACCAAGGCTTGACATCCCCTGACAGACATAGAAATATGTTATCTCTTCGGAGCAGGGAGACAGGTGGTGCATGGTTGTCGTCAGCTCGTGTCGTGAGATGTTGGGTTAAGTCCCGCAACGAGCGCAACCCCTACATTTAGTTACCAGCGGGTAAAGCCGGGGACTCTAGATGGACTGCCGGGGACAACTCGGAGGAAGGTGGGGACGACGTCAAATCATCATGCCCCTTATGTCTTGGGCTACACACGTGCTACAATGGCCGTTACAAAGGGAAGCGAGTGCGTAAGCAGGAGCGGAACCCATAAAAGCGGTCCCAGTTCGGATTGTGGGCTGCAACCCGCCCACATGAAGTCGGAGTTGCTAGTAATCGCGAATCAGCATGTCGCGGTGAATGCGTTCCCGGGCCTTGTACACACCGCCCGTCACACCACGGAAGTTGGGAGCACCCGAAGCCGGTGGCTTAACCGCAAGGAGAGAGCCGTCGAAGGTGAGATCAATGACTGGGGTGAAGTCGTAACAAGGTAGCCGTATCGGAAGGTGCGGCTGGATCACCTCCTTTCTAAGGTGTAAGTAAGAAAAGAAGCGGAAGAGGATCAAGAGCGAGATTGAAGCTGTTGGCGCTTTTCTGGGATGCGTTTGGAATCACTATGTGGTTATCGGGGTAGGGCTGGAAGGTCCTAAGCTCCGAGGCCGGAGACACGCGAGTCTGAGAGGACGCGGGGGTGTAGCTCAGCCGGGAGAGCACCTGCTTTGCAAGCAGGGGGTCAGCGGTTCGAACCCGCTCATCTCCACCAGCGGGGGCTCATAGCTCAGCAGGTTAGAGCGCACGCCTGATAAGCGTGAGGTCGGTGGTTCGAGTCCACTTGAGCCCACCAGCGTTTGAAAGAAACGCGGAGCACATTGAAAACTGCATAGGAAGAAAAGAAGCAAGGCAAAAGTAGAAATAGGTAATGCGAATTACTGAAAGCTACTACAATTTTACGTCGAGAAGACAAAACAAGGAACCGATCAAGCTAATAAGAGCGTAGGGAGGATGCCTTGGCACTAGGAGCCGACGAAGGACGTGGTAAGCTGCGAGAAGCTGCGGGGAGCTGCAAACAAGCATTGATCCGCAGATGTCCGAATGGGGAAACCCGGCAGTGGTAATGCGCTGTCACCCATGGGTGAACACATAGCCCATGAGGAGGGAACCCGGAGAACTGAAACATCTAAGTACCCGGAGGAAGAGAAAGAAAATCGATTTTCTGAGTAGCGGCGAGCGAAAGGGAAAGAGCCCAAACCAGGTGTCTACGGATGCCTGGGGTTGAGGACCCGCGTAATTTTGCGATGTGTTAGACGAACAACGGTGGATAACCGTGGCCGAAGAGGGTGATAGCCCTGTAGTCGAAAACGCAGAGCGAAAGGTGGGGATCCAGAGTACCACGGGACACGAAGAATCCCGTGGGAAGCAGGGGGGACCACCCCCCAAGGCTAAATACTACCTAGTGACCGATAGAGGAATAGTACCGTGAGGGAAAGGTGAAAAGCACCCCGGAAGGGGAGTGAAAGAGAACCTGAAACCCTATGCTTACAAGCAGAGGAAGCACGATTAATGTGTGACCTCGTACTTTTTGTAGAACGGGCCGGCGAGTTACGTTGTGTAGCGAGGTTAAGGTGTAGAGCACCGGAGCCGCAGGGAAACCGAGTCTGAACAGGGCGCATAGTTGCATGACGTAGACCCGAAACCGGGTGACCTATCCATGGGCAGGTTGAAGGTGGGGTAAAACCCACTGGAGGACCGAACCACACCAATGTTAAAAAATTGGGGGATGACCTGTGGATAGCGGAGAAATTCCAATCGAACCCGGAGATAGCTGGTTCTCCTCGAAATAGCTTTAGGGCTAGCCTCAAGAGAAGGCAAGCGGGGGTAGAGCACTGAATGGGCTAGGGGGCCTCAAAGCTTACCGAACCTTATCAAACTCCGAATACCGCGTTGCTGCTTCTTGGGAGTCAGACTACGGGAGATAAGTTTCGTTGTCAAAAGGGAAAGAGCCCAGACCATCGGCTAAGGTCCCCAAGTTCAAGTTAAGTGGAAAAGGATGTGCAATTGCTTAGACAACCAGGATGTTGGCTTAGAAGCAGCCACACATTTAAAGAGTGCGTAATAGCTCACTGGTCGAGTGGTTGTGCGCCGAAAATGTACCGGGGCTAAACTTGACACCGAAGCCATGGAATATATCCATGATATATTGGTAGAGGAGCATCGTGCACGGGCAGAAGCCATACCGCGAGGAGTGGTGGACTGTGCAGGAGAGAGAATGCCGGCATGAGTAGCGAGAGCGAAGTGAGAATCTTCGCCGTCGAAAGCCTAAGGTTTCCTGAGGAAGGTTCGTCCCCTCAGGGTTAGTCAGGACCTAAGCCGAGGACGAAAGTCGTAGGCGATGGACAACAGGTTGATATTCCTGTACCACCTTTGAGCGATTGACCGATGCAGTGACACAGTAGGATAGGCAGAGCGGGCTGATGGTAGAGCCCGTCCAAGCGTTGAGGCAGGTGCGTAGTGAAGTACGCGCACCATAATGCTGGGGCGTGATGGGGACAGAAAACAAGTATGGAAGCTGCTGAATTCACACTGGCGAGAAAAGCTGCTAGGGAGCAAAAGGGTGCCTGTACCGCAAACCGACACAGGTAGGCGAGGAGAGAATCCTAAGACGAGCGGGAGAACCCTTGTTAAGGAACTCGGCAAAATGACCCCGTAACTTCGGGAAAAGGGGAGCCTCGAGAGAGGCCGCAGAGAATAGGCCCAAGCGACTGTTTACCAAAAACACAGGTCTGTGCGAAGTTGAGAGACGAAGTATACAGGCTGACGCCTGCCCAGTGCCGGAAGGTCAAGGGGAAGTGTTAGGAGCAATCCGAAGCACGGAACTTAAGCCCCGGTGAACGGCGGCCGTAACTATAACGGTCCTAAGGTAGCGAAATTCCTTGTCGGGTAAGTTCCGACCCGCACGAATGGCGTAACGATTTGGGCACTGTCTCAACAAGGGACCCGGTGAAATTGTAGTATGCGTGAAGATGCGCATTGCCCGCGATAGGACGGAAAGACCCCGTAGAGCTTTACTGTAGCCTGACATTGGATTTTGGTAACAGATGTACAGAATAGGTGGGAGACTGGGAACCACGGACGCCAGTTCGTGGGGAGTCACCTTTGGGATACCACTCTTTTGTTACTGGAGTTCTAACGTTGCGCGGTGATCCCGGTAGCGGACATTGTCAGGTGGGCAGTTTGACTGGGGCGGTCGCCTCCGAAAGAGTAACGGAGGCGCCCAAAGGTTCCCTCAGAATGGTTGGAAATCATTCGCAGAGTGTAAAGGCAGAAGGGGGCCTGACAGCGAGAGAGACATTTCGAGCTGGGACGAAAGTCGGGCTTAGTGATCCGGCGGCATTGAGTGGGTGAGCCGTCGCTCAACGGATAAAAGCTACCTCGGGGATAACAGGCTTATCTCCCCCAAGAGTCCACATCGACGGGGAGGTTTGGCACCTCGATGTCGGCTCGTCGCATCCTGGGGCTGGAGCAGGTCCCAAGGGTTTGGCTGTTCGCCAATTAAAGCGGCACGCGAGCTGGGTTCAGAACGTCGTGAGACAGTTCGGTCCCTATCCATCGTGGGCGCAGGAGATTTGAAAGGAGCTGTCCTTAGTACGAGAGGACCAGGATGGACGCACCTATGGTGTACCGGTTGTTCTGCCAAGAGCATGGCCGGGTAGCTAAGTGCGGACGGGATAAACGCTGAAAGCATCTAAGCGTGAAGCCCCCCTTAAGATAAGATCTCCCATCCTTATGGAGTAAGACCCCTTGAAGACTACAAGGTAGATAGGCCGGAGGTGGAAGCGCAGTAATGCGTGCAGCTGACCGGTACTAATAGGTCGAGGGCTTGATCAAGCATACGACTTTGTTAAGTCGGAAGACGTAGAATTTCTTGCTTCCTTCTCCTATGTGGTTTCCTTTGTGCTCATAAAAATAGCACTCTGGTATACAATAGAATAAACGATCCTCAATAGCTCAGTTGGTAGAGCGTTCGGCTGTTAACCGAAATGTCGTAGGTTCGAGTCCTACTTGAGGAGCCATTTCCGGTGGTAATGGCTAAGGGGATCCACCTGTTCCCATTCCGAACACAGCAGTTAAGCCCTTACACGTCGACAATACTTGGCTGGCAACGGCCTGGGAAGATAGATCGCCGCCGGATTCTAAAACGAAGCGGCCACAGATTTTGCTCTGTGGCCGCTTTGTGGTTTTGGAACTACGCTATAGGTCCCAGCAGTGCGATGGCACAATAAGCGCTGACGCCCTGATCGGCCAGCAGCAGCGGCTCATTTGCCTGTATGCAGAGTTGTAGCACATCCCCTTGATACAGGGGTAGAATGGTTTGACAGGAGATGGAAACGCCGCCCTGGGGCACAGTGCGCTTGGAAGGCATCAGAGCGGTGCCTCCTACGGAGAGCATGATTGCGGCTTCCCCGATCTTCTGGGAGCTTGTGGAAACCCCGTAGGACAGAAGATAGACGCCCGCTTTCTGGATGACTATCCCTTGGCCGCCCTCCTGCATGGTCATCCCATAGAGGTGGTCAGCGCCCAACGGCAGCGCTAGAGTCTGGTCCTTTTCCCCGTTGGCGATGATAGGACGGCAGCAGGAGAAGCTGCCGTATACGGCGGGTTCCAGGCCGCCGGAAGGTCCCATGGGCCCCTGCTCCCCTCTCGGTCCCGGTTCCCCCCGTTCCCCTTTGGGCCCCTGTGGCCCTGCTTCCCCGCGAGGCCCTTCTTTGCCGGGAAGCCCCGGCTTTCCCTGCGGGCCAGGATCCCCTTTGGGCCCTCTTTCCCCCTGTGGCCCAGCAGGCCCGGCTACCGGCTCTGGCATGGGATATGTAAGCCTTCTTCCGCATCGTGGACACACCAAATAGCGTGGATCGGAATGCATATCTTTTTTCTCCTTTTTAAAGATTGGTTCATTTCAATATATACAAAGGGATGGGAAATGGTTCCCAAAGCCAAGTTGTCTCCTGTAAATGCACCTGTACGTTGCGGACTTTTTCTGTCCATACTATACTTAAGACAAGGGGAGGGGTTTTTATGCAGCGATACAGCGTGTTTGACATCATCGGCCCGCGGATGGTGGGGCCTTCCAGCTCCCATACCGCGGGAGCGGCCCGGCTGGCCTATACGGTTCACCGGCTTGCGGGATATGATGTGCGCAGGGTGGCGTTTACCCTATACGGTTCCTTTGCCGAGACCGGACGTGGCCATGGAACCGATAAAGCCTTGATCGGAGGCATTTTGGGATTTGCCCCTGACGATATGCGGATTCGAGACGCCTACGAGCTGGCTCAAGAGGCGGGCCTTTCGGTAGAGCTGATCTTTTCCCAGGAACCCATGCCCCATCCCAATACCGTACGAATCGAGGCGGTAAACGGCCGGGGGGAATCCATCGAGGTTTTGGGGGAATCCATCGGCGGCGGCAGCATTCGGATCACCGCCATCAACGGCCTTAGTGTGGAACTCACCGGGGAATATCCCACTCTGATTATTCAGCATCACGATTATCCGGGGGTGATCGCCCGGGTAACGGAGATTCTGGCGGAACGGTACATCAACATCGCCTTTATGCGGGTGTTTCGGCACGCGAAAAACGCCGATGCGTTTATGATCATCGAAACGGACCATCAGGTGGAGGAGCAGGTCAAGGAGAGTATCCTGGCGTCCTGTCAGGAGATCAGCAAGGTTTTCGCGGTCTAGGAGGGAGTGTCCATGGATTTTACCACGGGAAAGGAATTGCTAGAGCTGTGCCGGGCCGAGGGGATTACCATCGCCGAGGCGATGCAGCGCCGGGAGGAATCGGTATTTGAGACCAACCGCCGGGAGATACGGGCTCAAATGGAAGAAAACCTTTCGGTGATGGAGGAATCCATCCGTTTGGGGATGGATACGAAACGCTCCCAGAGCGGCCTGTCTGGGGGCGATGCGCAGCGCCTTCTCCGTTACAGCCGGGAGGGATCGGCCTCGGGGCGCGGCTTTTGCACCGCCGTAGCGGCCTCGATGGCGGTGGTGGAATGGAATGCCGCTATGGGTCGCATTGTAGCGGCGCCCACAGCGGGGGCCAGCGGCATTCTGCCGGGAACCCTTCTAACCCTGGGGCAGGAACGGAACCTGCCCCGGGAGGCCCTTGTAGACGCCCTGTTTACCGCCGGTGCGGTGGGTATGCTCATCGCCACCCACGCCACCGTGGCGGGGGCGGACGGGGGGTGCCAGGCTGAGACGGGAACGGCGGCCTCCATGGCGGCTGCCGCTCTGGTGGAGGCTCTGGGCGGTACGCCTCGGATGGCACTGGATGCGGGAGCCATGGCCCTCAAGAACGTTATGGGGCTGGTGTGCGATCCAGTGGGGGGCCTGGTGGAATGCCCCTGTGTCAAGCGAAACGCTATGGGAGCCGCCAATGCCCTTCTGTGCGCCGACTTGGCCCTGGCCGGGATTCAGAGTGTCATCCCCTTTGACGACGCGGTGTCCTCCATGGCGGCTGTAGGCCGGGCGCTGCCATCGGAACTGCGGGAGACGGCCAGGGGAGGCCTTGCGGCTACACCGGCGGCCCAGGCCTGTATGGCCTGTGCCGGCTATAAAGGATCCTGATAAAAAACCGCCTCCAGCCGTGGTCGGAGGCGGTTTTTTTATTTAGGTGGCCTGGGTCATGCCGATGGTGAGAATGCCCACGTTGTCCCGGTAAATGGAATCGAATTGGCTGAGTGGAAGGGGGCTTTCCCCCAGCCCTACCTCGATGGTGTAGCCCGGCCGGTTATAGTCCTGGATGAACCAGTCCTTGTATCCGGCAAAGCCCGAAGCATAGGGAGTGTCCTCCACGGAATAACCACTGGACCGACCCATCAAAAGGGCGATTTGCCGGGAGCGCGGGGGCTCGTAATCCAAAAACCGCCAGTAGATTACCCTCCCCTGGGAATGATAGGACAGGGTCAGGGAAAAATCGTGCTCCCGGGTAAAGCGGTAGATGGCGGCGCTTTCGGGCTGGCTGAGGGGCCTAGGGCCCACATAATCCCGTGGCCCGGGCTGGGTGTACCCCTGGGAAAATTTGATCCGCTGGGCGTTTTCCCATCCGGCGGGGTATTGCAGGTTTAAGTCCACCCCTTGGATGTTGGCTTTCCAGCCCTGGGGAAAGGGAACGGCGGGATACCGGCTGGCGTAGCGGCGGGCTTCCCGGTACCGGGGACTGGTGGTGGGAATGGCTCCGGTTACCAAATCCACCCCATCGGGGTTTACCATGGGCGCCATATAGAGGGTAGTGCTGCGGAACAGGATGGAAGCGGGGGTGCCGTAAACCCGGCTTCCGGTGGCGTAAGCCTGGGCATATTCCTCCAGGTATTTGAGCAGTACCGGCGTGGTGATCCATTCGTTGGCATGGTGGGCGGCGTTGTAGAATACCGAGGCAGGGCCGCTTCCCATGACCAAATAGGGAAGGTTGGTTCCCATGACGCTCTGCCCTAAAACACCGCCGCCCATAAAGGGGTACCGGGCCAAGAGCCCCTCGGTAACGAGGCCCAACAGGGTGCTGGTATAGGGGATGTTGGTGGGTACCACGGAGAAGCCCAGGGGGACGATGAGGGTCTGGCCCGCCTGGAGACGGTTGAAATTCACCATGGGATTGGCGGTGGCGATGGCCCCGGGAGCCGAACCGAACCGGCTGCGGATGCTCCTCAGGGTATCCCCTTGTCGGACGCTGTACACGGTATATCCCTTTAGATACGGGAGCAGGGCCCGCCAGGTCTGCGGTCCAACGATGCCGTCGGGGGCGAGGCCGTTCCGAACCTGGAATCCCTTTACGGCGTTTTCGGTTATGGGGCCGAAGATGCCGTCTAGGCTTCCAGGGCGGTACCCGCTCCGGGTCAGTCCGAGCTGCAATAGGGACACGTCGGGCCCTTGGCTGTAACGCCGCAGGATGGTCATGCTGCATACCTCCCCATCTGCGTGCTGTGGGCACGCTCCTACCGTCATCCTATGTGAAGGAAGGGCGATCCATGAACCCCGGTTCTTTGATTTTACCGGAGGATATGCTATACTATAACGGCTTATAACCCGGGGCTCAGGGAGCCACCCCTTCGTGAATACAAAGGTGAAGTCATGAATAAACCAAAACCGAAAGCCGCGCAAAAAAGCCTGCTGTCCTATTTCGGCAGGCGTACGCTGATCGTGTGCATCGTCATCCTCATTGGCCTGATTGCCATGACCATGTCCATGAAGATCAGCAACTGCTCCGTCCTGGTGGGGGACGCCATGTCCGCCCGGGCGGATTATATCCTGACCGGTACCCAGGAGAGCAAGGATGCTCTTAGCCGTTTCTTTACCCAGGAGTACCTGGCTTCGGGCGCCATCGAAGAGGAACGGCACCGGTACGACTCCTATAACATCAGCAACTACATCGACCTGCCCTCCACGGGCTGGATCTGGGTATGGCCCTGGAGCTCCAGCGCGTCGGTGCGGGTGTACGATAAGGTCACCAGCATCATGGGAGTGGCCATTACCGATGGGGAAACCAACGAAAACGGCGATACCACCGCCGTTGCCCCCACGCCGCCCCGCTGGCAGACCGGAACCTATAGCGTACGGGTCAAGCGGGTTCACGGCCAGTGGCTGGTGGACAGCATCAAGCTCATCAAGCTGGACGAGCAGGAGGCGGCTCCCACCCCCACCCCAGCGGCGGAGCCCACCGCTGCACCGGGAGCATAAGGGCTATGGTGGATCAACCGCTGACGCTGGGCGGGCGCTCCATCCAAGGACGACTCTGGCTGGCCCCCATGGCGGGGGTGACGGATCTGCCCTTCCGGGTGGTGGCCGCCGAGCTGGGTTGTCCTTTTTCCGTTACCGAGATGGTGAGTGCCAAGGGCATCTATTACGGAGGAAAGACCCTGGATCTGCTGCAAACCCATCCCGCCCAGGGACCGGGACTGGTGCAGCTTTTCGGCCGGGACCCTCGGCTTATGGCCCACATGGCCAAGCGGTTGTTTGACCAGGGCCTCTGTCGGGACGGCGTCGACATCAACATGGGCTGTCCTGCCCCTAAAATTGTGAAAAACGGGGAGGGAAGCGCTCTTCTGCTGGAGCCACGGCTCTGCGGGGAGATCGTCTCCGCCGTCAAAAAGGCCATTCCTCTGCCGGTAACAGTCAAGATCCGCCGTGGCTTTGGAGCGGGGGAGGACGTAATCGAGGAGCTGTGTCCCATTCTGGAGGAGGCGGGGGCGGACGCTGTGGCCATCCATGGCCGAACGCGGGATCAGATGTACGCCGGTCAAGCGGACTGGGACTGCATCCGGCGCGCCAAAGCCCTCTTGCGGATTCCCGTCATCGGCAATGGAGACGTTGCCTCCCGCGGGGACGCGGAGGAACGGATGGCGGAAACGGGCTGCGACGGCGTCCTGGTGGGCCGGGGCGCCTTTGGAAATCCATTCCTGTTCTCCAAGAGGATTTTTTCGCCGGAGGAGCGCCTGGCTGTCATAGAGCGGCATCTGGATCTAACCCTGGCCCTGCGGGGGGAACGGGTGGGCGTGCCGCTGATGCGCAAGCATCTGTGCGCCTATATAAAGGGGTTTCGGGGAGGCGCCAAAGCCCGCCCCCAGATCCTCTCCGCCAACACTCGGGAGGAAATCCTGGCCCCGGTGCGCCGGGTGATGCTAGCGCCATTTGACAAAGAGGAACGATAGGATATAATAGTACCATTCACAACCCAGTTGGGAACAAAAGGACGGGTTGAAAGGACCGTTTTTTCGGGTGGAAAGCCCGGCTGCGGCGCCTTTGGGCCGTCGTCTTTTTGTTATGGAGTGCCTCTGGGAACGGCGTCAGCCGTGGTCCAGGGGCGGCGGCGTGACGATGATGCCGGGCGGGCCATAGGGCCCAGCCCAGCACGGATAGGAGGAAGCAGCATGGAGAACAGCACCATTTTGACGGCGGAGGGCGCTCAGAAGCTGGAGGAACAGCTGGAGTATCTTAAGACCGTAGCCCGTAAGGAGATTGCCCAGCAGATCAAGGTCGCCCGGGAGTTTGGGGACCTTTCGGAGAATGCTGAATACGATGAGGCCAAAAACGAGCAGGCTCGCATCGAAGGGGAGATCGTGGAACTGGAGAAGAAGCTCCGGGGCGCTACCATTATCGATGAAAGCACCCTGGACCGTTCGGTGGTACACATCGGCGCCGCGGTGGATTTGAAGGATCAGGCCGGCAAGAAGTTTCAGTTTACCATTGTGGGCTCCACCGAGGCGGACCCCTTAAAGGGCCGCATCTCCAATGAGTCCCCGGTGGGGGCTGCCCTTTTGGGGCACCACAAGGGAGATCGGGTGGAGGTAACCACCCCTGCCGGCGTACAGACCTATACCATTCTGGCCATCAACTGAGGAGTGACCAACATGGCGGAGGACCATACCAACGAGAACAACATCATAGAGGAAACCATCAACGAGGAGGAGCTCAGCGAGCAGCGGCGTATCCGGCGGGAAAAGCTGGATGCCCTTCGGGCCGCAGGGCAGGATCCCTATCGCGTCAGCCGGTTTGAACGGACCGCCAATTCCCAGGCCGTAAAGGGAACGGCGGAGCTGATGGATGCCCGGGTGTCGGTGGCGGGACGGATCGTGTCCCGGCGGATCATGGGCAAGGCCTCCTTCTGCCATATTCTGGACGAGGCGGGGGAGCTTCAGCTCTATCTGCGTCGGGACGATGTGGGGACGGAGAGCTACCAGGGCTTTAAGGCCATGGACATCGGAGACCTCATCGGGGTAACGGGCAAGGTGTTTACCACCAAAACAGGGGAGATCAGCGTCCATGTGGAGGAGATCACCCTTTTGAGCAAGAGCCTCATTCCCCTGCCCGAGAAGTTCCACGGCCTAAAGGATACCGATCTCCGGTACCGCCAGCGGTATGTGGACCTCATCGTAAATCCCGAAAGCCGGCGGGTGTTCCGGATGCGAAGCCAGATCATCCGCGCCATGCGCAATTATCTGGACGAGCGGGGCTATATGGAGGTGGAGACGCCCATTCTCCAGACTGCGGCGGGGGGCGCCTCCGCCCGGCCCTTCGTGACCCATCATAATACCCTGGACATCGACATGTACCTGCGTATCGCCACCGAGCTTCACCTCAAGCGGCTCATCGTAGGGGGCTTCGATAAGGTCTATGAGATCGGCCGCATCTTCCGCAACGAGGGGATGGACGTGCGCCATAACCCCGAATTTACCACCGTGGAGCTGTACGCCGCCTATGAGGACATCGAATACATCATGGACCTCACCGAGGATATGATCCGCCATATCGCCAGGGAGGTACTCCCCGGGGCGGTAGCGGAGTTTGATGGCGCCACCATCCGTCTGGACGAACCCTTCCGCAGGGCTACCATGGCCGGCCTGGTTCAGGAGAAGACGGGCATAGACTTCCTCACCATACCGGAGGAGGAGGCCTTCGCCGCCGCCAAAGCCGCGGGCTTCCATGAGATCAAAGAAACCATGAGCCGGGGGCAGCTTTTGTACGCCGGTTTCGAGCAGTTTGTGGAGGATACCCTCATCCAGCCCACCTTTGTGCTGGATCATCCTGTGGAGGTTTCCCCTCTGGCAAAGCGCCGGGAGGACGTGCCCTGGCTGACCCATCGGTTTGAGCTGTTCGTCTGCGGCTCGGAATTGGCCAACGCCTTCAGCGAGCTCAACGACCCCATCGACCAGTACAATCGTTTTCTCCAGCAGGCCCAGCAGCGGGCCGGCGGGGACGACGAGGCCCATGTGATGGACGAGGATTTTGTCACCGCTCTGGAGTACGGCATGCCCCCCACCGGAGGCATGGGTATGGGGATCGACCGGCTCACCATGCTGCTGACGGGCTGCTACTCCATCCGGGACGTGCTCCTGTTCCCGACAATGAAGCCTATTGACAAGTAAAAGTCGAAAAAACCCAGTGTTTATGCGGGTTTCGGGACTTTCTAAACCGAATAAATTTACCTCTTTACACCAAATTTACACCAATCGGTGCTAAAAACGGTGCAGAGACTAAAAAATCGCATAATTTTAAGTTTCACACAGCTCCTGAGAAGTTACTGCTTCTCAGGAGCTTCTTTCATTTCTCATAGTTTTCGGACTACATCGCAAACTACACCAATCCTGTTTTTCTCAATATAATGAGGATAATCACAGAGGAAGGGGGGGTTATACTATGAGCAACAGTTTAGCAAGCGTTCACCCGGAGCTAATTCCTGAATGGTCAGAGAGGAATTTACCGCTGACGCCTGATAAGATAACCTTCGGTTCAAATAAAAGAGTGTGGTGGAAAGGCGCTTGCGGACACGAATGGGAAACGAGCGTTAAAGCTCGTTCAAAGGGCGAGAAATGCCCGATATGCTCAGGAGCGAGAGTAATAGAGGGTATCAATGATTTAGCCACATTGAAGCCCCTGTTGGCTCAGGAGTGGTCTAAAAAGAACAAATTAAAGCCTACCGAGGTATCTGTCGCTTCTCATAAGAAGATTATTTGGAAATGCAAACACGGACACGAATGGGAAGCAAGCGTTAAAAGCAGAACGATAAACGGTACAGGCTGTCCATACTGCTCACACAATAAAGTCCTTGCCGGATTCAATGACCTTGCTTCACAGTATCCCGATATTGCTGCTGAATGGTCTGACAGAAATCTTCCGTTGCTGCCTACAATGGTAACAGCCTTTGCAAACAGTAAGGCTTGGTGGAAATGCAGAGATTGCGGAAACGAGTGGTACACTCTTATTTCAACCCGTGCCGGTGGGAGTAGATGTCCGTATTGTAGTGGATATACATTGCTCAAAGGATTTAATGACTTGGCGACTACGCACCCTGACCTTGCGGCTGAGTGGTCAGAAAGAAATTATCCCCTAATGCCTGATGAGGTAAACGCAAAATCAAGACATAATGTTTGGTGGAAGTGTAAGACCTGTGGCAATGAGTGGAAGTCCGTTATCAATGCTCGTGTAAAAGGAACAGTATGCCCGGTTTGTGCGGACAGGGCGGTTCTTGCAGGATACAATGATTTAGCCACAACGGACAGGAAACTGCTTGCTGAATGGGATTACGAAAAAAACTCTCTGCTCCCGACACAAGTGTCAAGAAAGTCGATGAAAAGTGTGTGGTGGAAATGTTCACTCGGACACTCTTGGAAAGCAAAAATCAGCGACAGAACAATTATCGGAGAAAAATGCACCGTATGCGAAAGCGAATATCGCTCCGTGTTCCCCGGCTTGGCTGTTGCCTATTACGCCAATCAAAAAGGACTAAAGGTACAGCTCGGTTCAGATAAACTATTGGGAATACCTCTTGAAACATACATTCCGCCAGAAAAGCTGGCGATAGAATTTACGAACGGCTCAGAACAGATGGAGGTTCTCAAAAGCCACTTATGCAAGCAGCGAAATATAAAACTTGTAAAGCTCCCTTTTAAGACAACCGAAACGGAAACGGAGTATGCCGACAGAGTAAAAGCAGTTTTCAAAAGCGTACATATCTTTATTTATTCTGATGTCGAAGCAGATGTTTCGGTAATCAGAGCAAAATACAATGAATGGAGGAAAAGATTATGAGAGAAGAAAAGTTCCATATCTATCTTAATGATGACGAATATAGCAGAGTAATACAATCACTAATGCGTTTGAAGAACAACTTGATAGCACAAGGAAGATACACCGACGGCGTTGACGATGTTCTCTGCAAGGTGCTTTCAGCCAAGAAAAGAAAGTTCAAAATCAAATATATCTAAACACGAAAAGAGACCGCCTACACGATGTAAGCGGTCTTTGATTATTTAAAGTGAGTACGACAAACTGGAATTTGTAGTTATCTATACTCATTTGGAATTTCGATATGAAATGTCTCACACAATAACTTCACATCATGCACATCATTCTCATCAAATTCGTATCCCAGATGGAACATTACTTGACTATATGGTTCAATACAGGAAACCTCTATCTCCTCAATTTTTCCTTTGCCCGAAAAAGTTTCTATCGGAAAACAATCCCCCTCATAAAGAATTTCACCTTCGCCCGTATATTCAAAACAATGCAAATCAACAATTCTGTTTTTCGCATCTTCCCATACAGTATGGTTCAATGTTGTATATTCCATCTTAATCTCATAAAAGTCATTAGCTTTCATCATCTCTATAAAGTTCTGATAATCTTTCTTTTCTACAAAAATATCAATATCGTTATGGGCTCTTGACTGATATCCAAGAAGAGCATCTACACCCCAGCCGCCATCAAGAAAGACTTTAATCTCCGCATCTATTGCAAATTGAAGAATCTGTTTTACATCTGTTATATTGACCATCTTATCATCTCCGCAAATTCAAATTTGTCTTTTTCTATTATACACCAAAAATATGAATAATTCTACCCGCCGTCTATTGACCTCAGTTACGAGGAAAATAGGCGGCTTTTTCTCGTTCAGAAAAATTTTTTCAAAAAATTTTTGAAAAAGGGGCGATTTTGGGTGTGCATTTTGACCCCCTTTGTCCAAATGAGTGAAGGGGTTAATTCCGAAATGTGAAAACGGAAGCCTTTCACTTGTATTTTGACAACTGAATAAATCATTCACTAAGACTTTATTTCTGATGATTTTAGCCACCTTATCGGGTACGCCGAGACTTCTGCATTGCAGAACAGCGAGAACTCCCGGTATAAGTAATAGGTTGCCCCTGTTACGGCGATGACAGTCAGGAGGATAATGATACTTCTCTACGGAGCTGGCGGAGTACCCGGCAGAGGTGAAATTCCTATGATACAGATTAGCAGTCTGTTCCTTAGTGACTTCCCGTGAGCTTTTGCTCGGCAAGGGGTGTTGAGAACAAATATTGCCCGACCGGCTAGGAAATGAGCCGGTCAAGTACATAGCCATACTGCGATGGCTATGAATTTTACGAAAGGAGGACGCACAAAGTGTCGAACTGCAAAACGATTGCGATATGCAATCAAAAAGGCGGAGTTGGAAAGACGACCACTACGGTAAACCTCGGTGTCGGTCTTGCAATGCAGGGAAAGAAAGTGTTGCTCATAGACGCAGACCCACAGGGCGACTTAACCACCTGTCTCGGCTGGCAGGATACGGACAACTTGGGTATCACGCTTGCAACGAAACTCACAGATGTCATAAACGAAACGATGAATGACCCTACGGTCGGTATTCTGCACCACGACGAAGGTGTTGACCTTGTTCCGGCAAACCTTGAGCTTTCAGCAATGGAATTTAACCTTGTCAACGCAATGAGCAGAGAGACGGCATTGAGAAATTATCTCAGCGAAGTGAAGGACAAATACGACTATATTCTTATAGACTGTATGCCTTCCCTCGGAATGGTAACAATCAATGCGCTATCTGCGGCAGACAGCGTTATTATTCCTGTTCAGGCTCAGTATTTACCAGCAAAAGGAATGACGCAGCTTGTTCAGACCATTTCACGAGTAAAGAAGCGTATCAATCCGAGCTTGAAGATTGACGGTATGCTTCTCACTTTGGTGGATAGCCGTACCAACCTCGCCAAAAGCACGGTAGAAGCTCTGAGAGAGAACTTCGGTAGTCAAATCAAGATGTATAGAACATATATCCCGATTGCCGTAAAAGCCGCAGAGACTTCTTCCAAAGGCAAGAGCATTTTTGCCTATGAACCCAACAGTACGGTGTCAAAGGCGTACACCGAATTTACAAAGGAGGTGTTAGCCGATGGCAGGAAGAAAGAGCGACTTCACTCTCACGAAGCTCGATGACTTATTCTCAACGCAGGAACAGAGAGATGAAGAAAAACTTTCAAAAATCCGAGATATTCCCTTGACTGAAATTGACGATTTCCCCGACCACCCTTTTAAGGTGCGTGATGACGAGGATATGTTGAGAAGTGCAAGGAACTGTCGCTTTACGATACCGACGTAACCGCTGAATACGGCGACAAGCTCTTAACTCTTTCCACCTGTGAGTATTCCAGGACAAACGGCAGACTCGTTGTAGTGGCGAAGCTCATTAACGAATAACACAACAGGTGGTTCAGCCTGCATAGGAAGGAGGGATTGTATGGCTGATATTAAAACGAAAGACAATGCAAAAGGTACGATACGAACCATAGATAAGGCTGCCGTTGCAACCCAACGAATGAAGCAGGCGTATATCGCAACAAAAGAAAAGGCGGAACGGTCGGTAAATGCCAACAGCAGTTCTGCCGAGGAATATGCTTCCGATAAGCTGGAAAGCGGTATTGACGAGATGGTTCACGATGGTGCTTATGCGTTCGATAAGGCTGGACGAAAAGGACTTGAAACCACAAAAGAGAATATCCGCACCGCAAAGGACGGTATTCAGCGTTTCAAGCAACAACGAGCCGAGCAGTCTTTGAGAAAACAGGCTTCGCAGAATACAAGCTCGGCAATTAAGACTGTCGATAAGGCGGAAAAGACCATTAAGCAGTCGGCTACTTCCTCCGGAAAGAAAACCATTAAGTTTGCCGGGAAAGAAGCAACGAAAACCGCACAGAAATCGGTTAAGACGGCTGAACAGACTGCAAAAACGGCGATAAAGACAAGCCAGCAAGCGGCGAAAGCGGCACAGAAAACAGCTCAGGCGACGGTTAAGGCTTCGCAGAAAGCGGCACAGGCGGCAAAAGCTACCGCCAAAGCAACAGCCGCTACGATTAAAGCCGCAGCCAAAGCCACCGTTGCCGCAGTAAAAGCAATCATAGCGGCGGTAAAAGGTTTGATAGCCGCTATCGCTGCCGGCGGTTGGGTTGCGGTGGTAGTAATTATTGTGCTATGTCTTGTAGCCTTGATTGCGGGTTCTGTGTTTGGTATCTTCTTTTCGGGAGAGGATTCCGGCACGGGAATGTCAATGCAGACAGTCGTTCAGGAAATCAATCAGGAATATGATGACCGATTGGAACAGAAAAAGAACTCTGTAAGCTATGATGTGCTTGAAATGAGCGGAAGCCGAGCTGTGTGGAAAGAGGTTCTTGCGGTCTATTCTGTTAAAGTAAATACCGACCCCGACAATCCGATGGAGGTTGCCACGGTTGATGAAACCAAGAAACAGCTACTGTCGGATATTTTTTGGGAGATGAACGATATTTCTTCCCGAACGGAAACGAAAACCCATACCGAAATCGAGGAAAGCGACGACGGACACGGCAACATCGTACAGACCGAAACCACAGTAACCGAAACTTTTTTGTATATCACGGTATCGCACAAGACCGTAGATGAAATGGCGGCTATGTACGGCTTTAATCAGGAGCAGAAAGATTATCTTGCCGAGCTGTTGCAGGACGAAAACAATCAGCTATGGTCACAGGTGCTTTACGGTATCGGATACAGCGACGACCAAATCGTAACGGTCGCTCTGTCTCAGGTGGGTAATGTAGGCGGTCAGCCTTACTGGTCTTGGTACGGCT
The DNA here is from genome assembly GCF_044357945.1 of Christensenella sp. MSJ-20. Lineage (NCBI taxonomy): Bacteria > Bacillati > Bacillota > Clostridia > Christensenellales > Christensenellaceae > Christensenella > Christensenella sp. MSJ-20. The sequence goes on from NZ_CP076563.1 coordinate 1,736,432, forward strand.
TTGACTCCCGTGTAGAGTGGTGTGCCTGCTTTGTTTCTTGGTGTGCCAACGAGTGCGGATATATCGACGCCGGTATTATTCCGAAGTATGCCGGTTGCGTAAACGGCGTTCAATGGTTCAGAGACCGAGGACAATGGGCAGACGGTTCGTATGAGCCTTCGCCCGGTACAATCATCTTCTTTGACTGGGAGGGCGACGGTGTGACAGACCACACCGGTATCGTTCAGAGATGCGAGAACGGTACAGTCTATACCGTTGAGGGCAACTCAGGCGACACTTGCAGAACCAAAACATACCCTGTCGGAAGCTCTGTTATCTACGGATACGGTATTCCGGCATATTAAAAATGATGGCTGCTCGTTTGAGTAGCCATCAAGTACATTTACCATAATACTGTTGGTTTTGGAATTTCAAGGTTTGATTTTATGATTTGAAAATAGTATATCGAATTTTCGGTTGTTATCATCAATATGCCATCTTTAATTTCGTAGTCATCATTAGATGATACCATTCCTTTAGAAAATACCACTTCGCTGTCGATAATAGGATTCCATTGAAAATACTGTTTATGAACAGATTTAATGATATAAAGTACACCTATTAGACCGAGATATTTTTTTCGCCAACTATCGGTTTGCGATTCACCTGATTTTGATGTGGAACATTTATAAGTCACAATGTATTCTTTCAATATAGCTTTATTTTTCATTGAATAACAAATAGGAATAATTCATTTTCTTTCTTGAAATTAAGTTAATTAAAGCTGAGCGTTGTTCCACTGCCCAAGAAAACCAATTATTCAATATCTTCTTTGCAGTCGGTCTATAAATAGTACCACCAATAGCTTTTTCAAAATCAAGAATCATTTGCTCAAAAGCCTCGTCGTATGTTACTTCATATGTATATTTATCATATCTCTTAGGTCAGTTTACAAGGAACTACACGCAGACCGTGAAACGGGCTGCTGACAACAAACGGCGCTATGCTCCCGGCTGGGTGCATAGCACCTGTTTGTTGCGGGGGTTTCCAAAGGGGGCAGCGCCCCATTTGGCACACGACTTTGCGGAGCAAAGTGTAGTGTGTTATACGCTCTGTCGGCGTTGCCCTGAAAATACCGTTGCCGCCGGGGAGGGCAAGGGCATTTGACGCGGCAGGAAAGCAGGGCTTTGTTTGGGGCTGGTAAGCCGGAAACAAAGGGCTGATTTCAGCAGCAGACAGGGCGTATTATGAAAGCCCCCGTCCCTCGTCCTCCGCCCCCGGCCTATGGGACAAAAAGTCCCAAAGCTCTGGACACCGTGACCAGATGTGTGGCCACACTCCGGGAAAAGTAGCAGGACGGCAGGAAACCGTCAAGGCTGAAATGAATGGGCTGACGCCCGGCCTTGACCGTTCCCCGCCGCCCCGCTGGATGGGTGGACAAGGTGGCCAATCCCTAAAAGTGTTTGGCCGCACTCGTTCATTTTGGGGCCTTTCTTCTCCCAAAATTGAAATGGGCGGGAAAGCCCTAAAATGGCTTTCCCGCCTTGATTACCCATTAGCAAAGACGGGCGAGACTGTCAACGGCGGCGCTGAAAGCGCCGTTCATCTTGACCGTTGACTGGCTCGCCTGGCTTTGCTACTGCCCGTAAGAGATGGAAAAACAAGATGGAAAACAAGGTTAAAAATGGTTGACAAGTCTATCGGATGTGTGTTATACTGTGCGACAGTTTGAGATTGGAAGGAGGCTTACGTGTGTTAATTTGTGTACGCTAATAAGCAATAAAAAGTAGAAGTACCTTTCCACATGATGGTGGGCTTTTTTTGCGTGCGTATGCAAAGGAACACGTAGGTTTGACACGAGCAGTCTTTGAACTGTATCGTGGTGTTTTTTCGTGCTTTGTTGTTATGCAGGCGTCTGCCCTCTCTGTGGGACAACGCCTGCTTTTTATTGCAGAAACAAAGGAACAATGCAATAAAAAAGGAGGTTCGCATTATGACCCAAAACAACAATTCATGGAGAAAAACTTATTTTACACTTCTTGCCGGACAAGCAATATCCTTTATTAGCAGCGGTATTTTGCAAATGGCCATTATCTTTTATTTGGTTGCGAAAACTAATTCTGCAATCATATTGACGGCGGCAACACTGATTGGATTTTTGCCGCAAGCCTGTTTAGGCCCGTTTGCAGGTGCTTTTGTTGACCGGCACAGCCGTAAAAGCGTAATGATTGGTGCGGATTTGATAATTGCCGCCGCTGGCGGTATTCTGGCGCTGGTGGCGTTTTACATGGAATTGCCCGTATGGTCTATTATGGTTGTCCTGTTAATCCGAAGTGCGGGAACTGCTTTTCATTCTCCAGCATTCAGCGCAGCAACACCTATGATTGTGCCAAAAGAGGAACTTACAAAATGCGCTGGTTACACGCAGACCATGCAAGCAGTAAGTGCGATTATCAGTCCAGCTGCCGCAGCGTTTTTATATGCTGTTTGGCCTCTTAATGCAATTATATTGTTAGATATTGTGGGTGCAATCCTTGCCTGTGTGACTGTTGCGATTTCGTCCATACCAACGCCTGAACTATGTCCAGAAACGAAAAGACAACAGTTTTTACAGGATATGAAAGAGGGGTATGTGGTATTAAAGCAAAACAGGGGCCTCTTTGCTCTGCTCTGGATTGGTGTAATTTATATGTTCTTTTATATGCCAATCAGTACGCTTTTTCCTCTCATCTGTATGTCATACTTCAAAGGAACACCGGCCCATGCCTCTGCCGCTGAAATTGCTTTTGCGGTTGGTATGCTGCTTGGCGGAGTCATTCTGAGCATTTGGGGCGGTTTTAAGAAACGGCGGTACACCATCGGTCTTTCCGTTCTCCTGATGGGCGTTAGCATTATGCTCTCCGGGCTTTTGCCGCCAGACGCATTTCTTGTCTTTGTTGTGTGCTGTACTGTTATGGGAATTTCCGCTCCATTTTACGGTGTGCAAAATGCGATTTTTCAAGAAACGGTCAAACCAGAATATCTGGGGAGAGTTTTTTCTCTACTGACAAGCGCCGCTTCCCTCGCCATGCCGTTTGGCCTTGTCATTTCCGGGCCTCTGGCGGAGCGGCTGGGAGTTGAGAAATGGTTTGTCATTTGCGGAATTGGCATTATCATCGTTGCGCTTGCCGTATTTTTACTACCCGGTTTGAGAGAGATTGACAATACGCAATAATCAACTGCACCTTTTTCTATTACTAAACAAAATGCCTGGCTTTTATTATTTAGAAGAAAGGATATAAAAATGAAACGTTTACCTAAATATACGCCTGCGGAAGTACGGAATGATCCATACGGATTTACTTACAAAGAAATGTCGGAAGTTATTGGCGAGAATGAAGCAAAAGCCTTATATGAAGAATTATATAAGCAATTACCACGCAAAAAAAATCTATCAATGTTGGTAAAAAATATTTGCAAAAGCAGTGATACTGAAAAGTATGTTTACGAACTGAAAGACAACAAATACATTGAAACGGTTTTTATCAAGCGGCGAGATGGTGGAACTGTTTGCGTGAGCACACAAGTCGGTTGTCCTGTTGGTTGTATTTTTTGTGAGTCCGGGCGAAATGGCTTTGTTCGTAATCTAACATCGTCAGAAATCGTACAACAGATTATATTGTTGCGTCGAAAAGTAAACCGTATCGTTTTTATGGGTATGGGAGAGCCTTTATTCAATTATGACAACTTGATAAAAGCAATCCATATTCTCCGAGATAGATATGGGCTCAACTTTCCAACCGACGGCATTACCATATCAACAGTTGGTCCGGTCGATCAATTAAAAAAATTGCGCGAGGAACATCTTAAAATTCAGTTGACAATATCTTTACACGCAGCAACACAATCTGCAAGAAATCGTATTATTCCTCACATGCGCATATATGCTATTGAAGATGTTGTTAAGCAAGCCTTATCCTATTCTGAAAGGCATAATCGCAAAATTGTCTTTGCGTATTTGCTTTTACCGGGTATAAATGACCGGCCCTCAGATGTAAGACAACTTGCAAAATGGTTTCGGGGCAAAAAAGTTATGATTAACGTGTTACAATACAACCCAACAAGCAATTCAAGAATTAAAGCACCACAGAAACGGGAAATAGTTGCATTCAAACATCAATTAGAGCAAGCAGGACTTGAAGTTACTATGAGAGTTTCTCATGGCAGAGAGATTAACGCGGCTTGTGGACAGTTAGCTAACACATATAATAAATTCAAAAAAAATGATTAAAAGTGCCAGACGCATAGACGCAGAGCCGATAACGCATTAGGTCAAAAAACCTATGTGTTATCGGCTTTTTTATTTAATATTGCGCAAAAGCCGCTGTTCCCTATTATAGAATGGATTGCGGGTAGTGTATTAAAGTCGCCCTTTTTTAAGGATACGGCGGTATCGGGGAGGTATCGCCGTGTCCATTTTTATTTACTGTAACCCGCCTAATGCTTTGCGGTCAAAAAAAGCTATGCTCCGCAAGCGGGATATTCCGGCTATGAATGTGAACTGTCAATACATTTAGCTACTGCTTACATTTCCTTTGCGCCCGTCCGCGTCTTGCGGACGGGCGCATTTTGCTTTTTTCAACTTTTTTCTGAAAAGCGCACTCAAGAGCCATCTCCCGAACGGGTACGGAGCGAAAGGGGCAGAGAGGACAAGCCCTTAACTCCCGTCCTCTACTCCACGCGGGAAGGAGGTGAACTCTATGGAGCTATCTTCTTCCGACAAGGAAAGAATACAACATCAGTACGACGCATTCGTCACCCATTGCATTATCCCAAAATTGTGCGTTCTCCTCCCAGATTTTTTTACTTTCCTCTGTTCCCATGTTCTCTCCCACTCCCCAAATTTGCTTTTTTGCTTCCATTAAATCTTCCTTACTATATTCCATTGTTACCCTCCATAACTTCTGATTGTTGCCGTCTTGACGATTATGTATCTTTACATTACCTTCTGAAACATATGGCGCACCTTGTCCAGGCGGCTGTTTGGACGGCGGGGCTGGATGACCGGCTGACCGACAGCGGCCTGATATCCTTTCAGCTCTGTAAGGCATACGCTCCGCCCGTTGGTGTAAAAGGCCAGATCAGTACGGTATGCCTGTATACAGCGGGCGGGAATCTCGCCAGTAAAGACAACTTCATCCTTTTTTACCTGGGCCGTTTCGATGGTGGCACAGTATTTCGGTGCATCATGATAAGCCCTGGAAAGGTATTCCTGGGGCGCATAGAGGATGAAGGAGAGATAAGGTTCCAGCAGCTGCGTCCCCGATTCCTTCAATGCCTGTTCCAATACAATCGGGGCCAATGAGCGGAAGTCCGCCGGCGTGCTGACCGGACTGTAATAAAGCCCGTATTCAAAGCAAATCTTACAGTCCGTTACGTTCCAGCCGAACAAGCCCTGCTCCAGCCCGTAACGGATACCATCCCTGACAGCGTTTTGAAAACTCTGGTTCAAGTATCCCAGCGAAACCCGGCTCTCGTATTGTACACCGGAGCCAAGCGAGAGTGGTGTAACAGACAGTCCTATGGATGCCCAAAACGGGTTGGGCGGCACCTCGATATGGATGGTGTGGCTGGCTGCTTTGAGCGGCCGCTCCATATAAATGACGGAGGGTTCCTTTACCACTGTTTCAAGCTTGTATTTTTCCGACAGCAAAGCGGAAACAACCTCCAACTGCACCCGGCCCAAAAAAGAAAGAATGATCTCATGGGTGATGGAATCCACTTCGCAACGCAAAAGCGGGTCAGTATCCGCAAGTTGCGTAAGAGCGTCCAGCAGCCGTTCTCTTTGCGCTGCCGTTTTCGGCGCAATCGTCGTCCGCAGCATGGGGAGGGGGTCCTCGCGCCACCTTTTACGAGGGAGCCGGGTTTGGTCCCCTAATACATCGTTTAACCTCACGCTGTCGCTGGGAAGGATAACAATTTCACCCTGATAAGCGGTGTCTGTCCGAACAATTTCCCCTTTGGATGGAATACGCATCTCTGTGATTTTCAGCTTTTCTCTCCCGGCCAGGGCCACCGTATCCCGCAGGCGCAGCGTTCCGCTGTATAACCGTAGATAGACACGCCGCTGGCCGCAATCGGTGTACTCAACCTTGAAAACGCTGCCGCATAGGGCGGCGCCCCCCTGTTCCCCAATCGGTTGGAACAGCCCTGTCACCGCATCCATCAACGGTTGAATGCCAAGGCCATTTTTGGCGCTGCCATGATAGACTGGGAACAGGGAGGCGTCTTGAACCCGCTGCTGTTCCTCCCGCGCAAGTTTTTCCCGGCTGATTGGTTCTCCTGCGATATACTTTTCCAATAATTCATCGTTATTTTCGATGACCGCATCCCATGCTTCTATGTCGGTATTTTCCTCCAGGACTATTTCCGGGGACAGCGACACCGTCTGCTTGATGATAATATCGGCGGAGAGCTTATCCCGAACAGACTGAACCACGCTCTGCAAATCAACGCCAGCCTGGTCGATCTTGTTGATAAAGATAACGGTGGGAATGTTCATTTTCCGCAGGGCATGGAACAGAATACGGGTCTGGGCCTGCACGCCATCTTTAGCGGAGATCACCAAGATGGCCCCATCTAAAACAGCCAAAGAGCGGTACACCTCCGCCAAAAAATCCATGTGGCCGGGCGTATCCACAATGTTAACTTTACATCTGTGCCACTGGAAGGAAGTGACTGCCGCTTGAATGGTAATCCCACGCTGCCGCTCCAAAAACATGGTGTCCGTCCTCGTTGTCCCTTTTTCGACGCTCCCCGGTTCTGAAATGGCTCCGCTGGCATATAGCAGGCTCTCCGTCAAGGTCGTCTTTCCAGCGTCTACATGGGCAAGAATTCCAATATTGATTATTTTCATGTGATTGTCCTCCCTTTACAGCCCCAAAGGGCATAAAAATCCCCAGCAGTAAAATACTTTTACCACTGGGGATTATAAGTTGCGGACATACACATATACAGCATACACCTGTTTGTGATTGCTGTTTTTGGGGATATGTCAAAATTGATAAGGCAAAAGTATTCTTAAATTGGGTACAAAAAACTAAGCCCCTACAAAAGGAGCTATCATAATCCTTTGTTCCCACTATTTGATTATAGTTTTATTTAAGAATACCTTGCCGCATATTTTTTACTCCTTTTCTGGATTAAATCATTGTATCACATCAGTTTTAGGAAAGCAAGTACCTAAAAGAAATTTTTCTTCCCCTTATATGTAACAATCATACCGGCTTCCTAGCGTTCAGAATGTTTTCTGCTGTCTGCTGTGGTGTTTGGTTGGAATTGTCCAACCAAAAGCCGATCCGTGGTGTTGTCTGCATTTTACTAAATACAAATTTGTCTTTCTCTTAATTTCCTATTATACACCAAAATTATGAATATTTCTACCCGCCGTCTATTGACCTCAATTACGAGGGAAATAGGCGGCTTTTTTGTTTCTAAAAAAATATTTTCAAGAAATTTTTGAAAAAGGGGTGATTTTGGGTGTGCATTTTGACCCCCTTTGTCCAAATGAGTGAAGGGGTTAATTCCGAACCACGAAAAGGTCAGCCCATTCACTTGTATTTTGACAACTGAATAAATCATTCACTAAGACTTTAATTCTGATGATTTTAGCCACCTTATCGGGTACGCCGTGACTTCTGCATTGCAGAACAGCGAGAACTCCCGGTATAAGTAACAGGTTGCCCCTGTTACGGCGATGACAGTCAGAAGGATAATGATACTTCTCTACGGAGCTGGCGGAGTACCCGGCAGAGGTGAAATTCCTATGATACAGATTAGCAGTCTGTTCCTTAGTGACTTCCCGTGAGCTTTTTGCTCGGCAAGGGGTGTTGAGAACAAATATTGCCCGACCGGTTAGGAAATGAGCCGGTCAAGTACATAGCCATACTGCGATTGGATTACAGAGTATTGACCGAAACAGAGCGCAAATACACCTTCAGTCAAAGCCAGCAGCTCTCTATGCAGACCGGTCTTATCGGATATTTGAGAGCCGACTTTGGTTCTAACGGGAACGAGTTTTGGACGACTTGGAACGATTTCAGAAAAGACTTGAAAACCGATGAGTTTAAGGCTGAATTTGATGATGTGATAAACGGATTGCGTGACGGCGATGTTTTGTCCGGCAGGAAGTCTATGTCCTCTTACTGTTATTCCACTCCCGACAGCTCCTTTAATGATGACCGCAACCACTACGGCATTCGTCTTGATACGGAAAAGTACAGCTATCTTATGAGGTTTAACCCCAACAGGGGCGAGTACAGTCTTTACTGCTATTGCTATCAGAAAGAGTGGCTGAACAACCACTTGAAAAATGCCGAGCGTGGTATCCGATTTATTGACCCGCACTATCAGGAGCAGTTTCGCATTGCGGACGGAGAGAAAATCTCAATTAAGCTCGGCGACGGCAAAACAATGGAGAGAACTTGCAGATATATTGACGACTACCATTTGGAGGTCGGAACAAATCTCTACCATATCTGCGAATTTGCCGAGCTTTGCGAGAGAAACGGTCATACCGTAGAACCAGCCGCAAAAGAAAACAAAAAACCTGCAAAGGACAAAGAAAAATCACGATAAGGAGGTGCAGACGAGGTGGCAAGGAAATTTGACCTGATTTCAGAGCTGTATGAAAGAACCTGTTTTGCGGTTACAGACAATCCGGTAAACTGGCAATCGTTTCTGAAAACAGCAGGCAGAAATTTCAGGCTCCGATTTGATGAACAGCTTCTCATTTATGCCCAAAGACCCGACGCAACAGCCGTGCTTGAAATCGAACGATGGAACGGTACTTTCGGTCGCTGGGTAAACCGGGGAGCAAAGGGTATTGCCGTATTTGAGGACGCAGACAGAAGCCGTCAAAGGCTGATTCATTACTTTGATATATCGGACACCCACGAAAGCCGACATTCCCGCCCTGTTCCTATTTGGGAGATGAGACCCGATTATGAAGCAGAGGTTATCGAAACGCTTGAAAACACTTTCGGGGCGGTAAACGATACAACGAGTATTGAAAATGTCGTCAAAGAGAGCATTGCCAATGCCGTCGAGGACAACATCGCAGACTATATCTCCGACTTTATGAGCTTAGGTGCAGGAAGCGATATTGAGTATTTGTCTGCCGATGAAGCAAATGCCTTGTATTTGGAGCTTGTCAGAAACAGCGTATCATATATGGTTATGGCTCGATTGGGACTGAACGCAGACAAGGTCTATTCTCCCGATGACTTTGCCGGGATTTCAAGCTTCAATTCACAGGAAGTTCTCAATGCGGTGGGCATTGCTACAAGCGACATTGCTGAAATGGCATTGCTCCCTGTCAGCAGAACAATCAGCACGCTCAGCAAGGAAAATCGCATAATTGATGTATGACAATCTGATTGAGGTGGTGGAGACCGAGCCTGAAGAAACCAAAGAGCCGATGAACTACTCCGAGAAAAAGACTTTTATCCCGGAATATCAGGAGCTTTATCTGCAAAACAACGATATGGTCGGTTGGATTAAGGTTGAGGACACGAAAATCAATTATCCCGTTATGCAGTCAAAGGACAACCCGAACTTCTATCTGAAGCACGGCTTTGATAAAGCATACACCGACTACGGTTGTCCCTATGTTCAGGAAAACTGCGATATGGAACTGCCAAGCGACAATATCATCATCTACGGTCATCATATGGCTTGTTCTCGGCTCGTTGCATGGACGAAACACAGGATGACTTCAGTGCAGCTGAGGCTGTAGAGTGCATTCCGAATACAAACCCGTTCCTGAAACATTTGATGAAAGAATGCTTAGGAGCCGAGAATACAGGCAAACTGTCCTTTGACGAACTTGAGATTGGTAACGTTGTGGATCTCTTGAAGCATACTAAGACAGATGCTATTATTGCTGACTTCAACCGTCAGACTGGCGGTGGTCGTGAAGATCCTGTTATCCATTTCTATGAGGAATTCTTGACCGCATACGACAAGATGCAGAAAGTTCAGCGTGGAGTTTATTATACTCCGCAACCAGTTGTGAATTTCATTGTCCGCGCGGTAGATACCATCATCAAAAAGGATTTTGGCCTCGATGACGGCCTCGCTTCTACTGAAACCAAGACTATTAAAGTTATGCGACAAAGCAAGCGTCGCGTTGGGTATTACTATACGCAGGTAGAAGACACTGAAGAGGTTCCTGCTGTTCAGGTTCTTGATCCTGCAACCGGCACTGGCACGTTCATCCGGCAGACGATCTTGCAAATATATGAGAATTTCAAAGAGAAGAACAAAGGTCTTTCTCCAGATGATCTGAAGAAGGTTTGGAATGCCTATGTTCCAGAGCATCTGCTTCCCCGCATCAATGCTTTTGAATTGATGATGGCTCCATATGCTTCGCTCTTACATTGAGTTTGCTATGAATGGTGAGGCAACGCTGGCCGCTGCACACAGGAACAACAGACCTGATGATTTTGCAGATTCTATTGCTCAGTTCATTCGGGAACAAGGCTTTAGGGTGCAGCAATACGTTGGTTGCTCTGGATATAGAATTGATATTGCCGTTGAGCATCCCTCCGACACCGTAAAACAGTTTGTTGCCGGTGTTGAATGCGATGGTTTCTCGTAAGTGCGTGATGAGAATCAACAGTAAGCGATTCGTTCACGGCATTATGAAATCCAATGATCTGGATATATCAAGGACCTATACGCTGTCAGGGGAGTACCTCCAGAATAAAAACACGGCTGTATTCTCACTGGTAGACGGAGTAACCCTTCGGACAATCAAAGAGGCAGATTAAAACAGCCATGAACCTATATAACACTGCTCCTGAATTCCAGGGGAAGCTACTCCATATCTGTGAAGTCTGCGGTAGGAAAGATATTCTGACGCCACAGGAAGCATTTGACCAGGGATGGGACTATCCACCCATGATGGGACATTTCGGCGTTCTTTCTCCAAGGACATGCCCTAACTGCAATATGATGGATACAGTGTGGGCGGCAATTACGATGTTGGGCAAGAGAGTCGAGAATTTGACCGATGAGCAACAGCAAGTGATAGTGAGAATTGTTTCAGAACCGGACAGTATTCTCGTTCATGATGAATGAAAGTATTTTGCTGCTTTATCGGACTAAATTGGTCAGACACCTTGAAAAATGGGAGTTTCTTTGCTAAAATAATATAGCTGAAATTGAGCAGCACATCGATTTTATTGTACCGCAGAGAAACAGGGCACTTTTTGCCGACAATGAAGCCGCGTCTCCTTAGTCACCAAATTAGTCTCCAGATAATGCGATTGATAAAGCATTTTTTGAAATGATATGGCATCTCAGAGCCCAGAAAAATGGGTTAATGGATTTCGAGCTTTCCTTTGGTATGGAAGCCATTATGAAGGTTTTTCTGGCCTGTGGAACGATTTGACATTTTGATGGGATGCGGCCTAAAATAGTTTCCCCACAATGAAGCCCTTGGGTCAGCAGAAGAAGGATGACACAGCAAAAGCGGAAAACACTGCTGCTCCTGCTGCTGAAGCAGCTTCCGCCATTGAAGAAGTTATTGACTTCTCCAAGGTTGAGATTGAGCCTCTGTTTACGGATTTTGTTGATTTTGAGACATTCTCTAAGAGCGATTTTCGTGCAGTAAAGGTTTTGGCCTGCGAAGCAGTACCGAAGTCCAAAAAGCTATTAAAGTTCACATTGGACGACGGAACAGACGAAAACCGCACCATTTTAAGCGGAATTCATGCTTATTATGAGCCGGAAGAGCTGGTTGGGAAGACTTGCATCGCCATCACGAACCTGCCGCCTCGCCCCATGATGGGCATTGAATCCTGCGGCATGCTGATCTCAGCAGTCCATCAGGAAGAGGGAGAGGAAAGACTCCATCTTCTCATGGTGGATGACCACATCCCTGCAGGCGCAAAGCTGTACTAAAATACAGAAAAATTTGCATAGTTTTGAGTTTTACACAGCTCCTGAGAAGTTACAGCTTCTCGGGAGCTTCTTTCATTATATCAACAGTGTTGTGGCCTTGATGCTTACGTATGCCTATGTTATAATAATATAGTTATATTTATACTATGAAAGAGGCTATAAACATGAAAAAGATCATGATTGGTATTATTACCGTTTTTTTGATATTCGTGTTATGCGCAGGTTGTTCATCAACGACAAATGGTAGCAGTTCTAATGCATTGATCGTAGAAGATGGAATGATAAAGTATTCTAACAATGGCAAACTTGAAGAAGTAATTGCCTTAGAAGATTTATTGACCGGTAAGGACAATACTTCAGTTATTGGTTCAAAAGAGATCGAACTGTTTGTTGAAGATGGGTATATTGTCTGGAATTATATTGGAGAGACATCTGTCCACAAATTGATTGCAATTGAAGATCTAATAGGAAAACAGGGAGAAACCGGAGCTAAAGGTGCTACAGGAGCTACCGGTGCTCAAGGCCCTGCCGGTGCTACCGGAGCAACCGGCCCTCAAGGTGCGGCAGGAGCTGATGGATCCAGTGCTTATATTTGGGTAAAATATTTAGACAACGATCCCGGTCAATCTACTAATGAAGATTTATTAGATACCTGCAGTAATTATATGGGTATATATTATGGTACTTTAGCCAGTGCACCAAACGATATTGCCAGTTACCAATGGTATAAAATCAAAGGTGAAAAAGGAGATCAAGGTATTCAAGGTGAGCAGGGAATCCAAGGTGAGCAGGGTATTCAAGGTATCCAAGGTATCCAAGGTGAGCAGGGTATTCAGGGCGAAAAAGGTGACAAGGGAGATCAGGGTGAAACCGGTGCTCGGGGAGAGGCAGGATCTGACGGAGCAAACGCTTATGTTTGGATCAGATATTTAGCAAACGCTCCCGAAAGCTCAAACAACTCTGATTTATCAGAAAATCCAAATAATTATATGGGAATTTATTCCGGCAATTCCGATACAGCACCAACTGCAATCTCAAGTTATCAATGGTTCAAAATAAAAGGTGAACAAGGCGAAAAAGGTGACAAGGGAGATCAGGGTGAAAAAGGAGATACCGGTGAAACCGGAGCAACAGGCCCTCAGGGCCTACAAGGTGAACAGGGCAGTTTTGACCTTGAAACATATTATGATAATCTTGCTGTAGTGTCATTCAGTATTTATGGTTCATTGGATGGTTCAAACTTTTCGGCAACAAGATCATCTACTATAGCGTACGAAGGAAGCAATATCGATGTTGGAGTTGATAATGACGGCCTCAACCTCTATATTAAAAGCAGTGGTGACTACATCATAGAACTTGATGGCGTTGTCTCCTTTGATACTGCAGGTACGGGAGGATCAACAACATGGAATGTGTTGTCTAGTTTCGTTTCATCATCAGTAACCGTCAACAATGCAGATGGTTATGGTCATTTTTATGCAGTGTCAAACCAGATTGGAGGAGGACAATTTACAACGGTTCAGATCAATATGTCGAGGGACTGGGCGGGCAATATCAGTAAATACAACTGCGAACTCACATTCAAGATACATAAAAAGTAATACAGAGTTTATATCATAATATAATAACCAGTGGATGTCATCTGAAACAGGGTGACATCCTTTTCTTATGGTTTGATGCTAAATATGAAAATACATACTTATATGAATATTAGGCTCATATTCGTATGTGTTTTAAATTAATTTAATGAGATGAAAAAGTCCCATTGTTTTCAAGTTGAGAAACGTAGAGCCTTAACAAAACCGGAGAAGGAGTTATTTCTTGAATATCTGAAAAACATTCCGACCTCAAAGTATTGGTATCCGGTGTTTGCGGTTATGATTGGCACGGAACTTCGTGTTGGAGAGCTTACGGGTTTCAGAAGATGCGATATTGATTTGAAAGAAGGGATCATGGATATGAACCACACGCTGGTTTACTATGACCATCGTGCTGAGGAAAGCAAGCGTGACGGAATGCTTTAGAGCATTTACATCAATTTTTACACAAAGCACCCATGAAACGAATCGAAAATATAGTAAAGCAGGATTTTGAAAAAATCTGATTTGCGGCTTATTTTGAACTATGTTGCGTTATGGCAAGAATTGAAACGATGTCCTCAATCGTCCCCACAATGAAGCCTTTAGATGGTGCAAATAAGAAAAATGATGTTAAAAAGCCGGTTTCTGAAGCACCTGAAAAAAATGTAGAAGCTGAACCTGAAAAGATTGACTTCTCCAATGTGAAGATTGAACCAATCTTTGAGGAAATGGTTGATTTTGATACATTTGCTAAGTCTGATTTCAGAGCGGTTAAGATTCTGGCTTGTGAAGAAGTGCCGAAGTCCAAGAAGCTTCTCAAGTTCACATTAGACGACGGCGAACGGAAAGACCGTGTGATTTTAAGCGGTATTCACGAGTATTACGATCCGGAAGAACTGGTTGGAAAGACAGCGATCGCTATCGTAAATCTGCCGCCGAGAAAGATGATGGGCATCGACTCCGAGGGTATGCTGATTTCAGCGGTACATGAGGAAGATGGTCGTGAAGGGCTCAATCTTTTAATGGTTGATAACCACATTCCGGCAGGGGCGAAGCTCTATTAAGATGATGTAGGGATGCACCGTTTTATCCATAGAACGAGATGTACCTCATTTGATACAGAAAACGATGCAGAGCATCATCGGCAAAATAAATGGGCAGTCCTCAACACGGGGCTGCCCATTTATTTGTCAAGAAAAAGGGAAATTACCGATTGGTTTTTCATTGTAGCGGTTATTGAGAATAGCTATAATGTGGCTCAGAAGAGAGATGAATTATGAGTTTATGGAGATGTCAAACTAGAATGAAAACAGTTGGACTTTTATGTCTTTGCCATGAAACCCATTGGGAAATGAGGGAAGTAAAAAGCCAGTAACCTTGGGAGGGTGCGGGTCCAGGAAGCCTTGTGAAAAAGCTAAAATTCACCCACTTGCCCCAAACTTCCCCCAGATGCCGCCTTTCCATTGGGAAAGGCCAGGGGGATGGGGAGAGGGGCCCAATCCAAAACAAGCCCAATGTGTTTTTGCCGGAAAGAAAGATCAGGAGGGTATGATGAAAAGATGAAAAGAGGAGTGGTCATTCTTTTATCCCTGGCCATGTGCGCGGGCCTTTGCGCCTGTGGCAATCCACCCCAGACGGTTCCAACCGAAGAACCAGGAGCAACCTTGGACGCGGGCCAGAGCACGCCTACCCCATCTCCGGCGCCCAGCGCCCCGGAACAGGGGATCTCTGAACAGCGCGCTCGGGAAATCGCCCTGGCGGATGCGGGCGTATCGGAGGATTCCGTAACCGCCATACGCGTGAAACGGGATGTGGAGAAGGGCGTCTATGTCTACGATGTGGAGTTCTATGCCGGGGGCAAGGAATATGATTATGAGATTGCTGCAGCGGACGGCAGCATTCTGAAAAAGGACTTCGAGGTGGAGGACCATTGGTACCATGGCGGCTCCGCCCCCCAGACGGGAATTTCCCAAGAGCAAGCGGAGGAGATTGCGCTTCAGCGGGTGCCGGGCGCTCAGGCGGAGCAGATTCGGCTGAACCTGGAGATGGACGATGGGCGCATGGTCTATGAAGGGAAGATCATCCACCAGGAGCGGGAGTACGATTTTGAAATCGACGCTGACACAGGGGAGATCATCAGCTGGGAAGAGGAATCGGTTTTCGACTGAGCCCGGCTAAAAGAGGGATCCCGCGGGGATTCCATGAGAACGCAAAAGGCCTTCCGTTGGAAGGCCTTTTTTCTATTGCGTAGGGGCTATTGATCCAGGGAAACCAGGGTGTACTCCCGGCTGCCGATGCCCAAATCCGCAGCAGCCTCAATGGTATGGACGCCGTTGCGGGAGGTGATGCGCTCGATGAGGCTCTCTTTGCCGGGGTCATCGGAGGCATATACCAGATCCAAACAGGCTTGGTCCAGGGCCACCGGATCCAGGGAAGCCAGGATGCCGATGTCAGCCATCTCGGGATCGGCGGCCACGGCGCAGCAGTCGCAGTCCACCGATAGGTTGCACATGACGTTAAGGAAGGCGATGCGGCCGTCAAAGTGATCCATGATGGATTTGGCGGCGTCGGCCATGGATTCCAAGAAGGAATCGTGGTCCGCGGTCCAGATCTTTTCGGGATCCCCCGCCCCATGGATATAGGCCTTGCCATGGCTGGAGGCGATGCCGATGGAGATATTCTTCAGTGCTCCGCCATAGCCTCCCATGGGATGCCCTTTAAAATGGGACAGCACCAGGAGGGAATCATAATTGGCCAGATTGGCCCCCACATAGTTGACTTGAATCCGCTTGCCATTCGGGATGGGCAGCGCCGTCTCGCCCGCCTCATCCATGATGTCCACCTTACAGATGCCGGTCCAGCCGTGCTGCTCCATGGTAGCCCAATGCTTTTCGGTGGTATTGCGCTGTCCCTCATAGGCGGTGTTGCATTCCACTACCGTGCCGGAAACATCGTCAATGATGGGCTTTAAGAATTCCGGACGGATGAAGTTCTGGTTGCCCACTTCACCGCTGTGTAGCTTGACCGCCACAGCCCCGGGCAGCTCCCGCCCCAGCACCTTGAAAAGCTCGATCATCTTTTCTGGGGTAATCTGCTTGGTAAAATAGACGCTTGGTTTTGCCATGCCTTTGCACCTCCATAGTGATTCTCCAAAACTTCGGACGCGCTGGCCTGGGCCAGACCGCCCTCCCCCAATAATATACCATATCGGTATTCTATTTGGAAATTCCCTGCTGGCTCCTCGATTCAAAATGAAAGGGTAAGAGATGGCGTCAAGCGGCTAAAACGGGCCAAAGGGGGCCAAATCCGGCCAAATTGGAGTCATAAAAACCGCGGTAGGCCAGGGAGCCAAGCCGCGGTTTTTTGTGCGTCTTTTAAAACGGGGGGTTCCTCTAGAGGAAGAACCAGTAGTAAAGCGCCCCGCCGGTGAAGACCACGGCTAGGGTGATGCTGATCAACATCTTGGACAGAGGAGTGCTTCCGCCTTGGGGCGCCCGGTGCGCGTAGCCGTAGATGCCCAGGCCGGCTACCACCCAGGATACGGCGGCGATGAGGGGGAACACGGTCCGATAAACCGCCTCCTGCTCCTGTAAAACGGCGTAAAGGGCCAGGCCTAGAATCAAAAAGTTGCAGACGTGCTCCATAGTTTTGAGATGTTTCATTCCAATTACTCCCCTAAGAATACGATGCCCAAAATGCCTGGGCCCACATGGGTGCCGATGATGGGCCCCACGCAGAAGATGTCCACCTTCTGGCTGCCGTACTTCTCCATGACCCGCTCCCGAAGCTTTTCCGCCTCATCCAGGCAGTCGCCATGACAGATCATCACAGGCTTGTCCGGATGCTTTCCGCCCCGCTCGCCGTAGATCTCCGCCAAGCGCTTGATGGACTTCTTACGTCCGTTGACCTTCTCCATGCTGATGAGCGCGCCGCTCTCATCGATGCGGAGGATCGGCTTGATTTTCAGCATCTTTCCGGCGGCGGCTGCCGCTCCCGAGATGCGCCCACCCCGGTATAGATGGGCCAGATCGTCTACGGTAAACCAGGCCTCTACCTTGTGCTTGAAGCCGTCAATCCATCCCACCAATTCATCCAGAGGCATGCCCTTTTGATATTGCTCATAGGCGGCCAGAAGGATCATGCCTTCGCCCACTGCGGCGGACCGGGAATCCACCACTACGATCCGGCGGCCGGGATACCGGGCCATGAGCCGATCCCGGGTAAACTGGGCGTTTTCATAGCTGCTGGAAAGGGCGCTGGAAAAGCATAGGTATAGGATATCCTTTCCGGCCTTCAGATGAGGCGAAAAGGTTTCATCGTACATCAGGGTATTGATGGTGGATGTGGTGGGCATGCTTCCCTGACGCATTTGAGCGTAGAACTGGGCGTAGGGCAGGCTTTGCCCAAAATCGTCCAGATAGGGCGTGCCATCCAGGGAATAGGGGAAAGGAACGCAAACGATACCCCGCTCTTCATAATAGGACTGAGGTAAATCGCAGGTGGAATCGGTCATAAGTATATATTCTTGCATGGCAATCTTCCTCCAAGATGTGGTCGTTCAAATAGCATCAGTTTACCATGGGGAGGGGCATTTTTCAAAATAAACCGGCGATGAGGGCATTTCCCTTGACAAAAGAGGGAACCGCTGCGTAAATTATAGTAATTGGATGAAGCGGGCTTGTCCCGCCCTTGCCTGATTTCCTCTTGAAGGAGTGATTCTTGTGCAGATTTCCCGCAGAGCCCAGGCGGTAACTGGATCCCTTACCCTGGCCATCGACGCCAAAGCCAAGGCCATGGTGGCCCAGGGGGTGGACGTCATTGGATTTGGCGTGGGGGAACCCGATTTTAATACCCCTGCCCACATCGTTGCCGCCGCCAAGGAGGCCATGGACCGGGGAGAGACCCGGTATACCCCTAGTTCGGGAACCCTGGCCCTTCGCAAAGCCGTGTGCGAAAAGCTTCAGCGGCGGAATGGCCTTAGCTATACCCCCAGCCAGGTGGTGATCTCAAATGGGGCCAAGCATGCCCTTCACAACGCTTTATGCGCCATCCTGGAAGAGGGGGACGAGGTACTCATTGTGCCGCCCTGTTGGGTGAGCTATCCGGAAATGGTGAAGATGGCGGGCGGTGTGCCGGTCTATGTTGAGACCGACGCCGACGACCGCTACGCTCTGCATCTGAGCGCCGTGGAACAGGCCCTCAGCCCCCGGACTCGAGCCATTTTGCTCAATAGCCCCTGCAATCCCACCGGAGAGGTGATCCCTTGGGAGACCCTTGCCGGCATTGCGGATATAGCCCGGGAGCGGGATCTGTGGATCATCTCTGACGAGATCTATGAGGAGTTTGCTTACGATGGAGGGCTTCCTCCTTCCATTGCCACCCATAGCGAGGATGCCAAAGAGCGAACCATTCTCGTGAACGGAGTATCCAAAACTTACGCTATGACGGGCTGGCGCATTGGCTATCTGGCCTGCACCGAGCCTCTTGCCAAGGCCATCGGCAACTGGCAGAGTCACGCCACCAGTAACCCCAATTCCATTGCCCAGGCGGCAGCCCTTGCGGCCATCTCCGGCCCTCAGGACTGCGTCCAAGAGATGGTAGCGGAATTCGACCGCAGGAGAAAGGCCATGGCATCTGGGTTGGACGCCATTCCCGGCATCCAATGCCCCCTGCCCCGGGGCGCGTTCTACTGCCTGGCCAACATCTCGGACCTGTTGGGGAAATCCTATCGGGGCCGTGTCATTGAAAGCGATGACGACTTTGCCGCTATGCTTTTGGAGGAAAAGGCGGTTGCCCTGGTGCCGGGCAGCGGTTTTCTGGCGCCCGGCCACGTCCGGCTTTCCTACGCCCTATCCATGGAGGATATCCAAGCTGGGATGGAGCGTATCCGGGAATTTGTGAAGGAACTGATTTGAAAGGAGCGAATCGATGCTTGAGTTAAACAAAAGAGATAATCTGTTGGAGGAAAACGACTATAAATACCAGCTCCAGGATGTGGACGAGCCCAAACTATACCGGGAGCTGTTTGAGTATACCTCGGTGCCCAAGGTGAGCTTCAACCACCGGCTGGTGCCCCAGTATATGCCGGAGAATATTTGGATCACTGACACCACTTTCCGGGACGGCCAGCAGGCCTGTTCGCCCTTTACAGTGGAGCAGATCGTTGATGTTTACAAGATGCTGAGCCGCCTTTCGGGGCCCAAGGGCATCGTCCGGCAGAGCGAGTTTTTCCTGTATACCGACAAGGATCAGCGTGCCATGCGTGCCTGTCAGGATCTTGGCTTGCAGTTTCCGGAAATCACCACCTGGATTCGGGCCAATCCCAAGGATTTTCAGCTGGTGAAGGACGCTGGGGTGCGGGAGACGGGCATCCTCATGAGCTGTTCGGATTATCATATCTTTAAAAAGATGGGCAAGACCCGCCGGGAGGCCATGGATCTGTATTTGGGGATCGTCAAGAGCGCCCTTGACTACGGCATCAGCCCCCGGTGCCATCTGGAGGATACTACCAAGGCGGATTTCTACGGGTTTGTGGTACCCTTTGCTACCGAGCTGATGCGGCTCTCCCAGGAGAGCGGCATTCCCATCAAGATTCGGGTTTGCGATACCATGGGCTATGGGGTCAGTTACCCCGGGGCTTCCCTGCCCCGGAGTGTCCAGGGCATCATCTACGGTTTGCGCCAATACGCCGATGTGCCTCCGGAGTACATGGAGTGGCATGGCCATAACGATTTTTACAAGGTGGTCACCAATGCCGCCACCGCCTGGCTCTACGGATGCAGCGGCGTGAACTGCGCCATGTTGGGCATTGGCGAGCGGACGGGGAACTGTCCCCTGGAGGCCATGGCCATCGAGTATGCCTCCTTGCGGGGGACCACCGACGGCATGGATCTCTCGGCCATTACCGATATTGCCACCTACTTTGAAGAGGAGATCGGCATCGCGATCCCGCCCAATACCCCCTTTGTGGGCCGGAACTTCAACGTGACCCGCGCGGGCATCCACGCTGATGGCCTGTTGAAGGACGAGGAGATCTATAACATCTTTGATACGGCGGCTATCCTGAACCGCCCGGCTCTGGTAGCGGTGGACGCCTTTTCTGGTTCGGCAGGCATCGCTCACTGGATCAAGGGGTATTTCCGGTTATCCGACGAGGAGGCCATCGGCAAGCGCAGCGAACTGGCGATTCAAATGAAGGAGCGGGTAGACAAGGAATACGAGGCGGGCCGCAACACCGTCATGAGCGATGGCGAGCTGGTGGCCATGCTCCGGGAGATCGAGCCCGAGACCTATGAGCGGCTGATGAACGCAAGACGGAAGAAGAAATAACAAAGGGCCCCTTTGGGGCTCTTTGCTTTCCCGTTTGATATGGGGCGAATTGATGCTGGATCAAAACCGGAACATGTATTATAATGAGATTAAGAAGAAAACAAAATGGGGGTGCTCCAGATGATAGGATTTGTGTGCGGTATCGCCGGCTCCGGCAAGACGCGGCGCATGGTGGATATGGCCAACGCAATTTTGAACGACTCTCTGGGTAAGATCGTCTTCATCGATGAGGACTGTGACCGCATGTTTGACCTAAAACACGCCATCCGTCTGGTGGACGTGGGGGAATACAACGTACGCAAAAACGATGAGTTCTATGGATTTGTTGCCGGCATCATGGCCGGTGATTTTGATATACACACCATCTTTGTGGACAGCTTTTTGAAGTTTATGGACGGCTCTTTAACGGAGCTTCTGCCCCTTCTGGAACGCTTGGAGGCCTTGAGTGAGGCGCATAAGGTGAAGCTTATCCTCTCCATCAGCGCTGAGGAAGATGCCGTTCCCGCCTTTATCCGGGACCGCAAGGTGGCATAAGGAGGATATTATGCAGTTCTTCTCCACGAGGGGTGGCGAAGGCGTATCGCCCGCCGAAGCGGTGCTGATGGGAATTGCACCGGACGGCGGGCTTTTTATACCCGAAGCCTTTCCCCAGTTTTCCCTAAGTCAGATTGCCAAAATGGCCCGGCTCAGCTATCCAGAGCTTTCGGCCCAGGTTATTGCGTCCTTTTTGACGGACTTCACCTATGCGGATATCCTCAAGGTGACCCGAGAGGGCTACGCCGCCTTCTCCCACTCCGATACTGCGCCTTTGGTATCCATCGGAGACGGCCTTTTTGGCTTGGAGCTGTTCCATGGCCCTACCCTGGCCTTTAAGGACATCGCCCTATGCGTGCTGCCTGGCCTCATGCGGCTTTCCATGGAGAAACTGGGCCAGGATAAGACCGTGTTGATTCTGGTGGCCACCAGCGGCGATACCGGCAAAGCGGCACTGTCCGGCTTTACCGATAAGCCCGGTACCGCCATCTGCGTTTACTATCCCAAGGATGGAGTATCCTACGCCCAGAAACGGCAGATGATCACTCAGAAGGGGAAGAACGTCCAGACCCTGGGGGTGGAGGGGGATTTCGATGCCTGTCAGCGTGGCGTTAAGGCCATTATGGGGGATCCCGAAATGGCCCGCCTGGTGGGAGAACGAGGCTATGCCTTTAGCAGCGCCAACTCCATCAATTTCGGCCGGCTGGTTCCTCAGGTGGCGTACTATTTCTCCTCTTATGTAAAGCTGCTGTCGGCGGGGGAGATCGAGCTGGGAGACCAGGTGGATTTCATCGTTCCCACCGGCAATTTTGGAAACATCCTGGCAGGCTGGTATGCGAAACAGATGGGATTGCCCGTGGGGAAACTCATCTGCGCCAGCAACCGGAACAACGTCTTGACTAAGTTCTTCTCCGACGGGGTGTACCGGGCGGGGGGAACCCTTCATAAAACCACCTCTCCCTCCATGGATATTCTGGTATCCAGCAATCTGGAACGGCTGTTATACCACTGCACCCAGGATCCCGATCTGGTTAAAGCCTATATGGAGGATTTGGCTCAGGGACGGGATTATGCCGTGGGCAATGCCCTTTTGAACCGGTTTTCCGAGGACTTCCTGGCGGGCTGGGCGGACGATGCTGCCGGGGCTCAGGCCATTGGGCGCGCGTACCGCCGGGGAGGCTATGTGCTGGATCCCCACAGCGCCATCGGCCGAGCGGTGTATGAGGAGCTGCCGGCTACCGGCAATAAGGCGGTATTGGTCTGCACCGCCAGTCCCTTTAAGTTCAGCAGCGATGTGCTTCGCGCCCTTGGGCGGGAGCCCCAGGATGATGAGTCCGCCCCCTACCAGCTGGCGGATGTTACCGGGCTGAAGCTGCCCATGCCCCTGATTGAGGCCCTCACCGCAGAACCCCGTCTACTGGACACCTGCGGCGCGGCGGAGATGGGGGAGGCGCTGTTGGCCTGGCTTGACAGGGCCCGCTAGCTGATGTATATTGCAGCCATCCGCGCCCTGTTGAAATTGACGGATCGGGGCACATTGAAGGACAAACGGCGGGTAGTCAAGGGCTTTTTGGCGGAAATGGAGCGGGAATGCCGTGTTTCGGTAGCGGAAACCGGCTGGCAGGACAGCACCGCTTTCTTTGAGGCAGGACTCTGCAAGGCTACGTCGGATCACAGGGTGGCGGAGCGGGTCATCGATCATGTGAGCCGGCGCATCTATGAGGATCCACGATTTTGCTATGTGGAACTGAGAACTGAGATTATTCCCATGGGGTGAAGCATATGGAACAAAAAAAGGTCATATTTAGCGGGATTCAGCCCTCGGGCGGGCTGACCCTGGGCAACTACATTGGCGCGCTTCGAAATTGGAAGAACCTTCAGGCGGAATACGATTGCTATTACTGCGTGGTGGATCTCCATGCCGTGACGGTGCGGCAGGTGCCGGCGGAGCTTCGTCGGCGGACCTACGAGACCTTTGCCCTGCTGCTGGCCCTGGGATTGGATCCCCAGGAGAACACCGTATTCGTGCAGTCCCATGTGGCGGCCCATTCCCAGATGTGCTGGGCGCTTAACTGCTACACCTATTATGGGGAGCTGGGCCGCATGACCCAGTTTAAGGAGAAATCCGAACGGCATCCGGACAACATCAACGCCGGTCTTTTCGATTATCCCGTGCTGATGGCGGGGGACATCCTTTTGTACAACACCGATCTGGTGCCGGTGGGAGCCGATCAAAAGCAGCATCTGGAGATCACCCGGGATATTGCCATCCGGTTTAACAACATCTATGGCGATGTGTTTCGGGTTCCGGAGCCCTACATCCCCAAATTGGGCGCGCGGGTGATGTCCCTTCAGGAGCCCACCAAAAAGATGAGCAAGTCCGATGAGAATGAAAACGGATTCATCGCCATTTTGGACGATCCCGATGTCATCGTGCGAAAACTTCGCCGGGCGGTGACCGATTCCGAGGGCAGCGTGACCGCGCGGGAGGATAAGCCGGGGGTCACCAACCTTATGGGCATTTTGGGAGCCCTCAGCGGGCAGACCATGGAACAGATTGAGGATGCCTTTGCCGGCAAGGGATATGGCGACTTGAAATCCGCTGTGGCCGACGCCGTCATTGGAGAGCTGTCTCCCATCCAGGCGGAGTATAAACGGCTTATCGCCGACAAGGGGCAGCTGGAGGCCCTTATGAAGGAGGGCCGCGAGAAAGCAGCCCGTGTGGCGAACCGCACCATGAGCAAGGTATATAGGAAGATGGGGTTCATTGGCCTGCGTTGATCCCATCCTAGGAGGAATGGCATGTTTGGCTATGTAAGGCCCATCCCGGAGCTGCTGGAGGAGGGGGAAAAGGAGCTTTTTTCCGCCTATTACTGCGGTGTATGCCGGGAGATGGGCCGCCGGAGCCGGATGACCCTTACCTTTGACTGCGCGTTTCTAGCGTTGATGCTTTCGGGAGGATCGGAGGCGGGGATGGAGACCATCCGCTGCCGGGGAAATCCTTTTCGAAAGAAGCGCGCCATCCGCACAGGGATCACACGGTATTGCGCCGACCTCAATGCGATTTTATCCTATTACAAAATCCTAGACGATATCGCAGACGAGGGAAAGACATCCCGCAGGCTTATGGGATGGCTGCTCCGAGGGGATTTTCGCCGGGCGGCTGCCCGTCAGCCCCAGGCGGCGTTGGCGGTGGAGCGCTCCATTGCCGCTCTTCAGAGGTTGGAAGAGGAAAGCTGTCCGGTGTCCGATATGGCGGCCGATACCACCGCTTCCATGATGGCGGCGCTGGCTGGAGAGCCGGACACCCCGCTTTACCGGTTATTCTACCATGTGGGCCGTTGGCTGTACCTTTTGGACGCTCTTATGGACTACGATGAGGATCTGGAGCGGGGAGGCTACAATGTGCTTCGCCTGGAATGGGGCAGCCGGGAGGCCGCTGTGGAGGCCATGGAGTTTGCCCTGTGGCATGCGTTGAGCGTGGTGGAGGAGGAGTGTGGCCGGTTGGAGTTAACCCAAACGGCCCTGGGCATCGTCCGAAATACCCTGGAAAAGGGGATGGCTGCCCGGACCCATTTGGCCCTATATGGGCAGGAGGAAAAAGAAGAAGTTGGATCCCTATAAGGTGCTGGGGGTAAAGCCCGGCGACGACCAGGAAACCATCAAAAAGGCATACCGGGAGCTTGCAAAGAAATATCACCCGGATAAATACCGCAATACCAATCAGTACGAGTGGGCCATGGAGAAGATGAAGGAAATCAACGCGGCCTACGATATGCTCACGGGAAAAAACGTCAATACCGGGTTTGGCGGCGGCGCATCCGGCGGCTACGGATACGGCGGCGCCACCGGGGGAAGCACCGGTTATACCGGCAGTCAGGCAGGGCTCTTTAACGCCATTCGCCAGCTTTTGGCCCAGCGCCGTACCGATGAGGCCGAGGCCATGCTGCTTAATATGACGGAGCGGCCTGCCGAGTGGTACTACCTCATGGGGGTTTGCTACAACCAGAAGAATTGGCATACGCAGGCCCGCCAGTTTTTTCAGACCGCGGTACAGATGGATCCCAACAACTATGAGTACAATCAGGCCTACGCCGCCTATAACGGCGCCGCCCGGGGCTTTACCCGCCGGGCCTATGGCAATGCCGACAACAGTATGTGCCAGCTTTGCCAATGCCTGTTGATTTCCTCCATGTGTTCCGGCTGCGGCAGGATGCCCTATATCTTCTGCTGTTAGGAGGCCGTCTTGAATTTTCGCACCGGCGAGACCGCCCATAAGCTGACCCTTTCTGCCATGCTCTGCCTGATTTCCATGGTGTTTCTCTATTTGATACGGCTAGTGCCCACCTGGGCTGAGATTCCCCTCATGGCTTTGGCGGGGATTCCCCTCTCTGGGATAGCGGCGGAGGACGAGCTCTATCTTTCGATTTTGGCCTATGCCATTACCTCCATCTTTGGATTGGGGTTCATCGCAAGCTTTGCCCATCTTGCGCCCTATACCCTGCTGTTGGGCCTATATCCCTTGATCAAGCCCTTTTTAGATGGACGG
This sequence comes from Christensenella sp. MSJ-20, assembly GCF_044357945.1. Lineage (NCBI taxonomy): Bacteria > Bacillati > Bacillota > Clostridia > Christensenellales > Christensenellaceae > Christensenella > Christensenella sp. MSJ-20. Next base: position 1,762,349 of record NZ_CP076563.1, read on the forward strand.
CGGGATCCGTTCTTCCGCTGGGTCTTGAAGATGCTTTTCTTTACTGCCGCCATGCTGCTCATTGCCGATGGCGCCGCCGGGGGCTCGCTTTTGCCCTATCTGTCACACATTCCCAGCTGGGCACTGATTCCCCTGGTGTACGTGTTGTTCATTGCCTATGACTATATTCTGCTGTTGTTTCAATACTTTTACCTGGGAACCGTCCGTCCCCGGCTTTAGGGCTTGACGGGTGGAGAAAAATATAATAGCATCATGATATATGGATTGTAATTGGGAGGGGACCCCATGAGTAGCCAAAAGAAACAGCCCGCCAAGGTTATTGAGCTTTCTGGAGAGGATATTCTTGCCTTGGCGGGCGACGCCAAAGGGCAGGAGGAGCGGAACCTGAGCGTGGAGGCCATCCGAGAGGAGATCCTGGATTATCCCAACTCCATTCTGCTGGCCGGTTTTTTCAAAGCCTTTGGAGACGGCACCCGTCTGCGCATTCTCAACGCTCTTTCCATCCGGGATCTATGCGTAAAGGAGTTATGCCAGCTCTTGGACGCTTCCCAGCCCGCAGTTAGCAACCATTTGCGCATTCTCAGCCAGCAGCAGATGGTAAAACCCATTCGCCGGGGAAAGAACATCTACTACTCCCTGGGGGATTGGCATATCAATGCCATCATCGGCGTAGCCCTGGAGCGGTTCGCTTTGGATGGCAGCGGGAAGCTATAACTGGGGAATGGTCAGCCGCCTTTGGGCGGCTTTTTTTATTGCCTTGGCATGTGTCCCTTTGGCAAACTGTAAGTAACTGGAAGTATATGGTTCCGTGAAACGCGTTTTGCTGGGATTGTTATGCTTGGTACTGCTGATCTGTGGCGGCTGTTATGAGCACTACGCCATGGAGGCAGCGTCGGCTTTGGACCTCCGGGACACAACCCTTCATAGGAGCATTGGACTATTTTGGAAGGCGGAGGATGTGGGTTATGGGCAAGGGGAATACTTTGCCGCCAAGCTTTTGCGTTGTGTCCGGGTGGAGTTTGGAGAACGAATCAGCTACTACTACCGGATTGTGGTCTGTCCCCTGACGGATCAGCCCCTGTGCTGTATGGATCTCCGCATTCTGCCTACCGCCGGACTGGATAACTATTTTTTGCGTGGACGATACCGGGGGCGGCAGCCTCAGAGCCGCCAGTCCTACGAGCCCACCGGGAACCTATTCATGGGGGTAAAAAATCTGGATGTTAAGAGGCCCTTCCCAGGGGAGGGAGAGGAGGGCCCGGTGGCCTATGATCTGGAGTTCACCTGGAACAATGTTCACGATAATCTGATGGAGGAACTGAACCTATCGGTCCAGGACTTTGACCGTGGGATGACGGAGCTACGGGTGCTATTTAACGGCAGGGTGGATGAGATCCCTCTCAAGCTGGAGGGCGTGCCGGAGACGGCCACCAGTGCCGAAGACCCCGTGGCCCAGGAGGCCATCTTGGTGCGACGCCTATTTGAATACGGTGGCGGTGGGAGAATATCCTACTTCTATGGGGAATGATGAAAAAAAGCGAAAAGAGCCGGGAAACCGGCTCTTTTGATCAGCTTTGCCGAGGGAAGCGGAGAAGCGGAGCGCGCGCCGGACCGGGACCGCCGTGAATAGGCGCTCTTGGACCTATGGGGGTCGATGTCGGGCCCACAGGCGATCTGGGGGGCTGTGGAGGCCGGACGGGCGGAGGCGGCGGTCCAACGGGCGGCCGAGGCCTGGGCGGATGGGGCGGGTGCATGGGCCAGAATCCCCAGACGAAGGGAACCCAAGGAACCCGCCGATACCGGTCATATCTATCATAGGGTGCCATGGCGACACATCCTTTCCTGATGGTATGCTACATCATATGTGGGAGGAGGTGCTTTTTCCACAGATGGCCGCTTGTTACGATATTCTGAACATTGGCGAGAGGGCCTTTTCCATGGGGGAGAGCTGCGCTATACTGATAGACCCTGGAAAGCCCCACTTCGGCCCTTTGTTTGCGTACCGGCCCCGGATGCAATATAATAAGGGGCGAGCGAACCCCATTAAACCAGACGAGGTTGTCATCTTATGGACGCGATTATCGGTACCATTACGGATATCTCCCGTTTTATTTTCATTGGCATCGTGCTATATACCCTGTTTCGGCTGGTGGATAACGCCATGGCGGAGTATGCTTTTCGCCGGGAGGCCATCGGTGGTAGTCCCGGCCGGTATTTTGGCTATCTTACCATCATCAAGGCGCCTCGGGAGGAGATGCTGGGCCTTCGGTATGGCCTGAAATGGGAAAACAGCTTGGGATCGGCGGACAAATGTGATGTGGCCATCCCGGTGAAAAAAATCGGCAAGCGCCATGGGGTACTGTACCTAAACCGGGACTTTGCGGTGGTAAACCCCATCGGCCACAACCGCATCTACATCAACGGCGAGCTGGCTCAGCGGGGGGACGAGGTCTATGACGGCGATATCCTCACTCTGGGCGGCGTATACCTTAGGGTACGCCTGGAGATGGGAGGGAACCACTGATGCAATCCATGCGACGGCCCAGCTCAGGCAGCATCCTTTTTATGATCACCCTGTTCTATGTGCTGGCCTTTTCCATCATCTTCATCAACTCCCCTGAGACCGATTACCGGGGCTTTATCGTGGCGGGAGGCGCCGTTGGGCTGTTGTATTTCCAGTATGGGGCTTTGACTGCCTTCTTCCCCAACGTGGATCGATATGTGCTTTTGGTGGCCAATTTCCTCTGTGCCGTGGGCATGGTGATGCTGTACCGCATCGATCCCGATATTGCCATCAAACAGTTGGTTTGGATGGGCATCGGAATGTTCTTTATGGTGATCACCATGCTGGCCATCCGCTATTGGCGGGCCTGGCCCAATCTGAAATGGGTACTCATGGTGGGCAGCTTTGGCCTATTGGCCCTGTCTATCGTGTTCAGTGGCAGCGTCTTTGGCGCTAAGAATTGGTTTACCATCGCCGGGGTTACCGTGCAGCCATCGGAGTTTGTCAAGGTGCTGCTGGTGGTTGCCCTGGCGGGAGTGCTTCATCAGTACAACGGATTTTCCTCCCTGCTGGTCATCGCGGGCTATGTGGGGGGCTGCTTGATCCTGCTGCTGCTTCAGAAGGATTTGGGCGCGGCGTTACTCTATGCCGGCACCGCTATCATTATGCTGTACGCCGGCACCAGCAACAAGTGGCTGGTAGGAGGCGCCGTTGGGGCGGTAAGCGTGGGCAGTGTATTGGCTTATAAGCTGTTCCCCCATGTGCGGGTTCGGGTGGCCTTGTGGCAGAATCCCTGGGCCCTGTACGAATCCCAGGGCTATCAGGTGGTCCAGGGGCTCATTGCCATCGCCAGCGGTGGCCTTTTTGGCCTTGGCCTCACCATGGGCATGCCCATGGCGGTGCCGGTGCGCCACACGGACTTTATCTTTGCGGTGATCTGTGAGGAGTTCGGGCTTATCATTGGCGTCGCCTTGGTAGCCTTTTACCTGGTGTTCATCGTTCGGGGGGCCATTATCGCTATGGATGCCCGAAACAGCTTTGACGCCATCATGGCCATAGGCTGCGTGGCTATGATCACCCTCCAGTGCTTTATCAACATTGGCGGCGTGGTGAAGCTGATCCCCCTGACGGGCATCACCCTGCCCTTTGTCTCCTATGGGGGCAGCAGCATGCTGTCCTGCTTCATCCTGCTGGGGATCCTGGAGGGCATTGCCATCAAGAACGGAGACGCCGATTCCATGGAGTTTGACGAGGAACTCTATGATGAGGACGACTACGCCTACGACCAATACGAGGATTGACGGATGAAAGGCATCAGAAAGAGCATCAAGGCCCTATTGTGGGCGTTTGTGATTATGTTTACGGTGCTGGCGGGCTATACCGCCTATACCGTGACGGTGAACGGATCCACCTGGTTCATCTCTTCCTACAACCCCAGGCTGGCCAACCAGAAGCAAAACGTGGTGGCGGGGAGCATCCTGGACCGGAACTATACCGTGCTGGCGGAGAGCCAGACCGCCGGGGAGCGGGAATACCACCCTGACAGCGTAACCCGCAAGGCGGTGAGCCATGTGGTGGGGGATCCCTACGGCCTGGCCGCCACCGGAGTGGAGTCCTTCCATGCCAAGTATCTCCTGGGCTTTGGAGGCAACGTCTTTGAGCGGCTGTACCAGAGCATCGTACTCCATCAGCGGAAGGGAGAGAACGTCACCACCACCATCGACGCCCAGCTATGCAAATACGCGTACCAACAGCTGGATGGGAAAAACGGCGCTGTGGTGGTGATGAACTACCGGACCGGGGAGATCTTATGTTCCGTGTCCACCCCGGGATATGATCCCACCAATATGGATGCCTACCGGGACCTTAGCGACGATGATCCCGCTAGCCCCCTGGTAAACCGCGTGACCATGGGCCGCTACACCCCTGGATCGGTGTTTAAGACCATCACCTTGGCGGCGGTGGTCAAGTATCAGCCCGAGCTGCTTGCAAAGACCTATTCCTGCGCCGGCTCCATGGACATGGACGACAGCGCCATTACCTGCGCTGGAAAGTCCCGACATGGGGATCAGACGGTGCTGGAGGCATATGAGAACTCCTGCAACGTGGCCTTCGCCCAGATTGCTCTGGACCTGGGCCGGGATAACGTCATGAAGATGGCCCAGGAGTTTGGCTTTAACGAGGAATATCTATTTAGCGACCTCATTGCCTACAAGTCCAGCTACGAGACCTCCGACAAGGACTTGGACTTCTGCTGGTCCGCCATTGGCCAATATAAGGATACCTCCACCCCGCTGCAGATGTGCATGGTGGCGGCTACCATCGCCAATGACGGCATTATGATGGAGCCTAAGCTGGTGAAGTCCATCATCAACGCCAGGGGTTACGAATACAACAAGATAACCCCTAAAACATTGAAGACGGTGATGAGCCCTGAAAACGCCCAGGTGATCCGGGAGTATATGATCAGCGCCGTCACCGACGGGTTGGGCGGCCGGGCCGCCATCAGCGGCTACACCGTAGGCGGCAAGACCGGCTCCGCCGAAGTGTCGGATGATAAGAGCGTACCCACCCATGCCTGGTACAACGGATTTATCTATGACGATAAAAGCCCCCTTGCCATCGCCGTCATCGTGGAACACGGCGGCAGCGGAGGCAGAACGGCCGCGCCCATTGCCGGCGCGGTGCTGAAAAAAGCAGTGGAGCTGGGGTATTGATGGATTATCGGGAACACATCGAGGATATTCTGTCGGGGCTGCCCGAAAAGCCCGGCGTCTATATCATGAAGGATGGGGACGGAGAGATCATCTACATTGGCAAGGCCCGCGTGTTGAAAAACCGGGTACGCCAGTATTTCCGCAGCAGCAAAAACCATGCACCCAAGGTCATCGCCATGGTGGAGAAGGTGCGGGATATTGACTACATCATCACTGCCACCGAGATGGAGGCTCTGGTGCTGGAGTGCAACCTCATTAAGGAGAACCGGCCTTTTTACAACATCCTCATGAAGGACGACAAGCATTACCCCTATGTGCGCATCGATTTAAACGAGCCCTATCCTCGGGTAGAGGTGGTTCGCAAGGTGGTAAACGACGGGGCCAAATACTACGGCCCTTATGTGAACACCGGAGCTCTTACCGACGTGCTGTCCGCCGTCAGCGCCAACTTTCAGCTTCGAACCTGCAAGCGGGATATTCTTCGTTCCCTGGCAAAAGGGGAACGGCCCTGCCTCAACTACCAGATTGGCCGGTGCGCCGGACCCTGCGCTGGGCATATCAGCCAGGAGGACTACCGGGCCATGATACAGGAGGTGCTGGCCCTTTTAGAGGGCAAGAGCGAAAAGATCATCTCGGGTTTGCGGCGGGAGATGTTGGCCGCCAGCGACCGTCTGGATTTTGAGGAGGCCGCGGTACTCCGGGATCGGCTGAACACCGTGCAGCGGGTGGCCGAGCGGCAGTTGGCGGATTTCGCTTCCCTGGAGGAGCGGGACGCCTTTGGTATGGGGGAGCTCCGGGGGAATTTCCTGGTGCAGATCATGATGATCCGGGATGGGAAGATGGTGAACAGCCAGAACTTTTTCATTGAGGATCCTCAGGAGAGCCGGGAGGAGGTCTTTTTTTCCATCCTCAAGCAGTATTATGCCGGTACTGCCTATGTTCCATCTGAGGTTTTGATTCCCTTTGCGGGGGAGGAGATGCCTTTGATCGAGCATTGGCTTTGCGAGAAGCGGGGAAAAAAGGTGCGGCTCCATGTGCCCCAGCGGGGGGATAAGAAAAAGGTGGTGGATCTGTGTAACGCCAACGCCCAGGACGTGCTGGAGCGGCGGGAGGCCCGGCTCCGGCGGGAATGGGATCGGGGGGAAGGGGCGCTTTTGGAACTCCAAGCCCAGCTGGGCCTGCCCGTCCTGCCACGGCGCATCGAGTGTTATGACATCTCCCACACACAGGGGGCCTATACCGTGGCCAGCATGGTGGTGTTTACCGACGGAAAACCCGATAAGAGCAGCTACCGGCGGTTCCGCATTCGAACGGTGGAGGGCATTGACGACTTCAAGAGCATGTCGGAGGTGCTGGAGCGCCGGCTGCTCCGGGCCATGGAACCGGATGAGAAATCCGTCCAGTCCTTCGGGCGGCTGCCGGACTTGATCGTCATCGACGGGGGCAAGGGACAGCTGCACAGCGCCCTAAACTCCATGGAACGGGTGGGGTTTGACATCCCCATGATCGGCCTGGCCAAGCGCATCGAGGAGATCTTCCTGCCGGGAGAGAGCGAGCCAATTCTGTTGAAATCCAGCTCCCCGGCCCTTCATATTTTGCAGGGTATCCGGGATGAAGCCCATCGGTTTGCCATCACCTACCACCGGTCTTTGCGGGCCAACGCCGCCTTGGTCAGCGAGCTGGACGAGATCCCCGGCATCGGCAAGCGGCGGAAGAACGCCCTGATGCGGGAGTACAAGACGGTGGAGCACATCAAAACCGCCAGCCTGGAGGACCTGGCTGGGTTGGAGGGCATGACACGGGCCGCCGCCCAGGCGGTGTACGAGCATTTTCACCGGCAGAATGATGAGACTGCGCCCACCTCGGAGGGGGAATAGCAGGCGGACGGCCGTACGGCGGTGGCTGGCTAGGGGCTGGAACGCACGCCAACGGCGTGCAACAGGGGTGCGGGCTCAGCCTGCTGTAACAGGGGACCGCCCACCGGGCGGCGGTCACTGGCCGCTATTTCTCGTCGGGGATGGAGCAGGCTTCCAGGGCCAGGCCCATGCCCAGCCGAAAGCCCAGGGTGAAGTTCTTGAGATAATGCCGAACCCGGGCTTCCGCTTCCAATTCCTGATAGGCCTGGAACCGCTGGTCCGCCTCTTCGTCCAGGAGGGCGCGCAGTTGCTCTTCCCCGCGCAGGAGCTGTTGCCGGAACCACATGGTTTCCTCATCCTTTTGCTTGGCCCAGGATTCAAAAGGGGAGAGCTCCCCGAAATAGAGCTGTTCTAATAGATCGGACATGGATAGCACCCCCTAAGGAGCGTTATAGCACAACTCCGAGTGGTTGCGCTCAAATTACTATCGAATGATAGAATCCATGCGGATTACTACGGCATCAGCGTGGATTATATTCTGGTTTTATAAAAACCTTCTTTGCAGAGTGGGGCCAGGGGGGATTTCGGGAGTCCCCCCATAACCCCCCAGCGACACGGGGGAAGTCTCCCCCATGGCCCCCACGTGGGTAGACGAGGTTAGGCTAAAAGCAGAGGTTGGTGTTTGTAGGCGGTTGGCAAGTGGCAGGAGGCACGCCAAAGGCGTGCAACAAGGCAGCGGCCACCGGCCGCCCCTCAACGACAAGGGGGGAAGTCTCCCCCCATGGCCCCCTCGTGCGAGAAAGGGGCTTGATGAGAAAACCAGGGTTGATGCTAGTAAAATGTTGGCTAGAGGCAGAAGTGCACGCCAACGGCGTACAACATGGGACCGGGCACTGCCCGGCGGCGGGGGATTCCCAAAGGAGCGGTTCCATAGTATAATTCCAGTAATAAGATTTATGATAAATTTGGAGGAACCTTCCCATGCAGTACAAGCTCTTGGCCCTGGACATCGACGGAACCCTTTTGAACAGCAAGCGGGAGATCACCCCCGGCGTGCGGAGCGCCATCCAGCGGGCGGTGGACGCCGGCGTCACCGTGCTTTTAGCGACCGGCCGCATGTATCGGGCCATGTACCGGATCAATGAGGATCTGGGGCTATCCGCACCCTGCATGGTATACGGCGGGGGACAGATCGTGAAGGACAGCAAGCCCATCTACGAATGCCCCATCGATTCCGCCGCCGCCTTGGAGTTCCTCGATTGGGCGCATGGGATCGGCATGCATGCCCAGATCTATCTGTTTGACGACTTTGTCTATGAAAAGGAAAACCAGTATAGCCGGGAGTATGCGGAGTTTTGTAACTTTCCAGGGGTGGAGTTCCCCAACCTTCGGAAGATGCATACCATTCTGACCCCCAAAATACTGGGCATCTCCGAGCCCGAGAACATCGACCAATGGGAGGCCATGGCCAAGGAACGGTTTGGGGATCGGCTTCGCATTACCCGGAGCAAGCCCCGGTTCCTGGAGGTCAACAACCCCGCTGCCAGCAAGGGGGTTGCCCTTAATGAGCTGGCCAAATCCCTGGGGCTCACCGCTGAAAACTGCATTGCCATGGGAGACGCCACATTGGATCTGCCTATGATCCAGTGGGCTGGATTGGGAATCGCCATGGACAACGCTGATGAAGTAACCAAGGCCGGCGCCGATTTCATCTGTCCCAGCTGTGATGAGGACGGGGTGGCCTACGTCATCGATAAATTCATCCTGAACGGGAAGTGATACCTTGATCAAGACCATTCCTGTGGATATCTTTGCCGAGAAGATCGACCTTACCACCGTCTTTAAGGGACGGGGGGAGTTTGTGGTGGGCAGCAACGATATCAGCCGGCCCTCCATTCAGATGGCGGGATTCTTCAGCGAATTCCCCTTCCACCGCATCCAGCTCTTTGGCCGGCAGGAGATGGGGTACATCGAGCAGTGCTCCGAGGATGATTTGGAGCGCCGGTTTGAGGAGTTCTTTTCCTACGAGATCCCCTGTATCATCATCTGCAATGGCGACCCGGTACCCAGCGTTATGATGCGCCATGCCATGGAAAAGAACGTGCCGGTGTACCGCAGCGACCGCCGCACCAGCAAGATCGTCCATATGGTGGTGGATTTTCTGGACGCGGTGCTGGCCCCGGAGGAGACCATCCACGCCAACGTGCTTCATGTCTTTAACGTAGGAATTTTGATCCGGGGAGAGAGCGGCATTGGTAAGAGTGAGCTTACCTTGGAGCTCATCAAACGGGGACATTTTATGGTGTCTGACGACGTTACGGTGCTGCGAAAGATTGGGGAGAGCCGGCTCATCGGCTATGCGCCCCGGGCGGTACGAAACCTGATGGAGCTTCGGGGGATCGGCATCATCGACGTGAAGCAGATGTACGGCATGACTGCAGTACTGGAATCCTGCGGCATCGACCTCTATATTGAACTCAGCAATTGGGTGGAGGGCCAGGAATACGAGCGTCTGGGCTTTGATACCAACTACATCGAGTTTATGGGGGTCAAGATCCCCCGGTACGATATCCCCGTTCGCCCGGGACGGAACCTGGCGGCTTTGGTGGAGGCCATCGCCATGAACCACCGGGTTAAGGAAACCAATTTTGACATTGAGGAGGAGGTCAACCGCCGCCTGGAGGCTCTGTATTCCGGCCGGGATACAGAGGTGATTCTGTAATATAACCGCCCCTTCGGCCATACAAATTAGTGTACCGGTCGAAGGGGTGATGACCATGAAAGGGCGCCGACTGGCCCTTTTTTTATGTGCCGTGCTATTGCTGCTGGTGGGGATCTTCCCCCGAGCGGTTTTGGAAAATACCGATTTGGATTTCGTCAAAAGCTGGATCGGGAAACGGCGCTACGAGTACGCCGGAGAGCTAACCCTCTGGCATGTAACGGGCACCGGCATGGGAATGGGCAACGGGGCCAACTTTTTGTCGGCCCGAACCAAGGAGTTTGAACGGAAGAACTTCGGCATTTACTTTACCATCAAAGTGATGGATGAAAAGCAGCTTCAAGAGCGTCTGGCGGCGGGGGAGCGGCCAGACCTTTTATCCTTTCCCGCAGGGGCTCTCAGCGATCCCGCGGGCGTCTTGGAGGAGCTGGATCTATCGGGATTCTCCATGGATCGTAATTTGAAGGAATCCGCGGAAAAGGGTGGCCGGAGCTACGGGGTTCCCCTCTATTTTGGAGGAGCGGTACTGGTGACCAACGATGATCTGATTTATTCCAAGGACCTGATGCCGCCCAGCGGCATGCCGGACGCTGAGTGGATCGCCGACGCCCAGGAAAAGGGCGCCTTGAGCCTGATGCGGATCGGCAGCGACACCGAGCTCTATATCGCCGCATCCTCTCTGTGTAATGAGGCGGCGGAGGCCTTTTTAGCGGCGTCCGCAGGAACGCTGGATGAGTTCCTCAAGGGGGAGACGGTGATGGCGGTGATGGATGTAAAGACCCTCTACGCCTTAAAACAGCGGGAGGATACCGGGCATGTTCCGGGAGTGTCCTCCTATGGGATGGACTCCATGGCTTTTACCACACAGTACCTGGGAATTGCCAAGGACCTGCCGGATGAAAAGTGGCAGGTGGCTCAGGGACTGGTGAATCACGTTTTGGGGGAGAAAGCACAGAAGCGGCTGCTGGACTACTGGAGTTTTCCGGCCCTTTCCGGCATTGATGATTTTATACCGGAGGATCTTAGAATGGCCTCAATGTGGGAAAACCAGAGGGAGGAAAAACCCCTGTGCATGCCCGCCTTCCGCAAAGGGGAGATCGCTGGGGAATTTGCTCGCAGACGGGAGGCGGGCGAAGAGCTAGAAAGCCTTCGGGAATGGCTGCGGGATGCTTGCAATGATGGTGGCTAACGTGTAAACTATATTATTATGCCTTGTGATGGTCCGACGATAGGAGCTTACTATGCCTCTCATAGATTTGATTGATAAATTGCAGCAATCCCTGCCCAGCGGCACGGTTTTGACGGGGGAACCCATGGCGCGGCACACCACCTTCCGGGTGGGAGGGCCCGCCGATGTGATGGTGCTTGCCGACAGCGGGGCGGATATTCAGAAGACCGTGGCTCTGTGCCGGGAGGAGAACTATCCCTTTATCATTTTGGGCAACGGCAGCAACGTGCTGGTCCGGGATGGCGGCATCCGGGGCTGTGTGATCCTCATGGGCGAGGGGTACTCCTGCGTGGTTCCCTCGGGAGAGGACGCCGTCTATGCCCACGCTGGAGCCAGGAACAACCGATTTGCCGAGACCTGTATGGAACTGGGGCTCGCGGGATGCGAATTCATCTCGGGGATACCGGGCACCATAGGGGGAGCGGTGTTTATGAACGCCGGGGCTTATGGTTCTGAGACCTCGGATATTGTGAAAGCCGTCCGGGCGTTGGATCGGGAGGGCAATTTTCTGGAGCTAACCCGGGAGGAGATGGGCTTTAGCTACCGCCACAGCTTGGCGGCGGAGCGGGAGATGATCATCCTAGGGGCGGAGTTTCAGCTAAAAAAGGGAAATCCAGCGGAAATCGCCGCTCGCATTGCCGATTTGAACGGCCGCCGCCGAGACCGGCAGCCTCTGGAATATCCCAGCGCTGGCAGCGTGTTCAAACGGCCTTTGGGGCATTTTGCCGCGAAGCTCATCGATGACGCCGGTTTGAAGGGAGCCCGGGTGGGGGATGCCCAGGTATCGGAAAAACACGCCGGGTTCATCATCAACCGGGGGGCGGCCGCTGCAGCCGACGTGCTGGAATTAATCCGCCGCATCCAGAATATCGTCTTTGGCATGTTCGGCGTGCGGCTGGAGACCGAGGTCCGCATCCTGGGGGAAGAGGCGCTGTCATGACCATCTACGGGGATTTTCATACCCATACGGTGTTCAGCCACGGCAAGGGTACCATGGAGGAGAACGTTGAAGCCGCCATTGACCGCGGACTTTCCGCCGTGGCCATCACCGATCATGGGCTTTCCCACTTTGCCTATGGTATCAGCAAGCGGGAATTGCAGGCGTATCTTTCGGAGGTGGACAGGCTGCGGGATTGTTATGCCGACCGTATCCGGGTGCTCTCCGGCGTGGAGGCCAACATCATAGGCCCCGATGGGGAAATCGATGTGCCGGACTGGCTGGACAAGCGGTTGGACGTGGTCTTGATGGGGTTCCACCGAGCGGCTCGAAATGCCAACTGGGCCAAATGGTTTCAGTTTATCATAGCCAACGGCAAGGCCATGACCGAATCGGGGAAACGCCGCCAGCAGGATCGAAACACCAGGGCCTTTGTTCGGGCCATTGAGAACCATCGGGTAGACGCCATCACCCATCCTCAATACATCGCCCGGCTCCACATGGAAGAGGTGGCCCGGGCCTGTGTCAAAACCGGCACTCTTGTGGAGATCAACAACAAACACGGGGATATCACCTCGGAGGAATTGCGGTGCGCCCTTTCTGCGGGCGCGGATTTTCTCATCAGCAGTGACGCCCATCACCCCAGCGCTGTGGGCGTGGTGGATCGGGCGCTGGCCCGGGCCGAGGCGGCGGGCATTCCGCCGGAACGGGTGTTTAACAGCACAACCTATCAGGGAGGCAAACGCCTTCCAGTTCAATAGCGGATAAAGGAGGCGGTTTCATGGAATGTGTAATCATTACCGGACTGTCGGGGGCGGGGCGCTCCTCGGCTCTGCGGACCTTTGAGGACCTGGGGTTTTTCTGCGTAGATAATATGCCGCCCATGATGGCGGCCTCCTTCGTGAAAACCTGTATGGAGGAGGAAACCGTCAAAAAGGTGGCTTTGGTCATCGATACCCGAGCGGGCATCTTCTTTGATAAGGTCTATGATGCCATCGAGGAGATGAAAAAGCTGGGGGTGGATTGCCAGGTGCTGTTCCTGGATACCGCCGATGACGTGCTGATTCGGCGGTATAAGGAGACTCGGCGAAAGCATCCCATGAACGCCATCAACGTCACCGAGGGCATCGCCACCGAGCGGCGGGTGTTGTCCCGGCTTAAGGACATGGCAAAATATGTGGTGGATACCAGCAACATCACGGCCCGCCAGCTTCAGGAAATGCTGCAGGAGATGTTTGCCGGCGGCGGGGACGGAGTTACCATCGTTATCGTATCCTTTGGCTATAAGAATGGGATCCCGCTGGATGCCGACCTGGTCTTTGACGTGCGCTTTCTTCCCAACCCCTATTACATTGAAGAACTGAAAAAGAAGAACGGCCTTACGGCCGAGGTCCACGACTACGTATTCTCCTTTCCACAGACCCAGGAGTTTATGGAGATGCTCACCAATATGATCACCTATCTGGCGCCCTTCTACCGTATTGAGGGCAAATATCAGGTGGTGGTGGCCATCGGCTGTACCGGCGGCATGCATCGATCGGTGGCGGTATCCGATGAACTGTATCGCCGGCTGTTGTCCGCCGGTATGGGAGCGGTGATCGTCCATCGGGATATCGACAAGGATCTCTATATAAAATCCCACTAAGGGGGTGTTCCCATGTCCTTTTCATCCGCGGCTAAGGAGGAGCTGATGCGCATTCCTTGCCGCCATGAGGGATGCGCCATTGCGGAGCTGTCGGCGGTGGCCCAAGTGGGGGGCAGCCTTCTATTGGGCCGCGGGCGAATGGCCCTGTCCATTCAGGTGGAAAACGGCGCTCTGGCCCGCAGGGTTTATTCTCTGATGAAGGAGACCTTTGGAGTGGAGCTGGAGATCCGTGTGCAGGATTCCCGCCGCTTGGGCAAGCAGCATGTGTACTTTGTTACCCTGCAGGAGCGGCTGCCCCACGTGCTGAGAACCCTGAACCTGATGGACCGGAATGGGTTGAGCCATAGAGGTCTACCCGCCAGCGCCACCCGAAGCTGTTGCCGTCGGGCATTTTTGCGGGGGATTTTTCTATCCTGTGGTAGCGTGACCAATCCTGAAAAGGGGTATCACCTGGAGTTGGTATTGAAGAATCCCGGTCTAGCTGAGGCCGTCCGGAAGCTGATTCGGGAATTTGGCCTAAAGGTGGGGCTGTCCCGCCGGAAGGGAGATAGCGTCCTGTACCTAAAGGGAGCCGACAGCATCGGGGATTTTTTGGCATTGATCGGGGCCCATACCGCCATTTTGCAGCATGAAAACGCCCGTATTCTCAAGGAAATGCGGAACCAGGTAAACCGCGCTGTAAACTGCGAGACCGCCAATCTCAACAAGACGGTGAAGGCGGCTGTTCGCCAGGGAAGCTGTATCCGGTTTCTCATGGAGCAGGGAGCTTTTAATGAGCTGAACAGCGGGCTTCGGGAGGCGGGCGTGCTGCGGTTGCAGTATCCAGAAGCCTCCATCCAGGAGCTGGCCGATCTTACAGAGCCCCCCACCGGCAAATCTGGGATGAACCACCGCCTTCGGCGGCTTTGTCAAATCGCGGAGGAGCTAGGCTGGCGGGATGGATTGGGAGAAGAGGCGGAAGGAGAATCGAGATAGGAGGAGCCATGGAATTTTGTCATCTCCACGTACATACCGCGTATAGTCTTTTGGACGGAGCCGCCCGGATCAGCGATCTGATGGATCGGGCCAAGGAGATGGGCATGACCCATATGGCCATGACGGATCACGGCGTGATGTATGGAGCGGTGGAGTTTTATACCGAGGCCAAGGCCCGGGGCATCACGCCCATCCTGGGATGCGAGGTATATGTAGCTAAAAACCGGCTGGAAAAGCAGGGAAGGGTGGATCGGGAATACAGCCACCTGGTGCTTCTTGCCGAAAACCAGACCGGGTACCGGAACCTTTTGAAGCTGGTCTCCCTGGGGTTTTTAGAGGGATACTACTATAAACCCAGGATCGATTATGAGACACTGGAACGCTATAAGGAAGGCCTGATTGTTCTTTCCGCTTGCTTGGCGGGGGACATCCCCCGATTGATCACCAGCGGGCAGATGGAGGAGGCCAAGGCCTTGGCCGTCCGTCTGGATCGGATGATGGGCAGGGGCAACTTCTACCTGGAGGTTCAGGATCACGGCATCCGGGATCAGAAGACGGTGAATGCCGGCATTGTGGAGATTGCCCGAGAGACCGGTATTCCGCTGGTAGCTACCAACGACGTCCATTATGTGAATCAGGAGGACGCCTTTGCCCAGGATGTGTTGATGTGCATCCAGATGGGCAAATTTCTGGATGATGAAAACCGCATGCGGATGGAGGGGGACCAGAATTATCTGAAGAGCGGGGAGGAGATGGCGCGCCTTTTCCAGGCGATTCCCGAGGCCGTCCATCACACCATGGAGATTGCCCGGCGGTGTCATGTGGAGCTGGACTTCAATACCCACTATCTGCCGGAATATCCCCTGCCTCCGGGAACCGACCGGGATCGGTTCTTCTATGATCTGGTAAAGACCGGCCTGTTGGAACGGTACGACGCCGAGAACCGGGAAGCTCTGGAACGGTTTGAATACGAGATGGGCGTCATCCACAAGATGGGCTATGTGGATTACTTTCTGGTGGTATGGGATTTCATCAAATACGCTAAGGATCATGGCATCGCCGTAGGACCTGGCCGGGGCAGCGCCGCCGGGAGCATTGTGGCCTATGCCCTGGGCATCACCGATATCGATCCCCTTCAGTACGGCCTATTGTTTGAACGGTTTTTGAACCCCGATCGGATCAGTATGCCGGATATCGATGTGGACTTCTGCTATGAGCGCCGCCAGGAAGTCATTGATTATGTCTTCGAGAAATACGGCAGCGACCATGTGAGCCAGATCATCACCTTTGGCACCATGGCGGCCCGGGCGGCCATCCGGGACGTTGGCCGGGTGATGCGGATGCCCTACGGGGATGTGGATCGGGTGGCCAAGATGGTGCCCATGGAGCTGGGTATTACCATCGACCGAGCTCTCTCCATTAGCCGGGAGCTTCGGGGCGCCTATGAGAACGATGACAGTGTCCGAAGCCTTATCGATACCGCCAAGCGCCTGGAGGGCTTACCCCGGCATGCAGGAACCCACGCTGCGGGGGTGGTTATCAGCCGGGTGCCCATCGTAGAGGTGGCACCTCTACAAAAGAACGATGAAACCATCACCACCCAGTTCGCCATGTCGGCGGTAGAAAAGCTGGGCCTTTTGAAGATGGATTTTCTGGGGCTTCGGAACCTCACCGTAATCCAGGACGCACTCACCCTCATTCGGGAAACCACCGGCAAGGAAATCGATTTTACCGGCATGGTGATGGAGGATCAGAGGGTCTATGAGATGATCGGCGAGGGGGATACCGATGGCGTGTTCCAGCTGGAAAGCTCCGGCATGCGCCAGCTCCTGCGGGATTTCCGCCCCACCCGGTTTGAGGATATTGTGGCCTGCATCTCTTTGTTCCGACCCGGCCCCATGGATCAGATCCCCCGGTACGTCCGAGGAAAGCAGGATCCCGGCTCCGTTACCTATCTCCATGAAAAGCTGCGGCCCATCCTGGACGTGACATACGGATGTATGGTGTACCAGGAGCAGGTGATGCAGATCGTCCGGGATCTGGCTGGATTCTCCCTGGCTCGAAGCGATTTGGTCCGCAAAGCAATGGCCAAAAAGCAGATGGACGTGATGCAGAAGGAACGGGAGGTTTTCATCCATGGCACCTCCGACGGAACGGTGCCCGGTGCGGTAAAGAACGGGGTATCCGAGGCGGTAGCCAACGCCATCTTTGATCAGATGATGGACTTTGCGCAGTATGCCTTCAATAAATCCCACGCAGCGGCCTATGGGGTCATCGCCTATCGGACAGCCTGGTTGAAGTGCTATTATCCTGTCCATTACATGGCGGCTCTTTTGAACAGCTGCCTGGGGAATTCCGACAAGGTGTCCCAATACATCGCATACTGCCGCAAGCATAAAATGGAAATTCTGCCTCCCAACGTCAATCGAAGCGAGGCTAAATTTACCGTTGAAGGAAACGGTATCCGGTTTGGCCTGGGTGCGGTGAAAAACGTGGGTATGAAGGCTGTGGAGACCGTCATCTCCCAGCGCCGGGAAAAGCCCTATCAGACCTTTACGGAGTTTGTGGAACGGGTTCCTCAGGAGGCCATCAACAAGCGGATGGTGGAGAGCATGATCCTTTCGGGCTGCTTTGACGAGATGGGGTACAGCCGTAGCGCCCTTATGGCGGGCTTTGAGCAGATCATGGATGGCGTTATTGGCCAGCGGCGGAAGAATATCGCCGGCCAGATCAACCTTTTTGACGCTTTGGTGGAGGATGCTCCCAGCATGGCGGAGCATCTGCCCAGCGTGCCGGAATATCCCCTCTCGGAAAAGCTCACCCAGGAGAAGAATATGACGGGGGTGTACATCAGCGGACATCCCATGATGGATTTCGCCGAGTTCCTGGCTCCCTTGCGCCACTCTACCCTATCCATCGCAGAAAGCGCGGAAAGCGGTGAAAACCTGGATGGGCAGAGGGTGGTTCTTGGAGGGATCATCGGAGGATTGCGGACCAAGGCAACCCGCTCTGGAACCCTAATGGCCTATTGCCAACTAGAGGACTTATATTCTACAATAGAGGTGCTTGTCTTCCCCCAAGCCTATGATCGGCTTCGTTTGGTGCTTCAGAACGATTTGCCGGTATTGGCCTATGGACGGATTTCCATTCGAGAGGAGGAGCCGCCCAGCTTTGTCTTAGAGGATGCGGTTCGGCTGGCGGTGGGGGACCCCCAATGCTTGCGCATGCTCCAGATGGATGGTCAAGGGGGGCGTGGTTCGCTTTCTGTATCGACGGAGCCCCGGCCACTAAAAGCGGAGGAATTGCCTACCTATAACGGTTTGGCCGGAAACCAGTGTATTTGGATTCGGATGAAGACCTTTACAAATGATTTCCTCAATCTGGGGATTTTGGAAACCCTTAAGCGGTGCCCCGGCGGCTGTTCCGTCAAGGCGGTATCCAAGGATACCGGGGAGCGACGGCTCATCAGCGGAGCGGTAGAGGTGACGCCCTCCCTGATTCAGCGGCTCATGGAGATACTGGGAGAGGACAACGTTCGGGTTGTTGAGGTAAAACAGGGTTGATAAAAGGGACGGTGTCCCTTAAAATAGATTGAATTTGATGATATGTTTCTGCCAGTAGGAGGTATTTGCAATGAGAAGAATTGGCGTTTTGAGTAGCGGCGGGGATACTCCCGGCATGAATGCGGCCATCCGTTCGGTGGTGAAGACCGGCGCCCATCTGAGCATGGACGTGATGGGAATTGAGTATGGGTTTCGGGGCCTGATGCAGGGCCGTATCCGCCAGCTCACGCCCGAGAACGTGGAGAAGATCATCTACAAGGGCGGCACCATCCTAAAGACCTGCCGGTGTCCCGAGTTTGTGGAGAAGGAAGGCCAGCTTCAGGCGGTTCGGGTATGCGAGGCCTTTGATATCGAGGGCATTATCGTCATCGGCGGCGACGGCAGCATGCGTGGCGCAGGCGCATTGTCCGCTTTGGGGGTCAATACCGTCACCCTTCCCGGCACCATCGACAACGACCTGGCTTATACCGATTTTACCATCGGCTTTGATACCGCCGTTAACGGGGTCATTGAGGAGATGAGCAAGGTCAACGATACCATGATCTCCCATGACCGTATCGGCGTAGTGGAGGTTATGGGCAACAAGTGCGGGGATATCGCCCTGTATTCCGCGTTGGCTGCTGGCGCCAACTTCCTGATCCTTCCGGAAGCCCCCTTTGATCTGGACGAGATCTGTTCAGAGCTGGTCAAGGCCCGGCTGAAGGGCCGCTTCAGCAGCATGATCGTGGTATCCGAGGGCGCTGCCCACGCGGCGGATGTGGCCAAATATATTGGAGAGAAGACCGGCTTTGATACCAAGAGCGTGGTGCTGGGTTATACCCAGCGGGGTGGAAACCCCTCCCAGAGCGACCGCATTCTGGCCTCCCGCTTGGCGGAGCAGGCGGTGCGGCTTCTCTACAAAGGGGTGAGCAACCGGACCGTGGGGATCCAGAACAACCATGTGGTGGATATGGACATTGAGGAAGCCCTAAAGGTAAAAAAGAAACTGGATGTGGGTCTCTATAAGCTGTGCCAGACTCTGATGGAGTCCTAAAGAACGGAATAAAAAAGCCGCGATTTCGCGGCCTTTTTTATTTGCTTTGAAGAAGAGGAAGGGTTATATTGAGCCATTCCCCAAATAAAGCGGTTACTACTGCCTTTCATAGCGCGTGCAGGGATGCTGTGCCGGCTAAAAAGGAATCACCGCTCCCACTACATGTCCTCCGAAATACAGTACGACGATGTGAGCTATAAAGCAGAGGGCCAATAGGGCAGATGAAATCCATCTATTTTGAATGACCGAAGAAATCCTGTTCCAGTAGTTTCCCGCTACCCAGATTTCGGAAGCAAAGAACAATACGAAGAGTAAATTGAATCGAAACAGCATGGCCATGTTGGAGAGCGCATAGCTGATCACCACATAGTTGATGGATGCGATAAGAATATCAAAGGCATTTACTGCTTTGGGTTTCATGAAATTCCTCCATCGTAAAACGATGCAAACGGTGGCGGCCAGCTTTGCTAACTGCGCTTTTTGGGCGGGAGCGGGAACCGCTGCTGAAGAGCGGTCTCGGCAAAATAGATGGGTAGCAGCATCAGGAACAGCTGGGCCAGCATGATGTATACCATGGCCTCCTTAAGTGCTTCTGGCTGCTGTTGGTGGAAATAGAGAAATCCTACCAGGGATAGAACGGACAAAAAAGTACCTTCCACTGCCCAGATCTTTCCCATAAAACGGTGGACGAAAATCCAGGCTTCCCGGCTCTGCATGGAACGCCGGGAACGGTAGCCGTAGGAGCAACCCATGACCTTAGGGGGATTTGTGCGCCAGAGCATCCCCAGAAAGGTTAGGGAAACCGGGATTAAAAGGATCATAACAACGTTGACTGCAAACATACCACAGGGCCTCCTAAAACGGCATCTGGCCTAGATGCTCTAAGATAGCTTGATGGGGATAGGCAAAGAACGCTTCCCGGGGCGTGGAGCCTGTGGTAACCCCGATGAAAGCCACCCCGGCATCCCGGGCGGCTTGGGCGTCCACCACCGTATCCCCCACATAGACGGCGTCTTGAGGGGAAGTGTCCAAGGAGGACAATGCCAGAAGAATCCCCTCGGGATGGGGCTTGGGATGGGAAACGTCGCTTTCACCTACAATGACGGAGACCAAATCGTTCGCCGCGTATTTTGCTAAGATCTCCCGAATACGAAAGCTTAGCTTGGTGGTGACGATGCCGGTCTTTATGCCCTTTTCCTGTAAACGCCGCAGCAGGGGAAGGGTTTCTGGGAACAGCTTGGCGCCTTTTGTCATGGTTTCATCGGCCTTCTGAAGAAACAACTCGGCGAATTCTTGGGCTTTCTCCGGGCATTGATCCCCGGTAAGGGCCGCGTAGGTATGGGGGAGCGTAAGGCCGATGGTGGGCCGTACCGCAAAAAGGGTGGGCTGGCCATAGCCCAAGGTGGCCAGGGCGAAGCCGATGCATGCGTAGATGGCGTCGGTACAATCCCCTAACGTGTAATCAAAGTCGAACAATACGGCTTTTGGCTGCATGGGATCCCTCCTGGAATTACGCTGAACCGCTCCGGCCGTACGGGGTGTGATACCTACGCAATTTGCGCTTGTGACGGACATTTTTTCGCCGCGTGCATATTGTAATAGGGATCACCAAAGAAAGGAGGTTTTGTTCATGAGGGAACAAAAATGGTTTTGTCTTTCCGTCGCGCTGGCGGCCCTATTGACGGGAGCAGTGGTACTCACTTTGCTCCAATATCATATCATGGCGGCGCCGCTGGATTCAATGTTCTTTCTGCTGACCGCGGGCTCCGGGCTGTTTATCCTTTCCGGGTTTCTATCGGCGCCACAAGGGAAGGACGATCGGCACTGCCGCCTTACGGCTATCTTGGGCGGCATTGGAACGGTGTTTTTTAGCTGTATCTTGGGGCTCCTAGCCAATGCTGCTTCCGCTGCATATTTGATTCTGGTGGCATTGACCATGGCCATGGAAGTGCTGGCCTTGGGCGGTGTTCTGGGATATTTTATACACCGGGCGCGTTAGAAAGCGCGGGGATTCTTGGATCCATAAAAAGGAAGGACGCATTGGCGTCCTTCCTTTTTATGGATGGCTAAAGAGAGGTTAGGGGCCGAAGAGGAGTTTTACGGCGCCCAGCTCGTCGAAGAAGAAAAATCGGAAAAGAAAGATCGTCAGCAGATAGAGAAAAGGCTGCAGCCGCCGGGGTCGGGAATTGGGAAAACGCCCGCCCAGCATTCGGGATACGCCCCAGTAGAAAAGATATCCCAGTACGGCGCCCAGGGTGTTGAGGATCAGGTCGTCCACATCGGTGCGTCGGTTGTTTAAAAGCTGACTTAATTCGATGAGCAGGGAAAATCCAAAGCCGGTGAACGCCGTGCCGGAAAAGGAGCTCCACCTGGGGGATATATGGGGAACAAGAAACCCCAGCGGCAGAAACAGCAGTACATTTTGAAAATAGGCAATTCGGTCGATTTTCCGGCTGAAGGGAATCAGATTGATCTGGTCCGGCCGGTGGATCCCATACCGTAGAGCGTCGGAGTGGGTGCCCGCTCCGGTTAGATGGAACACCGTGAACAGGTAGAGAATCAGAAAAACCGGCCAGACGGAACTTGTCCTAAAAGGTTCGTGCCGCCGGAAGGTCCTGAATAACAGCGTCCCCGGCAGAATTACCGTCAAGCATTCATAGTACAAAAGAAGTAGGTCTTTCATGGCGGATCCCTCCTAGAAATACTACCATAGACAAAACTTCCTACGGCCATAGGACGCTTTTCTTAAGAAACTTGGAACAATTTCTGGCAAAGAAAAAAGGGCGCCTTTTGACGCCCTGATTTATGGAATCTTAGTGGGAACGAAGGCCGGTCTCCCGAATGATCTGGATGATCTCCTCGGCTTTGTTCATGGTATAGAGGTGGATGCCCTGCACTCCATTTGCCATGAGACCGCTGACCTGGTTCATGGCAAACTCCAGTCCCGCCTTTTTGAAATCCTCCTTGTTGTCCCCGTATCGGGCGATGAGCTTGGCCAGATCAGGGGGTACCGAGGTACCGGATAGAAGGGTCATCCGCACGATCTGAGCGGCGTTCAGCACCGGCATCACGCCGGCGGTAACGGGAACGGTAACGCCCCTTTTTCGCAGCAGCTCCATAAACCGATAAAACAGCACGTTGTCGAAAAAAAGCTGAGTCACCAAAAGCTCTGCGCCGGCGTCCACCTTTCGTTTTACCATATCCACGTCCTGTTCCAGGTAATCGGATTGAGGATGTCCCTCTGGATAGCAGGCCGCGGCCACGTGGAAGCCGCCCCGGTCCTTGATGTGCTCAATGAGATCGCTGGCGTGTTTGAAATGGACGAAGGCGGATTCCCGGTCCATATCCTTTGGCACGTCCCCCCGCAGGGCCATGATATTCTCCACCCCGGCCGCTGTAAGGGAATCCAGCACGTTGTCGATCTCCTGGGCGTCGGCCCCAACGCAGGTGAGATGGCTGAGGCAATCGCAGATAGGCAGAATCTTTTTTGCGATTTCCACGCTACGGCTCCGGCCGCTGCCTCCGGCGCCGTAGGTAACGGAGATATAGTCGGGCTTTATGGGGGCCAGCAGGTTTAGTGTGCCGTCGATAACCTCTATGGGCGCGTCGGGCTTGGGGGGAAAAACCTCCAGGGACAGTACCCGGCCCTTTTGAAATAACGCGGGAATACTCATAGTACAACCTCCTTTTCCCTATTAAAGCAAAGAATTTCTGTTTCTGCAATCGGGGATTATCTGCTATACTAAATAAAATCCTTTTGGGGAGGCGGAATATGGAGCATCTTTTCTCCAATATGCCGGTGGATGTAAAGGAAAACACCGTGCTGGGTTATCTGGGGTTTCGGAAGGGAAACATCCCGCCAGAACACCCTATGATGGAGGAGATCCGGCGGAATATCAGCGCGCTGCGGCCCAACGGGGTTTGCAAGCTGGTGGATGTAAAAACAGCCGGGGGCTTGGTGGATCTAAGCCAGGGAAACCGGGTCGTGAGCCAGGGGTTTTTGGATTATCTTGCGGGATGCACCAAAGCGCTTTTGATGGCCAGTACCCTTGGCGAGCGGGTTTCACAGCGGGTGAATGAGCTGCTTCGGGAGGGGGAGGCGGAACGAGGCGTGATTCTGGATGCCTGCGCCTCGGCTTGTGCGGACGCTGGTCTGGACTTTATGCTGAAGATGCGGAAGCCCTATCTCTTTAAGATGGGCTACGAGCTGCTGTCCACCCGGTTTTCCCCGGGCTATGGGGACATGCCCCTATCCTTTCAGCGATCCCTGTTTCTACTGCTGGATGCTGGGCGTCTGGGAATCTCCCTGACCCAGGGAAATATGCTGTATCCTGAAAAGAGCGTACTCGCTGTATGTGGGGTGAAGGAACGATGAAACGAGCGGAATTTACAAAGTGGTTGAAACAGCCCAGGCTTTTGGATGGGGCGGCGGGCACCCATTTGATGGAGCGCGGATTGCCCTTTGGAGTATGCCCCGAGGCCTGGGCGGTGGAGCATGCTGAGGCCATAGCCGCTATGCATCGGGGATATCTGGATGCCGGAGCGGAGGCCATCTATGCTTTTACCTTTGGGGCTAACCCGTTAAAGCTTGGGGAATACGGCCTTGCGGAACGGATGGAGGAGATCAACAGGCGGATGTGCCAGGTCGCACGGTCCTGCGCCCGGGGCCGGGCGCTGGTGGCGGGGGATATGACCCAGACCGGACAAATGGTGCGGCCCTTTGGTCCCCTTTCCTTTGAGGAGGCTGTGGAAGCCTATCGCCGGCAGGCTCGGATTTTACGGGAGGCCGGGGTGGACTTCCTTGCCATTGAGACCATGATGGACATCGCCGAGGCTCGGGCAGCCGTCATTGGCGCCAGGGAGGGAGCGGGAGAGGAGATGCCCATTCTCTGTACCATGACCTTCGATGAGAGCGGGCGCACCCTGACGGGCAGCGACGGACGGATTGCCGCCGTAACCCTTGCGGCTGCCGGCGCCGATGCCGTCGGCGCCAACTGCGGGGTGGGGCCGGCGGCCATGGAAAAGGTTATTGTGCAGATGGCGGCCCAGACCCATCTGCCCATCGTGGCCCGACCCAATGCCGGACTGCCTGGCGGGGATACCATGTCACCCCAGGAATATGCGGCCCAGACCGTGGGTTTAATGAAGGCGGGAGCCAACGCCATTGGAGGCTGCTGTGGTACGGGGTTTGCCCATATCCAGGCCATGAAGAGGAATATGGCTGGGGTAACGCCGCCCGTCCGGACCTCTTTCCCTTATGCCGTGGTGACCTCGGTTTCCCGCTGGGCGCAGATGGGCCAGGGGCTCCCCCTTTGTGCCGTAGGAGAGCGGATCAACCCCACTGGGAAAAAGAAGCTCCAGGCGGCGATTCGTGAAGGAAACCTGGAATATGCCGTGGGCCTGGGCCTAAGCCAGCGGGCGGCGGGGGCCAGCGCGCTGGATGTAAACGTGGGAATGCATGGAGTCCGGGAGGAGGAGATACTTCCGGAGTATGTCCTGGAGCTTGCGGGCAGGGTGGATCTGCCCCTTATGGTGGATACCGTCAACCCCATTGCCATGGAGCGGGCGCTGCGGCAGTATCCCGGACGGGCCATCGTGAACTCGGTGCCGGCGGAGCGGGAGCGGATGGAGACGCTGCTGCCCATTGTAAAGAAGTTCGGGGCCATGTATGTGGCCTTGCCGATTTCGGAGGAAGGGGTGCCGGAGACCTTGGAAGACCGGCTGCGGAATCTGGAGACCATCCTTGCCGCAGCGGAGCGCCATGGGCTGGGGCCCCGGGATGTTATCGTAGATGCCCTTGCTTTGACCATTGCCAGCGATGGGAATGGGGCCAAAACCGCCCTCTCCGTTATCGACTGGTGCCAGGAGCGGGGCCTTAACAGCGTGATGGGGGTATCCAACATTTCCTTTGGTCTGCCAAATCGGGGAGCCGTCAACGGAGCAATGCTGGTGGCGGCCATGGCAAGGGGGATGACCTGCGCAATTTTGAACCCATGTGATGAGGCTACTCGGGGCAGCATTCTTGCCGCCAACGCCATCGTGGTGGGAGGCGATGGAGCGGCGGAATACGCTGCCGCCTATACCAAGGAGCAGAGGGAAGCGGAGGGCCTGTTTGACGCCATCCTGTCGGGGGACAAATCCGCCGCCAAGCGATTTGCCCAGGAGGAACTGGATGGCGGAAGAACGCCGGGGGAGATCATCGACGGCATTCTGGTACCCGCTCTGGACCGGATGGGAGAGCTGTTCTCCCGCCGGGAGGTGTTCCTGCCCCAGCTCATGTCCAGTGCCGACGCCGCAAAGCAGGTGTTCGATCATTTGGAACCCATCATCCTGGCTTCTGGAGGACAGCAGCAGAAGCGGGTGGCGGTCATTGCCACGGTGGAGGGGGATATCCATGATATCGGCAAAAACATCGTGGGATTGATGCTGAAGAACAACGGTTTTGCAGTGGTGGACCTTGGCCGGGATGTGAAAAAGGAGCGGGTGGCCGAGGCCGCTCGGGAATACAAGGCCGATGTGGTGGGGCTTTCCGCCCTTCTGACCACCACCATGGAGAAAATGGCGGATACCGTCGCCCTTTTAAAGAAGGAAGGGTATTCCGGCGGCATCATGGTGGGAGGCGCCGTGGTAACCCCGGAATTTGCCCAGGAGCTGGGGGTTCATTATAGCTCGGATGCCGCGCAAGCCGTTACCTTGGCCAAAGCGCTTGTGGGTTTGAAATAAGGGGATATACAGTATAAACTGCATATTATGCAGAAATGCAGAATATGCAGTTTATGATTTTTTATGAAAAAAAGAGATAATCGCTAAAATAAAGAAAAAATAGGTGATAATAAAATAAAAAGTGCAAAAAATAAAGAATTAAACCGAATAAATATTATATAATATCGGAAATTTAGGGTTGTATCTGAATAAGTATGCGAGTATAATGCAAACATCATTAAGATTTGGTTTGGAGGTCCCGACGATGAAAAAATGCATTGCGATTTTGATGGTAGTGCTGATGGCGTCCCTGGCCCTGGTAGGCTGCGGCGGCGGAAGCGGTGACAATGGCGATCAGAAGCTGGAAGCCAAGATCAACATTGAGGAGATTCTGGGGCATGAGCCCACCGGCCGCCTGAAGGATATTCTGGATAAGGGCGAAATCAAGTTTACCACCAGCCCCGACTATCCCCCCTATGAGTTCATCCATCCCCAGAAGTCCGGCGACGAGCAGTATGTGGGCGCCGATGTGGAACTGGCCAAGTACATTGCCGACCAGCTGGGCGTCAAGATCAAATATGAGATTATGGATTTTGACGGCGTTTTGACTCTGATGACCCAGGGTGTGGCGGATCTGGCCATCTCCGGCCTCTCCCCCAAACCCGACCGGCAGGAGAGCATGGATTTCACCATCATGTATGACGGCTCCGGAGAGGGCTATCATGGCATCATGGTACGGGTAGAGGATAAAGACAAGTACAAGACCTTTGAGGATTTCAACGGCAAGAAGGTGGCCGCTCAGAACGGCAGCCTCCAGCAGGATCTGGCCGAGCAGAAGCTGACCGGCGCCAACCTGGAGCTGGTGGTTAAGACCTCCGATGGCGTGCTGATGCTGGACAATGGGAACATCGATGGCTTGGTGATCGCTAGCACCACTGGCGACAGCTACGTGAAGAACTACAAGAATCTCTGCATGAGCAGCGTAGTGCTGGATGACAGCAACGTGGGCATGGCGGCTGCCGTACCCAAGGAGGAGAATTCCGACGATCTGCTGACCGTGGTGAATTACATCATCGAGGATGTTCTGGAGCAGGATCTGTTCAACACCTGGGTGAAGGAAGGCAAAGAGCTTCAGGATTCCCTGGGGATTGAGTAAAAATAGTGAACTCCGACATCAAGACTGGCACGGTAGTGTCCCGCCGTGCCAGTCTTGTGTCGTAGGGTTTGAGGTGAGACATTTATGGTTTGGAAATTATTTTTAAAGACATGGCCGCAGTTTTTAGAGGGAACGGGCATTACCCTCTTGGCGTCGGCCATCGCCGTAGGTTTCGGCACGGTGCTGGGTTCCCTGGTTTGCATGATGCGGCTCAGTAAGAGCAAGATCCTCCGGTTTATCAGCAGCGCCTATATCGAGGTCATTCGTGGAACACCCATTCTGCTACAGCTATGGCTGTTCTTCCTTCTCCCTTCCCAGCTGGGAATGGACGTCCCCAAGTTTGCTTGTGCCTGTTTTGCCCTGGTGGTCAACAGCACCGCCTATGTGGCAGAGGTAATCCGCTCGGGGATCCAGTCGGTGGATTACGGTCAAACCGAGGCGGCTCGCTCCCTGGGCATGAGCCACCGGCAGACCATGCTGAAGATCGTTTTGCCCCAGGCAATCCGGAATATCCTGCCGGCCCTGGGCAATGAGTTCGTCACCATCATCAAGGAGACCTCCTTGCTGTCGGTATTCCTGGTGGGCGATATTATGACAATCCGGGCCACCATGGGCGCGGCATACTTTATGCCCTTCCAGGCGCTGATCATCGCCGGCGTGATCTATTTTGTTCTGACCTTTGTCCTCAGTAAGGGCATCGGATATATCGAAAGGAGGATGGCCAGAAGTGACTGATAACAAGATGATCGTAACGGAAGGCCTTCATAAATATTTCGGCAAACTCCATGTATTGAAGGGCATCAACGAATCCATCTCTCAGGGAGAGGTGGTATCCATCATCGGTCCCAGCGGCAGCGGTAAAAGCACCTTCTTGCGGTGCTTGAACCTCCTGGAGACCCCCGAGGAGGGGAAGATTTTCTTTGAGGGGGTGGAGATTACCGCCAAGGGGATCGATGTGGACATTCATCGCCAGAAGATGGGTATGGTATTCCAGCAGTTCAACGTGTTTCCCCATTTGACGGTGCTGGACAACATCACCCTGGCTCCTACCCTTCTAAAAAAGAGCTCTAAGGAGGAGGCGGTGGAAAAAGCGCAGCTCCTGTTAAAGCGGGTAGGCCTTGCCGATAAGGCGGGGGAGTTTCCCCGGCGGCTATCCGGCGGACAGAAACAGCGTCTGGCTATCGTTCGGGCTCTTGCCATGGAACCGGATGTGATGCTTTTTGATGAGCCCACCTCCGCTTTGGATCCGGAGATGGTGGGAGAGGTGTTGGACGTCATTAAAAGCCTGGCCGAAGGCGGAATGACCACTGCCATCGTTACCCATGAGATGGGCTTTGCCAAGGAGATCAGCGATCGGGTGCTGTTTATGGATGATGGGATCATCGCGGAATCGGGCTCTCCCGAGCAGATTTTTGGCGATCCGCAAAACCCTCGTACCCGGGAATTTTTAAGCAAGGTACTCCACTAAGCAAGAGGAGAAGAGCCGCGGTTCCTGCCGCGGCTTTTTTGCTGTTTCTGCGGTGGGAGAGCCACCCGGGCAAAAGGCAAACGCTCCCTTGTATAAATTTGGGATTGGCGCTAGAATGATAATATCTTGATTTGTAATAGGGGGTTTTTATACGATGGCAAAATTGGATGCAAAAACAGCCTATCCTGAACTGGACAGCATGGAGATCGCCCGGCACCTGGGAGGTATGGTTACCTATAAAACCATGGTCAATAAGGAGTATGCCGGCATTGACTGGAGCCAGTTTGAGGGCTTTCAGAAGTATCTGCGGGAGACCTATCCCCTAACCCATGAGAAACTGGAATTGACCATGATTGGCGGGTACACCATGCTGTTCCGGTGGCAGGGCAGCGGCAAGAGCGGTAAAAAGCCGGTGTTGTTCATGGCCCATCAGGACGTGGTGCCCGTGACCCCCGGCACCGAGGGCGATTGGGAGCATGATCCCTTTGGCGGGGAGATCATTGACGGGTTCGTTTGGGGCCGCGGTTCCACCGACTGCAAGAGCACCCTCTGCCTGACTTTGGAGGCGGTGGAGTATCTTCTGAAGAAGGGATTTGTGCCCGACCGGGATATTTACCTGGAGTTTGGCCATGACGAGGAAGTAGGCGGGGAGATGGGCGCGGGAGCCGCTGCCCGGTATTGCGAAGAAAACGGCATCCAGTTTGATGCGGTGTTCGATGAGGGGCCCGGCTTCAATCATGGCGAGGGCATCGACGTGGGGGAAACCCTGCTCTATACCGTCAACACCTTTGAAAAGGGCTACCTGGATCTGGAGATTGCCGTCAACAGCAAGGGCGGCCACAGCAGCAAGCCCGAGGAGCATACCGCGCTGGGCGATCTGGCTCGGGCCATCGTAAAGGTGGAGGATCGGAAGTTCCCTGCGGATATTCCCCTGTGTGTACAGCAGTATCTAGAGGCTGCCGGCCCCTATATTCAAGATGAGGAGCTTCGGACTCTCTGCGCTGATGTGGTGGGCAATAAGGAGAAGATCATGGAGATCATGATGCGGACGCCCACTGGCTGCGCCATGATGCGGACCACCACCGCGGCTACCATGGCGGCTGGCAGTCCTGCGCCCAACGTGTTGCCCCAGCGGGCAACCGCCATCGTCAACTTCCGCCTGAACCCCAGCGAGACCGTGGAGTCGGTGGTGGAGTATGTCCGGGAGGCCATTGGAGACGACAGCGTGGAGCTTACCGTGCTCAACGGCAAGGACCCCTCCAATATGTCCTCTATCGACAGCGAGGCCTTTGCTGTGATGAAAAAAACCGTCAATGCCTTTTTCCCCGAGGCTGTGGTGGTGCCTTTGGGCAGCCTGGGCGGTACCGACAGCCGCAGGTTTGAGACGGTATGTCCCCATGTATATCGCTTGAGCCCCATCAACAACGCACCCTATAAGAAGAACGGCTATACCTCCGGTGCCCATGGCACCAATGAGAAAGCCGTGGTGGAGAGTTTGGCTCCCGCCGCCGCCCTATATATCGAGCTGATGAAGAACCTGTGTACCCAGGAGGGCCGTGCCCTGTAAGGAGGGATTCGCCATGGTGGATGAGAACAAACTGTGCGTCTTTACGGGCTATGGGGATCTGGATGAGGCTGCGGTGGCCGACCATCTCAGTCACATCATTCAATTTCCTACCATTGCCGACCGGGATTTAGAAGCCATGGACATTGGCCCATTTCTGGGGCTACGGGGATATTTGGAGAAAACCTATCCCCTGGTGCATCAGAACTGTGAGCGGGAGATCATTGCCGGAGCCAGCATGCTGTATCGCTGGCCCGGGAGCGGCAAGGGCGGAAAGAAACCCATTCTGCTCATGGCCCACCAGGACGTGGTGCCTGTAACTCCCGGCACAGAGGAGGACTGGCAACATCCCGCCTTTGATGGAGTCATCGCGGATGGCCACGTATGGGGCCGGGGCGCCATCGATATGAAAAATATGCTGTGCGCCGAGTTTGAGGCCATGGAATACCTGATGCAAAGAGGCTTTACTCCCGACCGGGATGTATACTTGGCTCTGGGCCATGATGAGGAGGTGGGGGGTTCCGGCGCCGTTGCCACCGCGCAGCACCTGTTGGAGCAGGGGGTGGAGATCGACTTCATCATGGATGAGGGCGGAAAACCAGCCCATGGGGAGGACTTTGGCGCTTCCGATGTGCTGGTGGCTACCATCTCGGTATTTGAGAAGGGCTACTGCGATTTGCAGCTTATTTCCCGGAGCCCGGGCGGACACAGCAACCGGCCCGGCAAGACTACGGCTCTGGGGGAGCTGGCGAAGGCCATCGTCGCCTTGGAGGCCAGCCCCATGCCTGCGGAGCTTCCAGAACCCTTCGTACGGTTCTATAGCCTGATGGGTCCATATTTGGATGATCCCAGAATGCGGGAGCTCTGCACCGACTTGCCTAACCGCATGGAGGAGTTTATCGCTCTGCTGGAGGAGACCCCTCAGGGCAATGCCATGGTGCGGACCACTACGGCGGTGACCCAGGCCTGGGGAAGTCCTGTCAACAACGTCCTGCCTCAGAAGGCGGTGGCGGGGGTCAACTTCCGGCTCAACCCCCGGGATACCGTCGCCTCCTTGCTGGAGCATGTCAGAAAGGCCATCCATAACGATGCCATCGAGCTGCGGGTGGTAGAGGCGCGGGAGGCAAGCCGGGTATCGCCTACCGACACCCCGGCCTACGCCCTTATCGAGGAGGTCATGCACGAGTTCTATCCCGAGCTGATTGTGGCGTCGAATGGCCTTTTGGGCGGAACCGACAGCCGAAAGTATGAATGCGTGTGTGACAACATCTATCGATTCTATCCCTTCTTTGATACCAGCAAATACCGGGCCTCGCTCCATGGCACAAATGAACGAATCAGCGTTTCGGATCTGGTACGGGGCACACGGATCATGATCCGCATCATCGAAAAAGCCTGTCAATAGAAAAAATGCCGTCCTTGATGACGGCATTTTTTTGGGGATTTCCCGGTTGCGATGGGATACCGCTTGCGGGAAACCGGGGTTCCCGGTACAATGGAAAGGTGCCCGGCCATCGGGCCAATACCAAAGACGAGGAGAGCGACTATGATCGATCAAAACAAAGCTTGCGCCTTTACCGGATACCAGGATTTCAACGAGGATGCCATGGTGGAGCATCTCAGCGAGATCATTAAAATCAAAACCATTGCCAATCGGGATGAGTCCCTCATCGACTACGCTCCATATGGCGTGCTGCGGGATTATCTGGAGAAGACCTATCCCTTGGTGCACCAAAACTGTGAACGCGTCATCATCGCCAAAGCCAGCATGCTGTACCGCTGGCCCGGCAATGGTAAAAGCGGGAAGAAGCCCATGTTGCTCATGGCCCATCAGGATGTGGTGCCTGTGACCCCCGGTACCGAGGGGGACTGGAAATACCCGGCTTTTGACGGCGTTGTGGCCGATGGCCATGTGTGGGGCCGGGGCGCCATCGATATGAAGAATATGCTGTGCGCGGAGTTTGAAGCCATGGAATACCTGATGCAGAAAGGCTTTGTACCCGATCGGGATATCTACCTTGCCCTGGGCCACGACGAGGAATGCGGCGGCACGGGCGCCATGGCCGTGGCAAAATATATGGCGGATCAAGGCATCGAGCTGGACTTTGTTATGGATGAGGGCGGCGAGCCCGCCCATGGGGAGGAGCATGGCGCTTCCGATGTGCTGGTCGCCTCCATTGCGCTGTTTGAAAAGGGATACTGCGACATCCATATGATCGCCAACAGCGCGGGCGGCCACTCCAGCCAGCCCAAGCCCGGCGAGCCCAGCGCCCTTGCCAAGGTAGCAAAGGCCATTTTGGCGGTGGAGGCCAATCCGCTGCCTACCTCCCTGCCGATTGCTTTCGAGAAATTCTATCGTGCTCTGGGGCCCCACTTGGATGACCCCCAGATGCGTGCCATCTGTACCGATCTTCCCAACCGCAGTGATGAGCTCATCGCCATATTGGAGAAAACCCCTCAGGGCAACGCCACTGTTCGAACCACTACGGCGGTAACCCAAGCCTGGGGAAGCCCCGCTCCCAATATCCTGCCCCAGAAGGCTACGGCCAGCGTTAATTTCCGCTTGAACCCTCGGGATACCATTGAGTCTCTGATGGAGCATATGCGGAACGCCATCGGGGATGACAGCATTCAGCTGATCCCCTTTGAGGCGCGGGAGGCCAGCAAGGTTTCGCCTACCGACAGCCCGGCCTTCGCCCTCATTGAGGAGACCATTCACGAGTTCTATCCCGAAATGGTAGTGGCCCCCGGCGGGGTATTCGGCGGCACCGATAGCCGGAAGTTTGAGGACATTTGCCCCAATATCTATAAGTTTTCACCTTTCTTCGATACCAGCGTTTATGGCTCCACCATGCATGCCACCAATGAGCGCATCAGCATCGTGGATTTGGTGCGGGGCGCGCGGTTTTTGATCCGCCTCTTGGAGAAGGCAGCCAGCTAAGGAAAAACAAAAAGGCCGGGGCGAACCCCGGCCTTTTGATTGGGAGGATTCGCGCCGGACTGAAAGCGCTTGCGTGATTTGCCCTTTCATATTAAAATGATATCATACGTTTTTTATGCGTAGGATTACTTAAAAGGGTGAGAAAATGAGAGATTATATCATCGTAACGGATTCCGACAGCGAACTGGATTTGCGATATGTCCAGAAATACAACCTTCCCGTGTTTGCCATGCCCTTTACCATGGATGGCGTGGAGTACCTGTATGATCTGGGCGTCAATGTCAAGATTCCCGACTTCTTCCGGCGATTGGGGGAGGGGGCGGAGGTATCCACCAGCGCCCGGCCCTATTGGGAGATCAAAGAGTTTTTCAAGCAGTACACCGATCAAGGGCTGGATGTGCTGTATATCGCCTTCAGCAACAAGCTCTCCGCCCATTATGAGAACAGCTTGATGGCGGCCAAGGAGCTGATGGAGGAGGATCCTTCCGCCAATATCGTCATCATCGATACCCTCACCATTTCCCTGGGACAGTCCCAGCTTTTGATCCGGGCTCTGGAGATGAAGGAGGAGGGGAAATCCATGGACGAGGTAGCCGCTTGGGTGCGGGATAACATCCAGCATTCCGTGGTGTTCTTCGTGGTGGACGACCTCAACTATTTGAAGCGGGGAGGACGGCTGTCCGGTGCGTCCGCCTTCTTTGGCAGCATGCTGGATATCAAGCCCATCATCTACGCCAGTCCAGAGGGAGCTTTGGTGCCCATTGAAAAATGCAAAGGGCGACGCAAGGCCCTTCGCCGGTTTGTGGAACTCTATGAGGAGCGGGCCTTGGATAAGGAGAATGGCAAGCTCTATATCACCGAGTCCAATGAGGGGGATGCTGCGGTCCTCCGGGATATGTTCCTGGAGAAGTTCCCCAATATGGAAATCGAGATCTGGACGGTGGGTCCGGTAATCGGGGGCCATGTGGGACCCGGAGTGCTGGGGCTATCCTTCTTCGGAACCAAGCGGTAAGCTGCTACCGGCGCCTGGAGGAATTCCCCCAGGCGTCTTCTTTTTCGGAGCTGGTTTAAACGGCATCCGTTAAACGGGAGAGAGGAAAACATGGCATACGTTGCGCTATACCGAAAATACCGGCCCCGGCGGTTTGCCGACATGGTGGGCCAGGAGCATATCACCCGGGTGCTGAAACGCCAGATAGAGACGGGACAGACCGCCCACGCCTATCTGTTCTGCGGCGCGCGAGGCACCGGCAAAACCAGCGCCGCCAAAATATTGGCCCGGGCCATGAATTGCCTTAACCCGATGGACGGGGAGCCCTGCGGGACCTGTGCCGTTTGCGCCATGGGGGACGAGGCTCTTTCCACCGATATTTTGGAGATCGACGCCGCCAGCAACAATGGGGTGGATGAGATACGGGATCTTCGGGATAAGATCAACTTTGCCCCGACGGTGTGCCGCTATAAGGTGTATATCATAGATGAGGTTCACATGCTGTCCACCGGTGCCTTCAACGCCCTGCTGAAGACCCTGGAGGAACCGCCGGCCCACGCCAAGTTTATCCTGGCCACCACCGAAGCGGGAAAGATTCCCGCTACCATCCTTTCCCGGTGCCAACGATTCGACTTTAAACGAATTCCACAGCCTCTGATTGAAGGATACCTTAAGACGGTATTGGATGACCTTGGCGTCCAATACGAGGAACGGGCAGTGGCTGCCATAGCGGCTGCGGCCGAAGGAGGAATGCGGGATGCCCTTTCCATTCTGGATCAGTGTGTGGCCTTGGGAGGTGAGCTTCGCTACCAGGGGGTGGTGGAGACCATCGGAACCCTGGACCAATCCGCCATGGACCGTCTGGTGGAGGATCTGAGGGATGGGAGGGTGGATCGTGCCCTTGCCCAGGTGGAGGAGGCTTACCTTGCGGGGAAGGATCTTTCGCTGGTGCTACGGGACCTAATGTCCGCCTTCTGCAGCCGGATGACCACTGCGGCGGAGAAGAAGCAGCCGTTGGAATTCTATCTAAGAGCCATCGACCTATTGAGCCAGGGGGAGACTGCCATGCGGTTTTCTCAGCGGCCCCGTACCGCGTTGCTGGCGGCGATTGCACGGATCGCGCTGGTGAGCCGAGATGACTCTGTCGATGGCCTTGTGGCCCGTGTGGCTCGATTGGAGGATATGATTCATCGGGGATGGACGGTTTCCGCGTCCGATCAGACGGCCGAACCGCTTTGGACGGAAAAGGCGCCTTCCGATGCTCCCGAAGTCCCGTTTGGGGATCCGCCCGTTGACGCTCCGCCTTGGGATCAAGAGCCGCCGTTACCAAGCGATCTACCGCCCTGGGAGGAGAAAGAACCGGCAAGAGCTGTTCAGGAAAAAAAGCCGGCCCTTCGAGAGGAGGCGAAGCCCGTTTCTTCCGGGCAGGCATCACGGCCCGAACCTTCGTCTGGAAAGGAAAGCGATCGATATCAACGGTTTTTAGAGCTGATCCGCAGCCGGAGCGTACCTGCCTATCATACTTTGCGGTTTGGAACTCTGATGGACGATCGGGAAAATTCGGTTATAATAGAATTTGATAAAAAAGGGCATGTCATGGCTCAGGCCTTGCGCATTCCATCCAACGCCAAGATTGTGGAGGAAGCGCTCAAAGAGGTTTATGGCCCAGAGGCCAAGATATCCTATGTGGATGCGCCGGAGGGCGCGGGGGAGGAACTTCCCCCCCTTGTGGAAAAGGCCAAGTCCGCCTTTGGAGCGGACGTGATCATCACCGATTAGGAGGAATTGTAGGATGGCAAAAGGAAGAAGAGGCGGCTTCGGCGGCCCTGCCATGGGAGGCGGCATGCAGCAGCTGATGGCCCAGGCTCAGCGGATGCAGGCCCAGATGGAACAGAAAAAGGCGGAATTGGATCAGCAGGAATTTACCGCGGGGGCGGGCGGTGGCGTGGTTACCGCTACGGTAAACGGCGCAAAGCAGCTTGTTAGACTGGAGATCTCCCCTGAGGTGGTGGATCCTGAGGATGTGGAGATGTTGTCCGATCTGGTCATTGCTGCTGTGAACGAGGCGATTGCCACTGCCGATACTACCGTAAACGAAGAGATGGCGAAGCTGAGCGGCGGCATGGGCTTGGGGTTATAATCCCATGTCCTATATCATCGAACCTCTGGCGAAGCTCACGGCCCATCTTTCCTCCCTGCCTGGCATCGGGGGGAAGACGGCTCAGCGATTGGCCTATCATATCATCACCATGGGAGCTGCCGATGCCCAGGCCCTTGCAGGCAGCATCGTGGAGGCGGTGGAATCCGTCCGTTATTGTAAGGTGTGCGGCAATCTCACCGATCAGGAGATATGCTCCATTTGTTCCGATCCCACCCGGGATCATTCCATCCTATGCGTGGTAAAGGATGCTCGGGATATTATGGCTATGGAACGGGCTAGGGTATTCCGGGGGGTATACCATGTGCTGGGCGGGACGATTTCACCCATGGATGGTGTGGGCCCCGATGATCTGCGGATCAAAGAGCTGCTGGAACGGCTGCCTGAGGCCCGAGAGGTGGTCCTGGCAACCAATCCCGATGTAGAGGGGGAGGCGACCGCTATTTATCTAGGGCGGTTAATCAAGCCCCTGGGAGTAAAGGTGAGCCGAATTGCCCATGGGGTGCCGGTAGGCGGTGACCTGGAATACACCGACGATATGACCCTTTTAAAATCCTTTGAGGGCCGTCGGGACCTGTAAGGGGGAAAGCCGTTGCAATGTCCATACTGTGGAAAAGAGATGACGCAGGGCAAGCTGTATGGAGAGGGTAGAAGGATCAAGTGGGCTCCGGATCATAAGAAGCGAATCCTTGGCATTTTCTTGGGCTGGGGATATCCATTGGGGGAGTCTGATGGATTTCGGCGTTCCCGTGTGGAGGCGTGGCGTTGTGAAAAGTGTAAGAAAATCCTGTTAGATGGATAAAAAAGGCCCAATTAGGGCCTTTTTCTTTTGCCAAAAAAGCGACCGGCAGGAGCGCACTTTCTCCTGCCGGCCAACATTGAAATAAATAGGGTTAACTAGTTTGATTAGAAGATGCCGATACCCACGCCAGCGATACCAACGATTACCATGATCAAAATGATCCAGGCAACGTTCATGCCTTTGCGGACACCAACCAGAGCCAGCAAGCTCACGATCAAAGGCAGCAGCTTGGGGAAGATGCTGTCCAGAGCGGACTGCAGGGTCTGGGCGGTTTCGCCGGAGCCGGACAGGATGATGGCGGTGTCCAAGCTGACGAAGTTGGCGCACATGGCACCTACCATGATCAGACCAATGGTGGTGGCGCCCATGGTGAGCATATCCACATAACCACTCTCATAAGCGGTCTCCAGGAACTGGTTGCCCAGGCTGTAGCCAAACTTCAGGCCGTACCACCGCACGATGGTGCTGAACAGGTGATAGATGGCCAGGAAGACGATGGGAGCCAGGATGGAGCCATTCTGGGCCAGGGTGATGGACACGGAAGCAGCGATGGTCCGAACGGTTACCCAGAAGATGGCGTCGCCCACACCGGACAGGGGGCCCATCAAAGCGGCCT
This sequence comes from Christensenella sp. MSJ-20, assembly GCF_044357945.1. Taxonomy (NCBI): domain Bacteria; kingdom Bacillati; phylum Bacillota; class Clostridia; order Christensenellales; family Christensenellaceae; genus Christensenella; species Christensenella sp. MSJ-20. The sequence goes on from NZ_CP076563.1 coordinate 1,799,923, forward strand.
TGATGGCGCTGATGGAAGCGGGATCAAAGTTCTCAGGATCGGCAGCGTACTCGCCCTCCATGGACATGCACAGTCCAAGGATGAAGAACGCGGTCTCGGGGGTGCAGTTGAAGAATGCCTGGTGCCGTACCATGGCCTCAATCAGCTTTTCTTTGTTATCGGGATAGAGCTTCTTGAGCCAGGGAAGCATAGCGTAGCAGAAGCCAGCGGTCATCATCTTAACCTGGCTAAAACAGGCCTGGCTGAGGAATACATAGCGCCAGTAGATCTTAGTCCGCATCTTGGAATCCATGATGATTGCTTCGTTATTAGCCAAAGAGATCGTCCTCCTCTCCGTTGGAGCCGCCAACGGCCTTTAGCCGGTTGCGGAGATCCAGTTCGTTGTAAACCTGCATCAAAGTGATAAACACAGCGATGACGACCATGAAGGTCATGTTGATGTTGAGGTACACGGTGGCGGCGAAGCCAAAGAAGAAGTAGATGGAGGCTTTGCCGGACCACAGCATGTTCATCAGAAGAGCAAGACCAACGGCGGGCATCATGCCAGCAGCCACACTCATGCCATCCAGGATGAAGGCAGGAATGGCGGCCATAGCGCTCTGAAGAGCATCGGCGCCCAGCGCGATAGCGGCAAACACCAGAACGGTGGAGAACAAGCCGTTTACCAGGTTGCCGATGATGATCAAACGGCTATAGCCGGCGGTGTTGCCCTGAGCAGCATACCGCTCGAAAATGGGCACCAAAGCGCCCTGGTAGACGATACGGACGGTGAGGGACCAGATGGCAGCCACAACGCCGATGGCAGCAGCCAGCACGATGGCGGTATCAACATCCATGCCGGTGCCGATGCAGAGACTGGTTACCAGGGTAGCGGCCAGGAAGCAGTCGCTGGGGATGGAACCACCGATGTTGGTGATGCCCATGAACAGCAGCTCCAAGGAAGCGCCCAGGGCCAGACCGGTCTGGACGTCACCCAGCACGATGCCCAGCACGGGACATACCACGATGGGCCGGTTGAGGTGCGAATGACCATAAAAACTGTATAAGGTCTGAATAATGTAGTACACAATTGCCGTGGTTAAGGCAAGAGAAGTTGCACTCATTCCTTCGTTCCCCTTTCAATTAAGATTTAAAAAAAGTAGAAATACTGGTGTAAAAACGATTCCGAATTACTTCAGGACGTCGTCCAGGGTGACCATCGCCATGTACGGCAGTAGCTGTACGTCGATGGGAATCCCCGTCTGTTTCATTTCGTCGATGATCTTCAGGTCCTCTTCATCGACATATACGTTGTCGGAAAGTTTCTTCTTCTGCGCAACGTCGCCTCCATTCAGACGGCCGTAGTTGCCGAAGTTGATCCGCTTCACCTGATCGGTTGCACCCTTGGCAATGGCCAAGGCATCCGCCAGATTGGTGACGATGATACCGATGACCGTATTGGCACTGCGAGGATCGTTCAGGGTTTTGATGGTCTGCTCGATGCTCTGTACCGTGGTCTTACTGCTGGGCGGTCCTGCCATCTTCAACGCCATGGTCTGGGTTTTGCTGGCGGCTGCCTCATCATTGGCTACCAACAGCACCTTGAACTCCAGGGCTTTGCTCCAAGCGATTGCCACCTGGCCGTGGATCATACGGTCGTCTACACGCATCAGTTTTACCATTCTTTCACCTCCTTTATGGGGTCCTAGTATGTTTGTGGGCGCTGCCATGTGGCGGCTCCCAAATGTAAGAACAAAGCAAAACTACAAAATCGAGTATATTGTATTGTAGGCGATATGTTGTGTCAAGACTATAAAAAAACAATAAATCACTCAATAATGATTGGATTTTATGTTTTTTTGATGGAAAAAGAAACAAATATTGGATAATCACATAGAATTTTAAAGAAAAAATACAATAATAAACGCTTTTGTTTGTTACAAAGAAAGCAGAAAACTACATCAAAAGAAGAAAAAAGCGTTTCATTCATGGTGAGGGGGGATAGCAATGAAATGGCGTTATCAATGGGATTTACGTGTATAAAAAAACAAATAGAAAGGAAGCAAATGGGAATAAAAGTTCAAAAAATCAATAAAATATTGAGCTTTCTTGTTTTAATGTAAATGTTTTGATCAAAATAATAAAGAAAATAGTTTGATATTGTTTCTTTTTGCAAAATGGAGGAATTTTCTTTATTTGCAAAAAATGCATAGATAGAAGTTGGGGTGGCCCGGGGGAATCGGACGGGTTTGGGGTGGAGGCGAGATGGGGGACGGATGTTTTTCTTGAAGAAGCTGCGGGGAGCGCCAAGGAGGAGAAGGATATGGCGCGGGGATGGAGATCTCTTGAAAGCTCCGGAGGGGGCAACGCCGTTTGTGATAGAGGGGGGGTTGGGGCAAATCGTGGGGAATTCCATGAGGAGAATGAAGCTGTACCGGAAGAATCACGATGGGAGGAATACAGCTATGGGGCATGGGAATCTGGCGTCAAGGAGAGCAACGCGGGAAAGAGAAGGGGAAAGGCTGTAAGGGGAAATCCAGCGCCGGCGCAAGAGGCGAAATCAATTGGCCATAATTGGCCAAAATTGTCCGGATAAAGCCAGTCTTTACGGGCAGAAGGGAATAAAAAAGCCTCCAAGGCAACGGAGGCTTTTTTAAAAAGAAATGGACGGGAGCCCGAAGGTTCCCGTCCATTGTTCTTGGTACGAAGGGGCGATCGCCCCGTTGGTACGATTTAGAAGATGCCGATACCCACGCCAGCGATGCCGACGATTACCATGATCACGATCAACCAAGCAACGTTGATGCCCTTGCGGATACCAACCAGGGTCAAAAGGCTCACGATCAGGGGCAGCAGCTTGGGGAAGATGCTGTCCAGAGCGGACTGCAGGGTCTGGGCGGTTTCGCCGGAGCCGGACAGGATGATGGCGGTGTTCAGGCTGACGAAGTTGGCGCACATGGCGCCTACCATGATCAGACCGATGGTGGTGGCGCCCATGGTGAGCATATCCACGTAACCACTCTCGTAGGCCATCTCCAGGAAGTTGTTGCCCAGGCTGTAGCCATACTTCAGCATCAGCCAACGCAGGGGCTCGCTGATCACGTGGTAGACCACGAGGAACACGAAGGGAGCCAGCATGGAGCCGTTCTGGGCCAGGGTAATGGCCACGGAAGCGGCGATGGTCCGAACGGTTACCCAGAAGATAGCGTCGCCCACACCGGACAGGGGGCCCATCAAAGCGGCTTTCAGCGCGCTGATGGAAGCGGGATCAAAGTTCTCAGGATCGGCGGCGTACTCGCCCTCCATGGACATGCACAGTCCAAGGATGAAGAACGCGGTCTCAGGGGTGCAGTTGAAGAATGCCTGGTGCCGTACCATGGCCTCGGCCATCTTCTCCTGGTCGTCGCCGTAGAGCTTCTTGAGCCAGGGAGCCATGGCATAGCAGAAGCCGGCGGTCATCATCTTAACCTGGCTGAACGCAGCGGACGCCATGATCTCGTAGCGCCACCAGATTTTTGCCCGTAGTTTCTTGTCCATTACGACTACTTCATTAGCCAAAGAGATCGTCCTCCCCTCCGTTGGAGCCGCCAACAGCCTTCAGCCGGTTGCGGAGATCCAACTCGTTGTAAACCTGCATCAAAGTGATAAACACAGCGATGACGACCATGAAGGTCATGTTGATGTTGAGGTACACGGTGGCGGCGAAGCCGAAGAAGAAGTAGATGGAGGCTTTGCCGGACCACAGCATGTTCATCAGGAGGCCAAGTCCGATGGCGGGCATCATGCCGGCAGCCACGCTGAGACCATCCAGAATGAAGGCAGGGATAGAAGCCAGGATGCCCTGGAGAGCGTCGGCGCCCAGTGCGATGGCGACGTACACCAAGAGGGTGGAGAAGATGGGGTTGGTCGCGTTGGCCAGGATGGTCATGCGATTGTAGCCCTTCACATCGCCCTTGGCGGCCATCCGCTCAAAGATGGCAACGAACATACCCTGGTAGATGATACGGACGGTGACGGACCAGATGCCGGATACGGCGCCGATAGCGGCGGCCAGAACCACGGCGGTCTCATAGTCCAGACCGGTGCCGATGCACAGGGCGGTTACGATGGTGCCGGCGATGAATACATCACTGGGGATGGAACCACCGATGTTGGTGATGCCCATGAACAGCAGCTCCAGAGAGGCGCCCAAGGCAAGACCGGTAGCAGCGTCGCCCAACACGATGCCCAGGATGGGGCATACCACGATGGGGCGGGTCGCAAAGTTATGAGCCCAGAACTGGTTGAGCTCGCTGAACGCGAGATATACCAGTGCAGTGGTTAAAGCAAGAGTACCTGCACTCAAATTAATTAACCCCTTTCATTTCAATGTAAAAGTGCGAATTAAGTAGGTAAGATTACTTCAGGACGTCGTCCAGGGTAACCATCGCCATGTACGGCAGCAGCTGTACGTCGATGGGAATCCCGGTCTTTTTCATCTCTTCAATGACTTTCAGATCCTCTTCGTCCACGTAGACGTTATCGGAGAGTTTTTTCTTCTGCGAGACGTCTCCGCCGTTCAGGCGGCCGTAGTTGCCGAAGTTGATCCGCTTTACCTGGTCGGTAGCTCCCTGCGCGATGGCGAGGGCATCCTTTAGATTGGTGACGATGACCCCGATTACGGTATTAGCGGTACGGGGATCGTTGATGGTCTTGATCGCCTGCTCAATGCTCTGTACCGTGGTCTTACTGCTGGGCGGGCCTGCCATCTTCAACGCCATGGTCTGGGTCTTGCTGGCAGCGGACTCATCGTTGGCCACCATCAAAACCTTGAATTCCAAGGCCTTGCTCCAGGCAATGGCCACCTGGCCATGGATCCTACGATCATCCACGCGCATCAATTTTACCATTGTTTCACCTCCTCATCTGTTACTGTATTTCATGGAAGCCCGTATGGAAGATCCATATAGCTCCGGCCTCCAAACTCAATCGAAAAGAAGTTGAATTACATCTTCAGCCATATTGTATTGTAGACGAAATGATGTGTCAAGAGGGAAAACAACAATAAGCAAAAGAATAAATGAGCATTTTCTTGGGTTTTTAGAACAAAGAAAAGAAATAAATACAAAAATCGTAAAAAATATTGCATTTGATTTGCCTTTGAAAAAACACAAAACTACATGGATCGAATTGGTAAATGTTGTATAGAAGCGCGGGAGAGGGACGCGTGAAAAATCCCTTTATTGGCTGGGTTTTTTGACATGCAGATGAAGAAGCAATCATGGGAATGGAATTACGGTACTCGTTTTTTTGTTTGATTAAAAATGATGTTTCTTGAGAGGCCTCCCCATGGCATGGGGCAAAGGTGGGGAAAATAGTTCGTTCTTGTTGTATCTTGTGAGTTTTTGTGAGTTTTTGTGGCAAAAAGTGTGGTTTGTTTTTGCAAAATTTGCAAGAAACGGGAAGGAAGACCGGGAGCTAGGGATAGGCGGGCCGTTTGGATTTTGGGGTTGGGTATGGAATGGCTTTGGCCTGTCCATACTAATAACAATGAAATCCAGAGGAGGATGATTATGGGCAGGCTGTTTGTGAACCGGCACCGGGGCGGAGATTATCTGGATACCGTTCGTCAGGCCCTGGCGGCCTACCGGGACGCCCAGAACTATTTTGAAAACGTGACCAACCCCGATCTGGTGGATTACGCCATCTATGATATGGAGGCGGCCCGGAAGCGGTACGTTTATCTTTTAAAGATGGCCCGCCAGGGGCAGGAGGTCATCGAGCTGCGAGAGTTGGAACAGGAGGCGGAATAGGCATAGCCATGGGAGCGGACGCATAGGATGGTGGTAAGAAACCAATGAGGGGGCACCGCTATGCCTGGAATTACCCTGGGCTCCGTTGGGGCCTATGCAGCCGCTATTCTATTGTTGTTCCTGCTGGGAAAGGCGCTGGCTCTGCCCATGCGCTTGATCGGCAAACTGATTCTAAACGGGGTAGCCGGCGGGGTGGCGCTGTTCCTCATCAACCTATTGGGGGCAAAGGTGGGCGTCAACATTGGAATCAACCCCCTTACCGCCCTCATTGCGGGATTTCTGGGGCTGCCGGGAATCGTCATGCTGGTGCTGCTTCAATATATCTTTTTATTATAGGATTGGAGCGTTTTTGCATCAGAATTCATCATAATTCTTAACTTGTGTTTTGACCTCTGTATCCATATAATGAATGGGGAAAAGGGGAGTAGCTCGCCTTTATGGTTTTGTTGTTCGTCAATACGGCAGACCCTGCCCGGGCAACAATCGTTTGAGAGCAAGACCTTTGTTCGTGAGAGCAGGGGTCTTTTTATTTTATAACCGATCCCGCGTCAAGTATGAAGGAGGACGGAAATGGAACAAAATTTTTACAGCCAGAGCGTGGAGCAGACGGCCCAGGCCCTGGGAACGGACCAGAACCGGGGCCTGGGCGGCGACCAGGCCCGGGAGCAACAGCAGAAGCACGGCTTCAATGAGCTGGAGCAGAAGCCCGGCAAAACCACCTTTCAGCTATTTGTGGACCAGCTGAAGGATTTTATGATCATTGTGCTGCTGGCTGCGGCTGTGATCTCCGGCGCTTTGGGCGAGGTGGTGGACGCCTGTGTGATCCTCTTGATCGTGGTGCTCAACGCCATCATCGGCGTGGCCCAGCAGAAAAAGGCGGAACAGTCCCTAAACGCCCTTAAGAAGATGAGCGCTCCCTTTGCCAAGGTGCTGCGGGAGGGAGAGGTGATCTCCATTCCCGCCCGGGAAGTGGTGGTGGGGGATGTGGTCATCCTGGAAGCCGGGGACATGGTGCCCGCCGACATGCGCCTTGTGGAATGCGTTAACTTGAAGATCCAGGAATCCGCCCTTACGGGGGAATCGGATGCCGTGGAAAAGGACGCTTCGGTGCTTCTCCCAGAGGGCGCTCCTTTGGGGGATCGCATCAACATGGCGTACAGCAGCAGCGTGGTCACCTACGGCCGGGGCCGGGGCGTGGTCACCGCCATCGCTATGGATACCGAGGTGGGGCGGATTGCCCACATGCTCCAGCAGGAGGGGGATCGGATGACGCCCCTTCAGCAGAAGCTGGAGAAGCTGGGCAAGACCCTGGCCATCGCGGCTTTGGCCATCTGTGTGGTGATCTTCGCCGCCGGCATGCTGTATAACAAGCCTTTCTTTGAGATGTTCCTCACCTCGGTGTCTTTGGCGGTGGCCGCCATCCCCGAGGGACTGCCCGCCATCGCAACCATTGTATTGGCCCTGTCGGTGCAGCGGATGGCGAAGCTCAACGCCATCGTGCGGACGCTCCCGTCGGTGGAAACGCTGGGCAGCGCTACTGTCATCTGCTCCGATAAAACCGGCACCCTTACCATGAATCAGATGGAGGTGCTGAAGCTCTATGTAAACGGGGAAACCTATGCGCCAGAGGAGGCTCGGAGCGGGGAATTGGAAGCGCTGCTGCTCAACAACTGCGCGCTGTGCAACGACGCCCGGTTCAGCAGCAAGGACGGCGGGGAAACCGCTCTGGGTGATCCCACGGAGATTGCGCTCATCAACGTGGCAAAGCGTATGGGTTACAATAAGAGCGATCTGGAGGAGCAGAGCCCCCGGGTGGCGGAGCTGCCCTTTGACTCCGATCGGAAGTTGATGACCACCGTTCACCGGCTTCCTGACGGCACCATCCGCGCTTTTGTGAAGGGCGCGGTGGATATTCTGTTGAACCGCTGCACCCGAATCGGCGAGGAGGGCGGCAGCCGGCCCATCACCGAGGAGGATCGGGCGGCCATCGCCGCCGCCAACGACGGCATGGCCCAGAGTGCCCTTCGGGTGCTGGCTATGGCCTATCAGGATATCGACGCCATCCCGGAAAAGGATGAGATGCCCTCTTTGGAGGAAAACCTCATCTACATCGGCATGGTGGGCATGATGGATCCGCCCCGGCCGGAGGCGCGGGACGCCGTGGCCCTTTGCGCACAGGCCGGCATCCGTCCGGTGATGATTACCGGGGACCACAAGACCACCGCCGTGGCCATTGCCGAGAGTCTGGGTATCCTTCGGGAGGGGGATCTTGCCATCACCGGCCAGGAGCTGGAAGCTATGAGCGACGCGGAGCTGGCCGAAAAGGTGGATCGGATTTCCGTCTATGCCCGTATCTCGCCGGAGCATAAGGTGCGGATTGTGAACGCTTGGCAGAAGAACGGCCATATCGTGGCCATGACCGGAGACGGCGTCAACGATGCGCCTGCCCTGAAGAACGCCGACATCGGCGCGGCCATGGGCATCGTGGGCACCGAGGTGGCCAAGGAGGCCGCTGATATTGTCCTCACCGACGACAACTTTGCCACCGTGGTATCGGCGGTGGGCGAGGGACGCCGCATTTATGACAACATCCTAAAGGCCATCCAGTTCCTGCTGTCCTGTAACGTGGGTGAGATCTTCACCCTCTTCCTGGCCACCCTATTGAACTGGCACGAGCCCCTATTGCCGGTCCACATCCTGTGGGTGAACCTGGTGACCGACAGCCTTCCCGCCTTGGGACTGGGGGTTGACCCCGCGGAAAAGGGCATCATGAACCGCAAGGCCGAACGCCATGATTCGGTATTCACAAAGGGATTGGTCTGGCGGATGTGCTACCAGGGCCTTTTGATCGGCGGCATCACCCTCTTGGCCTACACCTACGGCTTCTTTACCACCGGGGTGGAGGCGGGCCGTACCATGGCCTTTGTTACCCTGGCCTTCAGCCAGCTGATCCATGTATTCAACGTCCGCAGCAGCCATCTTTCCGCCTTTTCCAGGGACATTGGGCGCAACAAGTATCTGTGGGGCGCCGTGGGCATTTCCGCTGCCCTGATGCTCCTAGTACTCTTTGTCCCCTTCCTGTCCGGCGTATTCAGCGTGGTGGCGCTCACGGCCATGCAGTGGCTGGTGGTGCTTGGGCTGTGCTTGGTCCCCGTGGTGGTTGTGGAGATCTTCAAGCTGCTGAAGTGCAACGAGATCAACGGACAATAAGGACGCGAACGGCGAATGCTAAAAAGAAAAGCGCGCGCCAATAGCCGGATGCTTGTAAAACGGTTTTTTCTGCGAGAAAGAACAAGGCACTCGCGGAAGTCATCGCGAAGCTTTAACCGGCTGATGATTGATGCTAAGACCGCCCGGATGGAAAAGTCCGGGCGGTTTTTTAGGCGCGGCTGGCTCCAGTGGAGGTATGGGCGACCCTCTACCACAGGGAGAAAGAGCCTTTATGACGTTGAATCACATTGTCTTTTAGCCGGTGGAAAACCGGCCGCTAAAAAGGTGTTGACAAACGCTTCCTTGGAGGATACAATACATTCCAATAACAAAGGCTGTGACGAAGACGGCCCGTGCGGGAGATGCAGGCACAGAGATTTGGCGGTTGGTGCGAGCCAAAGACGCGTCCGGACGGCAATCACTTCCGAGCCGATTCCTGAAAGATGGTATTAGGGAATTCCGGTTCTGCCCCGTTACCGGCGGCTGGCTTGTTGGAGCTTAGTATTAGGTGGTATCGCGAGGAATCATCCCCGTCCTAATCGGACGGGGATTTTTTTATCCAAATCAAAAGGAGCATTAGGAGGGATTCAGAATGGGTGAACAGATTCAAGCCATTGCGCAGCGGCTGTCCATGCTGCGGGAAGCGTTGGACATTACCCCGGAGGAGATGGCCAAGGAGCTGGATATTTCGGTGTCCGAATATCTGGAATACGAGGCGGGCAAGAACGACTTTGCCTTCTCCTTTTTGTTTGGCTGTGCCAACAAGCTGGGGGTGGACATCGTGGACCTTCTTACCGGAGAGACCCCTAAGCTCACCTATTTTTCCCTGGTAAAGGATGGCGAGGGCCTGAACATCGACCGGCGCAAGGAATACAAATACCAGCATTTGGCCTTCTTCTTTAAGAATAAGAAGGCGGAGCCCTTCCATGTGACGGTGGCTCCCGGTGATAACACCGAGATGCACCTCAATAGCCACGAGGGCCAGGAGTTTGATTATGTATTGAAGGGCAGCATGCGAATCCGGGTGGACGCCCAGGAGGCGGTGGTCTCCGCCGGCGACGCCGTGTACTATGATTCCTCCCGTCCCCACGGCATGGTCTGCGAGGGGGAGGAGCCCTGCGAGTTTCTCGCCATCATCATGAAATAAGGGGTGTCCGAAATGGCATTTTATGAACGATACGTCAAGGGGGACTTTACGTCCTATGAGGATTTTATGGAGAACTTCTCCATAAAGGTGCCAAAGTGCTTTAATTTTGCCTATGATGTGGTGGACGAGATTGCGGCCATGGACCCCCGGCGCCTGGCTATGATCTGGACCAACGAGGCGGGGGAGGAGCGGAACTTCACCTTTGCCGATATGAAGGAGCAGTCCAGCCGGGCAGCCAACTACCTCCGGAGCCTTGGGATCAAAAAAGGGGATCGGGTGATGCTGATCCTCAAGCGCCATTATGAGTTTTGGTTCTGCATCCTGGCCCTTCACCGGATCGGCGCGGTGGCCATCCCCGCCACCAACCTTCTAATGGAGAAGGACATTGCCTACCGCATCCAGGCGGCGGATATTTCCGCCGTGATCTGCACCCGGGACGGGCAGGTGGCCGATGAGGCCGACGCCGCCGTCCGGCACAACGGCCTTCATACTACCCTGATCCTGGCCCGGGGGGAGATGGACGGTTGGCACCGGTTGGATGATTTTTACGGGTTTTCCCCTGAATATCCCCGTCCTGTAGGGGAGGAGGCCATCCACAACGAGGATCCCATGCTGCTGTATTTCACCAGCGGCACCACTGGGATGCCCAAGATGGTTCAGCATGACTTCACCTATCCCTTGGGGCATATCGTTACCGCCGCGTTTTGGCAGGACGTGGTGCCTGGCGGCGTTCATTTGACGGTATCGGATACCGGGTGGGGCAAGGCGGTCTGGGGTAAGCTCTACGGCCAGTGGATGGCGGATACCACCGTCTTTACCTATGATTACGATAAGTTCGTGCCCACCGACCTGCTTCAGAAGATGCAGGATTACCACATCACCAGCTTCTGCGCGCCGCCCACCATCTATCGCTTTTTGATCCAGGAGGATCTGGGAAAATTCGATTTGAGCGCGCTTCAGCACTGTGCCATCGCCGGAGAGGCCTTAAACCCCGAGGTGTACAACAAGTTTTACGAGGCCACGGGCATTCAGCTCCGGGAGGCCTTTGGCCAGACCGAGACCACCGTGGTGCTGGGTACCTTCAAATGGGTGGAGCCGGTGCCGGGCAGCATGGGCAAGCCCTCCCCGGGCTATAAGGTCTGCATCGCCGACGAGGAAGGCAACGACGTCCACCTGGGATCCATTGGAGAGATCTCCGTTCGGTTGGACGGAGGAAAGCCACAGGGCATGTTCTGCGGATATTATGGGGATGAGGCCAACACCCATCGTCAGCTCCATGAAGGGCTGTTCCGCACCGGAGACCTGGCCTGGATGGATGAGAACGGCTATTTCTGGTATGTTGGCCGGGTGGACGACGTGATCAAGTCCTCGGGATACCGCATCGGGCCCTTTGAGGTGGAGAGCGCGCTTATGGAGCATGCCGCCGTCCTGGAGACGGCCATCACTGCCGTACCCGATCCCATCCGAGGCCAGGTGGTGAAGGCTACCGTGGTGTTGAATCGGGGCTGGGAGCCCAGCGACGCCTTGGTTAAGGAGCTTCAAAACCATGTAAAGCATGTGACCGCTCCCTATAAATATCCCCGCATCATCGAGTTTGTGGAGGAACTGCCCAAAACCATCAGCGGAAAGATCCGTCGGGTGGAGATCAGAGAACAGGATTTGAAAAAGAAACAACAATAAAAGCTGTAAAAAGAACAACATTTTTTGTGAACTTACCGTTGAAAAATGTTGTTCTTTTGTTTATAATGGGGATACTGGTCAAAAAATCCAATATCTAAGGAGCGTGTCATTGTGGGGAAGATTGGCATTTTAACGGGTGGCGGGGACTGTCCCGGCCTCAACGCGGTGATCCGGGCTGTGGTGGAAAAGTGCGCCGCCCATGGTACGGAGGTTTATGGCTTCCGGGGGGGCTGGCGCGGCGCCCTTACAGGGGAGGGGGATTGGCTCACCCTTGACGATGTGGAGAACCTCCAGGCCCAGGGAGGCACCCTTTTGTTTACCAGCCGCACCAACGTTCTGCAGGAGGAGAACGGGCCGGAGCGGGTCCGGGCCACCATGGAAAAGCTGGGGCTGAACGGAATCGTGGCCATCGGCGGGGACGATACCCTGGGTGTGGCGGACAAGCTCAACGCCATGGGCATGAACATGATTGGCGTGCCTAAGACCATCGATAATGATCTTTCGGGCACCGATTTTACCTTTGGGTTCGATACCGCCGCCAACATCGCCATGGAGGCCATTGACCGAATCCATACCACGGCTTACAGCCACAGGCGCTACATCGTGGTGGAGCTCATGGGCCGCCACACCGGGTGGATCGCGCTGTACGCCGGGCTGGCGGGCTGCGCCAGCGTGGTGCTGATCCCCGAGTTTCCCAAAACCGTGGAGGAGGTTGCCGGGATCATGCTGGCTCGGAAGGAGCGGGGCTTGGATTACGGGGTCATCGCCGTGGCCGAGGGCTGTGAGTTCGCCGACATGGAACTATCGGAGGCCAACCTGGACGAGTTCGGCAACGTGCGGTTGGCCGAGAAGGACGTGGCGGCCCGGCTTGCGGACGCCCTCAAAGAACGGACGGGGATTCCCGCCCGTCACACGGTGCTGGGGTATCTCCAGCGGGCAGGCGCTCCCAGCGTCTTTGACCGCATCCTGGGCACCCGGCTGGGCTATAAGGCCGCCGAGTGCGTGGTGAACGAGGACTACGGGCACATGATCGCTCTTCAGGGGAACGAGATCGTGGCCATCCCCCTCTCTGCCGCCAGCCAGGGGCGCAAAGAGGTGGGCAAGGACCTCTATGCGTGCGCGGAGCTCTACTTTAGATAATGGATGATGAAAAAAGCGCCCCCATCATAGGGGCGCTTTTTTTATATGGGTTTATCGGTCTTTTTGATCGGAAAGCCCTAGAATGAAGTCTGCCGAAACGCTGTAAAACCGGCATAGTTTGATGAGATATTCAATGGGAAGCGGACGTTTTCCCAGCTCATATTGGGAGACGGTACCTTGTGCAACCCCCAACAGATCGCCAATTTGACGTTGTGATAAATCGTTATCCTCTCGGAGTTCGCGCAATCTTTTTAGATAGGCAGATTCCATGCGGTTGTTCACCTCAAATAGTATTATAGTTAACTCGGAACGAAGTATTGATTTTTAACTCGGATTGAGTTATCCTATTGGTAAATCAAAAGTGAGAAAGAGGATGTGTGATGCCTCATTCACTTAAGGCTACCAAGGAGGATGAGTACCGTTTGCTTCAGATGGGGCTGAACGTGGCCTTTTACCGGAGCCTTGCGGGCTATACCCAGGAGGAGCTGGCGGAGGCCTGCGGCATGAGCCGCACCTACATCAGCAAGGTGGAGGCGCCCAATATGGTCAGCGTGATCTCCCTGCCCGCCCTGTTCCGCCTGGCGGACGTTCTGGGGGTGGAGCCCGCCCGGCTTCTGGAAACCCGGTAGCGCCGCCGGGCGTTTTTACGGTGCAAAAGCCGGGCTATGGTTGTATAATGAAGCCATGAAACGGAGGAACACCATGAGAAAATTGTTAGCGGCCCTCACCACAGGGGCCATGATTCTGGTCCTGGCGGCCTGCAGCGGAGCCGGCACCGATTCCAAAGAGGAAGAACCGCTGCCCACCGCCCCTATGGAGGTGGCGACCAATCCCCTGGTAGGCCCTCTGGCGGCGTTTTTGGAGCAGAAGGATCTATCCTACGCCGGGGCACTTGGCCGGATGGACGCCTATACCCCCGGCGAGACCGATATCACCCCTTTGCTGGAGGGGATCAGCGCCGATCTGGCTGCTGCCGAGAGCCAGCTCTATGAGGCCATTACCGTGGCTTATGAGGCCGTTCAAGGAGAGGACGGCTTCTGGGCGCTTACAGGAGAGGAAGCTTCCGGCAGCATCGCTGCCGATGGGACCTTTGCCTTTGCCTATGGGGACAAGGAGGCGGGGGAGGGCCGTACCTTTGCTGGCACCATGGGCCAGGAGACCCTGACCGCTCGGGTCTGTCAGGTGGTGGAGGAAGGGGAGTTCCCCCTTTTGCTGGTGGAATACCGGAAGGCGGGGACGGCCTATTACGCCCAATTTTGGCATACCGATGACGCGGGCATCTCCTATGAGATGGTTCGGTACCGCTTTGACGGAGCGACCATCCGGTGCGGGTTCTTTGAGGAGGCTCCCCAGCCCGCTTCCATTTTGGACGCGGATCTGAACGACGATACCTTTTTTGAGGGAGCCGTTACCGATTTCCGCTACGACGGCGATACCCTTACCATCTATAACGACGGGGAGACCTACACCCTATGAGTGAAAAAATCCATCGTCTGGTGGCCTTTACCGGGGCGGGAATCAGCAAGCAGAGCGGTATCCCCACCTTTGAGGAGCTGGACAACCGGGCCCTTTTGACCCGGCGTTTCTGCCAAGTCCATCCCAAGGAATTCTACGACAACCTGCTGTCTATGGAGCGGGTTTGCCGCGGCGCCCGGCCCAATGCTGCCCACCTGGCTCTGTTTGCGGGGAAGGTGCCCGTGATCACCATGAACATCGACGGCCTCCACCAACGGGCGGGCTCTCGGGACGCCATGGAGATTCACGGCAGCCTAAGCCAGGTCCATTGCCGGGCCTGCGGGGTGGACTACCCCTTTGCGCAGATTGAGGAGGGCTATACCTGCCCCAGGTGCGGCCGGGTGCTGGATCATGACGTGGTGCTATACGACGATAACCTGGCCCTTTTACCCATGGCCCTCCGCCTGGCGGGGAGCGCCCAGGAGCTGCTGGTGGTGGGCACCTCCTTTTATACCTCTACCAGCAGCTACGTCACCGACTATGCCCGGGACAGGGGGGCAAGGATCACCATCATCAACCAGGACGCCGCCCATGAGGTGCCGGCGTATTTGAAACGCTTGCATATCATCTGAACGCCATAGGGAGGGGATGCCGTATGAACCGGGACGTGGTACTCATCGGCGCCGGGAAGATCGCCCGGGGCTATGTGGGGCAGCTTTTTTCCGCCGAAGGCTGGCGGGTAACCTATGTCCACCATCGGATGGAATTCGTCCGGGGGCTTCGGAATCGGGGATACTATACCCTGTATCAGCACGATCACGACGGCGGCTGCAAGACCCTCCGAATGGAGGGGTACGATGTGTTGTGCAGCGTGGAGGAAAGGGAAGCCTATCTGGACGCCCTGGCGAGGGCTCAGTACGCCGGAGTGGTGACCTTCCCAGGGGCCTTTGACGGCATCGCCGCCGATCTGGCCGCCGCTGTCCGCCTGCGGATGGAGCGCGGGGTTGAGGAGCCCCTGGCCATCCTGCTGTGCGTCAACACCGTGGATCCGGCGGAGTTCTTTTATAACAGGATATCAGAATATCTGGATGAATCTGCCCGGGCGTATTTTGACCGGCATGTGGGACTGGTGGAAACCCTGGTAACCCGGCTGTGCTCCACCCCCAGCCCGGAGCAGCTTTTGGAGGATCCTTATGCTGTTTCCACCAGCGATACCCCCATCCTGGAGGTGGATCGGGAGGCGTTTTTGCCGGGCCATAGCTATCCGGAGTTTTTCCTTCTGGGAGAAAATGTGCCCGGCAAGCTGGTGAAGAAGATTTGGTGCGGCAACCTGGAGCATTGCTGTCTGGCCTACTACGGCCAGTATTTTGGACACGGATACGTCCACGAGGCGGCCCGGGATCCCTATGTCCGGCGGTGTACCTACTATGCTGGACAGGAGGCCAACCGGGCGGTGGCCGCCGCCTATGGCTTTTCCCCAGAGGAGATGGCCTTTGACGTTCCGGCAAAATGGCAGCGCTCCATGAAGGGCCTGGTGCCCGATCCCCTTACCCGGGTGGGGGCGGATCCGGTTCGCAAGCTGGGGAAAAACGACCGGTTCATCGGCCCCGCTCTTTTGAGCCTCCAGCAGGGGAACCTCCCTGTGTTTATCGCCAAGGGAGCGGCCTGCGGCTTTTATTTTCATAACCCCGAGGACGCGGGCGCCCGGACGGTTCAGGCCCACATCCAGGAGCAGGGAATTGGATCCGCCATCCAAACCTTCTGCGGCTTGGATCCTGCCCACCCCCAAGAGGGCCTCCTATATCAGTTGATCCTTTCCGCCTATGAGGAGCTGTCCCAGTTCGATCCCGCGGCGGGTTGAGTTTGCCCCTCGGTAGGCGGTTTCATTTTGCGCGTCCTGCGGCACCCACCCCTCTTGCGACCGAAGCCGTCCCGCTGGCTTCGGCACCCGCCCTGTGATCGCGGGATTGCGTCAAAGAAGTTTTTTGCCGGCTCTGTGGAATTTCTACCGCCATTTCACGCAGGGCCTTCTTTTGGTGTGCTATAATCAATCGTTGGTAAATAAAGAAAGGAAAAACAATCCATGAGCCATATGATCGAGGTCAGGGATCTCAAAAAATCCTATGGGGACATCGAGGCGGTAAAGGGCATCAGCTTTTACGTGGAGAAGGGAAAGCTCTTCGCCTTTTTGGGGCCTAACGGCGCGGGGAAGTCCACCACCATCGACATGATCTGCACCTTCCTTCGTCCGGACGCGGGGACCGTTACCGTGGACGGAAAGACCTTGGGCCAGGAGGATGACGCCATCCGAAGCGTCATCGGAGCGGTGTTCCAGGACGGCATGCTGGACGCGCTGCTATCGGTGGGGGAAAACCTCCGCATCCGGGGCGGTTTTTACGGCCTTCGGGGGAAGGAGCTGGAGGCCGCCGTCCAGAGGGCGGCGGAGGTAACCGGGATTGCCGATTTGATGAAACGCCCCTATGGCAAGCTTTCGGGAGGCCAGCGGCGGCGGTGCGATATTGCCCGGGCGCTTATCAACACGCCTCGGGTGCTGTTCCTGGATGAGCCCACCACCGGACTGGATCCCCAGACTCGGAAGAACGTGTGGGAGACCATCCAGACCCTTCAACGGGAGACGGACATGACCATCTTTTTGACCACTCACTATATGGAGGAGGCCGCAGAGGCGGACTATGTCATCGTCATTGACCATGGGGAGATCGCAGCCCGGGGCACCCCGGCGGAGCTCAAGGCCCGGTACGCCAGGGATACCCTCCGCCTGGTATGCAGCGATATGGACGGCGCGAAAGGGGCTCTGGATGGCCTGAACGCCGCCTATACCCAGGCGGCGGACCAGCTCGTTGTTCCGGTGGATTCCACCTTTGACGCGCTGCCGCTCATCGAAGCGGCTCGGCCCTATCTAACGGGATTTGAGGTTCTTATGGGCACCATGGACGATGCCTTTATCGGCATCACCGGAAAGGGGATACGGGAATGATTCGATTTGCCAAACGCAACCTCATGGTGTTCTTCCGGGATAAGAGCGCGGTGTTCTTTTCCCTTTTATCCGCTTTGATCATCGTGGCGCTATACGCTCTGTTTCTGGGCGATACCATGACCCAGGGCTATGAGGCGGTGCCCGAAGTCCGCGCGCTGATGGACAGCTGGATCGTGGCGGGGATTCTTGCCATCACCTCCATCACCACCACTATGGGCGCGTACGGCACCATGGTGGACGACAGGGCGCGGAAGATCGAAAAGGATTTTCACTGCAGTCCCCTTCACAAGAGCAGCATCGCTGGCGGGTACATCCTCAGCGCTTTTCTCATCGGGGTGGTGATGACCCTGGTTGCCCTGGTGCTGGGGGAGGTTTATATCGTGGCCACCGGAGGCCCCTGGTTGAGCTTTGCCGCCACCCTTAAGGTGCTGGGGCTCATCCTTGCCACCTGCTTTATGAATACCGCTATGGTATTCTTTGTGGTATCCTTCTTCCGCAGCCTCAACGCCTTCAGCACCGCCAGCACCATCCTTGGTACCATGATCGGCTTTGTCACCGGCATTTATATGCCGGTGGGCGTGTTACCCGTGGCCATTCAGTACGTGGTGAAGGTGTTTCCAGTAACCCATTCCGCCGTCCTGCTCCGCCAGGTGATGATGGAAGGCCCTCTGGCGACCTCCTTTGCGGGAGCGCCGGCCCAGGCTGTATCGGAATTCAATGAGATGATGGGGATTACCATGCGGTTTGGGGACGCCTCCGTCACCCCATTTGCCAGTCTGTTGGTGATCCTTTTGACGGGGCTGCTTTTCTTCCTCCTGTCCAGCGTGAGGATGTCCCGAAAAAAACGGTAGCGTCACCTTTTCCGTTTCCAATCATACAATGAAGAGGATTGGAACGGAGGTGTCGGTATGGAACAGAACTTTGTGGCCGGTGCGGAGGGCCCCTTTCCCCAGGTAAGGGTTTTGGGCAAGAATCCCTACTACGCGCGGCTGCTCATGGACGATTACGCTGGAAATCATAGCGAGTTGGGCGCCTGCGCCCAATATGTCTATCAGAGCAGCATTCTGGAGGAGGCCGGTGCGAAGCATCAGGAGCTGCTGCTGTCCATCGGGATTCGGGAGATGCTGCATCTGCGTCACCTGGCCCGGGCGATCCGGCAGCTGGGGGGCGATCCCATCTATGCCGGAGGCCGCTCCACCCGCGGGCGGTTCTGGAACAGCGGCTACGTCAACTATGCCAAGGAGCCCTATTGGATGATCGAGGACGACATCCGGGCGGAGCGGGAGGCCATCAAACAGTATCAGGAGCATATGCGGCTCATTGACGATCCGTCGGTACGGGCGCTCTTGGCCCGGATCATCGAGGACGAGGAGGTTCACATCCGTTTGCTGGAGGGTCTGCTTCAGGAACAGGAGGAGCCAAGCCGCGCGATGGAATAATCTTGCGCCCGGAGGCGAAAGGACCGGCTCCTGGCGAATCGGCGCGGACTCCCCGGCGTTTTCCCGGGGAGTCCGCTTTTTGGACAAATTCCTTCCAGGAATACCAAAACGAAACAAAAGGAATGTGGTATTCTAATTTTGAATGTGATATTCTATTGCAGAAGAAAGAATATTAAAAAAACGGTAGGGGATTGCTTATGAAACGCACAAAAATCATCGCTACGCTGGGACCCGCCTGCGACGACATCGAGATCATGGAGCAGTTGGTGCGAAACGGCGTCAACGTGTTCCGGATGAATTTCTCCCATGGCTCCCGAGAGGAGCATGGAGAGCGGATCCGCAAGATCAAGCTCCTTCGTGAAAAGCTGCAGCAGCCCATCGGCATCCTATTGGATACCAAGGGCCCGGAGATCCGTCTTAAGACCTTTGAGGACGATGCCATTACGCTGGCTCCGGGGGACAAGTTTACCCTGACCACCCGGGATGTGGTTGGCACCAAGGACATCGTCAGCGTTACCTATGAGCTGCTGCCCGAGGACGTGGAGGTGGGCAGCACCATCCTCATCGACGATGGATTGGTGGAGCTCCGGGTGGAAGAGATTGACGGCCAGGATATCCATACCGTCTGTGTGGTGGGCGGCGCTATCAGCAATAAGAAGGGGGTCAACGTGCCGGGGGTGGCCATCCGGCTTCCTGCCATTACTGAAACCGACGCGGGGGACATCCTTTTTGGTATTGAGAACGACATCGACTTTGTGGCGGCATCCTTTATCCGCAAGGCGGCCGATGTATACGAGATCCGCAAGCTGCTACGGGACAACGGCGGCGAGGGGATCCAGATCATCAGCAAGATCGAGAACAAAGAGGGCGTGGACAACATCGAGGAGATTATGGACGCGTCGGACGGCATCATGGTGGCCCGGGGCGATTTGGGGGTAGAGGTGCCCATCGCTCGGGTACCCCTTATCCAGAAGGAAATCATCTACATGGGCAAGGCCAAGGGAAAGATCGTCATTACCGCCACCCAGATGTTGGACAGCATGATCCGCAATCCTCGGCCTACTCGGGCGGAGGTCAACGACGTGGCCTCCTCGGTGTACGATGGCTGCGATGCCGTGATGCTGTCGGGGGAGACGGCTGCGGGGAAATATCCCGTGGAGGCCGTAAAGATGATGAATCGGGTATGCCTCAACGCCGAGGCACATCACATGCTGCTGGAGGTGAAAACGGTATACGAGTACGTCCATGAATACTCCCTTACCGACGCCGTGGCCCATGCATGCTGCGATATGGCAAAACAGTTGGAGGCTAAGGCCATCATCACCGCTACCAGCGGCGGCAGCACCGCCCGGATGGTGGCCAAATACCGTCCGGACTGCCAGATCATCGCCAGCACCCAGCATCCATCGGTATACCAGAAGCTCTCCCTTCTGTGGGGGGTGGAGCCGGTGATCAGCGGCGTGTTCCATAACACCGATGAGATGATCGACGCCTCGGTGGAGGCGGCCCGGGCTACCGGCCTTGTGAAGGACGGGGATATCGTGGTGCTGACGGCGGGCATCCCGGCGGGGGTTCCTGGGACCACGAATATGGTGAAGGCCCATGTCATCTGATGAGAAGAACGGAAACGGTTCGATTTAGGCGGCACGGGGAAGAAAGCAAGGTAACCCCACAGGGCGGCATGGCGGTTTGCTATGCCGCCCTGTTTTTTTAAAGCGTTTGGCTTTATCCCTTGCGCGGGGCTTTTGTTCCTGTTTCCGTTCCTTTTCTCTGTTGAAGGGAGGACTAGAACGGAAGACGGGAATCCGCCTATCTTTTGCTGGATGGGAAGATCCTAAGGCTTTGATATCCGCTTTAAAAAGCAAATGTTGTTGAGGGGTTCCTAAGAAACCGGGGAAACACAGGTTGACTTGCGGTATAATTTATGGCATTCTATAAAAAGTAAATTTTCCGCCGGGAAACGCTTGATTTTGCTCCAGTAGGCCGTTGCAGGAGTAAAGATGAGCGTTTTATTTTTTAGGAGGTTGGCATGGTTTTTCGGGAGATGAGAAGAAAAAGACAGGCTTTAACGCAACAGGAATCTGCGGATATTCTATACAGGGGAACATCTGGAGTGCTCGCTTTAGCGGGCGACAATGGATATCCGTATGCTGTTCCGATCAGCTATATGTATGACGGGGAAAAAATCTATTTTCACAGTGCAAAATGCGGACATAAGCTGGACGCGATTGGCAAGAACGCCAACGCATCCTTTTGTGTGATTGATCAGGATTTGGTTGTTCCAGAGGCGTATACCACCTACTTTAGAAGCGTCATTGTCTTTGGACGGATGCGGGTAATCGAAGACGAGGCGGAAATGAGGAAGGCCATAGAAAAACTGTCCATCAAATACGCGCCGGAAGATACCGCTACCAGCCGTGACCGCGCGATTCGCCGAGAGTGGGATTTCCTTTGCATGTTGGAACTGAACATCGACCATATGACGGGAAAAGAAGCAGTAGAGCTTATGAAAGAGAAGCAGCAGGGATAGACAAGGAATATTGGATAGAAAAAGCAACCCGCCGGGGTTTTCTTTTCTTGTGTAGTAGGCCAGCGTTACACAGACGCTGGCCTTTTTTCTTTGTTAGATGATTTGACTGTTAAGGAGATGATATATGATGTGGGTGCTCCTTGGTATATCGATAACAACGAGCTTTTTTGATAGCTTAAACCCCTCCGCCATCGCGCAGCAAATGCTGTTGCAGACCATGGTAAAAAACAAAAGGCATATCTGGTTTTTCATACTTGGAATTGGAATGGCAAACTTTGTGCTGGGCCTTGCAATTTACTACGGTATTGCCGCCTGGGTTTCAGAGCTGCTAACCAAGGTAATTGAAACGCATCAGTGGCAGGCATCTGGTGTGGCGCTGAGCGCTGGTGTCCTATGCTTACTGTTGGGGAGACGGCTCATCGCTAGAACCAAACGCAGTGCGAAAAGAGGCTTAGAAGAAACCGCTAAGAGGAAGAACCCTTCGCAGCTATGCCCCCTATCCCTATTTTTTTTAGGAACGGCTTTTTGTGCCGTAGAGTTAACCAGCGCATTTCCCTATTTTGGCTTTTTGGCAATCCTTACAAGCTATCATCTGACGGTTCCTTCGGTGCTGCTTTTTGTGATGATCTATAACCTAATATATGTATTGCCACTCATTTTGCTTTCTGCCGCATACAACCAATTACAGGATACGGCCTTGATTAAAAGGATAGAAAGCGCTTCAGGCAACGTGGCGGCCTATGTAGTCCCCATGGCAATAACGCTTGCAGGCGCCCTGCTGGTTTATTGCGGGGTGCGTCTGCTCACGTAAATAACGGAAAATAGGGAACAATGGTTCAGATTGCTTGACATAGCGGCCTGTTGACGCGCGGCGGACGCAAAAAGGGGCCTGGTCACGGCGGATCTCTTTTTGCGGAATTTGAACGGCTCTTTTTCCCGGCAGATTTCGCTTTTCCGGCTGGGGCGTGTATAATGGAGAAAACAACCCTCAAGGAGGCAACCCATGAGAATCAAAAAAGCTGTCATTCCCGTGGCCGGCCTAGGCACCCGGTTCTTGCCGGCTACCAAGTCCATGCCCAAGGAAATGCTGCCCATTGTGGACAAGCCCACCATTCAATACATCGTGGAGGAGGCGGTGGCCTCCGGCATTGAGGACATCCTGCTGGTGACGGGCCGCACCAAGAAATCCATTGAGGATCACTTTGACTATTGCCCCGAGCTGGAGATGGAGCTGGCCGAGAAGGACAAGCAGGCGGAGCTGGAATTGGTCCGGAAGATCGCGGATCTGGCCCGGCTGCACTTCATCCGGCAGAAATCCCCCAAGGGATTGGGCCACGCGGTATACTGCGCCCGGAGCTTTGTGGGGAACGAGCCCTTTGCAGTGCTGTTGGGGGATGATGTGGCGGTATGCGAAAGACCGGCGCTCCGTCAGCTGATGGACGTATACGACCAGTACGGCTGTTCCGTTATTGGGGTGAACCCGGTGGAGAAAAGGGATGTAAGCCGCTATGGGGTCATCGCCCCCGATCCCGCCTTTACCCCCCATGATGGCGTTCAGAAGATTGTTGGATTGGTGGAAAAACCCCCGGTGGAGGAGGCGCCCAGCAATCTTGCCATCTTCGGCCGGTATATCATCACCCCCGAGATCTTTCCCATCCTGGAGAATCTGCCCAAGGGCGCAGGCGGGGAGATACAGCTGACCGACGCCCTGAAGGTGCTTCTAAACAGCCAGGGGATGTATGCCATTGATTTTAAGGGCCGGCGGTATGACATTGGCCAGAAGCTGGGCTTTTTGAAGGCCACCGTGGAGTTTGCCCTCCGCCGGGAGGATCTGAAGGACGACTTTGCCGCCTACCTGTTGGACATCGCAAAACGCCTGATGGAGGGAGAAACCCTATGAGGACCATCATCTCGGACGCCACCCTTTTGACCATGGAGGAGGCTACGCCGGTGATCCATGGGAGCATTGGGGTGGAGGACGGTAGGATCGCCTTTCTGGGGGAATATGTCCCGCAGGAGGGGGATAGGGTCATCGACGGGCAGGACCATCTGGTTCTGCCCGGTTTTGTCAATGCCCATGCCCACAGCCCGATGACCCTTTTGCGGGGGGTGGGGGACGACCTGCCCCTCTCCCGATGGCTCCAGGATGCCATCTTTCCCCGTGAGGATCGCATGACCCAGGAGGATTTCTACTGGGGAGCCATGGCCGCCATGGCCGAGATGACCGCCGCCGGTACCGTGGCTTTTTCTGAGATGTACATGGGTGCGGGGGAGATCGCCCGAGCGGCGGATGAGAGCGGCCTGCGCGCCATCGTGGGACGGGGCCTGGCCTGTGGATCGGAGGAACGGGGGGAGATGGGGGAGAAGCTCCGGCTGGCCACCGATTTTTGCGGGGCGTTCCAGGACCATCCCCGAATCGGGTTTTCGGTGGCGCCCCATGCCGAGTATACTTGTAGTCCGGCGTTCCTCGCCGCCTGCGGGGAGCTGGCGCAGGAATGGGGCTGGCTGTTCCACACCCATGCTTCCGAGACGGAATCGGAGCACCGGGAATGCGTTGCCCGCCATGGGATGACGCCGGTGGCCCTTTTGGAGCATCTGGGATGCCTATCCGGCCGGGCGGTGCTGGCTCACTGCGTCCATGTGACGGAGGAGGATATGGGCATCTTGGCTCAAAGGAGGGCGGCGGTGGCCCATTGCCCCGAGAGTAATTTGAAGCTGGGCAGCGGCATGGCCCCGGCGGCAGCCCTTCGCAAGCGGGGCGTTACCGTTTGTATGGGCACCGACGGCGCTGCCAGCAACAACGATTTGGATCTATTGTCCGAGACCCGTACCGCCGCCTTTTTGCAGAAGGGGGTGGAGCGGGACGCCGGGGCCATCAGCGCGTTTGACGCTTTGCGGATGGCGACGGTGGAGGGCCGCCGCGCCCTGGGATTGCCGGGCGGCACCCTTTCCCTAGGGGCGCCGGCCGATCTGATTCTTTTGAACACCAGCGGTTGCCATATGCTGCCTCTGGGGGAGGATCCTTACGCCGCTGTGCTGTACTGCGCGAAATCCTCCGATGTGGCATTGACCATGGTGGATGGCCGGATCCTATATCGAAACGGGGTATTTTATGCCTTGGATGTGGAAAGAATAAGGCGTGAAGTAACCCGGTCCAGAGGGAGGATCCTTTCCCGCTGACCGAGAAAGGAACCGGCCCATGAAACGGCTGCAACATTGGACGCTATCCCTTCTGCTCCTGCTCCTGTTGGGGGGCTGCGGCAGTGGATGGGATGAATACGGAACCGTCTATTCTGGCGGGGATGAAGCCCTCGCCGGGCTTGCCCTTGCCGAGGCCCGGCGGATGCAGAAGGACGGGGTGGAGACCATCACCCTGTCCTTTCTGAGCAAAGAGGGGGAGTCCGTAGGGCTCCCTGCCTATGAGGCCGCCTTTACGCCGGCTCCCTGCCGGCTGTTGATCCGCCTTCCCGGGGTGGAGACCGCCCCCGCTATGGAGGAAAGCCCTGCTCCTGGCGACGCCTTCTATGTGGAGGAAAAGGAGGGGATCACCCTGGTATTTCACCTGACCCAGTCCAAGGGGGTCCGGGTGGTGGAGGAGGAGAACCGCCTTACCTTTGAGATTCAGACCGGGGGCGAGGCCCATTCGGCCTATTATCTGTTCAGCCAGGCTCAGAGCGCCCCCCATGGCGCTTTGACCCCTACCCTATGCGACGATGGCACCCACCGCGGCTGGATTTCCACTCCCTATGCCAGCGAGGCGGAGGCCAGAAAGGGGGCGGCCTCCATCCCCGGCGTTCGGGTGATTCAGCTTTTGCCCCAGCAGCTGCCGGAGTATGCGCCAGATCCCCTGGAGGCGGCGGCAGACCAGGCCATGGCGGGCCTTTCCGGCCGAACACATTTGCTGGCCCTGGGCCGACGTTTGCTGGCCAACTGGGATGGGGGGGAACGTCTGCTGCTGCTCCGGGAGGAGGACGCCACCTTGATCCTTTCGGAAGAGGGGGTGGAGCGCCAGTTGTCCATTGAGGGGATCCAGCCGGAATCCATCCTTTGGGGAGAGTTTTCCCCCGACGGCCAGGGGCTGCTCCTTCTGGTGAGCCGGGGAGAGCCGGTAACCCTGTACTACTATAATCTGAGCAACGGGCGCCTTTTGGATCTATCCCAATCCGGCCTGGGGGAAAACATCCAGGCGGCGGTGTTTTTCAGCGATACGCTCCTTTATACCGTGGGAGACGGTATCTTTTCCTGCCGGCTGGAGGAGCAGCCCCAGATCCAGCAGCTGGCCTATACCATGGTGGATGTGCCCGCTCTAGCCCTCTGGGAGGACCGGGTCTTTTTCTGCGATATGGATGAAAACGGGATCTGCTATCTGATGTCCATCGGCAAGGAGGGAACCAGGAAAAGGCTGATGCCCGCCGAAACCTTTAGCCAGTCCAAAGAGGGGCTGCTCGCCGTCCGGGGGGAGACCCCGGATCGTCCCGCTCTGGTGCTATTGGATCCTGCAAGCGGCCAGGAAACGGTGATCAGCCAGGGAGGGCAGGTGACAAGCGCCCTATTCAGCGGGGACGGAACCATGTTGTACTACATCCTGGTGGAGGAGGACCAGCGCATCCTCTATGGCTACCGGCTATCCACCGGCGCGTCCGTCCGGATGGGGAATCTTCAAAATGGCGTGATCACTCCTATGGGGCAGGACCTGTGCGTTTCCTATGCCCTGCCGGAGGGCACGGTGCTGTACCGATTTCTCCGGCGATACTAGAAAGGACGGCAGCCTTTCCCGGTTTCTGGTTGGCGGGAAGGTGTATGCCGCCATCTGCAAGGGCGACGCGGAAGAGGATGAGCGAGAGATGAAAACGAGCCTCTAGTTAGAGGCTCGTTTTGTGAGGGTTTATTCATCCCAGACGGGAATGTGGTGGCGGTTTCCACAACTGATGCCAAAACATGCCCTTGCCCCATCCCAAGGAAGTTACCCTTTTGCATAGGGATCGGCTTAAGCCAACCATAATTTACGTACATAACGTCTTTAGAAGGCATTATAGCAAAGTATTGAGATAGAATAAGGGCGGCAATGGTGAAAGGATGGGGGGATTGACCGGTGTTCCAAATTCAAAATGAGTTTAGCGGAGCCAATATTCCCCGTACCGTGCGCTTTACTGAAGGGTTGTTTGATCGATTAAACTGTGTGGCGCAACAGAATGGAATTTCTTTTAACCTATTGGTGTTGCAGTGTTGTAAATTTACTCTGGATTCCATGGAACAGCAGGGATTGGAAAAAAGGCTGGGGTAGAGCAAAAGCTGGAGAATTGGAGTTTTATTTTTTGAAAGAGGATGGCGAAGAGCCATCTTCTTTTTTTTTTGCAGAGTGGGAACCGAAGCCGAGTGCCGCCAGTGGCGGAAAAAGGGAGGCGAAGGTTCTTGGCTTTGCGAGGTGAGTGGGAGCGGAAGCGAACCACGAGCCCGCAAAACAAGTGGGCGGCAAGTACGCCGAAGCCGAGCGCATAGGGGGACCGGGCACTGCCCGGCACTCCCCCATGCCCCCACGCGGGGGGACGAGTACGGCTATAAGGAGAAGGTTGGCATTTGTAGGATAGTTGGTTAAGGGCACACCAGCGACCGCGAAGCGGTTGCAACAAGGGTGCAGGCTCAGCCTGCCCCATGACCCCCTCGTGGGGGACGAGTACGGCTATAAGGAGAAGGTTGGCATTTATAGGATAGTTGGTTAAGGGCACACCAGCAACCGCAAAGCGGTTGCAACAGGGGTGCAGGCTCAGCCTGCCCCATAACCCCCTCGCGGAAGGACGGGGGCATGAAGAGGAAACCGGGGTTGGCGCTAGTAAAATGTTGGCTAGAGGAGGAGCGCACGCCAAAGGCGTGCAACGGGGAACCGCCCACTGGGCGGCGGGCTTACTCCTCTTTTTTCGCGGCTATCTGTATGTTGGCATTATGCTCCGCGTCCACGATGCCCAGGCCGTTGGACAGGCTTCCTTGAAAGTATAGGCAGGTGTAGCCCTGCATTCCGCCGCCGACGCCGGTATTTTCCCCGTGGGGCATCCCATAGAGAGAGGCGGCGTAGCGCTGGTCGTCGTACTCCACCACAACCGGCCGTTTGTTGCTGCTTACCTTCCCCGAAAAGATCTTCAGATAGTTCTGGTAGGATTCCCCGTCGGCGGTGACGATGTCCATATGCCCCTGGCCCCCCACGCGGACAGCGGTAAACCGAATGGAGGTGGCTGTATCCACCACCGTAAACTGGGCGTTTTCGGGCAAGACGGCGTTTACCACCGCCCATTCCGTCAGGCTTCCGGCCCGGGGATAGGGGTTGTCCTTGGGCCTTACACCGCCGGATTCCGGAGCTACGGTCTTTCGCTTGGCCAGGCTGGAAAACAGATATTCCATGGTCTCGCTTCCCACCACCCCGGCTCCGTCCGCCATCAGGCTATGGTTGTTTTGAAAGGCGGTTACCGCCTTTTGCGTCATATTCATAAAATAGCCGGTGGGCCGGTAGCTGAGGTACCCCAGATCCCGGAGCCGCTGCTGGATACGCACCGTCCGCTCCCCCCGGTCTCCCAATGCGTTGCCGGTTTTTTCGGGGAACACTTGGTTCAGATCCGGCGTGGGAGCGGGCGTGGGAGTGGGCGTGGGTTCGGCGGCGTACAAGCTGAATCGGGGAACCAGGAGCAGCGTTAGAGCAAGGAAGCCCCCCAGCCAATTTTGTTTCCGCAAAAGATCACCTCGTTTGTAGCAGTGTAGCAAAAATCCAGCTTTACGGCAAGGTTGCTCCCCGGCCCAATGGGGTGTAAACTAGGAAAAAAGAGGTGATGAAGATGGTCTGCGGATGTGAAAAATGCGGCACCCTGATGGTACAGGAACAGAAGGGGATTCAGTGCCGGTGCGTGTGCCCCAACTGCGGAAACCACTGCGATATCTGTATCGGCTTTGAGCGGCCCCTCAGCAAGGGGGAACTGGCTCAGCTTTTGGCCAACCTCCGCGGGGAGAAGGCCGACGCCTGACCATAGCATCATCGGGAACGATTTTTGGAGGAAAACGCCATGCGCATCGACGCCAACTATGACCGCAGCCGCTTGATTCGGGCGGCTATGGGGAAGCTTCCCTGTGATCTTACCATTTTTAACGTACAGATGGTCAACGTCATTACCGGAGAGATATACCCCAGCGAGGTGGATATTCTGGACGGCCATATCGTCCGGGTTCGGGAGGAAGGAGCGGAGGCTCCTTTGCCTGCCGCCGCCCGCTATGATGGGGAGGGAGCCTATCTGCTCCCCGGCTTTATCGACACCCATATGCACGTGGAAAGCACCATGATGACCCCAGAAAACTTTGGCCGGGCGGCCATCCTCTGCGGCACCACCACCGTGCTGGTGGATCCCCATGAGATTGCCAACGTCATGGGGATACCGGGAGTCCGGTACATGGTGGAGAACGCTGCGTTTTCCCCGGTACGGCAGTTGAACCTGGCTCCATCCTGCGTGCCGTCCGTACCGGGGTTGGAGCAATCCGGCGCCGATTTCGGCCCCCAGGAGGTGGGAGAGCTGCTGGATATGCCAGGGGTAGTGGGCATTGCCGAGATGATGGATTTCATCGGGGTTCGGGAGGACACGCCCCGGGTCCATGGCATTTTGGATGAGGGACTGCGCCGGGGGGTGCTGATCCAGGGGCATGCGCCCAAGGTGCTGGATCGGGAGCTTGCCGCCTATATCCTGGGAGGGCCGCGGGATGACCACTCCTCCCGAACCGCCGCCGAGAGCATTGCCAATCTGCGGAATGGGCTGCGGGTCAACGTCCAGTCCAGCTCCCTTTCGGACAGCGGCCTGGGCAAGGTGGTAGAGGGCATCCGTGGCTGCAGGTTTACCGACTTCGTCTCCCTCTGCACCGACGACGTCCATGCTAAGGATCTGTTGGAGACGGGGCACATCAACCGGGTGCTGAAATCCGTCATCGCCCAGGGGATCGACCCCATCACCGCCATTCGCTGGGCTACCTTGAACGGAGCGTTGGACTGCATGCTGGAGGATGTGGGCGCCATTGCCCCGGGATATCTGGCGGATCTCCAGCTGGTGGAGGAGCTGGACGGGCGGAACCCAAAGGCGGTTTTTGTGGGCGGGAAGCTCATGTGCAAGGACGGTGTCCTCACGGCGGACCTGCCCCGGGCGCCCCAAACGGCCTTCCCCAACACCGTACACCTGCCGGAAATTGGCGAGGCTGACCTCCGGCTGGCTGCTCCCGACCCCACCCTTTCCCATGTGCGGGCCACCGTGGTTCCCTGTATGGAGGGCGGCCGGCCCAAGGACACCCCTCTTTATGAGGACCTGCCGGTGACCGAGGGCTATGTGGATATTACCAAGGATCCGGCCCTGTGCTATGTGGCGGTGTTCAACCGGCACGGAAAGGGCGGGCACACCGTGGCGGTATACCGGGATCTGGGGCTCCGCCAGGGAGCCATCGCCGCTACCGTGGGCCACGACAGCCATAACCTGACCATCGCCTACCGGGATCCTCAGGACGCCCTCTGTGCCATTCGGTACCTCAAGCGGGAGGGGGGCGGCATCTGTACCGTTCTGCAGGGCGAGATCCTGGCGGGGCTTCCTTTGCCCATAGCGGGGCTTATGTCCGACCTCCCCTGCCGGGAACTGGTCCGGGATCTAGAACGGCTGGAGGATAGCGTG
The DNA here is from genome assembly GCF_044357945.1 of Christensenella sp. MSJ-20. Taxonomy (NCBI): domain Bacteria; kingdom Bacillati; phylum Bacillota; class Clostridia; order Christensenellales; family Christensenellaceae; genus Christensenella; species Christensenella sp. MSJ-20. The sequence continues at coordinate 1,829,974 of NZ_CP076563.1, forward strand.
GAGGTGGTCTGTACCTCTCGCAGCCTAATGATGCGGATTACCATTTTGTCCCTCACCGCTTCCCCCGATCTGCGCCTCAGCGACCTGGGGCTGGTGGATGGCAAGCGCCAGCGGTTTGTTCCGCTGTTTCCGGAGGTCTAGCGGAAAACATAGCGCCTAGGGATGGCTTTAAAAAATAAGAGGGCAGGGCAAACCATTGCGGTTTGCCCTGCCCTCTTATGCCGTGTTGCCATGAAGACAATTTAGGGAAAGCGCCCGTGGGATGGGCGTTTGTTCTCTTACGGGGTGCTTCCCAGAGCGCTTTTCTATTTCTGGGGAATCAGTTGACGGTGGGCTTCATCTGCTGGGCCTTTTGCTTGGCTTGATCCAACTTCTGCTTTTCGGCCTGGTCTACGGGGTAGTATCCCTTGCGGTTCATCAGATCCCACAGCTTATATTGATCGTTGGAGACGTCAGAAAACAGGCTGCCAAGGGTGTTTCGCAGCTTGGGGCAGGCGGCTTCCGAAAGATCCAGCGAATAGAGGCTCATGAGCTGCTTCTGGCTGTTGAGCATGTCCATCATCAGTTCCCGTTCCGAGAGGTTGGCGTTTTTCTGTTCCATGGAAGTTCCTCCTTAGTTGCTGTTCTGCAGATAGGCATTGATGGCGTCAAAACACTGCTGGTGGGTCTGGGTTAGGCGCTCCATGACCTCTTTGGCTTCCTGGTCCTGCAGATAGCCGCAGTAGGTTTTGGCTTTGGCGTGGGCCAGGGCCTGGAAATCCAGAAGCTCCTCCACCATGGAAAGGTCCTTGGTTGTGATCTGTGCTTTTTGACCGTTCATTTGACTCCTCCTTTGATTCGGGCCCTGCCCGTTGTTCTAAGATGAGTTTGAGTCTCCGGGATTTTTTTATACATCCGAACGGGCTGGTGGCGAGAGAGCCGTTCCTTGGTGTATAATGATGCCATGAAGGAACGGAAGGAACAAACGCGGGTCAGCGCCATGGATCGTGCCCTTACCTACCTGGGCTATCGGATGCGGAGCAAAAAGGAGATGGAGGATTATCTGCGTCAGAAGGGCTATGAGGCCGGGGAGATTCAGGAGACCATGGATCGCTTGGCGGATTATGGATATATCGACGATGTGGCCTTTAGCCGAGAGTTTCTTCGAAGCCGGCTGAATCGCGGTCCGGTAGGGCGAAAGAAGCTGGAATACGACCTCCTCAAAAAGGGCGTGGACCGGGAGGCCATCGCCCGGGTGCTGGAGGAATACCATGGCCAGGAGGAGGAAGAACGGTGCCGAGAGCTGGCGGAACGGCTGGCAGCGCAGAAGGGGCGGAACCGGAAGGCCCTGCAATCGGTTCAGCGCACGCTGTTGGCCCGGGGATTCGGCTATGATCTCATCCGCCAGGCACTCGCGGGCCTTGGGGAGGAGGGGGAACGGGATTGAGGGATAAAATCTTGAAGCTGCTGATGCAGAATCCCCATGGATATGTATCGGGGGAGGAGATGGCAAGCCAGTTGGGGGTATCCCGGGCGGCGGTCAACAAGCATGTGGAAAAGCTCAAAGCCATGGGCTGCGAAATTGACTGCAAACGGAACGCGGGATATCGGCTGGCGTCGCTGAGCGATAGCCTGCTGCCCGAGTTTGTGGAGATCTATCGCTTTGATGCGGGAGAGGCTCCCTATACCATTCTCCATTACGATCGGGTGGCCAGCACCAACCAAACCGCCAAAGAGCTGGCGGTAAAAGGCGCCGCCCATGGGACCGTGGTGGTGGCGGAAGTGCAGACGGCGGGGCGGGGCCGCCAGGGCCGGACTTGGACCAGCAACGCGGGGGAAGGGATTTTCTGCTCCTTGATTCTGCGGCCCCCCATTGCGCCTCAGGACGCCCATCTTTTCTCTCTGATGGCAGGGGTGGCGGTGGCGAGAGGGGTATCGGCCCAGGGAATGCTTCCCAACGTGGGCCTTAAATGGCCCAACGATGTGCTGTGCGGACATCGGAAACTCTGCGGCATCCTTTGCGAGCTATCGGCTGATTTAGACGGGGTGGACTACGCTGTCCTGGGCATCGGGATCAACGTGAATCAGCCCACCTTTGGGCAGGAACTTATGGGGGTGGCCACCAGCATGGCTATGGAGACGGGGCGGGTTATCCCCCGTGCCCGGGTTCTGGCCGCGGTGCTGGCGGAGTTTTTTGATCTCTACGCCGAGGCTATGGGAGAAGGAACGCCTGATTTTGCTTCGTTGATGGAGGAATACGCCCAGTGGAGCGTCTGTCTGAACCGGCCGGTGACCGCCATCCAAGGCAAACGACAGCTTCGAGGCGTTTGCGTGGGGTTTGGCCCGGACGGATCCCTCCGGCTGCGGGACGAGGCGGGCACGGTGCATGCCATCCTGGCGGGGGATGTGAGCATCAGAGGGGAAGGGCTCTATGCGTGAAGGAAATGTCGTGGGCGCGGCGCGCGCTGCGGTGCGCTCCATCAAATCGACGGGGCATGCCGGCGTTTCGGCTCAGAGCATTTGCGGTGTGAAGCGGTGCGCCGGAAAGGAATCGTAAGAGGAGGCTTCCATGAAGGACGTATTTACCAGTGGGGACATTAAGGCCATGGACGCCCATGAAATCGCCCTACACAACAACGAGCTGGAATTGATCCGCCGGGCGGGGTCTTTGGTTGCCCAGGCCATCTGCAGCCATGCTTCCCGCCGCCGCGCGGTTTTTTTCTGCGGCAGCGGCAACAATGGAGCCGACGGGGTGGCCGCTGCGGCCACCTTGGCGGAGCTGGGGTGGGAGACCCGGGTTTACGCCGTGAGGCTGGGGCAGGGAGAGGCGATTTCCCGGCTGTATACCCAGTATCGGATGAAGAGCGGGCGGGAGGTGCTTCCCCTGCCTTCCAATGACGGCATCCCGCCCTATGACGTGGTGGTGGATGCTCTTTTGGGTACCGGCGCGCGGTTCGGCCTGGAAGGGGATTATCTTCGAGCGGCCCGGATCATCAACCGATTGGGGGAGTCAGGCCGTGTGGTGGCGGTGGATCTGCCCACTGGGGTTTCTGCCGACACCGGCCGAGCCCATGAGAACGCCGTCCGGGCGGACCTGACCGTGTGTCTGTCGGGGTTCAAGCCCGGGGTGATCCTATACCCTGGAGCGGAATACGCGGGAGAGGTGCTGGCCTATCAGGTGATCCCCTCTCCGCTGCTGCCGTCCCGGCGCCGGTATCTGTTCACCAGATCCGATGTGCATTCCCTCAAACGCTCTCGGAACACCCATAAGGGCGATTACGGGCGGCTGGCCATCCTGGGGGGCAGCATGGAGATGCCGGGCGCCGCCCTTCTTTCCGCTGACGCGGCCCTTCGGTCGGGGGCGGGGACGGTTACCCTTTTATCCGATCCGGAAACCGCTCGCGTGTACGCTCATCGGGTTCGAGAGGCCATGGTGCGCCCGGTAGCGGCGCCCCAGGACATGCCTGCCCTCCTTCAGGGCAAAACCGCCCTTGTGATGGGACCGGGCCTGGGAGATGGCCCCCGGGTATATGAGCTGGTTGCCGAAGGACTATCGGCTGGGATGCCTACCTTGATCGACGCCGACGGGCTCAACGCCCTGGCGCGGGGCGGTCCGGAGATCCTGCTTTCCGCCTCAGGCCCCCTGGTGCTGACCCCTCATCCAAAGGAGCTTTCCCGGCTTTTGGATACGGAACTCAGGACGGTGGTGGAGGATCCGCTGGCCGCTGTGGAGGAGGCGGCGAACCGATTCCGGTGTACCGTGCTGCTCAAGGGGGCGGTTACCCTCATTGCCGGGGCCGAGAGCACCCTGTTCTCCAATCGGGGCTGTGCCGGTATGGCCAAGGGAGGCAGCGGGGATGTGTTGTCCGGGGTGATCGGCGGATTTCTGGCCCATGGCGCCGAGCCCCAATACGCGGCGGCGGCGGGGGCCTATCTTGCCGGGGTGGCGGGTGAGGCTGCCATGGCCCGGTATGGCAGCACGGCCATGACCCCCTACCACACCGTGGAATGCCTCCATAAGGCCTATTTGCCATATGAATCCTGACCTAACGGAAGTCCGGGCGCTTGCATACTATGCTATGTAAGCGCCCTATTTCTGGAGGGTGAAAGGATTGATAAAAAGAGGTGAAATATACCTGGCGGATCTCAGCCCTGTGGTTGGCAGCGAACAGGGGGGAATGCGCCCGGTACTTATCGTACAAAATAATATGGGCAACAAGTATAGTCCAACCGTCATCGCTGCCGCCATTACGTCCAGCCTGGAGAAGAACAAGCTGCCTACCCATATCCGGTTGTCCGATACCGAGCTGGGACGGGAATCCATCATTCTAATGGAGCAGATCCGTACCATAGACAAAAGCCGGCTGGTAAAGTATATGGGATCGGTTGGAGAGGACATAATGGAGCAGGTGGACGGGGCACTGAAGATAAGCCTGGGGTTTAAGGAACGGCCTTAGCATGCTATAATATACCAGCCGTAGGACGGATTTACAAAAGACCCCATGTGGATAAGGAGAGGTGGCTATGACCAAGGGAATGGCACTGTGGAAGAAGATGATTTTGATTACCGCCGGCGTGTTTATCATGGCGTTTTCCTTGAACCTATTCCTGGTTCCCAATAAGATCGCGCCTGGAGGGGTCAGCGGTCTTGCCACCGTTCTCCATTACATAACGGGGGTGCCCACCGGCGCCGCCATTTTACTGATGAATCTACCCTTGTTCCTGCTGGCGATCAAGAAATTTGGTAAGGAGTTTGCCTTTATCGCCCTTTACGCCTCGGTGGTTACCTCCCTGGCGGTAGACTACATTCCCCTGCCGGTGATAACGGATGACCCCATGCTGGCCAGCGTATTCGGCGGCGTGGTGATGGGCGTGGGCCTGGGGATCATCGAGCGGAGCGGCGGCAACACCGGAGGAACCTACCTGGCGGCCAAGCTCCTTCAGGGGCTATTCCCCTTTATCTCGGTGGCATGGGTGATGTTTGCCATCGACTTTGTGGTGGTGGCGCTGTCCGCCGTTTTGTTCTCCCTGGAGCTGGGGCTGTTTTCTCTGGTGGCCCTGTTTATCAGCACCAAGGTGATGGATATGATCATGGAGGGATTGAGCCGGGCCCGGATGGTGTACATCATCACCGATCACTGGGAGCAGATCAGCGAGAAGATCATGGCGGATATGGAGCGGGGCGTTACGCGCATGGCGGCCACCGGGGTGTACACCGGAGAGCCCAAGGGGATGCTTCTGTGCGTATTGGAGAGCAACAAGGAGCTGTCTCAGCTGAAGGACATCATCCGCGAGATCGATTCCGCTGCCTTTGTTATCGTCAATCCCGCCAGCGAGGTGATGGGGGAGGGCTTTAAAAGCCATGCATAGGGAGGAGCTGTTCTCCGGATTTGCGGCGGAGACCCAATCGGAGGAGGAGACTACGGCCCTGGGCCGGGCTTTGGCCGGTTGCTTAAAAAAGGGGGACAGGCTCCTCCTGTATGGGGAGCCCGGCGCGGGGAAAACCGCTCTGACCCGGGGTATCTGCCAGGGGTTGGGCTACGACGATTATGTAACCAGTCCCACCTTTGCCATCGTCAATCAATACCCGGCGCGGATTCCGGTCTACCATTTTGATCTCTACCGGATTTCTCCCGAGGATCTCTACGATATTGGCGTGGAGGAGTACCTGGGAGGGGACGGGATCTGCATTGTGGAATGGCCGGATGGCGCGGAGGATATCCTGGGGGAGCCCAGCATAAGGATAGGGATAGAAAAGGCGGGGGAGTGCCTCCGCCGCGTCAGCATCCTAGGGGGAAAGGGGGAAGGACGTTGAAAATACTGGCTTTGGACGCATCGGCCAAGAGCTGTGCCGCCGCCCTCTATGAGGAGAAGCTGTTGGGTGAGATGTACCTGGACCTGGGGTTGACCCATTCCGAAAAGCTCCTTCCCATGATCGACGCCCTGTTAGAGGTGACGGATACCGAGAAAGCCTCCCTTTCCGCCCTGGCGGTAACGGCGGGCCCTGGCAGCTTTACCGGGCTTCGGATCGGCATGGCCACCGCCCAGGGCCTTTGCCGCGCGCTGTCCATTCCCATCGCTCCGGTGCCCACCCTCTTGGCGCTTAAGGAGGGGGGATCGGGGTTCCCAGGGGTGGTCTGCCCCATGATGGACGCCCGTCGGGGGGAAGTCTATACCGCGCTTTATCGGGGGGAGGAGGCGCTTTTGCCGGGCGGGCCCCGGCCCTTGACGGAGCTGTTATCCGCCGCAGAAATCTTATCTTCCCCCGTGTTTTTCCTGGGGGATGGGGCTGCGGTACACCGGGAGGCCATTGCAAGCGCTCTGGGGGATCGGGCGGTTTTTGCGGCGGCGGAACGAAATCTCCTTCGGGCTTCCTGGGTGGCGGTGGCAGCGGTAAAGCAGGGCCGTTTTGTTCCCGAGGCCCAGGCTTCCATCGACTATATGCGGGTATCCCAGGCGGAGCGGCTGCGCCATGGAACCTGAGCTGATTGTCCGTCCTCTGGGGGAGGAGGATGTGGATGCGGCGGCTACCATTGAAACGTTATGCTTTACCGATCCCTGGAGCCGGGACAGCCTGTATCGGGACATTACCGATAATCCCGCGGCCCTATACCTGGGGGCATATGTAGAGGGAAAGATGATCGGTTTTGGAGGCGTTTGGTGCGTTTTGGACGAATCCTTTATCAGTACCATCTGCATCGTGCCATCGGCCCGGCGAATGGGGGCAGGCAGTTTTTTGCTGGAGAGCCTGATGCATGCAGCCCGGGCCATGGGCGCTCGGGATATGACCTTGGAGGTGCGGGTAAGCAACGCTGTCGCTCAAAGGATGTACCAGAACCATGGTTTTACCTCGGTGGGCCTACGAAAGAAATACTATTCCGATAACGGGGAAGACGCCTATATCATGTGGTGCCGCTTGGAGGATTGTCCCCGGGAGGAAAACCCGGTATAATAGGAAAACCCGGAGATGAATTTTTTGCATCCTTTGGGAACGGGTTGTATCGAGGAAAAACTATGCTATGATGATAGAACATCCATTTTTTACAAATTGGGGCAAGGGAGGTGCGCAGGATGAAATGGCGTTGGAACAGAAAAGCTGAGGAATCCCAGGCTATAGATGGGGAGGCTGTAACCGCTTCAGAATCGCTGGCAAACCATCAAAATTGCTCCGAAATGGCTGGGGTGGACGGGGAGGAAGCTCCATCTTGCGCCTCTGAGCCCATGGATGATTCCGTCCCTGAGGAGACTTTGGAAGCTGCCGAAGAATCGGAATGCGACGAGCTGGATTTGCTGCTATCCGGCCCGGAGGAGCCGGAAGAGGAGGAATCCCAGGAGGAGATCCTCGCACGCCGCCAGCGCGCGTATAGCGCGGTGGCCTATTTTGGCCCAATTGGGGCGGTGGTTGCGCTGGTATACGGGGTGAAGAACCGATTGGTGCGGTTTCATGGCCTCCAGAGCATGGCTCTATGGATCCTAGTGATCGCGGCCGCTATTTTGGCGGGGGGCACCAATCTTTTTGTGCTGATGACCAACCTCATTACTCCCATAGAGCAGTTGTTGCTGGGAACGGCCATCTATCTTGTTTTTATGGCCATCTTTGTAGCCCTCACCTACTGCGTGTTGGGCGCCATTACCGAGGTACCCAGTTGCCTGCCGTTGATCGGCGCTCCGCTGCTGGCCCTATCCGGCCTGGAGCAGGAGGATTCTATGGAGGGGGACGCCGGTACCCCACAGGATCTGGATGTGCCCTACTTTACTGGGGAAGGGGAGTCCCGGCCTAAGAGGGGCGGCATAGCGGCATTCTTTGGCAAGCTGCACAGGAAACCCGCATCCCAAGATACCGCTCCAGAGGATATGGAAGGGGCGATATCCCCCAAAGAGGAGAATACGAATTCCCTTTTTGCTGAGGAGCCCCAGGAGCCTCATGTGGAGAAGGAGGATTTCCTGCTGCCGCCTAAGCCTGCGGTGAAGGGGCCAGAGGAGCCCGCAGAAGGGCCTGAGGGGGCTGTTGCCCCATCGGAGGAGGTCCTAGGGGAGACGGATTTGGAACCCACTGCAAGCGATGTGGATGCGGAGGTTTTGGAGGAGCAGCCGATGGATCCGATCATCTTGGAAGAGGGACAGGAGGAATCTCCAGAGCGGCAGACGGACGCTTAGAGCGCCGGTTGCATTCTATGCGTGAAAAGGGAGCGCGGAATCCGCGCTCCCTTTTTTGATTTGAATTATACTAAATATCAATAAATCATAACAAGTTGATTAGAAAGATCAAGCCCAGGCGCTTTTTTACAAAAATCGCGCCAAATGGAAAAAAACGCGCTCTTTTGGGGATAAAAACCTGACAACTTTTGTCGAATCATGGGTTCAAATGTAAAAACGCTGGCGAATCCCTGTTTTTATGTGATAGTATCTTGACACCAAGGGAGTTTTGTCGAATAACTGAAGGAGGTGCCAGGATTGTCAAAGGAGATATCCAATCAAAAAAGCCGGTATGATCGCGTTTTTGTGGGGCTAGACCCACGGATCAGTTGGATAAAAGCCGTATATTATCCCGATCATGTGTTGGTAAACGTGAATCACCAAACCTTCAAGGACGATAGTCCCACTTCATCCGGAAGCGTAAAGTCCAGCTAATCCACAATTTCTGAAGGAGCCTGGCCACAGACGGGGCAGTGGGGATCCCGCTTTACCTCGATCTGCGTGCTGGTAAGCCCCGCGAATTGGAAAAACGTTAGCTTTCCTACGGGGACGGACTGTCCCAAGAGCATGCGAATCCCAACGATGGCCTCCATGGCGCCCACCGCTCCAGCAGTGCCGCCCAGAACCGGGATGGGATCGGATGCTCTTTTTGTTTTCTCGGGGTAGACGCAGCGATAGCAGGGGCTTTTCCCTGGGAGAATGGGAAGGATGTAGCCCTCCAGTCCCCGGACGCCCCCCTCCACCAATGGAATGCCCAGGCGTACGGCCCAGCGGTTGATGAGATAGCGGGTGTCGTCGTTGTCCACGCAGTCCACAATAAGGTCATAGCCTGTCAGGATTTCCTGGGCGTTGTTTTCATCCAGGTAGACCTGCATGGGATGAAAGCGGATGGAAGCGTCCAGCTTTTGCAGCTTTTCCACCGCGGATTCCACTTTGGGGCGCTGGAGATCCGCCTCCGTATGGAGAATCTGCCGGTTTAGGTTGGATAAGGAGACCACATCGGTGTCCACAATGCCGATTTCACCCACGCCGGCCACCGTCAGGTAATAGAGGGCAGGAGAGCCCAAGCCGCCGGACCCTACCACCAGTACCTTGGCGTTTTTCAGGATTTCCTGGCCTTCCTCTCCAATGCCCGGCATGACGATCTGCCGCATAAACCGTTCCCGTTCCTGTTCCGTCAACATATCAATCCCCTCCGGCCATTATTTTAATCGCATTTTTTCCGTTGTGCAATTATTGCCTAAGCCTTCTTCCATGGCGTTAGGAATCGGAATCGCCGAGCGCCGCTGTTTCATGGGATAATGCACATTCCAGTTGGCGGTCAAAGGGTTCCGCTTCAACGTGCTGCGGATGAAGGAACTGGGCGTCCACACACCCCATTTTTTGATAAAACCGCTGGCTTTCTACGGCTGAATGAGCGGAGATATACAGCTTTTTTGCGCCTTTGTTCCTAGCCCATTCCTTGGCGGCGCTGAAGAGGGCGGTTCCGATTCCCGTACCCCGCATGTCTTGGGACACATGGATGCTGGAAAGATCCAGATAGCGGTGTTCGCCTCCGAATAAGTGAGGCTCTACCGAGACAAAGCCCTTTAAAACGCCACGAGCAAAGGCGGCGTAGACCAGGCCGCCCGTATCCGCCGTGTTTTTTAGGCAGGAGACCAGAAAGTTAAAATCGGCTTCGCTCCAATCGTCAAGAAACGGAGCCTCCTCGATGACCCATTTGTCCTTTCTTCTACGCCAGCATTTGGTTACCACCTGGCGGCGAATGAAGCCTTGGAACAGCTCTGGGCGGATCTCCGCGGCCGTTAGCGTTCGATATTGCACCATGTGAGGCCCTCCCCATTCTCCTGTATTTGCCTATAACGCTCATATTTTACGCCAGGAGAGAAGGGAAGTCTATGGCTGTGGACAAAATGAGCTCTTGGGGTTGGAAAGCCTGAAAAAAGAATCCGTTACTTTCTATATAGGAAGGCGGTATAATATAAAAAGGACAACCCATCGATCCTTTTTCCTGATAGGGAGAAAGGGGATGGGAACGCAAATACGGGGGAGAAGCCCCAAACTGGAGGAACCGGATTGCCAAGAATCAATGGAAACACCCGCGGGATTTCCAATATCCTGCTAGGGGAAATCGACGCGTTGAACGGCTACCGTATGGGGAAGGATCAGTTTTTCAGCCGCGAGATGGCGGAGGAGATGGCCCGGCTGACCGCCGCAACTGGGCGGGAGATCAGCGTTTTGATCGAGCGCAACGGCAGCGTCTGCGATGTAAGCGTGGGACACTTCAACCGGGTCAGCATGCCGGAGCTGACCACCCGGCGCAACACCGATCGGCTGTGCGGGATCCGGTGCATCCACAGCCACCCCAATGGAAACGGCATGTTGTCCAATGTGGACATCGGCACCCTCATCCAGGCCAAGTTTGACGCCATGGCCGCCATCGGTGTGGTGAATGGCAGGGCGGAGCATCTCTTTGCGGCCTATTTGACGTCTGAAGACACGGCCAAGGTGATTGGGCCGGTGCCGCCCGCTCTGTTTGGACACAAGAGCCTGATGGACGAGATTGCTGTGGCCGACCGGATCATCGGCCGGTTTGAGGCCTATGTGGCCAAGGAAAAGAACGAGAATGCGGTGCTGGTGGGGATCGATCAGCGGGGCATGGAGGAGCTGGCGGAGCTGACCCGGACGGCGGGGGGTGTGCCCGTTCATGCTACGGTGCAGTCCCGGCCCAGCCCAGATAACGCCTATTACGTTGGCCGGGGCAAGGCAGAGGAATTGGCGCTTTTGCGGGGGGAGACCAACGCGGACCTGTATATCTTCAACGATGAATTGAGTCCCATCCAGGCCCGGAATCTGGAGGCGCTCATCGGCGCCAAAGTGATCGACAGGACGGGACTGATCCTGGACATCTTTGCCCAGCGGGCCAAATCCCGCGAGGGGAAGCTTCAGGTGGAGCTGGCTCAGTTAAAGTATCTGTTGCCCCGACTTTCAGGGACGGGAGCCAGCATGAGCCGTTTGGGCGGCGGCATTGGCACCCGCGGTCCCGGCGAGACCAAGCTGGAGGTGGATCGCCGCCGCATCCGCCGCCGCATCTATGAGCTGGAGCAGGAGATTCAGACCTTGGACCGGCAGCGGTCGGTACAGAAGGGACGCCGGGAACGGAGCGGGATTCCCACCCTGGCCCTAGTGGGCTATACCAACGCCGGCAAAAGCACCCTGTTAAACGCCCTTTGTGAGGAGGATACCTTGGCGGAGGATAAGCTGTTTGCCACCTTGGATCCCTTGACCCGGCGCACCCGCCTGCTGGATACCGAGTGCCTTATCACCGATACCGTGGGTTTTGTCCAAAAGTTGCCCCATGAGCTGGTGGACGCCTTCCGCTCCACCTTAGAGGAGGCGGTAGGGGCGGATCTGATCGTCCATGTGGTGGATGCCTCCAGCCCGGACTGGCGGAACCAGATGCAGGTGGTGGACGGGGTGCTGCATGAGCTGGGAGCTGGAACGCTGCCGCGGATTATCGCGTTGAACAAGGCCGATCTGCCCATGGCTGACGGCATTGGCGGAGGAATCCGCATCAGCGCCAAGACCGGCTGGGGCTTGGATCGGCTGAAAGAGGCCATCATAGGGGAGATCCACCGGCAGCGGGTGAGGGTTACCCTTACCATCCCCTATCAAAAGGGCGGGCTGCTGAGCCGTATCCGGGCAAACGGTACGGTGCTGTCCGAAGAGTATGCTGAAGCAGGCACGGTGGTGACGGCCATCCTGTCCCAGGAATATGCCAGCCGCGTCCAGGCGGAGCTGGACGGGTAGGCGGGATAGCCTTTGGTTCCAAAGAAAAAGAGCCCTTAAGCGGGCTCTTTTTTTGTGGCATCAACCGTGATTCGGATGGTCCTTAGCCTGGACAAAGGCGGCAATGACCTCCACTGCAGGGTCGATTCCAACGGCATCGCTGTTGATACAGAGATGGTAATTGGCTGCCTCCCCCCACTTTCGTCCGGAATAGTAGTGGTTATAGGTGCCCCGCCGTTTATCGGCGTTCCGGATGGTGGATTCCGCCTTTTCGGGCGCTACCCCATAGTAGGTGATGGCCCGGCGAATTCGATCCCTTAGGTTGGAATAGATGAAAATGTTGGTGACGTTGGGAAAATCCTTAAGCACATAGTCGGCACAGCGTCCCACGATGACGCACGGCCCCTTTTTTGCTACGTCCAAAATGACGCCGGACTGGATGATAAAAGCCTGTTCATCCAGGGGCAGGCCGCTGTTGCCCTCCACCGTCCCGTGCAGGTACAGTGAGTACAGAAAGCTGCTGGTGGCCTTCTTTTCTGCGTTTTCAAAAAAGCCCTCGCTGAATCCGCTTTCTTTGGCGGCTAGGGAGATGAGCTCCTGGTCGTAGAAGGGAATCCCCAGCTTGTTTGCCAGCTTGCGGCCGATGAAACGCCCTCCGCTGCCATATTGGCGGCTGATGGTGATGATAGATTTGGTATCCATGCCCTCACCCCTTAGGATAAATTGATCCGCCTAACCGCCTTGGGTTCGACGGTCCTTTCTTGTATATAGTATAGAATGGATGCCAAATATTTGCAACGCGGCGGAAACTCAAAAGAAGGGATCATAGGTTTGTGTGGGGAAGGCGTCTCGCAGGCCCAGCACCCTGGGCCACTTGCCGGTTTCCGCTATGATGAAGCCCATGAGCACTCCTAGATGGGTATGCAGGTGCCGGTGCTGGGCCAGGATCAGAAGAAAGCGGGAATCGCCGCTATGGGGAGGACAGCAAAGCAGATCCTCCTCCCGAAGGGAAGCCAGATAGCCTCTGATCTTGTTTGCCACGGTTTCAAAATAATCCTCCAGGGTCTGGCGGGAGAGGGGAGTCGGGGAGGGGGTATCCAGATCGTTGAGGCCGGGAAGATGGAAGGGCGGGTCCGTATATACCTCAGGGTTGATGAACCATTGATCCAGGGAGTGGAGCATATGGTATAGATGCTTCCACAGGGGCATGCCGCAGTAGGGCCGCTCCCAGAGCGTATCCGGAATACAGTCCATGACGTTTTTGACGCTCCATAGGGCGCGTTCGGTTTGATCCACAAGGGCGGAACGATAGCTGTACACCACTGAAATACCTCCTTTGCATTGTGCTGTAGGAATGGAAAAAGCCCGATCCGTCCAGTTGGGCCGGAGCCGGGCTTTTTTTCAAAGAGAGTGATCCTATCCCCGGCGGTCCGGGACGATTTCGATCCAGTAGCCGTCCGGATCTTCGATAAAGTAGATTCCCATGGAGGGGTTTTCATAGCAGATGCAGCCCATCTCCTGGTGCTTCTTATGAAGGGCCTCGTAGTCATCGGTGACAAAGGCCAGATGGTATTCCTTTTCTCCCAGATTATAGGGCTCGGTCCGGTCCTTTAGATGGGTGAGCTCCAGGGAAAAGCCGGTGACGCCGTCCCCCAGAAACACCAGGGAAAAGGCCTCCTTGTGGTTTTCCCGAACCACCTTGAGGTCCAGGGCGTCCCGATAAAAGGCCAGGCTTTTATCCAGATCCAGCACGTTGAAATTGAAATGGTTAAAGGTGATCATAGAGGGCCTCCTTAGAAAGCGGTTTTATCCTGGAGCCAGGTGGTAAGCTCGGCCACGGGAACTCGAATCTGCTCCATGGTATCCCGGTCCCGAATGGTGACGGTGCCATCCTCTAAGGTGTCGAAATCCACGGTGATGCAGTAGGGAGTGCCGATCTCGTCCTGGCGGCGGTACCGCTTGCCGATGCTGCCGGTGACGTCGAAATCCACCATCATATCGGCGGAGAGGGCTTCGTAAATCTTCATAGCTTCTTGGGATAGCTTTTTCTGAAGGGGCAGGATGGCCGCTTTATAGGGGGCCAGCACCGGGGCTAAATGGAGTACCACCCGGCTATCGCCATTGCCTAGATCCTCCTCCTCGTACGCATCGCACAGGACGGCCAGAGTCAGCCGATCCACGCCCACCGAGGGCTCGATGCAATAGGGGACCACCTTTTGGCCGTTGCTGGAGTCTAGGTACTCCAGCGCCTCGCCGCTTTCCTTGGCATGGGCTTTGAGGTCGTAATCGGTGCGGTCGGCGATGCCCCATAGCTCCTTGAGGCCGAAGGGGTAGTAGAATTCGATATCGGTGGTAGCGTTGCTGTAATGGGAGAGCTCCTCGGGGCTATGATCCCGCAGCTGAATGCTCTCCTTCTTGATGCCGATGGAGTGAAGGAAGTTGACGCAGAAGTCCTTCCAGTAGGCAAACCATTCTAGGTCTTCACCGGGCATGCAGAAGAACTCCAGCTCCATCTGCTCGAACTCCCGGATCCGGAAGATGAAGTTGCCGGGGGTAATCTCGTTGCGGAAGCTTTTGCCGATCTGGGCGATGCCGAAGGGCAGCTTTTTCCGGCTGGTCCGCAGCACGTTTTTGAAGTTGACAAAGATACCCTGGGCGGTCTCAGGCCGGAGGTAAACCTCACTGGTGCTGTCCTCGGTGACCCCCATATGGGTGCGGAACATCAAATTGAACTTCCGGATGCCGGTAAAGTCGCTCTTGCCGCAGACGGGGCAGGGGACCTGGTTTTGGGAGATAAACGCTTCCAGCTCCTGGCTGCTCATGCCGTCGGGGCTGATGGAAAGCCCGTGCTCTTTGGCATACTCCTCAGCCAGCTGATCGGCCCGGAACCGGGAACGACAATTTTTGCAGTCCATGAGGGGATCGGAAAAGCCGCCCACGTGACCGGACGCCACCCACACCTGGGGATTCATCAGAATGGCGGAATCCAGCCCCACGTTGAAGGGGGACTGGCGGACAAATTTCTTCCACCAGGCCTGCTTGATGTTGTTCTTCAGCTCTACCCCCAGGGGGCCGTAATCCCAGGCGTTGGCCAGCCCTCCGTAGATCTCAGATCCAGGGTATACGAAGCCCCGGCTTTTGCACAGGGCCACCAGTTTATCCATGGTAAGTTGGGACATCTTTTACCTCCAATTATAAAACGCAGTTTCTACTATATTAGCAAATCCAGGGGGGATGTCAAACGCAATTTTTTGTTGGGAGAAATCATCACCAAAAAATTGGCTATGGCGTAGTATAGATTGAGCTTGCAAGTGGCTCATAACTACCTTTTAGGAGGCAAAATCATGAACTGCAATCCCCTCTGTTTGATTCTTCTGCTCAGCGTCTTCTGCGGTGGCTGCGGCTGCGGCGGATATGCTGCGAACAACGATTGCGGCTGCGGCGGGTACGCTGCTGCCAACGATTGCGGCTGCGGCTGCAACAACGGCGGCTTCTTTGGCGGCTTCGGCGGCGGCAATAGCTGCAGCATTCTGATCTGGATCCTGCTGTTGTCCTGCATCTGCGGCGGCAGCTTCTTTGGCGGGTATGATCGCGGCGGCTGCGGCTGTGGCTGCTAAATCGTAAAAGGGAGGAATCCATCCTCCCCCGTCCATAGTAAAAGAAGGGCCAAACGGCCCTTCTTTTTTTGTGGAAATCAGGTTTTTTTGAACCCCAGGGACATGACCCGACAGAGGTTTTCCGCACCGTCCCGGATCAGCTCATAGGGATGGGCCATGGCATAGGCGGCTTCCATGGGCCGGTTGAGGATGCTGAACGCGCCCAGAATGCCACGATGATACAGGGGCTTATAGCCTGAGAGCAGGCTGCCGCACAAGCAGAGGGCGGGCTTATGGAGCTCCTTGGCCAGGGCTCCCATGGCATCCGGCACCTTGCCAAAGAGGGTGGAAGCATCGGTGGCTCCTTCCCCGGTGAGAACCCAGTCGCAGGCGGCCATTCGTTCCCGCAGTCCAGCGGCCTCGATGACCAGGCGAGTGCCTGGAACCAGATCAGCCCCCAGGCCGTATAAGGCGCCGCCGACGCCTCCAGCTGCACCGGAGCCCGGCGTGGATTGTGTATCCCGTCCCGTGGCCTGGGAGAGAAGAACGCCGAACCGGGCAAGGCCCTGATCCAATTCCGCCACCATCTGAGAGTCCGCACCCTTTTGGGGGCCAAAGACAGCGGAGGCTCCATCGGGGCCGCACAGGGGATTGGTGACATCGCAGGCTACTTGGATGGAGATCCCTGATAGATCCGGAAGGCCGGATAGGTCCACACGCCGGACTTGCAGCATTTCCGCCCCGGTGCAGCTGGTAAGGGGCCTACCGGCGCCGTCGTAAAAACGGGCGCCTAGGGCGGACAAAAGCCCCATACCGCCGTCGTTGGTGGCGCTGCCTCCGATGCCGATGATTACGGAGCGGCACCCGTATTCCATGGCCTGGACCATGAGCTGTCCGGTTCCGTAGGAGGAGGTGTATAGGGGGTTTCGCGCTTCCTCCGGCACCATGGCAAGGCCACTGGCTGCCGCCATCTCCAGAACGACGGAACCGCCGGGCAGCAAACCCAGAAAGGACTCCACCTCCCGGCCCAAGGGATCCAACACCGGGACCGTTTGCTTTTTGCCGCCCATGGCGGCTAAAAAGGCATCTACCGTGCCATCCCCGCCATCGGCCATGGGAGCGGCATCCACTTGGTAACGGGGATCGGCGTCCCGTATGCCGTCGGACATGGCCCGCGCCACCAGATGGGCGGGCAGAGAGCCCTTGAATTTATCGGGACACACCAGGATGCGCATGAGGATTCCTCCTATAAATAAAGTGGGCAAACACCGCATAGGTATAGGCTATGAGGTGATATGCTATGGTCAAAAAAAGGATCAAGGGGGCCCTGATGGCCAGTCTATTGGCCGCACTATCCCTAGGGCTTATGATGGCGTTTGTGGATCGCAAGTCCCAATGGTACCAAAGTCTGATGAAATCCCCCTTCCAGCCCGACGCTTCCGGAATGCTGGCGGCCTGGATGGTGATGTACTTCCTACTGGCCGTGGCCTTCTTTTGGACCATGGAGCGGGGCATGAGAGGTAGGGGGCTATACGCCTATCTGCTGCACTTTGCGGCGCTACCCCTATACAGCTATCTGTTCTTTGCCACGAGAAACCCAATTACGGCGGCTATTGCGCTGTTTTGTGGCATTGTGACAGCGCTGCTGGCCGCTTTTTGGTCGGCGGAGTATTCCCGGGTGGCGGCTTGGCTGTGGGTACCCCATATCGGCTGGTTGGCCCTTGTGATGGTGTTCTGCTACGCCATCGTGATGCTGAACTAGCGTTCCATCAGCTCCAAGCGTTCCCCATCGGGCCCTGCGAGGAAAATGATCCGGCTGCCGGGTTCTCCCCGAGGGACATCGCTTTCAAAGGCTACGCCGGCCTCCCGCATGGACTGGATGGTGCGGTCGTAATCATCCACCCCAAAGGCTAGGTGGATTTGGGGGGAGGGTTCCCCGCCAGGGTAGCCGGGGTTTTCCACCAGCTCCAAGGAGAATTGTCCAAGCTCCAGGAACTGTATTTTGGTGATCTTATTCTCCCGGTGAAGCTCGTTATACTTGCCGGCGGTAAATCCGAAATGCGTCTGGTAAAACTGAACGGAGCGGCTTAAGTCCGCTACTTTGATACCCACATGGGCATGACCCAATACCATGGCTAGAACCTCCTATTGTTTTGCCTTCATCATAGCACAGAATGGAGCGGACGCAACCGGGTTTTGGTTGTGTAACCGCTTCAATGCTGGTATAATATGTCGTAAAACTAGTGGGAAAGAGGCGGGGATATGCTGCTGGCCATGGATGTGGGCAACTCCAACATCAAGATGGGGATTTTTTCTGGGGACGACTTGGTGCAGAGCTTCCGCGTCCGCACCGATCATAAGCGTTCCTCCGATGAATACGGGGTGATGATGCACTCCTTTTTATCCTGCATCGGTATGGAATTCAGCGATTTTCATGGTGTGATGATCAGCAGTGTGGTCCCCGGTTTGAACTTTACCCTGATGCGGATGGTACAAACCTATTTCCATAAAACCCCGGCCTTTGTATCCAGCCAGCTCAATTGTGGCATTGATATCTCCTACTCCCCGGTGTCCGCCCTGGGGGCGGACCGCATTGCAAACGCTACCGCCGCCTACGCGGCCTATGGCGGGCCGGTGATCACCGTGGACTTTGGCACCGCCACTACCTTTGGAGTGGTGAACGAAAAAGGATGCTTTGTGGGCGGCGCCATTGCGCCGGGGATCCAGACCTCGGCAGACGCGCTCATCAACCGCACCAGTGCGCTCAAAAGTTTTACCTTTGAAACCCCGAAATCCGCCATTGCGGACAATACCGCCGACGCCCTGCAATCCGGGGCGCTATACGGTTTTACCGGCCTGACCGACGGTATTCTAAAACGACTTTTGGCCGAGATGCCAGGCAGCACCGTGGTGGCCACCGGCGGCCTGTGCGAGGTGATTGCCTCCTTGAGCGAATACGTTCACCAGGTGGATAAGCTTTTGACCCTTCAGGGGGTAAAGCGCATCTACCAGTTGAATTTTTAGGAATTGAACCAGGAATCGCAATTTTAAATGATAGTTGGAGGATGGAACTATGAAAGTACGGATTGGCCTCATCGGCTGTGGCGTGGTGGGCACGGGCATCGTGCATCTGTTGGCGCAAAACGGGGAGCGCATTGCCCAAAGGGACGGCGTGGAACTGGAGATTGCCAAGATCCTGGTGGGGAACAAGGACAAGCCCCGAAAGGGCGTGGATCCGGCTCTTGTTACCGACCGGCTGGAGGATCTGTTGGAAGATGAGTCCATCTCCATGGTGTTGGAGGCCATGGGCGGCGTGGATCCGGGGCTCTCCTACGCTCAGGCATGCCTTCGGGCGGGCAAACACTACATCACCGCCAACAAGGAGCTGATGGCCAAACATTGGGAAGAGTTGAATGCCGCCGCCCGGGAGGGCAACGCGACGTTGTCTTTTGAGGCCAGTGTGGCGGGAGCCGTCCCGGTGATCCGGATGCTGACCGGCAGCCTGCGGCCCAACAACATCACCAGTGTTATGGGAATCATCAATGGGACTACCAACTATATCCTAAGCCAAATGGACCAGTTTGGCACGGGGTATAAGGCGGCCCTTGCAAAGGCCCAGGAGCTGGGCTATGCGGAAGCCGACCCCACCGCCGATGTGGAGGGCTTTGACGCCGCTTATAAGCTGTGCATCCTTTGCGGTTTAGCCTTTGGCGCGCGGGTTAAGGTGGACGATGTGCTGCGGGAGGGCATCAGCAAGCTTTCCGCCATGGATATTGAAATGGCCCATGAGCTGGGGTATGTCATCAAGCTGTTGGGCATTGGCAAACAGCACAACGGCGGGGTGGAGGCCCGGGTGCATCCGGTGATGATCCCCAAGACCAATCCCTTGGCCTCGGTGGGAGGCCCCTTCAATGGAGTGCTGATCGGCGCCGACGCAGCAGGGGATCTGATGCTCTATGGACGGGGAGCGGGGGATCTGCCCACCGCCAGCGCCATGGTATCCGACGCCATCAATGTGGCCCAGGGCAAGGCGGCGGAGCTGGTGGAGTTTACCCCGGCCCTCGTGGTCAACGACTTCTCCTGCGGCTATTACATCCGTACCCTGGCGGCCGATACCCCCGGCGTGCTTCACGGGGTCTCGGGCATCTTTGCCAAGCACGGGGTCAGCATCGAATCCTGTGTTCAGAAGGGCCAGGGAGAAAGCGCTGTTCCCTTGATCTTCGTTACCCACAAGTCTCGAGAAGCGGACATCGTCCGGGCGGTGGCGGAAATCGATCAGTTGGATTACATTTCCATCGGCAGTGTGATTCGCGTGGAAAAATAATTGGAAAATCTTCCGAAAAGGGAGACGGAGGGTATCCCCTCCGTCTCCCTTTTTTTGTACTTAAAATTAGATTATCATCCATAAAAAAGCATGGAAAAAACATCCAGATAGTGATACACTTGGAAGAGCCAACTATCCAATTGGTAATAAAATGATTTCCAATATATGGACAATATACTGAATATAATCACTTATCTAACTGGTATCCCTTCCATATAATTGGAATCGAAGGGCAGGTGATAATGTGGCCATCAAGTTTTGTCCTTTGCGAAAACATCTCCAGACAAACGGTATTTCTTATTATTATCTTGAAAGCAATGGCATTGATAGCCAAACTTGTCAACGTCTCAAAAAGGATAAAAATATCAACATGAAGACGTTAAACCGGCTCTGCAATATCCTGGATCTGCCTCCGGAGAAGATCATTGTATATGTACCGGATGAGGAACCAAACGGTAATGATTAATCAAAAAAGCCATCCCTTTGTGGGATGGCTTTTTTGATTAAAATCAGATGTCCTCGCCGTAGATATCGGGTTCTTCCTGGCCACTATCCTGCTGCCGGATTTGGGCCCGCTTGATCTTGCCGCTGATGGTTTTGGGTAGCTCTTCCATGAACTCGATGATCCGGGGGTACTTATAGGGGGCAGTGACCCGTTTTACATGGTCCTGCAGCTCCTTTACCAGGGCATCGCTGGGCTGGTAACCAGAGGCCAGCACCACAGAGGCCTTTACCACCTGGCCCCGGACGGGGTCGGGTACGCCGCTGATGGCGCATTCCACCACGGCGGGATGTTCCATCAAGGCGCTCTCCACCTCGAAGGGGCCGATCCGGTAGCCGGAGGATTTGATGACGTCATCAGCCCGGCCCACGAACCAGTAGTAGCCCATTTCATCCTTCCAGGCTACGTCCCCGGTATGATAGGCTCCGTAGTGCCAGGCAGCCCGGGTTTTTTCCGCATCCTTATAATAACCGGAGAACAGGCCGATGGGGCGGGTCCGGCGGGTAAATACCACGATTTGGCCCTCTTCGCCCACCTCGCAGACCTCTCCGGCATCGTTGATGAGCTCTACGTCATAGCCGGGAGAGGGCTTGCCCATGGAACCGGTATGTACGGGAAGCCATTTGAAGGTGGCCATGATGGGGGTGGTTTCGCTCTGGCCGTAGCCTTCGGCGATCTCGATGCCCAGCACGGATTTGATCTGGTTGAATACCTCGGGATTGAGCGGCTCTCCGGCGGTGGTCATATGGCGGATGGAGCTGAGGTCATACTTCTTGATGTCCTCCTGAATCAAGAATCGGTAGATGGTAGGAGGCGCACAGAAGGAAGTCACCTGGTATTTTTCCAGGTTGGCCAGCAGCTTTGCTGGAACGAATTTATCCATATCGTAGACGAACTGGGCGGCTCCTACGATCCATTGGCCATAGACCTTGCCCCAGCTGCACTTGGCCCACCCGGTATCCGCCACCGTGATGTGGAGGGAGTTTTCGTCCAGGTTCTGCCAGTACTTTGCGGTGATGATATGCCCTAGAGGGTAGGTGAAGTTGTGCAGAACCATCTTGGGCAGGCCGGTGGTACCGCTGGTAAAGTATACCAGCATAGGGTCGCTGGCAAGGGTTCCTTCCTCGCCGGTGGGGCGGGGAAAGGCCTCGCTCATGCCCTCCATGGCTTTATGCAGGGTGATCCATCCGGGGTAGCTGGACTGTAGGACGATCTTATGGGCCAGACTAGGACACTGGCTTTGGGCGGCGTCCACCTCGGGCACCATGTTGTTATCGTCGATGGTGATGACGCATTTGACGTTGGCGGCGTTCACCCGGTAAACGATATCCTTTTCGGTAAGCAGGTGGGTGGCGGGGATGGCGATGGCGCCGATCTTGTGAAGGGCCACAATGAGGAACCAATATTCATACCTGCGGCGGAGCATCATCAACACCGCGTCCCCCTTGCCGATTCCCATGGCGCGGAGCAGGTTGGCCGCCTGGTTGCTGAGCCGGGACAGGTCCGAAAAGGTGAAGCGCCGTTCTTCCCCATGATCGTCGCACCAGAGGAGCGCCAACTTATCGGGCTTTTCAGCGGCATAAGCATCCACCACATCGAAGCCGAAGTTGAAGTTCTCCTCAAATTTCACGTCAAAGTTTTGATAAAAGTCCTCATAGGACACATAGTCTCGTTCGATGAACTTACCTAACATAATGGTTTTCCGCCTTCTTTTTTCTTCCTAATATCATTTCAGCACGATGGCTAAAAAGCTGGCCGGCTCATCCTCCAGCGCCTGCAGACCGTGCATGTAGGCGGAATCCAGATAGATGCAATCGCCTTTTTCCAGGATCAGCTCCTGCTCCCCTACGATGACCTTCAGCTTTCCTTCCAGGACATAGTCCAGCTCCTGGCCCATATGGGCATTGAGCTTGGCGTCCCCCATACCGGGTTCTACCGTAACGTAAAAGGGCTCACATTTTTTGTTCATGAAACGATGGGCCAGAGCCTGATAGACGTAGCCCGGATGCCGCTGGACCTCAATGCCCTTTCCATGGCGGGTGATGAAATAGTGGGATAGCTTGGGCTCCTCTCCCGAGAGAAGGGAGGTGAGGGGGATGGAAAAGGAATCGGAAAAGCGGGTCAGAAAACCGATGGGCATATCCTCCTCACCGCTTTCATAACGCAGGTAGAGGTCGGCGTCCATGCCGATGGTGTTGGCGACCTCCTGGGGGGTAAGGCCGGTGGCCTCCCGAATATCCTTGATTCTGCCGGCGATCTGCATGACTTCATCGGGCATGGATGATCCCTCCTATGGTGATAACTATAAAAATGGATTATCGCTTAGTATACTACGACATGGTAACGTCTTGCAACAGAAACCGAAAAGATTCCTCCATTGGGGGTGCCGTTATTTTAGGGGAAATGGGAGTGGAGGTTTAAGGCTGGAACCGTATGGAAATCCTTGTAGAGATGGATGAGAAATTAGGGAACAAACGTGCGGTTTTTTCTTGCACTTTAAAAATGTTTGGTTTAGTATATAGTCCTGTAACGGATGATTGGCGGCGGTGATGTTTTTTGCCGAAAGGAGGCGGAAGCCCTTGGAGAAGATGAATCATACCTTTCAACTGGTATCCCCCTATGGCCCCACGGGGGACCAGCCTCAAGCCATCGATAAGCTGGTGGAAGCCCTTGCGCGAGGGGATCGTGGAGTGACCCTTCAGGGGGTGACGGGATCCGGTAAAACCTTTACCATGGCCAACGTCATCGCGCGCTTGAACCGGCCCACCCTGGTGATTTCCCATAATAAGACCCTTGCGGCGCAGCTTTGTACCGAGTTCAAGGAGTTCTTTCCCCATAATATGGTGGAGTACTTTGTCAGTTATTATGATTACTATCAACCGGAAGCGTATATTCCTTCCCGGGATCTATATATTGAAAAGACGGCCATGATCAACGACGAAATCGATAAGCTCCGGCACAGCGCTACCAGCGCCATTCAGGAGCGTCGGGATGTGATCATCGTGGCCAGCGTTTCCTGCATCTATGCCCTGGGGGATCCAGAGGAGTACCTCCGCATGAGCATCTCCCTCCGGCCTGGTATGCGGCTGGGCCGAGATGACGTGATCCGGAGCCTGGTGGCCATCCAATACGAGCGCAACGACATCAACTTCGTTCGGGGAACGTTCCGGGCCAGAGGGGACGTACTGGAGATCTTCCCCAGCAACTCCAATGAAAAGGCTATCCGGGTGGAATTCTTTGGGGACGAGATTGAACGGATCAGTGAGATCGAGGTGGTGACCGGCAACGTGTTGAACATCCTGGGCCACACCGCCATTTTTCCTGCCACCCACTATGCCACCAGCCAGGAGCGGCTGTTGTCCGCCATGGGAAGCATCGAACGGGATTTGGCTCTTCGGAGCCAGGAGCTGCGGCAGGAGGACAAGCTTTTGGAAGCCCAGCGGCTGGTCCAGCGAACGGAATATGACCTGGAGATGATGCGGGAGATCGGCTTCTGCCCCGGCATCGAGAACTACTCCCGGTATTTTGACGGGCGAAAGCCGGGAGATCCGCCCTATACCCTTTTGGATTATTTCCCCAAGGATTACCTGATGTTCATTGATGAGAGCCACGTAACCTTGCCCCAGGTACGGGCGATGTACAAGGGTGATTTTTCCCGGAAGGACGCGTTGGTCCAGTACGGGTTCCGCCTTCCTTCAGCCTACGACAACCGACCGCTGAAATTTGAGGAATACGAGGCCCGGGTGAATCAGGCGGTGTATGTGTCGGCTACCCCGGCCCAGTATGAGCTGGAACATAGCCGGGAGGTTGTGGAGCAGATCATCCGGCCGACGGGGCTGGTGGATCCTCCCATTGAGGTTCGCGGGGTGGAACATCAGGTGGACGACCTCATTGGGGAGATTCGCAGTACCACCGAAAAGGGATACCGTACCTTGGTCACCACCCTTACCAAGCGGATGGCGGAACGGCTGACCGACTATCTGGATGATTTGGATATCCGGGTGCGGTATATGCACTCCGATGTGGAGACCATGGAGCGGCAGGAGATCATCCGGGATCTGCGGCTGGGCGAGTTTGACGTGCTGGTGGGCATCAACCTGCTGCGGGAGGGTTTGGACCTGCCCGAGGTGGGGTTGGTAGCCATTCTGGACGCCGACAAGGAGGGATACCTCCGCAGTACCACCTCCTTGATCCAGACCGTGGGCCGGGCGGCCCGGAATGTGGATGGCAGGGTCATCATGTACGCTGACCGCATTACCGACAGCATGGCAAAAACCATCGAGGAGACCAACCGCAGGCGGGCTCTGCAAATGGCGTATAACGAGGAGCACGGTATCATTCCCCAGTCGGTGCAGAAAAGCGTTCGGGATCTTCTGGAGATCTCCAAGAGCGGTAAGGATACCGAGGGCAAGGCCCTGCCCAAGCTCACCCAGGAGCAGAAGGAGATGCGGATTCTTCTGATGGAGCAGGAGATGCGCATGGCAGCCGCTGAACTGGACTTTGAGCGGGCCGCCAAGCTCCGGGATGGGATCATCGCCCTGCGGGAAGGGAAGGAAGGGGAGCCCGCTCCTAAAAAGTCGGGCAGACAGCGCAGAGGAGGCAAACGCCGGTGAACGACCGCATCGTAATAAGAGGCGCCAAACAGCATAATCTCAAAAACGTGGATATCACCCTGCCCCGGGATCAGCTCATCGTTTTTACAGGGCTTTCGGGCAGCGGCAAGAGCAGCTTGGCCTTTGACACCATCTATGCCGAGGGCCAGCGCCGATATGTGGAATCCCTTAGCAGCTATGCCCGGCAATTCCTGGGCCAGATGGACAAACCCGAGGTGGACTCCATTGATGGGCTATCCCCGGCCATTTCCATCGATCAAAAAACCACCAGCCGCAACCCCCGATCCACCGTGGGCACCGTTACTGAAATTCACGATTATCTGCGGCTGTTGTACGCCAACATTGGTCAGCCCCATTGCCCCAAGTGCGGCAAGCCCATCGTTCAGCAGAGCGTGGATCAGATGGTGGACTCCATTCTTGGCCTGGGAGAGGGAAAACGCATTTTGGTTATGGGGCCGGTGGTTCGAGGCCGGAAGGGGGAGCACGCTAAGGTTTTTGAGGATCTCCGAAAGGCGGGCTATGTACGGGTGATGGTGGACGGCAATGTGGACGAACTCACCGCCGACTTCGCCTTGGAGAAGAACAAAAAGCACACCATCTCCGCGGTGGTGGACCGCCTGGTGATTCGGGAGGACGTCCGGGGTCGGCTGGGAGACAGCATTGAAACGGCCATGGAGCTGTCGGGAGGATTGGTGATCATTCGGGATAACGATTCCGGGGAGGAGCTCACCTTCTCGGGGAATTATGCCTGTCCTGACTGCGGCATCAGCATCGAGGAGCTGACGCCTCGGATGTTCTCCTTCAACAATCCCTACGGCGCCTGCCCCGAATGCGCAGGACTGGGCACCCTGATGCGGGCTGATCCGGACATCATCATTCCCGACAAGAGCAAATCCCTCCGAGAGGGGGCAATAAAGGTATCGGGCTGGAACAGCGGCGTTACCGAATCCATGGCGGAGATGTATTTGGAGGCGCTTGCCAAGCACTATCATTTTTCCCTGGATACCCCTGTAAAGGATCTGCCCAAGGATGTGGTGGATAAGATCATCTACGGCACCGGCAAGGAGAAGATCAAGGTGGAGTATGACAGGGCCCATTCCAGCGGCACCTTCATGGCCAGTTTTGAGGGCATCGCCAACAACATCGAGCGGCGGCACCGGGAAACGGGCAGCGACTGGATGAAGGAGGAACTGGAGGGGTATATGAGCAATATTCCCTGTCCCGCCTGTAAGGGCATGCGGTTGAAGCCCGAGGTGCTTGGGGTTACCATTGGAGGGAAGTCCATCGCTGCCCTGAGCGACCTGCCGGTGTACCAGATCCGGGCGTTTTTGGATGGGCTCCAGCTCACCGAGAAGGAGGCTTTCATCGGAGACCGCATTCTAAAGGAAATCCGGGAGCGGCTTTCCTTCCTGGTGGACGTGGGCCTGGATTACATCACCCTAAGCCGGGCTGCTTATACCCTATCGGGCGGGGAGGCCCAACGGATCCGGCTGGCCACCCAGATCGGCAGTCATCTGATGGGGGTTCTATATATCCTGGATGAGC
Organism: Christensenella sp. MSJ-20; assembly: GCF_044357945.1. Taxonomy (NCBI): domain Bacteria; kingdom Bacillati; phylum Bacillota; class Clostridia; order Christensenellales; family Christensenellaceae; genus Christensenella; species Christensenella sp. MSJ-20. The sequence goes on from NZ_CP076563.1 coordinate 1,856,518, forward strand.
CCAGCATCGGCCTTCATCAGCGCGACAACGATAAACTGCTGGCTACCCTGAAGAATCTGCGGGATTTGGGCAATACCCTCATCGTGGTGGAACACGACGAGGATACCATTCGGGCGGCAGACCACATCGTGGACATTGGCCCTGGGGCGGGGGAGCATGGCGGAGAGATCATCGCCCAGGGCAGCCTGCAGGAGATCATCGACAATCCCCGATCCATCACCGGGCAGTATCTTTCCGGGAAGAAATATATTCCTATCCCCAAAAAGCGGCGGGAGCCCACTGGGTATCTGAAGATCGTAGGCCCTCGGGAGAACAACCTCAAGGGGATGGATGTAAACCTGCCTCTGGGGGTATTCACCTGCGTCACCGGGGTATCGGGCAGCGGCAAGTCCACCTTGGTCAACGAGATCCTCTATAAAGCTCTATCCCGAGACATTATGCGGAGCAAGGCCCGGCCCGGCCGGTTTGAGAGCATCCAGGGCATGGAGCTCCTGGACAAGGTCATCAACATCGACCAATCCCCCATCGGCAGGACCCCTCGGAGCAACCCCGCCACCTACACCGGGGTATTTGATTTGATCCGCCAGCTTTTTGCCGATACGCAGGATGCCAAGGCCCGGGGATATAAGAGCGGCCGCTTCAGCTTTAACGTCAAAGGGGGGCGCTGCGAGGCCTGTTTGGGGGACGGCATCGTCCGCATCGAGATGCATTTTCTGCCCGACGTGTATGTTCAATGCGATGTGTGTAAAGGAAAACGCTATAACCGGGATACCCTGGAGGTCCACTACAAGGGCAAGAACATCTATGAGGTGCTGGACATGACGGTGGAACAGGCTCAGGAGTTTTTCCGGCCCATTCCCAGGATCCGCACCAAGCTGGATACCCTTATGGATGTGGGACTGGGGTACATGAAGCTGGGGCAGCCCAGTACCACCCTATCGGGCGGGGAGGCTCAGCGGGTAAAGCTGGCTACCGAGCTGAGCCGCCGCAGCACCGGCAACACCCTCTATATCCTGGATGAACCCACGACGGGGCTTCATGTGGACGACGTGGCTCGGCTGGTGGATATCATCCAACGGCTTACCGAAGGGGGGAACTCGGTGGTGGTCATCGAGCACAACTTGGATGTCATCAAGACCGCCGATTATATCATCGATCTGGGCCCCGAGGGAGGGGACCGGGGAGGCCGGATTGTGGTGCAGGGCACGCCGGAGAAGGTGGCCGCTAGCAAAAAGAGCTATACTGGAAAATATCTTCGTGAGATCTTAGACCGGGAGAAGGATAGGAAATAGTCCTTTCTGCAACAGAACAAGCCAAGACGGAATCCTCCGCCTTGGCTTGTTTGACTCATGGAATGAATCAGTCCTCCCCGATGCCGCAGGGGAAGGGACGGAATTCGCCGTCCGGATTGATGCAATAGTACCAGGGTGGAATGGCGACCAAATCCCCCGGCTGAAACCGCAGCTGGCCGCCGTTGGCCCGCACGATCATACAGATGGGCACGCCGTAATCGGCGGAGAGCCGTTCCAGGGTATCCTTTTTGCGCATTCGGTGGTATTGCATGTTTATCACCCCTATTCATCCTATGGGATGGCGCCATGGATTATGCTCTTGGGATTTTCCCAGAATTGGGGTTGAAAATCTTTTGGGGATACAGTATACTATACAAGCAGTTTCTCCTCCGGGAGGACGCACCCCGGTCTGTTGGCTCAGTTGGTAGAGCACATCGTTCACATCGATGGGGTCACTGGTTCGAGTCCAGTACAGACCACCAGTCGCAACGGCGGCACCAAATATCGCAATCCGCGTTTGTGGGTTGCGATATTTTTTTGCCCGAAATAAGCATCTATATTGTCAAGGGAAAGCGGTAATATGTGGATTGCGAATCTTTTGCCCGGAAGCCACATGTTGCCGCTGTCTGATGCGCTGGAATCGACAAAAAGGGCAGGGGGCAGTCCGCTGCCGTGGCCTTTTTGCGTTATCTGCGGTATACTATCCCTGATAAAAGGAAACGACCGTGCAAGGAGGGCGTCCACATGAAATATATCAATTATCATGATACATTGATTGGTAAGCTTCGGCTGGTAGAGGAGGATGGCGCCATTATCCAGTTGGTGCTGGATCGGATCTATCCGCCGGTGGAGGGGGAGCAGAGCGGGGAGGAAACGCCCCTTTTGCATCGCCTTAAGGAACAGTTGGATGAGTACTTTGACGGCAAACGGAGAACCTTTGAGATCCCCATCCGGCCTAAGGGAACGGCATTCCAGCTACGGGATTGGGAGGAGTTGCAGAGGATTCCCTATGGGGAGACCCGTACCTATAAAGACATCGCGCAGGCCATTGGATGTCCCAAGGGGTACCGCGCCGTCGGCTTGGCCAACAATCGGAACCCGGTGATCATTTTGATTCCCTGTCATCGGGTGGTGGGAAGCAACGGCAAACTGGTGGGCTATGCCGGTGGTGTGGACCTAAAGGAAAAGCTGTTGGAGATTGAAGGGATTCGTTAGGAGAAGAAAAAAGCCCTTGGCCATATGGCCAAGGGCTTTTTATTTCAATTATTGGAGCTCAATGGCCTCCTTGGCCTGGGCTTTTTTACCGGCGCTGATGGCCACCTGGATCAGGCAGAGGATGGCGACCAAACAGCAGGCGGAGATGATGTAGGAGATCTGGTAAGATCCGGTTACATCGTAGATCCAACCGGAGAAGGGAGCGCCGATCATATTGCCTGCGTTGGAGAGGGCAAACAGCCATCCGAACAGGGCGGAAAAATCGGTGCGTCCATAGCCGAATACCGTGTTGATCAGGTGGGAGAGGGTTCCCAGGGAGAAGGAGTTGCCATAGCCGATGCCCAGCACGCTGATGATCAGAACAACGGTACCGGAGACCGGTGTGACGGTGCTCATAGCGACCATGCCCACCAGCAGAATGGAGCCGATGGTGAAATACAGAGTCCGAAGGCCGAATCGGTCATACACAAGGCCGGAGGTGATGTTGCCTACGGCGCCGCCAAAGGCTAGAATGACCGCCAGCACACCGGAGACATACAGCGGATCGATCCCCAGGGAATTGAGGTTGGGCACCACGTTGGAGAAGGAGGGCCCAAGCGCAAAACCCTGCAGGAGCTGAATGCCCGCCAAAAGCCAGAAGCGATAGGTGTGCATGGCTCCCTTTAGGGACAATACCGGAAGCTGGGGCTTGGCGGCTACGACAGGCTGATCGGCCTGGGCCGCAGAGGCTTCTTCGCTGCCTAGGGCTACCTCGCCCTTTTCCGAGGGATGAATTTTGACCAGGCAGAGAGCGGGCAGTGCAATGGCGCCGATCAAAAGGCCGGTGTAGAGGAAGGAAGCGTTCCAGCCATGGTACTGAATCCAGCTGCCTACCAGGGGATTGATCACCATTCCGCCAAGGCCGACACTGGTGTTGACGATGCCCAGCATCAGGCCCTTGCGCTTGACGAACCAGTTGTTGATGATGGCGTTATAGGCGCTGAAAGTACCGATGGAATGGGCGATGCCGTAGATCACCGCGCCAATGACGATGAACGCCACCCCGGTGGCCTGGGAGAAGATCAAATAGGCGGATACCGCGAAGACGCCGCCCACCACCATCAGCTTTTTTACCCCGAACTTTCGCACAAAACTTCCATAGAAGAACCCACAGAGGGTTTTGGCGAAGAGCGATGTGGTGAACAGCGCGAAATTCATGGTAGTGCGGGAGATGCCAAAGGCCTCGGACACCGGCGTGACATAAAAGGTCATGGAGTTATTCCCCATGGCGTTGATGGAGAAGGCCAGCATGACGCAGCAAGCCGCCACCACCCAACCGTAAAAGAACTTTCGCTTTGCCAACATTAACAACCCCTTGAAAAATATCTTTGCACCCGAAAAAACCGGGACGCTTACAACGTGGTTTTTGCATATGCTATCATCCATCTGGCCATGTTTGCAATGGGGAAAAAGGCTTCTTTCAATAATTGCATACGCAAGTTTATTGGGAAAAGGTTGCCGGCGCTCAAAGGAGCCGCCGGCAGCTCGCTATGCTAGCGGGATAGGATAAAAGAGTACTGTTCCAGTTGATCGGTGATGACAATGGATTGGATGTAATCATACTGAAACAGGGTTTTGGCAATGGACTGTGCCGCCAGGGAATTTGCGCCGTCCTCAAAGGGAAAGGAGCTGGAAAACACCAGGGAGCAGGTTCCCTCCTGGGTGGTGATGGATATCAGGGCACAGTCTTCCGGCGCGATGCGGGCGCCATCCGCAGAGCCCTTTAGCATCTCTTTGACGGAGAATTCCTCAATGGAGGTACCCCAGGGCGGCCATTCCATCATCCTATCCTCTTGGATCCAGGTTCCATCCATCTTGAGAAAGTGGATGGTCATGGGTTTGGAGACGTTACAATCGGGAGAATCGCAGCCGGGAGCAATGATCTCGGGGCTGGGGCTGGGTTCCGGCGCTTGGACGCGGCCACAGCCCGCCATGACCAAAGCGGCGAGTCCTCCCAGCAGAATCATCGGCAGCCATTTCTTCACAGGGCATACATCCTTCTTTGAACTTGTTTTTTACATTGTAGCATGGGCAATGGCTATTCGTCAGCGTTTTATAGGCATCCATGGGATTTTCCAATGGGATATAGTATGATAGAATTTATCCAAAAGGAAAATAATGGAGGATATGGGATGAGCTGGAAAAAGACACTGGCCTTTGGGTTAATCGGGCTTTTGGCGCTGCTGGCGGTTCCCTTGCCTGCCCACGGAGAGGAGGGGCGCCCAGCGGTACGGACCCTTTCGATTTGGTACGGGAACGATGGCTTAACCGGTGTGCCAATGGCGGAAACATACCGCCGCAACGCCTGGGAAATGGACGCCTTATTTGCCTCACAAACCTATGGGGGGCGGCGCCTTGCAGATCATCGTTTGCTGGAGGGAACCACGGCTCCCGCTCTGTTGGAGGCCATTCGAGAGGCTTTTGAGGACGGCAAGGAAGAGGATCTCAACATCATTTATTATTCCGGTCTGGCGGATACCCTAAACGGGGATACATCTGCGCTAACCTTGGGCGGAACCTATGGCACGGGCCTGGATCTGCTTCTTCCCCAGGCGTTCTATGGGCTGTTGGAGGAGCTGCCTGGCTCCTTTCTGGTGATTCTGGACTGCGACTATGCGGGAGGGTTTTTGCCGCCCAATCCCATTGTGCCCTCCAGCAACAGTGTGACCCTTCTGGAAGGAATGGAGGATGAGAGGGAACACTCCCCCGTGGAGGCAAAGGTTTCGGTACTCTATGGAGTAGAACGGGATGAGACCGCGCTTGCCGGAGGAACCACGCCCATGGGGGTATTTACCCGGCTCTTGACCGGCGCTGGCCGGGGAGGCGTCGCTTCCAAGGGAGAGGTGACGACCCTAGGGGAATTGGGAGCTTACTTAAAGCAGGCCAACCGCGCGGGCCAGGTTGGATGGATTGGGGAGGAAAGCCTGCCTCTCTGGTGCATGGATGAGCCGGATGGGCTCCAGCGTCTTGGGGTTTCATCCGCTCTAGGGGGAAGCTGGTCCCTGGCGGTCATGCCGGAGGTATCCAGACGAGGTACGCTCCGGTATGAGATCTATCCTAAGGAACGCTATTTAAGCGCTCTGGAGCCGGGCGGACTACAGGATCGGTGGGTTCAACAGTCCGGCACCCTGGTGGTGGAGCCCCAGGGAGATCCCCAATCCATCGCCTTAAATCGACGTCTAGCCACCGGCAATTATATTCTGCGGGCCCAGCTGGATGACGGCCTCTATCGGGAGGCGGAGTTTTCCATTACCCGTGCCTTTGCCGGAACGCCCAAGATTGCTCTTACCGCGGAACAATCCTTTGCTCCCCGGCCCGGCGGTACGCTTTCCATTGGAGTGGCTTTTTCGCGTGGGGAGGAGACCATCAGCCCCTGCAACATCTCCCTTTGGGTGGAGGACAGCTCCGGTCGCCGGGTACGAACTCTGGCGCAAGAGGAGCTTTCAGTCTTTCGCCTGGATGGAAAGACCGGTCGGGTTAAGGGGGAGAACCGATATCGCTGGGATGGAAAGGATGATGGCGGCAATCCTTTGCCCGCAGGAAACTATTATTTGCGGGCTAGAGGGGATTTTGGCGGAGGAGCGGAGCCCGAGGCATCCGCCCGGGTAGAGCTGACCCGCATCCAGATGGGGTTAACGGTGCTGGGACGGAAGGGAGAGGGGCTTTCCGGCGCGGAGCTGTTGCTGAACGGCATATCCCTGGGAGAAACCGATTCCAGCGGCCATTTGGATTTTTCTGCTTATGGGGGTTATCATGCCTTAACCATTCTGCCCAGGGAGGGTCCCCCTTTTGTGGCGCAACTGCGCCTTGCCCGATCTGGTGAACTTACCCTACGGCTTTTCAGCGGCGACGGCTTTTTGGCGTCCCTTTCGGTCCAGTCCCCCAGTGGGGAAGAACTACTGGCGGGATTTGATCCGATGGAGGCTGAATACCGGCTGGTAGTTCCCTTTGAAACGAAGTTTGTTACCATTGATGCCATGGCCGCCCATCAACGGGCGGTGGTCTTTGGCCTGGGAAAAGCGGAGCTAGGGGAGCCGGGGTCGGTCACTGTGATCCCGGTGCTGGTGATGGCCGAGGACGGCAGTCAATTATTATACCGCATATCCGTGCTCCGGCAGCTGGAGGAAGGGGATCCGGAGGAAGAAGAGCTGCTGGATGGGGAGCGCGAGGAGCTGCCGCCACGTCTTTGGTGGGAGGAATATCCGCAGGGGATCCTATTGCGTTTCCAAGCCAGAGAGGGCGGAGAGGAGCAGGCGGTCGGGCTCTTTGCCATGGAAGATCTTTCTCCCAAAGCTCTTTTGCGGGTACTGGAATGGCGTCAGGGGCATTGCGTGCGGGAGACCCTGCCTGGAGTATTCCATACCGGGATAGAGGAGAGCGACAGCCCGGCGATCTTGCATCTGGAGGAAGAGATTGTGGGTATCCCCGAGCCCATCCCCGCGCGGCTTTGGGTGGCGCGTGCTACTGGAGAGCTACGGCAGGGAACGATTAACCTCAATCAAGTACCCAGCATAACGGGAGTGGGGATATCCCCCGGGGAATGGGGTGCTGCATTGCGTTTTTCCATTGACGGGGAAGGACCCGTGACGGTGGAGGTCAAACGGGGCGAAAAATGGAGGATCGCTTGCCAGAAAGTTGCAGAGCCTGGCAGGCATACCATGTGGGTCACCTATGGGGATGGCCCTGGATCCGAAGGAGAGCCACCCTCTGCGATCCGGGTATGCGTTGGCGGCCATGAGGGCTCTGTTCGGTGTAAGACCATCTCTCTTTTATGATAAAAACACAAGTTATATGTATAAAAAGAATCCCATCCACTATATATAGTGGATGGGATTCTTTTGTTAAAAATTCAACAAAATGTGTTGTATTTCATATTGTGAGAGAGTATAATTTACGAAATCGACTTTTTATTGGTATTCTATTACCCTACAAAAGTGGAGCATAATGGGGTTATAAGAATAAAATTTTGAAGAATTGGAGGCAGTAAAATGGCAAATCGGGTGTACAACTTTGCGGCGGGCCCTGCGGCGATGCCCTTGCCCGTATTGGAACAGGCCGCGCGCGAACTGACGGATTGCGGCGGAACGGGAATGTCTGTAATGGAGATGAGCCATCGATCTCCGGCTTTTGAGGAGATCATTGCCAGCGCCGAAGCCGGCCTGCGCAGGTTGATGAAGATCCCCGACAACTACAAGGTGCTGTTCCTTCAGGGGGGCGCTACCTTGCAGTTTTCCATGGTGCCTTTGAACCTTTACCGGAACAGCTTTACGGCGGATTTTACCAATACCGGCTCTTGGACCAAAAAGGCCATCTCTGAGGCAAAGAAGGTAGGGAAGGTCAATATTGTGGCCTCCTCTGAGGATAAAAAATTCAACTACATTCCAGAACTGGACCGCAGCAAGCTGGATCCCAAAGCGGATTTTCTCTATATGGTAACCAACAATACCATCTATGGAACCAAATGGCCGGAAATTCCCGAGCCGCTGCCCGGGGTGCCTTTGGCGGCGGATGCCAGCTCCAACATCCTCTCCCAGGAGATGGATGTGGAGAAGTTTGGGCTGATCTTCTTCGGTGCGCAGAAAAACGTTGGACCTTCCGGCCTTACCGTCGTCGTCGTGCGGGAGGATCTCATTGGCTTTGCGGGTCCCCAGGTACCGGTATACCTGGATTATAAGATTCAGGCGGACGCTGGATCCATGTATAACACCCCGCCCACCTTTGCCATCTATATGGCGGATCTGGTGTTTAAATGGATGGAGGAGCTGGGCGGTGTTCCCGCTATGGAGGAGCGAAACCTAGCAAAAGCGAAACTGCTCTATGATTTCATTGATAACAGCGAACTCTATACGGCTACCGTGCCCAATCCTCAGCATCGTTCCATCATGAACGTGACCTACGTCTTGAAGACCGAGGAGCTGACCAAGCAGTTTGTGGCGGACGCCGCCAAGCGGGGGCTTGTAAACCTCAAGGGACACCGCAGCGTAGGAGGCATCCGAGCGTCCATTTACAACGCGATGGATCTGGCGGGCGTGCAGGCATTGGTGGATTTCATGGCCGATTTCGAGCGGGAAAACAGGTAGGTGACGGGCATGAAAAAGCGAATTGGATTGCTCAACAATATCTCCAGCATCATCTATCAGGCGTTTCCTTCCGAGCGGTTTGAAGTGGGTAAGGATTTGGAGGATCCCCAGGGGATCATCGTCCGCAGTGCAAAATGCAATGACATGGAATTTGGCCCCTCTCTGTTGGCCATCGCCCGTGCAGGCGCTGGATACAACAACATCCCAGTGGAACGTTGCAGCGAAGCGGGTATTTGTGTCTTTAATACTCCCGGCGGCAATGCCAACGCCGTTAAGGAGCTGGTGCTTTCCAGCATGATCGCAGCCTATCGTCATGTGTATGATGCCATCGACTGGGTCCGGGCAAATAAGGACCAGGAGGGCTTGGCCGATTTGGTGGAACAGGGGAAAAAACAGTTTGTCGGCCCTGAGATTCTAGGAAAGAAGCTGGGACTTGTGGGCCTGGGCGCCGTAGGTACCTTGGTTGCCAACGATGCCTATTCCCTTGGATTGGATGTTTATGGGTTTGACCCCTTTATTTCGGTGGAGGCCGCTTGGAAGCTGCGGCAGAACATCCATCGGGCTGAGAGCATCGAGGCGGTGGTTTCCCAGTGCGATATCATCTCTGTCCACGCGCCTCTGACCAAGGACACCCGGGGCATTATCGGGGAGGAGGCCTTTGCGAAGATGAAGAAGGGCGCGCTCCTGCTGAACTTTGCCCGGGCCGAGCTGGTGGATACCGAGGCTTTGCGCAAAGCCCTCAGCGATGGGACGGTGAGCACCTATGTCACCGATTTCCCCAACGATGAGAACAAGGATCTGCCCAACACCATTTTTATTCCTCATTTGGCGGCGTCTACGCCTGAGAGTGAGGAAAACTGTGCCCGAATGGCGGCAAGCCAGCTGTATGATTATCTCGCCACCGGCAATATCCGCAATTCTGTGAACCTGCCCAACTGCTCCCTGGAGCCATATGAGGGTGGGCGGATCACCTTTGTGCATACCAACACGCCCAACATGGTGGGCCAGATCACCAGCATCATCGCCAAGGGTAATGTGAATATCGCCCATATGGTGAACCGGTCCCGGGGAGATTATGCCTACACCATGGTGGACGTGGATCAGATCATCTCCGATGAATCCGTCCGGGAGCTGGAGGCCATCCAAGGGGTTATTAAGGTGCGGGTTATCAAAAGCGCCTATTGATTAAAGCTGTAAAAAGAACCGCTGCGGCGGTTCTTTTTTTATGGAAAAGATTAGAATTGAGCTACCAATATATTAAGATAATTATGCAAATATTGGAATGGAGGAGTGCCAATAAAAAGAGCTGCGTTGTTGTTGAGCTGTCTGCTGTGCTTGAGCCTGTTTGCAGGTTGCTGCGGGGAGACGGAAAAGGCGGGGCTTGCATCCGATCCCCTTGGATATCTTGAAAAAGGAATCCTCACCATGAGTGAGAGTGAGCTGCTAAAGCTTGAAGATGACTTTGAAAAAGAAGTGGAGGATGACGGAGGAATCTCCTATATAAGACAGTTTGAAAGCGGCGAGTACAGTGGAGTTTTTTCTGTTAGCTATGAACAGGGAAAGGTGAAAAGTCTTTTTTATACGATAGGATTTGAGGAGAATGAGGGGGGAAGGCTGCATCGTATTTTAAAGATCTACTGGGAGATCTGCGAGAGCGGTATGGAAAGGAAGCTGGAGGATTCCGTTACGATGGAACGGATATGGAGTATTTTCAAATATCTGAGAAAGAGATCGATCGCTTGTGTCAGGATAAAACCACCTATCTGTACGCAATCGAGTGGCCTCATGGAACGTCTGGACAGTATGGCGAAGAGATGAGCCTGCTGCAGCTCCAATACATATCCAATGACAGCTATGCCCCTTATAGCGCAGTATTTGGATATTATATGCCCTAATTTATTGGCATAAAAGCAGAAAACAGCCCTGCAGATGCGGGGCTGTTTTCTATTAAACGTCTAACCGGACAACGCTACTGTGCTGCAGCGATCAGGTAGGAGATCCAGAAGCCTTCCGCGCCGTCAAATTCCCGGTTGGAGATCACCATGGTGGAAAACAACTCCCCATGGGCTCCCTGTGTGCCAAGAGGCCATTGTAGTACGATCTCCTGGGGGTCGGTGCTGTCACAAAAACGGAGAATCTCCTCTTCCATAGAACCGGTTATGGGAAGGTGTTCTCCAGAGGCGGGTACAAGAATGGACTCCGCAACGGCGCCATACCGCTTTTCACAATCGCTGATGAGTTCCTTGATCTTATCGGCGGCTTGCTCCTTCTGGTCAATGTCCACATGAATGGAGTAGAAGATCTTTTCGATCCGTCCCGATGCCACGTTCAAGGACACCTCGTACCGGATTTTTTCCCAATCCACCGATTTATAGTAGATGACCCCTTCGCCAGGCTCTCCTTCGTCACGAATCAGGTTTTCATCCAGAGCGGCGGCTTGGCCTTCCTCCATGCCCAGCACCCCTTGTTCGATATATCCGAACGGATCAGCACCGGCGGCCGGGGGAATCTTCTCCGACCCTCCGCCGCAGGCGGTTAGCATGCCCAAGCATATGAAACAACTCAGCAACAACGCAATCTTTTTCATGGGGCTCCCTCCAATGGAAATATTTATCATTATTATATACTTTGATGACCGTTGTCTTTTTGGCGGAAATGCTTGAAAATCCACCTGACTATTTGGAATTCTCAAATAAATCGGATGGATTTTCTGCGTTTACAGGCTGATTATAAAAGTATGCTTTTTAATCAATCAGCGGATTTTCCGAGCTTCTAAATAGCACCGCTTTTCATCGGCCTCCCCCAGGGAAAAGGTTTTCCGGGGAAGGGGGCCGTGCTGCCGCACATAGGGAAACAGATCCGATTTGGCGAGGGAGGGAAGTAGGAACCCCACTCCCTTTTGCGCCAACGCTCTGGTCTCAGCTTCTCCATGGATATAATCCACCCGATCCTGAGGAGAGGCGGAGAGATAGGAGGCGATGGCATCGTCCAAGATGGAAACAGCCAGTGCATCTCCGGGGTTTTCAATGGTAAGGGATCCTGCCTTGTTTCCAGCCTGATAGCCGATGGAAAGGCCGCTTTGAGGCGAGGTTCCGATTTGAAGCCGGTAACCGGCCTTCTGGATGTTTGCTGCGATGGCGGATAATGCGTCATCGGGCGTCTGTGTGAACACCACCCGGTGGATGGCCTCAAAGCCCAGGCCGGGATCGTGGAGGTTTACCAGTTCGCACATGGCGAACCGGGCGGGATGGTTTTGGCGCTCCGCCGGGGAAAGCTGGGATTTGATCCGCTCCCAATGGGCTTTGGCGGTGGCAAAGGAATGGTTGCCGTCCCCCATGGCGAACAGCATGGGGTGCGCGTCCCGCTCCTGCGCGCTGAAAAGATCGGAAAGGCCATTGAGTACGCTTTTGGATTGGGCAAAGGGAATGTGATATCCCAGAATGCTTCCCATGCCGTAGTTTAGATTTCCCTCATAGGTTGGGGCATCTCCCTTCCGCTGTTCCCACAATGGACCGATGACGGTGTCCAGAGGATCGTCAATCAGCACCATGATATGGGGCAGCTCCAGAGGAGCGTTTTCCCGTACCTTCAGCCGGGGCGGTATCCGGGATTCGATGGTGCCCTCGGTGCAGCGGATCAGAGACTGTGCGCCGGGGGTGTAATCATACCGTTCCAGGTCCAGGCCCATCACCAGCCCTTGACGGCTTCGTCCATCCGCAAAGGTGCGGCGGAGGAGAATAAAGCCCTCCGGCTGCTCCACAAGTGTGCCATCCGCAAGATACGTTTCCATGGTCTGGGTGATGGCGGCAATGCGTTGGTTGCCGTCTGGATCCTCCAGATAGCATTCAGGGAAGATCAATCTGAGGGCACTAGGGGCCTCCGATACCGACGCCTCCACCCGCTGCCAGTAGGCCCGATCGCTGGTGTATTGGTCGCAGGCGATGACACACCATTGGGCAAGGGGAATGTCCTTTCGGGGAAGCAACGCCTTTACAGGACTGACTCCCAGGCGCAGATATGCGTCCTTCATAGCGTTATGCCTCCTCTTTGGAAAGAACGTCTCCCACGATTTGGGCAGCAGCCCGCACATACCGGCTGCAATCCTTTTCTCCAGCACAGGGGGATGCTTTGGCCGCGGCCTTCAGTTCCCGGCAGGCAAGGGCGCCAAACCGGGCTTCAAAGGCGTCCAGCATCCGGCAGACCCGCGCCCGCACGGCGGCTTTGTCCTCTACGGGATAGCCGATTCCACCGCATAACACCATGCCAGAGGCCGCTCCGCAGAGCTCCTCCCGGCCGCCTATGCCGCCTCCGAAGCCAGAAGCAATCTGACAGGCGGTCGTCTCTTCCACCCCCAACAGATCGCTATACGCGGCGAACACCGCATTAGAACAGCTTTGTCCGCTTTCAAACAGGTCTACGGCCTTTTGTATCCGGTCCATATGATCGTCCTCCTTTGCTTTGCTGCATTATAGCATGGAATCACTAGAAGAAAAATAGAAATTCCACTTTACAAGGGTTTTGTCCCTATGGTATATTCGTATCCGTAGCATGGTAGGGAACGTTTTCTCTCAAATCTTGGTAGCATGGAAGGATGGTAGCAGTGCAATTTGCATTTCTAGCGGCATATGCTGTCGCGCTCGTTTTTGTATCGGTAATTTCCTTTAAACGAACCAAAACACTGGATGATTTTCAATTGGCCGGGCGCAATGTGGGCCCTTGGCTTTCTGCGTTTGCCTATGGAACCACCTATTTTTCTGCGGTAATCTTTATCGGCTATGCCGGAAAGCTGGGATGGAGCTTTGGCATGGCCACCGTGTGGATTGGCATTGGCAACGCCGTTATCGGCAGCTATCTAGCCTGGAAGGTGCTGGGCAACCGCACCCGCGCTTACACCCGGCGGCTGGGGGTTTCCACCATGCCGGAGTTCTTTATGGCGCGGTATAACAGCCGCGGGCTAAAAATTCTGTCGGCTGTGGTGATCTTCGTCTTTCTGACGCCCTATTGCGCATCGGTATACCAGGGCCTGGCCTACCTGTTTGAGTCCACCTTGGGGATTCCCTTTGTGTGGTGCATGGTGGGCATGGCGGTACTGACCGCCCTCTATCTGGTGCTGGGCGGCTACATGGCCAACGTGATGAGCAATTTTGTCCAAGGCATCTGTATGGTACTGGGCGTGGGACTGATGATGTTTTGCCTATTCCGCCATATGGGAGGCGTGTCCTCTGCGGTGGAAGCGCTTCATACCATCGATCCCAATGGCACCACCCTTTTGGGCGCCAATCCTTTGGATCTCCTCTGGCTGGTGTTGATGACCAGTTTCGGGGTATGGGGCCTGCCGCAGATGGTGCAAAAGTTCTATGCCATTAAGGATCGAAAAGCGGTGAAGACAGGAACTACGGTATCCACCCTTTTCGCCCTCTTGATTGGAGGATGCGCATATCTGGCCGGCGCCTTTGGGAAGGTAATTCTCAACAACCAGATTCCTGTGGATCCCGCTACCGGCTCCGCCAACTTCGATATGGTGGTGCCGCAGATGCTCCAGCAATCCATGCCAACCCTGGTGATGTCCTTCATCGTGGTGCTGGTATTGGCGGCGTCCATGTCCACTCTGGGATCGCTGGTCATGGTATCCTCCTCGGCCATCGCTGTGGACATGGTCAAAGGGGTATTCCGGCCCAAGATGTCGGATGACCGAGCCAAGCTTTTGATGCGGATCCTGTGCGTGGTTTTCATCGGCCTATCCCTGGCCATCGCCCTGGGGAAGGTGACTTCTATCGTGGAAATGATGTCCTTTTCTTGGGGGACGGTTTCGGGCTTCTGCCTTGGGCCATATCTTATGGGTATCGTGGGCCGGCGGGGCACCAAGGCCGGCGCCTGGGCGGGAGCAATCGCCAGCCTTGCGGTATCCCTGGTGCTGGCCTTATGGCTGGGCAGCGCCAAGGCTCCGATGACGGCTTGCATCTCCATGGCGGTATCGGTTGTGGTGACGCTGGGAGTCAGCCTATTGACCAAACACGATGGAGGAGAAATACTGCCCCTATCCCAGGAGGAGAGCCTGGCGGAGGAAGCGGCTGCATAAAAAAATCTTTGGATATGGGAAAGGCCTGGAAGTGGCGCACTGCCTCTTCCAGGCCTTTTTGCAGAAATTCCGGCAAAAACGCGCTTTTGCTGGGAAACCGTTTGAAATCCTGGCTGGCAGAAGGTATGATAGGAGCATGGAAAACGGGCGGATGCGCCCTGAAGGAGACCTTGTTATGATGGATTTTGTGGCCCTGGATTTTGAAACTGCCACTGCCTCCGTCCATTGGGCGGCCTGTTCGGTGGGGCTGGTGGATGTGCGGGAGGGCAGGATTTGGGATGAATACTATACCCTTATCAATCCGGGCTGTGCCTTTGACTATCGCTGTGTGCGGATCCACGGCATCCAGGAGGAGGATGTGGCCGGTGCCATGGATCTCCACGGGGCCATGGCCCTGTTGCGGGAGCGGCTGGACGGCCGGGTGGTGGTGGCGCATAACGCGGCTTTTGACACCGGAGTAATGAAGTCTGCTATGGAGCGGGAAGGGGTAGAGCCCCCGGATGTCCGGGTACTGTGTACCGTGGCGGCGGCCCGGCGGGCTTTACCGGGGCTGTCCAGCTATAGTCTTTCCAAGATGATGGATTTATTGGGGGAATTCCATGCGCACAACGCCCTGGATGATGCGCGCGCCTGCGCCAACCTTCTATTGCGGTGTGCCAAAGCGTGCGGAGCCAGATCGGTGGAGGAATTGTCGGAGACCCTTGGATTGATTCCCGGTCACTTCAACGCGCAGGAATACTATCACTGTAAGACCCGGCCGGTGAGGAAAAGGCGAACCGTCCCGTCTGCGGCCAGGAGGGAAGCAAAGGCCCTGCAATAGGGAACGGGGGACAAACGGAGGCGGATCTTACGGTTCCTTATTTCAATGAAAATCTGGGGGTCGATTCCGGCCCTTTTGCCTGGGCCCTCCCTTGACAAAGGGGGGGCCTTGGTATAAAATCCTAAAAACAGCAGAGAATAACCCAAAGCGTTGACGGAGAGAGGAACCTGAGATGCCCGCAAAGGGATTGCACGCCATGGACTGGGAGCGTGCATCGGAAGCAGCAGGGGAAAAACACTCCCGAGCGGCGTTGCAAACGGCGGATTTTCGCCCAGTAGTTTCGCCCGTAGGATGTACGTTACACATGAAAGCGGCCGCGTGAGCGGCAAATTTGGGTGGTACCGCGTGAGAAGTTTTTCCCGTCCCGGAAATATCTTTCTCCCCGGTGCTTTTTTATTGGAATCAGCCGGGCGTCAGCCAGAAGATCGAGAGGAGTGCGGCAGCATGGAAACCGTTGTGAAAGGGACCCTAGGATCCCTGAGCCCATCCATTACAGAGATATTGCGCCATAAAGGTGAAACCGTTACCGTTCGGGGAATGGTTCATTCTATTCGGGAATTGGGGGATGTGAATTTTCTGATCCTTCGGCTCCATGACGGGGTTCTTCAGTGCGTTGTCCAGAAGGAGCGGATGCCTGAAAACATTGCTGAGGAATGCGCGGTGGCCGTTACCGGAGAGCTGATAGCGGAGGAACGGGCCCAGCATGGAGCGGAAATTCACGCTGAGACCGTCCAGGTGTTGTCCCATCCAAAGGAGCCCATGCCTCTGGTGACCAATAAGCGGCGGATGAACACCTCCTTAGAAGCTCTATTGAACTACCGCCCCGTTTCCCTGCGGAATCAGGGGCAGCGGGCCATCTTTAAGATCCAGGAAGGCATTGTGCGGGGGATCCGGGAGTTTTTCTATGAGAACGAATTTACCGAGATCCACAGCCCTAAGATCGTAGCGGCGGGGGCTGAAGGGGGGGCCAATATCTTCCAGCTGGATTACTTTGGGAAAAAGGCGTTTTTGGCCCAAAGCCCCCAGTTTTATAAACAGACCATGGTGGGGGTATATGAACGGGTGTTTGAGATTGGTCCGGTGTTCCGGGCGGAGAAGCACAGCACCTCCCGACATCTCAATGAATACACCAGCGTTGATTTTGAGATGGGCTTTTTAAACTCCTTCTACGATATTATGGATGCCGAGACCGCTATGTTGCGGTCGGCCTTTCAGACGCTGACGGATCTCTATGGGGAGTATGTGGAGCAGTTGAAGGTCGAAATTCCTCGGGTGGACGCCATCCCCTTTGTACGATTCGATGAAGCCAAGCGGTTGGTGGCTGAGAAATACGGGCATCCCACCCGTTCCCGGTTTGATCTGGAGCCCGAGGAGGAGGTTCTCATTGGGCGGTATTTTAAGGAGGAGATGGGCAGCGATTTTGTGTTTGTTACCCACTATCCCACCCGGAAGCGGCCTTTCTATGCCATGGATGACCCGGAGGATTCCTCCCTTACGCTGAGTTTTGACCTGTTGTTCCGGGGAGTGGAGATCACCACCGGAGGTCAGAGGATTCACGATTACGATATGCAGGTGGACAAAATGCACCGTCTGGGCATGGATCCGGAGGAGTTTACCTCCTTTTTGATGATCCATAAGCACGGCATGCCTCCCCATGGAGGGTTAGGCGCGGGGCTGGAGCGCATCTGTGCTCGTCTGCTGAATCTGCCCAATGTACGGTATTGCACCATGTTCCCGCGGGATCTATCCCGGCTGGAACCCTAAGGAGGAGAATACGGGATGTCGGTAACCATAGATGATGCGCTCATCGACTACGTGGCCGAACTGAGCCGGCTTAAACTCATCGGTGAGGAGCGAGAGGCCGCGAAACGGGATCTTAGCAACGTATTGGCCCAAGTGGAGGTACTGGGTGAGGTGGATGTGGATGGAGTGGAACCCATCACCCATCCCCAGCCCATCGTCAACGCCATGCGCTCCGATACGGTGCGGGAGAGCTATCCACGGGAGCGGATCTTGGAGAATGCGCCGGACGCCGCCCAGGACAGCTTCCGGGTGCCCCGGACAGTGGAATAGGGGAGGAAACCCATGGATATTTTGGAGTATAGCGCCCTTGATTTGGGACAGAGGATACGGGCGGGGGAGATTTCCCCTGTGGAAGCGGCCCGTGCGGCGGTGGACGCCGCAAAACGGGATGAACATAACGCCTATATTTCCGTGGATGAGGTAGGTGCGCTCCGTCAGGCGGAAGCGGTACAGGAGGCCCTGGGCCGGGGGGAGGAGCTGTCCCCATTGGCTGGGGTACCCATCGCCGTAAAGGACAATATCGCCATGGAGAACCGGCGGCTTACCTGCGGCAGCCGAATGCTGGAGAATTTTGTTTCCCCCTATGACGCTACCGTGGTGGAAAAGCTGCGGGCGGCAGGGGTGGTGGTCATCGGTAAAACCAACCTGGATGAGTTTGCCATGGGCAGCACCAACGAAACCAGCTATTTTGGCCCAGTGAAAAACCCTTGGGATAAGAAACGGGTGCCAGGGGGAAGCTCCGGCGGTTCTGCTGCGGCAGTGGCGGCCCGGTCGGCTTTTGCCGCGCTTGGCTCTGATACCGGCGGCTCCATCCGCCAACCTTGCGCTTTTTGCGGCACCACCGGCTTAAAGCCAACCTATGGGGCGGTGTCCCGGTATGGCTTGGTAGCCCACGCCAGTTCTCTGGATCAAATCGGCCCCATTGCTCGGAATGCCCGGGATGCTGGCGCTTTATTTGGCGTGATCGCCGGCAAGGACAGCCGGGATGGCACCAACGTGGGAGTGGACTTTTCCGTACCGGTGGATGGAAATATCCGCGGCAAGCGCATCGGCATACCGGTGTCCTATTTTGATAAAGGCCTGGAACCCCATGTGAAGGAAGCCGTATTAAATGCGGCGGAGACTTTCCGAGAGCTGGGAGCCACGCTTGTAGATCTGGATATGCGCACGGTGGATTACGCCATTCCCGCCTATTACATCGTGTCCGCCGCCGAGGCAAGCAGCAACCTCTCCCGATTTGACGGGGTTAAATATGGTTACCGGGCTCGAGAATACCAGGATCTTTATGACCTCTACGTCAGCTCTCGGACGGAGGGCTTTGGCGCCGAGGTGAAGCGGCGGATCATGCTGGGAAGTTTTGTACTGAGTTCCGGCTATTACGACGCCTATTACAAGAGGGCCATGCAGGTTCGCGCGGTAATCAAGCGGGAGTTTGACGACGCTCTCCAAAAGTGTGACATGATCCTGTCGCCCACCAGCCCCATCACTGCGCCGCTAATGAATCAGAAGCAGGAGGATCCTTTGAAGATCCGTATGATGGACATTTACACCGTATCCATCAACCTGTGCGGCCTGCCCAGCCTGGCCTTGCCCTGCGGTTTTGACGATCTGAACCTGCCCATTGGAATGCAGCTCATCGGGCCCGCTTTTTCCGATCGGATGCTTCTGGGGGTAGGGGAAAGCTATCAGGCCGTCACGGACTTCCATACCCGGTTTCCCAGAAAGGAGGCGTGAGCCATGCAGTATGAAACCGTCATTGGGCTGGAAACCCATGTAGAGCTTTCCACCAAGAGCAAAATCTTCTGCGGATGTAGCACTGCCTTCGGCGGGGAGCCCAACACCCAGTGCTGCCCCATCTGTACCGGTATGCCGGGGGTGCTTCCCGTTCTCAACGAAAAGGTGGTGGAGTACACCGTTAAGGCGGGCATGGCTCTTAATTGCGAGATCAGCCGGTATAACCGGTTTGACCGGAAGAATTATTTCTATCCCGATTTGCCCAAGGCCTATCAGATCAGCCAGCTCTATCTGCCCATCTGCCAGGATGGCAGTTTGGAGATCGGCGGCGGAAAGTCCATCGGTATCCGGGAGATCCATATGGAGGAGGACGCGGGCAAGCTGGTCCACGATGCCTTTTCCGATGCTTCTTTGGCCGATTACAACCGTTGCGGCGTGCCCCTCATTGAGATCGTCACCCAGCCGGATTTCCGGAGCGGGGAAGAGGTTATCGAATATCTAACCCGGCTGAAGTCCATTCTGGAATATTTGGGAGTTTCGGACTGCAAGATGCAGGAGGGCTCCATGCGGGCGGACGTCAACCTTTCGGTACGGCCGGTGGGACAGGAGGCCTATGGCGTCCGCACCGAGATGAAAAACATGAACTCCTTTAAGGCCATCGCCCGGGCTATCGAGTACGAGGCAAAACGGCAGATCGAGCTTTTGGAGTCCGGCAAGCAGGTGGTTCAGGAGACCCGGCGCTGGGACGAGAACAAGGACGCCAGCTTCGCCATGCGGAGCAAGGAGAACGCCCAGGATTACCGTTATTTCCCCGAGCCGGACATCCCGCCCCTGGAGTTGTCCGAGGCATATCTTGCGGACATCCGAGAGAGCTTGCCGGAGCTGCCGGCAGCCAAAAAGGCCCGGTATCGGTCGGAATACGGCTTGCCGGAATACGATACCGATATCATTACCGGTACCGCTGCTTTAGCCCGGCTGTTCGAGGGAACGGTGGCGCTGTGCGGTAAGCCAAAAGAGGTCTCCAACTGGATTATGGGAGATCTGCTGCGGCTTGTTAAAAACGCGGACATGGACGCTTCCGATGTGGAATTGGAGCCCCAAAAGCTGGCGGATGTCATCGGGCTCCTGGCGGACGGCAAGGTCAACCGGTCCGCGGCCCGGGAGGCCTTTGAGGCGGCCTTCCAGACGGGAGCCGACCCCAAACGCTATGTGGAGGAAAATGGTCTTTTGATCGTCACCGATACCGGTGCTTTGGAGACTGCGGTGGAGGAAGTCCTGGCGGAGAATCAGAAGATTGTCCAGGATTATCTCGGAGGGAAGGAAAAAGCTTTTGGCGCTCTTGTGGGCAACTGTATGAAGAAGCTCCGGGGCAAGGCGGATCCTGCCGCAGTGAACCGTCTGCTGCACGAGAAACTGGGAAAATAGCGTAAATGCCAAGAGAAGCCGCTGGGATGCCAGCGGCTTCTCTGTTGACGGGAGTTTTAGAAACGGGTATATATAGTAGGAGGAAATGAATTGGATGGGAGACGGGTATGGGAAAGAAGATACTGGTTTTGACGGGAAGTCCCCGGGTAGGCGGCAACAGCGACCTTCTGGCGGCGGCATTTGTTGAGGGGGCCAAGGAGGCAGGGCATGCGGTGCATGTGTTTGCCGCAGGCCGTGCGAACATCGGCGGATGCAGGGCTTGCAACGCCTGCTTTAGCCAGAACAGGCCCTGTGTGTTTGAGGATGACTTCAGCCGGTTGGATTCCTACCTGCGTGAGGCGGAGGTCATCGTTTTGGCTTCTCCTCTGTATTGGTATGATTTTACCGCTCAATTAAAAGCAGTCATTGATCGGCTCAGCGCCTATACCGGACGCGGAATTCTTCAAATTAAGGAATCAGCGCTTTTGCTATGCGGCGCCGTTGAGGAGCGGGAAAAATTTGCTGGGGCGATAGAGGTATATCGATTGATTACCCAGGGGAGCCTTAATTGGAGAGACCGGGGCGTGGTACTGGCTCCCGGTTGTGGGGATAAGGGCGCCATTTTGGGACATCCGGCGCTGGAGGAAGCCCGAGCTCTGGGAAAATTCATCTAACGGGTAGAATGGGCTGCTTAACCAAAACTCTGTCTTCGGATTTTACATGCGTAAGGAGATCAAGAAAAAGCCGCTGGTTACAGCGGCTTTTTTGCGATATTTACCAGGGGGATCGCCTGGCTTTTGAGGTATTCTACCGTATTCCTGGTTTCACCCACCTCTCTGCTGAGATAGCAGATGCACCAGTCGCTGTGTTCCGCCAGATATTGCATCCGCTCCTCGGTATGGCCGGCGCCATTTTGTCGAAGCAGAAAGATGACGCCATCGGCGTGTTCCCGTATCAGCCGATAGTGGGCAATGCTGCTGTCCCGCCAATGCCGTATCTGGTTTTCCTGGGGAAGGACCAGAATCAAACGAATGTGAGGAAACGCCCGTTTTAAGCGCAAAACCGTTCCCGCGGCCATGATGTCGAACCCCAGCGTGCCGCTCGTTAGAAAGGTGGTAACGCCGAGTTCAATTAAAGTACAGATTGCCCATTCTAGTTTTTTGCGAATTCCTCTGCGTTTCTCCTTGGGAATGAGGCGATGCCCCACAAAGCAACAGGTCTGTTCGTCCACTGCAAACACCTCTGGATAGTGATATATCACTATATTAGCGCAAGGGACGCTTTAGTGAAATATCACTAATATTCCACTTGTATATGGCATATCCTACGAATATGACAATGGAGGAATGCCAATGAACACCCAGCAAGCCGTTGCGAGGCGAATCGTTCAGCTTTGTGAGGAGAAAGGATTTACACCAAATCGAATCGCGATATATTCGGCGGTGCCTCAGAGCACCGTCAAAAGCATTTTAAATGGAGAAAGCCGGAATCCGGGGATTGTGAATATCAAAAAACTTTGCGATGGTTTTGGCATCACCCTGGGAGAGTTCTTTTCCACGCCGGAGTTTGATCATCTGGAACAGGAGATTCGATAGACGCAGATAGAACCGGCCGGACAATCTTGGCACAGGAAGAATAAGATTGAGCATATTCTAAAAAGCCGCGGCAACCGCCGCGGCTTTCTGTATCGCTTATTTGAAGTAATTGACTCCATTTTGGAACATCTGGTAGGTTCGGTTGCCGGGAACGTTTTTACAGGAGCCGCCCAGCAGCCGCTCGGCATGGCCCATACGGCCTATGACATGGCCGTCGGGACTGCACAACCCCTCCACGGCGCAGAAGGAACCGTTGGGATTGTGGGCGATGTCCATGGTGGGCTGTCCGGCCTCATCCACATACTGATAGGACACTTGGCCGCTTTGGAACAGCCGGCGGATATCCGCCTCGGTGGCTGCCAGACGGCCTTCGCCATGGCTGAGGGGCACCGATTGCACTTCCCCCGGCGTAAAAGAGGCCATCCAAGGGGATAGGGTGGAGGTGACCCGAACCCGCGCCATCCGGGAGACATGCCGTCCAATGGTATTGAAGGTGAGGGTGGGGTCCTCCTCTCCCGTCTCCCGAATTTCACCATAGGGGATCAGCCCGGTTTTGATGAGGGCTTGGAAGCCGTTGCATACCCCCAGGATCAGCCCATCCCGGGAGAGCAGTTCCATCACAGCGTCCCGAACGACGGGGT